>JAGPUQ010000016.1 GCA_018069525.1 Porticoccaceae bacterium | reverse complement strand
TATGCCGAAGCTGGTAAAGCCAGCGACGGTACCCCATAAGCTGCCGTGTAATATGCTGGGTTCGGCCTTTTTGTCGAGAGTGGGTTTTAACCAGTAGTTAAGGCAGAACGCCACGGCGATGACGCCGATCATAATGCGAATAGCATCTTCGGACAGATAGCGGAAGGTAAATGCACCGATGATTATACCGACCATCGCGCCGGGTAGAGTGAGTCGGAGATTAAGCTTGCTCCACTGGCCGCGAAAGCTCCACAGTGCAACCACATCCATAATAATTAATATGGGCAGTAATATACCCGCAGCCTGAACCGGAGATATTGCCAGAGTCATTAACGGCACGGAAACCACGGCGATACCGCCGCCAAAGCCACCTTTGGCCAGACCGAAGATAAGAATTGCGGGTATTGCGCAGAGGTAGAAAAAGGGGTCGGTGATCATCGCGACAAGGTTACCGAGTATCCATGTCTAGGGCAAACAAGGGTAGAGGGAAAACAGGGGGAAGGGCAATTGCCCAGTGCTTGTCGTCAGATAATGGCGTTACCGGTTTGAATACTAGATTGCCTGGGCTATTCTTTGTGAAGCTTATATGTGGACCTTACATGTAAACGCCATATGTGAAAGTAATGAACGAATAATGAATTCGGATCAATAATGCCTGCCTCACCAGAAGAAAAACAATTCGTTGCTTACGTGCTTGAACTGATGCAGTCGGTGGGGCCAGTGATTGCGAAGCGTATGTTTGGTAGTCACGGCATTTTCCTTGAAGGTTTAATGTTTGGTTTAATTTCGAATAGCACACTTTATCTAAAGGCCGATAATGACAGCGAGCAGGAGTTTAAGGAGAGGGGACTTGAGCCATTTACCTATCAAAAGTTGGGTAAAGAACAAGCGCTGCGTTATTACCAGGCACCCGAGGAAGCATTGGAGCATGTCGAGGAAATGAATATTTGGGCCAATAAGGCTTATGGTGTGGCATTGCGGGCGGCTTTGAAAGTGACAGCTAAGGGAGCAAGGGCATGATTGAGGGTGGTTGTTTTTGCGGAAAAATCCGCTATGCCTTAAAGGAGAGAGAGTACCGCACTGCGAATTGCCATTGCTCGATGTGCCGACGGTTCAGCGGAGCGCCTTTCGTCACCTGGATTGTGGTGCCGACCAAAGGCTTTGAGTACACCAGCGGAAACCCCGAATCGATTCGATCGTCGGACGGCGGTATGCGATATTTCTGTGCCAGTTGCGGTACGCCGATCGCCTGTGTACTCGATGCCTATCCAAAATATATCGATGTCACGGTGGGCAGTTTGGATGAGCCCGACCGCTTTGTACCGACCATGGCGATCCATGAGGATACCAAGTTGGCGTGGTTGGCTCAGACCGAGGAACTTCAGGAAACCGACCCTAAAGCCTGACAACCTTTTGACTCAATATAATGATTGTGGTCTGATAGCGCCCCCCTGGTTTGGGCTGTGTTTCCCAATAACCTGCGACCTGTTAAGGAGTAAAGATGACAGCGCACGGCATAGATTTTCGAGATAAGGCTGCAATCGTAGGCATTGGCGAGACCGAGTATGTGCGCGGAGCCGACAAGCCTTCCGCACAGATGATGCTCGAAGCAACTCGCAAAGCGATTGCGGATTCCGGTCTTTCCCCCCACGACATCGACGGCATTGTATTGCCACCGGTATTGATAACTGCTGAAGAAGTGGCGGCCAATCTGGGTATTCGGGATATCCGTTATTCGGTAACCGTGAATATGGGCGGTGCCAGCCCGATCACCGCTTTGCAAAGCGCAGCGATGGCGATAGCCGCAGGTGTGGCGAAAAATATTGTGGTAATGGTGGGCTGGAACGGCTTTTCTGCGCTGCGCCCCAAGCCCGGTATCAAGAATCGTGAAGTGGTGTCGCTGGCGGCAATGGAGCGCACCCTGAAAAATTATTACGCCCCCTACGGCGCAGCATCTCCGGTACAGATGTACGCCTGGATTGCGATGCGGCACAAGCAAATGTTTGGGGTCAGCGACGAGGCGACTGCGGCAGTCGCGATGGCGTGTCGCAAACACGCTCAGTTGAATGACCGCGCGGTGACCCAGGGCAAGCCCATGGAGCTGGACGATTATATGAATTCGCGAATGATCTCCGAGCCATTTCGCTTATTTGATTGCTGTCTCGAAACCGACGGTGCTTGCGCTCTGGTGATTAGTCGCGCCGACGAAGCCAAAGATTTACCCCATCGCCCGGTTTATATTATGGCGGCGGCAGAGGGCCATCCCTATCCGGCGGACGACATTGCCAATCGCCCGGATATGTTTCACATCGGCCTTAACAACTCTGCGCCCAAGGCCTTTGCAATGGCCGGGGTTAAACCGACTGATATGGATTTTCTCAAAGTCTACGACTGCTTTACCTATGTAGTGCTGCTACAGCTGGAAGCCCTCGGGCTGTGCGAGCAGGGCGCGGTGGGAGAGTTTGTTAAAGACGGCAATATCGAGCTTGGCGGTAAGTACCCGCTGAATACCCACGGCGGTTTACTATCCGAGGCCCACGTCTGGGGTTTGAATCACGTGGTCGAAGCTACGCGACAGTTGCGCGGCGATGCGGGTGCGGCTCAGGTAAAGGACGCTGAGCTTGGGGTGGTGACCGGTTGGGGTGACTTTGGTGATGGCAGCCTGGCGATTTTGAGGAGATAGACGTGACTGACTTTATTCCGAACCCGAAGCCAAAGCCCAATCACTACTTAGACGAAGAGTTCTGGGGGCACTGTGCAGACGGCATCTTGTGCTTCCAGTGCTGCCTCGATTGCGAAACCTGGCGTCATATTCCCCGGTTTATGTGTGCGCACTGTGGTTCTGACCGATGGGGCTGGAGGCAATCTCACGGTCGTGGCGAGCTGTATACCTGGACGGTGTGCCATATGCCCATGTCGCCAGAGTTTGAAACGGAGTGCCCCTACGCGGTGCTGGTGGTGGAGATGGAAGAGGGCGTGCGCATGACCGCTGGCCTGAAAGGCATGGATTATCGAGAGCTGAGCATCGGTTTACCCATGGAAGTCGTGTTTGAGCCACTCAAAGAGGGCGGTAAACTGCCGTTCTTTCAGCCGCGTAGCGACAAATAAGCGATTTTTAGCTCTGAGTGATGGGTTTATTAGCCTGTTGGGGTGAGTCCCAACCGGTTGAATTTTTTGCGTTTAAGCCCATTGCTTTGTATCATCGGCAGCCCTGATTTGTAGATCACCCTCAGTTACGGCCAATTAGTACGCAATGTCAGTCATGTTGTGTTTGTTTTGGCGAGCCAGCCGCCAAAGGCAGGCCAGTAAAAACTGTCAGTCACGGCTACTTAGTTATTTGCCGCAGTTATTCACTTACCAGTTGGTACCGCTTTATGCCGATGACCAGTCGATCCGTTTACAGCTCGGATCATGAATTATTTCGCGATAACGCCCGACGTTTTTATCGGGAAGAGCTCGAACCGAATATCGAGCAGTGGGAAAACGACGGCATTATTCCTCGAGAATTCTGGCTCAAGGCCGGTGAGAATGGTTTGCTGTGCTGCGGTATTCCAGAGCAATACGGTGGCCCGGGTGGGGATTTTTACTACAATATGATTTCCTCGGAGGAAATCGGTTACGCCATCGGTGGTGGTAGTTGCAGTTTCGCCTTGCAGTCCGACATTACCGCCTATTACTTGCTCAACCATGCCAGCGAGGCACTGAAGCAACGCTGGTTGCCGGGCATGGTGAGTGGCGAGATTATTTCCGCCATTGCGATGACCGAACCCGGAGCCGGTAGTGATTTACAGGGCACTCGCGCCACCGCTGTGCGGGATGGTGATGAGTATGTGATTAATGGCCAGAAGACCTTTATCACCAACGGCCAGCACTGTGATTTTGTGATTGTGGTGTGCAAAACGGATCCCGAAAAGGGTTCTAAAGGTATGAGCCTGATTGTTGTCGAAACGGATCGGCCCGGATTTGAACGGGGCCGCAATCTCGACAAGATTGGCCAGAAAGCCGCCGATACCTCGGAAATGTTTTTTGCCGATGTGCGCGTGCCAGTGAGCAACTTGATTGGTGAGGCAGGTAAAGGCTTCGCCTATTTGATGGACGAGCTACCGCGCGAACGACTGACGGTCAGCTATCGCGCCTGGGCGGAGGCGCAGCGTGCCTTTGATGTCACCGTGGACTATGTGAAAGAGCGCAAGGCTTTTGGTAAGGCTTTGTTTGAGTTCCAAAATACCGCCTTTAAGTTGGCTGAAATTAAAACCGAACTTACCGCAGGTTGGGCCTTTCTCGACCAGTGTTTAGTGAAAATCGTCGATGGCACCCTCACTGCAGAACAGGGTGCGATGATCAAGTTATGGACCACCGAGAAAGAAGGCCGCATCGTCGATGATTGCCTGCAACTGTTTGGGGGTTACGGGTATATGCGGGAGTATCCGATTTCGCGCATGTATACCGATGCGCGCATTCGTCGCATTTACGGCGGCACTTCAGAAATTATGAAGTTGTTTATCAGCCGACATATTTAGTATTTTTTAACAAACGGGAAATGATTATGAGAGGTATTACTGCATACGGCGCTTATTTGCCCAAAGCACGCCTGCAAAAGCGGGTGATTGCGGATGCGAATGCGTGGTTTGATCCGGGCCTGAAGGGTCTGGCAAAGGGCGAAAAAACCATGTGTAACTGGGATGAAGATGCCATTACTATGGCGGTGGAAGCCTATACCGATTGTTTGGGAAAAGCGCCGGGTCAAACCCCGGCGGCTTTGTTGCTGGCATCCACGAGTTTGCCCTTTAATGATCGCCAGAGCTCGGTAGTGGTTGCCGAGGCATTGAATTTGAATATTGCCGATCTGCGCACCATGGATATTACGTCCTCCCAGCGAGCCAGTACTTCCGGCCTGTTGTCGGCGCTGGACATTGCCGCAGGTGGCCAGGAAGCCGTGCTGGTTGCCTCGGAACATCGTCGTGCCAAATGCGCTTCCCGGGAAGAAATGCTTTACGGCGACGGCGCGGCTGCCATCGCTGTGGGTAGCAAAAATGTGATTGCCGAACTGGTAGCAAGTCACAGTCAGGCGGTGGATTTCATCGATCATTTCCGCGGCGAAGGTCAGGACTTTGATTACGGCTGGGAAGAGCGCTGGGTGCGCGACGAAGGTTATATGAAAATCATCCCCGACACCGTGAATGCCCTGCTTGCCAAGGCCGGTGTCAGTGCCGCTGACATTGCGCACTTTATCCTGCCGACCGAACAGGGCCGAGTGCCTGCGATGGTGGCTAAAAAGCTCGGTATTGATGGCGCTGCCATTGCCGATAATCTATTACAGTCCGTAGGCATCACCGGCACCGCTCACGCCATACTCTTGCTGGCCCATCGCTTAGAGCAGGCTGCACCGGGGGATTTGGTGCTGCTGACCGGTTTTGGTCAGGGTTGCGATGCCTTGTTGTTCAAGGTCACGGATGCGATTAAAAAGCAGCGTCCAGTCAAAGGTGTTAACGGCTTTCTTGATAACGGTCGACCGGAAGAAAATTACAACAAGTATCAGTCGTTTAATGATCTGCTGGAAAAAGAACTCGGCAAGCGTTCCGAGGTGAATAAGCAGGCGTATTTGTCCGCTATGTATCGCGCACGAGGCCTGACCAACAGTTTTCTCGGCGGTAAATGTACCGCTTGTAACACCGTGCAAATGCCCAAGCACAAGTATTGTGTGAATCCCGAGTGCGGCGCTTACGACACTCAGGAAGATCATCCGATGGTGGGTGCCAAAGGCCACGTCGCGACCTGGACTGCCGATACCCTTACGTTTGATTACAGCCCGCCTGCCTATTTCGGTATGGTGACCTTTGAAGGTGGCGGTCGTATCATGATGGACATGAGTGAAGTTGATCCGGAAACCTTTGATACGGGTTCCGAAGTCTCCGTGCATTTTCGTCTAAAACAAATCGATCATCAGGCGGGCTTCCGTAAATATTTTTGGAAAGCCATTCAAGCCTAACTAATAGCTCAGGAGCAAATACCATGGCAAGTGGAATTAAAGATAAAGTTGTTATTTTAGGTGCGGGTTGCAGTAAATTTGGCGAGCGCTGGGATTGTGAGCCAGCCGATTTAATGGCGGAAGCCTTCGAAGAATGTATCGCCGATGCGGGCATTGATAAAAGCCAAATTGAAGCGGCGTGGCAGTCTACCGGCATCGACGCTTACAGCGTTGGTCCCGGTGCGATGCCTTTAAGTATGGGCTTGCGTTTGCCCTATATTCCCGTTACTCGTCTGGAAAATTATTGTGCCAGTGGCACCGAAGCGTTTCGTGCGGCAACTTACGCCGTGGCTTCCGGCGCTTGCGACATTGCTTTGGCAATGGGTTTTGAAAAACTCAAAGATACCGGTTATGGCGGTTTGCCACAGCGTTCGCGTGGGGTATCTAACGATCTCTATTATCCGAATTTGTCGGCGCCGGGCATGTTCGCCCAGTTGGCTGCGGGTTATCGGGCGAAATACGGTACCAGCAAAGAAGATTTGAAACGCGCCATGGCCCACGTCTCTGTGAAAAGCCACGCGAATGGTATGAAAAATCCGAAGGCTCATTTACAGCGTCTTATTACCGAAGAGCAGGCGATGAATGCGATGATGATCGCCGACCCCATCGGTTTGTTTGACTGCTGTGGTGTGAGTGATGGCGCGGCCTGTGCCATTGTGACAACGCCGGAAATTGCCAAGAGTTTGGGCAAGCAAAACCTGGTGGGTGTTAAGGCCCTACAAATGTGTGCCTCGAACGGCGAGGAAGGTGGTTTCGACGGTTGGGACGGCTCCTATGTTAAGACTACACGTATCGCTGCTAAACGCGCCTACGAAGAAGCGGGCATTACTAAGCCTCGCGAGCAAATCAGCATGACGGAAGTACACGATTGTTTTTCCGTGACTGAAATGGTCACTATGGAAGATTTGTTTTTGTCCGAAGACGGTGGTGCAGTTAAGGATGTGCTCGACGGCGTCTTTGATGCCGACGGTGAAGTGCCTTGCCAAATCGATGGTGGTTTGAAATGTTTTGGCCACCCCATTGGCGCGTCCGGTTTGCGCATGCTCTACGAAATGTATCTGCAATTGTCTGGTCGTGCGGGAGATCGTCAGCTTGCAGATCCTAAGTTGGGTCTGACGCATAACCTGGGTGGGTTCCCACACCAGAACGTGGTGAGCGTAGCCATCGTCGGTGCCTACGGCGTTTGACCTTGGGTGAGTAAAAGAAACCGGCTTGATGCCGGTTTCTTTTTTTTTAGAAGTTTGCCGTTTATGGTTCAGCGCTTTGAGATCAATATCTAGAGATCAATGCCTAGAAATCAATGCCTAGAAATCAATGCCTGGAGATTAATATTGAAATGACAGGAATGGATGTAGCTAAAAAAACCGTCACCGACAATCATGCCGGAGACCTTCGGGGCCTGGCTGAAGCTGTAGCGGACGCTAGCGCACTGGTTAATCGGGCTTTAGTCAATCTTAAGCGTGACTGCAGTGACGAGCAGGGTTTGTCGGCAGTATTGCTCGATCAACACCAACTGGTTTGTTACGACATATCGTTTTGCGTGGCGGATTTGTCAGCGGCAGAAGCCCTGCTGGATTACGCTGGGCAAGTGTTCGAGCAGGATGACCTGGCAGCGTGGGTCGCTGGTCAGTTCTGTTGTGAGGCCTTGCAAGCGGTCGCCGGTCGATTGGTAGCCCGGCCCGAAGACTACGGCTTGAGCGCAGCCGACATTCACAGCAGCTTTGCCGAATTTGATAATTCAGGATTGCGTGGACATTATTTGTCGGCGAAAAATATGGCCGCTTTGGGCCGCGAATTAATCGACCGCGAAGGTGATTTTTTACCATCGAATCTCGATAGTGAAAAGGAAATTATTCGCGATACTTTCCGTCGTTTTGCCACCGATGTGGTGATGCCCCTCGCCGAAGATATTCATCGTCAGGATCTCGATCTTCCCGAAACCATACTGCAGCCGCTGCGTGAAATGGGTTGTTTTGGTATTTCTATTCCCGAGCGTTTCGACGGCTTACAGCCAGACAGCGGCGACGACAGCCTGTATATGATTTTGGTCACCGAAGAATTGTCGCGAGGCTCTTTAGGTGCGGCAGGTAGTTTGATTACTCGCCCCGAGATTCTCGCTCGCGCTTTAATGAAAGGCGGTACCGAAGCACAACGCCAACATTGGTTGCCAAAAGTTGCCAGTGGTGAAACCTTGTGTGCTATTGCCTTAACAGAACCGGATTACGGATCCGATCTGGCCTCAGCTAAATTAAAAGCCGTTAAAACCGAAGGCGGCTGGTTACTTAACGGCAGTAAAACCTGGTGTACCTTTGCCGGGTCGGCCAGTGTGATTTTGACTTTGGCACGCACCGGTAGCGAAGCCGACGGCTACAAGGGCTTGAGTTTTTTCCTGGTTGAAAAACCACGCACCGAAGGCCATGAAATAGACGTAGTGCAAGAGGCTGGCGGTAAGTTGTCAGGCAAGGCGATTCCGACTCTGGGTTATCGCGGTATGCATTCGTTTGATTTGTTTTTTGAAGATTATTTTGTACCCGGCAATAACCTGGTCGGTGAAGAAAGTGGCGAGGGTAAGGGTTTTTACTACGCCATGGCGGGTTTGACGGGTGGGCGCATTCAAACCTCGGCGCGTGCTGCCGGTGTTATGCAAGCCGCTACTGAGCAGGCGATTAGTTATGCCAAGGAGCGCAAGGTGTTTAAGCAGCCGATTGCGGATTACCAATTAACTCTGGTAAAACTCAGCCGCATGATTACTACCTTGTTGGCGTCTCGGCAGTTCAGTTATGCGGTAGCTCGGAAAGTCGATGCCGGTGGCGGTAAGATGGAAGCGAGCCTGGTAAAACTGTTTGCCTGTCGCTCTGCGGAATGGGTTACGCGTGAAGCGCTGCAAATTCACGGAGGTATGGGCTATGCGGAAGAAGTGCCGGTCAGCCGATATTTTGTCGATGCGCGGGTCTTATCTATTTTTGAAGGCGCAGAGGAAACCCTGGCGTTAAAAGTGATTTCCCGAGAATTGATAGCTAATGCGACATAAATGTTCCCGCTAAGCTAAAAACTATTTTTTATTTAATGATTTGTAGACTAAAAGGAAGGATAAAAAAATGAGCGAAACTAAACATCTTGAAGGTAAAGGCGTTGTTGTTACTGGAGCCGGTCGTGGTATTGGCCGTGCGATTGCACTAGCGGTTGCGAATGCAGGCGGCAAGGTCATTGTGAATGATCTCGATCGGGACGTGGCTGAGGAAGTGTGCGCCGAAATCACGGCAATGGGTGGCGAAGCACTGCCCAACACCGATAGCGTAACGTCCTGGGAGGGTGCCAACACTATGGTTACTCAGGCGGTCGATAATTTTGGTAGTGTCAATGGCGTGGTTAATAATGCCGGTAATTTGCGCGATGTGATTTTCCACAAAATGACTCAGGATGATTTCGACCAGGTCGTTGGTGTACATCTTAAGGGATCGTTTAATGTAGCTCGCGCTGCGGCTACACATTTTCGCAATCAGGAAGGTGGTGCCTGTGTTCACATGACCTCTACTTCTGGTTTGATTGGCAATTTTGGTCAGGCTAACTATGCGGCAGCTAAAGCGGGTGTTGCGGCATTGTCCAAATCCATTGCTCTCGATATGCAGCGCTTCAACGTACGTTCAAATTGTATTGCGCCCTTTGCCTGGAGCCGAATGACCGCGAGTATTCCTACCGATACTCCGGATCAGGTGGAGCGAGTTGAAAAACTGAAGAAAATGACGCCGGAAAAAGTCGCCATTGTTGCTGCGGCACTATTGAGTGATAAGGCTGTGGATATTAGCGGACAGATTTTTGCCGTGCGCATGAATGAGATTTTCTTAATGGGGCAATCCCGTCCCCTGCGGTCGGTACACGCGGGAGATGGTTGGGATATGGATAGTATCTTTGATCGCGCCATGCCCGCACTCGAATCACATTTTTATCCTCTGGACCGTTCGCAGGACGTATTTACCTGGGATCCTGCATAGCAGATTTCCGGGCGCCATAATCCAGGGTGTCTGAATTACTAATAATCAATTATTTATAAATTACGTTTTTAAAATAAAATTTCTGATTAGGGTTTGCTGATGGCGATTAACTACGAGCAATTAAAAAATCGAAAGTTCGACGAAATTGTCCACACCTATACCGAGCGCGACACTATGTTGTATGCCCTGGGTGTCGGTGTTGGTCACGAGCCTTTGGACGAAAAAGCGCTGCCCTTTGTTTACGAAGAAAAATTGGCTGCACTGCCTACGATGGCAGCGGTATTGGCCTATCCGGGTTTTTGGATAAAAGACCCGGACACCGGTGTCGATTGGACTAAGGTGCTACATGCGGATCAGGAAATCATCATCCATAAACCGCTACCACCTTCGGGAACGGTAAAAGCCACGTCAAAAGTCGATGCGATTATCGACAAGGGTGAAGGCAAGGGCGCATTTATTTATTCCTCTCGCACGGTAACAACAGAGGACGGCGAGCCTTTGTGCACCTTGGTGCAAAATACCATGGCCCGTGGCCACGGCGGCTTTGGCGGTTCTACCGAGCGACCGCCAACACCTCAGCCGATTCCAGATACCGCGCCTGACATTACTTGCGAGCTGCCAACCTTGGCCCAGGCAGCGCTGATTTATCGTTTGTCCGGTGATTACAATCCTCTCCACGCCGATCCCGCAGTGGCTCGGGAAGGTGGCTTTGATCGACCGATTCTTCACGGCTTATGTACTTTTGGTGTGGCCGGTCACGCCTTGCTTAAAGAGTGCTGCGACTACGACGTAAACCGCTTTCACAGTATGAAAGCGCGTTTTTCAGCACCGGTGTATCCCGGCGAAACCATTCGCACAGAAATATGGAAACTGGATACCGGTGTAGCCTTTCGTTGTCGTGTCACCGAACGCGACATTGTGGTGATCGATAACGGTTTTGCGAAAGTAAGTTAGGGTTTTTGGCTTGCGGGTATTTCAAACATTTAAGGTGATTGATAGTTGATGGACAATATTCTCTCCGGTATGCGTGTGGTGGAAGGCGCGGCGTTTGTCGCGGCACCTTCCGGCGCGATGACCCTGGCGCAATTAGGAGCTGACGTAATTCGCTTCGATATGATTGGCGGCGGCCCGGATTATCGTCGCTGGCCGGTGGATGAGCACAACAACAGTTTGTTCTGGGCGGGTCTGAATAAAGGTAAGCGTTCCATCGCGGTGGACTTTCGCAAACCCGAGGGGCGCGAACTACTTACCCAGTTGATTGCCGCTCCCGGTGAGGATGCCGGGATGTTTTTGAGCAACTTCCCAGCGCGGGGTTGGTTGGCTTACGAGGCTTTAAAGCAACATCGGCAAGATTTGATCTACCTGAATTTGACCGGAGATCGCCACGGCGGCTCGGCGGTCGATTACACGGTTAACTGTGAGGTGGGCTTCCCCTTTATGACGGGTGAGAGTGCGGAGCCAGTGAACCATGTACTGGCAGCCTGGGATGTTATCACCGGGCAAACTCTGGCCCTGGGGATGTTGGCTGCGGAGCGTCATCGACGCAAGACTAAGGAAGGTCAGCTGGTGAAGCTGGCCCTGGCAGATGTAGCCCTGGCTACCCTGGGCAACCTTGGGTTTATTGCCGAAGCCCAGTTAAGCGGCGGAGATAGAGAAGCCTGCGGCAATTATCTGTTCGGTGCATACGGTAAGGATTTTGTCACCGCCGACGGCATGCGTTTGATGGTAGTGGGGCTCACCGGCAACCAGTGGCGAGGCCTGTGTGAAGCCACCGGGTTGGGAGAGGCGTTTAACCACTTAGGTCAGCGTCTGGGTTTGAATCTTCGCGACGAAGGTAACCGCTTTAAGGCTCGAGACAATATCACCGAACTACTACAGCCCTGGTTTGCCGACCACAGTTTTAATCAGGTGGCGACGGCATTCGATGCCAATGGCGTCTGTTGGGGTAAATATCAAAGTGTGCATCAGTTGGTCAGCGCTGATCCCGAGTGCTCCATCGAAAACCCCATGTTTCAGCAGGTAGAGCAGCCGGGTATTGGCAGCTATCTCAGCCCTGGCACACCACTTAATTTTGAGTTGTTTGAGCGCGCTGCGGTGCAGCCTGCGCCACAGTTAGGCCAGCATACCGACGAGATTCTCGCACAGGAGCTGGGTTTAAGCAGCGCCGACATCGGTCGTCTGCACGATCAGGGTATTGTTGCTGGCAGTTAAGGCGGCTGGCGGCTGGTGATGACGAATAGGCTAATAAGGTGACGAATAGGCTAATAGATAGTACGGTTAAATTTTTAGTTGCTGACAGACCATTCGGTCAATATGATAAGTCCCCCTACAGGGCTTTCGGTATATTCGGTATAGCCGGTATATTTGGTCTATTCGATAATAGACGCCTGAAAACGGAATTCATTCTTTGAAATATGAGGTAGAACAAGATGGCCAGTAAAGAAGCACAAATAATTGACGATATGTACCGAGAGTGGGCTGACAAGCTCAAAGTAAGCCCCGATATGGATCTGGATGCCCTGCGCGAACTGTTCGATGGTTGGGGCGATCTCACGGCCGAGCCCACGGGTGTTGAATTCAGCGAAGCCACCATTGCCGATGTTGCTGGCGTTTGGGCCACCCCTGAGGGCGCTGACAAAAGCCGCGTGGTGCTGTGCTGTCACGGCGGTGGTTTTGTGGTTGGTTCCAGTACCAGTCACCGTAAGATGTACGGTCATCTGGCTAAAGCGCTGGGCTGCCCAACCTTCACCCTCGACTACACACGAGCGCCGGAGAATCCTCATCCCGGTATCGTGGAGCAGGCCGTTGCGGTGTACGCGCAGCTACTCGAGCAAGGTTTCGAACCGGGGAATATTGGTACGACGGGCGACTCTGCCGGTGGCAATCTGTGCACCTCGATGATTCTTTACGCCCGCCATAAAGGTCACCCAATGCCAGGTGCCTGTGCGCCGATCTCGCCCTGGTATGATATGGAAGGCAAGGGCGAAACGCTAAAAACCAATTTCGACAAAGATTTATTGGTTAACCTGGATACCCTGAACGGGATGTCTGCAGCATTTTTGAGCGGCGAAAATTCCTCGCCACAGGATCCTTTTGCCAATCCGCTCTACGGTGACCTTAAGGGCTTCCCGCCAACACTGATTCAGGTGGGTGGCTACGAGGCCTTATTATCCGACAGTGAAACATTTGCCAAGCAAGCTAAGGCGGCAGGTGTCGAGGTGGAGCTACAGGTGTTCCCGGAAATGCAGCACGTGTTCCAGTTTATGGCCGGTAATGCGCCAGAGGCCGATGACGCCATCAATAAAATTGCCGCGTTTATGCGTCCAAGATTAGGGCTCTCGTAACTGCTTTAAGGTAAAAAGAAGTTCTTATATTAATTTTGTCATTTGACCCGAACGAAACAAGGTCTGGTCGAAAAAATAACAGGGGATTATTTTCATGATTGAATACAACAAAATTTACATCGACGGCCAGTGGGTAGCGCCATCCGGCGAAGGTCACAGCACGCTGATCAACCCGGCCACCGAAGAAGCGTTTGCAACGGTACCGTATTCCCATATAGAAGATGTCGACAAAGCTGCACGTGCGGCGCGGCGCGCTTTCCCAGCCTGGTCGCGCACCAGTAGCAAAGAGCGCGAGGAGATTATTCTTGCCATTTGCGCCAAACTGACCGAGCGTAAAGACGAGCTGGCCAGCCTGATTTCTCAGGAAATGGGTATTCCCTATCACTTTGCCCGCGGTATTCAGGTCGGCGGCCCGATTCAGGGGCTGTCGATTTTTGCTGAACTCGCTAAAACTATGGATGACGTTCGCAAGGAAGATGGCTTTAGCGTTTATAAAGAGCCGATTGGCGTCTGTTCGTTTATCACACCGTGGAACTTCCCTCTATTCCAGGTGATTGCAAAAGTCGGCCCTGCGCTGGCTGCCGGTTGCACCACCTTACTTAAACCTAGCGAACAAACGCCGTTATCTTGTTTTGTATTTGCCGAAGTCTGCGACGAAGTGGGTTTGCCTGCCGGTGTGTTTAACTTGTTGCCTGGTAAAGGCTCGATGATTGGCGATGCCTGCAGTTCTCATCCAGAAGTGGATTTGGTGTCTTTTACCGGTTCAACTGGAGTTGGTGTAGGCGTGGCTAAATTAGCTGCCGAGTCGGTTAAGCGTGTGTGTCAGGAACTGGGTGGTAAGTCGCCGTTTATCGTTGCTGAAGATGCCAACGTCGCAAAAGCAATTAAATACGTGATTAAGGATTCGATGTTTAACTCGGGGCAAATGTGCATACAGTTGAGCCGCATCCTGGTACACGAGTCCCAATACGAAGAAGCCGTGGAAGTGGCTAAAACCGTGACCGAATCTCTGGTCGTCGGCGATCCCGCTGATAAAGGCACTTTCCTTGGCCCACTAAGCTCCATGCGCGCGCGCGAAAGCGTAGTGCGCTATATCGAAAAAGGTATTGCCGAAGGTGCGCGCCTGGTCACTGGTGGCCCCGAGTTGCCCGAGGGTATTACCAAGGGCGCTTATGTTAAGCCGACTATCTTCGCCGACGTGACTAACGACATGGCAATTGCTCAGGAAGAAATTTTTGGCCCGGTACTGTGCTTAATTAAATACAAAACCGAAGACGAAGCCATCGCCATCGCCAACGACACCGAGTTCGGTCTGTCCAGTGGTCTTTGGGCAGAAGATGCCGATACTCAAATGCGTATCGCTCGCCAGTTGCGCGCCGGTCAGGTAAAAGTGAATGGCCCAGCCTTTAGTTTTGCAGCACCGTTTGGTGGTTACAAGCAGTCTGGCAATGGTCGCGAATGGGGTGCCAGTGGCTTAGTTGAGTACACCGAAGAAAAAGCTATTATGATCGGCAGCTAAGCCGCTTATGGTTTGCGTGATCTAGACAAACTGGGCGGTTTATCCGCCCGGTTTGCTGTACAACTAGTGTAAAAAAAGCATGTTAATTTAAACGCTGCGATTATCGAGTTTGGTTAATCGTATCGGTATAGGAGTAGTGTCAATGTCCAGCCGGTTTCGGTTTCCCCATGTCCAAATGCCTCCCGAGGCGACAGCGTTGCGTAAAGAGGTTCGTGAATTTCTAGCTGAAGAAATTGCCAACGGCGGTTTTGTGCCCATGGCCGATTGCTGGGCGTCAGCAATGAGCGCAGAGTTCAGTCGAAAAGTCGGTCAGCGCGGTTGGCTGGGTATGACCTGGGACAAAAAATACGGCGGTCATGGCCGTACCTTTCTGGAACGCTACGTGGTCACCGAGGAAATGCTCGCTGCGGGTGCACCGGTGATGGCGCACTGGGTAGCCGATCGTCAAAGTGGCCCGCAACTTATTAAAAATGCGAAACCAGAAATTCGCGATGCCATTATTCCGCGCATTGTCTCTGGCGACTGTTTTTGTGCCATTGGCATGAGCGAACCGAATACCGGTTCGGATCTTGCGTCGGTTGCCACCAAGGCCGAAAAGGTTGAGGGCGGCTGGAAAGTAAACGGTACCAAGCTGTGGTCCACAGGGGCTCACGGTTGCGACTACATGATTACTTTGTTACGTACGTCGCCTCTCGATACCAGTGCCCGTCACCAGGGGCTTTCACAGTTTATTATTGATTTAAAAGCACCGGGGGTCGATATTCGCGGTATTGCCGATATTGGTGGTCAGGTGCATTTTAACGAAACTAATTTTGAAGATGTGTTTGTACCCGACGACTACGTACTAGGTGAAGTGGGTGGCGGCTGGAACATGGTAGTTGGCGAACTCGCCCTGGAACGCTCTGGTCCAGAGCGCTTCTTGAGTACCTTTATCGTGTTGCAGGAAGCCATGCGCCTACTGGTGAATAACCCAACGGAGCAAACCAAAGAAGTACTGGGCCAGGTCGTCGCTAAAATTAAAACTCTGCGTCGAATGTCGCTCGGCATTGCAGGTTTACTGCAAGAAGGCGCGTCACCGGAGATGGAAGCCGCCCTGGTTAAGGATATGAGTACCAACTTTGAGCGCGAGCTGCTGGAAAAATTACGTAAAGTATTACCGCAAAATATTTTAGCGACGTCCGAAGGCTTGCTGCCTGGCTTGTTGCGCGACGGCATCTTACGGGTACCGTCTTCGACCTTGCGCGGGGGCACCAATGAAGTACTCAAGGGCATGATCGCCCGACAGCTGGGTATGCGTTAAACCCGACCAGTATAAGTATGGAATAGACATTTAGTTGCTTGAAGCGTAAGCCAGACCAAGAGCAAGCCAGATAAAGAACAAGCCAGATAAAGAACAAGGTAGAGAGTAATACCATGACCGAAACAGACACTATAATTTTTGATACGGCCAATCGTATTTTTGATGACCTGAGTACCCCCGAAGTCATTAACGCAGCCGAAGAGGGCGAGTGGCCCAAAGCCCTATGGCAGGCCATTGAAGAGTCCGGGTTAAATTTAACCTGGGTGCCAGAAGCCAACGGTGGCATTGGCGCGTCCCTGTTAGATGGCTTCGCGGTAATTAAAGCCGCCGGTGCTGCGGCGCTACCGGTACCGCTGGCAGAAACATTAATGGCGGGCTGGCTGTTATCAAAAGCAGGTCTGGAAGTGTCCAGCGAGCCCGCAACCGTGGGTCTGGGTGAAGTGCAATATGTGAATGGCGTATTAAACGGCACAATTAACGCGGTTCCCGGTGGTCGCAGCGCAAAACAATTAGTTGTGGTTTGCAAAGATGGCAATGACTGGCTTGTCGCCCAGGTGGCAACTGATCAGTGTCAGATTGCCGCGCACAACAGCCTTGCCGGAGAACCATTCGACAGCATGACCTTGAGCGATGTGACTCCAGTGCAGAGCGGCGTTCTTACGGGCGGTATGGACGCAGACAGTGTTCAGGCCATGGGCGCGTTAATTCGCTGTGTGCAGGCGGCGGGTGCGTTGAGCGCAGCGCTAGAGTTAACTATCGAATACTCAATGGAGCGGGTTCAGTTTGGACGCCCCATCGGAAAATTCCAGGCACTGCAACATTCCGTTGCTGCCTTTGCCGGTGAAGTGGCGGCAATCAATGCGGCGGCTGATGCGGCAGCAGAAGCATTGTCGCGCGCAGATGGTGTCGTCGATCACGAAGCCTGGGTAGAGATTGCGACCGCCAAAACTCGCCTGGAAGAAGCGGTGAACACCGGTGCCGCAGTTGCCCATCAGGTGCACGGCGCTATGGGTTTTACCTACGAACATCGCTTACATCACCTGACGCGTCGCTTGTGGAGCTGGCGCGACGAGTACGGCAACGAGACCGTTTGGGCTAAACGCCTGGGTGAAGAAGTTTTGAGCTGGGGCGCTGACGAACTGTGGCCGAAAATTACTGCGGTCAGTAATGCTTAGTCCTTAAATTAGAAAGCATCTAATTTAAAAGTGCGGAATTAAAAACACCGAATTGAAAAAATTAAGTAAGAGGTAGTTATGGATTTTGGATTAAGTAGTGAACAGGAAGCCATCGTCGATAGCATCAAAGCGTTGATGGAAAAATTTGGTGACGACTTTTGGTTGGAGCACGATAAAACCGGAGAGTACCCGGAAGATTTTTATCAGGAAGTCGCCAAAGGTGGCTGGCTGGGCATGACCATGCCGGAGGAGTTCGGTGGCTCTAATTTGGGCGTCCAGGAAGCCGCCCTGATGATGATGACCATCGCCGAAGGCGGCGGTATGTCGGCAGCCTCTGCCGTGCACATTAATATTTTTGGCCCGCACCCCATTGTTAAATTTGGTACCCAGGAACAAAAGCAACGTTGGTTGCCGCCCTTGATTCAAGGAAAACAGAAAACCTGTTTTGGCGTTACCGAGGCTAACGCGGGTCTGGATACCACGCGTATCGAAACCTTCGCCAAACGCGACGGCGAGAATTATATCGTCAATGGCCAGAAAATTTGGACCACTACTGCCCAGCAGGCCGACAAGATTATGTTGTTGGTGCGCACCACGCCAAGGGAAGAATGCGAGAAACCCCACGACGGGATCTCCTTGTTTTATACCGACATGAATCCGAATCATGTCGAAATTAAGGAAATCGACAAAATGGGTCGCAAGTGCGTCAATTCCAACATGACCTTCTACGACAATCTTCCGGTTCCCAAAGAAGATTTAATTGGCGAAGAAGGTAAGGGGTTTCGCTATATTTTGCACAGCTTAAATCCGGAGCGAATTTTATTAGCGGCTGAGTCCGTCGGCATGGGCCGCAGTGCTTTGGCTCGAGCGACGCAATACGCTAAAGACCGCGAAGTCTTTGGTCGTCCTATCGGCATGAACCAATCCGTGCAACATCCTCTGGCTGAGAACTGGGTTGAACTGGAAGCGGCTTACCTGAGTATTATGCACGCGGCATCCCTTTACGATAGCGGTAAGGACTGTGGTGCTCACGCCAACGGCGCTAAATACTTTGCCGCCGAAGCCGGGTTTAAAGCCTGCCAGCAAGCCGTAATGACTCACGGTGGTATGGGTTATGCCAAGGAATATCACGTCGAGCGTTTAATGCGCGAAGCGATGTTGCCGCGTTTGGCGCCGGTCAGTCAAAATATGGTACTGAATTTTATTTCCACCAATAAGTTGGGTTTGCCGCGGTCTTATTGAGCGCAGGTTTTCTTTTTTTTGGAGAGGGAGGGTGTTGCTTTGTTTACTACCCGGTCACCCTCAACACCAGGCCCTTCAGATAAGCGCCCTCAGGAAAGCTCAGCAATACAGGATGATCGGCTGCGGCATTCACCTTGTGTACGATCTGGGCATCAACAGCGGCATCCAGCGCCGCACCTGCGACAATCTTCTGGAACAGATCGTCGCTGACTCCACCCGAGCATGAAAAGGTAGCAAGAATACCGCCGGGGCGGAGCAATTTAAACGCTAATAAATTGATGTCTTTGTAAGCGCGCGCGGCTTTTTCGGCAAAGGCCGCCGTGGGCGCAAATTTTGGTGGGTCGAGTACGATCAGATCGAATTTTCGGTTCTGGTCGCGCAGCTTTCGTAAGGCTTCAAATACATCGGCCTGCTGCCACTCGGCACGGCTGGCATCCAGTGCGTTCAGCTCGACATTGCGCTGCGCCAGTTGTAATGCATCGGCTGAAGAATCAATCGATAATACCGTGTTGGCGCCGCCGCGCAGGGCATATAACGAGAAACCGCCGGTGTAACAGAAACAGTTGAGCACATCGCGTCCTGTTGATAGCTCACCGATCAAAGCACGGTTATCGCGCTGGTCAAGATAAAATCCGGTCTTCTGCCCGGTGGCCACATCCACGGCAATGTGGATACCGTTCTCGGTCACACTCAAATTTTCCGGTAGCTGACCACGCAACACTTCACTGCGTTTCTCCAGACCTTCCAGCGCACGACCATCAGAATCCGAACGTTCGTAGATACACGCCGGCTGACACAGTTCCTGCAAGCAATCCGCGAAAGTCTCACGCCAGAGTTCCACACCGGCGCTGCCCAACTGCAACACCAGTACATCGGCATATTGATCCACGATTAACCCAGGCAAGCCGTCGGATTCACCATGAATCATGCGCGTACCGTTACTGTGCAGCTCGAGTTTCAGGTCTTTTCGTAAGGTCAACGCACGGGCAATTTTTCGCCGGAAAAAATCCGCATCGATTTTTTCCTCGGCCTGCCATGACCATACCCGCGCGACAATTTGCGACTCTGAGTTGTAAGCAGCCCAGGCGAGGAAGCCTCCCTCCGCATCGCATACCTGCACCGTGTCACCACTTTGCGCATCGCCTTCGACACGCTCTACCGCACCGGAGAATACCCACGGATGACGGCGCAGAATCGACCTTTCACGGCCTGTCTGCAAAACAAGCTTTGCACCATCAAAGGCAACTTTAGGTGCGCTGACAAACGATGCTGAGTGGGGTTTATGTTTGCCATGACGGCGTGAAGGTGAGGTATGGCGTTTCTGGTTCATTAGGTGTTTTTCTAGGCAGGTGATAAATGTTAACAGAATAGATTCTTAGGCTTGCAGTTTACTCGAATAAGCAGGGGACGCTTAATAAACTGAGCTTGCTTGATGTCTTAATACGGCTGATTAAGGCTTTATCTTAGCTCGTTGGGGTCTTATTGGTTCCGGTTTTGAGGTTTGCTGGTTCCGGTTTTGAGGTTTGCTGGTTTCGGTTTTAAGGTAGGGTGGGCATATGAGGTTGGGCTTGACTGGCGGCGGCCAGGGTCAGCGCATTGTTAAGGTATGTATTCTTTGTTTGTGGCAGCCTGTAAATCTCTAAAAATATGCCGGTACCTTGAGCTTTCTGCTGTTTTCATTAGTTCCGATGCCTGAACTAGTTGGTTAACGCTTGATGATAGTTCTTCAAAGTAAGCAGCATCGTTTAATTCTGATTGATCATTAATTGAATTATGCATTTCTTTTAGGTTTAGAATTTCTTTTTTAAATTCATTTTGTTTGTCTTTAAGTTCTTGCAGGCCGTCTTTATCTTTAAGTTGCTCGAGGATAATAATGCTATCTGACACAAATGCCATGGCTTCTGTGTAGTTTTTTGTCACTTCACCTAGGCTTTTTAATACTGTATTTTTCTTGATAAGTTTTGTCAGATTTTTGTTTTCCTCATGAGCTTCCCTGGCTATCTCATGGCTTTTGTGTGCTGTATTACGGCTTCTGTAAGCATAAATAATACTGATTATTGATACGATTAAAGCACCAATAGCTACTTTGTCAGCGAGTTGTAATGTTGGAATAAAATCCATTTATTGTGGTCCTTACGCCCGGCATCAGCGGCGCGGCTCTGCCGCGTCCGTCTGTATGCCATTGTTAGGGCCGCCGTTTCCATCTTCATAAAGTGTATACCTTTCTTTTAGCCTTCTAATGATAGCTGGGTATTGTTTACATAGGTCATTGCTTGCCACTCGAAACAAAATGCGCTTATCTTTTTCTATGGCTTGCGAAAGGTGTTCCTCTGCATTCCCTTTACCTAGGATTAGCCCATACCAGCCCAATATGAAATCTGGCTCGGCCCAAGTTCCATCTGCAGTCACGGCAAGTTCGGCATACTCGATTGCTTTTTCATAGTTTTCTTCCCTGTATTTCCAGCGGGAAAACTCTAAAAAGGCTACTGCAACGTAATTGCCTTCGAATGGCTCAATTCCGTTTTCTGCAAGATGAATTAATTTCTCCCTCAATTCGTGATCGTCTATTTGGCCCGCACTTTCGGCAGCGTGCGTCATGAATTGCCACCAGTGATGGTGCGCCATAAATGGGAAAAAACGGTCCTTTTTATTTCGAAACTTCTCTATCGCGTAGACGGCTATCTTTGTTGCTCTTAAATGATCCCCACTATCTTGGCAGCGGAAAATTGCTCCTGACAAACCTCCCATCGATTCATCAATTTTTCTTTTAAAGTATGGGATTTTTTTTATTAGCCTTACTAGAAATAGAGCGCCACTAGTAAACCATGTTTCCTTGAATGGTTTGCTGCGTGCTTCCTCTAGGTCTCGAGAAGATAATGTCATTGGTTAGAGGCCCTAACGCCTAAGTGTGGGGCGAAATGCGCAGCATTTTGTCCCGCACCACTTTCTTGTTATGCATTTATTCACACAGAACATTGTTGCCCTCTAGTTTGCACTTAAACAGTAAATTCTCTGCGTTTACTTGGGATATAAGTTGCTCCTGACTTTGCCACTTTTCTCTTGGGTAAGCAGCCTTAGCGTAAATGCGGTTTTCTTCTTCAGAATCAAGGATATACCCTGCACCGATCATTTGATTTTTTGCAACGTTAAGCTCAATTTTGCCGGTATCTATTTTCCTGGCGAGTGCTATTCGGATTGCATTAGATATATGGGTCATATCCTTGTAAGGGACTCCATAAATTTCACTTATAGATAGGTTTTCTTTGCCAATACACTCGGCTCTTTGCTCATGGCTGACATATTCACCAGTTTCTAATTTTTCTGAGCATATTTCGTTTGCCTTTCTCACAAGCTCCCTGGCTTCGCCATACTCATCAATCAGGGCACAACTTGTTAAAAGCAAAATAATTGGTAGCGATTTCCATATCATGGTTGTTGGTTCCTTATGCATAACGCCGCCAACATGGGCAGCCAATATGTAGCACCTTTTGTGTTAATTTGGAGCGACAGCGACAACACAAAAGGTGTGGAGTATTGGCTGTCCTAGCCGCGTTTTTTGCGGCTTTACATGCTTGGCCTTGTTATGTGTTTATGACTAAAGCGGCAACACTAACCATTTTTATTAGGCCTGTAATAAAAGCGATAAACCCCGTAATACCTATTGCCCAGCCAATATAGTTAAATTTGTAGATATGCTTACTTACAAAACCTGTATGAAACTGAAGCATATAGGATTGTAGAATTAGCTTACCCTTTAGAAATAGAAATATGATTATGGCAGAGAGTAGCCAATACCATGCTGAGGTTGCTACACAAGCTGCCTTTTGAGAAATAAGCCCATTCGCTTTGCTGTTAAGTAATATGCTGATGGAAAGAGATAATGCACCGCCAGCTATTAAGAATATAGCGTTGGCAATGGAGTCGATTCTTCCTCTAATCTCCGCCCACTCTTCATAATTATTTTCTAGATGTGGCACTTAATCTCCTTGTACACATAACAGTTTATTCAATAGCCATAGGCTTTATATCACTTTCAACTCTATTTTGGGTGAAGGAGACCGTAGCCGGGATGATTTGGTTTTAATAACAATAAGTTAAAAGGTGTCGTTTTGTTTATACGCAGTGTACACGGCAAGCTAAATTCGACCACTCTAATTATTATCCAGGCTCTTGTTAGTTAAGCACGCCCTTACAAATCAATGGCTTATGGTGTCGATTTCCAAGATACAGGGAAAGGGGTCTGCTGATCTTGGCTTTTAGGTCGGCCAGTTTGATTGGAATCAACAGGGCCGGAAATTAAAAAGGCCCCACTGTTTTCAGTCGGGCCTTAGGTGCTATTGCTAGCTTAACTATTGCTAGGTGCTACCGTTAGGTAGTTACCCTCGCTGTCTGAGTAAATCGCGAATCTCAGTGAGCAGATTTTCTTCTGCGCTGGGTTCTGGCTCAGCAGGTGCTTCCTCGACGACTTGTTCTTCCTTTTTCATCGAATTCATTGCTTTGATGCCCACGAATACGGCAAGAGCAATAATCACAAAGTCGATAAGGGTTTGAATAAACTTGCCATAAGCGATTGAGACAGCGCCTTGCTCGCCCACGGCCTCTTGAATGACGTAACCGAGATCAACAAAATTGACTCCGCCCATCATCACGCCAATGGGCGGCATGACAATGTCAGCTACGGCTGAGGAAACGATTTTGCCAAACGCGGCACCGATGATAATACCGACGGCCATATCGACCACATTACCTTTGATGGCGAACTCTTTAAACTCTTGCATCATACCCATGTGTAAACTCCTGTGTGCTAGATTAAAAGCCGGTGTTGTAGGCTCTATTTTTATAATTCCCAATATTATTACTAATGATAATACTAATATTGCTGCTAAGGTTTTAACCGGATGGCGACTGCAAGTGCTGCCGGGCAATATCGATGCTGCTGTGAAATTCGATACCAGTCCAGTATATCAACGGATGAGAGCAAAATAGAAGCTTAAAATCGTGGGTGAAAATTGGTGCCTGGAGGTTTGTCCAGTGGGCGTCGAGATGAGCTTCTACCTATTTTTTAGCTGTCTGTTCGTCTTAAAACGCTGTCGTTGAGATCAGCGAGAGACGCTCGACCGCTGAGTATCATGCCCCGTTCAATTTCTGCCCGCAGTAATTCCAGTACCCGTTCAACTCCCGCTTGACCACCGGCGGCCAGGCCATACAGATAGGGGCGTCCCATCATGCAAGCGGTGGCACCCAGGGCGAGGGCTTTGAGAACATGGGTGCCGCGACGCACGCCGCCATCGAGAATGATTTCGACCTGGCCGCCCACCGCATCAGCGATTTCGGGTAAGACCTCGATGGGTGCAGGAACGCTATCCAGTTGACGGCCGCCGTGATTGGAGATGATGATCGCGCTGGCCCCCATAGCAGCAGCTTTGCGGGCATCTTCAACAGATAGTATGCCTTTGATGGCAAATGGCCCCGACCAGCGTGCGATGACTTTCTCGGCGTAGTTCCAGTTGAGGGCGCGATCAAACTGGCCGTTGATATAACTACCCAGGGAGCTGACCTCGGTACTGCCTTCGCTAATATGGTGGGCGAGGTTGGCCATTTGCAGAGCGGGGGAGGTGAGGTAGCGGTAGCACCACTGCGGTCGCGCGGCGAAGCTGGCAAAGCTCTTAAGCGTGAGCGCGGGCGGCACGGTCATCCCGGTGCGCAAATCCCGCTCTCGATTGCCCTGCACGACGGTGTCTACGGTCAAACACAGGGCGTCGTAGTTGGCGGCTTTGCAGCGTTCGATCAATTCATTGTTAATGCTGTCGTCCCGTAAGGCGTACAGCTGAAATAATTTTGGCCCGCTGGTGGCTGCGGCGACGTCTTCAATGGTAGTGGTGGATACCGTGGACAGGGAATAGAGAGTGCCGCTGGATTGCGCGGCTCGTGCAACGGCGGTCTCACCTTGATAGTGGAAAAACCGCGACATACCGGTGGGGGCGAGTATTACCGGCCAGTCGATATCGCAACCTAATACTCTGGTGCGCATATCGATGTTGGTTACGTCCTGCAAAATGCTCGGTACCAATTGATAGCGTTCAAAGGCGGCAGTGTTGCGGTGCTTGGTGTACTCGTCGTCCGCGGCACCATCGATATAGTGAAATAGCGGGGCGGGCAATTTCTTGCGTGCCAATTCACGGAAGTCATTAACGTTGTAGCAGCGATTTATTGTTGGCATGTACGGTGGCCTTGTTTATGACGTGCTAGTGTTGTGCATATCCTTGTGTGGGAATATCAAGGTATAGCTACTTCGCTTACCATCATAAAAGGAAATACACTAAAAGCCACAGTTTTAAGATGTCAGGCGGGTTCAGACTCGGGGTAATCGGGTATTATGTGCGCTGGTTGCTAGTTACTAATTAATGACACACAAATTTTTAGGTTCTTATGATTCTTGAACGAGTACTTACCGGGATTACCACCACAGGCGTGCCGCATTTGGGTAATTATGTCGGCGCTATTCGCCCGGCTATTGCAGCGAGCAAGCGCACTAATGTGGAGTCGTTTTATTTTTTGGCCGACTACCATGCCTTGATTAAAAGCCACGACCCGGAATTGGTGCATCGCTCAACGCTGGAAATTGCCGCTACCTGGTTAGCGCTGGGGCTGGATGTGGAACACGCCTGTTTTTACCGGCAGTCGGACATTCCTGAAATCCCCGAACTGACCTGGTTGCTGACCTGCATGACAGCCAAGGGCCTGATGAATCGCGCCCACGCTTATAAAGCCGTGGTACATGAAAACGAGCAGGCGGGTGAAGATCCAGATTTTGGTATTAATATGGGTTTGTTTGCTTATCCGATACTGATGGCGGCGGATATCTTGATGTTTAATGGCCACAAGATTCCCGTGGGCCGGGATCAAATTCAGCACATTGAAATGGCGCGGGATATTGCCCAACGTTTTAATCACCATTACGGCGATCATTTTGTGTTGCCCGAGGCGCTGTTGGACGATAACGTCGCCGTGTTGCAGGGTTTGGATGGCCGCAAGATGAGTAAAAGTTACGGCAACACCATCCCGCTATTTTTGCCAGAAAAAAAGCTTAAAAAAAGTATTAATAAAATCCAGACCAATTTGCTGGAACCCGGTGAACCAAAAGACCCGGATACCTCGACGGTGTTTCAGATTTGGCAGGCCTTTGCCACACCGGAGCAGACGGCGGAAATGCGTGAAGAATACGCTAATGGCATTGCCTGGGGCGAAGCAAAAAAACGCTTGTTTGAACTGGTGAATACCGAATTGGCAGAAGCGCGAGAACGCTATAACACGCTGCTGGAAACTCCGGGAGAAATAGAAACTATTTTGCAGGCCGGTGCGGAAAAAGCGCGCACCATTAGCCGCCCGTTGATTACCCAGTTGCGAGAGGCGGTAGGGATTCGACCTTTAAAATAGGTGGTCAGGTCTTTAAAATAGGCGGCCAGGTTTTTAAAGTAGGCGACCAGGTTTTTAAAGTAAGGGGTTGGACCTTTAAAGTAAGGCCGACTCTAGACTAGAGTCGTCGATAAGATATATTAACTCTAAGTGTAAAATAACTAAGCGTAAAACGACTTATGAATGTTGCGATCACTGGGGCTAATGGCTTTGTTGGGCAGGCGCTGTGTTCCTATCTACAGCAGCACAAACTGAATGTTACTCCGATCACCAGAACCCCCTGTGTGATTGATGGGAAGCCCAGCACCACTATTTCGGATTTTAAAAACCCTCAACAAACTCTCGACCTACTTCAGCAGCACGATGTTCTGGTTCACCTGGCTGCGAGAACTCATCACACCAACGAGAACGGTAGCGAGTGCCTGGCTTTGTACCGGGAAACTAACGTCGAGAATACCCTTGCCGTTGCCGAGGCGGCAGTTCGCGCTGGAATAAAACGCTTTATTTTTTTGAGTAGTATTAAAGTTAACGGCAATCAAACCTGTGGTGAGCCATTTACAGTCGATAGCCCAGAAAACCCCGAAGACGCTTATGGCCAGTCAAAATACGAAGCGGAACTGGCTTTGCAGACGTTTTGTGTTGACGCGAGAATGGAGCTTACGATTATTCGGCCACCTTTGATTTACGGGGAGCGGGTTAAGGGAAATTTAGCTGTACTTGAAAAGGCGATAAAATACCGTATTCCACTACCCCTTGGCAGTATTCATAATAAAAGAGATTTATTGGCGCTGCCGAATCTGTGTGATCTTATTTATGTCTGTCTTACTCACCCAAAAGCTTCCGGGGAAACCTTCCTGGCCGCAGATGGTCATGCCCTGTCTACACCGCAACTGATTAAGCTTATCGCTCAAGGGGTGGGCCGCAAACCGATGCTGTTGCCGTTTCCTACACTGGGCTTAAAGCTTATCGGTAAGCTCGGTCCTCAAGCGCAAATTGAGCGTTTGACGGGAGACCTGGAAATCGATATCGAGCACACTTGTAAGACCTTAGACTGGGTTCCGCCGTTTTCGCCAGAGCACATGTTTAGTTAAGCAGGTTTAGTCATGCACGGTTGAGGTAAGTACGGTTGCGATGAGTACTACTGGTGCTGTAACACCTCAACCATAGCGTGGGTCAGTTGGCTTAACAGCGCTTCGCTGATAATGTAGGGCGGCATAACATACACCAGTTTGCCAAAGGGTCGAATCCAGACGCCATGATCGACAAACTGCTTTTGCAAGGCGGCGACATCCACCGCCTGTTTCATTTCCACGACGCCAATCGCACCGAGTACGCGCACATCGGCAACGCCCTCGTAGTGGCGACAGGGTTCGAGTTCGCGAATTAACTGACCCTCAATACGTTGAATGGCACCTTGCCAATCTCGTTCAAGCAATAACTCAATGCTCGCATTTGCGGTGGCACAGGCCAGCGGATTAGCCATAAATGTGGGGCCGTGCATAAACACTCCGCCTTCTCCGGTGCAAATACCGATGCTGATTTTGTCGGTACACAGCGTTGCGGCCAGGGTCATGTAACCACCGGTTAGTGCCTTGCCGACGCACAGTATGTCAGGGCTGATATCGGCCCATTCGCAGGCGAATAGTCGCCCGGTGCGGCCAAAGCCGGTGGCGATTTCATCGGCGATCAAGAGAACGTTGTATTGATCACAAAGGTCGCGAACCTGAACTAAAAATTCCGGCGAGTAAAAGTGCATACCGCCGGCACCCTGAACAATGGGTTCTAAAATAACCGCGGCCAGTTCATCAGCGTGTTGGCTGATCTGATGTTTAAAGTCGTCGATGTACTCGTCTTCCCAGTCCTCTCCAAACCGACAGCCAGGCCTATCGGCAAAAACTTGCTGCGGTAAAATTTTGTTGAACAGGTGGTGCATGCCGGTATCGGGGTCGCAGACCGACATAGCCGCGAAGGTGTCGCCGTGATAGCCGCCGCGCAATGAGAGCAAGCGATGTTTTTGAGGCACACCCAGTGCCTGCCAGTACTGCACCGCCATTTTGATGGCGACTTCCACACTCACCGAGCCAGAATCGGAAAAAAACACTTTGTTGAGTCCAGGGGGGGTGATTTCCACCAACGTTTCCGCTAATCGGGCGGCAGGTTCGTGGATAATGCCACCGAACATTACGTGAGCCATCTTGTCCAATTGATGCTGAACCGCCTCGTTGAGGTGAGAATGATTGTAGCCGTGGATGGCCGCCCACCAGGAAGACATGCCGTCGATCAGTTGCTGGCCATCTTCCAAATAGAGTCTGCAGCCCCGAGCTCGGCTAATGGCATAGCTTGGAATTGGCTCCAAAGTCGAAGAGTAGGGGTGCCAGATGTGTTGGCGGTCGATGGCATGAAGTTGGGACGCTGTCAGAGGAACCATAGGTAACTGTTTCACAAAAAAAGGTTTTCGGATTGTATGCCAGTTACAATGGTGTTATCAAAGCTACCGTGATCGATATTCACGAATAACGTTCAGCGTTAGCCAACGCAGGAAAGGTCAATATGAGAGTGCAGAGAGGCATACAAGTACAGAAAAGCTTAATCGGACTGGTGTTAGGTTTATTACTGAGCCCTGCGCTACTGGCGGCCCCCAGTGCCGAGTATTGGCGTTATTGGGATGCCAGCAACGAGCGTAGCTATCGCACGATTGATCACAGCGCCTGGAATTCAATCCTGAGCCGTTATGTAGTCACCCGGCACACTTCCGGTATTAACCGTTTTCGCTACGGCGATGTTAGTAAGGATGATCGAAAACGCTTGCAATCTTATGTCGATGCCATGGCGGCCGTCGATCCGCGCACCTACCGCAAACTTGAGCAAAAAGCGTACTGGATGAATTTCTACAACGCGCTGGTGGTGAACCTGGTTGTTAAAAGCTATCCCATCAAGAGCGTGCAGGACATCAGGGGTAAGGGCTTCTCTAAAGGGCCGTGGGATACGCCCCTGGTGACCGTTGCTCAACAGGAGCTGTCGCTAAATGATATCGAGCACCGCATTCTCAGGCCGATCTGGAAAGACCATAAGATTCATTTTGGTCTGGCCTGTGCGAGCCTGGGTTGCCCCAGCTTGCAGGCTCAAGCCTTTACTGCGCAGAACCAGGCCAAATTGTTAAAGAAAACCGGCCAGGAGTTTGTTAACCACGACCGCGGCGTTTCCCTGAGCAAAGGCAAACTCCAGGCCTCTAGTATTTTCGACTGGTACCAGAAGGATTTCGCTAAAAGCCAGAAGAGTTTACTGAAAGTCTTCGCCCATTACTCCGATGATCGCCAGGCCCTGTACCTGCTCGGATTTAGCGGTGACATAAAATTCCGACACGACTGGGCGCTTAATGGCCCTTAAGATGGCTCTTAAAATGCCCCTTGAATAGAAAACTCCCTAACGGGCTTGCCTGCGCCACCGGTCTCGACGCAGAATTTAAGCCCTACTTTGTATAGCGCCGTTTAGGCGCTTTTTTTTACGCCAAAATAAGTAGGCAATACCAGGGTCGCCGCTCCATGTGGTGTGTGGCTGGGTAAGTGGTAAAATAACCGGCTGTTACCCCTGGTCGTTATTCGAATACCACGTGAGCTATCCCCCTATGCCAGAATTAGAGCTGTCAGACCCAGAACTATCTATCCCCGGTGTTGCTCAATACACAGCGCCCGAAATTCGTGGTCGCGAGCGACTGGAGCTCAACAAGCTGCAAAAACGCCTGCGTCGTAACGTCGGTAAGGCCATTGCCGAATACAATATGATCGAAGCCGGCGACAAAGTGATGGTGTGCTTGTCCGGTGGGAAGGACTCCTACGGTATGCTCGAAATCTTGCTCAATTTACAGCGCACCGCACCGATTAAATTTGAAATTGTAGCGGTCAATATGGACCAAAAACAGCCGGGCTTCCCCGAGCACGTGCTGCCGCAATACCTCACTGACCTGGGTGTGCCGTTTCATATTATCGAGAAAGACACCTACAGCATAGTTACCGAGCTGGTACCGGAAAACAAAACCTATTGTGGTTTGTGTTCGCGCCTGCGGCGGGGCACTTTGTACGGTTTTGCTGAAGAAATTGGCGCCACCAAAATTGCGCTGGGCCATCACCGTGACGATATTATCGAAACACTATTTTTGAATATGTTTTTCGGTGGCAAGCTCAAAGCCATGCCACCAAAATTACTCAGCGATGACGGCAGAAATATGATTATCCGCCCGATGGCGTTTTGCCGCGAGGAGGATCTTGCCCGCTTTGCCGAAGCCAAACAGTTTCCCATTATTCCCTGTAACCTGTGTGGCTCCCAGGACGGCCTGCAACGGCAGGTAGTCAAGGATATGCTGCAACAGTGGGAGCTTGGTCATCCCGGACGACTAGAGACTATATTCACCTCGATCTGCAATGTCTCGCCTTCTCAATTGGCGGATACTAATTTGTTTGATTTTACCGGTCTGCAACTGGATCGTTCGGCTCCCCAGCCGCAATATGAATTTAAAAAGCCTGGACGGATACCTGAACAGATAGACGCTGTTAATCTGACTTAAAGATTTGTAGTAGTTGGTGCACTTCGGTCAGGGCTTAGAACTTAGAACTTAGAATTATTGAGGACACCTTATGGAAAGTGTTGAAGAACTATCAAATCACGCCCCCTGCATGGGTGCGGAGCAAGTTGATCCTACCGTAATAGCCGAAACCAATCTTGATTGCGCCCTGCCGTATTTAAACCATTTACAGCCCGGCCTGGTCGAAACTTTACGCCAACCAAAGCGCACAATAACCGTTAGTTTCCCGGTGGAAATGGACGATGGTTCGGTGCAGGTGTTTCGCGGCTATCGGGTGGTGCACAACCGCACTATCGGCCCAGGTAAGGGTGGGCTGCGCTTCCATCCCGACCTTAATCTTGCCGAAGTTTGTTTGCTGGCTTCCTTGATGACCTGGAAATGCGCACTGTCCGACGTGCCATTTGGCGGCGCAAAAGGCGGGGTAGTCTGCGACCCCAAAAGTTTGTCTCAAAGAGAGTTGCAACAAGTTACCCGGCGCTTTGTCAGCGAACTGGGTGATAACATCGGACCGTATACGGATATTCCCGCCCCCGATCTTTATACCAATGCGCAAACCATGGCCTGGGTTTACGATACCTACGATGTGATGCATTCCGGCAACAATAATCGTGCGGTAGTCACCGGTAAACCCTTGTCTCTGGGTGGCTCTGCCGGGCGCACGGAAGCTACGGGTTTGGGTTGTTTCCACGCGACGGAACGCCTGGTAGAAAATTTTCAGATTGAAGGATTAAAAACACTCAAAGGTGCAACCGTGGTAATTCAGGGCTTCGGTAATGTCGGTGCTGTTGCCGCGCATAAATTTGCCGAGGCTGGAGCCATTGTGATAGCCCTGAGTGATTCCCAGGGCGGCATTGTTAACGAGGCGGGCATCGATCTCGATGCCGCTGCCGAACACAAGCGTGAGCACGGTACTTTAGTGGGGCTACCGGGTACTTTGAGTTTAACCAATGAGGCATTGTTGGAATTGGAGTGCGATGTACTCGTACCGGCAGCGATGGGCGCACAAATTTGTAATCACAACGCCGCCAATATCCACGCCAAACTGGTAGTCGAGGCGGCCAACAGCCCAATTACGCCAGCGGCAGACCAAATACTGGGTGAACGTGGTATTACGGTTTTACCCGATATCGTCGCCAACGCCGGTGGCGTTATCGTCAGCTATTTTGAATGGCTACAGAACCTCCAAAATCAGAGCTGGGAACTGGACGAAATTAATAGCAAGCTGCTGAAAAAAATCTATCGCGCCGTCGATGTTGTGATTGAGCGCTGGCAAGTCTTACAGGCGGAGGCTCCTGCCGAGCCAGAAGAGCTAGCGGATTTCCCGCTCAATTTACGTACCGCAGCATTGGTGATCGCTATCGAACGGCTGGCTGAGGTGGTTGAGCAACGAGGAATTTGGCCTTAATGATTACGGTGCAAAATCTGCAGTTGATTCGCGGCACTAAGTGTTTATTGCGCGACGCCAATTTGCGCGTCCACGATGGTCAGAAATTCGGCCTGGTGGGCGCTAACGGCTCGGGGAAAACCTCATTGTTTGCCCTGCTAAAAGGCGAAATACACGCAGATGCCGGAGATGTTAATTTTCCGGCCGGTTGGCGCATTTCCAGCGTCGATCAGGAAACCCCGAGCATTGCCCGCAGTGTTGTCGATTACACCATTGATGGGGATGTGGAATACCGCAATCTCGAGCTGGAAAAACACGCGGCTGAGCAGGCCGGCGGCGATACTCTGGCCCACTGGCACCACTGCTACGAAGCCATCGATGGTTATTCCACGCTGGCTCGTGCGGCACAATTACTGGCAGGTTTAGGTTTTGATCACGATGCGCAGTTAAAACCGGTATCGAGTTTTTCTGGTGGCTGGCGAATGCGGGTCAACCTCGCCCGCGCGTTACTCAAACCCTCTGATCTATTGTTACTCGATGAGCCAACCAACCATTTGGATCTTGAAGCGGTGGTTTGGTTGGAGCGCTGGTTAAAGCGTTATGCGGGCACTTTGATTGTGATTTCTCACGACCGGGAATTCCTCGACAACCTGGTTGATGGCATTGTGCACTTTAATGGCGAAACTCTGGATAGTTACGCAGGTAACTATTCCAGCTTTGAACGACAGCGTGGCGAACGCTTAATGTTGCAGCAGTCGGTTTTCGAAAAGCAGCAACGCCAGCGCGCACATTTACAGAGTTTTGTGGATCGTTTTCGCGCTAAGGCCACCAAGGCGCGACAGGCACAAAGTCGCGTTAAAGCGCTGGAGAAACTTCAAGCGGTTGCGCCGATTTATGCGGCTAGTGGTTTTGATTTTAAATTCTTTGAACCCGAAGAGCTCTGTTCGCCATTGCTCAGTTTTGACAAAGTGCAGGCGGGCTATGGTGATACCACCATACTCAAACACATTCATTTAAATTTATTGCCGGGTTCTCGCATTGCCTTGTTGGGGCGCAACGGCGCGGGTAAATCTACCCTGGTGAAACTGCTCGCCGGTGTGCTCGAGCCATTACGCGGGGATATTGCCCGTGGATCCCAATTGAAAGTGGGGTATTTCGATCAGCAGCAACTCGACGCCCTGGATTTAAACGCCAGCCCTTTGCTGCATTTACAGCGTTTGGCAGAAAATGTACGAGAGCAAGAGTTACGCAACTTTCTCGGTGGTTTTGGCTTTCGGGGTGACGCGGTACTCGCTCCCGTTGGTCCCTTGTCCGGTGGTGAAAAAACTCGTCTTGCCTTAGCTCTACTGGTTTGGCAGCGGCCCAATCTACTGCTGCTGGATGAGCCCACCAATCATCTCGATGTGGATATGCGTGAAGCCCTGATCGTTGCTTTGCAGGACTTTCCAGGGGCGGTAGTGGTGGTCTCCCATGACCGCCACCTCTTACATACCGTGGTCGATGATTTGTATTTGGTGGCAAAGGGTGAGGTCTTACCTTTCGATGGTGACCTGGACGACTATCAGCGCTTGCAATCGAAGCAGTCCTCGAAGCCTGGCGAAGCCGATTTAAGTGTCGTGTCGACGACAGATGGAGGTGCCGGTGCTAATGCTAAAAGCCCCGATCGACAAACACAAAAGCGTATAGAGGCAGAATTCCGACGTAAAACAGCGCCACAGCGTAAACAGCTAGTGGGTATTGAAACTAAAATGACGGCGCTGCAGGCTGAACTCAAGGTATTGGCAGAGCAGCTCGCCGACCCAGAACTTTACACGGCTAAGCCGGCTACGGAGTTGGGCGGTTTAATGAAAAAGCAGGGCGAATATAAAAATAAATTAGAGTTGCTAGAAGAAGATTGGCTGCTGCTTCAGGATGAACTGGAGCAGCAAGCCTGTTTATCTTAAAAGGCTTTCTAATAAGTCTTTGAATAAGCTCTCGAATAAGCCTTTCGAATAAGCCCTGGAATAAGCCCTCGAATAAGCTCTCGAATAAAATAAGACGTGAGTTTATAAAGAATGTACTAAGCTTTAGCTCTCAGGTTGTTTCTTCTTCAAAATCTTGCGCTTGGCCGGAGCGCTAAGGTTGTCAGTTGGGCTCTCAGCCGCTTTGTCTTCAGCAGTTTTTTTCTTTTCGATTCTTTTCTCTGCAAAGCTCTTTCCGACAAACTTTTTACCGGAAGACTTTTTCTTGGACGGTTTTTTATCGGAGGATGTCTTCTCAGAGCTTTTGCTGCGAGTCTTTTGGGCGCTAGCATCATTGTTGTCGGGGGTGTTGTCGGGGGTATTGCCTTGGGTATTGCCTTGGGTATTGCCCGGCGTGTAGAGATCAATGTCCAGTTTCTGACCGCAGACACGAGCTTTTTTCAACAGCTGAAAGATATCTTTTGGCATCTCCGCAGGCAGGTCGACGGTGCTGAAGGTATCCATTATCTCAATATGACCGATGTAGCAGCTTTCTATATCAGCTTCATTGGCGATGGCGCCGACAATGTTGCCCGGCTGTACGCCGTGCTCGGAACCGACCTGCAGTGTAAAACGCTGTAGTTCAACGTCGGGGTAGTCTCGCAGTGGAATAACGGCTGATGAAGGCAGCGATTTTTTGCGTGGACTTCTATCTGGAGCCGAGCGGGATTTTTCCGATGAAAAATCTTTTTTGCCTTTAGCAGATCGATCCCGATCAGGGCGCTCTTGTCTGTCCTGACGGTTCTTTCGCTCTTGTCTGGGCGGTTCTTTTTCGCTCAGTAGCAACGAAGTTTTACCTTGCAGCATCGCGGCAAGGGCAGCGGCAATTTGCATGGGACTCGCGTCTTGTTCCTGTTGGAACTCGCTGAGCAGTTGATCGTAAGTCGCCAGATTTTCATTGGCGATGGTGTCGGCGATGTCTTGTTTGAAGCGCTCGATGCGCTGCAAATTGATTTCTTTAGCGCTGGGCACCTGCATGGATTCAATGGGCTGGCGGGTGGCTTTTTCGATGGCTTTGAGTAATCGAGTTTCCCGTGGCGCAACAAACAGAATGGCCTCGCCCGAGCGTCCAGCGCGACCGGTTCGACCAATGCGATGTACATAGGCTTCGGTATCGTAGGGGATGTCGTAGTTGATCACATGGCTGACCCGATCGAGATCCAGACCCCGGGCGGCCACATCAGTAGCCACCAAAATATCGATTTGGCTTCTTTTAATCTTATCGACGGTGCGCTCTCGTTGCTGTTGCGGAATGTCGCCATTGAGGGCGGCGCAGGAGTGTCCGCGAGCCGAGAGTTTTTCTGCCAGTTCGACCGTGGCAGTTTTGGTGCGCACGAAAATCAGGATGGCGTCAAAGCGCTCGACTTCCAGAATTCGAGTTAGAGCATCGAGCTTTTGCATGCCGCTGACGCGCCAGTAGCGCTGCCGAATGGTGGTAGCGGTGGAGGTGTTGGTAACAATTTTGACTTGCTTGGGATCGTTGAGATAGCGCTCCGCGACTTTGCGAATCTGAGGCGGCATGGTGGCTGAAAACAAGGCGATTTGGCGATCTTTAGGCGTCTGCTCCAAAATCCATTCGACATCGTCGATAAAGCCCATACGCAGCATTTCGTCGGCTTCATCCAGAACTAAATGGGTTAAGCCATCCAGTTTCAGGGTTTTGCGGCGGATATGATCCATCACTCGTCCCGGGGTTCCGACCACGACTTGCACGCCGCGCTTGAGCTGGCGCAACTGAGTGTCGTAGCTTTGGCCGCCGTATATGGGGAGTACGTGGAAGCCCGGTAAGTTGCGGGCGTAGCTTTGTATCGCTTCAGCCACCTGGATCGCGAGTTCGCGAGTCGGTGCTAGCACCAGAACCTGGGGTTGTTTGTTGCGGGTATCTATCTGGGACAGGATGGGCAGGGCAAAAGCGGCGGTTTTACCGGTACCGGTTTGTGCCTGGCCAATAAGGTCGCGTCCCTGTAGCAACAAAGGGATGCATTCCCGTTGAATCGGCGAGGGCTGCTCGTAGCCCAGCGTTTTGACAGCGGTGAGAATGGGTTCGATTAGACCCAGAGATTCGAAATCGGCTGTCGGTTCAACGGGTGTTGTTTTGGAAGACATGGCTTTGCATACCTGAAGAGCTGGGTCCCGCGGTAAGAATTTCCGCCAGTCCCGAAATGGGGGCGCGAATTATACTGGATTTTAGTGACGGGAGAGGAACTATCTCGCCGAGCCAGGCACATGATGTGCCTGGCTCGGCCTGGTCTGGTGTGCTGGGCCTTATGCGGAGGAAGCCGTAAGTATTAGATTGGGGCCTAAGCTGGTCTCGAGGTTGCGTTCTACGGCATCGAGAAAGCCGTACATATCTACAATGCTTTCATTGTCCGGGTCGGTGGTTTTACCCTTTAAATCCCCGGTAACAGTGCCCTGGCCGACGGTATCGATCAGCGCATGTTTGAGTTTGTCTGAGTAGGCGAGCAACTCGTCGTTGCTTTCTCTTGCGCCGAGTGTCTCCAGGGCATTGGCGACTGCAAACAACAATGCCGAAGAGTTGAATAGCGCTTCTTTGCCGTTGCTCTCCTGATATTTTAGATAGAGATCGTGAGCGGTACCGTGGGGCGCCTCATAAAGCATGGTGCCGTCTTTGCTTTCGATAATCGAACTGGCGGTGGCGAGACTACCGCCGAGTGCGGCGGCAATATCCGAAAAAATATCGCCGTCCAGGTTCAGGGCCGGGTAAACGCCTTTTCGTGGCGGATCGGTAATCATCTTTTTCAGCTGGTTAGAGGGCCGCATAATCATAAAAGAGGGTGGTTGCACGTTGTCGGCGACCAGCTCCACCCGAACCTCGCTGATCACCGTGCTGAACACGTCGTCGTACTCCATGTATTCGCGCTTTAGGCCGAAATAAATTTCCTTGTCATTGCGTGCCGCATCTCGAAACACCTGGCTCACCCAGTCTTTAATGGCCTGACGGTCGTTACTCATAAAAATAACGGGATCATTTTTGTTGACCTCGCGGGCGTGTTTTTCTTCGCCATCAAGGACAATTTTAATGATGCCATTTTCATGCATCGGCATATTAAAGCTGCCGTATTGATCGCCGCCACCGGCGCTCATTCTCGATATAGACACGCTGAATTTGCGCTCGGGGATGCCGTATTTTTTCAGGGTGTTGACGAGCTTGTACATTTTCCGGCCGGAGGTGTTTTCTGGCACGCCCCACAGCGCGCGCTCGGGCGGGTTGGCAATAATACGGGCGGCCTGGGCGTCGATTAATTCGTAGTGGTACTGTAAGCCTTGTTGTTCAAATTGAGCTTTATAGTCGGCTTCAAAAATGGTTTCGATAGTTGATTTCATCACCCCGTCATAGCCGGGGATTACGGTATCTTTTAAGCCTAAATAGGCGTCGCGTTTTTCCTTTAAGGCGCGTTTAAAAAATTGATGTGCCCACTGTTTTACTTTTTCAATATTGTTTGATGCTAGTAGCCAGGGGTCACCCTTATTAATCTTCCGACGGTGCAGCTCTACGGGATCGCCACTCTCGCCAACAAAAACAACCTTGATAACCCCGGTGACTTTGGACAGCGCATTGTGGCTGTGCTTATTGCCGCCATCGGCCATGGTGTCAACGTCGATATCCCGTCCAATCCAGTTTGGGGTCAGCCGTTTGAGATTGTAAAAAGGGATGTCCTCGCGGGTGATGTTGCCGCCAATGCCTTTGCGGATTGCGCCGTTGGGCGATTTTGTAGCGAGGGCGTGCAGCGAGTCCTTGTCTACCGAAGGGTGTTGTGCGAGCAGCTCGTCAAGTTGCTGGCGATTAACCGTCATGCCCGCGTTTTTAACACCGACGCCATGATGTTTGAGTGCGTCAATGGCATCGATGACGACCTGACCGTTGCTAAGCAAGCGCTGTTCCGCGGATAGGTCGATTTCAATCAATTCAATGTCGAGTCGTTTAGTCAGGAATTGCTCAACCACTCGCGTAAAGGAAATTTGCGCCATTTCATCGCCGTGTAGTAACACTAAGGGGTTTTTGACCTTGATTTTACGACTCATTGGGTGTCTCTATGGTGTTGATTGCGGTGCTGATTTTGGTGCCACTTACGCCGAGAAGCCCGGTTTTACTCATGATAGCGTAAAGGTAAGGGAGGCTGCCTGCTAAATGTTCCGGCAGCCTCAATGTAATCGTAGGGTGGCGGCGCAATAGCTGTTTCAGTGGGTTCCAGGTGCTTGCGTTAGTACTTTTTTGAATAAGAAACGCATTTTAAATTATTTTATGTCTGCTGTGTCTTTTCGTTAAAATGCCGCCCTGTTTTGTTTCGGAGTTCGCCATGAGTACAGAGGCAGGCCACCTCACTGAAAGCACGATTGCACCGGTAACACCGCTTGATCGATCAATCGGCTGGTTAAAAATACCGTTGTTGTTGGCAGTGCTAGCACTCGGTGTTGGCTACGTGTTGCACTTTGCCGGTCAGCGGCAAGCGCTATTACTGGCGCTAGGTATAGCGCTGGGCGGAGTGTTGTATTGGGCGACGTTTAGTTTTTCTAACGGTTGGCGGCGGATGATCACGGAGCGCAACAGCCTGTGGTTGCGTGCCCAAATGGTGATGCTGGTGCTTGCCTCGGTGTTAATTTTGCCGGTGTTAGCGAATGGCAGTGTGTGGGGCACACCGGTTTTTGCGCTGGTTCGCCCGGTGGGGATTTCGTTAATGACCGGTGCCTTCCTCTTCGGTATTGGGATGCAGATTGCCGGTGGCTGCGCGTCGGGCACGCTCTATCACGCCGGTGGTGGACAGTTAAAGATGATACTGGTGTTCACCACTTTTGCACTGGGAGCTTTGTTGGCGTCGGCGCATTACGGTTGGTGGATGTCGCAAGCCAGCCTGGCGCCGCTGGCCTGGACCAGTCACGTTGGGGTAGTCGGCGCGCTACTGGTGAATGGGGCGATTGCGGGTGCTATTTATTGGCTGGTCAGTGTGCTTGAAAAATCCCGTCACGGACGAGTCGAGCCTTTGTTTAGCTGGCGTTCTCAAAATCAGGGACCTCAAGATCAAGGCTCTCGACGAATTGGCTCGAATTTACTGTTGGGTGGTGTGGCCCTGGCCGGGCTGAACTTCCTCACCGTTGTAGTGGCCGGGCGGCCGTGGTCGGTCTCCAATGCGTTTCCAGTGTGGGGAGCCAAAGGTAGTGAGTGGTTGGGGCTAAGTTTAGATTTAGAATTTTGGGATTACTGGTCACAACCGGCTGCCGAACGCGCATTGGCTGGTGGACTGCTGGACGACATCACCTCGGTGATGAACATCGGTATTATTCTTGGTGCCTTAGCAGCGGCCTTATTGGTTAAGCGCTACGCCCTGGTCTGGCGCGTGGGGATCAGAGAGCTGGTGGGTGGTCTGCTGGGTGGCTTGCTACTTGGTTATGGCGCAACGATCGGCTTTGGCTGCAACATTGGTGCTTTTTTTGGTGGCGTGGTGTCGGGCAGCTTACACGGCTGGGTATGGTTTCTATTTGCGTTTATGGGCACGGGGCTGGGTATGTTGTTGCGACCCTGGTTTGCGCTGTCGCTGGAAGGTCGGGCGCACTAATCGAGACTCTTTTGCGGGGCCGTCCTGCAGAGCTGACTTACTAAAACAGACCTGGGAAAACAGGCTGCTAAAAATCACTCAACAAAAAAACCCGACATGAGAATGCCGGGTTTTTTTAGCGTCGGTATAAAGTCAAATCAGACAGGTTGTTAAGCAAACTCTGTCTTAAAGCATGACCTTAAGTAGGTATAGTCTTAAGCAGACATAACCCTTAAGCAGACATGGCCTTGATTTGAGCGTTAAGTCGGCTCTTGTAGCGAGACGCTTTGTTCTTGTGCAGGATGCCGCCTTTATCTGCGGCGCGATCCAGTATTGGAACAGCTGCGGCATAGGCCGCTTGAGCAGCTTCTACGTCACCTGATTCGATGGCGGCGTGGACGCGTTTCACGTAGGTGCGCGTAGTGGCACGTGTGCTGGCGTTTTGTATGCGGCGCTTTTCGCTTTGTTGCGCGCGCTTCCTGGCTTGGGGTGAATTAGCCAAAGGTCATTGCTCCTGAATTCGATAGATAAGGTGGTTTTTAAGGCGGGGCATGATAGCGGTTTTTAGGTGCTTGATCAAGCGGCTAAGCGCGATGTCGGCGCGGGGCTATGGGGATCTTGACTAAAGCCATAATCAGCACACAGTAGTCGGGTTTTGGTGTTCTGCTAGCGCCCAGGCGACGTGTTCGCGAACCAGTGGCGAGGGGTCGTCGATGCGGGCCTTGAGGGCACTGAGTACGGTCGCGGAGGTAGGGGCGTTGCCGAGTCCGATGGCCAGGTTGCGCAGCCAGCGTTGATAGCCGATGCGGCGGATGGGTGAGCCTGCGGTGCGATCCAGAAATTGGTTTTCCGACCAGTTAAACAAGGTGGCGAGATCGCTGTCGGCAAGACCGTGCCGGGGTTTGAAGTGGGTTTCGCTGGTGGCTTGAGCAAAGCGATTCCATGGACAAACGATTTGGCAATCGTCGCAACCAAACACCCGGTTGCCCATGGCTTTGCGAAACTCCACCGGAATGCTGTCTTTATGTTCGATGGTGAGATAGGAGATACAGCGGCGAGCATCCAGAACATAGGGTTCGGGGAAGGCCTGAGTAGGGCAGATTTTAAGACAGGCGCGGCAGTTGCCGCATTCGTCTTTGGCGCGTGTGTTTTGAGTGGGTAGTGGCAGGCTGGTAAACAGTTCGCCGAGAAAAAACCAGGAACCGGCATCGCGGTTGAGTAGTAACGTGTTTTTGCCGATCCAGCCCAGGCCCGCGTTGGCGGCCAAAGGCTTTTCCATCACCGGCGCGCTGTCGACAAAAGGCCGCTGGGCAACCCTACATTGGGCGGCGTCAGCAATTTTGTCGGCCAGCAGGCTGAGGCGTTTGCGAATTAATTTATGATAGTCGCGACCCAGGGCATAGCGGGACAGGTAGGCCTGATTGCCATCTCGCAATTGCGCAATGATGCGTGTATTCGGCGGTAAGTAATTCATCCGCACGGAGATCACCGAGACCGTGCTGGGCAGTAGTTTTTCGGGATGCCAGCGCATATCGCCGTGGTCTTCCATCCATGCCATAGAGCCGTGAAATTTGTTGGCTAACCACTCCCGCAGCTGAGCACCTTCTTGCTGCAGATCAATATTGGTAATACCGGATTGCTGGAAGCCCAGTTCCCGGCTCCATTGTTCAATGTTTGCCGTTAGCTGTTCGGGTGAGGCTGGTGCTGGCGTAGGAGTTGTGGTCACGGTTGCCGTATAATTCCCATAGATTTAATTACAGGCCTATTGTATGTCCAAACCGGATGCGTCTAAACAAAACCAAGCACTGTATTCCGCTGCTCAAGTTCGCGAGCTGGATCGCCGCGCCATCGAGGTCTGCGGTATTCCTGGCATTGTGTTGATGAAGCGAGCCGGTCGCGCTGGGTTTGAGGCTTTGTTGCAACGCTGGCCAGAGCCGGAGCAGATCACCGTATTTTGTGGTGCGGGCAATAATGGCGGTGACGGTTATATTATTGCGGGGCTGGCACAACAGCGGGGTATCCAGACCCGTGTGGTGCAGCTTACACCTGGGCAAGAGCTTCAGGGAGATGCCCGTGCCGCCTGGCAATTTGCCAGTGATTGCGCGGTGCCGATGTTAGCGTTCTCTGAGATAAGCTTTTCCGAAACAAGCACTAGAAACGATGCTGTGGATTGGCTGACGTCGGGCGTAATTGTTGACGCGTTATTGGGTACCGGGCTTTCCCGTCCAGTGACTGACGATTATCGATTGGCCATTGAGTGCATGAACGATAGTGGTTTGCCGGTACTGGCGGTGGATGTGCCGTCGGGTTTACACAGTGATACCGGTGCCGAGTTGGGCGTAGCGGTAGCCGCTGCAGTTACCGTAAGTTTTATCGGGCGCAAAGTGGGTCTGACTACCGGGCGTGGCCCGGCGCTGGTGGGGGAGCAAGTATTTAACGATCTCGACGTGCCCGCTGAGGTGTATGTTGATGATAGTAGTGATGCCGTAGCAATTGCAGAAACTCTAAAGCTCGAACACTTGCTCAGCAAAGTGCCTCGGCGTGCCCGGGATGCCCACAAAGGTGAGTTTGGGCACGTCCTGGTAGTGGGCGGCGATACCGGTTTTGGCGGTGCGGTGCTAATGGCGGCGGAAGCCGCAGCGCGGGTGGGCGCGGGTTTGGTGAGTGTGGCGACCCGCCCGGAACATGTCGCCGCTGTGTTGGCGCGCTGCCCGGAATTAATGGTGCGCGGTGTGCCTTCGGGGCAGGAGCTGGAACCCTTACTGGAAGCGCCGTCGGTGATTGTGATTGGCCCGGGTTTGGGTCGTTCGCCCTGGTCCGAGCAAATGTTGCAGCAGGTATTGTTGGCAAAAAAACCAATGGTGATTGATGCGGATGCACTCAATTTATTGAGCGAGGGGCATATTGCTCCGCTCGATACTGCGCTCAATACTCCGCCCGATGCCGAGCGCTGGACGGCGCTTCCCCACGTACTTACGCCCCATCCCGGTGAAGCGGCACGCCTGCTGAATGTCACGAATCTCAACATCCAGCAAGATCGCCTGGAGGCGTGTCGGCAATTGCAACAGAAATATGGCGGCACGGTGTTGCTTAAAGGTGCGGGAACGGTGATAGCGAACGCAGATCAAAACCTAGCTTTAAAAATTTGTCCCTACGGTAATCCCGGTATGGCGACAGGTGGGATGGGAGATGTGTTGAGCGGCGTGATTGGCGGTTTAATGGCCCAGGGCTTTGATAGCGACTTTGCTGCCGAACTTGGCGCATGCTTGCACAGTAAGGCGGCGGATAAGGCGGCGGCGCAGACCGGTGAACGGGGTTTACTGGCTAGCGATTTATTGGGCTATATCCGTGCGCTGTTAAATGAACGGGCTTAAAGCTAATGGTTAGTTCCGACGATGCTAAACCGCTTGAATCAGCTGCTGGATTAGTGGCTGAGTTAACAATGGAGCTAGTTGTGGAACTTGCCGATGAGCAGGCGACGGTCGAATTTGGTCAGCACCTGGGCAAGTGTTTGCAGGGCGGCGAAGTCGTCACGCTCGATGGTCCGCTCGGCGCGGGTAAGACCACTTTGTGCCGTGGTGTGCTGCTGGCGTGGGGGCATCAGGGTGCAGTAAAAAGTCCGACCTATACACTGGTGGAACCCTATGTGTTCGCGGAGTGTACGGTGTATCATTTTGACCTGTATCGCCTGGGCCATCCGGAAGAGCTGGAGTTTATGGGTATTCGGGATTATTTCGACAATCACAGTGTGGCGTTGATCGAATGGCCAGAGCGAGGCGAGGGCTGGTTGCCGAGCGCTGATTTAAGTGTCGAAATTTTACTGAAAGACTGTGGTCGAAGGCTGTGTGTCCGGGCGGAAACAGCGAAAGGCAGGCAAGTGCTTGAGCGCGTACGGCTTCAACGAAAGGGCGGATGAGTAGAGGTGAATGAGTAAAATAAAAACAGGCTACGTTGCGGAGATAGCGTTGAGCGCGCAGCGCTGGCCCATGCTATGGCTAGCCGTTGGCGTGTTGCTCTTGCCGATGTTTTTTTCTTCGTCAGTTTATGCCGGAGCGAACTCTGCGCAAAGTACATCGGTAGAAGGCGTACGTTTGTGGCGCGCCCCGGATCATACCCGCCTGGTATTTGATTTGAGCAATGCGGTTAAGCACGAAGCGTTTCCACTGGATAAGCCCCATCGGGTGGTGATTGATATTGCCTCCACCCGCTTTATCGCGACCACTGAGACGCTGGATTTTTCCAACACACCGATTCGTAAACTCCGCACCGCGACCCGCAACAAAGACAGCGTGCGCATCGTGCTGGATTTAACTGCCGGTATAAAACTCTCTAGTTTTACTCTGCCCGAGAACGAGCAGTACGGTCATCGCCTGGTGGTGGATTTGTACGATCTTGAAACCGCTACGTCCGCTGCCTCTGATACCTTGCCAGAAAGTTCGGGCACTACCGGCACGGCTGCCACGTCGCGAGAGCGCAGCATCGGTGATGTGATGGCTCAAGATAGAGCACGCAATATTGTAATTGCGATAGACGCTGGCCACGGTGGTGAAGATCCCGGTGCCATTGGACCGAAGCGTATTAGGGAAAAAAATGTTGTGCTGGCCATCAGTAAACAGTTAGAGAAAATTATTGATGGCGTGCCGGGTTTTGACGGCATGTTGGTTCGCACTGGGGATTACTACGTACCCTTGAAGAAACGCGCGTCCATTGCGCGCAAGCAACGCGCCGACTTGATGATTTCGGTGCACGCCGATGCGTTTCGCCTGGCATCAGCACGGGGCGCGTCGGTTTACGCTTTGTCCCAGCGCGGCGCCACCAGTGAAAATGCCCGATACCTGGCCGATCGGGAAAACCGCGCAGATCTTATCGGCGGTTCTGGGGGCGTCAGCCTTAACGATAAAGATGAAATGCTGGCTCAGGTGATTTTAGATTTGTCGATGACAGCGACCTTAACTAGTAGCTTGCAGGTCGGCGATGAAGTATTGAAGTCCATCGGCGGGATCGCGCGGCTACATAAGCGCAAGGTAGAGCAGGCTGGTTTTGTGGTGCTGAAATCCCCGGATATTCCGTCGATTTTGGTCGAGACGGGTTTTATCTCTAACCCGGATGAGGCCAGAAAACTGAATCAGTCCGCGTATCGTAAAAAAATGGCAAAGGCAATATTTGCCGGGGTGCGGCGTTATTTTGAGGCGAATCCGCCAGACGGAACACTGCTAGCGCTACAGCTGCAGCAGCGGCGAGCGGGTGGCACCGTGTATGTGATTGCCCGTGGCGACACGCTGTCCGATATTGCTCAGCGTTATCAGGTGTCGGTGGCTGCGCTTAAACAATTTAACGGTTTATCTTCAACAGCAATCCGGGTTGGGCAGAAGCTGAAAATTCCACTCTCGTCTTGATCGTCGTACTAATGAGTTTATGTCTGATATGAGTCCTAAGGTGAAAGTGATACCCGATTTTGCTGCTGGTGCGCAGCGTATTCAGCTACTGCCCGCGCAATTGGCCAACCAAATCGCCGCGGGTGAAGTGGTGGAGCGCCCGGCGTCGGTGGTTAAAGAATTATTGGAAAATAGTCTGGATGCTGGTGCTACGCGCATCGACATCGATATTGAGCAGGGCGGTATTAAATTAATACGGATACGGGATAACGGCGTAGGCATCGCGAAAGACGATTTGCCGCTGGCGGTGTGTCGCCACGCCACCAGTAAAATTATTAATCTGGACGATCTGGAAGCCGTTGCCACCCTGGGATTTCGAGGTGAGGCGTTGGCCAGTATTTGCTCGGTGGCGCGGGTTAAGCTCACCACTAATACCGGCGAGGATGCCACCGGCTGGAGTGCGGTCAGCGAAGGTCGCGAGGCCGATGTGGAGGTGGAACCAACAGCACATAACCGCGGCACCACGGTGGAAGTACGAGATTTATTTTTTAATACTCCGGCGCGGCGAAAGTTTTTGCGCACCGAAAAAACTGAATACAGCCGCATCGACAGCGTGGTGCGCAAGTTAGCCCTGAGCCATTTTGGTGTGGGTTTTACACTGCGACACAATGGCAAGGCGATACTGGATTTCCGCGCGGCACCAACGCAACTTGAACAAGAGCGACGAGTGGCGAGCATTTGTGGGCCAGCGTTTATGGAGCAGGCACGCTATGTCGAAATGGATGCGGGCGATTTGCGTTTACGTGGCTGGATGGGCGCGCCGACGTTTTCCCGCAGTCAGGCCGACCTGCAATATTTTTACGTCAATGGCCGCAATGTGCGCGACAAGGTGGTGACCCACGCCGTGCGCCAGGCTTACCGAGACGTATTATTTCAAAGCCGGCATCCGGCCTATGTGTTGTTTCTCGATCTCGATGCCGCCGAGGTTGATGTCAATGTACATCCGACCAAGCACGAAGTGCGTTTCCGGGAATCTCGCCGGGTACACGACTTTTTGTTTCGCAGTTTACATCGCGCCATTGCCGAGTTGACCCCCGGCGAAGGGGGTGTGCCGGTAAGCGAGCAGATTGATCCGGGTGGGCTAGGCCTGCAACACGGTATGCAAGAAGGCGTGCAGCCAGGCATGCAGAACTTGAACACACAAGAAGGTATGGCGTTTGGATCGCGGTCCAGCATCACCAGCGACATTGCTGGCTCAGCGTCGGGTCTAGCCTATCAGTCTTCTTCAGCCTCATCTCACGGCAATTACTCTGCTGGAAATCGGCCTTCTGAGGGGCAGCTTGCCGAGCAAATGGCGGGATATAAAACTTTGCATTCAGCGGCAGGCAATGCCGGCGAAATTCCGCCTCTGGGTTACGCGATTGCCCAACTCAAGGGTGTTTATATTCTGGCGGAAAATAGCGAGGGCCTGGTGTTAGTCGATATGCATGCCGCCCACGAGCGCATTGTGTACGAGCAAATGAAAGTGGCTTACGCCGTAGACGGTTTAGCCAGCCAGCCTTTGCTGGTACCGGAAACCTTAGCCGTGAGTGAGCGCGAGGCCGATCATGCCGAGCAACAACTGGAAGCTTTTGCGCGCCTGGGTTTTGAATTGCAGCGCTCGGGCCCCGAATCACTTACCGTACGCGCCTTGCCCGCGTTGATGAAGAGCTCGCAAGCTGCGGAATTGATTCGCGATGTGCTTGCCGATCTTGAGGAGGTAGCGTCGCTGGAGCGCCTCGACGGCCATATCGAAAGCATTCTTGGCAATATGGCTTGCCACAATGCCGTGCGCGCCAATCGCCAGCTCAGTATGACCGAAATGAACGCCGTGTTGCGGGATATGGAAACCACCGAGCGTAGCGGGCAGTGCAATCACGGTCGGCCAACCTGGACGCAGGTGAGTATGGCCGAGCTGGACCGCTTGTTTTTACGCGGGCGCTAGTATTGAAAGATCTGAGTAGTGACCTGAGTAATGATCTGAGCGTTGCCGAGGCGGATAAGCCGCCGGTAATATTTCTGATGGGCCCAACGGCCTCGGGTAAAACCGAAGCGGCGATTGCGCTGTGCCAGCAACTGCCGATGGACATTATCAGCGTCGATTCTGTTCAAGTGTATCGGGGCATGGATATTGGCACGGCCAAGCCCGACGCCGCCACACTTGCCACTGCTCCCCACCGTTTACTTGATATTCGCGATCCTGCACAGGCGTATTCCGCTGCAGAATTTGTCGCGGATGCGCGTCGGGAAATCGATGAGATCACCGCTGCTGGGCGTATTCCGCTATTGGTCGGCGGCACCATGCTGTATTTCAAGGTGCTGTTAGACGGCATGGCCGAGCTGCCTGCCAGTGATCCCCTTGTGCGTGAGGATATTTTGGCAACGGCGGAACAGCATGGCTGGCCCTATATGCATGCGCAATTAGCCGAAGTCGATCCAGTAACGGCAGCAGAGCTGCACCCGAATCACTCGCAGCGCATACAGCGCGCGTTGGAGGTGTATCGAATCTCCGGTGTGCCGTTATCCCAGAGTAAGCTCGATCACCAGGCCGGACGTAGCGGGATTGCTGACCTGGCCCAGGACTATAGGGTCAAACAGTTCGCTTTATTGCCCGCCGACCGAGCGCTGGTTCATCAGCGTATCGCGACGCGATTCCGCGCTATGTTGGATACAGGCTTGGTAGCGGAAGTGGAAAAACTGCATCAGCGGGGTGATTTACACCCGGATATGCCGTCCATTCGCGCGGTCGGTTACCGGCAAGTGTGGGGCTTCCTCGACGGGGATTATGGCTATGAAGATACGTTGGAGCGCGGTATTGCCGCTACCCGTCAACTGGCTAAACGGCAGTTTACCTGGTTGCGAGGCTGGCCCGATTTACAGGCGCTCGCGGTGGGAGAGGGCGAAGGCATGGTGGCCTGGGACGACGCACTCAATACACTTTTTGAAGAATGTGCCGAATTCGGCCGAAATGTAGGGAAACGGCCTTGAAATTGCTAGATTAACTACCAATATACAAGCGCATTGGCGGGTAGTATGATTGCAAGGCTTTATTCGTCAGTTTGATTGGTCTGAGTTCCGTAAGCGCGCCTGGCTTATGTTTTGTCTACATTTGTTTTAGCTGAGCTAGCGCTAAATATCGGCCATTTTTTTGCATTCTAGTCCGTGAAGTTGGTCGTTTTAGTACTTTTAAACCGTTTTAGTGGTTTAGATAAGACGAACATTGAAATTTGCGAGAGATAGTTTCTTGCCAGGTGTTGTTTTCGATACTCTTGCCTTCGCTATACGGGCGAATTGCCTTACTTTATTTAGGAGAATAATAATGTCCAAAGGGCATAATCTACAAGACCCTTTTCTTAATGTGCTTCGTAAGGAGCGTATTCCCGTATCCATTTTTTTGGTGAACGGCATTAAGTTACAAGGCCAGGTTGAATCTTTTGATCAGTTTGTCGTGTTGTTAAAAAACACGGTCAGCCAAATGGTCTATAAGCACGCTATTTCCACTGTAGTACCTTCCCGTCCCGTCAAATTGCCGATGGCTGTGCCAGCCGGTGACGACGACGAAGATATGGATGAGGACTGAGGGCGCGCTGATTGTTTTTTGACCGTCCGGATTCAGGTGAGCTCGCGGTTCTTGTTCACCTTGAACTGGGTGGCAGTAGTGAGGCCAATGATCTCCGAGAGTTTGAAGAGCTGGTGCTCTCGGCTGGTGGAGACCCCGTCGCATTACTCGGCGGTAGTCGCCGCGCACCTCGCCCCAGCACTTTTGTGGGCAGTGGCAAACTCGAAGAGCTAGAGCAACTGGTTCGTCAAACTGAAGCGCAACTCGTTATTTTCAATCATGTGCTGTCGCCGACTCAGGAACGTAACCTGGAGCAGGCTCTGTGCTGCCGAGTGCTGGATCGCACCGGGCTTATCCTTGATATTTTCGCGCAGCGCGCACGTACCCACGAAGGTAAACTTCAGGTAGAGCTGGCTCAATTGCACCACGTAATGACACGCCTGGTGCGGGGTTGGACTCACCTGGAGCGGCAAAAGGGCGGTATCGGCCTGCGTGGCCCCGGTGAAACTCAATTGGAAACCGATCGGCGTTTGATTCGTGCCCGTGTCAATCATCTGGGTAAGCGCCTGGAGAAAGTGCGCAAGCAACGGGATTTAGGTCGGCGTTCGCGGCAGCGCAGTGAAGTGCCGACTATTTCCTTAACCGGATACACCAACGCAGGTAAGTCCACCCTGTTTAACGGCCTGACCCAGGCCAGTGTGCTGGTGGAAGACAAGCTGTTTGCTACGCTCGACCCCACCATGCGACGTTTGCAGTTGTCCGGTTTAGGACCGACGGTGTTTGCCGATACAGTGGGCTTCGTCAATCATCTTCCACACCAGTTGGTCGATGCCTTTCGCGCCACACTCGAAGAAGCCGCCAACGCCGATCTACTACTACATGTGATCGACGCCGCCAGTGAAAACCGGGCGGAGAATATGGCCTGCGTCGATGAGGTGCTCGAGCAAATTGGTGCGGCTGAGGTGCCGGTGCTCAAGGTCTACAACAAAATTGATTTATTGATCGACCACAGTCCGCGAGTTGATCGCGATGCCGACGGTAAACCCGTCGCGGTGTGGTTGTCGGCACAACAAAATGCCGGGCTGGAGTTGCTGCTCGGGGCGGTGGTGGAATTGATCGGCGGTGAGCTGGTTGCCGATACCTACTACTTAAAACCGGAACAGGGACGCTTGCGGGCACGTTTTCACCAGTTAGATAGCGTTCTGAGTGAACGTCCGGCCGGTGATGGTGGTACCATTATGGAGATTCGCATGTCTGCGTTAGAATTGCGCCGTTTGCTAAAACATGAAGGCGTGTCGGACGCCCAGTTAATCTCGGCAGCACAGATCGCAGCGAGTATGTAACACGCTGGATTGAATAATGTTTGTGGGGACAATAGCGACCCCACAGCAACACTATGTAGCGCTAAGTAACTTAAGGCTAATGTAACTAAGGTTAACGTAACTAAGGTAATGGAGTAAATTGATGGCTTGGAACGAACCTGGCGGTGGTGGTCGTGATCCCTGGGGTAACGGCAGTGGTGGTAAGGGCGATTCGCCCCCCGATCTGGACGCGATACTGAAACGCTTTTCTGAAAAACTGGAAGGTTTTTTGGGTGGTGGAAATGGCGGCGGCAAGAGCGATGGTGAGCAAAGCTCAGCACTGTTTTATGTGGGTTTGGTCGTGCTCGCCCTGTTTTGGGGACTTCAGAGTTTCTATAAAGTCGATACCAAGGAGCAGGCAGTGGTACTGCGTTTTGGTGAGTTTGTTGAGATTAAAGGCGAAGGCTTGCGGTGGAACCCCTGGTTAATCGATAAGGTTATCAAAGAGGATGTGACTCAGGAGCGTCGTCACCAAACCGAGACCCGTAATGAAATGTTGACCGGGGACGAAAATATCGTCGAACTGCCACTCACCGTGCAGTACAACATTAACAACGTAAAGGATTTTGTGCTGAATGTTAAAGATCCTGAGACAACCTTGCACGATGCCACCGACAGTGCCTTGCGGCATGTAGTGGGCAGCCTCAAACTCAACGACGTGATCTCAACGGGTCGTGGCGAGCTAAGCATCGAAGTAGAGCGGCGCTTGCAAGAGTACCTCGATCTTTATGGTACTGGCATCAACGTGGTCAAAGTCAATATTCAGGGCGCACAGCCGCCTGCGGCAGTTAAGTCTGCATATGATGATGTTATTAAAGCCCGTGAAGATCGTGAACGCGTGATTAACGAAGCTCAGTCCTATGCCAATGGCGTGGTGCCGGAAGCTCAGGGTATGGCTAAACGCATTAAAGAGGAATCTGAAGCTTATCAGGCAAAAGTAATTGCCGAAGCCGAAGGTGAGGCGCATCGCTTTTTAGCATTACTAACGGAATATCAAAAAGCGCCGGCGGTTACTCGGGAGCGTTTATATTTGGATACGCTTCAGGAAGTGATGAGCAATACCTCCAAGGTGATGGTCGATGTGGAAGGCGGCAATAATATGATGTATTTACCCCTCGACAAGATGGCTCAAGCGGGATCTGCGCCGAGCAGCTCGGGTGGTAATGTGGGTTTGAAAGCGAGCGAGTTAGATGAAATTGTGCGCCGAGTGTCCGATGTGCTCAGCCAACAAATTTCCACTGGCCAAAAACGGGATGTGCGCTGATGAACAGTAAACAAAAAATTACTTTGTCCGTTGTTGGCATAATTGCATTTATTGCGTACAACTCGTTGTTTGTGATCGATGAGACCGAACGCGCAATCAAGCTGCAGTTTGGTCGCATAGTAGAAGCCGACATTTTACCGGGGATACATATGCGTTGGCCCCTGATTGAAAAAGTGCGTAAGTTTGACGCCCGTGTATTGACCGTGGACGCCAAGCCGGAGAGCTTTTTTACGGTTGAAGGCAAACGTTTAATTGTCGATTCCTATGCCAAGTGGCGAATCGTTGATGTGCAGGCCTACTACAAGGCCATTGGCGGCATTGAGAGCGATGCGGTTAAGCGTTTGGCCGATCGTATTAATGATGGTCTGCGAAATCAGTTTGGTACCCGAACCCTTCATGAAGTGGTCTCCGGTAGTCGTGACGAATTGATGCACCATATTACCCGTGACCTTAATGAAACGGTTAAAGCCTCACTTGGGGTAGAGATTGTCGACGTTCGAGTGAAGCGCATCGATCTTCCGGAGACGCTGAGTAAAGATGTGTACCGACGGATGACGGCTGAGCGAGAGAAAGAAGCGAAGGAAATTCGAGCTAAAGGTCGGGAGTCTGCTATAGAAATTCACGCGCAGGCGGATCGTCAAGTCACGGTGATACAAGCCAATGCCTACCGGGAAGCGGAAGAGGTTCGCGGTATGGGTGATGCAGTAGCGGCGGCGACGTATGCCGAGGCCTTCACCAAAGACGCTGAGTTTTATTCGTTTACACGTAGTCTGAAAGCGTATCGGGAATCGTTTTCGGCTCAGGACATGGTGTTAGTAAAACCGGACAGCGATTACTTCCGTTATCTTAAAGATCAACATGGCGGCAAACCGTAGCGATTGCTACGTTAATAAGTAGTCAATAAGTACGTACATAAATACGTAAATAAATACGTAAATAAAAATGCAGCCGGGAGCGTATTCGGGTACCGGCTTTTCGAATGTGGATGTCTGATGAGTGTTAACGATCGCTGGCTATTGCCGGACGGTATAGAAGATATATTGCCAAGCCGAGCCTATAAGGTGGAACGGTTGCGGCGGCGGCTACTCGATTTGTATCACACCTGGGGCTACGACTTAGTGGTGCCGCCCCTGGCGGAATTTACCGAGTCCCTGTTCAGTAGTTCTGGCTCTGATTCGAGTTCTGATCTGGATTTAATGACCTTTAAAATCACCGACCAGCTCAGTGGTCGGATGATGGGGGTGCGTGCGGATATTACGCCACAGGTGGCGCGTATGGATGCCCACAGCCTGCGCCGAGACAACCCAAGCCGCTTTTGCTACGCCGGACAGGTCTTGTATACCCGCCCGCGCAGTGCCCTGGAAACCCGTTCGCCGATTCAGGTGGGCGTAGAGTTGTTTGGCGAAGCCCGACTTGATGCGGATCGCGAAGTGATTCGCCTATTAGTGGAGTCGCTCACCCTGGCGGGGGTTGAACAGCTTCATTTAGATATCGGGCACGTCGGTATTTATCGGGGTATTGAACAGGCTCTGACCATTGATGCGGCTCGCAAACTTGAATTATTTGATCTGCTTCAGCAAAAAGATGCGTCATTAGAAGCGTGGGTTGCCGAGCACATCAGCGACTCCGCTATGGCTGATATTCTGGTGGCTTTACCCGGTTTGTGCGGCGATGCCTCGGTATTGGCGCGCGCAGAGCAAGTGTTGTCGGGTGCGCCCGACGGAGTGCTCGCAGCGTTAGCAGAGTTACAAGCCGTGGTTGCCGGGTTGCAGCGGGATTGTCCGGGGGTGGAGTTGTTTCTTGACCTTGGCGAACTGCGTGGTTACCACTATCACACGGGTATTGTGTTTGCCGCCTACGGGGCAGCTAGTCCGGTGGCGCTCGGACACGGAGGTCGCTACGATCACGTGGGCGAACAATTTGGTCGCGCTCGACCGGCTACCGGCTTTGGTCTGGATTTGGGTTTTCTGGCAGACCTGATCGATGGTGCAGAACCCATCGCGGCCGGTATTTATGCTCCGGCCTTATCCGAATCAGAGGCAGGGCGAGAGGCAGAGTCAAAATCAGGGACTGTTGGAGTAGCTGCGTCCGAGTTAGAAAAAATGGTCAGCGAGCTGCGTGCAGCGGGACAGCGAGTGGTGTGTGGCTTCCCGGGACAGCAAGCGGATTACAACGAGCTTTGCTGCGACCGGATACTGAAGTACCGGGACGGTAGTTTTCAGGTTGAGGTTATTTAGCAGCCATCGGGATGCTACAGTCATCCAGGTACAGCAATCACAAATCAAAGTTAAAAAATCGAGTGTTTAAATGGGTAGGAATGTAGTTGTGCTCGGCACCCAATGGGGTGACGAGGGGAAAGGCAAGATTGTTGATCTACTGACGGATGAGGCAGCACTGGTTGCCCGGTTTCAGGGTGGACACAATGCGGGGCATACCTTGGTTATCGACGGTAAAAAAACCGTCTTACACCTGATTCCGTCGGGCGTTTTACGCGATGGAGTGACCTGCTTGATTGGTAACGGCGTGGTGTTGGCTCCCGATGCACTGTTAAAGGAAATTGAAGAATTAGAAAGCGCGTCTGTGCCTGTCCCCGTGCGCGAACGGCTTAAGTTATCGCCTGCTTGCCCCTTAATTTTGCCCTATCACGTCGCCCTTGATCAGGCGCGGGAGACCGCTCGCGGCGCTGAAAAAATTGGCACCACCGGGCGCGGCATTGGACCGGCCTACGAAGACAAGGTGGCCCGGCGCGGTCTGCGTCTTGGCGATCTGTTTAACGAAAATGAATTTGCTGAAAAACTGCGCGAGGTAATGGAGTATCACAACTTTATGTTGAGCCATTACTATCACGCCGAAGAGTGTGATTACGAGGCAACACTGGCCCTGGCCAGAGCCTGGGCTGTGGAATTAAAGCCCATGGTTGCCGACGTTACCGGATTGTTACACGAAGCCAGAATTGCCGGCGAAAATATCTTGTTTGAAGGGGCACAGGGTTCCTTGCTGGATATTGATCACGGCACCTATCCCTTTGTGACATCTTCTAACACCACCGCGGGCGGTACCGCCACGGGCAGTGGTTTTGGGCCCTTGTATCTCGATTATGTGCTCGGTATCACCAAGGCGTATACCACGCGCGTGGGCTCGGGGCCGTTTCCGACCGAATTATTTTGTGATGTGGGTGCCTACCTCGCTGAAAAAGGTCATGAGTTTGGCGCCACTACAGGGCGGCCTCGGCGCTGCGGCTGGTTTGATGCGGTAGCACTTAAGAAAGCCGTTAATATCAATAGTATTTCTGGTTTGTGTTTCACTAAACTCGATGTGCTGGATGGCCTAGAACACGTGAATATTTGTGTGGGCTATAAAGACGGTGAAGGTAACTCGGTTGAATCCCCCATGCACGCTGACGATTACGTCGGTATTCAACCGGTGTACGAAACACTACCCGGGTGGAGTGAGTCTACTTTAGGTGCAACAACTTTGGATGCCTTGCCAGCGGCTGCGCTCAGTTATATTCGCCGGGTCGAAGAGCTTGTTGGCGTTCCTATCGATATTATCTCTACTGGTCCTGATCGGGTGGAAACCATTATTCTCAGGCACTCTTTCCACTAAAATCGACAAAACTACCCCCATCTCATGCTCAATTGCAGTTAGCTAAGGCTCGACTGTGTCTACTCGAAGCAGTCTGCTTTATTAGAAAATAATGGGTCATTCCTCAATATCCGTGCGCCCTCAGGCTTGCTTGACAGTTTAAGCCTGGAAGGATTAAGGTTGCTCACCTGAAAAATAATTCTATGAGGTGTTCTGATGAAGGCAGCGGTACTCGAAGCGTTTAATACTCCCATGGTCATCCATCAAAACTGGGCCGAACCTAAGTGCGGCCCAGAAGATGCCATCATCAAAGTAGCCGCGAATGGCGTGTGTCGTAGTGATTGGCACGTTTGCGTTGGCGACTGGGACTGGTTGGGCCTACAGCCGGAATTACCTCACGTAATTGGCCACGAATTTGTTGGCACCGTGGCAGAAGTAGGCTCCCAGGTTAAGGGTTACAAAGTAGGTGACCGAGTCGTTTGTCCGTTTAACCTCGGTTGCGGTGCGTGTGAGTATTGCCTGGGCGGACATCAAAATACCTGCGGTGAAGGTAAGTTAGCGGGCTTTGCAACTTCCGGTGGCTACGGCGAATACGCCCACATTCTGAAAGCAGACATGAATCTGGTGAGCTTGCCGGAATCCGTAGCCTTTACTGAGGCGGCGGGAATGGGTTGTCGTTTTATGACCTCCTTTCACGGCATTGTCGATCAGGTAAAAGTCAGTGGTGGCGAATGGGTGGCAATTCACGGCTGTGGCGGTATTGGCCTGGCTGCAATCCAGATCGCAAATGCCGTTGGTGCCAATGTGATCGCCATTGATATCAACGACAAAAGTTTGGAAGTTGCCAGAAAAATGGGTGCCGTGCATACCATTAATGCGGGTAGCGGCAACGTCGCAGAAGCGGTCAAGGAATATACCAAGGGTGGTGTCGATGTATCCGTTGATGCCCTCGGTATTGCTGCGACCTGCCTCAACTCGGTGATGAGCTTGAAAAAGCGCGGCCGTCATTTACAAATCGGATTAACGTCTCGTGCCGAAGAAGGTTTTGTTTCTTTGCCCGTGGATATGATGGTGGCGATGGAACTTCAACTGATAGGTACTATTGGTATGCAGCCTAGACGTTACGGTGCCATGTTAAATATGGTGCAATCGGGCAAACTTCGCCCCGGTGAAATGATCACCAGCGTGATTCCGATTGAGGAAGCACCGGCAGTGATTGAGTCTATGGGTAGTTACGGTACTGTTGGTACTACGGTGGTGAGCTGGGAATAATTTCTGACTGGCTTTAGTCTTGTTGTAAATAAGTTTATATAAAACATAAACTTATAAATAAGACGCTCGTGGTTTTTTACTGCGAGCGTTTTTTTGTGAATGATGGTATGTAAGCTGGGCGAATCAGTCGATGCCTAAAAAAGAAATGCTATAGCTAAAAAAAACCGGGATAAAACCCGGTTAAAAAGATAGAAACTAATTCGTTGGTATTTAAAATCGGTAGGGGAATTTCAGCGCGAAAGTGTAATCTGAAGTTTCATTGGTGAGCCCCATACCCAGGTTAGTTACCATTGAGAGTCGATCGCTAAGGGCATAAGTGACGCCAATATCAAATGTGCCCGTAGTGGCATCCGAGCCAAGAATGTCGCGACTACCCAGTCCTGGTTGAGTGATTTGGGTTTCGTCGGTCCAGCGTTGAGTGAAAGACATGCTATAGCTGGTACGGTCGTTAATCGCGAACGCGATACCCGCAGCAACTTGAAATGCATCCCCTAGCTGAACTTCACCGGGCGCAGGGGCCGCGTTGGGATCAGCGCCGATATCGCTAAAACTTTCCTCCAAATAGTGGATGTAATTAAAGCTTGCGAAAAGGATAGCAGGGTCAGTAGTTTTTAAAAACGAGACTCCTGCAGTAGTTTGCCACAAACCTGAACCCGTGGGGAGCTCCGATGGGAAGACCAGATTAGTATTGGACGGGTCCTCAATAAAATCGATACCATAAGGTTCTCGACCGGTGGGTGCGGTGACACCAAAATTTAAAACAATGTCGGGCCGTGTGTAGGTTTCCGGGAACAGTTGATAACTTACACCCAGGAAGATATCGCCAATATCGCTGTCGTCGACCGACTGTTCTGACACGATGATTGAAGAAAGGTCGACGCCTCGCGAGCGAGTGGTGGTTTCTCGGTAAACCCATGGAATACCCAGGCTCAATTGTAGACGGTCGGTAACACCCCAGCGACCTAGCAGGGTGGTCCTAAGTATATCGCCTTCAATCTCGTCAACACTCAAGTCACCCAGAAAAATGGCATCCAGTGCGAGAAAGCCATTAAGGATGAGTTGGTTTTGGTCAAAGTGCGACATTTCAAAACCCAATTCGAGAGAAAAGGTTTGGTCGAATAAAGTGTGTTCTTCCAAAACCAGATCGCTTACGCCACGACTTTTCCCAGCAGATTTTTTAACCTTCCCTTCGCCACTAGCTGTCCCGGGCGAGGTGGCATCAGCGCTACGGGTGGATTGGTTGTCAGTGGCTTGCGCAGGGCTTCCAGTCCCAGTCCTAGAACCTACAGCCAACTGCCTTTCCAGCGCCTGAATACGACGCATCATTTGTAAGTTGGTATTTTTTAGATAATTCAACTCTTCTCTCATCCTGGCATTTTGCGCAGCTTGTTTCTCAGTCGCTCCTGCAGCATCAACAGTGGACGAGGCCGCGTCCAGATTGCTGGGACTAAGGTCTTTTGATTCTGGATTTTCTGCGGCGATAGATGGTTGTATATTCGCGATCCAAAGGGCAAGCGCCAGTATGTTTATTGTCCTTAATTTCATCGTATAGTCCTCGCTTGAACAAATTCGTCAAATCCGTATTGATTTCTCAATAGATTACGGACATATATACCGCGAATGAAACGCAGATAGGAACGCTGCGTGCCCCGCTTCTTTGAAAAAAGCCCGTCACTTCTTAACGTGACGAGCTTTGCTAGTCTACCCTGCAGCCTTGGGTGAAATCCAACCGACAGAAATTAACTAGCTGTTTACTGCAGAGCGGATCAACGTAAACCGAACAACATCGTACTGTCGGTAAAACCGAGAGCAGTCTGCTTTAGTTGCTGATTATTATTTAAACGCACATCAAGCCCGATGGTATTTAGAATGGACTGCATGTTGCCGCGAATATTTATGGATTGCAACAACTGGTGGTTGTCGAGGGGGTTTCCACCCAGTTGTTGAATAACTGTGCCAGCATCCGTCTGTATCGCGTATCCAATACTATTCCCGGTGTTGGTGAATTGTGTAATGACGCCATCGCCAGATTTATACGTCCGTACACCTGTGGCTAAATCGACTGACGATACAATCTGAGCCGTATCTGCAGAACCGTCAACATTTAATTCAAGTTGATTTTCCAGGGTATTACCGTTCCCGCCCACTTGAATGCTCTGCACGCCCCCCGATATCTGTTGTAATGCAGTGTCGGGTTCAATGATGGGCGCATTGTCAATTTCCTCGCCCAACGACCCAGTTTGGGAAACTGTTACCGATGGTGTGGTACTGCTAAGGTCAAAGCTCAGTAGCACTCCTGATGACTGTGTCCCAGAAGGCGTACCCCAGGTGGTCACCATGCTCAAGCCGAAATACAATAACTCGTTAGTACTTGTGAGAAATTTGCCGCGAATTTCGGACAATTCATTTATGCTAAGTTCGTTAAACAACGCAGCCGAACTGTGTGGTGCATAACAGACGGTACTTGCCGTCAGCGCGAGCGATACAAATGCGACCTTGATTCTAGAAGGACGTTTGCCTGATAGGCCATTCTTTAATAAATACTGATTCATTTTTGGATCCTCCATGTCACAATACGATAATCGTTGATCTAAGTAGTCAGAACAGTAAGTTCAAAATAGGTCGGCATTGGTAAAGCCAAAATCCATTAATTCGGAATTCGTTACAGGCGCCATACCGTGTAAAAATTTGCGTGCGGTGAGTGCTTCCGCGGGCTGACGTAGCACGGTGTAGCGATCGAAGTTCTTGCCAATTATCACAAAGATAGACCCGTTCCACGCGGCTATAAACTCGTCTTTACTCATAATTCGGTTACCTAGTGCCGGATCACCGATATAAACTTCGTCGTCGATTAAACGTTTAAAAACCACAAAATGTTGGTAGCCTCGAATGTTTAACAACACAATAGCTGGAATGTTGACTCGGGGTAGCATCTCGGCTGGTATTTCATAGCCGCGGCCTCTCATGCCCAGCGAATCGACATAACGTCTTAGGTCGAGCAGAGAAAAACCTTTTTCTCGAACCACGTCTTCGTCGCTTACCTTGGCCAGGCCCTCAAGAACATCAAGCTCGGTGACATCCTGGTTGTAGGCGTAGCGAAGTATAGTAGTGACCGCTGCGGCGCCACAGCTAAAGTCGTATTTTTGTTCCACCAGATCAGTAAATCTACTTTCTCGCATACTGGAAATGGATTTGTTGAAATAGCCTACACCTCCGATGTCGTAAAAGTTCATCGGCGATGCGGTGCTTGAATTAGTTTGGGTGAACAGAAAAAAAACCAGCAAGCCCACGACAAGTTGGGCCGTAAAGAGCTTATTTTGGGAGTTGATAATAAACGGTCGCAAAAAATGGCGTCCCGTTGTATTGGCGCTGGTGACTGGTACCTGTAGGCTCAGCGCTTCGAGCATATTTGCTTTGAGGCTTTGCGCTGAGAGCTTGAATGAAATGTTGTTCACTATCTTATTACCGCTGTCTATTCCAGTTTACGAATACTATGGTTTTATATACCGCTACTACTATCAAAGTCTATTCGTTACTGCTTAGTTTACTACTTGAAAACTTAAACGTGTGGAGCACCAGCCCAAAGGCTGATACCCCACAAATAACATCACATTAGTAATGTAGAACTTACTTATGGCGTGACCTCACTACCACCAGTACCACCAGTACCACCACCGACAGCGAGGCTGGCATTAGAGATAGCCAGTGCATTGCCTTGCAGGTTGTTAGTACCCGCAGCAATGTTCACGCCGATGTTGCCTGAAGCACCAGCCAGGGCATTGTCACCCAATGTAGCGGTGTTGCGGTGACCCATATAGCGCGCTTCACGGTAGAAGACGTTACCTGTCAGAGCTATGTTGCTCAGAGCAAGTTCGCCATTTTCATTGAAGCTTAATGCGCCACCATCGCTATTGCGATCCTGAGCACCTTCAGCCTGGCTGTCCACATCAATGTGTCCAGTTGGTCCGGTAGTGTTGTTGTGTGCGGTACCACCGTCTGCTCCTTCAGCCCAGGTATCAAGATACACGTCGCCGAACTGATCCGAGATTCCACTATAAGTGCCAGTAGCTGAACCAGACAGCTCGACTCCGACAGATTTAGTTTCATACACAGTCAACGAGTTGTTGTAGGTGGTGTTGTCATAGGCAGATTGGTAGGAAGAAGCGGTTGCCGTAGACAGTACACCTTCATTGTTAGCAAGAGCCAACTGATTGGTTTGTACGTTACTGTTACCAGCTGCGACATTAATACCAATATTACCGGCAGCACCTTGAGCAACATTATCACCAACGCTGGCGGAGTTAATTACGCCATTATTAGTAGTCATGTTGTAGTAAGCGTACTGCTCGGAGAAGGTCTCAGCATCTGCCGAACCACCGAAGACGAAGTCAGCATCGAATGCAACAGTCAGACGATAATCGCTGTCATTGACGGTGTTATCCGAATGCGTCCGATCGACGTTTTCATCATGGTACTCACTGTCTGAGTGAGACGCGCTACCGGCTACATTCCAGTCCAATGTATCAGTCTGATCGAACTGAGCGCTACCGTTGGCCTGGCCATCGGTATGGGCACTAAAGGAGGCATCAGTATCCTGGGTTTCACCATTATCCAGGAAATCTACGCTGCCGCCGCCGCCGCCGTGGACGCCGAATTCGCCCCAGGCTGCCATGCCTTCAGCTTCGGCACCGCCGCCACCACGGGCACTGCCGGTCGCGTCGCCTTCAGCAGAGACATCTTGCACAGTATTGACACTCCAGGCATCCACGGTGACGGAATCAGTCCGGGTATGCGAGCCGCTTGCAGCCCCACTAACTTCCCAGGCATTGGCCTGTTGGGACTCGTCGGTCGAGTTGTAGTCATCGGTATTTTGACTATCGTAGTGGTTGGTAGCACCTTCTGTGTAGTCAACGCTCAGGGTTGTGCTGCTATTAGCACTGCTGGCATTGGCAATGGCAACAGAGTTCTGCTGAACATTGTTGTCACCAGCGGCAACGTTAACACCGATATTACCGCTAGCATCTTGTAGCACAGTGTTAGACAAAGTGGCGGTGTTTTGGGTGTCGAACTCATTAGTAACGCTATTGTCGCCACTTTCTTGTTTGACTTCGGATACCGCTACTGCAGAGGAATCAACCAATATCAGTCCCATGGTCGTAATTTGACCGCTGTTACGGATGTTTTGGTTATAGACGATAGTTTTATCGATTTCGACAGAACTGCTGTCCATCTCGTAGTCGTAGTCGTCGTCGGCATAGGCAAAGCCTGTGCTGACTGCCGCTGCAATAGCGACGCTTAATGGTAGTTTTGAAAACTTCATTTTACTTCTCCTTAGATTGTAAATATAAACTTCTACTTTTTGAGCTTTGGGTTTTTCACGTTGTTGGTGCTTCCCTAGGCTTGCGATACTGCGGCAAACTTAGGGCGACACCGACATCGTAAAACTGTTGGCCGTACTATTGTTGTTGCCTGCGGCCTGATTAAGTTGAACAAGGCCCGACGCATTCTTAAAAGCGCCAGGAGACAAATTAACGTTGATTTGCTGATTCGGCTGAGCAGGGTCAGCAGCGGTGCTGCTCATAGCGACGGGCTGATTCATTAGCTGCTCGTCGTTTAGCTCCACATATGCGAAAGCGCCAGTGGCACCCACCGCGATGGCGGCGCCATTAAATTGCGCGTTGCCAGCTCCGGCCGATTGGTTGATTTGGATAATTCCCCGGGCATCATTAAAGGTATTGTCGTTAATGCCAACCGACAATGACTGGCCTGTATCCGAAGTGACCATGTTGGTGTATTGCCGAGCTTCGACTGCAGCGCTACTGATACCCTGGCTATGAGCCGCGGCGGTTGAATTTTGTTGTACGTTACCGTCGCCGGCAGTTAGATTGATGGCAATTAACCCGGAAGCACCGTTAAGTGCGCCACCGTCAATTGTGCTGGTGTGAGTGCTGATACTGGCCGCAGCCAGGGCTTCGATATGTTCGTTATTAAGCTCGACAAGGGGATCTTCCGCAGCAGCAAAGCCGGAAAATAGCGCAGTTGTAGCTGCCGCGAGTATTAGCAGCATGAGCGTTAGGCGGGTGGTAATTCTAAGCACGCTACGGGGCGCAAGCTCATTGGCAATGTGCGCACTAAAGGGTAAATCGTCGCTAGGATATTTGGCGGGGCGATCGAGAACTTGAAACGCGGCTTGATTCGCGTCGATGGTTTTTCTTATACCGTAATAAGTAGTATCGGTACGGATCATCGTAACATCCCTGTTGGGCTATTCTCTATTGGATTCTATGATTTAGCGACCAGGCCAAAGTGGCGAGGCTACTAACGCTACCGTATGGTGCGATCCAGTCGTTTCCTTTACGACAGCTAAATAATTTTCAGCTGGGGATAAGATAGTTAGCAATAAGTGGGCCAACTGTTTAACGTTATGTTTTAAAAAGAAAATATTATTTTTCTATGACGTTAGTTTTGAGAGGTGTAACAGCTAGGTGGCATTGTCTTCTTTTAGAGAAATCAAAAAATCGATTTATCAAAAACTTAGAGCGGATATTTAAGGTGTAATGCTTATGGAACAAAATTAAAAGAGAGGGCCTGTAATACATCGCTAATGGCTTACTAGCCTGTAGGATATTTGCGCTTGGGTCGCTTAAATATGGAGATTTTTCAGTCGCCGGTTGTTTTTCTCAAGGCGGCCGGTTGCTTTACTCATGAGAGATACAGAAGATATGACTAAGGTTTGAAAGGAAGATTATAAAAAACTTTAAGTCGTTAGTGGCTAATACCGTGTTTTTCCAGTAATCGGTAAATGGTCATACGAGAAATACCCAAAACCGTTGCCGTTTTTGAAATATTAAATTGACTATCCTGTAACGCAGCTTCCAGCGCTTCCCGCTCGGCCTTTCCGCGAGCTTCGCCGAGATGGATAATGGTGGTCGGCGTGGAGGATTTCTGAGGATCATCAAGATCGAGATCTCGCGGAGATATCAATGGCTGATCAGAGACAATGGCGGCCTTTTTCACTTTGTTAATTAATTCTCGTACATTTCCGGGCCAGTCGTGTTGCTGAATAGCCTTTAATGCAGCAGGGGAAAAATCTTTAGCAATGCCCGGTTTTCCAGCGGCGAATTCTGTGGCACTAAACTTTGACAGATAATAACGTGCCAATTGTTCAATATCGCCGTTGCGCTCGCGCAGCGGGGGAGACGCCACGTGTAGGACGTTCAAACGGTAGTAAAGATCGTCGCGAAACTTACCTTCCTGTACTGCATCCTCAAGGTCAATATGTGAGGCCGTAATAATACGTACATCGGCGCGCTGTGTATGAGAGGAGCCTACGGGTTCAAATGTGCCTTCTTGCAAAAACCGCAAAATTTTAACTTGTTGATGCAGTGATAAGTCACCTATCTCATCGAGAAATAGTGTGCCCCCATTAGCCACGGTAATGCGGCCGTCGCGGTTTTGTATGGCGCCGGTGAAGGCACCTTTGATGTGTCCGAACAATTCAGATTCGAGCAAGTTCTCTGGTATCGCACCACAGTTGACCGCGACAAAGGGTTTGTCTGCTCTAAGCGAATGTTGATGAATGGCCTGGGCAATTAATTCTTTACCAGAGCCACTTTCACCTGAAATAAGCACCGGCGCATCTGCTTTGGCATATTTCGATACCAAATTAAATACGTGTTTCATAGCGGTACTGCTGCCCACCATGTTGTAATTTTGATCGCTGGGTTTCTCTGTCGCGAGGTGACCAGCATGAGCGCTGCGTAAATCGCTCATGCCAGCCAGATGGCCCAGTAGGCCGCTCAATATTGGTGTGACGCCGGAGAGAGGGTATGAAATGTAGTCCTGACAGTAAGCGACTACCAGGGCCATTAGGTGAGGATGTTCAAAGTGTTGCTCGGAGAGTATCGCCACCCAGGAGGTGTTCGGTGCGCTTCTAAGGGTATGTTCCAGACTGTCGAGTATGTCGTCGTTAGGTGCGGGGCCTAAAGCCAATAGCCCAACTGCAGGGTGAGTAGATTCGAAATCTTGGGATGATTGCAAAGATGTTTTTGTTGGTTCCTTGGCAGATAGAAGATCGTTAAGGGGGTGAGTATGATCCAAAATATTTGTGGATTGACTTTCCCGAGACCAATTTTTCCACGCATAATCAGTGCTGCAATCCCATTCGGGCAGTGCAGCAACAAGATCATCGACCACGTTAAACGTGGTTTCTTCCGCCAGAATCAGTAGGTGATGATGCTGGTCATGAGCGTCTTTGACCATGAACAATTCCCTGTTCGAAACTCAGTATGTCTATCTCGGTAGGCCTATAATGCCAGAAAACGTACGGCGGTGAGACTAACTTTAGTTGTTTTAAGTTCCTAAGCCTTGATTTAAGTCAGCGATGTAACAGTAATGATAGGATCGCGGCTTGGCAATAATGTAGCTGTGGGCTGGATACCTGAAATAAGGTGAGATATTTACTTTACAAGGATTGGGTACAGATTTTATCCTCGCTGCCAAATCTGCTAGGGTTAAGCTCTTAATCCCGGCGGCCTACATGCCGATCATTAGGCAACCAACATTCCGATAGGCCCTCGTAGTTAGCGGTACTTGGTCATCCGAAACTTAAAAATATCCCGCGATATTTAAGCTGGGAAGCGTTGTTTTTGGGCCGATTAATCGGGTAAGCGAGGACGTAAGTGATAATCAGTTGGTGGTAAATCGTCGTCATAATCGCTTGCCAGAATATGGCATTAGCAGGACACCAACAGCAGTGCGCCAATAACAGAATACCAATAAAATCTTTCGAACCAGGAGAGCAGCATGTCAGTAGTCAGCACAGCCGTCACCAACACCTTTGCGGGAGGGCCGCTGGATCGTTGTAGCGAGCTGCGCAGCAATGCCGAGTGGCTTGCGGAGCAGCGGGTCGCGCCACAGTCCCGAATTGTGGCCTACTATCGCCTGGAGCCGCTGGTGACTCGCGGGGCAGGGGGTATTGGCTGGTTGTCACCGGATGAGTTGGCGATCTACCCAGAAGCCGATTTGCCGAGAATCTTCCTGGGTAAGGACGATGCCGGTGTCGCGCACTTCGCAGTCGATGTCAGTAGCATCGAAGATGCACCTTCCCAGTCGCCATTTCGCGATGTGGGTCGATTTATGGATTTACGGGCGATTGCTTTGCGTTTGCCGGTAGGCGATCCATCGACCTTAGCAACGGGAAAAGCAGTGCTTGATTGGCACGCCCGCCATCAATTCTGCGCCGTGTGTGGCACTCAGACCGAAATGCGGGATGGGGGATATATGCGTAAATGCCCCAACGAAGATTGTAATGCTGAGCATTTCCCCCGGGTTGACCCGGTGGTGATTATGCTGGCTGTACGCGGCGACGAAGCTTTGATTGGTCGGCAGGCCATGTTCCCGGCCGGCATGTATTCTGCTTTAGCGGGTTTTGTGGAGCCGGGAGAAAATATTGAAGAAGCCGTGCGCCGCGAAATTATGGAAGAGGCGGGCATCAAAGTCGGTGCGGTACATTATCACTCTACGCAACCCTGGCCGTGGCCATCTTCCTTAATGATTGGCTGCTTTGCCGATGCCGAAAGCACCGATATTGTGATTGACGACGAACTGGAAGATGCGCGTTGGGCCTCCCGTAGTTTGCTCACGGCATCTTATAATGGTGAGCAGGGCACCGGCATTATATTGCCGCCGCCGATGGCGATTGCTCATACCTTGATGAAAGCCTTTATCGAGCAAGGTTAATATTGGGCATATTCAGGTTTAATGTTTTTATTCACTAAGAGAAAGATAATGCGATGAAATACCGGGAAATTCTCTACGCAGTCAGCGATAAAGTCGCGCTAATAACCTTAAACCGTCCCGCCAAGCTCAACGCGTGGACGCGACGCATGGCCGAAGAAATTCAGGATGCCATGATGACCGCTGGCGACGACGATAGTGTGAACGTGATTGTGCTCACCGGTGCGGGGAGAGGGTTTTGCGCCGGTGCTGATATGAAATTACTAACTGACATTCAGGGTGGTGAAGAGGCCGCTGAGCAACGCGCCCCGGATGATATTCCCAAACCACGGCCTCAAAACGTACGTCCCGATTATCAGCACAAGTATTCTTATTTTCCGGCCATCCCCAAGCCGATTATTTGCGCCATCAATGGCCCGGTGGCAGGCATAGGCTTCGTGCTCACCTTATTTTGCGATATGCGTATTGCCGCCGCCGACGCCAAATTCACTTCCGCATTTGTTAAACGCGGGCTGATTGTCGAATACGGTGGCGCCTGGCTGTTGCCGCGTATCACCGGGGTCGCTAATGCGATGGATATCCTGCTGTCCGGGCGTGTGTTTGATGGCGAGGAGGCACAACGCTTAGGTGTGGTGAGCCAGGTTCTGCCGAGTGACGGTTTTCTGGACTCGGCATTGGACATTGCTCGGGAAATGGCCAACCATAATTCGCCGCGCTCCATGCGGGTAGTAAAAAATCAGGTTTGGGAAAGCTTGTTTGAGGATTTGGATAGTTCGTTAAATTTGGCCTTTGAAGAAATGGGTTCCAGTATAAAAAGCGAAGACTTCAAGGAAGGCGTTGCACATTTTATGGAAAAACGTGCGCCCCATTTTTCGGGCAAATAGTTTCTGGTAAGTAGTTTTCGGTAAATAGTTTCTGATGCATAGTGCTTCAATACAAGTGACTTCTGAAAGCGTTGATGCCAAGTTGATTTTTTTAAAATTTAAATAAATTTTTGGGGTTGGATTTGTGAGAAATGTAGCGGGTAGGGTCGAAGGTAAGGTCGCGTTGGTCACTGGTGCGGCTTCTGGTTTGGGGCGTGCAACGGCAATACGCCTGGCGGAAGAAGGTGCCAAAGTGGTGGTTACCGACTGGGAGGACAAAGGCGGTAACGAAACTGTCGAACTGATAAAAAATGCTGATCACGAAGCAAGCTATATGCATCACGATGTGTCCAGCGAGGCGGAGTGGCAAGCGGTTATTGCTCACGCCGAAAAAACCTATGGGCAGCTTGATATATTAGTAAACAACGCAGCTGTTATTATCGCTAAGTCCATTAAAGATACCAGTCTTAAAGACTGGCAGTGGCAGAATAGTATTGCCCTCGACGGCGTTTTTCTAGGCGTCAAATACGGGTGTGAAGCGATGGAAAGGTCTGGTGGAGGGTCGATTATCAACATCTCATCCATTGCGGGCATTGTGGGGCTGGATAAATCTGCGGCATATTGCGCAGCTAAAGGTGGTGTGCGTTTGTTGACTAAAGCCGCCGCTGCTGAATTCGCACAACTGAAAAATAATATCCGTGTTAATTCGGTTCATCCCGGGGTGATTCGCACCCCGGGTGTTGAAAGTACGATTCGTAAATATGGAGGTACTAGTAAAGAAAATAAAGTGCGAGCGCGTTTTGAAGCTATGTCACCGTTGGGGGAACTGGGTGAACCCACAGATATAGCCAACGGTGTGCTTTATTTAGCCTCGGACGAATCTAAGTATATGCACGGTGCTGAGCTGGTAATTGATGCGGGCTATTCTTCTATTAGATAAGCTGTTCGTACGATAGGCGAATAAGTTTAAGGTCTTTGTTTAGTAGAAAACGCTTATCAAGAATGTTAATTAAAAAATATTAATCAGGAATGAGCCATGAGTATTCGGGGCAAGGCCTATATTGCCGGAATTTACGAACACCCCTTGCGAGATGGCACCGGAAAAACGTTGCCCCAGCTCCATGCCGAGGTTGCCAAAGGTGCTTTGGAGGATGCTGGTTTAAGCAAAAACGATGTTGATGCTTACTATTGTGCCGGAGATGCCCCCGGTTTGGGTGGTATTAATCAGGCTGAATACATGGGGCTGCGATTAAATCAAATCGATAGTACCGAAACCGGTGGTTCGTCTTATATTTCTCACGTGAATCACGCTGCTCAAGCAATCGCAACGGGTCACTGTAAGGTCGCGTTAATTACGCTTGCTGGCCGCCCTCGCGCTGATGCTAAAGAAAAATATTTTGCTAAACCCGGTGGTGGAGCGCCTGCGGAATACGGTTTTGAAGGCCCGTTTCGTCCCACGGTGGTCAATATGTACGGCATGGCGGCGATGCGGCATATGTATGAGTTCGGGACCACCAGCGAGCAATTAGCGTGGATTAAAGTGGCCGCATCTCACCATGCTCAATACAACGAACACGCGATGTTGCGAAATGTGGTGAGCGTCGAGGATGTGGTTAATTCGCCGATGGTAAGTGATCCTTTACACCGGCTCGACTGCTGTGTGGTCAGCGATGGTGGGGGAGCGATTATAATGGTTGCACCGGAAATTGCCCGTGATCTTAAACGGTCTTGCGTCAAAGTGCTCGGTGCAGGCGAAGCCCCCAAACATTTGATGGGAGGCAAAGTAGATTTAACGTTTTCCGGAGCACGCTGGTCGGGCCGCAAGGCCTTTGACGAGGCCGGTGTTACACAGGCAGATATTAAATACGTGTCTATTTACGATTCTTTTACCATTACGGTACTCGAAACCTTGGAAGATCTTGGGTTTTGCGAAAAAGGTCAGGGTGGGAAATTTGTTTCCGATGGAAATTTAATTTCCGGCGTTGGCAAGTTGCCTTTCAATACCGACGGCGGGGGTTTGTGTAACAATCATCCTGGCGATCGCGGTGGTATGACCAAGGTGCTGGAAGCGGTACGGCAGTTGCGTGGTGAGGCCCACCCTAAAGTACAGGTGCCCAATTGCGATATTGCTCTGGCCCACGGCACTGGCGGTTTACTGGGCTCGCGTATGGGCAGCGCAACGGTGATTTTGGGAGGCGAGGACGCGTGAGTAGTTCAGACAATGCGGCGATGACAAGCGTTAAACAAGAATCAAAAGAAAAAGCCAGGGAGAAACCCCGGGATAAACCCCGGGATAAACCCAAGATGCGTGCGCCTCGCGTTAATGCTGAGACCCAGGAATTCTGGGATGCGACCGCAGAAGGCAAGCTTCTGGTAAAAAAATGTAATGCTTGTGGAGAGAATCATTTTTATCCGCGCACCTTTTGCCCTTTCTGTTTTAGCGACGACACCGAATACCTACAATGTTCGGGGCGCGGAGCTATTTATAGTTACAGCGTTACCCGGCGCGGCGAACCCTACGCTATCGCCTACGTTACCTTAGAAGAGGGGCCAACGATGCTGACTAACCTGATTGATTGCGATTTCGATGGCTTATCTATTGGTCAGCAAGTGGCAGTGAATTTTGTCGATACCGGTGAAGGTACTGCAGTGCCGTTTTTTACGCCGGTTTAGATCGACATTTTTATCCTTCTTTAATTCTCTTGAAATTCACCCCGCCATAGTAATTCCACCGCTTACGGAGATGGTTTGCCCGGTAATATAGGCGGCCTGTTCTGAGGCTAAAAATGCTGCGGCATGGGCAATGTCGTGAGGCGTGCCCATGCGACCAAGGGGCACCGACTGTTTAATGGCTGCAATGCCTTTGAGAGCAAGTTCATTATTAGCGGTAATTTCTCCAATCAAGGGTGTGTCGGTCAACCCCGGACACACGTTGTTTGCAGTGATTTGATTGCGAGCAAATTCCCGGGCCAGGGTTTTCGTAAAAGAGATCAGTCCGCCTTTGGCGCCAGAATAAATGGCTTCCATAGCTGCGCCGAGACGGCCAGCATCCGAAGCGATATTGACGATGCGGCCACTGCCTAATGTTTTCATGCCGGGCAGGGTGGCACGACACACGCGAATCGGGCCGTGAAGGTTAATGTCGATGATTTTTTTCTGGAAGGCTTCGTCGGTATGTAAAAAAGGCATCAGGTTATCCCAGCCGGCGTTGTTGACCACCAACCAGGGCGTCCCGACTTTGTCGTTAATTTCAGCGACCGCTCCATCGACAGAGTCCGCTTTGGTAACGTCCATTTCGATGCCGTAACCATCGATTTCCTGGGCTAGTTTTTTTGCGCTGTCGGCAACCACATCGCTGACGATGACTTTGTACCCTGCTTCGGCGAGGACCCGGCATATGGCTTCGCCGATACCTCGCGCGCCACCGGTGACCAGTGCAATTTTTTGTTCAGACATATTAAATTCCTGTTGGCGAATAACTAGTGATGATTATTGAATAGGTAGATTAAATGCTTTTATAACATTGTCGTGGACAATGGCATTTTTCTGCTCTTCGGTGATATTGGCCATTTGAGCGGCTCGACGATATGCGAGTCCGCGGATATTCCTGGTTTCATGTGCTTTCCCCACGGGTATATTAGCGCTACCGATCCCGATCTTGTGTCGGGTAGTTTATTAAATAGTTAAAGAAGCGCAAATTTGTGCTATTGAGTGTATCACCGGGTTGGCGACCTTGAATAGGAGTGCTCATCGAGATGTTACGGAATTGCTGTTTGGCGCAGGAAGCCTTAGCATTCGGGGTCTTTGTCTGCATAACGATAATACATGTTGTTTTTAATAGGGGAAGGTGATGTCTAGATTGCATGTTCTGGAAGGTGTGAAAGTACTGGATTTTACCCATGTACTGGCGGGGCCGACCTGTACACGGCTGATGGCCGAAACCGGGGCGGAGATCATCAAAGTAGAAGCGACGCCAACGGGGGATATGGTGCGCTTTATGCCCTCTCTCAAGGACGGTCGTAGCGGCTACTACATTCAGCAAAACCGGGGTAAGAAGGCGGTTTGCATGAACCTCCGTGATCCCCGCGCCCAGGAAATTATCTATAAACTGGTTAAAGACGTCGATGTGGTAGTGGAGAATTTTACCCCCGGGGTGATGAAGCGTCTCAATATCGATTATGAAACCCTCAAAGCGATCAATCCGAATCTGGTTATGTGTTCAATCTCAGCTTTCGGGCAGCAAGGTGAATTATCGAGCTTGCCTGGGTTTGACTATATCGCCCAGGCCTATGCCGGTGTTATCGATATGATCGGAGAAGAGGATGGGCCCCCCTATTTTCCGGGTTTGGGCATGGGGGATGTCTCGACCGGTGCCCACGCCTATGGTGCGATTACTGCCGCGCTATTTCATCGCGAGAAGGGCGGCGGTGGTCAATATCTGGACATTGCCTTGCTCGACTGCCTGTTCCATTGCCACGAGCTCAACGTTCAGGGCTATGACGGTTCAAAGGGAGAGTTAGTACCACACCGCTCTGGTGCACATCATTTTGCGGTTGCCCCACTGGGCTTATTTAAGGGCAAGGAAAAATATCTGGTCATTATTGCCCTGGGTCTACAGTGGGACAGCCTGATGAAAACGATTGGCAAGCCGGAATTTATAACGGATCCTCGCTTTGCCGATAACGCAGGGCGCGTGGAGCACAACGCCATCTTGATCGACGCCATAGAAAGCTGGTTGCAAACTACCGAGAGTGATGACGAAGCCGTGCGTGTCCTGCAGGAAAACCACGTACCCGTAGCGCCGGTATTGAGTGTGCCGGAAGCGATGGCTCATCCCCATCTTATTGAGCGGCAAACTGTACGCACCGTCACCGATCGATCTTTTGGCGATCTGAAAGTCCCGGGTATGCCACTGCGGTTTTCCCAATACCCCGAGTTCCTCGATTTACAGGCCGGATTTTTGGGCGAGCACAATGGCGAAGTTCTTAGCGGCGTAGGTTATTCTGAGACAGAGATTCAGGCCCTGGTGGACGACGGCGTACTGGGTAATGAACCCATTGTTGGTAACAGTCATTGAGATCAATCGTTAACATCCGCTCCGGTGCGTCAATTTAAACCGGCGTAATCGGGATCGGTGGTATTAATTAGAATTCGATAAGTAAACAGAACGCATAAAAAGAGCCAAGCATGTCATCAACAGCAATTCTCGATGGTTACCGTATTATAGATTTTACGCAATATTTGGCAGGCCCCAGCGCAACTCGCCTCATGGCAGAAATGGGCGCTGAAATTATTAAAGTCGAAATGGCACCTTACGGTGATCCTAGTCGGGTTTTCCCCTACCGGAAAAATAAACGCAGTGCGTATTTTGTGCAGCAAAATCGTGGCAAAAAAAGTCTGTGCATTGATCTCAAAAACGAAAAGAGTAAAGCGCTTATTCTTGATTTGATTAAGGAGTGCGATGTACTTATCGAGAACTATGCGCCGGGCGTGATTAAGCGTCTCGGGTTCGACTGGGAAGTGGTGCGTAAAATTAATCCCAAATTAGTGATGTGCTCGATTTCTGCTTTTGGACAAACCGGGCCGCTCAGTCACTTGCCCGGTTTTGACTACATCGCGCAAGCCTATGCGGGTGTCACCGACGTGATTGGCGAGCCAGATCGGCCGCCGAGTTTGCCGATGCTGGCGATTGGTGATGTAACCACAGGCGTTCATGCGGCAGGCGCATTAGCCTATGCCTTGCTCGATGCTCATCGCACCGGTCTGGGGCAGCACCTGGATATTTCTCTCCTCGATTGTTATTTCCATCAACACGAAATGAGTGTGCAAGCGCTTTCGGCTAGCCAGGGCAGCATCGTTCCCCGGCGTGCGGGTTCTCATCATTATGCAGTGAGTCCCACCGGAATATTTAAAGGCCCAGAAGGTTATATTATGATTTTGGCGCTGCTGCATCAGTGGCCGGTGTTCTGCCGAGCGATGGGCCGGGAAGATATGATTAAAGATCCGCGTTTCTCGACGAATGAATTACGGGTCGCCAATCAGCAAGAATTGATCGTTATTATAGAAAACTGGCTGCAAACTTTTCCGACTGACGAAGCCGCTATTGCCTTATTGCAGGAGGTGCGTGTTCCGGTGGCACCCATTCTTACGGTTCCCCAGGCGATTGATCACCCTCACCATCGCCGGCGCGGCACGGTGCGCAGGGTCTCTGACCGTATGCTTGGCGAGTTCGATATACCGGGTGTGCCATTTAGGTTTTCAAATCACCCGGATTATTTACCCCTGCAAGCACCTTTTTTAGGCGAGCAGAATAAAGAGATTCTCACCGAATGGTTGGGGTATCCGCTTGAGCAGGTGAACGCCCTGGAAGAGGGTGGGGTGTTAGTTAGCGCTGAACATTAGTAATTTTTCACGGCAGCTGTCTTCTATTTAGACCCTTTGCTTAAATTGGTCCTCGGGCTATAGAAGTGTGTTGAAAAAACAGAGAGTAAATTGAGACCATTATGAGTTCCAAACATGTATTAGACGGTTATAGGATTCTGGATATTAGCCAATACCTTGCCGGCCCTGCTGCTACCAATTTAATGGCGCAAATGGGGGCCGAAGTGCTTAAAGTGGAATTTGGTCCCCACGGCGAGCCGGTGCGGAGTTTTCCATACTGTAAAGACGGGCGCAGTGCTTATTTTATTCAGCAAAACAGGGGAAAGAAAAGCCTTTGCCTCGATCCAAAGAGTCCAGAAGGACTGGATATGATTAAATCGCTCATTAAGCAAAGCGACGTCTTTATCGAGAATTTCGCACCGGGGGTGATCGGTCGCCTGGGTTTGGGTTGGGATGTGGTCAGAGAACTCAATCCTAATATTATTATGTGTTCCATCTCCGCATTTGGACAAGACGGACCGCTGGCAGCTTATCCGGGTTTTGACTACATCGCTCAGGCTTACGCCGGGGTTACCGATTTAATTGGAGAAAAAGATCGTGCACCTTCCTTGCCTATGCTCGCCTTCGGCGATATTGGTACTGGCGTACATGCAATGACCGCCATCGGTTATGCCTTGCTCGACAGAGAGCGTAATAATGCGGGTGGACAGTTTGTCGACGTTTCCCTGCTGGATACCTATTTCCACCACCACGAAGTTAGCGTTCAGGGTTATTCTGCCAGCGGCGGGAAGCTGGTACCGCGTCGCAATGGCAGCCACCACTATGCCGTGGGGCCGACAGGTATTTTTAAATCCAAAGATGGGCACCTGATGATTTTGGCCCTGTTACACCAATGGCCCGTTTTGTGTAGGGCTATGGGCCGGGAAGACTTGATCGGCGACCCTCGTTTTGTCGACAACGATGTACGCATGGAAAATCATGCCGAGATGGTCGAGATTATGGAAGGCTGGCTGCAAACCCTGGAGAGTGATGAGCTTGCTCTGGCAATCATGGAAAAAGGCCGTATTCCTTGCGCACCGATCCTGACAGTACAGGAGGCTATGGCTCATCCGCACCTGGTTGAGCGACGTACGGTACGCACCATCAATGATCGCATTCTTGGGGAGTTTCAAATTCCGGGCATGCCCCTGCGCTTTTCAAAATATGAGGTGGATGAAGATGTTCAGGCGCCCCTGCTGGGTGAACACAACGAAGAGATATTGACTGAATATCTGGGTTATTCTCCAGAGCGGGTGCGGGACTGTGAAAACCGAAAAATATTATTTTCGAAAGCAGTTTAACCGCGACAATTGATGTCAGGATCTCTCATTACCTTGCCGCGTATATTAAAACTCAATTAATTGGACCTTATCTATGGCGTCGAACATGAACCCTAAGCACATAATGGACGGCTACCGAATATTGGACTTTAGCCAATTTTTGGCCGGGCCTACCACTACTCGTCTAATGGCCGAAATGGGTGCCGAGGTGATTAAGGTCGAATTGATGCCGGCAGGCGATCCGGTGCATCAGTTGCCCTATCGCCGCGACGGTCGCAGTGGTTATTACATTCAACAAAATCGCGGAAAAAAGAGTGTCTGTGTCGATATTCGCGACCCCAAAGGCCTTGAGCTGGTTAAGGAGTTGGTAAAGTCTTGCGACGTAGTGCTGGAGAACTTCTCTCCCGGCGCCATCGGGCGCATGGGCTTGGGCTGGGATGTGATCAAAGCAATAAAGCCCGAGATTATTATGTGTTCCATTTCGGCTTTTGGGCAGAGTGGTCCCCTGTCGAATTTACCAGGCTTTGACTACATTGCCATGGCGGTATCTGGCGTTATGGATATGATTGGCGATCCCGATCAAGCGCCGTATTTCCCGATGGTGGGTATTGGTGATGTTAATGCGGGTGTTCACGCACTGGCCGCGATCAACGCCGCGCTGCTGTACCGTTATAAAAGCGGTAAAGGCCAGTACATCGATATTTCTCTGCTGGATTCCTATTTTCACAGCCACGAAATTAATGTTCAGGCTTACTCCGGTAGCGGCGGTAAAATTGTTCCCCAGCGATCCGGGCATCATCACTATGCCGCTTGCCCACTCGGTTTGTTTAAGTGCCAGGACGGTTATATATTTATGGTGGTAATGGCGCGACAGTGGGCGCCCCTGTGTAAAGTAATGGGGCGGGAAGATTTGGTGGATAATCCAGATTTCGGGACTAATGGGCGACGGGTTAAGCGCCGCGATGAAGTTGTCGATATTATTGAGAACTGGCTGAGTAATTATAAACGCGCCGATGCGCTGCGCTTGCTCGAAGACATGCACGTGCCGGTAGCCCCGGTGCTTAGCGTGCCCGAGGCGATGGAGCATCCGCATTTAATCGAGCGAGAGGTGGTGCGCACCATTCATGACAGAGGCTATGGCGAAGTAAAAATACCGGGTATTCCGCTGCGCTTTTCAGAATTTCCCGAGCCGCTCGATCTGCAGGCACCGTACCTGGGTGAGCACAACAAAGAAGTGCTGGGTAATTTTGCCGGTTTGAGCGCCGCGCAAGTGGATGCGCTGGAATCAGAAGGGGTGCTCAAATCTGAGCCGCTACCGGACGGCGTAAAAACCATTGCGGCGGGTTAGGTGGGCGAATTTTTTATATTTAGATTTTCTATCAATGCCCCAGGTTTCCCCGCTTTGATTTCATCCTCGGTAAGCCCCATCAATTCGTGGGGAAACACCAACCAATCATCGGTTTCGTGTAAGTAATAATCCGGGACAAGCGAGGTTTGATTGTTCTTCGGTTTATACCAGGGGCAGGCGATACGAACCTCCGGTAAGCTTTGGTCGAGATGCAGGGCCTGCTGTTGTGACTTCAGCTCTGATAACAGAGTAGCCAACAATGTGGCCAAAGTACGCCCGGTATCAAATACATCATCAACAATCAGTACGCGTTGTATTTTTGCTGGACTGTTTAGCAATCTGCCCAGTAGATGCTCGAGACCATGCAGCTCAATGTCCTCAGCTTGCTCTTCAATGCCCGTATAGGAGCTAATGCGGAGAGGCAAGTGATCGATCTGATGCCCCTTAAACTGAAAAAATTCGTGTACCGCTACAGCGATAGGGCCGCCGCCGCGCCAAATGCCCAGCACCAAATCCGGGATGTAAGCACTTTGTTCTACCAGAGCCGCCAATTGAAAGGCGTCGTTGAGTAGCTCGTTGGCGCTGATAAAATGTTTGGTGATCTCAGTCATAGTGGGAAGTCGGTGGTGATGGCTGGTCGGGGTGTGATTGATCAAGCGTCATTGATCAAGAACGACATTGTAATCCATCAAATGGCTGTAGAAGGAGGAATAATAGAAAGGCATATTCTCTTATCTAAACAAGGTAGAATTGCCCTCGTTTTAGTAGATTTATTATTAACAGGTTTATCATTTCCCATGACCCATACAAAGTTACCCTTATGAGTAAGCGCTCGGGGATCTACTCCGCAGAAGACAGCAAGCCCTCCAAGAAACCTGCTAGAGACAAAAGCTCCGACAATAAACGTGGGGGTAATTCCCGTGGGAACAATGACCGTGGCAGTAATAATCGAGGTAATAATGAACGCGGAAATAAACGCGCCGGGCAGGAGTGGATCTACGGCATCCACTCCGTGCAAACCTTACTGAAAACGGCGGCGGATCGCGTCAGCGAAATCTGGGTGCAAAAAAACCGCAGCGATCAGCGTTTAAGTAAAGCCTGCGACCTGGCCGAGGCCCAGGGCATCGGCCTGCAATGGGTAACCAAGGATGTGCTCGACGGCATTGCGCCCGGTAATCATCAAGGTATTGCCGCCCTTGCTCGCCCGGGTCAGGTAAAAGATGAAAAGTTCTTGCAGTCTTTGTTAGAAGACCTTCAGCAAACACCTCTACTACTCGTGCTCGACGGCGTTACCGATCCCCATAATCTGGGGGCCTGTTTGCGCTCTGCCGATGCAGCGGGTGTGCAGGCGGTGATTGCGCCGAAAGACCGTTCTGTGGGTATTACCGCCACCGTGCAAAAAGTTGCCTGCGGCGCGGCGGAGACCGTGCCCTATATTGTGGTGACCAATTTGGCCCGAACCCTGCGTCAATTGCAGGAGCAGGGTCTGTGGCTGGTCGGCACCAGTGGCGACGCCGATGACACGGTTTACCAGGCCGATTTAAGCGGGCCGACGGCTCTGGTGATGGGCGCGGAGGGCAGTGGCCTGCGTCGTCTTACCCGAGAGGCCTGCGATATGTTGGTCAAGTTACCGATGGCAGGTAGCGTCGAAAGCCTCAATGTCTCCGTTGCGTCCGGAGTCTGCTTGTTCGAAGCGGTGCGTCAGCGACAACAGCAGAAATAATAGGTAGGCTTAACGTTATTATGTCTGCACGCATTATCAATATCCCCAATAGTCTTAGCATGGCCCGGCTCGCACTGGTGCCGGTGCTGCTCTATTGTGCCGACAAGGGCTTACAAACGCTGTTTCTTTACGTGTTAGCGGCGAGTTTGAGTACTGATTATTTCGACGGCTACCTGGCTCGCAAGCTCACTCAGACCACGCCGTGGGGTGCCATACTCGATAGCTGGGGTGACTTTTTTACCTCTGGCGCGATGTTGTTCGGCTTGATGTGGTTGTGGCCGGAGATTTATCAAC
>JAGPUQ010000011.1 GCA_018069525.1 Porticoccaceae bacterium | reverse complement strand
TTTGATGGCGTCCGCCTGGGCTTCGTAGGCCGGGGCATCGCGCAGAATTTGCCCGACGGCGCGGCGATAGCGATCGCGACCGACAACGCCGCCCTGAGGCAGGCTAGCGGCTTTGGTTTTATTGGCATTGACCCGGGCCTGGGACGGCGGATGGCTGGCAAACAAGCCGGAAATAATATCAGCCTGCCGACCCTGTGATAAACGTACGAACGTCTCTTGTAGGCGAACCGCTCCGTAGGGGTCGTAACCAGCTTTGGCCATGTATTCCATTCCGAAGGCATCGGACTCGAGTTCTGCGCCGCGGCCGTATTTGGCCATCCAGGCGCCCGCCCCCATTTGCAGGGCAGAACCCATATCCCCATACCCGCCACGGGAACTGGCGGAATTGAGTACTTGCGCGCCCAGCCCAATCAGGGAGCCCCGGGTCATTTGTGCGGCGCTGTGTCGCGCTGCCGCGTGAACAATTTCGTGAGCCAGCACGGCGGCGAGCTGGGATTCATCCTCGAGATGAACCAGCAGGCCGGTATTGACGGCAATTTTGCCACCGGGCAAGGCCCAGGCATTGGGTGTGGGATTGTTAAGTACTACAAACTCGTAGGGCAAGGCCCGATCGCTGACGGCGGCGAGTTTATTGCCGATGCTCCGAACATAGCCGCTGACGTTGGGGTCGATATAGTAGGTTCCGCCCTGGGATTGCTGCGCGGGGCCGTACTGCTGCTGGCCGATCGCCACTTCCTGCCCGGCGGATACCAGAGACAGCTCCTGCTTGCCGGTGACTGGGTTGACGGAGCAGCCGGCCATCGACACAGCTATTGAGAGTGTGAGAAACAGGCGAAATGTGTTCATCGTGGCGCTCCTGCAAACGGGTCGTGTCTTGACGAAAGGGTGATTGGCCAGGGTGCTGCTTGATCGAGTGTCCGATGGCCAGAGTCGAAGCCTTACTATGGACAGTATAATGACCGGGCTGTTCGATGCCAGCACCTTGGCTCCAAATTACTTAGTCGGTATGCTGGCATCTATATTGATAGTGAAGTATTGATAGTGAAGTATCGAGAGTCAAGAATAGATAGTTAAGAGTCGAGAGGACAACTTTGATGTTAATGGTTATTTCGCCAGCAAAAACACTGGATTTCGATACCCCAGCAATTACGGATGTACACACCACGCCGGTATTTTTGAACGAAGCGCAAACGCTGATCAAGCAATTGCGCGAATTATCGCCACCGCAGGTGTCCGAGTTAATGGGGATCAGCGACAAGCTGGGACAATTGAATTTTGGCCGCTATCAGGATTGGCAGCGGCCTTTCACCCAGAAAAATGCCAAGCAGGCGGTATTGGCTTTTAAGGGCGATGTTTACACCGGCCTCGATGCCGAGGCTCTTACCGAAAAACAATTACAGTGGGCGCAAGATCATCTGCGAATGTTGTCGGGCCTCTACGGATTGCTGCGACCGCTGGATTTGATGCAGGCCTATCGGCTGGAAATGGGTACCAAGTTTGCGAGCGCTGGAGGTAAAGATTTATACGCTTTTTGGGGCGACAAAATCACCAGTGCGCTCAATGCCGAACTGGCTAAGGACAAAACCCCAGTGTTGGTCAATTTGGCCTCCAATGAATATTTTAAATCGGTACAGGTTAAGCAGCTTAATGCCGAAGTAATCACCCCGGTATTTAAAGACTGGAAAGGAGGGAAAGGCGGAAAATATAAAATCATCAGTTTTTATGCCAAGAAAGCACGGGGTTTGATGAGCGCCTATATTATTAAAAACCGCATTAAAAATGTTGAAAAAATAAAGCAATTTGACGTCGCGGGTTATCAATATAACGAAGCCATGTCGAGCGCTTCGGAATGGGTCTTTACCCGACAGGAATCCTAAAAATGTTTGAAACAGACAACATTGAGTAAGCCCTTTTCACAAGCTTGCGACAATAATCGCGAAGCAATTTTTGAAGTTTTATCCCGGGTTTTCGCCGACTGTAAGCAAGTGTTAGAAATTGGTAGCGGCACGGGCCAGCACGCGGCGGCATTTGCACCCGGACTCCCTGATGTAAATTGGCAGACCAGCGACTTGCCGGAAAATCATCCCGGGATTAATCAGTGGATTGATTCGGTGTCCGCACCCAACTTACTACGGCCATTGCCTTTAGATGTAGCGGAGTCACCGTGGCCGGTGGAGTCAATCGATGCCGCGTTTACGGCGAATACTTTACATATTATGTCCTGGGAGCATGTGCAGAATTTTTTCTCTGGCCTGGGATCGGTGTTACAGCCGGGAGGCGTGCTGGCGGTCTATGGCCCCTTTAATTATAAGGGCGAATATACTTCGCCCAGCAATGCCCGCTTTGACCAATGGTTGAAGGATCGCGATCCCGCGTCGGGCATTCGTGATTTTGAAGCGGTGAATCAATTGGCAAGTGACATCGGTCTAGAATTACAGGAAGACAACGCAATGCCTGCGAATAACCGACTGTTGGTTTGGCGTCTTACCGTATAAGCCAGGTTAGTTGGTTTTATTTCTAGTTCTTTTTAGTTTTCTTTCCCGTTTTCTTTTCGACTTTCTTTTCGGTAGGGTAATACCGACCGCGCCTGCGCTATGTAATCGGTGTTAGCCGCTTTTTCTTGTTCGACAAAATTGGCTATAGCCTCGGCAAAACCGGGATGGCGAATCCAGTGTAGAGAAAAAGTTTCTACCGGTTCAAAGCCGCGCAGCAGTTTGTGTTCGCCCTGGGCGCCCGCGTCGAATTTTTTTATTTTGTTTGCGATGGCGAAATCGATGCCCTGGTAGTAGCACAACTCAAAATGCAGGTGGTCGTACTCCCGCACGCAGCCCCAGTAACGGCCGTATAGTGTGTCGTCGTCGTAAAGGTATAAGGCGCAGGCAACGGGTTCGTCGTTGTCGTAGGCGACGGCCATAACGATTTGATCGGCCATGGTTTCGCCAATTTGCAAAAAGAATTCCCGCGTTAGGTAGCCGCCATTACCGCTACGTTTTAAATAGGTGTTTTGATAAAGTCGGAAAAAAAAGTCCCACAGGGCGGAGGTGATTTCAGGCCCGCGTAACATGGAGATAGACAAGCCTTGTTGCTCAATACTGCGACGCTCCCGGCGCACCATTTTTCGTTTGCGCGAAACAAAACCGTCGAGAAAGTGATCAAAATTTTCGTAGCCTTTATTGCAGCCGCTATCACCGACAGCTTGATCAACCTCCCTTTGATCAAGACCACCCCGATTAAACCAGTGAAACTGCACGCCACTGCGTTCCATCAATTCCTCCCCGGCAAATAATTCACGGGTGTGGTCATCCGGGAATAATAGATGCCAGCCGCTGGCGTCGATGTCCTCCGCTAGCATTTTTATTTGCCGTACAAATTGTTGGGCGATATCTGGATTCGCCGCGCTCGCGCCATGACTGAAACGCAGGCGCGGCCCGGTCGCCGGGGAGAAGGGAATAGCGGAGACTAATTTAGGGTAATAAGCCATGCCGTTGCGGCGGTAAGCGTCGGCCCAGGCCCAGTCGAATACGTATTCGCCGTAGGAATGAGTTTTCACATAGAGCGGCATAAACGCGGTGTCGAGGCCACCGTTCTGAAGCTGAAGGTGGCAGGGTTCCCAGCCCGTCTGGGCCGTAGTGCTGGCGCTGTCTTCAAGTGCGGAGAGAAAGCTGCTGTTGAGAAAAGGATACTGCGCCATAGTTATCGGCTTGCGGATTGTTGTTACAGAGAAAGCGTGGAAGGAGAAACTGCGTCACGACCTACGTGACACCTATTAGACGGGATTATGACAGAACTTACGACGGATTGACTTAAGGTGGATTGACCGGCAGCAAGCTGGCCAGGGGCAAGTGATAGTCGAGCAGAATAAACACGAATAGCCCGGCGCCCACCCAGTTGTTGTTTAAAAAAGCGCGGAAACACTCCGCGGGTTCTCGTTGCTGTGCGATACGGTGTTGATAAAAAAATAACAAGGCGACAAAACCGAGGCCACAGTAATACCAGGCGCCGCGAGAAAACGCGGAACCGGCCATAAATAGCGCCAGTAAGGTCAGGCCTTGCAGTATGGCAATGATCAGTAAATCGTCCTGGTCAAACAGAATGGCTGTAGATTTAACACCGACCTTAATATCATCGGCGCGATCCACCATGGCGTAATAGGTGTCGAAGGCCACCGTCCACAGCACCACCCCGAAATACAGCGCCCATATCTGGCTGGGTACGGCGCCGGTTTGAGCGGCGAAGGCCATGGGAATTGCCCAGCCCCAGGCGGCTCCGAGTACTACCTGTGGTAAATGTGTGTGGCGTTTCGCGAAAGGGTACACAGCTGCCAGTCCGACACCGCCGAAGGCTAGTAACACGGTTAAACGATTGGTGAATAACACCAGCACGAAGGCCAGCGTGCACAGGATTGCAAATACCACCAGCGCTTCTTTTGGTTGTATCCGGCCTTCGACTAGCGGCCGGTTGCGGGTGCGGTTTACGTGGCCATCGATATTGCGATCCGCATAGTCGTTAATCACACAACCGGCGGCGCGCATGGTGATGACACCCAGGACAAAAATGGACAGCACATCCAGGCGAGGAAAACCCTCGGCGGCAAACCACAGCGCCCACAGTGTCGGCCACAGCAGCAATAGCGTACCGATGGGTCGGTTGAAGCGCATCAGCTGCACAAAATCAGGTCGGCGGCGACGGACGGTGTTAGAAAATTCCTGCACTTGTCTGCGGGCCGTGTGCAAAAAGGCCCGATAGTTGATATTTCCCGGCATGGTTTGTTCCTGAACGGTGTTGAGCCTGGTTGAATTATGCCACGTTAGCTTTACCTGAGAATCAGGGGCTTGAGTTGGGGCTTTAGCTCGGAGTTTAGCTGGGGGTTTAGCTTCGAGTGAGGGATTGATATGAAAGGGGTAGTGGAGTAAATCCGGGCAAAAATATTTCTCCCACTAGCAAAGGCTTGTGGTTTAAATAAAACACCGAGCGACGGCCCCACAGAATTTCATCTGGGTCTGGTAGCGCGCCGGCGGTGCCGCCTAACTCGGCTGCATTGCAGCGCAGCAGCTCAAAGTCGCCGCGCCGCATAGTGGGGTCGCTAAACAATAATTCGCCCAGGGGTTGGCTGCCCAGATGTCTTAAAAACCGATAGGGCCCGCGGAGGGTGGTTAAGGGAATGATGCTGCGGGCGAAAACCCAGGGTTGCCCGTAGCCCAACAGCAATACGGTGCGAATTAGCGCGACCTGCCTTTCCGGCAGGTTCAGCGCCCGTTGCTCCGAGGGTCGAGGCCGGGCAAAACCCTGCGCCAGCACCTGTACCTGAAATTCCCCGGCGCTGGCGGCAACCAGACGCTTGGTTAATGAGTCTTGATTAAATAGCCAGTCGGATAGGTCCCTGGGGGGAGAATCCTGGGCGAGCCGCCGACTTTCTCGCCAGCGGTGTGCGTCATTGGTTACTGGATTGATCGCATGATTGGCGCGCGCGAGGGGAGGGGTCGAGATAGGTCTGGAAGACAAGCGAATTCCCTAGAAGCTGTAGGACAGACTCATCGAGCCATATTTATGGTGATGGGGCTGCTGCTTGAACTCGCGGGTGCGAATCACCGTGGCATAAGACACTTTCCAGCGCCCGGTGAGAAAACTAAAGCCAGCGGAGATGTCTGCGACTTTGTGTTCCTTGTCTACATCGAGACTACTTTTATAGGTATTGCCGTCGAGAAAAATATCTCGCGCAACCACACGGGCATCGACCGAAATAAAGGCGTGTAGCCCGGAAATGGGCTTGTTCGAATGGCGACGGCGAGCGTCGTTTTTCCCCGGAGCGCTGTTGTCGCCCCCGGGTCGAACGGCCGAGGTACCAAAGTCCTCCGGCAAATCCCAGCCGATGCGATATTCGCCACCGACATTGGCGTAGGTGGCAACGTTACCAAGGGCCAGGCCGGCGTGGGCAATAAAGTCGTGAGCTAAGTTGCCGCCCAGGGAGCGCTTAAACAGCTTCTGTTTGTGTTCGTATACCAGCAACAAGACCGGCTCGTCTTTCAGTTGATTGTCCCAGCCCTGATACTTGTCGAATCCGCGTAGATCATGAATAGCATCTTGCGCCTGCTCGCCCTGGGCAGAGGGACCGACGAAGCCGATATTGATTTCCATAGTGTCCAGCGCCCATTCGTTCCGGGTGTGGTAGGCAACCCCGGCGTATAAATAACCGGCATAAGGCCGTTGGTTTGGCAGTGGCGTGGAGGTGTCGACATCGGAGGGGGTGTACATTAATTGCCCGAGGCTAAGCACCAGGTTGTGCTCAAGATCGTCGCCATCGTCGTGGAAATAGCGCAGGTTGTGATTGAGTAAGCGCAACCAGGCGGGAAACTGCGGATCGTTTTCGAAGGATGCGGTGTCGGGAGACGCCCACGACAGGCGGGTGCCGTTGGTGTAATTCTGATCGGTCTCACCGAACAGGTCGTTCTCAAAATACAGACTAACCGTCCACGGTTGATGTTCTGCGCTGGCCGCTTGCGGGAAATGACACAGAGCCAACAGTAACAAAGGCAGCAAACGGTGGTGGGGGCGGCGGAAAGCCTTAGTGCGGAACAAATAAGGGCGTATGAAACACAGCCGCGAAACTTTCGGCAACAGTATTCTCCTTAGCATTCCTCTGGTCTCGAACGGTGGGTGGTGTTAATTAAAGACGATGGTAGCAGCGCGTCATTGTACACCCTCAGACTCACGACACCCCGGATAATTCCTGATATTCTCGCGGGTAAGCAAATCCATCACCTTAACGGAGTGACCATGTCAGAAGCCTCCAGTACCTCACCGTCTACGACTAAGAGCTATCAAACTCTCGCCATTGAGCATCGCGAAGGGGTTGATTGGTTAACGCTAAATCGCCCCGATAACTTTAATGCCCTGAACAAGATGATGACCGAGGAGTTGCTCGACTATTTCGGCAATCTCTATTTTGATCACTCGGTGCGGGTTGTCGTGCTGCGCGGGGCGGGCAAGCATTTTTGTGCGGGTCTCGATCTGAATGATGCGGGACATTTCACCGGTAGCGTGGCATCGGGTGCGCGCGGTCAGCGTCAGGTTGCAGAAATCATTATGCGCATGCGGCGTTGCCCGCAACCGATTGTTGCCCTGGTGCAAGGTGCGGCAACGGGCGCGGGTTTGGCCTTTTCACTGGCTGCCGATGTACGTTACGCCGCCGAGGGTGCGCGGATGAATGTTGCCATGGCGAAGATCGGCTTGACCGGCTGTGATATTGGCATTAGTTATTTTTTACCGAGAGTAGTCGGTGCTTCCAACGCCGCAGAAATGATGATGACTGGACGCTTTGTCGATGCACAAAAAGCGTTGCGCATCGGTCTGGTGTCCGAAGTGGTGCCCGCCGATGAATTAGAAACTGCCGGTCGCGCGCTGGCCGAAGATATGACGGCGATGTCGCCGTTAGGTTTACGGCTCACCAAGGAGGGTCTGGCGATGTCGATAGATGCAGGCAGCCTGGAAGCCGTTATTGCCATGGAAGACCGCGGCCAGACAATGTGTCTCGGGCCATTTTTAGAGGAAGGCGCTGCTGCGTTTATGGAAAAGCGACGACCGAACTACAGTGATGAGTGACGCAATGAAGAAGTAAATGGGCGACCGGCTTGCTGGACGAACGACAAGCCGATATCCGAATAATCCCGATATCCGAATAATAATCTGGCGAGAAAATAATTAATGGCTAACGAGCACAAAAGCCTATTCGGTTTATTTAATACTCGGCGCTTTCTGCCGTTTTTTTTAACCCAGTTTAGCGGCGCACTTAACGATAACCTGTTTAAAAATGCATTGCTGGTTGTTTTCGTCAGCTCCAGTGTTGCCGAAGGCCTGGGCAATCCCAATACCCTGGTTAATATTGCTGCGGGGCTGTTCATCTTGCCCTTCTTTTTGTTTTCGCCGCTAGCAGGTCAGTTCGCCGATAAATACGATAAAGCCAAACTGATTCGGCGGATAAAGCTGGTCGAAATTATTATTATGGTGCTTGCCACCGCCGCGTGGTGGAGTCATCAGTGGTGGGCATTGATGGCCTTGCTGTTTGCCATGGGCACCCAGTCGGCATTTTTCGGGCCGATTAAGTATTCGATTATTCCTCAGCACTTGGCCGACGACGAACTGGTGTCGGGTAACGCGCAAGTGGAAATGGGCACCTTCGTGGCGATTTTGTTGGGGACCATCGGCGGTACGTTGCTGGCGGGTATCCCTCAACCGGAGCTGCTTATTGGCGGCGCCATTATTGTGGTTGCGGTGTTTGGCTGGTGGGCGAGCCAATCAATTCCTCCGGCTCCGCCTAAGGCTGCTGACTTACAGGTGAACTGGAACCCTCTCAGCCAAGCCTGGGCGCTTTATCAACTTGCCAGGGAGCGCCGAGCGGTATTGCTTTCTATTGTTGGCATTTCCTGGTTCTGGTTGCTCGGCGCTAGTTACCTCACGCAAATGCCTAATTTTGCGGTGTCGATACTCAATGGCTCGCCAGGTTTAATTGCAACTTTGTTATGTGGTTTTGTGGTGGGTATCGCCACGGGTTCCCTACTGTGTGACCGCTTGAGTGGCCATAAAATAGAGATTGGCCTGGTGCCCCTGGCGTCTATTGGTCTTAGTGTTTTTGGTATTGATCTGTATTTTTCGACCGCCGCTTACGATACCTCGCAAAGTGTCGCCGTGATGGAATTCCTTACCCGCCGGGACGGACTGCGGGTGCTGCTGGATATTGTCTTTATCGGCTTATCCGGAGGCCTGTATATCGTCCCTTTGTACGCTAATGTACAAACCCGTACCGACGCGGATAAATGTGCCAGGGTCATCGCCTTTAATAATATTCTCAATGCCATATTTATGGTGGTTGCCAGTATTTTCGGTGTGATATTACTGGGTTTAGGTGGTATAGGCATTCCGGAATTCTTTTTAATTCTTGCCCTAATGAATATTGCGGTTGCGGTATTTATTTATTCTCAGGTGCCGGAATTCACCATGCGTTTTCTGGTGTGGTTGCTCAGCCACACCATCTATCGGGTTAAGCATCGGGGGCTCGAACATATTCCCGAGCAGGGCCCCGCACTTATTGCCAGCAATCATGTGAGTTTTATCGATGCCCTGTTGATTGCCGGAGCGGTGCGTCGGCCCGTACGCTTTATCATGTACAAACCGATTTTTGAAATTCCGGTGCTCAACTTTATTTTTCGCACCGGCGGGGCGATTCCGATTTGTTCTCCCAAAGAAGACGAAGCGGTATACCTGGCCGCGATGGATGCGATTGCCCAGGGCTTGGAGCAAGGCGATTTGCTGTGTATTTTCCCCGAGGGGAAACTGTCGCGCGATGGCGAGATCGATGCATTACGACCGGGTATTATGCGTATGATTGAGCGCAGCCCTGCGCCGGTAGTCCCTATGGCGCTAAGGGGTTTGTGGGGTGGATTTTTTAGCCACAGCGATTCCGGCCCGTTCAAAAAACCGTTTCGCCGAATCTGGAGTAAAATTGATGTCGTCGCTGCCCCGTCGATTGCACCAGAAGACCTCACCATGGAGCGCTTAACGGATGCAATTCAAAGTTTGCGCGGCGATAAGAAATAATTAATTTCTATTAAAACAGGATGACCCAGCTGTGAAACTTTCCACCAAAATATTTTTAGGCATGGTCCTCGGCGTGATAGTTGGCGCCTCGTTGAATTGGCTTTCGGGTTATGAAAGTGGTTTTGCCGCGAATCTCGCGGCGTGGTTGGTTAATTCTGTATTCGACGTAGTGGGCCAAATTTTTATTGCTTCGCTGAAGTTACTGGTAGTGCCGCTGGTGTTTGTATCGCTGGTCTGTGGTGCCAGCACCATGGGGGTGAATGCGCGCATGGGTCATATGGCGGCTAAGACCCTGGGGTTATATTTATTAACGACGGCCATCGCAATCACCCTGGCTCTGTTGTTTGCCAACTTGATTAATCCCGGTGAAGGTATTGATATAGCGACGACGAGTATTTACGAAGCCAAACCAGCACCGTCGGTAAAAGAAGTACTAATTAATATTTTTCCTACCAACCCGGTGAAGGCCATGGCCGAAGGCAATATGCTGCAAATTATTGTCTTCGCCATATTGATGGGGGTGGCGGTAACCCACAGCGGAGAAAAAGGTAAACAAGTGTTGAGCTTCTTCGAGAGTTTTAACGAAGTAGTGATGGCCATGGTGTCATTCTTGATGCATCTCGCGCCCTACGGCGTATTTTGTTTACTGGCAAAATTGTTTAGTGAGTTGGGTATTTCTGCGATTCTGGATTTGGCGAAATATTTCTTCACCGTCGTGCTGGTGTTGTTACTCCATGGTCTTGGGGTCTATACCCTCTTGTTCAAACTGTTGACTCGATTAAGTCCTCTAACCCTGTTAAAAAATGTCCGCCCCGCTATGCTGTTTGCGTTTAGCACTTCGTCGAGCAGTGCAACGATACCCGTTACCATGAATGTCGCGGAGCGTCGCATTGGTATCGATAACTCCATTGCCTCGTTTACCGTGCCGCTGGGTGCCACCATCAATATGGATGGCACCGCGATTATGCAGGGCGTGGCGACGGTATTTATCGCCCAGGCTTTTAATATTGATATTAGTCTTGGCGGCTATGTGGCGGTTATTCTCACCGCAACTTTGGCGTCTATTGGTACCGCAGGAGTGCCGGGTGTAGGCCTGATTACTTTATCCCTGGTATTGCAGCAAGTGGGTTTGCCGGTAGAAGGTATCGCGCTGATTATTGGTGTAGATCGTTTGCTCGATATGGTTCGCACCGCTGTTAACGTGACCGGCGATTGCGTCGTCTCTACCGTGGTAGCGCGTAGTGAGGGTTTGTTAAACGAAGATATCTTTTATGAAGTGTCTGATCGGGATCAGTATGAAGAGAAGCAAGGATGAGTTCAGTACGATCCTGGTTTGTTTTAGGCTTTCGCTAAGGTTTGTACTCGAACATCTAGCTCGATAGCGCTCGCACCAAGAGACCAGGAATCTTTAACTGCTTCAATGCTGTTTTCGGTTGCGCCACAAGAATTTCCGCGGTGAGCAATTAATTCAAAAGCGTGGCCGGAAAACGCGGAGCTTAATAGTACGAGCAACAACAGCAGGCGTATTGTTGCTTCGCTTTTGTCCCCCAGGTTTTTATGCCCCAAAAATAGCTTTAAGGATATAGAAGAACAGAATGGACAGGCCGGCACCGGCAGGCAGGGTAATTAGCCAGGACATAAAAATAGTGCTGACCACATTCAAATTAATGGCGGCGATCCCGCGGGCAAAACCGACACCGAGTACCGCACCGACTAAGGTGTGGGTGGTGGAAATCGGCAAACCGGTTGCTGAAGCTAACACCACCGTGCCAGCAGCACCGAGTTCTGCAGCAAAACCACGGCTTGGGGTTAACTCGGTGATTTTCTTGCCGATGGTCGCCATGACTCTAAAGCCGTAGGTAGCCAGGCCGAGGACAATGCCGCCACCGCCGATTAATAATATCCAGCTCGGCATCGCGGTCTTGCCGGCGATGACTCCGGTTTTGAGAACGCCGACGATGGCAGCCAATGGCCCGACCGCGTTGGCGACATCGTTGGAGCCGTGAGCAAAGGCCATGCTGCAGGCGGTAAATATCATCAGCACACCAAATACTCGCTCGACACTGGCGAAGCGGTTGTTTCTATCGGCATCCGGGTCTTCCTTAATACGACTCAGGAAGTAGCCTCCTATCACGGCCACAAGGATGCCCACCCCTGCGGCATACATAGCGCTTTCGCCGAAACTCAGGTTGAAATCGGCGTCTTTGAATACGTGCTTGAGTCCTTTCAACATTGTCACCATCGCCATCAAAAATCCGACCGCGAACATATAGAAAGGAATAAAGCGTTTGGCGCGAGAGAAGGGGTCGGAGTGGTTGAGGATTAATGTTTGCACACTTTTAAAGAGTGCATAAGAAATGACGCCTGCGAGGACCGGAGACACCACCCAGCTGGCGACAATTTTCCCTACCTTGGCCCAGTGCACGGCGTCGACGGAAATACCTACCGCTGCAAAGCCGACAATGGCGCCGACGATGGAGTGCGTAGTGGAAACCGGCCAGCCTTTAAGGCTGGCGATAAATAGCCAGGTGCCCGCGGCTAGCAGTGCGGCGAGCATACCGAACACCAGTAGTTCGGGATTACCTGTTAACGCCGTCGGGTCGATAATACCTTTGCGAATGGTGGAGGTGACTTCACCACCGGCAAGGTAGGCGCCGAGAAACTCGAATACGATGGCGATCATAATCGCTTGTTTTACGGTGAGCGCACGCGAGCCTACTGAGGTGCCCATTGCGTTGGCGACGTCGTTGGCACCAATGCCCCAGGCCATAAAAAAGCCAAACAGGCAGGCGAGGGACAGCAGTAAAAATCCGTGTTCGGCAATTATTGTCATAGCAGTCAGCGGTCTTTAAGGAGTAGAAGGATTAGCGCGCGAGTAGCAGTTGTAGCCTGCCGCCGACGCGCTCTGCATTATCGGCAAGGTCGCCAATGGTTTCGATTATTTTGTATAAAAACATCACGTCTACCGGCGGTAGTTCGCTTTCGAGATTAAATAATTTTTCGCGAATTTGGCGCTCGAAGTGATCGGTTATTTGTTCGAGCTGGTCGAGTTCTTCAATCATTTTTTCGACGAAATTAATTTCCTGTCCGCTAAATCCGGTTTCAAGTAATTCATCCAGTTCGTTAATGGCGACCAGCGCTTGTTGCGTGGTGGCTATGGCCCCTTTGAGAAATTCCATCCACAGTGTGCTGATGGCAGTCGGGACCATGATTTTGCGGCCCAGCATTAAACCGGCGACATCCCGCGCGCTGTTAGCGATATGGTCCTGTACGGATAACAGTTCGAGTAAATCGGTGCGTGACACCGGCATAAAAAAGCTTTTTGGCAAGTGCAGCCGCAATTGCTTTTTAAGGTCGTCGGCGCGATTTTCACTTTCGCAGATACGGTCGTAAACCGCTTCGGCATGGCCCCAGTCATTGGCAAATGAGGCATCAAAAAAACTTTCTAGCAGTTCGGCACATTTCACGACTTCGGTCATATGCTCCTGCAGTGGCTTGATCGGAGATTTGCCCAGGAGTTTGTGTATCGGGTTGGTGATTGCCATGGTGCGCTGCCTGTGGGGTGCGGTTTTGGCGGTAGTATAAAAGCCCGCGTCAAAATTACCACCGTTTCCGGATGAAATTTTCCTTTGATCCTGGATACGGCGTTAGTCTCAGACTTGCCCGTAGCGCTCTTTGTTGCCTAGCCAGCGCCGGATGATGGGGGCGACTTTATTGGGATGATGGGTCATCAGGGCGGAGGCCGTGGCTTTCACCTGCTCGAGCAGGTGCGCATCCCGCTCTAAATCGGCGATGCGTAGATTCAGCTCGCCGGTCTGGCGGGTGCCGAGAACCTCGCCGGGGCCACGCAATGCGAGGTCCTTTTCGGCAATCACAAAGCCATCGTTGGTTTGCCGCATCACCGTAATGCGCTCCTTTGCCCGCTGCGATAAGGGCATGGAATACAGTAATACGCAGTGACTGGCGATGCTGCCGCGCCCCACCCGGCCTCGGAGTTGATGGAGTTGGGCGAGGCCGAGGCGCTCTGGGTTTTCGATGACCATCAAGCTGGCATTGGGCACATCGACACCGACTTCAATCACCGTGGTGGCGACCAGTAAATCCAGCTCGCCGGCCTTGAATGCCGCCATCACCTGAATTTTTTCCTTGGGTTTAAGCCGCCCGTGTACCAGGCCAATGCGCAGCTCGGGCAGTAGCAGAGCCAGCTCGCTGGCGGTGACCTCCGCAGCCTGGGCTTCCAGGGTTTCGGATTCCTCGATAAGCGTGCACACCCAATAGGCCTGATTACCTTCTCCGCAGGCACCGCGAATGCGCTGGACCACCTCTCCGCGACGTTGATCGGCAATGGCGACCGTATTCACCGGCGTGCGCCCGGCGGGGAGTTCATCAATCACCGAAAAGTCCAGGTCGGCGTAAACACTCATGGCCAGCGTTCGGGGAATTGGTGTGGCGGTCATAATAAGTTGGTGGGGGACACTTCTCTGGTGGGAAGGTTCGCTTGCGGGGCCTTTTTCCCGCAGCGCCAGGCGTTGATGCACGCCGAAGCGATGCTGCTCGTCGATCACCGTCAAACCGAGCTTGTGGAAAATAACATCGTCCTGAAACAGGGCGTGGGTGCCGACAATTAATTGGGCGCTGCCGTTGGCGATGCGCTCCAGCTGCACCTCGCGGGCTTTGCCTTTGAGTTTGCCGGTCAGCCACACCACCGTAATATCCAGCGGCGTAAACCAGGCTTCGAAATTAAGTCGATGTTGTTCGGCCAGTATTTCAGTCGGTGCCATCACCGCCGCTTGGTACCCGCTGCCAATGGCCTGTAGCGAGGCCAGCGCGGCAACCACGGTTTTACCGGAGCCACCATCGCCCTGCAGCAAGCGCAGCATGGGCACGGGCTGAGCAATATCGTTGGCGATTTCTTCACAAACCCGCTGTTGCGCGCCGGTTAATTCAAAGGGCAGATGTTTGAGTAGCGCGCTACGCAGCTTCGTGTGAGCCGCGAAAGCGGGGCCCTGATGCTGGCGAATTTGTTGCCGCAACTGCTGCAGGCTGAGGTGGTGGGCGAGCAATTCTTCCAGTGCCAGACGTTGCTGCGCCGGGTGGAGACCTTCGGCCAATAGTTCGACGGCTGCGCTCGCTGGAGGCTGGTGTAAAAAACGCAGCGCATCCGCAAGGCTAGTCTGCTGCTGGATATTTGCGCGTGAAGACCCTCCTTCTGCGGAAAGCAGCTCAGCCGGCAGCAGTTCTTCAAGATTACCGTCGTTTAACAGCGCGAGGGCTTGCTCGGCAATGGTACGCAAGCGGTATTGGGTTAAACCCTCGCTGGCGGGATAAACCGGCGTAAGGTTTTGTGCCAGAGGTTTCGAGCTTTGCTCGCCCAGCAGCTCATATTCCGGGTGGTACAGCTCCAGCCCGGCACCACCACGGCGCACCTCGCCATAGCAGCGGATGCGCGCACCGCTGGTCAGGTTATTGCGCTGCGCAGCAGTAAAGTGGAAAAACCGCAGGGTAATTAGTCCGGTGTTGTCCTGCACTTTACAGATCAGGCTGCGACGTCGGCCAAACACCACGTCCGTACCGCGTATTTCGCCCTCTATCACCACCTCGGTATTGCTTTGCAGGCCAGCAATTGGGCTGATGCGCGTGCGATCCATATAGCGCAACGGTAAGTGGAACAGCACGTCCTGAATCGTCGCAATACCCACGCGCGCCAGCTTGTCGCGCATTTTCGCGCCAATACCGCGTAGCTGGGTGATTGGGGCTTGATCCAGAGTTGTCATGGGGGAAGTGTAGAGTTTATTGCCGTGGAGCAATAGTGTGCCGGGGTTTTATGACGGTTTTGTTTCTGGTCGTTGCTTCTTCATTAAAGGCGCAAGGCCGTCTTTGCTCGCCAGGCCACTGCCAGAGTCGGTTTTGCTGCCGCGCTTGCCTTTGTTCTTGCTATAGCGATGTCGGCTGGCTTTCTTATCTTCCGGTTTCTTTTTCTTTTTCTTCGGTCCGGCGGCTTTGCCGTTGGATTTTATTTTCTTCGGGCCTTTGAACTTCGCCTTTAAACTTTTAATGGAGCGTTTCTCAAAAGGAGTGCCGTTGTGGCGTTCAACGCTGGCCATTAAATTCCAGTCATAGGAAGCGACAAACGAAATCGCCAGTCCCTGCCGACCCGCTCGACCGGTGCGACCGATGCGATGCACGTAGTCGTCGATGTTGCGGGGGAAATCAAAATTAATCACCGTATCGATATTTTTTACATCCAGCCCACGGGCCGCGACATCGCTGGCCACTAAGACATTAATTTTGCCTTCGGCAAACAGGGCGATAACGTGGTTGCGCTCTTCCTGGGTTAGATCGCCATGCAAAGCGCCCGCGCGAATTTTTTGGTAACGCAGATGAGCGCCGAGCTTATCGACTTGAGCACGGGTATTGGAAAATACCAAAAATTTCTTTAAAACTTTATGTACTTTGGTCGGTGGATTATTTTCTTCCGGCGCTACAGCCGTTTCGGGTGAAGGTGTTATTTCGAGTGAAGGTACTGATTCGGATGAAGGTGCTGTGTCGGACTTAAGTGCGGTATCGGCTTTAGGTAAAGTGTCGGCTTTAAGTAAATGGACGAGCACCTTTTCTTTGTGGTCTTTGTCGTCACAGAGAATCACTTGCTGATAAATTTGACTGTGCTGGCTACGTTCCGCGCCCACGGTAATTTGTTCTGCGTCGGTAAGAATTTCCTGTGCAATGCTCGAAATTCCGGTGTGTCGTAAAGTGGCTGACAACAGCAAGGTTTGGCGTTGCGGGTTACAGGCCGCAATGATTTCCAGTACGTCTTCCCGAAAACCCATATCGAGCATGCGATCGGCTTCGTCCAGCACCAAGGTTTGCAGAGAAGAAAAATCAGCACTTTCGGTATTGATCATTTCCACTAAACGTCCGGGTGTTGAAATAATAAATTCCGGGTTTTTACGCAAGATGGATTGTTGATATTTAAAGCTATTGCCGCCGGTAATAATTCCGGAGGTTAGCGCGGTATGTTTGATTAAGGGAATCAGGTGTTTTTCCACCTGCCGAGCGAGTTCGCGGGTGGGGACTAATACTAAGACCAGTGTTCCGGCCTGGCGCATTACTTTAGCGTCCAGTATGCGTTGGGCACAGGGTATCAGGTAGGCCAGGGTTTTCCCGCTGCCGGTTTCGGCGCTCACCAGCAAGTTCTTTCCCGCCAGAGCAGCGGGTATAACCTGCGCCTGTACGTCGGTGGGTGCCTTTAGTTTGAGCGAGTCCAAACCCTTTCGTAGGCCCCGATTGAGAGAGAGATCTGTTAGCACGCTGGGTATATCCCGGGAAATATGATGAGTAGCGGGCCATTATATAGGCAGGATGGGTTTGTATCCGAAAAACAATGCTGAGGGCTAAGGTTTAAGGGCTAGGGTTTAAGGAATCAGGTTTAAGGAATCAGGTTTAAGGTTTAAGGTCTGACCTCTGCTCTGATAAAAAGCTCTGCCAAAAAGCAGCGCCCTTGTCCCGCGCCAGGGCTTTATTACGCTCAGGAATTTGATCGGTGTTGGGGTCGCCAGCAACCGCACGTTCAATACTGGCTTCGCGCAGCAGGTGAAGCATCGGCAAAGGCGATCGATTGGTGTAATGGGCAGCGTCGTCTACCGGTTCACCCTCAAACAGATAATCCGGGTGAAAGCTGGCGAGCTGATAAATGCCTTCGTATCCGGCATCCTCCAGAGCTTGCTGCGCTAAATCGAGTATGTCGAGATAGGCATAAAAATCGCGGAAGCCATCGGCAAAAATCAGCAGGGTGGTTTCGGTAGTGTCGTGGGTATCTAAAAATTGAAATTCGTCCAGCAGACTTGCCAGCACCTGTTTCTTTTTCGCGCCGTCAATAACGCAATAACGGATACGCCCCGCGTCGAACTCACGCTGGGCAAAGGGGCAAAAATTAAAACCGATCACGACATCTTTAAGCCATTGCCGTACTTGAGCAATAACCGCTTCGTGGGGATTACTATTCATATTTGATGGTCGGCATATCAGTAAGTATTCATTTTACTAAGCGTGTTCATTTTAATAGGGATTCATTTTAGTAGGAATTCACTTTAGTAGGTATTCATCGGTGCTGGGATTAATTCGGCAGGTGCTGAATAACTTTTTTGTTCACCGCCGTCGGGGTTTTTGAAGGCCAGCTTGGCCGACATCAGTTGTAGATCGACTCCGGGATAAGCACCGCTGTTGGTATCGGCGGGGCCATAAAGCCGGTCGCCAATAATCGCATGACCCGTACTGGCCAGATGGCGACGAATTTGGTGCTTGCGGCCGGTTTCTATATCCACCTCCACCAGCGAGCTATCGTATTGTGCGTTGTAGTGGATCAGCGTCACCCGACTACGGGCATGACGCTCATCAATATCCTGATCCAGTAATACCGGCTCCGCAGTAAACTGTCCGTGCACCAACGCGCGATAGCGTTTGTCGATCAAGCGTTGTGCAAATAATTCGGATAAGGCGGCGGCAGTACGCTTTTTATGCGCCAGCACGATGAGACCGGTGGCGGCTTTGTCTAGCCGGTGCACAATAAAGGTAGGTCGCTCGAGATGGCGCTCGACCCAACGATTGATCGTGCAGTGATCTCCCCACCTGGTGCCCTGGCTATACATGCCTTGCGGTTTAAACCACACGCTATAGCTACCTTCGTCGGCGATCAGGTGAGGGGTGCCCGGTATGGTGGACTGTATCGCCTCGTCATAATAGAGGTGCAGTTCATCGCCAATCACCAGCTTATGTTGTAGTCGCCGCAAACGACGGGTGTTTTGGGTATCGCCTTTGCCATGGCTTAACCACACAGCACCGTTTTGCATTACTCGCTTTATGTGCTGCTTCGACAAACCGCTGGCCTCGGACAGTAAAGCCACCGCCGATACACTTTCGGTTTCGACGGGAAGGTGTAGTTCTAAGTGCGTCGTTGACTGACTCATGCTGATAACGTTGGTCGTAAGTGGGGCGTCATGTTAACTAAAAGCGTAAGAATGTATAACATCTATTCTTTGAAGTGGTTGAGTAGGGTTGAGTCAGAACGGCGTAAACGAAGTGCTTAGTTGTTATATTGCCCTATGGTTTCGCCTTTCGAGTTTCTTTTTTACTAAACACGCTTATTTTTCCAGCGCAAAAACCCATACGACCCCGCCCTGGGGCACGTAAGTGCTGGTGCCCCTGGTCATATTTAGCAGAGCCTGCTCGCGCTCTGCATCGACGCCGTAACCGGACTGCACGGCGATATATTGAACGCCGTCTATTTCATAACTCACTGGTACGCCAATGACGCCAGAATTAGTGCGGTGCTGCCAAAGGAGCTCGCCGGTGCTGGCGTCGAAGGCACGAAAATAACGATCGTTGGTGCCGCCGGTAAACACCAGGTTGCCAGCAGTGGCCAACACGGGCCCCCAGTGATGGCTTTTGAATTTCGCCGACCAGACTTTTTCTGCGGTATCAACATTCCAGGCCTGTAATTCGCCAATGTATTGTTCCGCCTCGGGGTGGAGTTTCAGGCCCAGTTCTTCCAGCTCGATACCCATAAACAGCTGGCCTTCGCGGTACTCAGCTTCTTTGCCTTTTAAGATTCCGCAAACATTGTCGTTGGCCGGTATATAAATAAGGCGGGTTTTCGGATTAAAGGCCGCCGGGGGCCAATCTTTGCCGCCCCAGGATGAAGGGCAGTAGGAGGTTGTTTTTCCGGTTTGTGGTTTGCGCTCGGGATAATATTCCGGTCGCCCCGTTATCGGGTCAATGCTCTTGAATACATCCTGTTTTACATAGGGTTTAGCGCTGACGAAACCGATGGCATCTTTACTGCGTTCGAGAAACCAGAGATAACCGTTGCGCCCCGGATGAACCAGGCCCTTATGGGTTTTGCCATCTCGTTTAAAATCCAGAAGCAGGGGTGCGGACACCTCGTCCCAGTCCCAGGAGTCATTCCAGTGGTATTGGTGGTGAGCGCGGAGCTTTCCGGTATCGACATCAAGGGCGATCACCGATGTCGCATAGAGATTATCACCGGGGCGAGCATCTCCCATCCACGGGCCACCGTTGCCGGTACCCCAGTAAGTAAGTTTTAACTCGGGGTCGTAGGAGCCGGTAATCCAGACCGGTACGCCGCCGGTCTTCCAGGTATCTCCCGGCCAGGAAGTATGGCCAGGCTCACCCGGCCCCGGGATGGTGTAGGTTTTCCAGGCGGGTTCCCCGCTCACTGCATCGAAAGCGGCAACAAATCCGCGAATACCGAATTCGCCACCAGAGACACCAACCATGATTTTGCCGCTGGCGGCCAGTGGTGCCATGGTGATGTAGTATCCGGAGAAATAATCTTCAACCTCGGCTTCCCACACCACCTCGCCGGTTCGGGCATTGAGCGCTACTAGAAAGGCGTCTGCCGTCGCCATATAAACATAATCACCGTAGAGGGCTACCCCGCGATTAGTGGGGTGCATTTGCACCAAATCTTCCGGCAATTCGCGCTCGTAGCGCCACAGTAAATCACCGGTTTTAGCATTCAGGGCCAGCAGGTGGTTGTGGGGGGTGGTGACAAACATATAACCGTCGTTAACCACCGGTGGAGATTGATGAGCCTCGCGCATTCCCGTCGAAAAGGTCCACTGGTGGCGAAGGCGCTTAACGTTTTTTGTGTTTATCTGCTCGAGTTCGCTGTAACCCTGGGAGTCATAGGTGCGGCGATACATAAGCCAGTTGCGAGCTTCGGGCTTGCCCAGTCGGCTCTGTGTTACAGGATTGTAGGCGGGGCGATCTTTTAAAGCGGTTCCGGATTTAACGGGCGAAGAGTTATCTGCAAAAAGCACATCGGCACCGGCCCTGGTAGACAATAAAAATAATAATATTCCCGCGCTAAACAGCGCACGCGCTACAGCAGATCCAGTCATCTAAGCCATCCTTTTTATTTATCGTTGTTTGCCTGCAAGCTTATTTTAGCAGCGGGATATTTGAATTATTTCTTGAAGCCAACCTTGCGGGAAAAATTTCCCGCTACAACGAAGGTTCCTTCGTCGAGCGTCAGGGGTAGCATCGCCAGAGGTTTGGGTGCCGGCCCAAGCAACACGGCGGCGGCTCTGGTGACATCGTACTCCGAGCCGTGACAGGGGCAGATAATGCGTTTACGTTCACCGTCCCAGCCTTCTACCGTGCAACCGGTGTGAGTACACACTGCGGAATAGGCGACCACGCCGTCGAGGTGATAAGGCGCCATGTTTTCCGCTAGCTCATCGCTTTCCAGCCGTAATAACAATAGTTGATTCAGCCGCGAGCGATCGCGAACAATGTCATATAAGGTGTCTTTCGGAAATGCCGCGATGGGAGTGGCCCCGAGCACCACATCGTCGCTGCGGATGATCGCCCCCTGGCGTTCTCCGTAGGCAAACACCAGTCGATCGCCCACCTGGGGGCGCATTTTTTCCGGTTTGCGGCTGGCAAAGGTAGTCGCGGGTGAAGCCAGGCCTATCAGTGCCCCTATTTTTAGCAAGTTTCTCCGAAGCCGGTTTGGCTCCTCGTCCCGCTGGCAGCAGCAGGACCGGCATTTAGTGTTTTGAGTCATGGGCATCTCTATTGTGTATTTGCCTAGGGTGTTCCGGTTTGATTTATTTGCCGCTATGCTCACATAAGACCTGGTTGGCGACAAGCGCCGATTATCTGGCGAGTAAGTTTTTGCTGAGTAAGCTTCTGTAGAGTAAGTTAATGCACGGAAAATTTTGGGTAACCACATTTTTGGATATCGGTGTGGCGGCAATATTGATCGTGGCCAGCATCGGGGCGCTCGGTAATAATGTCGTCGATGGGCAAATGCCAGGTATCCAGACTGGTGAGATAGGACCACCTCTCTTCGAAGAACTGATTGTTTACGGTAGTCGCACCGAAACTGCCGCGAGCGCCCTGCCGGGTAGCGCCTATAAAATTGGCGCGGAGGCCCTGGCGTTGACTGGGCATCGCCATATTGCCGACGCTCTGGTTCGCGTTCCCGGGGTATGGCTTAGCCGCGGCAATGGGCAGGAGCACCTCACCGCTCTGCGTTCGCCGGTGCTAACAGGGGCCGGAGCCTGTGGCGCATTTTTAATGGCCGAGGACAATATCCCCCTGCGCGCCGCCGGGTTCTGCAATGTTAATCAGTTGTTTGAAGCCACCAGCGAGCTGGCCGGTCGCATAGAGGTCTTGTCGGGGCCGCAGTCTGTGCTTTATGGCAGCAACGCACTGCACGGCGTCATTAATGTTGTGAGCCCTTCTTATCAGGGAGACTCTGATGGAAGCACCACGCTCGCCGTAGAGGGCGGCAGTCACGACTACTATCGCACTCGCCTGAGCCACCAGAATAGCAAGTGGTATGCGGGCTTTGATGGTGTTCGATCCGGCGGATATAAAGACAACGCTGGTTTCGACCAACAAAAATTAAAACTTCGCCATCGCACAAAAGCAATGTGGCGCGCCGGTGAATTAAACATTACCACGACAGCGGCGCTGACCAACCTTAACCAGGAAACCGCCGGTTTTATCACCGGCAACGATGCTTACCAGGATGATTCCCGTAAACAGGAAAACCCAAACCCCGAAGCCTATCGCGATGTCCGTAGTCAGCGGCTAAATATTCGCTTTGATTATCGTCCCGATTCCGCAACTCAGTGGGTATTCACGCCTTATCTGCGCCACACGGAAATGAAATTTCTTATGCACTTTCTGCCCTGGCAACCGGTGGAGCGCAATCGCCACTACAGCGTCGGTTGGCAAACTGCATATCGTTACCATTTTGACCAACAGTTTACCCTCCACCTTGGATTAGACGGCGAATACACTCAGGGTGAATTACAGGAAACCCAGGCCGCGGAATTCAGCCCGACCATCCCTGCGGGTGTACATTACGATTATCGTGTCGCTGCGCAGGTGGTATCGCCCTATGCCGCGCTCGACTGGCAGGTCAATGACATGACCCGCTTATCCGCTGGTCTACGTTACGAATGGTTAAGCTACGACTACGACAACCGGACTGCGAGCATATCGCCCTGCACCGATGGGGTCGTGTGTCGATTTATTCGACCCGACGACACCACCGACGGGTATAGCAATGCCTCCTGGCAGTTGGGCCTGGTGCGGGAGCTTGGTTCTGTTCACCAACTATATTTCAACGTATCCCGCGGTTACCGGGCGCCACAGGTGACGGAATTGTACCGACTGCAATCCGGGCAGCTTGGCAGCGAGCTGAACGCGGAAACTGCCGACAATGTGGAGCTGGGCTTGCGTGGCTCAGCGGGCCATTGGCAATACACGTTCGCCGCTTATCGTATGGAAAAAGACGATGTGATTTTTCAAAATAGCGCGCGCCAGAACGTCAGTGGCGCCAGTACCTTACACCGAGGCCTGGAGCTTAGCCTGCATTGGCAAGCCGACAATAAATGGTACTTCGACATTAATGCCAGCTACGCTAAACACAGTTACGATAGCAACATGGATATTAGCGCGGTTTCAATAAAGGGCAACGATATTGACACCGCACCGCGTTATACCGGTAGCGCGCATGTTGGTAGGCGCTCTACGGGCGAGGGTTTTTTTGCGGGCAGCAGCGTTGAGCTGGAATGGGTCTACCTGGGTAGCTATTACACCGACCCTCAGAATCAGCACAGTTACCGCGGCCACCGGCTGATGAATTTGCGCTGGCAGTGGCAGGCAGCACCGCACTGGCAGCTGGGTTTGCGGCTTAATAATGTAGCCAATACGGATTATGCTGACCGGGCAGATTTTGGTTTTGGCCAGGAGCGGTATTTTGTCGGGGAGCCACGCACCGGAGTTATCGAGTTAAACTGGCACCGGTAAGTCAGTGCAAACTAGTTTGGCAACAGGGCCTTGAAGGTGAACTATGAAAAAACTCAAAAACGAAAAAGAGCTAATCAAGAAAGCCATTGCCGAGGGCGTCAAATACGGCGAAGCGCGGGGCGTGGTTGAGTTTGAACCCACAGACTCCGCTAACGAGAAAATCGAATATATTTACCGCTTGCTAGTGCACGATAAAGTCATCCAGCCGGTTCCAGAAGACCAGATATCCCAGCAAACCATGCGCCATAAACTAGCTATTTGGGCCTCTAAGCAAAAATAAATGCGGCGCAAAAATAAATACATCATCAATTACCCGCTCGATTTATCTCGGGCGGCCTCGAATTAACAGGAAAATAATGAGCGACTTACCCAAATGTCCGCAGTGTAGTTCCGAATACACCTACCAGGATCGAGACATGTACATCTGCCCCGAGTGCGCCCACGAATGGTCGCAGTCCGGGGCAGATGAAAATACAGATGATGAAGTCGTTATCAAAGACAGCAACGGCAATGTACTCAACGACGGTGACAGCGTAGTAGTGATCAAAGATCTAAAAGTGAAAGGTTCGTCGTCCGTGGTTAAGGTCGGCACTAAGGTCAAAAATATTCGTCTGGTGGATGGCGATCACGATATCGATTGCAAAATTGACGGTATTGGTGCGATGAAGTTGAAATCGGAGTTTGTTAAAAAGGTTTGACTGCTTCTACATCCGGGGAGATATCAACAATGCCTGAAGAGCAAGGCCAACAAAGTACGGCAGCAGACGCTACGCAAACCCTTGACGCTGTTGTTATAGGGGCTGGCTTTGGCGGGATGTACGCGCTGCATAGTTTGCGTGAAAGCGGGCTCTCCGTAAGGGCTTACGATGCGGCGGGGGGAGTTGGGGGCACCTGGTGGTGGAATCGTTACCCGGGAGCGAGGGTGGACTTTCCAGGTGGTCCATTTTATTGCTACACATTTTCTGAAGAGCTCGTGCAGGAATGGGACTGGTCCGAAACTCAGCCCGATCAGGCTTCGGTGCTGGCCTATCTCAATTATGTCGCCGACAAGTTTGATTTGCGTCGGGACATTCATCTGGAAACCCGAGTGACGTCTGCGCACTATGACCAAGCGGCTCAGCGCTGGGCGATTGAGACGAGCGCTGGTGAAAAAATCAATGCGCAGTTCCTTATTTGTGCGCTGGGCACTTTGTCGCAGACCAACATGCCTGATATTGCGGGCTTCGAGAGTTTTGCTGGCGAGTGTTATCACACCGGCCACTGGCCTCAGGAAAAGGTTGAGTTTGCGGGTAAGCGGGTTGGGGTGATTGGCACCGGGTCTTCTGGTATTCAGGCCATTCCGGTGATTGCCGAGGAGGCTGCACATCTCACAGTTTTTCAGCGTACTCCGCAGTTCACTATCCCCGCTGGCAATCGCCCTCTGGATCCAGCTTTTGTGAGTGAGGCGCGAAAAAACTGGGCGACGGTTCGCGACCAGATGATGAAGTCGCCCCTCGGAGCTCCCTACCCGGCACCAAAACTCTCATCGCGGGATCACTCGGCCGAGCAACGTCGGGAGTTGTATGAAAAACTCTGGCGTAAAGGCGGCCTCAGTATTTTGTTTGATAGCTACTCCGATATTCTCACCAATGAAGAGGCCAACGCCGAGTTGGCAGAATTTATGCGCGCCAAAATTCGCGACCTGGTAGATGACCCCGCTGTGCTTGAAAAACTACTACCTGACTACCAAGTGGGTACCAAAAGACAGGTGCTCGATAAGGGGTATTACGCGACCTACAACCGCGATAATGTCACTCTGGTAGATCTGCGTGAGGATGCCATTGAGACGATTACCCCTACGGGTATACGCACAGTAGCTGGCGAAGAACACGCACTGGATATTCTGATTTTCGCCACCGGTTACGATGCCATTACGGGGGCATTTGTAGGTTTGAATCCCCGCGGTCGGGGTGGCATTAGCCTTAAAGATAAGTGGGCCGAACGCTTCAGTACGTATCTTGGAATGACCATCCCTGAGTTTCCGAACCTGTTTATGATCCACGGGCCGGAATCGCCGTCGGTACTGTTCAATATGCCCCTGGGCGCAGAGTTGCAGTCCGACTGGATTAGAGACTGCATTCATTACCTGCGGGAGCAGGGACAGGGTGTGATTGAGCCGACAGCTGCTGCGGAAGAGGCGTGGGGACAGGAGGTAGCTGAAATTGCCGGACAAACCATGTTTTCGGCAGATATAGATTCGTGGTATTCGGGCGCTAATATTCCCGGTAAACATCGCCAGTTTACCGTGTATCTGGGCGGACCGAATTTTTACCGAAGGCTTGACGAGGTTGCTGAAAAAAATTATGAAGGCTTTGTGCTAGAAAAAGTGTATTAGAAAAAGAGTGACTGATTCACCCTACGACCCTGTTAGCAGGCAAAACTCAAAACGTTTTGGTAAACGATGTAGCTCAGGACGCGTTGGCCTGGGATTTGTTATTGATGCGGTCGATCATGGAAACAAAGACTTCCACCGCCTGGCCGCCGCTAATCGCAAACATACCGTCGAAGCTAAATGAGGGCACGCCGGTGACGTCATTCTGCCGGGCGAACGCGATTTGTTTTCTAACGAGTTCGCTGCCGGCGTCGCTGGCAAGGTAATCACTCACCTCGTGGCGATCCATTCCGACCTCGCCCGCTAACTTCGTTAAAACCGTGTCATCTCCGACAAACTCACCCTCACAAAAATAAGCCTTGAACAAGGCCTCGGCAAGTTCGTTTTGTAAACCTTGATGCCAGGCCAGATCCAGCAAGCGATGGGCTTGCAGGGTGTTTGCCCCGAGTTCGATTTTATCGAGATGAAAGTCGATATCTGCGGCCTGCCCGGCACGGGCTAGATTCTCAAACATTGCAGAGGCTTGGGCTTTGCCATACTTGCGCTCGATGGTTTGGTGGTAGTTGTAACCCGCTACCGGTGCCTCCGGATGTAGCTGGTAGGGAAACCACTGAATCTCAAACGAGATTTCCGGGCGCTGGGCCATAGCCGCTTCGAGGTTCTTTTTGCCGACGTAGCACCAGGGGCAGACCACGTCGGAAATAATGTCGATTTTCATTGAGGTCGCCTCGCGAAAGATAATATGTTCTCAAGTATAGTATAAAATAATGACGTTCCACTGACATTCAATACATGCATTAACGCCGGTATTATCTTAAGCGGGCAATAGATCAAATTTTTATGCGACACTACTTGGTTCTTTTGGTTATGCTAATTTTCTATGCGAAGGCGTATGGAGAGATTTACACGTGGGTGGACGAGGAGGGCGTCACACATTTTTCTGAGAGAAACGTGGCCGATAGAAAATCCGAAGAGATTAGTGAAAAAATCTCTAAGGAAGGAAATTTTATAGAGTTCGGGGAATTTGAAGAGTTGGGCGATACTGAATTACCTAAACTGGTCGAAGATAGAAAAGAAGAAAAAATAACAGTCAAAATTCACATTGAATTGATTGGGTACGGGATGAGCAAGGAGCGCCTAAACCTTATCGGAAATCAGATCAGAGGGATGTATACATTTTATGTGGAATCTTTAGGTTGGGACCCTGTTGCCCCGTGGCCAGTCAAAATAAAAATATTCGGCGACCATCATAGCTTCGAGCGTTATCAGGCAGAGACTAGCGGCAGTCTGCCATATTACCGTAGCCACTATTCGCACCGCAATCGGGAAGTATTGATGCACGGCACAGAATTTGCCGAGGCGACGATGGGCGTGCTGTTTCACGAGGCCTCCCACGCGATAATGGCGATGAGAAAATACAATGTATCGCCTTGGATCAGCGAGGGTATCGCCGAGGTGTTTGAAAGCAGCACCTATACTCGAGGAAAGATGGTATTTAGAAAAAATGATGAATGGACGAGAAAAATTCAGCACAAGCTCCGTGAAGGCTCGTTGGAGCCAGCACAAAATTACTTCAATTACCGCGACAAATGGTCGGGGGAGGGTCGGCGAGCGGAGCGCCGTCGCTATATGATCGCCTGGTCATTGATGCGATTTTTATTATCGACGCCAGAACGCATAAATGCCTTAAAAGGCGGCCTGTCTGGAGATTTCGCTAGCCACTACCCCGGCGGAATCAAGGCCCTGGATAAAGACTGGCGACAATGGATTCGCCAACTCTAATTCGATAGTGAGGCTGTAGTTGGTTATACAGTCGGGAATTAGGGTTTTACTTAAAGTTCCGAAAACGGCTGGTTTATACGCAAGGCCGAGCTACACTGCTGCTATGACTCCGGGTGCTGCTCAATCATTTGATCGTTCTACCTTAAACAAACCTGCTTTAACTCAGTCGGTTTGCAGCAAGGCGCGTCTCGCTCGCGACGCCCGTTTCGATGGCCTGTTTTTTACCGGTGTACGTACCACCGGGATTTTTTGCCGATCGATTTGTCCGGCAACACCGCCGAAGGAAACTAATGTAACTTACTATGCGACCGCGCTCGGTGCTGCGCAAGCCGGGTTGCGGCCCTGTCTACGTTGTCGGCCCGAAGCGGCTCCGGGTTCTCCCGCCTGGCGAGGCGCGGAAACGACACTGATCCGTGCGGTACGAATGATTGACGATGGCGAGTGGGCCGGCCAATCCCTGCCGCAATTCGCGGAACGGCTAGGCGTGAGTGATCGCTACCTACGCAAATTATTTCAGCAGCACTTAGGTACGTCACCGAAAAAATATGTGAATTTCCGCCGCGCCTTATTTGCCAAACAATTACTGCAACAAACGACATTACCAGTGACTGAAGTAGCCAATATTGCTGGTTTTGGTAGTACCCGGCGCTTTAATACGGTATTTGCCGAACTGATGGGCTCAAACCCCCGGCAATTGCGCCGAAGCGCTGCCAAAAAAATATCGCCAAACCTACGATTGGAGAGCGGAACCCTCGCTTTATTTCTCAGTTATCGACCACCCTACGATTGGGCAGCAGTACGGGAATTTTACCGGGCCCGACAAATTGCGGGCCTGGAGGTGCTGAGTGACAACAGCTACAGCCGAAGTTTTTCTTACCAGGGCTGCGTCGGTTGGTTTACCGCGATCCATCGGCCGGATAAAGATGGGTTTAGTATTGAACTTGCGTTATCAGAACCCCAACACACACTGGCGGTCGTTCAGAAAATTCGTCGTCTGCTGGATCTTGATGCAGATACAAAAGCTATTTCACGACACCTGGGAGGTAATGCGGTGCTGGCGCCGGTTGTGCGCAAAGGCTTGCGCTTACCGGGAATGTGGGCGGCCTTTGAAGCGGGAACCCGAGCTATTCTTGGTCAGCAAGTGTCGGTTAAGGCCGCGCATAATATGGTCACTCGTTTGGTGAACGAGCTGGGTGTGCCGCTAAGTCGGGGGGATGAAAAGTCCGCGGGTAACAGCCCCACTATACTTTTCCCCGAGCCAGCAGCGGTCGCACGCTCAAAGCTGGAATTCCTGGCGATGCCGGACAAACGTCGACAAGCATTGCGCTTGCTAGCAAGGCACGTAATGGGCGATGAAAATAGACAGGCTTCAGTCAAGCAAACCGCGTTTGAGGACTGGCTGGCCATTCCCGGTATTGGGCCGTGGACCGTGCAATACGCAGCCTTCCGCATGGGTGATCCGGATATTTTTTTACTTGGCGATCTCGGTGTAAAAAATGCTTTGAAAAAACTGAAGCCTGACGGTTTGGAATCGCTTACTCCAGTAAGCGTCGAAGATGTGAGTCCCTGGGGAAGCTACGCGACCTTATTATTATGGGAAAGCCTGTCGGTTGATGCGCAGCCATAAAGTACGGTGTGGCCGCCGAGTAATGTGCACAAAAGAATAGGAGTTTTTATGAGCGTTAAAAAAAATGTGGTTTCAGAAAACAGCTCGTTGCAGAGTGATTTATTTTGGAAAAAAATGCCAAGTCCTATTGGCCCCTTGACAGTTTTCGCCAATGACGAAGGCATAACCGAAATTCGTTTCCCTAATAAAGAGCCTAATAGCAAATCGCCCAATAATAAGTCGCCAGATCAACGAGACACAAAGCACTCGAACCGCATCGTTGATATGGCCATCAATCAACTGCAAGATTATTTTGATGGGAAATTAAAAACCTTTGATCTGCCTCTCCGCCCGAGCGGCACTGAATTTCAAAAAACCGTTTGGCGGCAATTACAACAGATAGGTTACGGCAGGACTGCCAGTTATGGGGATATTGCCGCGGCTATCGTTAAACCCAAAGCATCGCGGGCAGTGGGCATGGCGAACAGTAAAAATCCGATACCGATTGTAGTGCCCTGCCACCGCATTATCGGTAAAGATGGTTCTTTAACCGGTTTCGCCGGTGGCTTAGATACCAAACGTTGGTTGTTGGCTCACGAACAGGGCTGAAAGCCGAGCGTGTTGGGTGGCCTTAAACCACCATAATCCCATCCATTTCTACCGCGGCATCTTTGGGCAAAGATTTTACGCCGATGGCCGCCCGCGCCGGATAGGGGGCGGTAAAAAATTGCGCCATGATTTCGTTGACGGTGGCAAAGTGACCGAGGTCGGTGAGGAAAATATTGAGCTTCACCAGGTCGTTAAGATCGCCCCCTGCGGCTTCGCACACCGCACTTAAATTTTGGAACACCTGGGTAATTTGCGCGCTTATATCGCCCTCAACCAACGTCATGGTTTCGGGTAGCAGGGGAATCTGCCCAGAGAGATAAACGGTGTTGCCGACCTTGACGGCTTGCGAGTAAGTACCGATGGCCGCAGGGGCATGCTCGGTGTGTATGACGGCCTTGTTGGGCATAAAGTTATCCTCAGTTTTTGACGCGGTGCACGCTGTGCACCGACTTTAGCGTGCGCATGCGACGTATTATATTAGCCAGATGTATCCGGTCTCGGGTTTCGAGCACGATATTCACCACGCTGGTGTGAGTGTCGCGTTCGTCGACATTAATGCGTTCGATGGTGGCTTCCTGTTCGGCCATGCGGCTGGCTAGCGTGGCAATAATTCCCCGCTCCGAGGCCACCTCCAGCTTTAACTCGACCGGAAATTCTCCAGTAACTGTGGATGACCAACTCAGGGGCATTGATTTTTCGCGATTATGGCGAATGTTGGCGAGGTTTTTACAGGATTCCCGATGCACCACCAGTCCACGTCCGGGACTGATATGGCCGAGGATAAGATCGCCGGGAATGGGATAACAACAGCGCGCAAAGCTGGTGATCAGGTCGTCACTATTTTCGATGACAATCGGCGAATTAGTCCGGCTGTTGGTCGCCTCGCCGCGCTTGTTTTCCGGCACTAATATGTTGGCTACCGCATAGGCCACTCGATCACCCATACCAATTTGCTGGAGTACACTTTCAAACGTGGGCGCTCCAGTTTCTTTTAACAACGTTTTGATCTGGGATTTGCGAATTTTTTTATAACTGGTATTAAAGTTAGCCAGGGCTCCGTCCAGCATACGTTTACCCAGATCGACGGATTCTTCATGTTGCTGGGTTTTCAAAAAATGACGAATGGCGCTGCGGGCTTTGGCGGTAATTACAAAATTAAGCCAGGCCGGATTGGGTTGCGCGCCGGGTGCGGTAACGATACGTACGCGCTGTCCGCTTTCCAGGCCCTGTGACAGGGGACTGAGCTGACCGTTGATTTCACATGCCACGCAGGTATTGCCGACCTGGGTGTGTACGGCGTAGGCGAAATCCACCGCCGTTACACCGCTGGGTAATTCGATAATGTCTCCACCGGGAGTGAACAGATACACCTCATCGGGAAACAAGTCGGTTTTGACGTGCTCGATAAATTCTAGCGAATTGCCCGCCTGCTGCTGGATCTCCAACAGACCCTTAACCCAGCGACCCGCGCGGGATTCACTATTTTGGGCGCGCTCCAGGCCGGACTTATAAAACCAGTGGGAGGCAATGCCGAAATTAGCAAGATCATCCATTTCTCGGGTACGGACCTGAACTTCAATGGGCACGCCGTGCATGCCCACTAAGGCCGTGTGCAGCGACTGGTAACCGTTAGACTTGGGAATGGCAATATAGTCTTTGAATTCGCCCGAGATGGGTTTGTAGAGATTATGAATAACCCCCAATACCCTATAGCATTCGTCAACGCTTTCTACCACGATGCGAAACGCAAATACGTCCATCAGCGATTTAAACGAACGCTTTTTAGTTTTCATCTTCTGGTAGATACTCCAGAGATGTTTTTCACGACCGCTTACCGTGGCGGAAATGTTTTCGATTTTAAGTCGGTTATCTAAAGCGCCCTGAATCTCAGTGACGATTTCCCGGCGTCGGCCCCGGGCTTGATTCAGAGCTTCGCGAATGCGCGAGTGACGTAGCGGATACAGTGCAGCAAAACCCAGTTCTTCAAACTCCACGCGCATATCGTTCATGCCCAGGCGTTGAGCTAGCGGGGCGTAAATATCGAGGGTTTCACGGGCGATGCGGCGGCGTTTTTTTGGCGGTAGCACACCGAGGGTGCGCATATTGTGCAGGCGGTCGGCAAGCTTGACCAGCACCACACGAATATCTCGCGACATGGCCAGAGCCATCTTTTGGAAGTTCTCGGCTTGCTGTTCGGCGCGCGAGGAGAATTCAATTTCGCTAAGCTTGCTGACGCCGTCGACCAGGGCGGAGACTTTGCGGCCAAAACGACGACTCAACTGCCCCCGGGTAACCGGCGTATCTTCGATGACATCGTGCAGCAGTGCCGCCATCAAGCCCTCGCTATCCATGTGCATGTCGGCGAGGATATGAGTGACGGCTACGGGGTGGGTTATGTAGGGTTCGCCGCTGTGGCGGAGCTGGCCTTCGTGCCCGCGATGGGCGAATTCGTAGGCGCGTAATACGCGCCGTACATCAGACGATGGAAGGTAGGAGGAAAGTTTGCTTTGCAGGGATTCTACAGCCTCCAACACACACTCCCCCGAAGCTTATTCTTCTACTAGCGGGCTGGGCGAAGCGTCATCGCTATTGCTGTCGTCACTGCTGACACCACTAAACGCTTCCTCGGCCATATCCAAAGTCAGGAATTCTTCGATTTCTTCCGTTTGACTAAGAATGCTCGAGTCGATAAAACCCTCGGCGATTTCGCGGAGGGCGACGACGGTGGGCTTGTCATTTTCCCATTCCACCATTGGGGTTTTGGTACCGTTGGCAAGCTGACGCGCCCGTTTGGCCCCAATCATCACTAGTTCAAAGCGATTTTCAACGTTTTCCAGGCAATCTTCCACGGTAATGCGAGCCATCTTGAACCTCTAAATGTATACGAACGTATTGGTATGAATGAGAATAACAAATACTGAACCGGCTATTTTAACTTAAACTTTGATATTCGGATAGCGATGTTTGCAGCGCCGCTTACCCGCGCTCGAAGGCTTAGCTGAGCAAGGCGCTTAACAGCTCGGCGTGTTTGTCTTGCTGTACATCCAAACGCAGACGTTGGCCCTGCACGACCGCGTGAAGTTCGCCGAGGGCGGTGTCGAAGTTGTCGTTAATAATCAGGTAGTCGGACTCCACATAATGGGATATTTCTTCCTGGGCCTGGGCAACCCGGCGCGCAATCACCTCGGCATTGTCCTGCCCTCGCTCGGTTAGCCGCGACGTTAGGCTGTCCAGGGACGGCGGCAGGATAAAGATCCGCACGCAATCTGGTATCAGGCGGTGAATTTGTGTCGCGCCCTGCCAGTCGATTTCAAGAATAACGTCAACGCCGCTGGCCAGGGTGTCTTCCACCCACTGGCTAGAGGTTCCGTAATAGTGATCAAACACCTGAGCATGTTCTAAGAAAGCGTCGTGGTTAAGCATGTCGATAAAGCTGGTTTCATCGACAAAATGATAGTCGGTGCCGTCGATTTCTCCCGGTCGCCTGGGGCGCGTGGTATGCGATACGGATACTTTAATGCGCTCGCAATCTTCGAGCAGCGCAGTGACCAGGCTGGTTTTACCCGCGCCGGAGGGCGCGGACAAGGTAAAAAGTGTTCCCCGGGTGCTCATCTTGTGGCTCCATCTGTTAGCCCTGCCATTATTCTATAATTCGTCATTCTATGTTTTGCACTTGCTCACGTATTTGCTCAATCAATACTTTCATTTCTACGGCGGCCCGGGTGGTATCTGTCGCCAGAGATTTGGACGACAGCGTATTGGCCTCCCGATTTAACTCCTGACACAGAAAGTCGAGACGACGCCCAATGGGCCCGGACGCGGCGAGGGCAAGTTCGAATTCTGCCAGATGAACGTCGAGCCGGTCGAGCTCCTCGGCGACATCGGCGCGCTGGGCGTGATAGACCATTTCCTGTTCCAGGCGACCGACATCTACGTCGACGACCACATCGCTGAGCCGCTGCTGGAGCCTTTCCTTCTGAGCCTGGAGCAGTTCCGGCAGGCGGGCACGTACGATTTTAGCTTCTGCGCCGATGGTGGCGAGACGCTGAACAATTATCTCCCCAAGCACCTTGCCTTCGCGCTGCCGAGCTTTTTTCAGATCATCTACTGCGGTATTAAAGAGCGCGAGAGCTTCGCGCTGAATAGCTTCGTAGTCGCATTCCGTGGCCTGTATCACCCCCGGCAATTGCAACAGCTCCAGGGGCGACAGCGGCGCAGCAGTACTTATTATGGCGCTCAATGCGTCGCAAGCCTGGACGTAGGCCCGGGCGCGATCCTGAGAAATAACAATATCGGTGTTCTGTCCGGCAAGGTCTAACTGCAAACTGGCATCGAGCTTGCCCCGATTCAAGTTGCCTCGCAAACTTCCCCTGAGCAGGGTTTCTAATTCGCGCAAATTTTCCGGCAGCCGAAAATGGGGTTCAAGAAAGCGGTGATTCACTGTGCGCAACTCCCAGCTCAAAGTGCCCCATGGGTACTCCTTACTGATCCTTGCAAAGGCCGTCATACTACTTGGCATATTGGACTTAAGGCGGTTTAGGGACGGCTATCTTAGCAGAGGGCTATGTCTATGCCGATGCCTATGGCCATCATTACAATCATTACAGTCAGGAAATTCCGTTACAATACCGGTCTTCGCCACGAAGCTTAAATGCAGCCTTTTAAGGGCCCTCGGGTGATTTTCTTACACCGCCATTTATGGCTATCTTATTTTTATTGAGGTTACTTAATGATCAGACCCAGCGGACGCCGTCCCGAACAACTTCGCGCCGTTAAATTAGAGCGTCAATTTACCAAGCATGCCGAAGGCGCGGTGCTGGTGTCCTTTGGCGATACCAAGGTCATTTGTACCGCAAGTGTCGAGTCGGGCGTGCCGCGCTTTCTGCGTGGCAAAGGCCAGGGCTGGATTACTGCAGAGTACGGCATGTTGCCGCGCTCCACCGATAGCCGCATGGGTCGCGAAGCAGCGCGTGGCAAACAGGGTGGGCGCACTCAGGAAATACAGCGCTTGATTGGTCGTTCGTTGCGCTCGGCGGTGGATTTAAGCAAGTTGGGCGACAATACCGTCACAGTGGATTGTGATGTGATTCAGGCCGACGGTGGTACTCGCACGGCAGCTATCACCGGAGCCTGCGTGGCGCTAGTGGATGCCTTCTCGCATTTGCGTAACAACAAACGCATTTCGGTCGACCCCTTGTTGCACATGGTTGCTTCGGTGTCCGTGGGCATGTACGAAGGCGAGCCAGTACTCGACCTGGATTACGCAGAGGACTCCAATGCCGAGACCGATATGAATGTGGTGATGAACAGCGCCGGCGGTTTTATCGAAGTACAGGGTACCGCGGAAGGCGCACCATTTTCGGCAACGGAACTCGACGCCATGCTGAGCCTGGCTCGAGGCGGCATCGACGATTTGGTGAAAGTGCAAAAAATGGCGCTTGCGCAGGCGCTGTAGGATTCAGTGGCCCGAGGTTCGCAGCGAGCACACTGAGCAGGGAAGCTCTGGATGATCTTAGTAAAACGTGCCGTTAAATATCCGCAAACCGGTATTGCCAGCGGCTATTCCAATGGCAATACCAGTGGGAATACCAGTGGGAATACTAGTTACGAGTCCGCGATCTCGTAATCGACAATAACCGGGGCGTGGCTGGAGAATTTACGGGCCTTATAAATCACCGCGTACTCAACTTTCGGCACCAGGCTGCCGGAAATCACCTGGGTATCGGTACGCCAACCGTCACCCTCGCCCATAGTGCCCGATGGCCACCAGCTGAATTCGTCGGTATCGGTGTTACTGGTGCGAAATGCGTCGGCGTAACCAATATCCTTGTACACCTGCCGAAACCACTGGCGTTCAGCGGGAAGTAAGCCGGGTTCGCCATCGTGCGCCTCACCGTGCTCGACGTCGCCGTCGGTGGCGGCCATATACCAGCTACCGCAAAAAATATAGCGCCGCCGTTTGCGGGTGATTTTTTCGAGATGGGCTTGCAGGCCGGTAACAAATCGGCTTTTTGCTTGCAGTTGTTCGGAGCCTTCCGGGCCGTGCGGCACCATCAGCGACACGACGCTGAGCTCGTCAAAATCGGCCTGTAGATAGCGGCCATCCATGTCCTCGCCGCTTTGCAGCCCAAAACCGTACATCATGGCTTTAGGTGCGTGTCGGGTGTAAATGGCGACGCCATTTTGCGTTGAATCCGCGGCATCGAAGACGTAGCTAAAATAGCCGTCGAGCTGAAACTGAGGACCGTCCTCCACCTCTGGTGTCGACGCGCGCAAGTCTTGCAGGCAGATAATTTCGGCCTCTTGTTCGGCGAGCCATTCAAACAAGCCGCGCTCGGCAGCCTGAAAAATACCATCGCACGATATCGTTATTACCCGCATAAAATTACTCGCATAGAATTACCCGTATCCCCGCTTCTCGCGTTCACAGCCTGTATGATAACCGATGGATGAAGGATGCTGAAATAGTGCGGTTTTAGTAGAATCCTCCGCTCACCCCGAAAGTGCCGGGACCCATGTCCGACGACCACGTCAATACCGAGGAGAAATAGCCCAGGTTATGGAAGATTATCAACGTCGTTTTATCGATCTCGCGATCGCTCAACGCGCCTTGCTGTTTGGTGAATACACCCTGAAATCCGGTCGCGTTAGTCCTTATTTTTTTAACGCAGGCCGTTTTTGCGACGGCGCCAGCCTGGCTATTTTAGGCGAGTGTTACGCCGAAGCTATTGTTAATTCCGGCCTGGAGTTCGACGTTTTATTTGGCCCCGCTTACAAAGGCATCCCCCTGGCGACCTGCACGGCAGTAGCCCTGGCACGCAATTTTGACCGCCCTACCCCTTATTGCTTTAACCGCAAGGAAGCAAAAAATCACGGTGAGGGCGGTGATTTAGTCGGGGCCGAACTCTCGGGTCGGGCCTTGATTATCGATGACGTAATGACAGCGGGCACCGCGATTCGCGAAGTAATGGATATTTTTGTCCGCTATCCGGTCAAACCTGCTGGAGTGATTTTAGGCCTTGATCGCAAGGAGCGGGGCCAGGGTGTTCGTTCTGCTGCGCAGGAGGTTGCCGAAGATTTTTCCATTCCTGTGACGGCGATCATCGATATTGGACACCTTATTGAGTATCTTGAGGCTGGGGATTTTGCCGCCGAGACTCTGATAGCCGTGCGTCGTTACCGCGATAGTTATGGGGTCTAGAAAATTAGCAACATCGAATTAATTAGAGGTTGGATCGAGATGGATATTTTACGGATTGTACGAGGCTCTATCGCGGGTCGTGTTAGGGCTCATGTTTTTAACCCTGCAAGTGTTCTGGCAAGCGGGCTGACACTGATGCTATTAGCCACCACCGCCTTTGCCGCTGATGTGTATCGTTATCGCAACGACGAAGGCAACCTGGTGATCAATCACACGGTGCCACCGCAACTCACCAAGAATGGTTATGAACTTATCGACTCCAGCGGTCGTGTAGTTGAGCGAGTGGAGCCACTGGGACCAGAACCCGAATCAGAAGAAGTTGAGGTTATCGCGCCGGAAACAGTGTTTATGAATGAGCGCAGAGATACATACCTGCTGACCAGTTTTAGCGCAGTAGAGGAGATAGCGGCAGCGCGCGACCGTAAACTTAGCCAATTGTCCCGAGAGATCGAAATTACAACGGCCAGTGCTGAAAAAATAGGGCAGCAGCGCTTGGTGGTAGAGCAACAGGCGGCGCAGTTCCAGCGCGGTGGCAAGGAAATTCCCGAAACCGTAAAAAAACGTTTGGCAGAGATCGATGAGCGTCGTCAAAAAGCAACTGAGGCTTTGGAATCACGCAGACTCGATCACGCCAAAACCGAAACTTTGTATAAGACCTATGCAAAGCGGTTTAGAGAGTTGAAGGGTTTACCTCCGGCGGAGCCAGAGGTGCCTGAAACAGGCTCCGAGACAGCGCCTGCCACTGATCCCTCCAGTGCTCCGTTGGCAAGCGATTAAAATCGCTGCGCACGAACTGACGGATTTTGCCTTCGAGTAGTACCAATATAATTTCTGCCGAAGCAGATGTGGTGAGCACGGTGCGTAAATTTTCGCTGACTTCGCTCTCGCGCAAAATTTGTTTTAATTGCGTTTCGAGTCGATCGTGCAGTTGGCTCACCCGACTGCGTAGCCGTTGATTTTCTCCAGTCAGCGCATCGCCGGCAATAATGCGAGCCATGCCAGGGTTGCGCTCGGCAAAAATCAACACCAAACTCAAAATTTTATAGAGGCGCTCGCGCGCGTGATTTTCCTCATCGAGAATTTGTCGAATACGGGTAAACAGTGATTCCTCGATAAAGTCGATTAAGCCTTCAAACATTCGAGCTTTACTGGGGAAATGTCGGTAGAGCGCGGCCTCCGACACGCCGATCTGAGCGGCTAGCGCGGCCGTAGTGACTTTTGCTCCGGGACTGGCTTGAAGCATGCCAGCGAGCGCTTCCAGAATTTCCTGTGCCCGTTTAGAGGCAGATTTTCGCTTGTTCATAATCGTCATCAAATAGGTGGAAGCTGAGGCCCTGGCTGCTAACTAAATTTCAAGTCGAGTAGTTAGCTTTGGGTGATTAGTTTTATACAACTAATGTCGCGTGATTCATTTTGAGTAATTAATCCCGGGTAATTAAGGTACCGACGCCTTCGTTGGTTAATATTTCCAACAAGATCGCATGATTGACCCTGCCATCGATAATATGTGCACTGCGCACCTGGTTTTGTACAGCCTCAAGGGCGCAGCGTATTTTGGGCAACATGCCGCCCTGGATCACGCCATTGCTAATAAGCGTGTCGACCTGCTCTGCGGTTAATCCGGTGAGCACCTTGCCATCGGTATCCTGCAGCCCGGCCACATTGGTGAGCAGCATCAGTTTTTCGGCTTTTAATACTTCCGCAATTTTACCTGCAACCAGATCCGCATTGATGTTGTAGGACTCGCCATTGGCACCCGTGCCGATTGGGGCAATCACCGGAATAAACCCGCCGCCGGTGAGCATGTCGATCACGCTGGTGTCGACCTCGGAGACTTCGCCAACATGACCAATATCGATGATTTCTGGTGCCGCCATTTCAGCGGCTGTCGCTTCCGGCGAGTGGCGGGAAACAACCAGCTTGCGTGCTTTAATCAGGCCTCCATCCTTACCGGTAATGCCAACCGCGCGGCCACCTTCGCTGTTAATTAAGCTGACGATTTCCTTGTTGACGGCGCCGCCCAATACCATTTCCACTACATCCATCGTTTTACTGTCGGTCACACGCATACCATCGACAAAACTCGATTCAAGACCGAGTTCGGCGAGCAGTTTGCCAATTTGCGGGCCACCGCCATGCACCACCACGGGATTAATGCCGACGGCTTTCATCAGCACGACATCACGGGCAAAGCTACGCTTGAGCTCCTCATCCACCATCGCGTTGCCACCAAATTTGACCACAATGGTCTTACCGGCAAAGCGTTGAATATAGGGCAGGGCCTCGGTCAATACCTTGGCGATGGCGGAGGCATTATCGCTGGAGAGAGACATAGTGATTCGGGGTTCCGTTAGTTAATAAGTAAAGGCCTTAGCTGTAACCGGCATTATCAATATCCGGGGTAATCGTTGACGCCGGCGTGCAAAAAAGGCCTGGAAAAAGCAGCACCGTTTATGTGGTTTTTCCCTAAGCTGCCGAACTAAGCGCCCCATCCAGTGCTTGTTCCAGTTCCAGATTTACCGAACCCAGTAAGCTTTTAAACTGATTCTGAACGGCCTTGAGCTGCGCGCTGTCGTTGGCTTCAAAGCGCAAGGTTAGCGCGGCCTCGGTATTGGAGGCCCGAATCAGTCCCCAGCTCTCCTCGAAATCAACGCGCATTCCGTCGAGAGTATTAATATTAGCATTCTCGAAACTGGCCGCAGCGATTATTTTTTCCATCAAAGGAAATTTGTCGGCATCATCCACCGGTAAGCGAATTTCGGCAGTGGAAACCGTGGGCTCAAATGTGGAGATCAGGGAGTCCAGACTTTGTTCACGTAGAGATAACACTTCCAAAAGTCGAGCGGCTGCATATAAGCCATCGTCGAAACCGTGCCAGCGGTCACTGAAAAATAAGTGCCCGCTAAATTCCCCGCCTAAGGGCGCTTGCAGTTCGGCGACTTTTTCGCGGATATGCGCGTGCCCGGTTTTCCACATTACCGGGCGACCGCCATAGTCGCTGATTAAGCTGCTTAGGCGACGGGTCGATTTTACGTCAAAGACAATATCGGTGCCGGGGTGCCGGTTTATAATGTCGCGGGCAAAAATCATCATCAACTCGTCTGGCCAGACAATGCGACCGCTCGCAGTGACGGCCACCAGGCGGTCGCCGTCACCGTCAAAGGCAAGACCGACATCGGCTTTGGCTTGTTTTACGACCTGAATCAGATCGTTTAAGTTGTCTTTTTGTGTGGGATCGGGCGGGTGGTTGGGGAAGGCACCGTTGACATCGCAGTACAGCGGAATACATTCGCAACCGAGTTTTTGCATCAGTTGTGGTGCCAGAGTACCGGCCACCCCATTGCCGCAATCTACCACTACACTCAATGGTGCCAGGGTTTCAATGTCCTGACAAATGGCTTCGATATAAGCCTCGCCAATAGACTCGTGCGCACGGGTGCCTTCGCCGCTGCGCCAGTGTTTCGCAAGCATGTCGTCGCGCAAGGTTTGTATGTCTGTGCCGTGCAGAGCCGTGCCAGAGGACACCAGCTTGAAGCCGTTGAAGGTTCCTGGGTTATGACTGGCGGTGACGATGACGGCGTTGTTGGTTACTGTGGATACCTGACTGGCGAAATTCACCGCCGGGGTAGGCACCTGGCCAAGATCGATCACATTGCACCCAGTCATCAACAAGCCGCCCACCAGAGCTTCGGCGAGAGCCGGGCTGGACAGGCGCCCGTCTCGGCCCACAATAATGGTGCTTTCCCCCTTGTCCAGGGTTCGCGTGCCCAGAGTTTGTCCGAGGGCGCTGGCAAAATCTTCATCGATTTCCTGCTCGGCCAAACCGCGAATATCGTAGTCGCGAAACACATGAGCTGGCCAGCTTGGTTCGCTTGCCGGTTTTGGTTCGGCGAGCCCGTCACCGTCGGAGGCGCTTAAATCAAATACTTCGTCATTTAAGTTGTCGCTTAGGTTTCCGGCATCAGTCTGCTCGGTTTTGGCTTGCTCAGCGCAGTTTCCCTCCTCTAGCTCCTCACCGGAGTCGTTCTGAGCAAGGGTTTCGGCTTCGCGTTTAAGCAAGTATTGGCTTTTAAATCGAGTTCCTCCCCCGGTTTTTACCGTTACTTGACTAGAGCCGCTGGAGCTAGCTTTCTGCTTTAGACGGCGGCTTAATATTTTCCCGGCTAAAGCGATACTAAGTAGCGCGGCGGCCCACAGTCCGGCGCGAAGAGATCGCCATAGCGTAAGGTCTGGTTGGTGCTGGTCGATTAATTTTTGCGAGGGAGTAAAGCACACCAGCCAACCGGGCACAGCCGCAACCGGTGTCTTGGCCTCATTGCCGACGCCGGTGGCTCCAGTCCCCACCAGGGTTTGTCGGCCTATGCCCACAATTTTCTGGACAAGTTCAAGCCTGCCCAGCGATGGGTCCGCGCCGTTAAACAGGCTGCCGAGTGCGGTAAGAGGCACCTCAATAAGAATGGCGCCGATGGTATTTTTGTTGGTTTCACGTTTTTCGGGTTCATGTTCATTAATAACGGGTTCTGCAATTACAGGTTCTACAATGACAGAACCTACATTTACAGGCTCTAAGCCAAACACCGGCTCAGCCATCAAAATAAACCAGCCGTTCCGCTTCATCGTGGTAATGGGTGGGCTTTCTCCACGCAGTGCAGCATCGACCAGAGCCTTGGTGACAAAATTGGATTGATCTTTGAAACCCTGGGATTTTCGGATCAGGTCAATGGTGCTAGCATTTGGCAACAGAGCTGCGATGCGTTTGTGAACAGCCGCCATGTCTGCTGAGCCTGAGCTCAGCGCAGTTTTTAGTAGTGGGTTGGCCGCAGCTTCGCGAAGGGCTTGCCTGCGTTCGTTGAGCCCTGTGGTCACGGATTGACTGACGCCGGAGGGGATAATTTTTGCGGCGGCCTCAATAGTTTTGTTGTGAGGCTCAGTAACCAATTTTTGTTGCGCAAAGCTGCTAATAAAATACGGGAGTAGCAGCAATACCGCGCAGGCGACAACAAACGCCGGGTGGCGCAGCAGGGCTTTTAGATCAGATGTGAAACTATCTCCTGGCGACGGTTTTGACGACAAGGCCCGATCTCTCCGTGGTAATGGTAAGCGCGATGGTAACGTATCTATTCTGTTTAAAGAAAAATTTTTCGCTGTCTTTTTATCTTCAAGTTGTCTTCAAGGCCGGCGCCTTGTCAAGGTCAAAAAAACGGATTAATTTAAGGCGAAGCGGGTGCAAATATACAGAATCAGTTCTCGTGCCAACTGGGTCTTACGCATTTCTGGTAGCTCTTGCTCGCCATCGCTTGTCACTAGTACTACCCGGTTATTATCGCTGCCAAAACCGATGCGGGTGTCGGATACGTCATTGGCAATGACCAGGTCGAGCTGTTTGCGCTCCAGCTTGTCCCGAGCATGAACCACAAGATTTTCGGTTTCTGCAGCAAAGCCCACCGTAAAGGGCCGGTTTTCAAGGCCGGCAACCGTAGCCACAATGTCGGTAGTTTTTTCCAGCGTCAGCGAGACGGCGCCCGCCGATTTTTTTATTTTCTGATTGGCCACCGTGGTCGGGCGATAGTCCGCAACCGCAGCAGCGGCAATAAATAGTGTCGCGTCGCTGACTTCCTGCAAGCTCGCATCCAGCATTTCCTGAGCAGAGGTCACCGCTATCGTACGCACCCGCGACGGCGGTGCCAGCGCCACGGGGCCGCTGATTAATACCGTTTCGGCACCAGCTTCAGCGGCGGCTTCGGCGAGGGCATAGCCCATTTTTCCGGAGCTGTGGTTGGATAAATAACGTACCGGGTCGAGGGCTTCCTGGGTTGGCCCCGCGGTAATAACGACTTTTTGTCCGGCCAGCAGGGTGCTGCCGAACAGCGCGGAGGTTAGTGCCACTAATTGCTCGGGTTCTTCCATGCGACCTTCACCGACGTCGCCGCAGGCCTGGTAGCCCGCTGCCGGGTCGAAAATAGTGATGTCGCGTTCTTGCAGGGCGGTAATATTGTGCTGGGTTGCGGCGTTCGACCACATCGCCTGATTCATCGCCGGAGCGATCGCCAGTGGCCCTTTGCGGGCCAGGCACAAAGTGCTGAGTAAATCACCCGCTTCACCGTGTACCAGTCGGGCGATAAAGTCGGCTGTGGCAGGTGCGATCAAAATAACGTCGGCCCAACGCGCTAGCTCAATGTGGCCCATGGCCGCCTCAGCGGCGGTGTCGAGCAGGTCGAGGTGTACCGGATGGCCGGAGAGCGCCTGGAAGGTCAGCGGCGTAATGAACTCGGTAGCAGCCTGAGTCATCACCACGCGCACCTCGGCCCCCGCCGTTTGCAGGCGGCGCAGGAGGTCGGCACTTTTGTAGGCGGCAATACCGCCAGTGATACCGAGTAATACGCGTTTGTTGCTGAGAGAGCCGATAGGAAGGGTCATATATGCTCGTAGAATGACTCAAGTAGGTAAGATACCATTGATGCCCGGTTAACCGAAAGCTAACTGAAAGACTTAGTCAGCGGGGACCAGCGGGGAAAAGTATCAAAGCTCGATATTCGAGCTTAGTGTTAGGGGCAGGATGCCTCTATCGAGAGTAGAACAGCTTGAGCCTGGGAGGTTCTATCGAGAACGTCCTATCGGGAATAGCAGCGTGATAAGGAGATCACTATGGCAATTCATCATTGGCCCGCACAGGAGCGGCCTCGAGAAAAACTGTTACAGCGCGGCCCCGGAGCTTTGTCGGATGCGGAGTTGCTGGCTATTTTTCTACGTACCGGACACGCGGGCAAGAGCGCGGTCGATCTGGCTCGGGATTTGGTCAGTGAATTTGGCAGCTTGTCGACCTTGCTGAACGCCAGCCAGGAGGCTTTTTGTGCCAGTAAGGGCCTGGGCCCGGCCAAATACACCCAGCTGCAAGCGGTGCTGGAACTGGCTCGTCGCCACCTGGGCGAACGCCTGCAGCGCGATCAGAGCTTCAGCTCGCCAGATAGCGTCGCCACGTATTTACAAGCCCATCTTCAGCACCAGACCCGCGAAGTGTTTATGGTGCTGTTTCTCGATACCCGCCATCGCTTGATCGTCTCGGAAGCCTTGTTTTACGGCACCATCGACGGTGCCAGTGTTCACCCCCGCGAGGTGGTCAAGCGCGCACTACACCACAATGCGGCGGCGGTGATCTTCGCACACAACCATCCCTCGGGCGTGGCCGAGCCCAGCGGTGACGACGAGCGCATCACTCTGCGACTGCGCGAAGCGCTGGGTTTGGTGGATATTCGGGTCCTCGACCACCTGGTGGTGGGTTCGGGAGAGGTGGTGTCGCTGGCAGAGCGAGGTGTGCTCTGACAGGACTAATTACGGCCAAAAACACGAAATTATTTGCGTTCAAACCCCCATTTTGGTATAAAGCGCGACTCATTTTTTGGGTGAGCTCCGTGCCGGTTGGTAGTGAGCCCCCGTTTAAAGCGTTCGAGGCAAGCAAATGTCCAGAGTATGTCAGGTGACCGGGAAGCGGCCAATGAGTGGCAACAACGTCTCTCACGCCAAAAATAGAACCCGTCGTCGTTTTGAGCCCAATCTACACACCCATCGTTTCTGGGTAGAGGGCGAAAAACGCTTCGTTAAATTGCGCGTCTCCACCAAAGGACTGCGTACCATCGACAAACATGGTATCGACAAAGTGTTGATCGATGTTCGTGCCAACGGCATCAAGGTGTAGGGAGAGACTCATGGCTAAATCCAATCGCGATCTTATTAAGCTGGTATCTAGCGCCGGAACTGGGCACTACTACACCACTACCAAAAACAAGCGCAATACGCCGGACAAAATGGAGATCAAAAAGTATGATCCCGTGGTACGGCAGCATGTGATGTACAAAGAACACAAAATCAAATAAGGATTGTTCTTCGCTTTCAGGCGAGCAAGACTTATTTCTTAAAACCCGGCGCAGTTGCCGGGTTTTTTTGTGCGGCTTAATTTATTCGGCTTAAGGCTTAAGTAGACTTTAAATAAGTAAGGTACATTACTCTCCCCACTTCACTCGTCCCGCTTCAATGACGATCACAATGATAATGACAAGCCCAAATAATGCCCGAACTACCTGAAGTTGAAACTACCCTGCGGGGTATTGCCCCCCACCTTAACGGCAGGCGCATCGTTAACACCATCGTGCGCCAGCCCGCTTTGCGCTGGCCGGTGCCCGCTGACTTAGCGAAACGTTTAAACGATCAGCTTATTGGCGCGTGTAGCCGCCGAGGAAAATATCTTTTACTGGAAGTAGGTGCTGGCCATTTATTAATGCACCTGGGCATGTCCGGTAATTTGCGACTAGTGCCCGATAATGAGCCCCTCGGCAAGCACGACCACGTTGATATTATTTTGGATAAAGCCGGAGCCGCTAATAAACGCCTGACGCTGCGTTTCACCGACCCTCGGCGTTTTGGTGCAGTGCTGTGGGTCAACGGCGAGCCGGGGGAGCACAAGCTGCTAAAGTCACTCGGCCCGGAGCCTTTAGGTGAACTGTTCACCCCCGAATATTTATATCGCCGCTCCCGCCAGCGCAAAGTGCCGATTAAAAGCTTTGTGATGGACAGTCATGTGGTGGTCGGCGTGGGTAATATCTACGCCAACGAAGCCTTGTTCAGAAGCGGAATCCACCCCTTGCGCGAGACCGGTCGAATTTCTCTAGCGCGTTATCAGGTGTTGTGCGAGGCCATTAAAACTGTGCTCGGCGAGGCCATTGAGCAAGGCGGCACCACCTTGCGGGATTTCGTCGGCGGCGACGGCAAGCCCGGCTATTTTAAGCAGCAGTTAACGGTTTATGGTCGCGGTAGTGAGCCCTGCGTACGCTGTGCTTCGACTCTGCGGGAAGTACGCGTGGCGCAACGCAGCACAGTGTATTGCGTGCGTTGTCAGCGTTGACTGCTATCGATAAAAGTTGAGTGCTATCTGTAAAAATAGTAGAAGGTTGGCGCGGATCAGGAAAATTTTTGCTGTAGTGCCTCGGCAACGACAGCGGGAACGAAGGGGGTAATGTCGCCATCGAGGGAAGCGATTTCGCGCACCAGTGTCGATGAAATATAGGAGTGTTGTTCCGAGGGGGTGAGAAAAATACTCTCCACTTCGGGATCCAGCGCCCGGTTCATATTGGCGAGTTGAAACTCATACTCGAAGTCGGAGACGGCGCGTAGCCCTCGGATCACCGCTTGGGAATGGCAGTCGCGGACAAAATTAATCAGCAAATAGTCAAAACCGAGGATTTCCACATTATCGAGGTGGGCTAACGACTGATTGCTCAGATCGATACGCTCCTCCAGAGTGAACAAGGGGCTTTTGCTGGCGCTGCTGGCGATACCGATAATCACCTTGTCAAACAGCTTGCAGGCGCGCTCCACCAGGTCGACATGGCCGTTGGTGATGGGATCAAACGTACCGGGATAAACAACTGATTTCATGGCTGGCTCCTAGCGAGGATGCGCATGGTAAACAATTTGCCTGATTGGCTCAAACCAGGGAACTGAGCCGTCGCTTCAGTCCGTCGATCAGGCATTTCAATCAGCCACGTCGATATAGCCGATAACACACCTCCCCCGCCGTTTTTTCCCGGTGGCAATGCCAGTTGCCTGGCAGTCTCGGCACTGCCTGCAGTGCGCTAGATTCTAGATAAATCCAGCACTCTTCTGCGAGCAGCCTGGAGGATTCCAGTGCGGCGGCAAGCTCGTCGATACCCGTCATCGCAAACGGCGGATCTAAAAAAACAATATCAAAGGTGTGCGCGTGTTTATTCTGGGCGTCTTTATTCTGAGCATGTTGATGCTGGCTTAACCAGGCTAGCGCTTCTCCGTGGATAACGCTGAGCTCCGCGTCTGTCTCTTCATCACCGCCGCCATCGCCGCCCCCATCCGAACTGGTGAGCGCCTGTTGATTTTCTTTGAGGGCAGCGACCGCATCGATATGGCTTTCAACCAGGGTTACGTGGGCTGCGCCTCGTGAGCCGGCCTCAAAACCCAGGGCACCAGAGCCAGCGAACAGGTCGAGACAGCGAGATCCAGCGACGATCGGTTGTAACCAGTTAAACAGCGTTTCACGTATGCGGTTGCCCGTGGGCCGGAGGTTACTCACTACTGGAAATTTAAGTTGTCGCCCACGCCAACGACCGGCAATGATCCGCACCTGGCTTTCGGCTTTTAGGTGAGCGCTTTGTGGGCGCTGTCTCGCTTTTGACAATCCAGTGCTCCTGATTGTAATGCCACAATGGTAGGATACACATCTTGTCGCAGCGCTGTTTAAAATCATGAATAACGACCACGAATCCCTGGATAAAGAATCCACTTCAGAGTCCGATACGCCAGCCGTATCGACAGGCGAGGGTGCTCTACCAAAAAGCACGCCAGCAAAACGAAAGGGGTTTTCGCTGTTTCGTCGCAACAAGGAAAAGGCTTCTGTTGAAGAACCGCTTGAGGCTTTTATTGAAGAGCCGCTGAAGGCTCCTGTTGAAGAACCGCTGAAGGCTTCTATCGAAGTACCGCTGAAGGCTTCTATTGAAGAACCGCTGAAGGCTCCTGCTGAAGTCCCAGTTGATGCGCCCGCTGAAGCATCGATCGAAGCTCCGGCTGAAGTATTAATCGAAGCCCCTATTGAACAGGCCTCTGACGTTCAGGCCAGCACCGAGATAAAAATAGCAGCCCCAGAGCTTGAAGCACCAATTCCAGAGGGTAGAAAAAGCGCCGCAGCAAAACGCGGCTTGTTTCGACGGGCCCTGTCGCGCACGGGCGCAGGTTTTGGTGATCTGTTTTTAGGCAAGAAAACCATCGATGCCAGTCTTTACGACGACCTGGAGACGCAATTGCTGGTAGCGGATCTGGGCGTGGAAACCTGTGAGGCGGTGATTCGTGAACTGAGTGAGCGCGTTAGCCGACGTAACTTAGCCGATGCCGAAGCACTGCGCAGCGAACTCGGAGCCTTGCTCGAAGATATTCTAATCCCTTGCCAGCAGCCCCTGGGCCTTCGCGAGCACCTTGCGGCAGTTGATAAAGGCCCCTTTGTGATGCTGGTGGTCGGTGTTAACGGCGTTGGTAAAACCACCACTATTGGCAAATTGGCCAAGCGCTTTCAGCAGCAGGGCTTGTCGGTAATGTTGGCGGCGGGCGATACCTTCCGTGCGGCGGCGGTGGAACAGCTGCAGGTGTGGGGCGAGCGTAACAATGTGCCCGTGATCGCGCAGCACACCGGAGCCGATAGCGCCTCGGTTATTTTTGATGCGATTCAATCTGGCCAGGCCCGTGGCGTCGACGTGATTATTGCCGATACCGCAGGTCGGTTGCACAACAAAGACCAGTTGATGGATGAGCTGGTCAAGGTCAAACGCGTTATGGCTAAGCTCGACGCAGCGGCACCTCACGAAACACTGCTGGTGCTGGATGCGGGCACGGGTCAGAACGCGATTGCCCAGCTGCGTCAATTTAATGAGGCGGTAGATATAAGCGGCATTGCGCTCACCAAACTCGACGGCACTGCCAAAGGCGGGGTGATTTTTGCCTTGTGTAAACAGTTTGGTGTGCCGATTCGTTTTGTGGGCATGGGAGAAGGCGTTGACGATTTACAGCCCTTTGATGCAAAAATATTTGTGGATGCCTTGTTGGCATCCCCCGACGAAATTTCTTAATTACAACCGATGAAGTCTTTTGGTAAAAACCCGATGAAGTCTCTTAACTAAAAAACCATGATTCAATTCGACCAGGTCAAAAAGCGTTATCCCGGCGGCCATGAGGCGCTCAACAGTGTGAGTTTTGAGCTGGAAACCGGGGCGTTTGCCTTCCTCACCGGGCACTCGGGTGCGGGCAAAAGCACCCTGCTCAAGCTGGTGATGTTGATGGAGCGGCCAACCCACGGTCAGGTCCTGATCAACGGTCGCAACCTGAGTCGCTTGCACAAAAGCCAAATTCCCCACTACCGCCGCAACATCGGTGTGGTGTTTCAAAATCATCACCTGTTGTTTGATCGCAGTGTGTACGACAACGTGGCCTTGCCCTTGTTGGTGTCTGGCTATCCAGCACGGGATATCGGTCGCCGGGTTCGGGCGGCATTGGACAAGGTCGGCCTATTAGATAAAGAGCGGCAAAATCCCGTGGAGCTATCCGGGGGTGAACAGCAACGGGTCGGTATTGCCCGGGCGGTCGTACACACGCCGCGCATTCTGCTCGCCGATGAACCGACCGGTAATCTCGATCCCGCATTGTCGGAAGAAATCATGAATTTATTTCGGGACTTTAATGACATTGGTGTCACCGTGCTGATCGCAACCCACGACATTGCTTTGATTTCTCGTATGGGGCACCGCGTTCTTACCCTGGAAAATGGAGAAATGCTCAGTAGTGCGTCGGCTGCGAGTGCGTCCTTAGTCCAGCCGGAAATAGTCCAGCCGGAAATAGTTCAGCCGGAAATAGTTACGCCGGGAATGGCGGAGCAGACCACGACGGCTAAACCGGACCTCCCCCATGGGTAATGCGAAAGGCGCGAGCCCGAAACGTCCCGGGGCTACACGTAGCGCCGCCCGCAACCCTAAAGCAGGCGAAACGGCGGAACGCCCTAAAGCCGATGCGCGGACAAAAACCCCGGGCGCAGCGCGTAATAGCAAAAATCGTCGTTTCGCGGCGGCGCTGCGTCATCATCGGGAGTCTGCGGCACACGGTTTTGTACGCCTGTTTGTGGAGCCACTGCAAAGTGTGATGACCGCGCTGGTTATTGCCATTGCACTGGCCTTGCCCACGGCGCTCTATGTGCTGGTGGCGAGTGTGCAGCAAATGGGCGGGGATCTCGATGCCAGCGCCCGTATTACCGTGTTTCTTCACCGCGATGCGACGGCGAGCACTATCGAAACATTGCGCAGCAAGTGGGCGGTCGATGCAGAGATTGCCGATTTGGAATATATTCCTGCGGCGACCGCGCTGGAAGATTTTAAAGCCCATTCGGGTTTTGGCGATGTGCTCGATCTGCTGGACGAAAACCCTTTACCCCCCGTGCTGTTGGTAAACCCCGCCGGCAAGCCGGGTGCAGAGCAAATTGCGGCGCTCGCCGCACGCCTGGAAGGGGATCCCAGAGTGGATTCGGCACAATTGGACATGCTGTGGCTGAAGCGCCTCAACAGTATTCTGACTACTGGCAGACAGGTGGCGTTTGCCCTGGCCGCAGTGCTGGCACTGGGGGTCTTGCTGATCATCGGCAATACCATTCGCCTGGCCGTCGAAAGTCGCCGGGAGGAAATTCTCGTGGTGAAACTGGTGGGGGGCACCGATGCGTTTGTACGTCGCCCCTTTCTTTACAATGGCCTGTGGTACGGGGCGAGTGGTGGACTGTTGTCCTGGGTCATGGTGGCATTGGGGTGTTGGTGGTTGAATATCTCTGTCGAGCGGCTTGCGGCCCTTTATCAAAGTCAGCTGGCCCTCCTGAACCCGGGCATTGTGGAGTTGGCTGTGCTGGTCTGTGGTGGCGCCTTGCTGGGTGTGCTCGGGGCGTGGCTTGCGGTGGGCCGACATGTTGCGGCGATAGAGCCCTAGCCCTAGCGCTAGCCCTTGCACTAGTGCTGCTACTGACACATCAGACATAGCTTAAAATCTTGCCATTCCATAACCATTTGATTTTAAAAGATAAACCGAAAGCCTGCGGAACTATTCAGCGACTTGGCTATCTAACATCCCAGTGCTAGAATATGCGGCCAATTTTTGATCAGTTTGATGGCGGCAAAATGCTATCAAACCAGTAAGCAGATCAGCTAGCCAGACAAGTAAGTCAGACAAGTAAATCAAGTAAGCAAACTAAATAGGCAAACAAGTGAGCGAACAGACAGTGCAAGCAACTACTCCCTTAAACAACCCGGTTTTAAGTGACGCCGTTTCAACTGAGTTAGTAGCGAGCCTTCCAGATAAGGTTATGGGATTACTGCCGATCAACCGCCTGGTTCCCGGCGAAAGTCTGGGTGCCTACATGCAGGGCGTCAATGCCATTCCGGTATTGACCGTCGCAGAAGAGCGCGCCCTGGCCGAGCGCCTGTATTACCAGGAGGACGTCGAAGCTGCTCGTCAGCTCGTCATGTCCCACCTACGCTTTGTGGTTCACATTGCCCGCTCCTACACCGGCTACGGTTTGCCGCTGGCCGACATTGTGCAAGAAGGTAACGTTGGCCTGATGAAAGCCGTCAAACGCTTTAATCCTGAGAAAGGCGTTCGTCTTATTTCTTTTGCCGTGCACTGGATCAAAGCCGAAATTCACGAATACGTACTGCGTAACTGGCGCATTGTTAAAGTCGCCACCACCAAGGCCCAGCGCAAATTATTTTTTAATCTGCGCGGCAACAAAAAACGTTTAGCCTGGTTTACCGACGCAGAAGCTGAGGCGGTGGCCTCTGATCTGGGTGTAGAGGTCAAGCATGTTCGCGAGATGGAGCAACGACTTTCGGCCCGCGATGCGGCTTTCGATGCCTCTTCCGACGACGACGATGACAGCGTTTTTCAGGCTCCGGCACAGTATCTTGAAGATCGCAGTGGCGACCCGGCCTTACAGCTAGAAAAAGCCGACTGGCAACAAACTAACTACGATAAGCTGAGTTCAGCCCTGAGCGCCCTCGACGAGCGCAGCCGAGACATTCTCCAGCAGCGCTGGTTGACGGAGAAAAAATCGACCTTGCACGACCTCGCCGCGCAATACAGCATCTCCGCCGAGCGTATTCGTCAGCTCGAGCAAAATGCGATGAAAAAAATGCGGTTTGCCATGGAAGGGTAGTGTTTGCCGTTAAATTAAAAGCCGCGCTTATCGCGGCTTTTTTTTGTTAAGCTGTTTTTATATTACTTATATAGTCCCTTTATATTAAGGCGTTACAGTCCAAGCTTAGTGCCGAACACCACACCTAGCGGCGAATTTCTTATGGCAAATAGCAAAGCGTCAGGTCAGCGAATATTTTTACAGTGCGCCGTGCTTAGTGGTTTTATCTCCATAGCCCTGGGCGCCTTTGGTGCGCATGCCCTGAAAGCCTCGCTAAGTCACGAGGCAATGGCGATTTGGCAAACAGCCGTTCAGTATCAAATGTTTCAAACCCTGGCCTTGCTGGGAGTAGCCCTGCTAATGGGTGGTTCCTCAGCGCAAACCTCGCGACAGGGTTTATTAAAAATAACGGGGTATTTATTTATCCTCGGCATCGCGTTATTTTGCGGCAGTCTTTATCTATTAGCGTTAACCGGCGTGCGTTGGCTGGGTGCGATAACTCCCCTCGGTGGGGCCAGTTTTCTGGCTGGCTGGGCGGCGTTATTTTGGCACTCCATGCGCGCCACCTCCGTGAGTGATTGAACGCATTTATGCAAAAAGTTCCAGTCGAATTCTTCCCCGAGTATCGTAAAAAACCCATCCGCAGTTATGTGGTGCGCTCCGGCCGCATGACAGATTCCCAACTCCGCGCTCTGCAACAGTTCGGTGACGAGTACCGCCTACGCTTAGCGGGTGGCAGAGTCGAGTGGGAAGAAGTGTTTGGTCGTCGAGCACCCGTAGTGCTGGAAATTGGTTTTGGTATGGCCGATTCCCTGTTACAAATGGCCGCCGCCGAGCCCGACAAAGACTTTGTCGGTATCGAAGTACACCCACCGGGAGCCGGTGCCCTGGTCAATGGTGCTGCGACGCAAAATTTACGCAACGTACGCCTGTATTTGGCGGACGCTGTCGATGTGATTGACGAATGTCTGCCCGACACCAGTTTTGCCCGCGTCCAAATTTATTTTCCCGACCCGTGGCACAAAAGAAAACACTCAAAACGACGCATTGTGCAAACCGAATTGGTAGAGAAATTGAGCGCTAAGTTACAAGATGGTGGCTTGCTTCATCTGGCCACCGACTGGGAACCCTATGCGGCACATATGGCCAAAGTCATGGCCGCGCAGCCGGGCTTTGAAAATATGGCCACGGACGGGCCCTATAGCCCACGCCCCAGCTTTCGACCGGAAACCAAATTTGAGCGCCGAGGTGAACGACTGGGCCATCAGGTCAACGACTTACTGTATCGTCGCCTTGAGCTTAAAACTGCGAGGCGATAGCAATGACAACAAATCCATTTTGGCAATACTCGCTGGCGCTGTATCAACGGCCTGGCGTTGCGGATTTTTGTCTAAACCTACAGGACGGCCTGCATCCTACCGCAGACCGCAGCGCAATAAACCCTCAGGCACAAAGCGCTGATCCGGAAAATGAGCATGCTAATGTGAACGTCCTACTATTTTGCTGCTGGGTTGGTCGCCAGGGTGTGGAGTTGACGCAGAGCGACATGCCTGGCCTGGAGGCGAGCATAGCAACCTGGCATCAGGATCAGGTCTTACCTCTGCGGGCTGCCCGCCGTGCCTTAGGTAGTAATGACCGCAATGAGGGTAATAAGAAAAACATCGAGGAACAAAATAAACGCGAGTTACTGGCGCGGGAATTAGAAGCCGAGCGCAAAGAGCAGGACTTGCTGTTTGACTGGTTTCAGGAAATTCATCGAACCAGTCAAAGTAAGAATAGCCAAAGTAATAACGAAGCAGGCGAAGCCCTCGACAACAATCCGGTGGCCGACGCTATTCAGCATAATTTGGCCACCTATTTATTAACACGCCAGCTATCACCTCAGCAGCCTACACCCCTGGCGGAGATCTTATTCGAGGGCAATCCCTTACAAGCTGAAGCAGAGCAATGTCCTGTTTAACTGGCGCGCGCTCGTTAAGATTGCGGGCTGCCCTTAGATATTTTTATTAAATTGTGACACGGAATCATTTTTAGCCGTGCTGTCTAATGATTGGTCCCATTGATTCAGTTACACTAGAACAGTAAGCTTTAAGTTACATCAGGCTTCTATTTAACAAGCTTTATATTTACTAAGCTTTTTTACCAACTCACCTTAGCAATCCATATTACCAACCCATCTCACCAATTAAAGGAATTCGATATGAAAAAAGTAATGGCAGGAATGGCTGTCGGTTTGGCCTTTGTATTGGTCGCTTGTCAGCCGCCATCCCCGGATGCAGCAACCGACAGCGCCCTGGATAAGGCTCTCGAGAGCGACGAGCAAAAAATCAGCTACATTATGGGCATGAATGTCGGCGGACAAATGAAGTCCGATGCCTTTGAATTTAATAAAACTTCATTTATGGCCGGTTTTGACGACGCCCTTTCAGGTGCAGAACCCAAATTAAGCGACGAAGAAGCCGCTGCCGTTGTGCAAGGCTTCCAGGAAAAGCAAATGGCCGAACAACAGGCCGCCATGGGTGAAGTAGCTGAAAAGAACCTCGCCGAAGGCACCGCCTTTCTCGAAGAGAATATCGGTAAAGAAGGTGTTATTCGTTTAGAGAGCGGCCTGCAATATCGAGTCATCACCGCAGGTACTGGCGCATCGCCAAATGCCGAGCAACGCGTAGAAGTACATTATCGCGGCACCCTGCTCGACGGCACCGAGTTCGATAGCTCTTATGCGCGCGGCAACCCTGAACAGTTTGGCGTTAATCAGGTGATCCCAGGTTGGGTAGAAGCCTTACAACTGATGAAAGAAGGCGGCAAATGGGAATTGTTTATCCCGGCAGAACTTGCCTATGGCATCGGCGGCACCGGTGGTGTTATCGGCCCGAATCAGGTACTCAGGTTTGATGTGGAATTGCTAAAAATACTGGCTGATGAAGCGGGTAGTTAAATAAGTTATTCTCATGCTGAAATAAAAAAAGGCCCAAGCGGGCCTTTTTTATACATTATTTTTTTGGCGGAACTGGCGGCATGAAAGACCTCACACAGCAGCGTAATCGTATCGAAAACCGTAACACCCGAAGCAGCGGCTTATCCGTTGTCCTTGCTTGTTATGGTACAGCAAGCTCGCCTTCAGCAAAAAAGCATTATTTACACCACAAAATGGCTTCAACAATTTCAGAAGTTTTCCTCTAGTTTGAATGTAATGGCGCTGCCGGTTGCTTCCAATACCTGAAGCTTCATATTTTTAAAAATTACGCGCGAATTCGTAGAGATATCACTCTCAAATTCTTGAAAATAATCGGGCTTATTACCACCCCCAGAATACTCTTTATATACAAACTTTATTCTGTCTCCGCTGCGGCCGTTATATACTATTTCCTGTAAAAAGTTATCTTCATTACCTGAGACTTTCTCAACAAACTGAAGATTATCGAAGTCCTGCTTTAACTCAGCTCGCTGACTTAAAAACGCCAAGAAAATATTCCCGCTTGATTCTCTACATATATCACCCGTTATTAAGGGAGCTCCCGGACAATTAAAGTTAGTACTACCATCTGCCAGTGTGCGTCGTGTATTTACAGACCCATAACAATCAGCCTGTATTTCTCTTGTTTGGTAAGTTCCACGCAGATAGATGATCTGAGGCTCTACGGTTAACGCACAAGTCCAAACTGAAGAATCACCGTCTTTTTTGTTGAACTGTGTCTGATCAGTAATATTGAGTGCTTCACGTAACTCCAGACTCCCTTTTTTTACTATGACCTCCCCAATATTTTTTGTAACCAACTGCCCTGAGTTTGGAAAATTTATTTCCTCCGCACCCATCTTAGTGATAGAGACAATTGGACTCGTTCCACATCCTGATAATAGCGTTAATAACATGGCTAAAAAGACATACTTCATAAACATACCCTCGCTTTTTTTATCGTTAATAATTCTGAATTAGTCAGAACTCACATTTAGTTAAATCCAATCTCCCTCCATAACGCAGAATTAACAGCCTGCCTAGGCTTTTATTGATTTTGTTGCCGCCGTCAGCGTCATGCTCTGCAGAAGAACATTAAGTTTGTTTCGATACAATCCAATTAACGCAATCTGCCCCAGTACTAGTACGTCTAACAGTAGTATTCAGAAAACGCCGTCGCACTATCACATGGCTCGTTATCTCGGGAATCAAAGTCAACGAAAAAGCTTGTATTTGTATTGATCTCAATACCTTACCCCTATTATTTTAATTAAGGTTTTCGGTGATAGTGCAACGCTGGCGCAATGGTTTTCATTCTCCGTCTCGCGAACATTTTTTGCAAGCCTTTCAATTTCAATAGCTTAGAAGCATAAAAATATTTGCGCAACGATGACTGCTGATCCTGGTTAGCTGGCCCTCGTCTAGCCGGGGAATTCTGTGCTACTTTGGCGCCTTTGCCAGCAGACACATATTGCGACACGGCGGGTTCTGCGGCATAGTTCGCAATTGTATTCGCAACCCTTTTCTGGATACCTCGTATGTCCGATTATTTGATTGCCCCTTCCATTTTGGCCGCTGACTTTGCCCGTCTTGGGGAGGAGGTGGACGAGGTGCTCAGCGCCGGTGCCGATGTGGTGCACTTTGATGTGATGGACAATCACTATGTGCCCAATCTCACCATCGGGCCGATGGTGTGCCAGGCGCTGCGCGATTACGGTATTACGGCACCCATTGATGTGCATTTGATGGTGGAGCCGGTGGACGATCTGATCAAGCAGTTTGCCGATGCCGGGGCCTCGTGGATTACTTTTCACCCGGAGGCCAGCAAGCATGTGGATCGCTCGCTGCAACTGGCGCAGGATTTGGGCTGTAAAACGGGCCTGGTGTTAAACCCGGCGACCGGGCTTGAGGTGATTCGCCACGTGATGGATCGGCTCGATATCTTGTTGCTGATGTCGGTCAACCCCGGGTTTGGCGGGCAGTCGTTTATTCCAGAAACCTTCAACAAGATCGAACAGGCGCGTCAGCTAATCGATGACAGCGGCTACGATATACGCCTGGAAGTGGACGGCGGTATTGGGGTTGCCAACATTGCCGAGGTCGCCGCCGCTGGCGCAGATACCTTTGTCGCTGGCTCCGCTATTTTCCGCAACGATGACTACGCCGAGGTGATCGACCAGATGCGCACAGCACTGGAAAATCTACGGTAACAGCGCCGCTGGTCGCAGCGCGGCAAATGTTTTAAAATGGCCGCCTCGTTTCACGGTACTTATTGATAACTCACATGTTCACTGATCTGGTTCAACTGTATTCTCTCTTGCATTGTTGGCGCTGGCGTCTGGGCTAAGCCCCACACGCGGTGCAGGTTTTGCCTGCTCACCATCACATGAAAGAGAACACCCCCATGACGGAAGAACAGACGCCAGAACAGTTTTCCGAGCTAGCCCAGCAGGGCTATAACCGAATCCCGGTAATGCGCGAAGTGCTCGCCGATCTCGAAACCCCTCTGTCTTGCTACCTTAAACTCGCTCGCGGGCGGTATTCCTATTTACTGGAATCCGTACAGGGCGGCGAGAAGTGGGGCCGTTATTCCTTGATCGGCTTGCCCGCCCGCAAGGTGCTCAAAATATCCGGTGATCAATGGATCATGGAATGCAACGGCGAAGTGCTTGAGCAGCGCATCACCAACGACCCCCTCACCGAAATAGAACAATTCCAGGCCACCTTTAAGGTGCCTGATCTACCAGAAATGCCTCGCTTTACCGGTGGTTTAGTCGGTTATTTCGGCTACGACACGGTGCGCTATGTAGAACCGCGCCTGGCAAAGTCCTGCCCGCCCGACGAACTCGGCACACCGGATATCCTGCTGATGGTATCCGACGAAGTGGTGGTGTTCGACAATCTGTCGGGCAAACTGATACTGGTTGTACACGCCGACCCCGCCAGCGATAAACCGTGGGAGCAAGCCCAACTGCGCCTCGACCAAATCGAAGCGGATTTGCATAAGCCCGCACCCCAATTGCCTCCCATAAACTTGCAGGGTTCAACTTTGCAAAGTAAGGGTATGAACGAAGACGCCTTTGTCTCCAGCATGGGGCAAGCGGGTTACGAAGCTGCGGTGGAAACCATTAAGGAATACACCCGCGCGGGCGATGTGATGCAGGCAGTACCCTCGCAACGTCTGAGCCTGCCCTTCCCCGGCGAACCGATTAATTTGTATCGCGCGCTGCGCAATCTCAATCCCTCGCCCTATTTATATTTTCTTGATTTGGGTGAATTCCAAATTGCCGGTTCTTCACCGGAAATTCTGGCGCGCCTGGAACACGGCGAAGTCACCGTGCGGCCCATTGCGGGCACTCGCCGCCGGGGCCACAACGAAGCAGAAGACCTCGCGATGGAACAAGAGATGCTCGCCGACCCGAAAGAAATCGCCGAGCATTTAATGTTGATTGATCTGGGTCGCAACGATGTCGGCAAAATTTCCAAAACCGGCAGCGTTAAGGTCACCGAGCAAATGGTGGTGGAGCGCTTCTCTCATGTGATGCACATTACCTCCAACGTCACCGGACAGGTTCAGGAGAACCTGTCCGCCATGGACGTGCTGCGCGCCACCTTGCCTGCGGGCACACTCAGTGGCGCACCCAAAATTCGCGCCATGGAAATTATCGACGAGCTGGAAACGGTCAAGCGCGGGATTTATGGCGGCGCGGTGGGTTACCTGGGCTGGAACGGTAATATGGATACCGCCATTGCGATTCGCACCGCCGTGATTAAAGACGGCACACTGTACGTGCAGGCGGGCGGCGGTATTGTCGCCGACTCGGTACCGGCACTGGAGTGGAAAGAAACTATGAACAAAGCCCGCGCAATTTTTAAAGCGGCGGCGATGGTGTTAAATAACGACGTGTCTGATGATTTAGATAACGATGTGTCTGGCAATTTAGGTAAAGACGTGGCGAGCACAAAACAAAACCCGACATCCAGCTCGAAGGAGAAGCCATCGTGATTTTAATGATCGACAACTACGACTCCTTCACCTACAACATTGTGCAGTACCTGGGCGAACTCAAGGCCGAGGTTAAAGTGGTGCGCAATGACCAAATTACTATTGCCGACATTGAAAAGCTGGCACCGGGAAAAATTGTTATTTCCCCCGGCCCCTGCACGCCCAATGAGGCGGGCATCTCGCTGGAAACAGTCGCCGCCTTTGCTGGCAAAATTCCATTACTCGGGATTTGCCTGGGCCATCAAAGTATCGGCCAGGCTTTCGGCGGCAAGATAGTGCGTGCAAACCAGGTGATGCACGGCAAGACCTCATTGATTTTTCATAATGGCGATGGCGTGTTTCGCGGCTTGAGCCAACCCTTTGAAGCCACGCGCTATCACTCGCTGGTGATCGATAAAGCAAGTTTGCCCGAATGCCTTGAAATCACCGCGTGGACGCAAACCGACAGCGGTGACATGGACGAAATTATGGGCGTGCGCCACCGCGACTTTACTGTTGAAGGTAAGGGAGTGGAGGGAGTGCAGTTTCACCCGGAATCGATTTTGACTCAGCACGGTCACGACCTGCTGGACAACTTTCTCAAATCAACTTAATTAACGCTGAAGACTAGCCAATGGATATTCAACAGGCTCTGGCCACCGTAGTCGAACACCAAAACCTAAGTCGCGAAGACATGGTGGCGGTGATGCGACAAATCATGACTGGCGGTGCGAGCCCGGAACAAATTGCTGGCTTCCTCGTCGCCTTGCGCATGAAGGGAGAAAGCCTCGACGAAATTACCGGGGCGGTGGAAGTGATGCGCGAGTTAGCCACTCCCGTTGACATAGACGGCGAACACCTCGTCGATATTGTCGGCACCGGCGGTGATGGAGCGAGTTTATTTAATGTTTCAACCGCCAGTGCTTTTGTAGTGGCCGTGTGCGGTGGCAAAGTGGTGAAACACGGCAACCGCTCGATGAGTAGCAAAAGCGGCAGCGCCGACCTGCTTGAGGCCGCCGGCGTGCGACTCGATTTAAAACCGAAAGACATTGTTCGCTGCGTCGAGGAAGTTGGTCTCGGTTTTATGTTCGCCCCCGCTCACCACAGTGCAATGAAGCATGCGGTGGGGCCGCGCAAAGCGCTGGGCATTCGCACTATTTTTAATTTACTCGGGCCCATGACCAATCCCGCCGGTATCAAACGCCAGCTGATTGGCGTTTATGCCCGGGAGCTCTGCCGACCCGTGGCCGAAGTATTGGCTCGGCTTGGCAGCGAGCGGGTTCTGGTGGTACACAGCGATGACGGTCTCGACGAAATCAGCATTGCCGCTGCCACCTCGGTAACCGAGCTCAACGCTGGCACTATTCGTGAGTATCGTATTGCGCCGGAAGACTTCGGCATCAAGCAACAAACCCTCGATGGCTTGTCCGTAAGCGGGGTCGCCGACTCGCTGAACCTGGTACGCGATGCGCTCGGCAAACAGCGTGGCGAACACGCTGGCAAAGCCGCCGACTTAATTGCACTTAATGCCGGAGCAACGGTCTACGCTGCCGGAATCGCGGACTCCGTCGCCGAGGGTATAGCTCTGGCGCAGGATGCTATCGCCAGCGGCCTGGTATTGGAACGCATAAACGAATTAGCCGCATTTACAGAATGTCTTGATCAAGCGTCTTGATCAGCAGTTTCGACGAAAAACCACTCAAGCCTCTTTTAAACACACGCCAACCATTTAAACACGCGCCAATAGAGCTCCATAGAAAATAATGTCTGACACACCCACGATTTTAAAGAAAATTCTCGCCCGCAAAGCTGAGGAAATCGCCGCACGCAAAATAATCGCGCCGCTCGCCGAGGTCGCAGCAGCAGCGGCGGATCAACCTCCCGCGCGAGGTTTTTATGCCGCCTTACAAAGTAAAATTGCCCGCGGCGAAGCGGCGGTCATTGCTGAAATCAAAAAAGCTTCGCCCAGCAAAGGTATCATTCGCGAAGACTTTGATCCCGTCGCCATTGCACAAAGTTATGAGCGCGGCGGCGCGGCCTGTTTATCGGTATTAACCGACGTGGATTTTTTTCAGGGCGCCGACGGATATTTAGTGCAGGCCCGCAACGCCACCCGACTGCCGGTGCTGCGCAAAGATTTTACCGTCGACGCTTACCAGATTTACGAAGCCCGCGCCCTCGGTGCCGATTGCATACTGTTGATTGTGGCCGCACTCAGCGATAGTCAGCTGACGGAGTTACATCAGTTGGCGGTGGATATTGGTCTCGATGTACTGATAGAAGTACACAATGCTGCAGAACTGGAGCGCGCACAGTTACTAGGTAATCCGATGATAGGCATCAATAACCGTGATTTGCACAGCTTTCATACTACGCTTGAAGCTACATTTAGCTTGCTACCGCGTATCGACAAGGACTGTTTGGTGATCACCGAAAGCGGTATTCATACCACCGACGACGTTATGGCCATGCGCGGTCATAACGTTCATGCTTTTTTGGTGGGTGAAGCGTTTATGAAGGCGGAGGATCCCGGCCGACGCCTACTGGAAATGTTTAATTAAAGGCTTACGCTTAAACGGGGCGCGTTGTTAGCGGGTGTTAAACACCACCATGGTTTTGCCTTTCACCGAGATCAGTTCCTGATCTTCGAGATTCTTTAATACCCGTCCCACCATCTCGCGAGAACAACCAACAATGCGGCCGATCTCCTGGCGGGTAATTTTGATTTGCATGCCGTCGGGATGAGTCATAGCATCGGGCTCGCCACACAAATCGAGTAGGGTTCGCGCCACGCGACCAGTCACATCCAGAAACGCCAGATCGCCGACTTTTCGGGTGGTATCCCGCAGGCGCTTGGCCATTTGCGTACTCACCGCGATAGTAAACTCGGGATGTACTTTACTGAGTTCGTGAAAGGCGTCATAACTGATTTCACCGACATCGCATTCGGTTTTAGCTCGAATCCAGGCGCTGCGATCTTCCTGGCCAAACAAACCCAGTTCGCCAAAAAAATCGCCGGGATTAAGATAGGCAACGATCATCTCGCGACCATCATCGTCTTCGATCAACACCGTGACCGAACCTTTGATAATATAGTAGAGGCTGTCGCAGGCATCCCCAGCGTAAATCAAAGTGCTTTTTGCTGGGAAACGGCGACGGTGGCAATGGTTGAGGAATTCTTCAAATTTAGCGATATGGGGAGTAATCGGTTCGAGTACCACGTTCTTCTCCACTGTTCAGGTTATATTTTTTAGTCGTATTGGCGCAGCTGTATAGAAAAGGCACAGCTGCATTGAAAATTTTACTTCAAGACGCGGGTTTAAAACAGTATCGTCAGACTTAAACCGGCATTATCCAAACATCGAGAAAACGCCATTTATCACAACTTTGATTTCCTGCCACAATAAAAACGAGGAGTCGTAAATAGTGGCCACTACCAAGGAGCAACTTCGCACTTTAGCGGCAAAAAAGCAACACTCATCGGAAATTTGTAGCTATAGCTGTTTTACGTGACGAACAACAATCGTTGATAAAACTTTAAAGACCAACTTATAACTGAGGTTAGAGAAACATGAAAGCAATCGTAAAGTGGCTGGATAACGCCATGTTTGTTGGCGAGTCCGGCAGTGGGCACAGTGTTGTTATGGATGGGCCGGAAGATCACGGCGGTCGCAATATGGGCATCCGCCCCATGGAAATGCTGCTGATCGGCATGGGCGGGTGTGCCTCTTTTGACGTCCTGAGTATGCTCCGCAAGGGCCGCCAGCAGGTCAGCGATTGCCGCGCCGAATTGCAGGCCGAGAGGGCGGACGCCGTACCTGCGGTATTTACCCGTATCAATATTCATTTTGTGGTCACGGGGACTGACTTGAAAGAATCCCAGGTGAAGCGCGCCGTGGAGCTGTCTGCCGAAAAATATTGCTCGGCGTCGATTATGCTGGGTGCGGCTGGTGTAGAAATTAACCACAGCTATGAAGTCACCGAAGTAGCATAACTGAAGGTAAGCACAGTGGAAGGACCAGCTACCGCGTAGCAAGCGAACAGAGCCTAAGATGCGACTGGCGTCTACCGGGCCTGCGAGATCAGATGGCGCTAAAAAAAATCGAAAAAAAAGCGAGGAGCAGAGCTCCCCGCAAAAAAATAATAATACAGGGGTTAGGAAGGGGAATAATCGACGGGCTCCTAGGACCGCGTATGTCGATTAAGTGCGGGCATATTAAGGTAGACGACATACAAACAAAAATGTATTATTTTTATTGTCATCATTCCCATGAGGCATACCGCTCCTCAGAGAGGGCTTTGTAACTGGCACAATACTAAAAATTCCTACACGACATATTTCTATACTCTGTATAATCGAGAGCAATAATAATCAGTTTACCCATTCCCAGAGGTCATTGAGCAATGTCCCTAGAAACCCTTTCCCGCGTTGACCTGAACCTGTTAGTGTCTTTACAGGTACTTCTAGAAGAACTTAACGTTACGCGCTCGGCAAAACGCCTGCACGTTTCTCAGCCGGCAATGAGTAAAACCTTGCTGCGCCTGCGAAACGTATTTGAAGACCAGCTGTTTACCCGCAGCGGTCGAGGCTTAGTGCCGACGCCCCGAGCGCTGGAGCTTAAGCGGCAACTGCCACAGCTGCTCGAAGGCATCGACGGCTTACTGATACATCAGGATTTCGAGCCCGGCACCTATCACGGCGCAATACGGGTGGTGGCTCCAGAATTTATGGCGGTGCAGGCGATACCCGAGCTAATCAGAATATTTCAAGAAGAAGCCCCGGGGCTATCCCTCGCGCTGTCCAACAGCGAAGAAAGTTATATCAGTGATCTTGAGTCAGGCACGATTGATTTTGTGCTTGAAGTAGAAAAACCGGTGCCTAAAGGCGTTATCGTCACCTCTCTGGGTGACTTTACCCCAGCGGTATGGATGCGCAGTGGCCACCCCCTGGAACATAAAGATTTCGATCTCGAAGAAATGCTGGAATACCCCTTCGTGCAATACTATCTGCTGATTGCGGGTCGGGTTGACCCCAGCGTCGAGAGTCGCTTTGATAAATTAATTAACCGCATGGGTCATAAGCGTCGCAAAAGTCTTATCACCAATCAATTAATGACAGCATTGGAAACCCTGCACTCTACGGATTGCTTGATGCTCGCCACCATGGAAGACTTAAAACACGAAAGCGAATTCTACGAAATTGTGCGCAAGCCCTATCCGAAATCCCTGGAGCACGACCCGACGATACCAGCGGCATTAGTACAGCACGAGCGCACCGCAAATTCGCCGATGCACAAATGGGTGAAATCCAAGCTACTGGAGATTGTTCAGGGCATTCACGTTGAGCGCGGGCTTTAGGCTAAATAAAATAACTCGATCGCGTCATTAATCCCGATACTGCCGTCATTGCAGACTTAAGCGGCGCGGGAAATTCCATTGCTCCGGCAGTACGCGCACGGTCAGCGTGCTGGGCTTCATCGGCCAACATCTGTTCGACCACCGCTCTACTCTCGACATCGTGTTCCGGCAGCTGAGCCAGGTGTTCACTCAAATGCCGACACACCTGATCTTCCGTCGCCGCCACAAAACCCAAACTGAGGCGATCGCTCACCAAACCTGCCGCCGCGCCCAAACCAAAGGACGCCGCATACCATAAGGGGTTAAGTGCGCTGGTGTGTGAATCCAGATCATCAAGTCGCTGCTCACACCAGCTCAGGTGTTCTAGCTCCTCTTCGGCCGCAGCGTCCATCTCGGCTCGTGTGTGTTCCAGCTTCGCGGTTAAGGCCTGCCCTCGATACAGCGCCTGAGCGCACACTTCACCGCTGTGATTAACCCGCATCAAGCCTGCCGAGCGTTTGCGCTGCTCGTCGCTTAACTGTTCTTCGCTGAACTGCGAGCCAGGTTCGGTGGTGTTCGCCGCTGGGGCTGGAAAACGTGCGGATGCAGGCTGCTTGCCCGCGATCACTCTTAGGGCGTGATCAGCCTCGCTTAACAGGCGATCCAGGCTACTGGTGTTGTTAATCGTTGTTGTCGGCATAATCGTTGAACCCTCGCTCGCGCAATTTTTTCATCGTCCCGGCGTTGTACAAACACCTTACGGGTAATAGACCATATTCTAGCAGCATCGCAACTGCTAATATAATCCTCGCCATGCTTATATAAGTTCTTTAAACCGCCTCTTTAATAGCCGGAGTCAACCACCACTATGCAAGATGCCCACGATCTCGGTCTCGTATTAAAAAGTAAGGTGCCACTGCTAGTACTCGAAACCTACGATGAACCCAGAGCCCTTGATCTGTTAATTAAAGTTACTCGCGAACACGACAACGAACTGTTTCAGTGGACCGCCACCGAAGGACTCCGCCGCGTCGGCATCGGCCTACAACTGGAAAGCGAAAACGAACATCTTGAGCCAGAAGCCGTCCTCAGCTATATCAAGACTCAGGGCAAACCCGGCATTTACGTACTGTGTGATTTTCACCATTGGCTCGACCACGAGCACCCAAAAAACATCCGGCTACTTAAAGACACCGCCCTGCGCAACAGCAATGGCGCGATCACCGTGGTCTTGCTCAGCCATCGCTTGAGCCTGCCGCCGGAGCTGTCTCGACTGAGCGCACGCTTTGAAACCGCGCTGCCAGACGAAGACCATATCCGCGGTGTGGTGCGCGCCGAAGCCCAGCGCTGGGCCCGCGACAATCAGGACCAGCGCGTTAAAACCGATAACGAAACCCTACAAAAACTAGTCAGTAATCTGCGCGGCCTCACTCATGGCGAAGTAACCCGACTGGCGCGCGGCGTTATTGTCGACGACGGGGCTATCAACGAATCCGACCTGCCCGAAGTCAATCGGGCAAAATTTGAATTAATGGATATGGATGGCGTGCTCAGTTACGAGTACCGCACCGAACGCTTTGCCAATGTCGGTGGCATGACGAATTTAAAAACCTGGCTAGAGGTGCGCCGCAAGGTATTTTTAGGTGAAGTGGATGCCGGCACGGATACGCCAAAAGGTATTCTTTTATTGGGTATTCAGGGCAGCGGCAAAAGTCTTGCCGCCAAGGCGGTGGCAGGTATGTGGGGCGTGCCGCTGCTGCGCCTCGACGTGGGCGCCTTGTATAACAAGTTCTACGGAGAGACCGAACGCAATTTACGCGAATCTCTGAAACTTGCCGACGCCATGTCGCCCTGCGTGCTCTGGCTCGACGAAATCGAAAAAGGCTTAAGTGGCGATAGCTCCGACGGCGGTGTTTCCCAGCGCCTGCTCGGCACATTGCTGACCTGGATGGCTGAGCGTAAAAGCCAGGTTTTCCTGGTCGCCACGTCCAACGATATTTCAAAACTGCCACCAGAACTGGTGCGCAAGGGCCGTTTTGACGAATTGTTTTTTGTTGATTTACCCGACGCCGATGCGCGAGAAATTATTTTTTCCATTCATCTCAGCAATCGGGATATGACCCCGGACCGCTTCGCGCTGGATGAGCTAGCGGTGGCCAGCGAGGGCTTTTCCGGTGCTGAGATCGAGCAAGCGGTGGTGTCGGCTTATTACTCGGCGCTGGCGCGGGACGCGAAGGTAGATACCGCCGCCATCCTGGAGGAAATCTATCAAGCGAATCCGCTTTCAGTGGTGATGGCGGAGCATATTCAAGGCTTGCGAGATTGGGCGGTAGCCCGTCAGGTCTCTATTGCCTAATATGCTTTTTTAAGACTGTTCTCTAGCTATCGCACGATAGCCAATATCACTGCGATAGAAAGCTTCATCCCAATGAATTTTTTGCGCAGTCGCGTAAGCCCGCTGCTGGGCTGCCGATACCGTATCGCCCAGCGCGGTGACACAGAGTACTCGGCCTCCCGTGGTTTTAATTTCACCGTCTTCAAATTGGGTGCCGGCGTGGAAGACTTTAACCTCGACGTCCTTTTCATTCGTGGCAGTTTCGTTCTGGACAGCTTCGTTCTGGACAGCTTCGTTCATGACAGCTTCAGGCAGGCCGGTGATGGTTTTACCTTTCTCGTAGCTGTCGGGATAGCCGCCTGCGGCCATCACCACACCAATGGCTTTGCGTTCGTCCCACTGGGCAGTTGCGGTATCCAGCTTGCCCTCTAAGGCCGACAGGCAAAGCGCGACTAAATCGGATTGCAGGCGCATCATGATGGGCTGGGTTTCCGGGTCGCCAAAGCGGCAGTTGTATTCAATGACTTTAGGTGTGCCGGTGGCATCAATCATCAACCCAGCATACAGAAACCCGGTGTAGGCATTGCCCTCGGCGGCCATGCCACGCATGGTGGGCAAAATCACTTCATCCATAATGCGCTGATGCGCGGCGGCATCGACGACGGGAGCCGGGGAGTAGGCCCCCATGCCACCGGTATTGGGGCCGGTATCACCATCGCCGACGCGCTTGTGATCCTGGCTGGTGGCCATCGGCAGTACATGCTCTCCATCGGCAATCACAATAAAGCTGGCTTCCTCGCCCTCCAGAAACTCCTCGACCACCACGCGGTGTCCGGCGTCGCCAAACTGATTGCCCTCCAGCATATCGGTGATGGCCGCCTCGGCCTCAGCCAGAGTCATCGCAACAATCACCCCTTTACCCGCAGCTAGACCATCGGCTTTAACCACAATCGGCGCGCCCTGCTCGCGCACATAGGCAAGCGCGGGCTGGAGTTCGGAGAAAGTTTGGTAGGCTGCTGTGGGAATGTTATGACGGGCGAGAAAGTCTTTGGTGAACGACTTCGAGCCTTCCAATTGTGCCGCGCCCTGATTCGGGCCAAACACCGCCAGACCGCGGGCCTGGAAGAAATCGACAATGCCATCAACCAGCGGTACCTCGGGGCCGATAATAGTCAGGCCCACCTGATTCTGTTCAGCAAAGTCCGCCAGGGCAGCAAAGTCAGCAACCGAGATCGCGACATTCTCAATACGAGTTTCAAGTGCGGTACCGCCATTGCCGGGAGCGACAAACACGGTTTCAACTTGCGGGCTTTGTGCCGCCTTCCAGGCCAGCGCGTGCTCGCGACCACCGGAGCCTACCACTAATATATTCACCGCCTTCTCCCCGCCTGAATAAAAGCGGCGATTGTACCGGCTAGGGACAGTTGCAGCAAAAAATACCCACTATTTAGGGAAAATCTCCTGCTTCAGGTAAGCTCAAAAAAGAGTATGATTGCCGCCCAAAATCGCGAGAAAGACCATGTCCACAGCGTCGCAGCCTGCCTTAGAGCAGCCCCTGAAGAAAGGTATTTACCGACACTTTAAAGGCCAGTTATACGAAGTGCTGGAAGTTGCCACCCACAGCGAAACCAAAGAAGAGCACGTGGTTTATAAAGCGCTATATGGCGAACGTGGTATTTGGGTCAGACCACTTGCGATGTTTGCAGACCATGTCGAGCGGGATGGTGAACGATTAAAGCGTTTTACCTGGATAGAGTCTGCGGACCCTGTGTCACAACGGCAATCAGCTTAACTATCAATCACAGTTACTAATCACAGCTATCCATCACAGTTACCAGCTACAGCTACCTGCCAGCTCAACTATCACCTAATTTAACTTTGAGCTAAGCCAGCAGTAACACGACCCTACCCCAAGCATTCACCACCGCTCTATTAATGCCGAAAATGCCGCATCCCGGTAAACACCATGGCCATATCATTTTCGTCGGCGGCGGCAATCACTTCTTCGTCGCGAATCGAACCGCCGGGCTGAATCACTGAGGCAATACCCACGCTGGCCGCATTATCAAGGCCATCGCGAAACGGGAAGAAGGCATCGGATGCCATTGCCGAGCCACGCACCGGCAGCCCCGCCTGTTCGGCTTTAATCGTCGCGATTCGCGCGGAATTAATACGGCTCATTTGACCCGCACCAACACCGATAGTACGACCATCTTTGACGTAGACAATGGCGTTGGATTTAACAAACTTGGCGATGCGCCAGGCAAATAATAAATCGGCTACCTCTGCGGCCGTGGGCGCTCGCTTACTGACCACTTTAAGATCACCTGCCTCAATCCAGCCGCTATCGCGGTCTTGCACCAGTAAACCGCCATTAACGCGCTTATAGTCTTTGCCCTCGGTAAGGTGGCTGGCCCAGGCACCGCAGGTCAGCAGGCGAACATTTTTCTTCGCCGCCGCCGCTGCAATTGCAGCCTCGGACACCGATGGCGCAATCAGCACTTCGACAAACTGGCGGTCGAGAATTAACGCCGCCGTGTCGCCATCCAATTCTCGGTTAAAGGCAATGATGCCGCCAAACGCCGATTCACTGTCGGTAGCAAAAGCCTTCTCGTAAGCCTCGCCAATAGTATCCGCAACGGCAACGCCACAAGGGTTGGCGTGCTTAACGATGACACAGGCGGGTTGCTCGAATTGTTTTACGCACTCGAGCGCGGCATCGGTGTCGGCAATGTTGTTGTAGGAGAGCGCCTTGCCCTGTAATTGTTCGGCAGCGGCAATACTGCCGGGCTGTGGATCGCGCTCGGTATAAAATGCCGAACGCTGATGGGGGTTTTCACCATAGCGCATCACCTGCGCTCGGTGAAACTGGGTATTCCAGGTGCGGGGGAAAGGGTTTTCGGTATCACTCGCACCACTATCGGACTCGGGCAGTTGCGCGCCCAGGTAATTGGCAATCGCGCCGTCGTAGCCCGCCGTGTGTTCAAAGGCTTTCACCGCGAGATCAAAACGGGTGGCATGACTGAGCGCACCATTATTTTCATTGAGTTCGGCTAGTAGGTCGGGGTAGTTATCTGGATCAACGACGATGGCCACATCGCGATGATTTTTAGCCGCCGCGCGCACCATAGTTGGGCCACCAATATCGATATTTTCAATCGCAGTAGGCAGATCGCAATCCGGTTTAGCAACGGTTGCCTCGAAAGGGTAGAGATTCACCACCACTAAGTCGATGGGCTCAATGCCGTATTGCGCCATGACGCCAGTATCGATATCGCGACGCCCCAAAATGCCGCCGTGGACTTTGGGGTGGAGGGTTTTCACCCGCCCGTCCATCATTTCGGGAAAGCCGGTGTAGTCGGAGACTTCTTGCACCGCAATGCCGTTGTCTGACAGTAGCTTATAAGTGCCTCCGGTAGAGAGTAACGCAATACCGAGCTCTCTTAATGCCCGTGCGAAATCGACAATACCGGTTTTGTCCGACACGCTGATCAAGGCGCGTTGGGGCCTTACAGGTACAGTTGCAGCAGAAATAGATTGTGTGGCCATGTTTATTCCCGTTAGAGGGCTCCAATGACAGTCGCCTCAGGATGAGGTGCCGTACAGAAAAAAATGACTTGCCCAGTGCTTGCGGAAACAGCACTGGGTTAAAAAATGCGTCTAAAAATACTTCGATTAATTAGAGTAAATCGTAGAGCTTGAGCTTTTTGCGCAGAGTGCCACGATTGAGGCCGAGCAGTTCAGCGGCTTTACTTTGATTGTTGCGCGTATGGGCCATCACCGCGCGAAACATCGGGGCTTCGACCTCGCGTACCACCAGATCGTAGAGACCTGCGGTGTCGTGGCCGTCGAGCAGTACAAAATAATGCTCCATGGCATCTTCGACACACTGTGCGAGAGAGCGCGTGCGTTCGACATCACCGCTACTTACAACGCTGCTATCTTCAGCGTTATGTGCCGCACCATTTTTATTGCTGGGGATGTCTCTCAGGGTATCCGGGGGGGTCATGCTGCTTGATCCGTAAAATGCTGGTTGCGGTGGTTCGAGGTCCTCTCTTGTACAAGGGGGTGATTCAGTGCGCCGCCGTGTAAGGTAGGCAAGGTATGTGCGATATGAGTGTCAATAAAACCGAGTTGTAGCGCCGCTGTTTCGAGACCATTAAAGCGACCGCGCCAGGTTTCTGCGGTCGACGTAGACACCTGGGATACCGGCATGTTTTTCAAGTACCACGCCATATGCTTGCGGGCGATGCGTACCCCGGCGCGCTCGCCATAAAAAGTGTGCATTGCGCTTAAGTGCTGCTGTATCAGCGTAGCCAGGTCTAGTTGCGGGTTCAATTCTTGATTCAGTTCTCTACTCAGTTTTCTATTTAAGTGCTGATTAATTTCAGCAAACAGCCAGGGTTTACCCAGCGCGCCGCGACCGATCATCACCCCCGCCGCGCCGGTATAAGTGAGCACTTGCTCTGCCTGTAAGGAGCTAGCAATATCACCATTTGCGATTACCGGGATGGCAACACGCTGTACGATTTCAGCAATGGTGTCGTATTCGGCAGCGCCGAGAAAGCGACAGCTACGCGTGCGACCATGTACCGAGAGGGCCTGAATACCCGCGTCTTCGGCGATCACCGCGATATCTGGGCCGTTGCGATGCTCGACATCCCAACCGGTGCGAATTTTCAGCGTCACCGGAATCTTCACGGCACCAACCACCGTCGTTAAAATTTCAGCCACTAGCGCTTGGTCTTTCATCAGCGCGGAGCCGGCGAGTTTTTTGCAGACTTTTTTTGCCGGACAACCCATATTGATATCGATGATGTCCGCGCCCAGCTGCTCGCAGAGTACTGCAGCGGCAGCCAATTGATCTGGTTCCGTACCAGCGATCTGCACCACCTTGAGACCGTCTTCGGCATCGCTGGGCAAGCGTCGCGATGACTTGTCGGTGTGCCACAAATGAATATCCGAAGTCAGCATTTCAGAGCACGCAAGCCCGGCACCAAACTGTCGGCACAAGGTTCGAAAAGGCAAGTCGGTAACGCCCGCCATAGGGGCGAGCAGAGCTTTACCGGGAATTGTGTGAGGGCCAATCCGTATCAACTTATCAGTGCCTCGCTAGAGCGCGATCAAAAAGGTCGGAAATAATAACGTGACTGCCGCAGACTAGGAAGGGCAGAACGCAAAAAAAACTAATGCGCGGGTATTAATGTATAAGAAACCGCGAGTTCTCCGGGGTCGATAATGTCCAGAATAAAATGTATCGGTTGCCGGGACGGCATAGTGCTAACGCCGTCGAGTTCGCCTTTCAAATATTCTGCGGGCTTAAAACTACGCCGGGCTAGCACCGCGCCCTGCAGATCCTCGAAAGTAAGAATCAGTTGCGGAAAGCGCTGCGGGCGTTCTGCCAAATTCACTAAAGTGGCGTCTACCTGCAGCGCGCTCTCGTAGCGGGGATGGGTGCGCACCACCAAATTTTTGGTTTGAATCGCGGTGAGATCGCTAAATTCATACCCTCGGCAGGGCAATACCGTACACAAGGGATCGAGTAACTGTGCGTATTCCCCCTGACTACCGAAGCGGTCCGTTTGAAAAAATAACCACTGCCCAGCCAAAATACCGACGCCGAGCAGCAATATCATCACCGCACCCAGCCCCGGACTCAGTCGTGAATCCAGGCCCTTCACAGACCTGTTGGCGGCGAGTTCGCCGAGTGCATCGGTGGAAGCAATCTCCGTCAAACTTGAGCCAGACAAAGTAAAGTTAGGTGGCGCAAGGTGGGGCGGCATGTCGAGGAAATCACTGGGCTTCGATGCATCCGCTGTTAACGACTCCGACGAGACTAGAGCGGCATCGACTTTTTCAATGTTAACGTTGCCAGTGAGGCTGAGGTCGAGGCTAAGATTTTGGTTAAGGCTCTCGTTGAAGTTCTCGCCCTGGTTCTCGTCGAGCTTCCCGTTTAACTTCCCGTCTAGAGATCCACGATGTTGCCTCTGGAGATCCGCGCCGAGCACGTCCTCGCCAAACACCGTTTTCTCGAGTTCCTCGATGGCCTTTTTAGTGGCGTCGCCGTCCTGGTAACTTAAGTCCGGATCATCTAGGCCTGGATGATCTGCGCCGGGGTGGCCTAAGCCCGGATAGCCCAGATCGGGATAATCCACGTCGTGGTTAGTGCCAGACTGCTCCGCTATTTCGAACTCCGGTTCGGGTTCTGGCGGCAGAACATCCAGGTCCAACTCAGGCTCAATATCAGCATCGAATTCTATCGTTAATGGCGGCGACGCTAGGTCGGCACCACCAGACAGAACATCTTCTCCGGCTTCCAGGACCGACAAATCGAGGTCCTCGATCACGAGGTCAGTGACACCAATATCATCTAACTCTGGAGGTATGCCCTTGCCAGCAACTGCGCCATCACCGTCGTCCAACAGTGCCAGATCAAAACGGTCATCGATAATATGGTCGTCATCGGCGATATCAGCCCATATTGGCGATGCCGACGGCTCCTCTTGTTCAACGCCAACCTGATTTACCAGAGCATCGAAGGTGGTCAGGCACATTCCGCAACGCACCGTGCCGCCAGCGGCATTCAAGTGCGCAGCCGCGACTCGAAACACTAACTGGCAATGGGGACAGCGTGTGCCCTGTTCTTCCACCTGGCTTTGGCTTCCTCTATGGTTGGGACATGCACTTTGGGTGCATTTGCAAAGGATTAACGACTCTAGCGTGATATCCCGGAGCTACTCTCAGGGCTTTTTTGCCGATCAAACCGTACCGGTCAAACGCAGCCAGCCGTCTTGTTCTTCGGGCGGATCAAGCTGGCACAAGTCCTGGTAGGCAGCGGCAACGTCGTTGTGCTGAGTGCTCAATATTCCTGACAAGCAGAGTTTACCTCCTGCGGAGGTCAGCGCCAGTAGCGTCGGTGCCAGCTCGATCAGCGGATTGGCAAGGATATTAGCCAGGGTGATGGTCGCAGTAGGCAGGGCCAGGGCGGCGAGGTTTTCGGGTTCGCACACGGTGAGCTGATTACTGACCTGATTGCGCTCGGCGTTGTCTCGTGTCACCGCCAGTGCCCGGGGATCGTTGTCTACCGCGATTACTCGCGCCGCGCCCAGCAGACAGGCGGCAATGGCGAGCACGCCAGAGCCACAACCGTAATCGAGTACGGTAGCTCCGCTCAGTGTTTGTTGTTGTAACCACCGCAGGCACAAGCTGGTGGTCGCGTGACTACCAGTGCCAAAAGCCAGGCCCGGATCAATAATGACATTGATCGCGTCGGGCTGCGGCGGCGCTAGCCAGCTCGGACAGACCCATAACTCCCCACCGCAGTGAATCGGCTGAAAATGCTCTTTCCAGGTCTCTTCCCAGGCTTGCCCGAACACCAGGCTCCAACGCCAGGGCGGGGGTGCCTGCGGGCTAATATGCGCACACAGCTGAAGTAAAACCAGATCTTTATTGGAATCAAACGGAAACAGGCCGACGGCCTCGACGACATCCCACAAGGGTAGGTCGTTAACGCCGCTCTGAAGATGAGCGCCGTTATCAACGACGTCCATGCCAGCACCCGCAGCAGCACTTGTATCGGCATCGCTCAAGGTCACCGAAACCGCACCGGCAGCGAGCAGTGCTGCTTCGAAAAGCTCGCCCTCTGCGCCCCTTATTGAGAGGCTAAGCTGTAACCAGTTCGGATGTTCATTCGCTACTTCCACCACCGTTGATTTCCTTTAAGCTCGTGCTGCGACCTTTAAACTGGTTCCGCGACAGGGTCAATTATTACAGACCCAGTTTTTTCTCCAGATAGTGGATATTGACCCCACCCCGCTTAAATTCACCGTCGGTCACCAGATCCCGGTGCAGATCTATATTAGTGTCGATGCCTTCGATAATCAGCTCATCCAAAGCGTTGCGCATTCGTGCCAACGCAGCCTCCCGATCTTTGCCATAGGTAATAACTTTGCCTATCAGCGAGTCGTAATATGGAGGTACGCGATAACCACTGTAAAGGTGCGAATCAACTCGCACACCATTACCACCCGGCGCATGAAAAGCCGTAACCAAACCGGGGCTTGGCAAAAAGGTACGCGCATTTTCCGCATTGATACGGCACTCAAAGGCGTGACCCCGAAAAATCACGTCCTCTTGTTTGAAACTAAGCGGCTCGCCCCCGGCTACCAATAATTGTTCCTTAACGATATCGACACCGGTAATCATCTCAGTGACCGGGTGTTCCACCTGAATCCGAGTGTTCATTTCAATAAAGTAAAAACCACCGTCTTCATATAAAAACTCAAAGGTACCCGCTCCGCGATACTTCATATCGCAACAGGCTTTGACACAGGCCGCAAACACCTCGGTGCTAATGTTATCGGGAATATGCGGCGCAGGCGCTTCTTCCAGTACTTTCTGATGGCGGCGTTGCAGAGAGCAGTCCCGAGCACCCAGGTGAATGGCATTGCCCTTGCCGTCAGCCAGTATCTGGACTTCGACGTGACGCGGGTTTTCAAGGAATTTTTCTAAATAAACCGTTTCGTCGCCAAAGGCGGCACCGGCCTCTGCCCGAGTAATAGCCACCCCGCCAAGTAAATTTCCCTCGGCGTGCACCACGCGCATACCCCGACCGCCGCCACCAGAAGCGGCTTTAATAATCACCGGGTAACCGATATTGCGGGCAATTTGCAGGATTTGTTCAGAGTCATCGCCCAGCGGACCATCAGATCCGGGCACAGTGGGCACCCCGGCCTCTTTCATCGCGGCGATGGCCGAAACTTTATCGCCCATTAAACGAATGGAGTCGGGAGTTGGCCCAACGAAGACAAAACCGCTGCGCTCAACGCGCTCGGCAAAATCAGCGTTTTCGGCCAAAAAACCATAACCGGGATGCACCGCAACTGCGTCGGTAACTTCCATGGCGCTGATAATGGCGGGAATATTCAGGTAGCTATCTGTCGAGGGGTTAGGCCCGATACACACGGATTCATCCGCCAGCCGCACGTGCATTAGGTCCGCATCGACCTTAGAGTGCACCGCGACAGTTTTAATACCCAGCTCTTTACAGGCGCGCAGAATGCGCAGTGCAATTTCTCCGCGATTGGCAATTAGTATCTTGTCTAGCATGAAGCGCCCCTGCTTAAATGATGGTAATCATGGGCTGATCGAACTCAACCGGCTCGCCATCTTGCGCCATAACTGCGCCAATGGTGCCGGCTTTATCGGCTTCGATCTGATTCATCATTTTCATCGCTTCGACGATGCACAGCACATCACCCACGGCGACGGTCTGCCCAACTTCAACAAAGGGCGAGGCACCGGGTGACGACGAACGATAGAAAGTACCCACCATCGGCGAACTGACCACGTGGCCTGCGGGGGCGGCCGGAGCACTTTCTTGCGCACTGGCGCTGCTCGGCGCTGCTTGAATGGCCACGGGTGCCGATACGGCGACGGGCTCTGCAGCGGAGGCCGTCGTTACGGGTGCAGAACGATGACGACAGATGCGTACCGACTCCTCGCCCTCTTTGATTTCCAGCTCGTCGATGCCCGAACTTTCGAGTAATTCAATTAATTTTTTTACTTTACGTATATCCATGATACTTCCCGATAGCTATATCTAAATATTTGTTTGTTGTTTCTTTTCAGTATTCTACTTTTCAGAGTTTTACTTTTCAGAGTTTAAAAACACTACGTTAAAACCGGAATTATTTTACCCGCGTCACCGTTAAGGCTCTTCTTCCAGTGCAGCCAAAGCAGCCTGCAAAGCCAGCTCGTAACTCAGGGCACCAAAGCCGCTAATAACACCGCTGGCAATATCCGAAAAATAGGATTGCTGCCGAAAGGCCTCGCGGCTATGGACATTGGAAAGGTGGAGCTCGATAAACGGAATTTGCACGGCGAGCAAGGCGTCGCGCAAGGCCACACTGGTGTGGGTAAACGCAGCCGGGTTAATCAGTATGTAATCAACGGCATCCCGCCCGGCGGCCTGCACTTTATCCACCAAGGCGCCCTCGGTGTTGCTTTGCAGGCTGTCGAACTGATGACCAGCCGCAAGACACAGGGCGCGCAGGCGCTCGTCGATATCAGCCAGACCCGTAGTGCCGTAAACCTCGGGCTCGCGACTGCCGAGCAGGTTCAGGTTGGGGCCGTGCAAGGCTAAAATACTGGCCATTGTTATGCCGTCCTCTGACAAATTTTTGCTTGCCTTTCCCGTCGATTCAAACCGCATAATCGGAACGGAACAGTGCACAGTTGAAGAGCGCGCAAGTGTGCACGACTGGATTATTTTTGTCTATGATTTTATGGGGGTTTGGCGACGTTGACCGCAATTTAGCGCAAAGTTAACTCAATTCGCCGCCCCAATTGCTTTCAAAACCGTTTTTTCTGTCAGTAGTTGCGGCAAGATACGGGCTTCGCCACCAGCCGGGTAAAATAAGTAGAGCGGCACGCCGCCGCGGCCGTGCACACCCAGCAAACGGGTGATTTCGGCGTTGTAGTTGGTCCAGTCGCCCTTCAGGTAATAGATATCATTGTCTTGTAAGGCCGCCTTAAAACGCGCCGAGTTGAGGGCGATTTTTTCGTTGGCAAGACAGGTAATACACCAGTCGGCGGTCAAGTTGATAAATACCGATTGCTTGCTCGCGCGCAGTTGATCCAGGCGCTTCTGGGTGTAGGGCTCCCAGATAGAGGACTCTCCGCCACTAACATTAGATGCCTCACGGCTCGAACTATCGGCCCCGCTGATCATTAGCAGAGGCAGCGCCAGGCCCGCAATAAACAACGCGACCGCCAGGGTTTTCCCCAGCCACTTGCGACTGCGGCTAAATAACCACGTGGCAAAGGCCAACGACAGCAAACCCAGGGCCGCGATAATGGCGTGGTCAATATCGGTTTGCCGACCCAACACCCACAATAACCAGAGCACGCTGGCGTAGAGCGGAAAAGCCAGGACTTGCCGAAAGGTCTCCATCCACGGGCCGGGGGCAGGCAGTTTTCCCGCCAGGCCAGGAATCCAGGTCAGCAGTAAAAACGGCAGCGCCATCCCTAAACCGAGCGTCGCAAACACCAACACGGCGATCCCCGTTGGCTGAGTGATAGCGACACCCAGAGCGGTGCCCATAAAAGGGGCAGTGCAAGGGCTAGCCACCACGGTGGCGAGTACCCCGGTCATAAATGATGAGCCTAAACCGCTGCCGGTGGTAGTTGCCTGACCCACATTCATCAGGCGCACCCCTAGCGTAAACTGACCGCTAAAGCCCTGCGCCATCAAGAAAAACAGGCAGGCCAGTGCCGCAATAAAGACGGGCGACTGCAGTTGAAAGCCCCAGCCAATCACATGTCCCGCGCCGCGCAAGGCCAGTAGCACTAAGGCTATCGCAACAAAGGACAGAATGACCCCGGCGGCGTAGGCGAGGCCGTGGCTGTGTTTGTCATGGCCTTCGAGGTGTGCCGCTGTCACCCCCAGCACCTTGATGGACAGTACCGGAAACACGCAGGGCATTAGGTTTAAAATCAAACCGCCGAGTAGGGCAAAGCCTAGTAACAGTCCTAGCCCAGGTCGCCCGGCTAATGCTGGTGCCGGTGCCAATTCCGATGCGGAAGTAAAGCCCGGCTCGGCAGAACTATCTAAGTTATCGAGGCTATCGAGATCATTGCCCTGGCTATTCGGTTTGAACGCAGTAAGTTCGCCCACGCTGCCGGTGTCAAAATTAACCGATAAATATTGGGTGCGCGGCGGGTAGCACAAACCGGCATCGGCACAACCCTGCGAGGTAATGGCCAGTACGCTATTAGAAGTAGAAGAAACTGTATTTGCAGCAGGGCGCGATAAAATGACACGGGTGTGGCCATAAAATACATGAAGATCTTTTTCATAATACTCGTCGTAAATCGGCTGGCCTGGCTCCAGAGTCTGCTGCCACGGCTGGGACTCACCCGGCTCAGAACCCTCTTCTTCAATGCGAACGCTGAACTTGTCTTTATATAAGTAGTAACCGGGCGCGATCGCCCAGTCGAGATAAATCTCCTTGCCCGCGAGGGTTGGAGTTACCTGGTAAGCTTCCTCTACCGGCAAAAAGTCCGGCTCGCTTAATAACAATGAAGTTAAATCGACCTCGTCGTTAGTATCGAAACCCGTAGCATTAGAGTTGTTAGTATTGAAACCGCTAGTATCGAAACCCGTAGCATTAAAATCATTGCCAGCTATCTCGCTCCCAGCCTGGGTCGCACTCAGGTCGAGGGCGTGAACCGGCACCGACAACGCCAAGGCTAGAGTCAGTAACGACATCAAAAACACGGCCGAAGCCAAACTCAATACTGTTCTCTGCTGCAATGGTCGCGACCTTTTATGGTTGATAACACCCAAGGGAAACTATTTAACGAATTATATTTACTTCACTGGCAGGCTTGGACAGGCGTACACAGATATTGGTTTCAAGGATCGCTATTGTCGCGTATTCTTGAGCAAAGATCAGCTAACGGCGCTCCTCGCTCTTGCGACACAATATTAACCCGCAGAGCCAGTAGGTTAGAGCTCAGTAGACCGATGTACAATAACAGGAATGCATTTACAGAAATGCATTCATAAAAATGTACAGACACCGCGCGAAGCTGTATTTGGTATTTTGAGGTAGGCATGGCTATTCAGGACTGGAAAAATAAATTACCGATCAATAAGCGGGGTTCATTATTGAAAAGGCCGGACAGGCCTCTGCGTCGGCCTGTACTACTGGCTTTTGCTTTTGCTTTTGCTGTGCTGCTCGCGCTCGGTCTGTCCTGGTTCTGGTCACGGGAACCCGACTTAATGACCGTCGCTAACACCTCCGACTCTCCCGTAGTCGGTGCGCTGACCACCATCACGCTTGTCAACGTCGGCGAGACCTTGCTGAACAAACCCGGCGGCTACCTCAGTAACGATATCTTTCTACCCAGCCTGTGGCTCGACAATATTCCCCAGTGGGAATACGGCGTAATTATTCAGATACGCGATCTCAGCAAAGCTCTGCGCGAGGCTTTTAGCCGTTCGCAATCCCAGTCCAAAGAAGATAAAGATTTGTCGCTGGCGGAGCCGCGGCTCAATTTCGATCATGCCAACTGGATTATGCCGCGCACCGAAGCCGAATATAGCAAGGGCTTAGAATACCTGCGCAGCTACCACACCCGCTTACACGATGCCGACCAACAAGATGCGCAATTTTTTGCCCGCGCCGACAACCTTAATTATTGGCTCGGCACGGTGCAGAGTCGCCTGGGCAGTTTATCCCAGCGACTTGGCGCCAGCGTGGGTCAAAAGCGCATTAACACCGATTTGGCCAGCGATGCCCAAACCGAAACCGAAGCCACGCAGTCAAGCGCCAGTCCAGATGAATTCGAGATCAAAACTTCCTGGTTCGAGATAGACGATGTGTTTTACGAGGCAAGGGGCACCACCTGGGCGCTGGTACACTTTCTCAAAGCTGCGGAAGTCGACTTCGAAGACGTACTGCTGAAGAAAAACGCCCAAATAAGTCTGCGCCAAATCATTCGAGAGCTGGAGGCAACTCAGACGCCGCTATTTTCACCGATGATTCTCAACGGCAGCGGCTTCGGCATACTACCCAATCACTCGTTAACACTGGCTTCGTACATCAGCAGAGCCAACGCCGCAATTATCGACTTGCGTGAATTATTAGACCGCGGGTAAACCTCAAGATGTGAGGCCGTCGAGACCGGTTTTGTGCTAAAGCTCCACAATCAGAGTGGGTTAGCGCAAATAGTTGAGGTAAGATGTCTCCTTGTCAGGCTGCCCGGCATTGGTCGGTTTAGCCCTGAGTACTCTGTTAATAATTAATAAGCTCAGTAGCCAGCGGGAACTGACGGGATGGATAGCAAGCCAAAGGCATCGTATAGCTCAGCGACTCATAGTTCGACTCATCGTCCAACAACTAAATTCAGGGGCAACATCGACACCAGCGCAGACCAACAAAGTGCCGAACATTTCAGTCTGGCCTCGGCGATTCTGGACCAACAACAAACCGGCATCGTAGTGCTTAACCATCACCGCAAAGTAATTTGCTGGAATAACTGGATCGCTGACTGGACCAACATCAGTCCCGATAAGGCGCTGGGCAAAACTCTCGAAACTCTATTTCCGGATCTGATCGGCACCGAGCTGCCCAATACGGTGACCCGGGCGCTTGAAAACAGCGGCGATATCATTTGGTCGCAGGAGACTGACCCCGAGCGCATGGACATAGTCGAAGCTGCGATGTCTCAGGGTGACCGGGAACTGCCCCTGTTTCGCATCTCCATATCATCAATTGCCTCTCCCGATGGCTCTGGTTGCGTACTGGAATTACTTGAAGCGCCGTTCAACCCGCTGACCGTACGCAAGACCGAGCTAACTAAATCCGCGCAAAAAAACACCAAGGGCATTTCCGCCGCACTGTCAGTGGTATCCGAATCTGCCAGGGAAATATCCCAGGTTTATGCGGAAGGGGGCCTGGCTGATCAAAACCTGAGCGACCAGGGCGTTGGCATTATTTCGGTTGATCGTTTCAGTACGATCAAAGAGGTCAACAATAGCTTTCAAGCCATGAGCGACTTCAGTAGCGCGCAGTTAAGAGACAAGCCTCTGCGCCTGCTGTTTCCCGCGATGTCAGCGGGCACAGAAACGGAAGTGGCTCAGTTTTTCGAACAGTACAGCCATCGCGACGAGGCCGTTGAGGCTGTTACTGCGGAAGGGAATACACTGCGTCTGCACGTTTCCGTGCATCCCGTCGCCGGTGGCGACGGCCAACTGCTGGTGTGTCGTGATAAAAGTGGCGAGCTTGATCGAGAAAATGCCTTACTGCGTGAACGCGAGTTATTCGCGGCGCTGTACAGCGAAGTCGCCGATGGCGTGGCACTAGTTGATGCACAAGGTTTGATTGAGGGCGTCAATCCGGTGGGACTGGAAATGTTAGGCCTTCGCCAGACTGAATTACATAATCAGCCTGCCGATCAGTTGATCAGTCTAGTCGATAGTAAAAATATAACACTCAAAGCCGTCACCGAGTGTCTGGCACGTGGCTCGGTGTTTTACGCACCCAGCAACACCACCTTGCAGGCCGCCGGTGGCGATTCGGTACCGGTAACCGTGAGCGTTACTCCACTGCGTGGCAACAACAATGAGCTCAGCGGTTGCGTAGTCGTATTCAGAACCGTGGCCGAGTCTCGCCGTGTCTCTCAGCGTCTATCCTGGCAGGTCGATCATGACCCCCTCACGGGCCTCTACAATCGGCACGCTCTGGAACGGGAAATTCGGCAGTCGATGAGCGATGTTCAGCGCAGCAATTTGGTCTCGATATTACTGTATATCGATCTCTATAATTTTTCCCTGGTTAACGACACCTGCGGTCACTCTGCAGGGGATACCCTGCTGTGCCAAACGGCTAAAATATTGCAAGGCAAAGCCGGCAAGCAAGCGCTGGTCGCCCGTATCGGCAACGACGAATTTGGTATTTTACTGCGCGACCAGCATGTGGAACTTGCGCAAGTCGTCGCCGAAGACATTCTTGAGGAATTCAAAGTATTCAGTTTTCCCTGGGGTGAACGCCGACTCAAAGTCGGCGCCAATATCGGCATGGAAGTCATCGATCGCAACGCCAGCTCGGAAATCGATATTTTAGTATCGGCAGCTGCCTCCTGCGAAACCTCCAAGGAGTTCGGGCGCAACCGACTGCATTCGGCCTATCAAAAGGAAGACCTCGATCAGCGCGATCGCATCGCCCAGTGGATTCCTAAAATTAGCGCCGCACTCGATGAAAATCGCTTTGAATTGTATTTTCAGCCCATTGTGCCAATGGCATCTCTGGCCGACGTCAGTCAGAGCAAGGCAGGTGGTCACTACGAAGCCCTGGTGCGCATGATTGATGAAAACGGTCAGCTGGTGTCCCCAGATGAATTTATTCCCGCCGCTGAACGCTACGGTTTAATCGACGACATCGATCGTTGGGTGGTGGCCGAGGCGATACGCATTATTACCGGCCTGAGTAAAACCCGTCGCCGCGGGCTGCGCATCGCAGTGAACTTGTCCGGAGCCACCATCGGCGACGATACCTACGCCGAGTATCTACTTAAACTGCTCGATTCCTCCGGCGTAGACCCCTCTCATCTGCAGTTTGAAATCACTGAAACGGCGGCGATTCGACAGTTCGACCGCGCTATGGATTTTATCCATCGCTTAAAAGCAAAAGGCTGTTTTTTCTCGCTGGATGATTTTGGTAGCGGCCTGTCATCGCTGTCTTACCTCAAGGAAATCCCCGTGGACTTTCTTAAAATTGACGGTAGTTTCGTGCGTAATATGGAAAGCAGCGACATTGATTTTTCCGTGGTCAGTACCGTCAATCACCTGGCCCACGTGATGGGGGTGTTAACCATCGCGGAGAGCGTAGAAAACCAGTTTCAACTCACCATGCTGCAAGACATGGGCGTAGATTACGTGCAGGGTTACTTTCTGGCGACGCCCAAACCGGCAGCGGATGTATTTGGCTAATCCCTTCCCCCCAAACCTAGCACAGCCTAACTCAGCCTGGCTCGGCAATAAAATTCTGCAACACGTCTCGATACCCCTGCGCTGGCAGGCGTGGGCCATATTGTTGTACCACCTGTGCGGCGGCGGCGTTGGCAAAGGCTCCGGCACGAGCATAGTCAAAACCCTGGGTGATGCCGTAAAGAAAAGCCCCCGCAAACATATCTCCAGCGCCGTTGGTATCGATGGCCTTTACCGATGATGAAGTCACGCGATGTAATTGCTCTCCATCGTAAATCAGTGCGCCATCCGCGCCCAGAGTAATCGCAAAGGTGCTTGCGTAATTCATCATGGCCTTCGCAGCGAGTTCAATATTATCTGTACCGGTCCAGTCCAGAGCTTCATCGCGATTGCAAAACAATAGATCAATCGATCCGCCCATCATCGCCAGCAACTGCTCGCGAAAATGCGCCACAATGCCCGGGTCAGATAAACTTAACGCGATTTTGGTGCCGTGCTGCTGCGCTTTGATACGCGCTTCTATCGCCGCTTGCTGCCCGGTTGGCGAGGTTGCCAAATACCCTTCCACATAAAGGTATTCTGATGCCGCCAGCGCGTCGCTATTTAAATTCTGCGGGCACAGGGTTTCGCTAATGCCCAGAAACGTATTCATGGTGCGCTCCGCATCGGGGGTGATCAGCACCAGACATTTTCCGGTAACGCCCGCGGGTAAATTATGCTCGCCGTTGTGGCCGACCCCAGCCGCAGTCATATCGGCAAGATAAAACTGTCCGTTATCGTCGTTGGCGACTTTGCAGGAATAGTAAGACTCACCGCCAAAACTGCTGACTGCAATAATACTATTGGCGGCGGAACCGCCACTGGCGCGACGGGATACGGTCAGGTGATCACTAAATGCGCCCAGTAATTGATTTTGTCGATCCTCATCCACTAGGGTCATCAGCCCTTTTTCAATGCCGTGTTGCACCAGCTCGGCGTCGCTGACTTCAATTTCGGTATCGACTAAAGCGGCACCCAGGCCGTAAACGTGAAATTTGTTCATAGTAATAAAGTACCTTTTGCTACAGTTGGCCTGGCTAACTCGGTGCGCGCGCGCGGCTAGAGTCACTGGATGGAAAGCGCTATTATCCCTCGCTGCCAGCCATTAACCAAAGCACTTTGTTATCGCTTACGGGTCGAATACCCCCGTACTCATTCAAATAGCGCCGATAACCGCACCTATAACAACAGCGATAACAGCACCCGCAAACCCAGGAGAACAGTTTGGCACAGAAAAAAGCCCCAAAAGGCCGCAAGGCGCCCGCCAAAAAGCGCTCCACGGGTAAACGGAGCCCAAAGAAAACTCAACATCGTAGCTGGCTGCGTCGCGCGTTCCGCTTTAGCTTCCGCTACCTGTTGCTCCCGATACTGATTGTCACCGCCATCACTTTATTGATTCTCGATGGCGTGGTGCGGGCAAAGTTCTCTGGCACCAAATGGACCCTGCCCACCCACGTCTACAGCCGCACGCTGGATATTTACGCCGGTCTCGAAATCAACCGGGAAAATATTATCTGGGAATTGGAGCAACTGGGTTATCGCAGAGTCAGCACTCCATCGCGACCCGGACAGTACGCCGCCAGTAGTCGGAGCATTGAGCTACACACCCGGCCCTTTGTGTTTTTGGACGGCGACAAATCCAGTCAACGAGCGCGAATCAGTTTTAGCGGCAACGAAATCAGCGCGCTGTCCGATGTCCGCGGCAAAGCCCGGCCTCTGTTGCGCCTGGAACCGATAAAAATTGGTGGCATTTATCCGGAGCGAGCCGAAGACCGCATTCTGGTGCGCCTCGAAGACCTGCCTCCCTATCTGGCCGATGCGATTGTAGCGGTGGAGGATCGCAATTTTTATCAGCACCACGGTATTTCCTTCAAGGCCATCACCCGCGCGATGTGGGTCAACCTGCGCAAGGGAGGCTTCGCCCAGGGTGGCAGCACGATTACCCAGCAGTTGGTAAAGAACTTTTATTTAACTCAGGAACGCACCCTTATTCGCAAAGCCCGCGAAGCCGTTATGGCGATCTTACTCGAGCTGCACTACAGCAAAGCGGAGATTCTTGAGGCCTACATTAACGAAATTTATTTAGGTCAGTCGGGCAAGCGATCCATCAACGGTTTTGGCATCGCCAGCGAATACTACTTTCGCCAACCGCTGAACGAGCTCGATGTCCATCAAGTTGCCCTACTAGTAGCGCTGGCCAAGGGCGCGTCTTATTACAACCCACGCAAAAATCCCAAGCGCGCGACTACGCGGCGCAATGTTGTACTCAAGTTATTAAACGACCAGGACATTATCGACGAGGACGCCACCAAACAGGCCGTGGCCAAAGGTTTAGATGTCACCGAAACGCCGGGGCTTGCCACCAATAAATATCCGGACTATCTCGATTTAGTCAAACGACAACTGCGCGAAGACTACGACGACGATGACCTTTCCCAGGAAGGTTTGCGGATCTTTACCTATTTTGATCCCCAGATTCAACGGGAAGTCGAAAGCGGTTTGAGCAATCGCCTGGCCCGCATCGAAACCCAGCGCGCACTAGAGAAAAACAGCCTCGAAGCCGCCTCGCTGGTGGTACGCGTGGGTTCCGGTGAAGTACTGGCTTTGGCCGGAGGCCGCGAACGCCGCTTTGCTGGGTTTAATCGCGCTCTGGATGCCAGTCGCATGATCGGCTCCACCATTAAACCGGCGGTATATTTGGCCGCCCTGGAGCACCCCGAACAATTTACCCTGGGCAGCTTGATTGAAGACGGCCCAATTAGCGTCAAGGCGCGCAAAGGGGAAATGTGGACGCCGCGCAATTTCGATCGTATCAGCCACGGCCCAGTCAATTTGTATACCGCGCTCGGCAATTCCTATAATCAGGCGACCGCTAGACTGGGTCTGGAAGTCGGCGTACCCGAGGTCGCCGATGTGGTGCGACGACTTGGCTACGAAGGCTATATGGCCGAGGTCCCAGCCTTGTTGCTCGGGGGCATCGCCATGACTCCCTACGAAGTCGCGGGGATCTACCACACCATTGCCGCCGAGGGGTTTTACACGCCGCTACGCGCCATCAACGCGGTCTACAGCGCCGACAACGAACCGCTAAATCGCTACCCCTTCAAAGTAGAGCAGCGTTTTAGTCCCACTAGCATGCATCTGTTGCACTACGCTTTACAGGTGGTCATGCGCGAAGGTACGGGGCGCAGCGCCTATGCGCAACTCCCCGACTCTCTGGTGCTGGGCGGTAAAACCGGTACCTCCAACGATCAGCGCGATAGCTGGTTTTCCGGGTTTAGCGGCAACTACCTCACCGTGGTGTGGATGGGCCGGGACGACAACGGCCCGACGCCGATCACCGGCGGTTCGGGTGCGCTGCAAGCCTGGAGCGAAATTATGTCCGGCCTTGACAACCAGTCGATTCCCTTCGCCCGCCCCGAGGGGGTGACCTATGCATGGCACGACCCCGTCACGGGTCTAGGTTCGGAACAACACTGTAACGGCTCACGCTATGTACCCTTCGCCACCGGTTCCGAGCCGGTGGAATATGCCTCGTGCCAACGCAACTTTGAAAGTGATGTTGTAGACTGGGTGCGGCGTTGGTTAAAGTTGAATTGAGCGGGAAACATATGCGAACAACACCCTTTTCTTTACGCAACGTAGCCTTACTAGCGCTGTTGCTGGTACTGAGCGCCTGTACACCGATCTACCAGGGGCCAAGCGCGCCGATAATATTGATGCCTTCACCGCCGCCGGCGACCGATCCCAATACTTATCCTTCCCCTCAACCCCGACCTCAACCTCAACCGGGACCCTACCCCGGGCCCGAGGACAAACCACCGCCGACGGTTATCGAGCCCATCGCGTCTCGCCCCCGGGTCGCGCCGAGTGCCGTAGACTCTCTGCTCGACAGCGCGTGGAATGCCTATCGCGAGACTCGCTACGATAACGCGGTTGCCTTTGCCGAGCGCGCCCAGCGCATCGACTCCCGTCGTCCGGAAGTGTATTTAATATTGGGGAATTGCTACCTGGCCAAAGAGCAGCCGACGCAGGCACGACAAATGGCCCTTAAAGGTATTGCCTTTAGTTCCTCGGGTAGTGCAACTCGGCACAAACTCGACAGCTTGCTGGCCAAAACTAACGCACAGTAAAACGGACTATTATTTTTTTACGTTCTGCATTACGGTCAAACGAAATTCGCGATTTTCGGCCAGCGTTGAAGCCTGATTAAAAAACCCCGCTGCGGTTTTTTCTAAAGCAATAAAGCGATTGGTGACAAACAGCGCTTGCCCACCGGGCTTGAGCTGACGAGCGGCGGTGGCTAAAAATGCCTCCGTCAATTCTCGCTCCGTATCAAAACCTTGATGGAAGGGCGGGTTACACAACACCACATCAAATTTTTCATTGATTTGCTGACTAAAATTTTCAGCGTATGCCGCCCGGCAATCAGCCGCGATGACTCGGCCCTTAAATATTTTTATCTCGGACTCGCCATCCATCGCGCCTGCGATTGCCGCTTTATATAAAGCTTGGCAAGGCTCCAATATATTTTTTTCGCAGGCTAGTAAAGCAGCGGCGCAATTATCAACGGCCGTTACCTGCGAGATACCTCGACTGGCCGCAGCAGCCGTTAACAAACCGTAGCCACAGCCCAGGTCTAACAGGTTTTCCGGACGAGTCTTAAAACCAGCAAAAAAATTATCCAGGTGCTCAATTAACAAAGCGCTACCCCGGTCCACTTTATCCCAACCAAATAGACCGGGCTTGGTAAAGAGTGCCTTATCGCCGAAGCTTATCTCGGCTCTCAATCGAGGGTAGTCGCTATCGTCGAGACTGTGATCCGCTAGTGCTGAATCTTGCGGCGCTGTTTTTTCCCATATCGCCACATAATCCTTGCCGGATTTCTTTGCGCTAACGACATCATCAAACAAAGCATTGGTTTTTTTAATATAGGTTTTAACGCCTGCTTTTTTTTCGCCCCACAAAATAAATTGCCCGCCCACCGGCAACACAGAAAAACTCTGGTTTATTACGTGATGAGTCACGGCTTTTTCTTTGGAAATACGATAATAAATAATACGCGGCGGAGACGTTAACACCGAGAAATCAAAATCATTGAAATAGGCGGTCAGCCCACAGTCCAGCGCGTGCTGATACAAGCCCCAGCGGTTGGTTAATATTTGAATGTGTGTGGGTAGTGAATCGAGTAGCGCTTCGGAGCAGTTTTCATCGGCGACTAATAAGGCCGAGCCGGTTTTCCCATCTCCTACCGAAGTAAGGTCTACCGAAGTAATATCCGTCGAAACTAAATCAACCAGGGGATCTGTCAAGATTGTTTGAGCAGTCGCGCGGCAGCAACTGCGAAGTAGGTCAAAATGGCATCGGCACCGGCGCGCTTAAACGCGAGCAACGACTCCATCATCACTGCCTCTTCATCCAGCCAGCCATTAGCACCGGCGGCTTTGTGCATGGCGTACTCACCGCTGACCTGATACACAAAAGTCGGCGCGCGCAATTCGTGTTTTACCCGGCGCACGATGTCGAGATAGGGCATACCCGGCTTCACCATAATAATGTCCGCACCTTCCGCAAGATCGAGGGCACATTCGTGCAGGGCTTCATCGCTGTTGGCGGGGTCCATTTGATAACTGTATTTGTCGCCGCCTTTCAGATTGTCTGCCGAACCCACCGCATCGCGAAACGGGCCGTAGTAGCTGGAGGCGTACTTAGCCGCATAGGCGAGAATTTGCGTATTGTGATGCCCGGCGGATTCCAGTGCGCTGCGAATAGCGCCGATGCGGCCGTCCATCATGTCCGACGGGGCTAGCATATCGGCCCCGGCTTCGGCGTGGGAGAGGGCCTGCTTGGCCAGAACTTCTACTGTCGCATCATTGAGTACGTAGTTCTCGTCACTACCATCGCGGCTGCCGCCGCTGTTAGCGTTGACACCAATCAGACCGTCCTGCCCGTGCACCGTATAGGGATCTAGCGCGACATCGGTAATCACACCCAGCTCTGGATGCGCCGCTTTCAACGCCCGTACCGCCCGCTGCACCAAACCCTCGGGGTTATAAGCTTCTTCCGCAGCGAGGGATTTTTTGTCGGCGGGAATCACCGGAAACAAGGCAATTGCCGGAATGCCCAGAGCCACAAACTCCGCGGCAGCAGCCACCAACACATCCACTGACTGCCGCTCTATTCCCGGCATAGACGCTATCGGCTCGCGCTGATTTTCGCCTTCCAGAATAAATACCGGGTAAATCAGATCGTCCACAGTAAGGTTTGATTCCCGCGTCAATCGTCGCGAGAACGCACTGCTACGGGTGCGCCGCATACGGGTCGCAGGATAGGGGCCGCGGTTGGTTTGCCAGTTCATAAGCGTTATCACTCGCCAAAAGTAAGTAGGTCGATGGTATGGGGTCACCGAGTTATGGCAGATATTTTACCGGGTAATGCCTGTTCTTGCGCAGTATTTCACCAGCTCGCAAATACTCGCTCTACCGCATCGAGAGTAAACTCAATGTCCTCGTCGCTGTGGGCCGCCGACATAAAACCGGCTTCGTAGGCGGCGGGCGCCAGATAAACACCGGCCTCTAACATGCCGTGGAAGAAACGATTAAAGCGCTCGGTATCGCAGGCCATGACTTGTTGGTAATTAGTCACTTCGCTGTCTTCGGTAAAAAACAAACCAAACATCGAGCCCACGTGGTTACTGGTCAACGCAATACCGGCACTGGCGGCGCGCTCCCGAATACCTGCAATCAGTGTATCGGTGTGCGCAAAAATACCCTGGTGGAAATCTGGCTGAGACACCTGTTCCAATGTCGCTAGTCCCGCCGCCATAGCAACGGGATTGCCCGACAAAGTTCCTGCCTGATACACCGGCCCCAATGGCGCGAGGTGTTCCATAATGTCTCGCTTACCACCAAAAGCACCTACCGGCATACCGCCACCAATCACTTTGCCAAGGCAGGTAATATCCGCATCGATGTTATAGCGGCCTACAGCACCGTTTGGCCCCACTCGAAAGCCGGTCATCACTTCATCGATAATCAATAAGGCACCGTGTTGAGTACAGTGCTCGCGCAATGTTGCTAAAAAGCCGGGCGCAGGCGGTATGCAGCTCATATTGCCCGCCACCGGTTCCACGATAACGCAGGCGACTTGTTCGCCAAGGGCGGCAAAGGCCTCTGCAACACTGTCATTATCGTTGTAGGTAAGAGTTACGGTGTGATCGGCCAGTGCGGCGGGCACACCGGGGGAGCTGGGCACGCCCAAAGTGAGCGCGCCGGAACCCGCTTTCACTAATAAGGAATCGCTGTGTCCGTGATAACAGCCTTCAAATTTAATAATTTTATCTCGACCGGTGACGCCTCTGGCCAGCCGGATTGCGCTCATGGTGGCCTCGGTGCCGGAATTCACCATGCGCACCATGTCCATCCCCGGTACCAGTTCGCACAGGGTATCGGCCATGCGAGTTTCCAGCTCAGTGGGCGCGCCAAAACTCAGGCCCTTGTCCAATTGCGCACGGATCGCTCCGATCACGGCCGGGTGATTATGGCCGAGGATCATTGGTCCCCAGGATTGCACGTAGTCGACATAACGCTTGCCGGCGACGTCGTAAAGATAGGGGCCATCGGCACGTTCAAAAAATACCGGCGAGCCACCCACGGCGCGGAACGCACGCACGGGCGAATTAACTCCGCCGGGAATATGGTGCTGGGCGGCTTCGAAACAGTCTTGGGATTGGGTCATGGGGTAGTATCTAAGTAGGGGAGTTAAGTAGAGGGGTAAGGCTTGATTAAGCTGCTTACTTTAGCAGAAGCGCATTCCGGTGTTGACGAAAAACTATTGTCTAAGGAAAAATTAAATATGGGTAGCGAGTACGCCTACATCCCGCCGCCACACTCTTCGCATAATCACAAAAGCCAAAATACCTGAAATGATATTGCCTAATGCGTAGCCGACAAACAGGCCGAGGGTGCTGTAGAGCTGTGCACCCACATAGGCCAGAGGTAAATTGATAAGCGCCAGGCGTAAAGTGGTAACCGCCAGGGCAATACGTGGTTGATTCATCGCATTTAACGACACCATCACCAAAATAACCACAGCGTGGCCACCGTAGGTTAGCGGCACCAGTAACAAATAATCGTTAATAATAGCAACGACAGATTCCACCTCAGAGAATAGTGGCCCAATGGCTGGCAACACCCGTAAGCCAAGGTAGACCAGCGTTTGAAAAATCAGCACAAAACCTAAACTGCCGTAGAGGGCGCGCCGCACTCGCTCGATTTTGCCCGCGCCCAGGTTTTGCCCGATAAACATTGGCAAGGTGGACGACAGCGCAAAAGCAATCATCAAGCACACCGCTTCGACGCGAATGGCGACGCCGAAACCAGCCACCGCCGAGGTTCCAAACCCCGCCATCATCGCGGTAAGCACGCCTGCCGCTACGGGGGTCATTAAATTTGCGCACACTGCCGGGACGCCGATGCGCATAAGCTTGCGCCAGCTTTCCAGCAGGCTCGGCCAGCTCGGTAATGTTCGCACCAGTAGTTTTTCCTGATAGCCCAACATAAACACTGATATGGCGTAAGTAATCATCCACGCTAGCACGGTGGCCAGCGAAGCACCGATCATCCCCATGCCGGGAATGGGTCCGAAACCAAAAATAAATATCGGATCGAAAATTCCGTTTAGCAGCGCCACCATAAATAAAAGAAAAGCTGATTTAGCCGGGCTGCCCGCCGCCCGCAATACGGTATTGCCGGTAATGTTCAAAAACATCAGTGGGATCGACGGCAACCAGATAAACATATAGTCGCGAATGTGCGGCATGACTTCTGCGCCCGCACCCAGAACCTTAAACAAGGGATCAAAGAACAACCACAACAGTAATTGCATGATGATTGCGACGACAATAGTCAGGTAGCGACCGTCGCTGATGGTGCGCGCAGCCTGGTCAATATTGCCCGCCCCCAGCATGCGTGAAATCAGTACCGATAAGGCCATGCCAATTCCCAGGGCAATACCGTGGGCACTGGAAATAACCGGCAGGGTGAAGCCCAGCGCCGCAAGTTCGTCGAGCCCTAGTTGACCGACAAAATAAGAATCCACCAAGCCCAGCAGCATCAAGGAAATAATTCCGGCGATCATCGGCAGGGTTAGGCGCAGCAGGGTCGGCCCGATTGGCGCATTGACGATTGCCTCAGTACGTTGCTGAGCGCGAGCGCCACGACCTGAGCGAGCGGGAGTGTTCGAATGAAGAGGGGGGGTTGTTTTCAAAGTAAAATCAAAAAGGGCGAATCACAACCATAATAACAACCACAATCAAAATCACTACCGGCACTTCATTAAACCACCGATAAAAAACATGGCTGCGGGCGTTTTTATCATCGCGAAATTGTTTCATAAAATAAATGCACGCGAAATGATAAAGAACCAGCAAGCTCACCATGCTAACTTTTACCCAAAACCAGGCTTGATGCAGATAATAGTCTGGAGCCAGGCTTGCTAGCCAGATACCGAAAATCAGGGTGGCGACCATCGCGGGGTTGGCGATGCCGCGCAGTAATTTACGTTCCATTATTTTGAAGCGCTCGATGCCTATCGCGTCCTCGGCCGAGGCGTGGTAGACAAATAAACGCGGCAAATAAAATAGTGCCGCAAACCAGCAGATAACACTGATAATGTGTAACACTTCAATCCAGTCGTGGGACATAAAATATCTCTATAGCTATAGATGGAAGCTTTCTTTAAAGTGAGCTTCTCGGTAACTGTCGGCATAAGTAAAAATTAATATCGATCGCCCTGTGCTGTTGGCAACTGTGCGCGAATATCCGCTAACTCCTTCGGACTGAACGAGACGTTTAATGCCGCCAGGTTTTCTTTTAAACGCGAAATTTTGCGTGTGCCCGGAATGGGGAATATATCGTCGCCCTGATTGAGTACCCAGGACAGCGCTACTTGCGCAGCAGTAATACTTTTTTGTTCGGCAATATTGTTGACGATGTCGAGAAACTTTTTGTTTTCCGCCAGCGCATCCTCCTGAAATCGCGGTGTCGCGAGTCGATAATCTTGAGCATCTAAGGAATCCCGCGATGGGATGGCACCGGTAAGAAAGCCTCGACCCAGCGGGCTATAAGCGACGAAGGCAACATTCAACTCCCGACAAGTATCGAGGATGTCGCCCTCGACATCTCGGCTCCACAGGGAGTATTCGGTTTGCAATGCGCTGATGTCGTGAATGCCTTGCGCTCGGCGTAACTCGTCGGGCGTGGCTTCGCTCACACCTAAATATCGTACTTTGCCTTCCGTGACTAAATCGGCCATCGCGCCGACGGTGTCTTCTATTGGCACTTCGGGATCGATGCGGTGGGCGTAATACAGATCGATGGTCTCGGTACCCAAACGCTTTAAGCTGCCCTCGCAAGCCTGTTTAATATATTCGGGTCTGCCATTGAGTCCGGAAATACCGCCTTCGCTATCGCGCAATATGCCAAACTTAGTGGCCAGCACCACTTGATTCCATTTGCCCGCAAATGCCCGGCCCAATAATTTTTCGTTAAGGCCGCTGCCGTACATGTCGGCGGTATCAAAAAAATTCACGCCTAGCTCAATAGCTTCGTGCAAGGTTTTGATGGATTCGGCCTCGTCCGATGGCCCGTAAAATTCTGACATTCCCATGCAGCCAAGACCCAGCCGGCTGACCTGTAACTCACTGGAACCTAAAGTGCTTTTTTCTACCGATAGACTGCTCATGGCCTTACTCCCTGTGGGGTTCAATAATTGGGCTTTACCATACCGGGCGTCTACCACGAAAACAATGCCCGCAATGCTTCCATACATGCACGCTGCCCTTGCATTAGTGCACTAATGCCGTAACACTCAGCACATCTTACCCAAGCAGATTAGATTATGAGTTACCGGGATTTACGCGACTTTATCCAGTTTCTGGAAGCTCGTGGCGAACTAAGACGCATTACCACTCCCGTTAGCCCGAATCTGGAAATTACGGAAATTTGCGATCGCACCCTCAAAGCGGGTGGTCCTGCCTTATTGTTTGAGAACGTTAGTGGTTACGACATGCCGGTGCTGGGTAATTTGTTTGGTACCCCCGAGCGGGTTGCGCTGGGCATGGGCCGGGAGCAAGTCAGCGAGTTACGCGAAGTTGGCGAACTGCTGGCTTTTCTAAAAGAGCCCGAGCCGCCGAAAAGTTTGAAAGATTTATGGCAAAAGCGCGACAACTTTAAACCGGTGTTAAATATGCCGGTGCGCGAAACTACTAAACCCGCCTGCCAGGAAGTCATACTCGAAGGCGATGCCGTTGATTTAAGTAAACTGCCCATACAAACCTGCTGGCCCGGCGACGCGGGGCCGCTGATCACCTGGCCATTGGTAATTACCCGGGGGCCGGGGAAAGAGCGACAAAATTTAGGCATTTATCGATTACAGGTGATCGGCAAAAACCGCGTCATTATGCGCTGGTTGGCCCAGCGCGGTGGCGCACTGGATTTTCAGGAGTGGCAACAAGCTCATCCCGGCGAAGCTTTTCCTATCTCGATTGCGCTGGGTGCTGATCCCGCCACCATTTTAAGCGCGGTCACGCCGATTCCCGATACGCTATCGGAATATGCCTTTGCCGGTTTACTGCGTGGCGAAAAAACGGAAGTGGCAAAAAGTATCGGCAACGAACTACAGGTGCCCGCCAATGCGGAGATCATTCTGGAAGGTCATTTATTGCCGGGCGATGAAGCCGACGAAGGCCCTTTCGGAGATCACACCGGCTACTACAACGAGGTCGAACGCTTCCCGGTATTTACCATCGAGCGCATCACCCACCGCAAAAATCCGATTTATCACAGCACTTACACGGGACGGCCACCGGATGAACCGGCTATTCTTGGCGTCGCACTCAACGAGGTATTTGTACCGCTGCTACAAAAGCAATTCCCGGAAATCACCGACTTTTATTTACCGCCGGAAGGCTGTTCCTATCGATTTGCGGTGGTCACCATAAAAAAACAATATCCCGGCCACGCCAAGCGCGTGATGATGGGTGTGTGGTCTTTTTTACGCCAGTTTATGTACACCAAGTTTGTGGTGGTCACCGACGACGACGTTAACGCACGAGATTGGCAGGATGTGATTTGGGCAATGACCACGCGGATGGACCCGGTACGAGATACGGTGATGGTGGAAAATACGCCCATCGATTATCTGGACTTCGCCTCACCGGTTTCGGGTTTGGGTTCTAAAATGGGTTTTGATGCCACCAATAAATGGCCCGGAGAAACCAGTCGCGAATGGGGCGAACCCATTGCCATGGACGATGCAGTAAAAACCCGGGTTGACGATATTTGGGACGAGCTGGGGATTTTTGATCCTCCAGCTTAGTCTTTCAGCTTAATCCTCAAGCTCACTCCCCAAGGAACGCAACTCCATCGCCCACCGCAATATCGCCGGTACTGAGTACGGTGCAACAGGCACCGCCACGCCAGTCTGGGGTGAGCGCGGCCTTTAAGCCCGGTTGTAGTTCATCCATACGAAAGCAGGGATCGGTTTCCATTATGATTTTCAAGGTCATGCCGCCAACCTTCAATATTTTGCCGGTGCATTCTGGGCCGATGGCAACACCGCGCACCAGTAAATTGGCCCGGCGGGTCGTCCAATGTAAGTCCTCGCCCAGATCGGCGCAGGCCGCACGCCACTTTTCCTCGCAGAGCACCGTAACCTGGCGTTTATTGGGCTTGCCGCGATAGTCGCCGTTGACGCCCGTCTGCTTCGACACGGTACAGGCGTCGATTTCCAGCATCGGTTTTCTCGTGCCTTCCCGGTAAGTGATACCTAGTAACTCGCCCATTTTGGCCTCCTGCGTATGTATTGATAAAACCCCAATATCGTAGCCATTATAGTAATGATTATCGTCGTGACTGCCCCATAGCTTAGCAAACTGGAGCTTTCTGTACCTTTAATTCTGGCGTCTGGATCAGACTCGATGGTGGGTCGGCCTCAATAAATTTTGCAAAAATGCAAAGTGCCTTGGTAAAAGTGACGTTGTATAAAACCCAGGGGATATTTGCTCCGCCACTGTGATCCGTTACACTTACCCAAACCCTACAGAATGTACTTATGACCGTTTTTGTTATCCAAGATACCGATGGCCGCTACCTCAACCGCGAAGCGCAATGGAACGATGCCGAATCGACCGTCGCAGTGTTTTATTCTCCACACAAGGATATCGCGCTTAATCAGCTGTTGGAGGTTAATGCCCAGGATGTACTCTTACGTGCCCAGGTCGTAGCCTGCCCCAGTAATCCCAAGGGTCGCCCCGTGATTACTGTGGCTGCTGCCGTAAATAATACTGCAAGCGCTGAAGCTCAATCCGCAGTTGAAGCCGAAACAGGCACTGCAATAAATGCCGAAGAGCAGGACCCTGAAGAAATAAACGATGCTAATGCAGCCTAAGCACAGACAAGCTCTTGTTTGAATCCAAACTTAGCGTACTCACGCAGCAATTGGCTGTGCTTGACCGCGACTCGGAGCAATCTGGGGAGCAAGCCAGCTTGCGCCGAATTCTTCGCGGCATCGAAAAAGAAAGTCTACGCGTTACCGCCGATGGCCAATTATCTGCAGGCGCACATCCCTCCGCGCTGGGCTCTGCCCTGACCCACCCTAATATCACCACGGATTTTTCCGAAGCACTGTTGGAATTTATTACCCCGCCAAGCCATTCTATTGCCGACTCTCTTGCAACACTCGATCAAGTGCATCGCTTTACCTACCGTAATATTGGCGACGAATTACTGTGGGTAAACAGCATGCCCTGCATGCTGGCCCAGGATAAAGATATTCCGGTGGGTCAATACGGTAGTTCTAACATTGGCCACATGAAAACCGTTTATCGGCAAGGCTTAGGTCACCGCTACGGTCGGCTGATGCAAACCATTGCCGGAATTCACTATAACTGGTCGCTCCCCGATGAGTCCTGGGCAATACTCAAGGCAGATGCGGGTTATCGCGGTTCCATGCAAGATTATAAAACCGAGCGCTATCTCGGTTTAATTCGTAATTTTCGGCGCTATTTCTGGTTGTTATTGTATTTATTTGGTGCCGCTCCCGCCGTATGTCGTACCTTTGTGCGCGACCGGGACCATCAATTACAGCGGTTCAGCAACGATGATCACAGCCTGCACATGCCTGACGCGACGTCTTTGCGCATGGGTGATTTGGGCTACCAGAGCAACGCACAAAAATCGCTTACTGTGTGCTACAACAACCTGGATTCCTATGTTGAAACCCTGCGCACTGCGCTGACTACGCCTTACGCGCCCTACCAAAAAGTGGGCTTAAAAAATGCCGTCGGGGACTACCAACAACTGAGCACCGCGCTGCTGCAAATTGAAAACGAGTTCTACAGTACCATTCGTCCCAAGCGCGTCACTGAGAGTGGCGAAGTCGCTCTACGCGCATTGTGGGAGCGGGGTATTGAATATATCGAAGTGCGTTGTATTGATCTCAACCCCTTCGATCCGGTCGGTATTGACGCTCGTCAAATTCATTTTCTCGATACTTTTTTATTATTTTGCCTCCTCGAGGACAGCCCGCCCACCGACGCAGAAGAAAACCGCCACATGCAGGAAAACCAGCACAACGTGGTGTACCGAGGGCGCGACCCGCAGCTCGAACTTAATATCAAGGGCCAAAATAAAACCCTGTCCGAGTGGGCCGCGCAATTATTTACCGCGATGACCCCGGTGGCCGCCACCCTCGATCGCGCCTGCGGTGGCAAGAACTACGGCGACGCGCTCCAGTCGCTTACGCCTACCATTACCAACCCGGCGTTAACCCCCTCCGCACGGGTGCTGGCAGAAATGCAGGAAAGCGGAAAAACTTACTTCCGCACTGCGATGGATCACGCGTTACAACATCGAGAATATTTTCTCGATTCAGCGCTCGATCCGGCAACCACGGAGCTGTATCGAAAACTCGCGGTTGAATCCCATAAAAAACAACGTGCGATAGAAGCGGAGAACGAATTAGATTTCGATAGCTTTTTGGCCAACTACTACGCCCAGTACGACTTCCCCTTAAAATAATTATTTTGGCCTTATCTTGAATTTTTTGGCCCACATTCTGCTGTCTGGCTCCGAGCCAGATATCCAGGTGGGTGGCCTGCTTGGCGATTTCATCAAAGGCCCGCTCAAAGGACAATGTCCATCCAAAGTAGAGCAGGGCATTCGCCTGCATCGGCATCTGGACGCCTACATGGATGAGCTGCCGGTAATGGGCGAGCTGCTAACACTGTTTCCCAAGCCCTGGCGGCGCTACGGCGGTATTGTTATCGATGTTGGCTTTGATCATTTATTAGCCCGCGATTGGCAGCGCTTTCACCAGCAAGAGTTGAAACCTTTTTGCCAGGCCTTTTATACCCACCTTGAAACCCATCGTGACTGGTTGCCGGAAAATGCCCGCCATTTTTGCGACCGCGCACCCGCGATTGGCTGGCTCGAAGGCTACGTGGACGCAGAAATTATCCCCGCCGTATTAAATCGAGTAGGCGAGCGCTTTCGCACGCCCATTCCGTTGGCTGATGCCTGGCCCATCGTTGCCCGACATCAAGCCGATTTTGAATATGGCTTCGGTGAAATTATGATGGCCTTAACTCAGCGTGCGGAAGAGCGCCTTAATGGTAGCATTTAGGTATCAGTGTTGTGATTTGGAAATATCCCCAGCGATCAACCTTTGTCAGTTTGCGCCACATTTTTACGACGGCACCAACACAGGAAAAAATTATGCCAGTCACTCTTCAAAGCATTAAGTTTTGGCAATATTCCCGGCGCACGCTAAACGGTCTCGCCGCCCTCGTCTGTGGTGGACTTATTGCGACCGCGCTATTTATGCAGTACGTGATGGACTTAAACCCCTGTTATTTGTGCATCGTGCAACGGGTGTTTGTGATCACTACTGGCGTGATTTTACTGGCAGCGGTGCTGCACAACCCGGCTCGACGAGGTCAACAATGGTATTCGCTGTTCGGCGGCTTGAGTGCCGCTACCGGCGCGGGCTTTTCCATCCGCCAATTATGGCTGCAAGGTTTACCCGAAGACCAGGTCCCAGCTTGTGGCCCGTCTGCGGATTACCTGTTTGATGCACTGCCATGGCGAGACGCTTTATCTATGTTGTTGCGCGGTGATGGCAATTGCGCAGAAGTGCAGTGGACTTTACTGGGCCTAAGTATTCCCGGCTGGACCCTAATGGCTTTTGCCGGGCTGGCCTTACTTTGTCTCTGGCAGGGCTTGCGTGATTGCAAAACCATATCTTGAATCTTTTGTTTATCAAATATTCAATATTGAGCATAATCTTGGCTTTTATGTAACCAGGGCTTTTATAAAGCATAGAAATCATGTGATTAGTGGAGTTTAAGCCAGCGTACTTTTGGCAACATATACCGACTGAGTTGGTATATGTTGAAAAGTACCACTTAATCACGCAGCCGCAGTTAAAGTCGAGCGAAAGTGAAAATAGTTGGTTAACTCTATAAAATCAATATATTAGAACTGAAAACCAATTAGGTCTAAGGAATAATATACCGCATGAGCGGCAAAACATCCCAAATTGGGTACATATACTGCACATGCTCGGTGTGGGAACATATACTCTAAGTGCAGTTAACTAATAGTTAGAGCAACACTATGAGATATCTAGTACTGTCTATTTTTTTAATCCTTTGGGGATGTGCTGAAAAAGAGCAGGAATTGCCTTGGAACGAGCTTCCTTCGATGGACATAGAATCTGAGATTGCTAAAAGTCCTTGTAATCCAGTTGAGTATGACTATTCGAAAGATATTATTTCATCCGTTCCCGTGAGCATAGATCTTCCAGAGGAGAATAGTTATGGTCCTGCAAACTGGACCAGATTGGGAAAAACATGCTTAAAGGCATCTATTTCAGCGCGGCTGTATCGAAAGCCTGAAAATCAGAAATATAATCACTATACAATTTCAGTTGAGTCTCCTAGAGTTATTAATCGTTGCATCTCTGAACCTGTTGACGGAAAGTGTGAGACTAAAGAAACCCAGGTAAGTAGCGTCTTATATTATCAGCGTTTAACCATGAATATGGTTGGCACTTCGTTCAAGGGGGTGACTATGTCTGAGTTGGTAACGTTCGATGAAGAAAAGAGAAAAGTGACTTTTCTTGTAAATGAAAAAGAGTATGAATTTCAGCTCTAAATAGGGGCGCTCTAACAAGGCAAAGCTGGCAGACTATTTAAAGCGTCTTTCCGCTTCGCTACAAGACACTTTAAATAGCTGCAGTTTGCGGCGTTATTTTTATCCGTGTGTATTTTAGAGTTTAACTATATTGCAATCTTATAAAGATGTGGTATCAAAATGAACGATAGTACTTTTACTGAAGAATCAGAACACAAGCTAAATTTACGTAACCTGGAGTTAAGTGATTATGGCCATCTAAAAGAAGTCATGGACATTGTCTACCCGGATATGGGGGGTGCTTGGCCGGAAAAAAAATTCAAGGCGCAACTATCCACTTTCCCGGAGGGACAGATATGCATCGAAGATCACGGGAAAGTCATTGCTGCGGCTTTTTCGCTCGTTGTAGATTATGAAAAATTTGGAGATCATCACACTTACGATGAAATTACTGGAGATGCCTACTTAACAACTCATGATCCGATGGGTGATGTATTATATGGTGCCGAAGTAGTCGTACATCCAGATTATCAAGGCATGCGTCTTGGTAGACGATTATATGAAGCGAGAAAAGAGCTTTGCCAAAATTTAAATCTTAAATCCATTGTGGCGGGTGGGCGTATACCCAACTATCAAGACCATGCTAAAAATATTTCACCTCAAAAGTATATTGAGCTCGTTAAAAAGAAAGAAATTTATGATCCCATTTTAACCTTTCAATTATCAAATGATTTTGAAGTGCGACGTGTTCTTAACGACTACTTGCCTGAAGACGAAGAATCGAAAGGTTATGCCACTCTGCTGGAATGGACAAATTTATATTACGATGATGAAAAAGCCCCCTTGTTTGGAGCTGTCAAAAAGTCAGCACGAATAGGCTGCGTTCAGTGGCAAATGAGGCCTCTTAAATCTGTAGAGGAACTTATTCAACAAGTTGAATTTTTTGTTGACGCTCTTTCCGATTACCAATGTGATTTAGCCTTGTTGCCAGAATTTTTTAATGCGCCTTTGATGGGTATTGAAGCGCATCAAAGCTCCATTGACTCGATTAAAGCTTTATCTGAATTTTCTGAGGAAATTGTTGAGGCTATCTCCCGTTTGGCAGTTAGTTATAACATCAATATCATTGCCGGTTCATTACCCGTTATGGAGGATGACCAGCTATACAACGTATCCTATTTTTGTCGCCGTGATGGAACGCTGGAATCACAATATAAAATTCACCCTACGCCACATGAAAAACGAGCTTGGGTTATGCAGGGCGGCGACAGTTTGAATGTTTTTGATACTGACTTCGGAAAAATTGGTATTTTAATTTGCTACGATATCGAATTTCCCGAGCTTGCTCGACTTCAATCAGAAAAAGGCATGCAATTATTATTTGTTCCTTTTTGGACTGACACAAAGAATGCTTACCTAAGAGTGCGTTGTTGTGCGCAAGCTCGAGCTATTGAAAATGAATGTTATGTCGCCATTGCCGGTAGTGTCGGTAATTTACCCAAGGTAGATGGTGCCGACATTCAATATGCTCAATCTGCGGTCTTTTCGCCATCAGACTTCTCTTTCCCTCATGATGCAATTATGGCTGAAACAACACCGAATACAGAAATGACTTTAATTGTTGATCTTGACTTAGAGAAACTGAGTGCGTTGCAAAATGAAGGCTCAGTAAGAAATTATCTGGACAGGCGTCGTGACTTATATCGAATAAATTGGCTTGGAAGTACAAACGAAAAATAACAAGGCGTTGACCGGATAAATGATCTTCCCCCGCTTTAACGGACACCAACATCTAACAGATGAGGTGTCCAATGCCGAAATACACAAAACCCAGAAAGACGTTGCTGGTGGCTCAGTTATCTCAACTGTGTTCAGATGTGCGATACGGGTCTGATCTGATCAGCTTATTGAATAACAGAGAATTAAATGAGTTAAAGGGGGGTGTGATTATTTAAAGGATGTGAAGCAAAATACGGGATCAGGTCTTGCAATCACTCCGTCACTATCTCAAACGATCATTCTGGAGGAGAGTATGAGCAAACTAATCTGGATACTCATCGTTGTTACGGTCATAGGATTGGGTGGTGGGTATTTCAATCGTACTTATTGCCTGAGTGATGCCGGGCCGCAGGCGGTGGTACTGAACTATCTCACAGCAATGAAAGATGAGCGCTTTGAGGACGCTTTTCAATTTGTAACGGCCAGCATGACGGATGGCAAACCGGCAGCAGCGTGGGCAGAGCAACAGAGCAAAATGTTTAAGATGGCCAGGGTGGTGATTAACGACATCGATGTGCGCCCCGGGCATCGTGAACTTAAAAATGTATTTATGTGCGCAGCGAACGCCACGGTGCCCAACGTGCTGCGCGCCAGCGATGTCTTGAATCGTCAGGGCAGTACCGAGTTCGAGGTCTACAAGGTAATAATGGATGGCGACGAATGGAGGATCGATTCGCAGGAGACTTTATTTGATGATGCGACGATTGGCCAATGGTTCCCTGACGATCAAATTCCCGACTTCTAACGGTGCGGGACCTGACACTGTTTTTCTGTGCTATGCAGCTGCGCGGCGATGGCCCGTGTGCATAAGCTCAGTGGCTTTTATTTGGTCCAGGCATTCCCGGTCGGACCTTACTTTTTCCGGGCTGGCCTTGCTTTGTCTCTGGCAGGGATTGCGTGATTGCAAGACCTGCCCCTGAGCGTGTACTGAGCGTTTGTAACGATTAAATATTCGTTAGGTCGGGTTTCTTGTTAGCTGCTATTGAGCTAGGCCTTCTTAATTAGATTAATTATAAATAACAAAATAACGGCGCCAATAGTGGCCATGACTATAGAGCCTAACAGTCCGCCTGTTGTTATGCCGAGCAAGCCGAATACAAAACCGCCCAATACAGCACCAATAATTCCCACAATAATATTGCCTATGACGCCAAAGCCTCTTCCCGTCACTATGATGCCGGCAAGCCAACCAACCAGTGCGCCAACAGCTAAAAATATTATTAAGCTAATGATATCCATGATGCCTCCTGTTTAATTTTTAATAAAAAGATAAATGCCAACAAAAAAACTGGCCGCGCCAGCAATGTAGAATGTCATCACCTTATCCGTATCTGAACCTGTAACAGCTTGTGTTAATTGTGAACCGACAGAGCCTGATAATTGATACCCCCATATTGCAAGGCCAATGCCTAAGACCACAAGGATAATACCAGTAATTTTCATTGTAGTTCCTGACTCCGTTTCCATATTTAGCTCCTATAGCTGCATGAGATGAAATGTTTTTAGTGTTATGGCTAACTCTTTCGGTAAGTTGCGCCACTTTTTGCGTCAACTTGCCCCAGGTGTTGCCTGCTTTTCTTCGGCCTCCTCCACTATATTCCTACCTGTTGGAATAGCTCACTAATGCCTGATTCCAAATCTTTTTCCCAATCTCGTTTATTATCCAAAACAAGCTGTTCTAAAAGTGGCCTAATTGGAACCTTGAGCCCGTCACAGTTAAGGTTCGCATCTGGAATCGGGATAAATATTGATACTTTTGCTTTAGAGCCAGCAGAATTTAATTGAGGTTCTATTTCAAGATGGCCGTCTGTAACAATCTTACTATCACAGCCAATAGTGATCGCTGCTCCCAATAAGTTTTGTTTAATCTTCCCGTTAACTATCACTTCAATGGGTAAGGACAGGTTTAGGTGTGTTTCAGTGCTAGAAAAACGCGCTGCACCCAATTTATTTATGCTTAAACTGTATGTCCCCATATTCCATGGCTTATCAGTATGTTTATAGAGAACTGTGGGCAGATTTTTATCCACTATAGCTATAATTAGCTTGTCAGAGATACTTTCCGCCAGGGAGATTTGGCCGTAAAGACAAGAAAACGATAGAAAAAACCATATAACTTTTTTCATACTATTATCTTCCACTAGTTAAAATTCATGTGATGCATCTTCATACCATATAACGGAAGCTTAACCTGCGGTGAGAAGCAGAGTTTTGAGTCCGACTGCCTTTGTTTGTTATCATTTTATTTATGTGCAATTGGCTTATCTGTAAAGAGGTAACCTTTTAACTCTTTGTCAAAACTTGGGTCTTGTCTTCTGATCCATTCAAGGACCATCGCTGCGTGCTCTTTTTCCTCATCTCTATTATGTGCGAGTATCGCCTCTAATTCATCGTTTTTGCACGCATCAACTCTTTGGTTGTACCAGTCTACCGCCTCAAGTTCTTCCATTAGTGAAGTAATAGCTCTATGCATATCTCTGGTTTCGTTTGTAAGTTCATCTATTGGTTCGTGATAGCCTTCATTTGACATTTTTATCTCCTCGATAAATGGTTTTGGGATTGCGATGATAACGCTTGAGTTATGCGTCAATCTACGCCATCCCAAAATACGACTTAATCCCTGCGAGCAGATTTGCCATCGCCACAGAGGCCAGAATCAATCCCATTACCCGGCTTACAACGCTGGCGCCACTTCTACCGATAGCCTTGTTGATTCTATTTGACATCAACATCAGGACGTACGCGACAATAAGGACCGCTAGTAGTACCAAGAAGGTTTGGGCTTGTTCGGAAATACTGTAACGAGAATTCTCCGTCAGGAGTACTGCTGCCAACATTGCTCCTGGGCCCGCGATTGATGGGACAGCTAACGGAAATATAGCCGTCTCGTGCTGGTCATCAACAAGACGGATCTCCTCGTCGGGCTTGCTCTCGCCGAAGATCATGGTAAGGGCAAACAAAAACAATACGATGCCGCCTGCGATTTGAAACGCTGGCAGGGGAATCGACATGACAGTAAGGATCAGCTCACCTGCAACCACAAAGAACAAGAGGATTCCAGCCGCCACCAAGGTCGCGACTAGCGCGATGCGACGCTTCGCTTTCTCATCGTATTGACTTGTAACAGCGATAAAAACCGGCACTGTGCCGATTGGATCGACAACAGCGAAGAAAGTGATGAACGTAGCTACGATATCAATCATTAGCGAGCACTCGAATTTGACGCATAACGGTTGAATTCAGCCGCCGGCGGAGCCGGTCGGCTGGGATGATTTGTTAGGGGTGTTACCACCGCCTGCCTTGAGTAGCACTACTAAGAAAACCGCCATCCCAATTGCGAATAAATTAAAAATATAAAATGCTCCTTCTCCTGATGCCTCAGAGGTTATACCCAAAGAGATGGGCGCCATAAACTGAAAAGATGAAACCTCCCCAACATAATTTATGCATTGAGGGAGAAAAAAGACCAGCCCAACAACTAGACCCCAGTATTTCTGTTTCCAGATTCCGTATGCTGCCACAAGCGGGATAACAACAAAAATGATCGCATATCCGGCAGGACCTGCAAATGGGAAGTTCATTGCCGCCGCATAAAATAGGAAAACAATTCCTGCTACTGCGAGAATTACATGGATTGCACTAGCCACTTTGAACTTCATTAACACCCCTAACTATTAGTTAACCGCACTTGCAGTATATGTTCCTAAATCGAGCATGCGCCGTATATGTACCCAATCTGGGATGTTATGCGGCAGGTGCGGTATATCGCTCCTTGGCTTCGATTAGTTTATAGTTCTAATATATTGATTTAATACAACAAATGAACTGGTTTTATTTCCACCCTACTTTAACTGCGACTGCGTGATTAAGTGGTGTTTTTGCACATATACCAACTCAGTCGGTATATGTTGCCAAAAGTACGTTGGCTTAAACTCGACTAAGGCCATGATTTTTATACCTTATAAAAGCCCTGCTTACATAAAAGCTAAGATTATGCTCAACATTTAATATCTGACAAATACACATATACAGTGTTACGGCAGTGGAGTTGCCAGGAACACTAGTCTATTTTATAGCATCGGTAAGTAACAATATTAAGAATCAGGTCTTGCAATCAAACTGTCACTATCTCAAACGAATAATCTTTCCGCTCTGTCGCCTGGCCCTGATGATAACTTTGTTCGGCAAAGGTCGCCTGGCCTTGTGCATCAATCATCAGCACTGTCGTACAGCGGGTGCCGTAGCTATCGGACACAATAAACGGCGGTGACAAGGTGCGTTCCATTTCCAGGCCGAGGCCTTTGTCGACAAAGGGATAGCCGGGTAGTTGATGGTCGGGGAAGCGCTCACGGGAACCTAAAATTGCCAATAAACTTTCGGCATCCAGCGGGCCGGGCTGGTTTAACACAGCCGTTAATTGCTTGCGGGCATACTCCGCTTTTGGCCAGGGAGTGTCGAGCACGTCGTTGCTTAGGGTGTACACGCCGGGGTCTAATGTTTGTAATGCAGCATTGGTTTTGGCCGCAGTTTCAGCATTGATATTGAGATTGGCATTGGAGCAGTAGGCGAGTGTGTCTAAGTTTCCGGTCAACAAACTAAAACCACGAAAATGGTGGCTCTGGTCAATGATGTTGTTGGCGTAGTTGAGAGGCGAGAGGTGAGGCGTATTGTTGTCAGCGGAAGCGGTTAAAAATTCCGTAGGCAAATCGCCTCGCGAGCGCAGGCCGTCGCCCATGCCGCCGCCTCGGTAGTTGGTTACGGTGGCCCAGTGGCCGTGGCGATTGACACCAAACCAGGTGCCCCCAGCTTCCATATCGCGGCCCGCTAATACGGTGGGATGATCTTCCCAAAACTGCGCGCTTTCGGCGGGGCGATCATAAAACTCATCGCGATTGGCGACCACCACCAAGGGATAGTCGGGGTGATGACGAAAAGCGACGGCGACTAAACACATAGGAGTGCGGGTTCTTAGTCTTCGGACTCAACGGCGGCGAGATAACCTTCGGCGTCGAGTAGCTGTTCCAGTTCGGTGGGGTCGGACATTTTGACTTTATAAAACCAGCCGTCGCCGTAGGGCGAGCCGTTGATGGTTTCGGGTTCGTCTTCGAGGGCTGCGTTAACGGCGATGACTTCGCCGGATACCGGAGCAAAAATATCGGATGCCGCTTTAACCGATTCCACTACACCGGTTTCTTCACCCGCATTGATAGTTGAACCCAGCTCGGGCAGTTCGACATAAACTACATCGCCAAGGCTGTCCTGGGCGTGGTCGGTAATGCCAACGGTGACGCTGCCATCACTTTCGTCGCGGGCCCATTCGTGAGTGTCCAGATATTTGAGTTCTTTGGGTGTTTCGGCCATCTTGGGTTTCCTCTGTAATTTGTTTTGCGCAGTTATTTACTTTGCTTATAGTAACGGTAAACGGTTTTGCCGTGGCGTACAAAGGGCGGTTTAACGATTTGCACAGCGACGGCTTTGCCGCGAATCTCAACGGAGATTTGTGCGGCTTGTTGGCTTAGGGCGATGGGCACCCGGGCCAGCGCAATGCCCTGTTGTAGCGTGGGTGAAAATGTTCCGCTGGTTACTATTCCTTGTTTGCTTGGTCCTTCTTCCGTTAAGCCTTGTTTCTTTAAGCTTTGCTCTGCGGATAAGGCGCTAACAATTTGTCCTTCGCGCAACACGCCGCGCTCGGTCATCAGCAAGCCGACTAAGGTAGTGCCAGGGCCCTGCTCTCGTTGCGTAGTTAGCGCCTTGCGACCGACAAAGTCCCGGTCTTCTGGTTGCCAGGCAATCGTCCAGCCCAGATTGGCTTCGAGCGGCGAGGTTTCGTCATCCATCTCGTGGCCGTAGAGATTCATTCCCGCTTCCAGTCGCAGGGTATCTCTTGCGCCCAGTCCGACAGGTTCCACGCCGGCAGCGTGCAGGGCATTCCACAACGGTTCGGCGTCTTCGCCGGGCAAAATAATTTCGACACCGTCTTCGCCGGTGTAGCCGGTGCGGGCGATAAACCACGGTCCGGAGCCAGTTTGATCGGAGTTGGCCCGAAGAGATGTTTCATTAATGGTCATGCCATGGAAGGCGGGGAGTTGATTCAGTTGTTCAAGGATGTCTGATTCTGTCGATACGGTATTGTCTACTAATGCGTCTTTTATAAAGCCCTCGTTTACCAGAGCCTCATCCAAAGCGGCCAGGGCTTGCGGCCCTTGCACGGCAATAATGGCGAGGTCGGCTCGCTCGGCGATGTTGACTGCAAAGGTTTTGGCCTCGGCCTGTATCCACGTCAGGTCTTTATCCCGCGTGGCACAGTTGACCACCAATCGGTAGGTTTCACTGCTGAGATAATAAACAATTAAATCATCCACCACCCCGCCCTGATGGTTGAGCATCACGCTGTATAAGGCAGCGCCGGGCTTAAGTTTGGCCACATCGTTGGCGAGTAGATGGCGTAAATAGGCAAGAGCGTCGGCCCCGGTCACATCAATCACGGTCATATGACTTACATCGAACATGCCCGCATGTTGGCGCACTTGCTGGTGTTCGCGCACTTGTGAGCCATAATGTAGTGGCATATCCCAGCCGCCGAAGTCGACGATTTTCGCACCGGCGCAGACATGGGCGGGGTACAGTGGCGTGCGGTTTCCGGCAGGATGTTCCGTACGGTGGCTCATTGTTGGCTTGTCGCTAGTTTGCCCAGAAGTCGCGCATTCTAAACTGCAGGGCACTCCTGGTCGACAGTGCGGGTCGATAGTCGTAGCTCAGGCAGTTTTTGTGAGGTATTTTGTAAGCTGTTTTGTGAAGCGTTTTGTGGCCCGTTTTGCGAGGGAATGGACTGACAAGGCTCTGACGTTCTGCTATATTCTATTTTGCTATTATCTTATGTTTTAAGGGAATAAGATGTCTCAAGAAATTATCATCATCCTTGGCCTACTGATTGCCGCCGTGATCCTGTTTATCAAGGAATGGTTTCCAGTCGATGTGTCGGCATTGGCAGTGTTAGTTGTGTTGGGTTTGCTCAACGCGGTGCCGCAATTTGACCTGATGGATGCGAATGATTTGTTTATGGGCTTTGCCAGTAATGCGGTGATTTCCATCATTGGTATCACCATTATTGGCTATGCCCTCGACAAGACCGGGCTGATGCAAACCATTGCTCGGTGGATCAGTAGCCACAGCAAGAGCGAAAAAGGCGCGCTGGCGCTGATTTGTTCCGCGGTTGGTACGGTGTCCGGGTTTATGCAAAACATCGGTGCGGCGGCGATTTTTATCCCCATCGTCAGCCGGGTAGCAAGTACTAATGGCGTGAGTTTTTCGCGCCTGCTAATGCCCATGGGTTTTGCCGCCATTCTGGGTGGCACGGTGACCATGGTGGGTTCCGGCCCACTAATATTACTCAATGATCTATTGCCGGAAGGCACGAAGCAGTTTGATCTGTTCAGCGTCACGCCGATCGGCATGTCCATTCTGGTGGCGGGCATCGTCCTGTTTGTACTGGCTGGGAAATGGTTACTGCCGGCGGGTTCTCCACCCCAGGAGGCTCAGGGTTCGCTGCAAGCTTATCGTTCACTCTACGGTGTCGAGGGCGAGGTGCATCAACTGGTGATGGCGCAGGATTGTGCTCTGCGCGCTAAAACTGTGGGTGAAGTCGAAGAAGCCCACGGTATTCATATGATTGCCCTGATCGCTGACGAGCTGATCTTGTCGCCACATCGGGATATCGAACTGAACTTTGCCAGCCGGTTTGCGGTTGTGGGTAGTGCCGCCGCTATCGAGCAATTTGTTGCCTTAGACGGCATTGCCGAGGAAGAGGATGAACGACTTGCTAATGCGCTCGACCCAAGCATGGTCGGGGTCGCCGAAATGGTAGTAAGGCCCGGCGGTGCGGTTGCGGGTAAAACTATTCGAGAGATTAGAATTCGTAAAACCTACGGCATGACGCCGCTGGCGATTTACCGGGGCGACCAGGTACTGCGCGATAATTTGCGGGATGTACGGCTACAGGTGGGTGATACCATTCTCGGTCATATCTGCTGGAAAAACCTCAGTGAGCTGGAAGCGGACGGCAGCGATTTTGGCGTTATTACGCAGGTGTATCCGAAGGCCGAACACAGCCCAGAAAAACTTATTACCGCGCTGCTTATTTTTGGTGTGGCAATCGGCTTCATTATTTTTTCCGATTTAAAGCTGTCTCTGGTACTTATGACCGCTGCTCTAGGCATGGTGGTCAGCGGTGTTATTAACATGGATCAGGCTTATCAAGCGGTGAGCTGGAAAACTGTGTTCCTGCTAGCCAGCTTGATTCCCCTGGGCAGCGCCATGCAACACACCGGTACGGCGGCCTGGCTGGCCGATCACACCGTCAGTTTGCTCGGTGATAAGCCCTCACTGCTGATGCTGCAAATTACTATTGCTTTGCTTGCCACCGTGCTCAGCCTGGTGATGTCCAACGTGGGAGCCACAGTGATTTTGGTGCCCCTGGCCGCAGAAATTGCCAATCAGGCTGGGTTTGACGGTCGCTTGTTTGCGTTGCTGGTCGCCGTCTGCGTGTCCAACAGCTTTATCCTGCCAACCCATCAGGTCAACGCCTTGATTATGAGCCCTGGCGGCTATCGCGTGAACGATTTTATGCGCGCCGGCGGTGCGATGACAGTGCTGTTTATCGTGGTCACCATTACTGCGCTGAACCTGTTTTATTAGGTTTGGCGAGAGCCATCAATTTGAATTGACTGATCAATTATGTTGAGCCGAAAAGTGTGAGCTGCGTCACGTCAGCGTGGGGGTCACTACCCTACACTGCCCGACATCAATGAGCGTGTTGGAGTTAGCTCGCTAGAGCAGTTTTAGAACTCGTTTTAGCTTTTCACCAGCCGTTTTACACCAGTTTACATTAGCCAGCCATGACTCAGTCTGTCGGAAGTCGGCAGCAACTTTCAGGTGGTTCGTCCCGGGTTTCCGGTAAGCGAGCCGCCTTTTTTATGTCTGGTCTTTTTTACTGTTTAGGGGGGCTTTGTCAGCTAAGGCTTTAGTCCAGGCCCATCGCCCGCTTAATAATGGTGTGCTTTAAGCCCTTGGCTTTGTTAAACACCCACATCCCCTGATTGCGCAATACCGCTACCGGTAGTTCTTCGCGTTCGAATAAGGTTTTGAACGCGGTCATTGCGATTTCCGCCATGCGGTTTTCTGGTTTGCGTCGTCGTTGATAGCGCTTAAGTGCGGAGGGGTGATAGATGGGCAAAGCTTTTTCATGGCCATGGTTGAGTTCTTCGATCAGGGCGGCGACGTCTGAGAACCCCAGGTTGACCCCTTGCCCGGCGAGGGGGTGAATGGCGTGGGCGGCATCGCCGAGCAAGGCGACGCTGGGTTGTACGTAGTCATCGCTATGGGATTGCGCCAGCGGCGCTTTGATGCGTTGGCTGGCTAGTTGTAGTGAGCCGAGGCAATGTTCGCTGGCCAGCTCCAGTTCCCGACAAAAATCTTGGTCCGATAACTCCATCAAGTGCTCGGCGCGCTGATGTTGTTGTGACCAGACAATAGATACAAATTGCGCGTCGCCAGTTTCAGAATTTGTTAGCGGGCCTGCTTGCAGCGGCAAAAAGGCCAGTGGCCCGGTAGTTGAAAACCATTGACGGGCGCTGTACGCGTGGGGGTGTTCAGTTTTTATGGTGGCGACAATGGCGGTATGGCCGGTGTCGCTAACATGATGAGTAAAGCCAAGATGCTCGCGTACCTGCGAGCGCGCACCGTCGGCGGCAATTAACAAGTCAGCACTTATGTCTGTAGTTTCGGATGCTATGGTTTCTGCGCTTTTGTTTAAGGTATTAGCGTCCAGCTTTAAGGTGATCGCCTGGCTCGTGGCTTGTGGCTTCGCACGCTGAATGTCCAGTACGGTGTGGGGACACAGAAAGTCCACATTTTTGGTGTTGGCCAGTGTGTCGAGCAGTGCTGCCATCAATACCGACTGCTCGACAATATGGCCCAGGTTGTCGTGGTGTAGTTCGGCGCAGTCAAAGCGAACATGGCCGCTGCCGGCGGTGTCCCAAACTTCCATGGTGTAGTAAGGGCAAATTCGAGGGGAATTAAACAGGCTTCCAGTCCCTGGGCTACCAGAGCTCAGGCTGTCGAGTAAGCGGCGTGAGCTTTCGTTGATGGCGACGACCCGGGTATCAAACTTTCCATTTGTAGGTGCTTGCCGAGGCGGTCGCGATTCAATGAGGGCGATTTTGAGGCTTTTACCTACGGGGGATTGCGCCAGCGCCAGGGCAGCAGCGAGCCCGACCGGGCCAGCGCCAACAACGGCTATATCGTAGTGAGTCTTACTCACGTTGACCCCCCGGATGGGTTTTGTTGAGATCCAGATTTAAGGTAAGCGGATTTCATGTACTGATTAGTGCGACGGTCATCAGCTCGACGAGAATCGGTCCGGCGATAGTTGTGATCAATGCGAGCCTGCCTCACACCCAAACCGGTGGCCTGGAGGGCAAAGCCTCGCCGTAACGGCGGGCTGAGGTTAAGCCCCATCAAACCCAGGTTTCGACCCAGTATCATCGGGGCCGAAGCGCTGGCAAATACTTTAGGCAGTTGATGGCTGAGCAGTATGGTGCGCAGTTGATCCCGCTCGCGGGTTTTTAGGTAGCGTTGCAGATTTGGCAGTTCGCCCAGGTTGCGGCCCTGGTGATGGGCAATAAGTGCGGTCTCGGCCAAGGCGGCAATATCGCGCAAGGCCAGATTAAAACCCTGACCCGCGACCGGGTGTAAACTTTGGGCGGCGCTGCCCATCAGCACCACATGGCTGCGCACTTGTTCCGCCGCGAGTTTGCGTTGCAGTGGCACAAATACCGGTTTTCCGATGGCGGTAATAGCTCCTGCTCGATCACCAAACTCTGCGTGAAACAGTTCTGGCAAATTCTTTAGTAGCAGGGCTTGATCCTGGTCCCGTAATTGTTGCGCTCGCTCGCTCGGCAGCGTCCACACCAGCGAGGCCCGGTGTTGTGCGCGGGGCTCGCCATGTCCTTCGCTATTATCTGCGTCGGTATCGGCATCAGTCATCGGCAGTAGGGCCATCGGCCCGTCCGCAGTAAAGCGCTCATAGGCGACGCCGCGATGGGCGTCGGCTAATGTCAGCGTCGCGACCAGGGCAGTTTGGTGGTAGTCGTATACCTCCTGCTTAATACCCAATTGCTTTCGCAGGGGGGATGAAGAGCCGTCGGCAATCATTAATAAGTGAGTGCTTACTGTTATGGGCTCGCCTGTTAAACAGTCTCCCGTTAAAGAGATGCCTTTGGCTTTTGGCTGAAGTGTGTGGACGGCTATGTCCGCGATCCGGGTGACGTTGTGCTGCTGGGACAGCAGGGTTTCCAGCAGGGTTGACAGGCGCTGGTTTTCGATTACCAGACCGAGGGGGCCAGCGCCTGGTTCAGAGTCCAGACGGCTTAGTCCGCTGTGCCCGCGATCACTGACTTGAATGGTGTTGATGGCCGCAGATTCCGCTTCAATGGCGCTATACAGTCCCATGCTGGAAAAAATTTCCAGGCTGCTAGCCGATAGCGCGGTGGTTCTTATGTCGTCCGGCCTGGTTTCAGCGAGTGAAGTTGTATTCGCTTTTTTATCTGCATTAGCGCCCGAATTTAAAACGCTAGCAGATCTAATAAGCGCTATGCGCCATTCCGGGTTGGCCTGGGCCAGCAGTGCGGCACTGGCCAGTGCGGTAAGGCCGCTGCCGACAATGGCTATATCAGTAGCCAGATTATCAGTAGCTAGATTATCGGCAGTTATGTTGCCGGCAGCTATATTGTTGGTAGGTGTTGGTGAGGGTTTGGTCATCGCATTTACCCAGCCATCAGGGCCTCGATCTCCGCTACGGTTTTGGGTACACCGCTGGTGAGCACTTCCGTGCCCTTGGCGGTAATGGCGATATCATCTTCGATACGAATACCAATGCCGCGCCAGCGTTTAGCCACTTGCATATTGTCCGGTGCGATATAGATGCCGGGCTCCACGGTCATCACCATGCCGCGTTCTAGCAAGCGCCATTGGTGATCGACTTTGTAGTCGCCCTCGTCGTGTACATCCATGCCCAGCCAATGTCCGGCGCGGTGCATATAAAAATCGAAATAGGCTTTGTTTTCGATCAGGTCATCGACCTTACCCTTCAAAAGGCCCAGATCCACCAGGCCTTCGGTGATGACTCGGACGGTCGCAAGGTGCGGGTCGTCCCAATGGTTGCCCTCCACCGCGGCTTCAATCGCCGCAAGTTGGGCCGCTAGCACCACTTCGTAAATCGCTTTTTGCGCGGCGGAGAACGTGCCGTTGACCGGGAAGGTGCGGGTAATGTCCGAGGCGTAGTGTTCGAGTTCGCAGCCAGCATCGATCAGCACCAGGTCGCCGTCGGCCAGCTGGCAGCGGTTTTCCACATAGTGCAGTACGCAGGCATTGACGCCACCGCCGACGATGGAGCTATAGGCCGGGAAAGACGCGCCCGAGGTGGCGAATTCGTGTTCGATTTCCGCCTGTAACTGGTATTCGTAAAGACCGGGTTTGGACAAGGTCATGGCGCGACAGTGGGCGCGAGCGGCAATTTTTGCGGATTTGCGCATCAGGCTGATTTCGGCGGCACTTTTAAATAAGCGCATCTCGTGCACCAGGTGGTCGAGATCGACAAATTCACCGGGGGGCACGGCACCGGTGCGAGCCTGCGCGCGAATGTCGTTAACCCAGGCCATTAAGTGGGCATCGAAGGCCTGGTCTTTGCCCACCGCGTAGTAAACCCGCTCGCGGCCTTCAATCAGGCCGGGGAGAATGTCGTCGATATCGCCGATGGGAAAGGCATCGTCGGCGTCGTAGTCGCTAACCGCGCCTGCTGGCCCGGCGCGGTAGCCGTCCCAGATTTCCCGTTTTGGGTCTCGATCTCGGCAAAACAGCACGAATTCACCCTGTTCCCGGCCCGGGATCAGTGCCAGCACGGCTTCGGGTTCGGGAAATCCCGTCAGGTACTGGAAATTGCTGTCCTGCCGGTAGGGGAAGTGCGTGTCTTTGCTGCGCACTTTCTCCGGTGCTGCCGTGAGGATGGCAATGCTGTTTTTGCCCATCATCGACATCAAGTCGCGACGTCGGCGGGCAAATTCTTTGGCTTTAATCATGGTCTGTTGATCATTATTTATTAATCATGGGTGTATGGTTTTTTAGTAAGGGCTTACTTTCAATTCATTGTGCTAATGAATAGGCTCGGCCTTGCTGGCGGTGCTTGAGTTTAGCGCGTCGGCAGCTGGATCGCCGCACAATTCGGCGTGCACCATGAGTACCGCAATGCGCACATATTCGACGAGTTCGGTGTAGTCCTGCTCCTCTGACTCGTCCTCTTCTAGCTCGGTGTCGGCCTGGCCAATGGCGGAAATATCACGTATGGCGGCCCTGGATTCTTCTGACCAATCCCGGTTGGCCCTGCCCGACTGCCCAAGGCCGGAAAGGTAGCCCTGGCACCAGGCAGCAAGTGCTTCCACCCGGTCGGAGAGCGGCCATTCGTCGTCTGGCAATAGCAGTTGCAGGGTAAATTGTCCGCTATTGAGGTCTTCCGAGGTGCTGCTGGTGAGGCTTTCTACCAGACTACGCAGGCCTTCGGTGTCGGTGTGATCGGCGGCCAGTTCTTCCGTTGCCAGGGTGAGTAAGTCGGCCTGGGGAAGTGCGCCGCCTGCGGCAGCACCGCAGAGAAAGCCGTGCCATTCGGAGGGATGTTGGCCAATGTCGGCTTCGGCAAAAGTGCTGCTAAGGTGGTCGAAAGTAGTCACGGGAATCGTCGCCAGTAAAACGCAGCATCCTACCATGATGGTCTTTGGGCTTCACGTGATGATGAGGTGTTGAAAATATCTTATAAAAGCAACAGAATGTGGACTTGTTTCTCGAAATAACATCAACATTATTGACCAACACCCTGAGTGTCAATATAGTTTGACGCAGACATTGGAGTGGGTGAGCTATGAGTAACGATGCTTTTGGTGATTTGGAAGGAAAAATCGATCAGTTGGTCGCCTTGAGTGATCATTTGAGAAGTGAAAACGGGTCGCTCAAAGAACGCGAAGCCGGGTTGATGAAGGAGCGCACGCTGTTGATCGAAAAAAATGAGATGGCACGCACCAAGGTAGAGGGTATGATTACCCGGCTGAAAGCACTTGGCCCCGAAATTTAAATCTCGCCCCGAATGCCAGTCGACTGTCGATAGATGACAGTAGGATGGCAGTAGACAGCCATTGAATAGTTAAAATAAACGCTAAGAACAATGCACTAGACCAAGGTCCGAGATCAAACTGTGAGCGATTCTGCAAATACCGTTATCATCCGCGTACTCGATAAAGAGTATCAGGTTAACTGTCCTCTCGATGAGCGCGAAGCGCTGATGAGCAGTGCCGACAATCTTGATAAGCGCATGCGTGAAATTCGTAAATCGGGCAACGTGATCGGGCTTGAGCGCATTGCCGTCATGGCGGCGCTCAACCTGGCACACGAACTCGGCGAGGCAGAGGGCCGCGCGGCCAGTGGAGCTGGTGTTGGCAAGGATATTACCCGTCTCGACAAGAAGCTGTCGCGTGCCTTGTCTGCCCTTGAGAAGGTCGCCCCCGCGCCTAATTAGTTGCCTCTAATTCCCCCTCCCCGGCATCCCTGATTTTTCAATATCTTCTTTGTGGATACTCATCGCAGGTGTGTTATCGCCAGCGTGTCATCTCCGATGGGTCAGCCGCTTATTAAGCCCTTGTTGAACCCCAGTTGAACGATGTCATTTAAATTCCCCTCGCATCGCTTATAATCCAATGACCCTGGGGTGTTTGCCAGTCATAATGTCCTTGAGCCGATACTACCCAACCGGGAATCTCTTCTTGGGTTGTTGTGCATATCCGCGCGACGGAGAGCCTGATACCTGAAAGGGATACCCACCTTGAACCTTTCGGTTCGAGGCAACGTTGACAGCGGCATCTTGGGGTTACTATTTATGTGTTGTGTCTATTGCTGTGAATAGATGTGCGTCTGTACAGGCATTAATGACAGGTATTAAAAATAGGCATAAATTTAAAGTGCAAAATTAAAAATTTCGCCGCAAGTACTGCTGTACAAGGGTGGTTGCAACGTAAGAGCGGTGTGAGGCCGGCGGCATAGGGCCAAATGAATAATAAGATACGCACAGAGATGCGCCACAAACGCAGGCAGCTGAGCCCGTCTGCGCAGACGCTGGCTGCCGACCGATTACTAGGTGTTGTGTCGCGCTTGCGAGAATTTCAGTTTGCGCGCCGCATCGGCATCTATCTCGCCCACGGTGGCGAAATTGATCCGGCGCCAATCAAGCATTTAGCCGAAATCGCAGGTAAAATCTGCCACCTGCCGGTGCTACATCCGCTTAAAGACAACAGCTTACATTTTGTTCGTCATCAGTATGGCGATACACTTAAAGCCAACCGCTTTGGTATTCCCGAGCCAGAATTGCGTCAGCATCGTATGGTTCCCGCCTGGAGTTTGCAGATTATTTTTGTGCCATTGGTGGCTTTTGATAGCGCGGGTAATCGCCTGGGTATGGGGGGTGGTTTTTACGACCGTAGTTTAGCCTTTACCCGCAACAGGCCGGGAAGCAGTCCGCTGCTTATAGGTCTGGCCCATAGTTTTCAGCAGGTCGATCACCTCGAAGCGTCGCCCTGGGATATTCCGCTGCACGGTATCGCGACTGAACAGGAGTTTCTTTCTATTAAGAGAAAGTCTATTAAGAGAAAGTCTATTAAGAGAGCCCCTATTAATTAATAGAGCTTCTATCAAGAAAATTTCCGCCAAGACAGCACCTGTCAAAACAAGCCCCTTTTAAGAGAACCCTTAATGCGTAAAACTAAAATTATTTGCACCATCGGCCCGGCCACCAGTTCGGCGGAAATGCTGGCTCAACTCTGCGAAGCGGGCATGAACATCGTTCGCTTGAATATGTCCCACGGCGAGCATCAAACGTGCAGTGAGATCATCGCCCGTATCGCCGAGCTAAACAAAACCGCACATCACCCGGTAGCGGTGTTGCTGGACACTCAAGGCCCGGAAATCCGCACCGGTGACCGCGCCGTTGATCTGGATTTGAAAGAGGGCGACATTATTAGCGTGGTGGCGAGGGGGGAGGGGGACGTTGAAGCCAGCTCCATCCAGATCAACTACGCCGACCTGATCGAAGATGTAGAAGTTGGCGACCGTATCACCGTCGATAATGGTCTGATTAATCTTGAGGTGCTTGAGAAGCAGCCGCCCACGATGAAATGTCGGGTGGTGGATGGAGGTGTGCTAAAAAGCAAAAGACACGTGAATTTGCCGGGAATACGCGTGAACTTGCCGTCAATTACCGAAAAAGACAAAAAAGATATTCAGTTTGCCATTGAGCAGGGTGTGGACTTTATCGCGCTATCTTTTGTGCGCGATGCCGACGATATCGCCGAACTTAGGCAGATTTTGAATGAAAAAGACGCAAAAATTAAGATTATTGCCAAAATTGAAGATCAAGAGGGCCTGACCAACGTAGAAAGCATTATCGATGCCGCCGATGGCATTATGGTAGCTCGAGGCGATTTAGGTGTAGAGATTCCCATCGAATATCTACCTCGGGTGCAGCGGCGCATTATTCGCCATTGCGCACAGCACGGCAAGCCGGTGATTGTGGCCACCCATATGCTCGAATCGATGATCGAAAACCCGACGCCGACCCGCGCTGAGGTCACCGATGTGGCCAATGCGGTGTACGAAGAGGCGGACGCTATCATGCTTTCCGGTGAAACCGCGATGGGTAAATATCCCGTGCGCTGTGTTGAGATGCTCGATCGCATCGCGCGATCCATCGAAAACAGCCGAGGTTTACGTTTTGCCGATGACCTGATCCTCGACAACGACAAGCAGGAAGTCGCCGCTGCTGCCGTTAAACTCGCCGAGTCGATCAAGGCCAAGGCGATTATTGTGCCGACCCGCAGCGGGCGCATGGCCAGTTACGTATCCAATTGTCATCCCCAGGCATCGGTGATTTGTGCGTTTACCTTTGACGAACAAACCCGCCGCCAACTGGTGCTCAACCGCAATGTGTTGAGTTATTGCCTGTCCGAACACGGCAGCCCCGAGGAGATTCTAGCGGAGGCCGGCGCCATACTCAGTGCGCGAGAGGAGTTTTCAGCAGACGATAAAATGGTCGTGCTTCAGGATATTCTCGCCGGGGCGGGAGTGGGGGCGATTCAGATACGGCGGCTGGGGGATTTGGTGTTGTCGTGAATTGTTGATCGGACGGGCGTTGACGTCGTTGCGCAACGCGCTACGCTTATCGGATGATTAAATCCTTCAAACACAAGGGTCTTGAGAGATTCTGTTTGAAGGGTTCTGCGGCGGGTATTCAGGCGAAACATTCAGTAAAGCTGAGATTCCAGTTAGCCGCACTTGATACGCCTCAACACATAGACGATCTTGATCTCCCTGGATACAGTCTGCATCCATTAAAAGGGTGTCGAAAGTTAAATTAGACGCGGCTTAATTTATATTGCGTTGTTTTAATTCGCGCCGAGTACGATTATCTTTTTTATTTTTTTGCGGTTGTGCAAAAAATATCAACTCAGAAAAAACCGATAGGCTTCGTTGTCAGTTTCTTCCTGATAAGGATAATTTAGCTCGTCGAGAAATTTAGGAATTTCCTTGCGATCCTTTGTCGGCACCTGCAAACCAACCAAAATCCGTCCGTAGGCTGCGCCGTGATTGCGGTAGTGGAACATGGAGATATTCCAGCGGCCACCGAGCTTGCTGAGGAAGTTGCCGAGCGCGCCGGGGCGTTCGGGAAATTCAAAGCGATAGGCCACCTCGTCGGTAATTTCCGGCGCGCGGCCACCCACCATATGACGAATATGTGATTTCGCCATTTCGTTATCGGTCATATCGCTGACCGGATAACCTTTTTCCTGTAAATCCGCGATTAGGTCTTCTCGATCCTGGTCGGAGCTAATCGACAGCCCGACAAAAATATGTGCTTCATCCTTATCGGTATAGCGATAGTTAAATTCGGTCACCATACGTCGGCTCATGGCACGGCAGAACTTGCCAAAACTGCCCGGGCGTTCAGGAATGGTGACGGCGATAACGGCTTCGCGTTTTTCGCCAATTTCGGTGCGCTCTGAAATGTAGCGCAGTCGATCAAAGTTGATATTGGCGCCACTGTTAATGGCCAGCAGGGTTTGTCCCTGTGTGCCGTTTAGCTCGACATATTTCTTTAGCCCGGCAATGGATAGCGCGCCAGAGGGTTCGGCGATGGAGCGGGTGTCGTCAAAGATATCTTTGATGGCGGCGCAGATTTCATCGACGGAAACGGTGATAACACCATCGATGGTCTGCTTGAGTACGCGGAAGGTTTCTTTGCCGATTTGCGCTACGGCGGTGCCGTCGGCAAACAGGCCCACGTCTTTCAGGCGTACCCGGCGACCGGCGTCCATCGCCGCTGCGAGGCAAGCGGCGTCTTCTGATTCGACGGCAAAGATCTTGATCTCGGGACGGACGTATTTGATATACGCGGCCATGCCTGCGCATAAGCCACCGCCGCCGACGGGAATAAAGATGGCGTCGAGCTGTCCGGGGTGCTGCCGCAGGATTTCAACCGCGACAGTGCCCTGACCGGCGATCACATCGGGGTCGTCAAAGGGATGGATATAGGTCAGGCCTTTTTCCGCCACTAGTTTATTGGCGTGTACCGAGGCCTCGTCGTAGGTGTCGCCCTGGAGCACTACTTTGGCACCACGGTTACGCACGGCGTCCACTTTGATTTGCGGAGTGGTGCGCGGCATCACAATGATGGCTTTAACACCCATTTTTGCCGCCGCCATGGCGAGCCCCTGAGCGTGATTCCCGGCAGAGGCGGCGACCACGCCTTTATCGCGCTGTGCCTGGGAGAGCTGCAGTAATTTGTTGTAGGCACCGCGCAATTTAAAGGAGAATACCGGTTGTAGGTCCTCGCGCTTGAGTAGCACTTGATTACCAAAGCGCCGAGACAGCAGTTCGGCGTGATCGATGGGGGTTTCTTCCACCAGATCGTAGATGCGTGCATCGAGTATTTTTTTAACGTATTTCTTAGGCATAGGAGTTTGGCATAGTCGTTCTTGGGCGTTTTGGGTTCAGATGCCCTAGTTGTTATTGTGCTAAGGCCTAAACCACCATAGTAAATTTTCATAGCCCGGATAGCCAGACGATGGGCCACATTTTAATGCCCGTTAATGTAAGGGTTTCGTATAATGGCCATTAAATAATCAGGTGACGCGTAGCGATGACTCAAGCTCAGGACCAACTTAAGCAGGATTCCGCCGAGGCGGCATTAAAATATGTGCTGGCGAAGACCAGTTACGATGCCATTGTTGGCATTGGCACCGGCTCCACGGTGAATTACTTTATCGACGCTCTGGCGGCCAGCAAAAACCGTATTGGTGGCACGGTGGCGAGTTCTGAAGCCTCGGCCCAGCGGTTACGGGGACACGGCATTGAGGTGTTTGATCTCAATGAAGTGGACGAAGTCGCCATTTATGTCGATGGTGCCGACGAAATTAACCCTCGCCTGGAGATGATTAAAGGTGGGGGTGGTGCGCTCACTCGGGAAAAAATTATCGCCGCCGTGGCCCGCGAATTTGTCTGTATCGCTGATGGGAGTAAATGGGTTGATCATCTCGGACGCTTTCCTTTGCCGGTCGAAGTGATTCCGATGGCGCGTGGCTATGTGTGGCGACAGTTGTTAAAGCTGGGTGCCAGGCCCGTGTGGCGGGAGGGTGTAATCACCGACAACGGGAATATTATTATCGATGCCCACGACTTTTATCCCATCGGCTCGGCGCGGACAATGGAGGAGCAGATCAACAATATCGTTGGCGTCGTTACTAATGGTTTGTTCGCACTGCGTCCGGCAGATTTATTATTGTTGGCGCGAGATGGGAGTGTAGAGCCTGTTGTTGCTAAAACCACTTAGCCTGGAGCTATCTGATTTGCCGAGTAATATTCGATGCTTCCGCTGTTCTCTCGGTAACTGCTAAGTCAAATACACGATCACATACAAAGCCAAATACAAAACAAGCAAGGTTTAACAATTGATGAAATTAACTGAGGCAATGGCCAGCCGCTTCTCCGCGCGGGCTTTTATTGATACTCCGGTAGATAGACAAACGGTTTATAACATTCTAGATCTGGCACGGCAGTGTCCCTCGGGAAGTAATATTCAACCCTGGAAAGTCCATGTGGTGACGGGCGAAGCACGGACTCAATTGATTGAGCGGGCTATCGCCTATGCGGAGGAAAATCCGATTGGTGCTGGCCCGCAGGGCAACCCCATTCATCCTCGCGAGTTTGTTCAGCCCTACAAAACCCGGCGCTTTCAATGCGGGATGCGGCTTTACGAGGCCCTGGGTATTGATCGTAAGGACAAAGCAGCGAGACAAGCTCAGCTGATGCGCAATTTCTATTTTTTTGATGCGCCGGTCGGGTTAATTTTTAGTTTGCATAAAAGTCTGTTGCCGGGCCAGCTCGGAGACTTAGGTATTTTTATGGGCAATGTGATGTTGGCAGCCCGACAGTTTGATCTGCATACCTGCGCCCAGGGCTTTTGGCAGGACGTGAGTCCGGCCGTTCACGAAGTGCTGGAGATACCGGAAGACTATTTGGTGTACAACGGTATGGCCCTGGGGAAAATTGACCCGGACAGTCCGGCGAACCATCTCGATATGGGGCGAGAAGAGGTTGATGGTTTTACGGAATTCCTGGGGTTTAGCTAGCGTTTAACTAAAGTGTAACCAGGATTTAACCAGAGCTGATTACTGCGGCCCTCGATACATTTGCTCGAAGCGCTGAGCGCTGAAGCCGTTCATTCGAGTTTTGCCTACTAAAATAATAGGTACCCCGCGGCCCTGCATTTGCGCGTAATCTTTTTTGCCCTTTGCTGATTTCTCAACATCGTATTCCTTAAAGGGAATCCGGTTTTCTTGAAAATAGCGCTTGGCCTTTTTACACACTCCGCACCAGACGGTGCTGTACATTACCACGCGTTTGGGCCGATTCCGGGCTTCTTCGGCGCGTGTCTCCTCCACGGCATCGAAAAATTCGTTAGCGGTGACCTCCGTGCCTTGAAATGAGTTAATGGTGATTTTGTCGCTAATGTCTTCGGCCTTAGCGCTGGCAGGTGGCTTGTCGCCGTAGTGAACTCGGCCCTGAGCATCGACCCATTTATAGACTTCGCCATGGGCAAATACGCCAGCGAGCGATAAGCTGATAAGCAAACAAACCATTGGCCATTTCATTAGGTATGCCCTGAGAGTCGTTATTTTTATGGCGCTATTAACGATCGTATTATACAAGTTTAGGGCTAGTGGTGAATCCAGGGCCAGCGCTGGGTTTTCCCAAGGTTTCGTTAGGCGTAATGCCCTGTACAATAGCCTTAGTTGCGCGGTTTGTTCTCCGCCGGTGGTTTGGTTTGAGCGTTTGGTTTGAGCGTTTGGTTTGAGCGATTAGGCCCAAACTTGGAAATAGTTAAGCAAGGTAGGCTTTAGTTATGCAGGAACCCTTATGAAGGAACATAGTTTTCGCTTAACCGTCGCATGTCCCGATGCAGTGGGCATTGTTGCGGCGATGAGTTCTTTTTTTGCTGATGAGGGCGGCCTTATCACCGAGGCAAATCACTTTCGCGATCCAGAAACCAGATGGTTTTTTACCCGGCAGGTGATTGCGGCAGATTCACTGCCGTATTCTCTGGAGGAATTGCGTCGCCGCTTTGAGCCCATCGGTACTCAATTTTCCATGCAGTGGCAGGTGGAGGAAACGCGCCTGCCGAAAAAAGTGGTGTTGATGGTGAGCAAGCAGGCTCACTGCCTTTCCGATTTGTTGTATCGCTGGCGCAGCGGAGAAATGCCCGCCAATATCGCGGCGGTGATTTCGAACCACGATGACCTGCGGGACTACGTGGAGTGGCATAACTTGCCCTACCATCACATCCCGGCCTTAGAGGGTAGTAAAGAGCAGCATTTCCAGGCGGTGACTGATTTACTACAGGACATCAACCCCGATGTCATTGTACTAGCCCGCTATATGCAAATTTTGCCGCCGACTTTGTGCGATCAATTCGCGGGCAAAATCATCAATATTCACCATAGTTTTTTACCCGCCTTTTCGGGGGCGCGACCCTATCATCAGGCCGCGGAGCGCGGGGTTAAGTTGATTGGTGCGACCTGTCATTACGTCACCGAAGATCTGGATGCGGGGCCGATTATCGACCAGGATATTACCCGCATCAGTCATCACGATACCATCGACGATATGGTGCGCAAGGGTAAGGATATTGAAAAAATAGTATTGGCGCGCGGGCTGCGATCCCATCTGGAAGATCGGGTGCTGGTGCATGGTAATAAAACCGTTGTGTTCGAGTAAGGCTCTATTCCTGTGAATGAGAGGCCTACGTTAATGAGAGAGTGGATGAAACGGTGAGTGAGCCAGAAATTCACGGCAGTGACGAAATACACACCAGTGACATTGTTATTATTGGCGCTGGGCCAGTGGGACTGTTTAGCGTATTTCAATGTGGAATGTTGGGCATGTCCTGCCAGCTTGTTGATGCATTACCGGCCAGTGGCGGGCAATGTGCCGCTCTCTACCCAGAAAAACCGATCTACGATATTCCCGCCGTACCCCAATTAAATGCCGCAGAGCTTATTGATTGCCTCGAGCAACAGATTGCGCCCTTCGCCCCGATCTTTCATCTCGATCAGCAAGTTATCGAACTCCAACGGGTGGGGGAGTATTGGGACTTACTCACCGCTGCAGGCAAGAGTTTACGTGGTAAAGCTATTATTATCGCGGCGGGTGTGGGCGCCTTTGGTCCCAATCGTCCGCCATTGGCAAATATTGAGCGTTACGAAGGCCGTCACGTCCATTACATGGTGGGCGAGCGCGAACAGTTTCGCGATCAGCGTGTAGTGATTGCTGGCGGTGGCGATTCTGCCGTCGACTGGGCGCTGGCGCTGGTCGACGTGGCGGCCAAAATCTATGTTATTCATCGTCGGGAGCGTTTTCGCGCCGCGCCAGACAGCGTCGATAAAATGCACGCGTTGGCAAATGCCGGGAAAATCGAACTGGTGATTCCCTATCAGCTTGCTGGTCTTGAAGGCGATAAAACTAGCGCCGAAGATTCGACGCTAAGAGCGGTGCTCGTTAAACATCTGGATGGTACAGAGCGTCGTCTTGAGGCGGATCATTTATTGGCATTTTTCGGTCTGGCCAGCAAGCTCGGTCCCATCAACAACTGGAATCTGGGCATTCACAACGGCGGAATCGCCGTTGACCCGACGACGTGTGTTACCGAGCTCCCAGGCGTGTACGCGGTTGGCGACATTGCCATGTATCCTCACAAACTTAAACTGATCCTCACCGGTTTTGCTGAAGCAGCACAGGCAGCACATGCCGCCTACACCGTGGTTAATCCGGGCAAGGCGCTGCACTTTCAGCACTCCACCACCAGTGGCATTCCAGGGCTGGAAAAATAATTAGATGTTGACGGTCTGTTTTGGGAAAGGACAAAATTTTTTATGACAATGATTCATTTTATTAGAACGAATGGAGAGAAAGTATCTATCGATGCGATCCCCGGTTCTACCGTGATGGAGGTGGCTCGGGAACACGACTTACCCATGCTTGCGGCCTGTGGTGGCTCGCTGGCTTGCGCTAGCTGCCATGTTATTGTCGATGAAGCGTGGTTTGAAAAATTAGGCGAGCTGAGTGAGGAAGAAGAAGACCTGCTCGATACCGCCCACGGTCTTACCCATACCTCCCGTTTGTGTTGCCAGATTAAAGTGTCTGACAACATAGACGGTCTGGTAGTGAATCTGACGCCAATGGAATAGGCAAATAGAGTAAGTGGGCTATTGAAAATGCAGTGTAGAAATCACTCTATATTGAAAAATTTAAGGGACATTCGTGGCATTAAAGCCAACTATTTATAAACTGAATATTGCGCTGTCTGATCTCGACCGCAATCATTATGAGGCGCTCAACTTAACCCTTGCTCAACACCCCTCCGAAACGCTAGAGCGGATGATGGTGCGTGTGCTCGCCTTTTGTATTAATGCCGAGGAGCATTTGGTGTTTACTAAAGGGCTGAGTGCGATTGATGAGCCCGATATCTGGGGGCACACTTTAGACGGGCAGCTAGATTTGTGGCTCGATGTCGGCGAACCGGCCGCCGATAGAATAAAAAAAGCCACGCGACTGGCGCGCAGCGTTAAGGTCTATAGTTTTAACTCCAAGTCGAATGCGTGGTGGACGCAAAATCAGGGTAAATTCGATGGTTTGAAGGCGTCCGTGTTCCAGTTTCAGTGGGAAAGCATTCAGGCCCTGGCCGCTCTTGTAGAGCGCACCATGGAGCTGTCCGTCACCATCAATGACGATTCGGCCTATGTCGCCACCCGCCTGGGAGAGTGCGAGGTGCCCTGGTTACCCTTACATCTACCTTTACAGCCACCTGGCTCAGAACGCTAAATAGCTGACAACAGCTTTCCATTACCGGCCTAGCTCGGCTTAGATCGACCTAGCTTAAAGCTATTTTGTCGATTTTTTGTACAATTTGTTCGACCTCGCGGCCACAAATCTCTATAGTACGCACCCCGTTTTGCAGCGCATCTATACCTGTTAGTCCACCTGACCTGTTAGCCCACCTGCTATACCTGCCTGTTCATTACTACCCAGGACTATCCCTTTGATCTCCACCGCAAACATCACCATGCAGTTTGGCGCTAAGCCATTGTTTGAAAATATCTCGGCCAAATTTGGTAACGGCAATCGCTACGGTCTGATTGGCGCCAATGGTTGTGGCAAGTCCACTTTTATGAAGATATTGGATGGCAGTTTGACGCCGACTTCCGGAAATGTGGCACTCAGTCCGAATCAGCGTGTCGGTAAGCTGAGCCAGAACCAGTTTGCTTTTGAAGATTTCAGCGTTATTGACACGGTGATTATGGGGCACGAGGAACTGTGGGCCGTCAAGCAGGAGCGGGATCGTATCTATGCTTTGCCGGAGATGTCGGACGAAGATGGCATGAAAGTGGCTGACCTGGAAGCTCAATACGCCGAGCTGGACGGCTACAGTGCGGAAAGCCGTGCCGGGGAAACACTACTGGGAGCCGGGATCACCGAAGAGTTACATTACGGACTGATGAGCCAGGTGTCTCCTGGCTGGAAGTTGAGAGTATTGCTGGCTCAGGCACTGTTTTCGGAACCCGATATTTTATTGCTGGACGAGCCAACCAACAACCTGGATATAAATACCATCCGTTGGCTCGAAGCGCTGCTCAACGAATCCAAAAGCACCATGATTATTGTTTCCCACGATAGGCATTTTCTCAATGCGGTGTGTACTCATATGGCCGATATCGACTACGGCGAATTGCGCTTATACCCCGGCAATTACGATGATTTTATGACGGCCTCAACGCAGGCGCGCGAGCTTCTACATTCAGAGAACGCCAAAAAAGAAACTGAAATCGCCGAGCTTCAACAATTTGTCAGTCGTTTCTCGGCGAATGCCTCAAAGGCCAAGCAGGCGACCTCGAGGGCCAAGCGCTTAGAAAAAATAAGTCTGGCGGATATTAAGCCCTCAAGTCGGGTTAGTCCTTATGTGCGTTTTAAGCAGGCCAAAAAACTGTATCGTCAGGCGGTAACACTGAAGAACCTGGAACATGGTTTTGATGGCGAGACGCTGTTTAAAAACGGTAGTTTGTCATTAGAAGCGGGTGCGCGAGTGGCTGTTATTGGCGAAAATGGCGTCGGTAAAACTACCTTGCTGCGTTGTTTAATGGATCAGCTTAGCGTTAATGGCGGCGTTATAAAATGGGCGGAAAATGCCATGTTGGGCTATTGCCCGCAGGACAGTACGGCGGAATTTGAAGGTAAGCTAAATTTATTTGACTGGATGAGTCAGTGGCGCAAACCCAGTCACGACGACCAAATTGTCCGTGCCATGCTAGGACGTTTATTGTTTTCTACCGACGATTTTAAAAAGCAGGCGAGTGTCTGTTCTGGTGGAGAGAAAAACCGTCTGTTGTTTGGCAAGCTGATGATGATGGATACCAATGTACTACTGATGGACGAGCCGACCAATCACCTGGATATGGAGGCGATTGAAGCGCTGAACCTGGCTTTGGAAAATTACGATGGTACTTTGATTTTTGTCAGCCACGACCGGGAATTTGTCTCGTCGTTGGCAACGCGTATTATTGAAATTAAAGATCAACAGCTAATCGACTTCTCCGGTACTTATGAAGAATACCTGCTTAGTCAGTAATAAATTCGATATTATTTATTTTGGGAAAGTTTTTGGGGAAGGTTTTGGTAGGTTTTAAAAAGCAAATCAATAAGTAATAACAGAACGAATACTCTCGCCGGAGTGCATTAAATCAAAGGCTTTATTAATATCCGACAAGGGCATGGTGTGAGTAATTAAGTCGTCGATATTGATTTTGCCTTCCATATACCAATCCACAATAGTGGGTACATCCGTACGACCTCTAGCGCCGCCAAACGCCACGCCGTGCCAGGAGCGACCGGTAACGAGTTGAAACGGCCGAGTGCTGATTTCCTGCCCGGCACCCGCGACACCAATAATATACGCTTCTCCCCAGCCCTTGTGGCAGCACTCCAGCGCCTGGCGCATAACGTCTACATTACCAATGCATTCAAAAGCATAATCTGCTCCGCCACCGGTCAAGTCTTGAATGGCTTCCACAACGTTTTCGGTTTTGCCAGCATCAATAAAGTCCGTCATGCCAAATTTTTTGGCGAGAGCTATTTTGTCTGGATTTAAATCCACGCCGATAATTTGTCGCGCGCCAACTAAACGTGCGCCCTGAATAACATTGAGACCAATACCCCCGAGACCGAATACCACCACCCGGGAACCGGGCTCGACCTGAGCGCGATACACCACCGCGCCAACTCCGGTGGTGACACCGCAACCGATGTAGCAGACTTTATCGAAGGGTGCGTCCTCGCGAATTTTAGCCAGGGCTATTTCGGGCAACACCGTGTAGTTAGAAAAAGTAGAGCAACCCATGTAATGCAGTATGGGTAAGCCGTCGAGGGAAAAGCGGCTGCTACCGTCGGGCATTAGACCTCGGCCTTGGGTGTCGCGAATCGACTGGCAGAGATTGGTCTTGGGGTTTAAGCAGAACTCGCACGTGCGGCATTCTGGTGTGTAGAGAGGGATCACATGATCGCCGGGGCGTAAGCTTGTTACGCCCGCGCCGACGTCTACCACGACGCCCGCACCTTCATGGCCTAAGATCGCGGGAAACTCGCCTTCCGGGTCGTCGCCGGATAAAGTAAAAGCATCGGTGTGACAAACCCCGGTGGCTTTTATTTCTACCAATACTTCTCCCGCTCGGGGACCCTGTAAATCAACCTGATGGATTTCCAGAGGTTTACCGGCGGCAAAAGCGATGGCAGCGTTAGTTTTCATTTGGTTTTTTCTTAGTACATTTATCCCAGGACATCCGCAATGGATAGGCGCAAGCGCTCGATAAATAAATCGATTTCAGTTTCTGAAATCGTCAGCGGCGGCGACATCACCATATTGTCCATCACCGGGCGGCACAGCAAGCCGTTTTCAAAACATCGGTTGTGAACCGGAACGCCGACCCCGGTGGGATATTTCTTCGGGTTGGGTGCAAAGGTAATGGCGCCCAGCAAGCCGTAATTACGAATATCAATAATATGTGGAATGTCCCGCAGGCTGTGTAGGGCGTCTTCCCAATATTGGCCAATGGGGCCGGAGGCGCGAGTCAGTAAACCTTCGCGCTCGTAAATTTCAAAGGCGGCTAGTCCCGCCGCCGCTGCTACTGGAGCGCCCGCGTAGGTATTACCGTGAAATATTTCCGGCATACCTGTAGGCGCGGCATCAAAAATAGTTTGCTGGATTTCCTCTTTAATAAATACGCCGCCCATGGGTACGGTGCCGCCGTTAATGGCTTTGGCGGTGGTCATTAAATCGGGAATTACGCCAAACTCTGTAGCGGCAAAGGCCGAGCCAGTGCGGCCGTAACCGGTAACCACTTCGTCAAAAATAAGCAGAATGTCTTGAGCGTCGCAAATGCTGCGTAGGCGTTCGAGATAACCCTTGGGTGGCGGCACCATGCCGCCAGCGCCGACGATGGGCTCAACGATAACCGCGCAGATGTTTTCCGCGCCGCGCTGGGCGATAAGCTTTTCCAGCACATCGAGTTTTTCAGCGCCTTTTTCCGGTAAGCCACGACTAAAAGCGTTAGCGGCAATGTCGAGCATGTCCGGTAAAAAGTCGATGTTTTCTAAAGTCGGGAAACCTTTGCGGTTATTGGGAATACCCTGCAAGGAGGTGCTGCCAATATTGACGCCGTGATAAGCGCGCTCGCGAGAAATAAAGCGGGTTTTATTGCCCTTCCCCCGGGCTACCTGATAGCGGTGAGCGATCTTCATTGCGGTTTCTACCGACTCAGAACCCGAGTTGGTAAAAAATACGCGATTTAAACCTGCCGGCGCGTGCTCCACCAGTTTTTCGGCAAAGCGGAAGGTGACCGGTGAGCCAAACTGGAAGGGCGGCGCAAAATCCATTTCCATTAATTGTTTATGCACCGCGTCGGCAACTTCTTTGCGGCTGTGGCCAAGGTTGGCGCACCAAAGTCCGGCAGTAATATCGAGAACTTCACGACCGTCGGGGGTATAGAGAAAGCAACCTTCGGCGCGCTCGATTAAGCGAGGGTTTTCGCGGAAGCCACGCACGTTGGTAAAGGGTTGCCACCAGTGTTCGAGATTGAGTTCGCTCATAGAGATATCCGAAGTTTACATTGTAGCGTTCATGTTGAGGCTTTGACGATTAGTTCGTACCGTCGATTAAAACCAGTCGTCCTGCATATCGAAGGGTACTCGATTACCGCTATTCAAGATGTCTGCATATTGATTTACCGCAGGCAGTTCCCAGTCAAAATAATATCGGGCGGTGTGAATCTTACCCTGATAAAAATGCTGATCTTGTTCGTTGTGTTGTTGGGTGCTGGACAAACCTTTGTCGGCAGCCAGCGCCTGCTTTAACCACAGCCAGGAAGCCAGCACTCGGCCATACATATCCAAATATAAGGTGGCGTTGGCCAGGCCGAGATCGACGTCTTCGCCCATCAGGGCAATTAATGATTGAGTAGTGTTATCCAGGGTGCTCAGTGCGGTTTCGAGTTGCTTTGCCATATCGCTCAGGCAAGCGATAGCTTGTGCCGCACTAATATCTTTTTGTACTTCTTCAAGAAAAACCTGGTGGCATGCGCCATTTTTCATGGTGACTTTGCGACCCAGAATATCGAGGCCGTGAATGGCTTCAGCACCTTCGTGGATCGGGTTGAGACGTTGGTCTCGATATAGACGCTCGGCTTCGTATTCGCGCATATAGCCCGCGCCACCTAAAATTTGAATGGCATGATCATTACCGATGCAGCCGTATTTTGAAGGCCAGGATTTAACCATGGGAGTGATCAGGTCGAGTAACAAACCTGCGCGTTTTCTTTGATCGGGATCTTCGGCAGTATTTTGGTCTTCAAATAAGGCGCTGGCGAACAGTCCCATAAACAGACTGCCTTCGGCATAGGCTTTTTGGGCTAATAATAAACGCCGCACGTCGGCATGTTCGGTGAGCATCACCTGAGGTGATGAAGGATCTTTGCTCGAGGCTAAGCGCCCCTGGGGTCGCTGCCGTGCGTAGTCGAGGGACAGGTTGTAACCTTGATAGGCAATAGCAGCGGCACCGAGACCGATACCGATGCGGGCTTCGTTCATCATTTGGAACATATAGCCCAGTCCTTTGTTCGCTTCACCGATCAGATACCCGACGGCCCCGTCTTTTTCACCAAAGTTAAGTACGGTATTGGTAGCGTTGCGGTAACCCATTTTGTGATTGAGGCCAGCCAGAACCACATCGTTACGCTGACCAGGGCTACCATCGGCATTGACCAGATATTTGGGAACGATAAACAGTGATATGCCTTTGACCCCATCCGGCGAGCCTTTGATTTTGGCGAGCACCATGTTGACCACGTTGCCAGCGATATTGTGCTCGGCGCAACTGATATACATTTTTTGGCCAAACAGGCGATAACTGCCGTCGTCTGCGGGTTCTGCCATGGTTTTAATATCGCCGAGGGCGGAACCCTGTGCCGGTTCGGTGAGTGCCATGGTGCCGTTGCTGTTGCCCTGCATTATTAACGGCAGGTAGAGGGCTTTTTGCTCTGCGGTACCAAAGGCGCGGATCAGGTTAATGACACCAACGGATACAAAAGGATAAGCCGCAGTGCCGATATTGGCGGCATTGGTGTAAGACATAATGACACGGAAGATCACTTCCGGTAATTGTGCGCCACCCTCGTCGTAGTCTTCGTGGGCAGCCAGAAAACCGGCTTCTACAAAGGCATCCCAGGCAGCTTTAGTTTCCGGAATCAAATGCACCGACTCACCATCGAAGGTCGGTTCCTGAGTGTCGGCTTTGACCGCGTGATTGGCGAAATAACGCTCGGCGACACTTTTGGCGGTGTTTAGCGTGGCATTAAACACTTCGCGGGAATGGTCGGCATAGCGCGGGCGGGTGAGCAGTGATTCGGTGTCGAGTGCTTCGTATAATTGAAACTCGATGTCGCGGTCATTTAATAGTGGGATCATAATGGCGGGCTATCATTTATTTGAAAACGAAACAGGTTGGTGTGACCAGCCGTGCTTAACGATGACGGCTTGATCACGACGGCTATGTTCAGTAGCAAACTAATTCGGTAATACCAATTCAGTAATACCCATTCGGTAATAAAAGCCATCCGGTAAGCAAAGTAAGCAATCGCCGAATTCGATTACCGGATATCTATCGCTAATGACTAATATGTGTAGCTACTGAACTCGGCGCGCAAATCTTTTTTGCTGACTTTACCGGTGGCGGTGTGGGGGATTTGTTCCACAAAGACACAGTCTTCCGGAATCCACCACTTGGCGATCTTACCCTCTAAAAAGCCGAGAAGCTCTTCCTTGCTGGGATCGGTGCCGGGTCGTTTGACCACCACCAATAGCGGACGCTCTGTCCATTTGGGATGGGGTACACCGATAACGGCGGCTTCCTGTACATCTTCGTGTCCCATGGCCGCATTTTCAACATCGATGGAACTGATCCACTCGCCGCCGGACTTGATCACGTCTTTGGTGCGGTCGGTGATGGCCATGTAACCGTATTTATCAATGGTGGCAACGTCGCCAGTGTCGAACCAGCCATCGGGCAGGTGGGCATCGGAATCTTCGAGTTTGTAGTAGCTTTTACATACCCAGGGACCGCGCACCTGCAAGCGACCAGAGGCTTTTCCGTCCCAGGGGAGTTCGTTACCTTCTTCATCGACGATGCGCATTTTTACCCCGTAGATCAAACGCCCCGCTTTCAAACGATAGACCATTTTTTCGTCGTCGGGCAGGTCGTTCATCCACGGTAACAGCGTGTTATAAGTGCCGAGGGGACTCATTTCGGTCATGCCCCAACCGACTTGCATGGCGACATCGAATTCGTCCATGGCGCGCATCAATGATTCCGGGCAGGCGGCACCGCCGACAATGACCCGTTGCAGGGAGTCCACGCGGGTGCCGGATTCTTTCAGGTAGTTGACCAGCGCTAACCACACCGTGGGTACGCCCATGGCAAAGTCCACTTGCTCTTCGTTGACCAGGCTCGCCAGGGTTTCGCCGTCACCCATTTTCGGGCCGGGGAACACCAGTTTGGCACCGGTCGCCGCGGCGTTATAGACCACCCCCCAGGCATTTACGTGAAACATCGGCACTACCGGCATAACGGAATCGCTGGCAGATAAACTCAAGGAAGAAGACTGATTGGTGCCCATGCAGTGCAGTACAGTGCTGCGGTGAGAATAAAGCACGCCTTTAGGGTTGCCAGTGGTGCCAGAGGTGTAGCACAGGGCGCAGGCGCTGTTTTCATCTAGCTCTGGCCAGGCAAAGGTGTCCGGCTGGTCTGCGATCAGGGTTTCATAGCAGTGCACATTTTTAAGGGTGGTTTTCGGCATATGTTCAGCGCTGGTGAGCACCACAAAACCTTTTACCGTTTCCAGTTGATCTTGAACTTGTTCCAATAGTGGAACAAAAGCGACATCAACAAAAACCCACTGATCTTCAGCGTGATTGGCGATATAAGTGATTTGTTCGGGAAATAAGCGCGGGTTGATGGTATGGCACACATAGCCGGAGCAGCTAATGCCATAGTAAAGCTCAAAATGGCGGTAATCGTTCCAGGCCAGTGTGGCGAGCCGGTCGCCGGCTTGCAGGCCCAATTTAGTCAGGGCATTGGCGAGCTTTCTGGAGCGCGCAAAGGCTTCGGCAAAGTTGGAGCGGTGGCGGGGGTTATCTGCGGTGACTGAAACAATTTCAGTGTTGGGGAATACCCGATCCGCAAAATCCATAATTGAAGTGATGGTTAAGGCATCGTCCATCATTTGTCCGCGCATGGTGTTTCCCCTCAGTTTGGTGACTAATATATTGTCTGTTGATATTTACAGTTGCGTGTCGACGGTGTGCCGACCAGCAGTGGATTAGATAAATTACGAAAGCCGACTATTCTAACGATTTTTAAAGCGGTGTGTAGGGGTAAACGCTTATGCCTTGAGAAAGGTAAAGTTATCGCGTCGGGACTGCAAGCCCTGGCGGCAATACCTCAGGTAATGCCTCAGGTTATGCGTTAAGTAATGCGCTAGGCAATACGGCTAAGCAATGGAGCCCTCAAGGGCAGCTTCGACACTGAGCTGTTCCAGGTATTCGAGGTCGGGGATCAACACGGGTTTGTCTTCGATTATCGTGGCAAACGCTATACCGGTGCGTTCAGGGCTGGAGGCGATGGGTAAGTCCTGTTCCTCGGAGAACCGCATAGGGCGAGGCAGATTGTCGATCGCCAGCGCGAAAAAACCTCGCTCAGCGCCAACACCGATGGCATTGAAGATGATTATTTGTGAGGTCTCGGTTAGCGGCATGGGCCCGATGCCTTCCAGGCCCTCGAAGGCGAGTAGAGGGATGTGTTGTTTACGCCAGTCAATCCAGCCGTGGAGCCAGGGTTTTGACTGCGGGCTTCGCGTCAGCGCAGGGCGCTCTTCAATAATTTCGGCGACGCAGGTCATCGGCACTAGCAAAGTATCGACACCGACCGGCAACAGTAAGCCATCGAGGTTTTGAGGAAGTTTTGTGAGTCCGATCAAATCTTTCATAAGGAATTAACTAGCCGTAGATTTAGCAGGCAATGCCAGGGTCTGTTGTTGGAAGTGAGCCGCGAGTTCGGAAATACTGCCGGTAAAATCGACGGTTCCAGCATTGATCACCGCGTCAGGCATCGCTGACACCATACAAGTTTTGGGTTGTTGTGCCCATACCTGACCGCCATTTTCACGGATATGCTGGCTGCCGAGGACACCATCATCACCCATCCCGGTAAAGACGATGAGACCGGCAGCGGCACCGTATTTTCGAGCCACCATTTCAGCGACGTAATCGATACTGGGTCGATACGATCCACCCCAGGGCGCTTTGAGGGTTTGAAATTTGCGTTCTGGGGTAATGCGAATTTTGTGGTCCGGGCGTACGATGGAGACTGAACCCTCCAGCACAAAGCGCCCGGTGTCGGCCATTTGTGCTCCCCAGTTACTGCTGCGGGTGACCATTTTCTCAAGTTGGTCAACATGGGCTCCCTCAATATGCTGGGCATAGAGCAAACCAACACCGCGACCCGGTGCCGGGTCGATCAAACTGAGAAATTCCTCGACGGCTTTTAAACCCCCGGTTGACGCTGCCAGCACCCACAGTCGACGCGCTCTAGCGAAACGATGATTGTCGGGCATGCGGTAACTGGCGCGATTGATTTTGTCTCGCAGGGCGCGTTTCCAGGCTTCGTAACCGGGGCTGAGCAAAGATGGGATTTGCCCATCGAGTAAGAGGCTAAAGGTACTGCGATTGTCGATGGGGATGCGGTCTTTCGCACCGGGCTGTGCGGTCACGATCCACAATTCGACGTCCGTCGGTGGAGGCTGGTCGGTCGCACTCAGATCCGGGGTGTTGAAATAGACCACGAAATGACCGAGTTCGGATAGAGCGGTTTTCAGTGAGTAACTCTGTGCAGAGTCGTGGGTGAGAATACCTACTTTTAGTGACATGGGCGGGGCGGGTTAGACCAGTGAATCCTTAATCACTGAGAGCAATACCTCTTCCTGATAGGGCTTGCCCATGTAGTGGTTAACGCCGATAGACATAGCTTTTTCCCGGTGCTTATCTCCGGTTCGGGAGGTAATCATAATGATCGGCAAGTCTTGTAGTCGTTCAGACGAGCGCACTTGTCGCGCCACTTCAAAACCATCCATACGCGGCATCTCGATGTCCAGCAGCATCAAATCCGGTGTTTCTTCCTGCAGTACCTGTAAAGCGTCAACACCGTCTTTGGCAGTAATGACTCGATAGCCCTCGCGTTCCAGGAAACGGGTGGTCACCTTGCGTACGGTGACTGAGTCATCGACGATCATCACGGTGGTTTCTTTTTGTTCGTCTCTTGCTATCTCGACATTCGGTGTACTTGCGGCAACACCCGTCTCTGGGGTCGAGTCTACATCGAGTGCCAGCTGCGCAGTAGCGCCAACGGATAACGATAGATCTCGCTCGCGCAATAGAGAGCGCAAATCGAGAATGGCGACGACCTTGCCGTCGCCAAGCACGGTCACCCCGGACAGGCCCATAACATTACTAAATTGGGTGCCCAAACTTTTTACCACCACTTCCTGGCTGGCTTCGAGGACATCGATATGCACGGCAAAATTAGCGCGTTCTCCACTCAGCAATACCAGCGAAGCTTTCTGCACAAAACTATCTAGAGACGGCGCGGGTAAGCCTTGAAGTAACGAGCCGAGATACAAAATTTGATACTGCTCGCCACCGTAATGTAGACGAGACGATGGATTGGCGTAGAAGTTGGCCAATTCATCGATGCCGACGTTGACCACCCCGTTAATGGAGTTGAGTAAAATTGCATAGCGTTCACCGCTATTGCGTATCATCAGCGCCCGGTTGACGGACACGGTAAACGGCAGGCGCAGCACAAATTCGGTGCCGGCTCCGGGTTTCGAATTGATCGACACGGTGCCACCGAGTTGATGAATATCGTTGTTGACTACATCCATGCCGACGCCGCGACCGGATACCTGACTTACCGTTTCAGAGGTTGAGAAGCCGGGTTGGAAGATAAACTGCATCAGTTCCTGATCGCTGATTTGGCTGTCTTCTGTTAACAGTTTTTGTTTGATGGCACGGGCTCGAATCGCTGGAAGATTAATTCCATTGCCGTCGTCGGCCAGGCGGATAACGATGTCACCGGCTTCGCGACTAAAGTCGAGGAAAACCTTGCCGGTGCCGGCCTTGCCCGCTTGCTCTCGTTGCTCCGGTGTTTCGACGCCATGATCGATGGCGTTGCGAATCAAATGCTCTAATGGCGGTACGATTTTCTCAAGTACCGTGCGATCCATTTCACCGTCGACGCCCTCGAGTTTGAAATCTACTATTTTGTTGAGTTCGCCGCTGACCTGCCGCACGATGCGACGCAAGCGGGGCACCAGCCGGGAAAAGGGCACCATCCGCGTCTGCATGAGGTTTTCCTGCAGGTCGTGCTGGATGCGCGATTGTTGTACTAATACCGTTTCAGCATCGCGCGCCCGTAGTACCAGGGTTTCTTTAAGATCCTGTAAATCCGAGGCAGATTCTTGCAGCGCCCGAGTCAGTTGTTGTAAGTCGGAGTAGCGATCCATTTCCAGAGGGTCGAAACCCTCTTCTTCCTGTGAAGATTCAATCTGCCCCTGGCGATAGGTAATCTGTGCTTCGGTTTCTGAGCCCAGCCGACGAATTTGATCCTGCAAGCGCGCAATGGTGGCGTCCATTTCGTCGAGAGAGAAGTGGAACTGGTTAATCTGTTGTTCGACCCGACCCCGCGTAATACTGGTTTCACCGGCAAGGTTAGCCAGGGCGTCCAGCATCGGGGCGGCTATTTTGATGGTTTCCTGAGGCTCGCCAAAGCGAGGTTTGTTTCCGGTATTTAAGCCCCCAGTATTGGGAGCAGTCTGAACCGCCGTTTTTTGTTGAGCGGGCGCGCTGGGTGTTAGTGCTTTAGTGGCCGCCGGGGCTTTAGTGATAGGGGGCGCAAAAGGCAGAACCTCAGCAGTGTTGTGTTGCGGCGCTTCGTCTGCAGCGCCTGGCTCAGTGACTTCTGTTGTCCGCTCAGATTGATCTTCAGTTTGACTCTGCGACGAATAGGCAGCTTCTGGATCGTCAATGGGTTCGACAAAACCGCCACTCGGCGCGCCAGTTTTGATTTGCTCTAACTCGGAGTGGAGTTGGTCGTAGCGCTTCAGCATTGCATTGAAAAAATCTGGGTCTAACTGGTCGCGGCGTGGTTCAGCCTTAATCACATCCGTTTCAAAGTCGTGGCAGAGGTCGCCGAGGGCACGACAACCGGTCATGCGCGCACCGCCTTTCAAGGTGTGCAGGGCGCGTTTGAGGACATCGATGGGCTGGCGGCTGCGCGGATTTTCTTTCCACTGCACCAGCGCGGCCTCGACCTCCTCGTTAAGGTCATCCGCCTCTTCGAGGAAAATAGCGACAAGTTCTTCGTCGATGTCTTCCTCGGGAGCTTCAGCTTCAGGGGCAGCGGTCTGCGCTTCAGGCTCCTGTGGTGTTGCTGCAGCGGGCGCTGGGGGCTCGGGTTCCAGTGTTTCGGGCTTCAGTGCTTCGGGCTCAAACGGCTCGGACAGGGGAAAGCTATCGAGATCGTCGTGTTGAGCGCTAGATAGGGAGCTGTGAAGCTCGGGACTCTCGAGTTCGACGGGAAGGTCGTCGAGGATCTCAGTTAGATCGTTTGAGATACCGGACAAGGTCGCGACCTCGTCCGTATCAGCATCGTCCGTGCCGTTTAGGTAGGGCAATGCGGCTTCGATGGGTATTTCAGCCGATGCGCTTGCTTGTAGCCGGGTTTGTAACTCAGCAGGGAAATCGGGGATGTCCTGGTAAGCGGCGACGGCATCGAACATATTGAGCAGGAGATTATGAGCGTCGTTCAAGTTGCTGATGGTATCGTTGGTCAACAGAACCTGGTGCTCTCCGATGCGATCGTAAACCTGAACCAAAAGGTTACACAGGGCTTGCATTGTAGGTAGCTGCGCTTCCTTAGCGGCGGCGGCAATATCCTGTAGTTCCGCGACCATTTCCGGCTGTTGTTGTTGCAGGGCCTCCGGCTCAAACAGCCAGACATCGAGCATTTCATCTGCGCCCAGGGAGTGATGCATACCCTCGGTCATCAGACCGCGCAGTGCCTGGTCGGACCTCATCGCCTCGTTCGCGCTTTTCTTTAAGGGTTTTGCTTGCACGCGGGCAGTTAACTCAGCGATTTGCTGGGTAAGTTCGCCAAAGCCCTCCGGCTCGACCGCCCGCCGCGCTTGTTGCATCGCCGGAATCGCGTCGCGACACTGGGCAGTTGCCGTATCGAGAAGGACGATAATATTGTCGTCCATCGCAACCTGGCGATCTGACATTTCGTTCATTAAGTGATCGAGATGAGTGGCTATTTCGGCAACAAAGGTTACTCCGCTCATGTGCGCACTGCCTTTTAGCGTATGCAGAGCGCGTAACAGGGTGTTTGGCGGAACACTAAAAAATGGTGACGCAGTCTGGGATTCGGTGATGAAGCTGGACATAACATCGAGATAGTTGTCGGCTTCATCAGCAAAAATAGCCAGCAGAGTTTCGTCGTATGTCGAGTCTTCAGGTATTTCGACGGCGGTCGCCTGTAAACTTTTCGCTTCGAAGGCCACGCTTAGCGCGTCATCTTCAACTGGGTCAACTGGGTCAACTGGTGCGTTTTCGATCTCACTCTCGAGCGAATCGGTTTGATCCAGGCCGAGCGCGGCATCGAGCTCCGATAAACTGGCTTGATCAAATTCGAAATTCTGTTCCGTTTCGGTGTCTATATTGGCATCGGCATCGGCATCGGCATCGGCATCGAGGCTGAACCCGAGATCGGTGTCGGCCTCCAGGTCGTCGACAAGGAGCTCGTCCGGCTCAGTTGCGAAGATTTCTGGTTGAGGCTCGGCGGAGAGCTCGGCGAGGAATGATGTGTCTGTCGCTGCGTCCGCAGTAGGCGCTTCTCCGGGTAGCGGCGGCAAAGAAGCAGCTTCTCCACGGGCGATGCATTCTGCTGAGTTTTGCAATGCCTCGATAAACTCGAGATTACCGTGGGGCTGAGCCTGCTCAAACTCTGTGACCATGTCGGGAATGATGTGGAGCGCGCGCTCAATTAAGCCGTTGACGTCGTCGTTTTGGGTGAGGCGGCCCTCGACAATTTTGTTGAGCACGTTCTCGATCGCCCAGCCGAGTTCGCCAATCACCATGGCGTTGACCATCCGTCCGCTACCCTTGAGCGTGTGGAAGGCACGACGGATGTCGGGCAGTGCGTCAGCGTTGCCGTTGATCCATTCCGGCATATATTCTTGCAGGCTGTCGAGAACTTCCCGGGCTTCCTCGACAAAAATTTCCCGGATTTCGGGATCGATTTCGTCTTCGTCCGCTGGTTGTGCGGGGCTTTCTGTCGTGGTGGTATCGGTGCTGGTATCGGCGTTAGCACCTGTAGCTAATTCTTCCACTTCGGGTTCAGTTTCCACAACAGTATTTGAACTGGCGGCGGGAGCCGAAGAGCCGCGTTGCGGAATATCGAGGCTGAATTCGTCGAGAGCAGTATGCGTGCGCCCAGGTTCTGACGTCGTCGATGCCTCTACAGCAGATTCAAATTCCAGTTCCGTTTCTGACGTGGACTCGGATGTCTGTGTAACTACGGACGTCGGCGATACAGACTCCAGCTCCAGAGTTGAGTCGACCGAATCTGATTCGAGGGTGTCGGGTTCTACAAGGCTTGCTTCGATCACCTCATCTGCGACGGTTACCGCTTCGGTCAGCAACGGGGCTTCTTCGTTACTGGCTTCGCTGCTGGATTCGTCGCTGGTTGCCGTTTTACTGGAGGCAACTGGTGTCGTAGTTGTAGATTGCGGCACCGGCTGCGGGGTATAGCCCAGTGCGCTTAATTTTTGTTCGGCGGTCAGTAGTATTTTTTCACTGTCATCGGTTTCGGCGCTGCCCAGTGAGTCGAGATAGTATTCCACACTGATAATGGAATCGGCGAGGGCGTCGATGTCCTGCCATTGTGGCGGCACAGTGCCACGGATTAATTCTTTCGAAACATAACTGCCGCAGCTTTTAATGATTTCCGCGAGACGGCGATAATCAATGATTGCCATCGCCCTCTGCATTTCATTGAGCAACCTGGGGACTTCCTGCAAATGCTGTTTATCATTGCGCGATGAAATATAACCGACGATGGCATCTTTGACTTGCTCGATGCTGTTGTGGACTTCGGCAACTAGAGCCTGTTGCGCGGAACCCAGCATGTAGGCGGTTTGTTGCGCGTCGTCCATGGTGGCTTCGTCGTCATCGCCCTGCAGTGGCCAGGCTTTGAGTACATTTTCCAGAAGTACAACATTGGACACGATGGGCGTTAACTCTGCCCGCGAGGCCTGTTGATTACTCCCATAAGCAGCGAGTTGGGAAGTGATAGTAAGTGCGGTCTGGCGAGCGGGTGCGTAGCCTGCGATGGCTAAAGTATCGCTGATTTTTTTCAGGCCGGTGGTAATTTGGCCGACTGCCTCTGCAGGAGCGGAACTGGCTTCGAGGTGGCTTTCGAGCACTTCTTTAATGATATCCAGCTCGTCGCCGAGAGATGACGACAAGGTCTCCATCACCGCGCGATCGTAAGTGGGTGTGAGACCGCTGTCACCCATCGACATTACGCCTCTGGGTAAGGCCTCGCTGAGTTTGAAATCGTCGCATAAGGCGTCGATCAGCTCGCTGCTGCTTGCGCCATTGGCAGATTTAATGATTAGAACGTAATAAAGTAAGTTGCGCAGCAAGCCCTCGGGCAAGGCGGCATCAAAGGCCGCCCCACCGTGCTGAATAATCGCTCGTAGCTCTTTGTCGAGCTCCCAAAACAGATGGCGTTGGGCCGCGCTGATCGCGGGCTCTTTCGGATTGATTGATTGCAGGATCGCGCCAGCCGTTCGCCATAATTGTTGTCGTTGTGAGTTGGCAAATAACTCCTGTAAGCGCGTCGTCACTTTTTGTAGAAAGCCGATGTTTTTTTCCAGCTCCTGTTTCTTTAATACTCCAAGCAGGGCGAATTGATAAATTTGGCGTAATTTTTTGACCAGACCGACGACGGCGTCGATGCGTTGCGCGCCAGGGGAAATGTTGGCAGGAACGGCGGCCATAAAATCAAAATTTGGATTAAATAGACTGGTTTCTGTGGCCAGGGGGTGATTGCGCAGCGCGCGCAAATCGTTCAACAAAGTGAGCAGGATGGCAGGTTCATCCCGACGGTTGCTCAGTATTTGACGCAGGTACGCGGGTACCTTAAGGATGGCGTTAACCAGTAGCTCCGAGCTTTCGGCGACATCGGTAATACTGCCGTCTATCATCGAGCGCACCAGAGACTCCATCTCCTCCACTAACAGCACGCCGCCGTGGCAAGCGACTATTTTCAGAGAACCCGAAACCTGGTGCAGGTGGCTCAGGCAAAATTGCAGTTGCTGGGCGTTACTGTCGTCGTGGAGGTAGGCTTCCAGACCGCTATAGGCTTCGTGGAGGCTGGTTTCAACCTCGTCTATTAGCCATTCAAGCCCCCAGACATTTTGTTTGGTATCCACCATTACTGATCATTTCCATGAGGTTTTTGGTAGGCCTGAACACCCGGGTAATTCACGCGAGTTATTCCAGACGGTTGCCAGTCGGACAATTCGCCGGGCCCAACGATAAGATAACCCCCGGGCTTTAGGTATTCGATCATAAAATTAACCGCTTCTTTTCTGCGCCAGCGTTTAAAATAAATCAACATGTTTTGCGTAAAGATGTAGTCCATTTTGCCGGCAAAAAACCCGTCGTTGTGCTCAAAAATATTGTTAATAACAAAACTTACATTTTGCTTAACGGCCTGCTTTACAGTAATACGGCGGCCATCGAGCTTGCGGAAATAGGCCACCATCTCGTGGTCGGTGATATTGGGGTAATGGTTCGCAGTATAGGTTCCATCGCGAGCTTCCTTGACCGCGCTACGGCTGACGTCAGAGCCAGTGACAGCAAACAGTGGTTTGACCCGCGCCCGTGCAAATGCTTCAAACGCATTAATGGCCAGGGAGTAGGTTTCCTCACCCGTGGAACAGCCGACGCTCCATAAATTGATTAAGTCGCGACGACCTTCCTGTAGCGATTGATACAGAGTGTCGCGGATAAATTCGTGAGATTCCCGGTGTCGAAAAAAGCGCGTTTCTTTGATCAGCAAGCGATCAAGTAGCAAGCTCCATTCGCCCATTCCGGCGACCGTGGCAAGAACACCATGGAAATAAGCATCGGCGTCATCAAAACCTAGCTCGTCGACACGAGTGGCTATTTGGCTACGAAAAAAAGCTTCTCGATCTGAGGCTACGATGACACCAGTGCGCGATTCCAGCATATCGGCCCATAGTCGAAACTGCCGATCACTCAAAGTTAAAGAGTTATCTGGTGGCGATAGTGTGCGTTCGGCCTGCTCCGACAAGGTGGGTTGCCCTCGGCTTAACTGCGATTGTCAGCAGTGGAGCCTAGATCAAACTCATCCAGGTTGAGGTCAGCCAATTCACCTTCCAGTTGCTGTGCAAAATCGCCCCCTGGCGCGGTGCTTGTGTCTGAAAAGTCAGGTTGGTCGTCGGAGAAATCCATTTCGTCTAGAGTGGCGCTATTTTCCGCCAGCATGGATGAGATACCCGACCCGGAGGGTGGAGCCGCGTAGTTATTCATGGAGCGCTCGTCTTCACTGGGGTCGACAAACAGTTCGTCGATGTCGCTCGGGCGGCGGTCCTGGTACGAATCATTATCCGTAGCCTGATGCCTTGCGGCGAGACTGGCCGCAGTTGTGGGCATCGCTGCGCTGTAGGTGCCACCACTACCACTGGGTAGTTTTAAGCCGGAAACAGATTCGCGCAGTTCGATAGCGGTTTCTGCGACGTCGGCGATTGATGCGGCCGTTTCGTTGGCGCGCTCCAGGGTACGGGAGGTGATATCCTGAATCACATTCATGGTGTTGGAAATATGCCCAGCGGTGGTGGACTGATGTCGCGCCGCAGTAGAAATATCCTGAATCAGTTCCGCCAGGTTGGCAGATACCGTTTCAATTTCACCCAGGGCAACCCCCGCATCTTGCGTGAGTGCAGCTCCAGACACTACCTCTGCCGTGGTGGTTTCCATGGAGGCGACGGCCTCTTTGGTGTCCGATTGAATCGTGTTGACCAGAGCGGTAATTTGTTTGGTGGCATTTGCCGAGCGCTCTGCCAGGCGCTGCACCTCATCTGCGACCACCGCAAAACCACGACCGGCATCTCCGGCCATCGACGCTTGAATAGCTGCGTTTAGTGACAAAATGTTGGTCTGGTCGGCAATGTCTCCAATCAGCGAGACGATATCGCCGACTTCCTGAGAACTTTCGCCGAGACGCTTAATACGCTTCGATGTGTCCTGAATTTGTTCGCGGATACGATCCATGCCTTTGATGGTATTACGCACCACTTCCGCGCCATTAGCGGCAATGGATACAGAGCGTTCCGCTACCGCTGCGGATTCAGCTGCATTCGCCGACACCTGATCAATGGTAATGGCCATTTCGTTTACGGCAGCAGAAGCGCCAGCGATTTCCTGCGCCTGATGCTCCGCAGCTTCTGACAGTTGCAGTGCCGTAGAGCGAGTGACCTTGGAAGAGGAGGATACCTTTTCTGCGGTATCCACAATGCGCGACACCAGCTCCCGCAGCTGCACAATGGCAAAGTTGAAGGCGTCGGCAATCGCGCCGGTGAAATCTTCGGTAACTGTTGCCTCTGCTGTTAAGTCGCCCTCACCAAGGCCCTGAATTTCGTCCAGCAGACGCAAAATCGCTTCCTGATTGGCGCGGCTGGATTCTTCGGTTTCCCGCAAACGCTTGCGTGCGCCCACATAAAACACAAAAGCAAGGAGTGCGAGACCGCCGATTAACAGGCCAACCCCGACAATCGCCGCCTGCACCAGCGACACGCCTGGAAGAATATCGCGGTTAGCGCGGCCCAGGGGGTCCATAGCTTCGGCTAAAGTTTCACCGCGCTCAACCAGCTGAGCGTGTCCGGTTTCGACATTTCGAGCGGCTTCGGCCGCGGCGATAACACCTGCGCTATCGTTTTGTATGATGCTTATCGAGGGTTTAATTTCCCCTAGCTGGCTGCTGACTCGCCCGAGCACTACCTGGCCTTGTTGATCTGCTACTTTTTTGATACCAAGCGCGCTATCGCCCTGGCGCATACCGTCCAGTACTTTATTGAATAGATTGGAGTACTTAACGAATTGAGCGGCATTGTCCTTTATGTTGTCACCCGCCAGTAGGCGGTCTCCGCTACGACCGATGCGCTCTATCAGCAGGGTTTGGGTGTGGGCAGCTTCCACCAGGCTGGAGGGAGTGTTGGTCGCCAGCAAGCGTTCAGCGACTTTAGAGTAATCAGTTTGCAATTTAGGGAGGGCATTCTGGACGTCGGTAATTGCGGCGCGGAACTTGAGAATGTTGCCGCGGCTGGACAATACGGTTGCGATATGGCCTTTGGAAACTTGCCATTGTTTGCCAAAGGCGACAACGTCATTTGCGGGTAGCTGATTGCCGGGATTGGCTTCAATACCTTCCCAGATGTTCTGCATGCGGGTAGCCGCGTCGTCGAGTTCGTCAAACGCTGCTTCGTCGCCGTGTGCGGCCGCCGTTGCGGCCTGTCCGGCTTGCGCCGATAAAGTGCGCATATCAGTAGCGAGTTGAGTTCCGGCATTGTCAAATTCCGAACCCTGCGACAGAGTATAAAACACATAGCCGAGGACGATCGCCAATGCGACCAGCAACGCTACCATGATGACGACCGAGACTCCGGCCAGACTTGCGCCCTTGCGATTGTTCATTTTTTTATGCTCCCAGCCTATCCAGTTCGCTGATTATGATGCCGTTGTTTAGTTCAAAGCTCCAGAGCTTAAAGCTCGCGGTGTCTCTAAATTTAAAATGGTTTAAATATTAGAACTGCTAAATCAAAAACCTTGATTGAGTGTTCTCGCTAATTTAGTTTAATCGCCGCATCTCGAAATGCCTCGTCAAGGGCTAAAAATTCCGGCTCAAATAAGGGGACCACATTGCCGTCTGGTTCTTCAAAGCCACCTACTACATATTGGGCCAGGGTATCGGGGACATCCTCGACCGTAGATTTGTAGGTGTTCAGAGTGAAGTGGCGCATCCCTCGAATACCGTCCACTAACAAACCGGCATGAATATCTTCGCTGTCGATTACCAGCATGCGCTGGCCGCGCGTCGATTCCTGCAACTGCCCGCCAAGGTAGTCGGCAAAGTCAATGACGGGTAACAATTTGCCGCGCACATTGGCTATGCCGCGCATCCAGCGTTTTACCCTGGGCACAACGGTATATTGTTGCAGAGGCAGTAATTCGGCTAATTTGTCGAGGGGAACCGCGAGCTCTCGCCCCAAAACACTAAAGCAAATCACCGTTGCCACCGGCGCGTAGTCAACCTGTGCGGGCAGGGGTTTAGCCCCATGCGCATAAGCCTGTGCAATGTTGTTCAATGCCAAAAATGCGCCAGGCGACTCAGTCATTTATATCGCTCCCGACTTAGGCAGAAAACTGTTTAATAGTATTTAACAGGTCGCTCTCTTGCACCGGTTTGGTTAGGTAGGCCTTGGCACCTTGCCGTGCACCCCATACCCGGTCAGCCTCTTGATTTTTGGTGGTGACCATAACGACGGGGATGTGTTCGGTGCCTTTATCTCTGGTGAGCAAGCGCGTAGCCTGAAAGCCGTTGAGACCGGGCATCACTATGTCCATTAGCACGATGTCGGGCTGCTCTTGCTTGGCTAGCTGAACGCCTTCTTCTGCGGACTCCGCCGAAATGACGGTGTGGCCATGTTTTTTGAGGATGCCTTCAAGCTTGTAGGTCTCGCTGGGGGAGTCATCAATGATTAATACTTTTGCCATTTTGTTATTCCACTACCGATCTACTGGTTTCGCTATGTTTTGGTTTGCCTGGCTGCCGCTTACTCGGTCTAACGCGCTGATCAATTGGCGGGCGCGACATCGGCTGCGCCCGCTGGCTTGCCTGCGGTCACTCGCTCCAGAACTTCGAACAATTCATTTTTGCTAAAGGGTTTGGTGAGATATTCATCGGCACCGACGATGCGTCCCTTGGCTTTGTCGAACAGGCCATCTTTACTCGACAGCATAACCACGGGAATATCGCTAAATTCACTGTTACTCTTAATTAGGGCGCAGGTTTGATAGCCGTCGAGTCTTGGCATCATAATGTCGACAAAGATCATGTCCGGGCGGTTGTCGGCAATTTTGGCGAGGGAATCAAATCCATCCACCGCAGTGACTACTTTGCAACCCGCTTTAGTGAGCAGAGTTTCCGCGGTGCGTCGTATGGTATTGCTATCGTCAATGACCATCACTTTCATGTTTTCGATACTTGCCGTCATTTCTACCAAACCTTTGATTTAGCCATATATCAACCCAAGCCAGTGTATACGACTCGAATCCCTTAACCTACACCCGACACCCGGTTCCAGGGTTTAAATTACGCTCCATAAAGAACGCTCGGTACTCAAAGTGAGCAGCGCCGCTTTGCGAATGTATTAGACAGGGATTATATTTAACACAATCTCAAGGTATTATCCATAACAGGCGGATTCAAAAGATAAATATGTCTCATTTTTGGACTTTCGTACGATCGTTTGTGTCACTATTTGGATTCAGGGCTTAGTCTACTCAGCCTGCGCATTGTTGGCTGGCGATTAGTCCGCACTAACCGAGGAAATTAATAATCATGGCGAAGTCACGGGGCCCTATAAAGTCGTTGGGTGTGATCATGGATCCCATTGCATCGATCACTCCTAAAAAAGACACCACGCTCGCCTTGCTACTGGCTGCCCAGGAGCGAGGTTGGTCGCTGTGGTACATGGAGCAAAGCGATTTAGCCTTAGTCGATGGCGTTGCCGTGGCCCGGCAAAGCCCGCTGCAAGTCTTTGATTCTCTGGATCAGTGGTACAGCAAAGGCGAGGCCCAGGAGCGGCCGTTGGCGGAGCTCGACTGCATCTTGATGCGCAAGGATCCGCCGTTTGATAGCGAGTATGTGTACACCACCTATTTGCTCGAAGTCGCTGAAAAACAGGGTGTTTTAGTAGCGAACAGGCCGCAGAGCCTGCGTGATTGCAACGAAAAAATCTTTGCTACGCAGTTCCCTCAATGCACGCCTCCGGTATTAGTAAGTCGGGACGCCGAGCGCCTGAAGGCCTTCCATAAAGTTCACGACGATGTGATTTACAAGCCTTTGGACGGCATGGGGGGCACCGGTATTTTTCGTGTTCGAGGCGGCGATTCTAATCTCAGCGTAATTATTGAAACCTTAACGGAGTTTGGTTCGCGCTCAATTATGGCGCAACGCTATATTCCCGAGATCAAAGCGGGGGACAAGCGTATTCTGATGATCGATGGCGAACCAGTACCTTACTGTCTGGCGCGGGTGCCGGCGGCCGGAGAGTTGCGCGGCAATTTGGCCGCGGGGGGCAGCGGCATCGTGCAGCCTCTCTCCGATCGGGATCGCTGGATTGCCGATCAGGTTGCCCCGAGCTTAAAGCAGCGGGGCCTGTTCTTCGTGGGCCTGGATGTGATCGGCGATTACCTCACTGAAATTAACGTAACCAGCCCAACCTGCGCGCGAGAGATTGATCGCGAGCAGGATACCCGGATCGGTCATCGTCTGATGGATGCTCTGGAGCTGCGCTTTAGCTAATGGCGATTGATGTCAGTTTTCCGCAAACCTTTAATAACCACGACAACGACCGTCTCGGTTTTGCCATGTTGGTGGCTCTGGCCATTCATGTCATGCTCATTTTTGGGGTAGGCTTCAAGCTGGTTCAGCAAGCACCTTCCGCTCAGTCTATGGAGATTACTGTGGCCCTGCGGCGTTCTCAGGTGGAGCCGGACGAAGCTGATTATCTCGCCCAGGTCAATCAGGAGGGCAGCGGAGAGCAGCGTGAAAAGCAGGAAATTACTACGGATCAAATGCCTGAATTTAACGATTCGGTTTGGCGTGAAACCGAAGTGCCCGCGCCACCAGAACCGGCGCAAATCATGGGTGAGCAGCAACTCGCGCCGGTGCTCACCACTAGCTCAGATAGCGTAGAGACCAGCCCGGACCGGGTCTTACCCAAAGAAATTGAAGCAACGGCGGAAGAGTTCCAACCGCTGTCGTCCGCCGCTAAGGAAATTGCCAGCTTGCGCGCCCGCCTCGACCGGTCGCGACAGCACTACGCGAAGATGCCGAAAGTGCTGCGCCTGACTTCGGTAAGTACCAAGGCGGCTGATCACGCGGCGTATTTAAATTACTGGGTGGCGCGCGTTGAGGAGGCAGGGAACCTCAACTATCCCGAGGAAGCGCGGCTTAATCGTATTTTTGGCGATCTGCGGGTGGTGGTGGTTTTGCTCCCCGACGGCAGCGTCGAGGACATCGAAATACGCCAAAGTTCGGGACAGCGGGTGTTGGATCAGGCTGCGATACGGACCATCAGGCTAGCGTCACCCTTTTCCGCCTTTCCGCCGGAAATGAGCCAGTTTGATAAGATTGAAATTATTCGCACCTGGCACTTTGTGCCGGGAAATCGCATTGAAACCCGTTAGGGTTGATAAGTCCCGTGGCTGTTGTTTTAAAACCAAAGCTAAAATTAAAGCCAGGAGTCAGACTCGTGTTGATTTTATATAAGCCCCCGTTGTATCCGACCTTAGATTGAAACTATGAGCGGTTCACTGACAGATCTAAGTCACCATTTTTTGATCGCCATGCCGGGTATGGTCGATCCCGCGTTTGCGGGCACCATGATCTACCTGTGCAACCACGATGAAGAGGGGGCCATGGGGCTTACGGTGAATCGACCCCTCGATGTGCCCTTGCGCACTTTATTTGAGCAATTTGATTTACCCTGTACTGGCAGTCGCGGCAACGAGACCTTGCTAAATGGTGGTCCGGTGCAGCGGGACTGGGGTTTTGTACTGCACTCGGATTCCACCAAACAGTGGCAGGGCACACAGCAGGTGGGCGGCGGCATTAAAATGACGGCATCGAGAGATATTATCGAAGATCTTGCCCGCGGCAAAGACGCCCCTGAGCACAGCTGTGTGGTGCTGGGTTATGCCGGTTGGGGTGCGGGTCAACTGGAAGCAGAGCTGCTCGGTAACGCCTGGCTGACCGTGCCTGCGGACGCCGTTTTATTATTTGAAACGCCGGTAGAGCAGCGCGCCGATCGCGCCGCCGCCAGTATTGGGGTGGATTTATCAAAGTTGAGCAATAGTGCCGGACGCGCCTGACATTTCCGCCCAAACGATTTTGTGTTTCGACTTCGGTACGGGGCAGATTGGTGTTGCCGTGGGCCAGACGGTGGCGGCCAGTGCGCGCGGCCTCAGCGTATTAAAAGCACGGGACGGTCAGCCGAATTGGAGTCAGGTTGCAACCTTGGTAGAGCAGTGGCGGCCGGATCAACTACTGGTGGGTTTGCCGCTTAATATGGACGGCACTGAGAGCGAATTTTGTCGACGCTGCCGAAAATTTGCCCGGCGTTTGTCAGCCAGAACGGGACTTAAGGCGACGATGGTGGACGAGCGTTTATCGACCGCCAGCGCCAAGTCGGAGCGCTTTCAAAGTGAGGAAGTACCTGGGGGGAAACGCGAGAAAAGAACCTCCCGGTCGAGTGTTCGCTTGGGGAGTCGATCGGGAGCGAGCACTAACTATCGTGAAAACCCCATTGATGCCGAGGCTGCCGCCCTTATTTTACAAACCTGGTTATACAATCCAGCGTGCGGTCTGGAGCCCTGAGATGCGGGAAAATGCCGGTACTGTTTAAGGGCTGAAGGCATTGGCAGCTTAGCGTTGAAATACCCGGGTGCCTTCGTCCTCGTCTTCGCTCATTGAAAAATCGTCAGCGGCTTCATCTAAGTAATCTGTATCACTATCCGATTGCAGTTTAATCAGCAGGCGCAGGTCGTTTTTCGAATCCGCAGCCGCAAGTGCGTCTTCGTAAGAAATAGAGCCTTCTTTGAAAAGAGTGTACAGAGCGTGATCAAAGGTTTGCATGCCCTGCTCGGTAGAGCGGCTCATTAATTCTTTAAGCTTGTGAACATCGCCCTTGCGAATAATATCGGAGACCAGTGGTGTGTTGATAAGAATTTCAATCGCGGCTCGACGCCCGTTGCCATCGATGGTGGGAATTAATTGTTGAGCCACCATGGCGCGCAGATTGAGTGACAAATCCATCCACAGTTGGGAATGCCGATCTGCGGGGAAAAAATGCTGAATGCGATCGAGCGCCTGGTTGGCGTTGTTGGCGTGTAGTGTGGCGAGTACTAAATGCCCGGTTTCGGCAAAGGTGATGGCATTTTCCATGGTTTCGGTAGAACGAATTTCGCCGATTAAAATGACGTCAGGTGCTTGCCGCAAAGTATTTTTCAGGGCGACTTCGAAGGATTCGGTGTCTATGCCGACTTCCCGTTGGGTAATGATGCAGCCCTCGTGTTTGTGAACAAATTCGATGGGGTCTTCGATGGAAATAATATGACCCTTGCTATTGCGATTGCGGTGTCCAATCAGCGCCGCTAACGACGTCGATTTACCGGTGCCGGTGGCGCCCACAAAGAAGATAATGCCGCGCTTGACCATCACCAGTTCTTCGAGAATAGGCGGCAGTAATAAATCTTGAGTAGTTGGAATCTCGGTTTCAATGCGCCGTAGGATCATACCTACTTCATTGCGCTGATAGAACGCGCTGACCCGAAAACGCGCGCCCACAACGTTATCGGAAGCAATCGCAAAGTTGAGCTCGTGGGTATCGTGAAACACCGCCTTCTGCTTTTCGTCCATCACGCTTTCGACCAGCATGCGTGTGTGCGTGCTGTTCAGCGGAGATTTGCCGACGGGCATAATTTTGCCGTTAATTTTTATGCTCGGTGGTACGCCTTCGGTTACGAACAGGTCAGAGGCCTTTTTGTCGACCATTAATTTTAATAGGGTATCTATTTCCACGTCGCCTTCTCCACCGTTTTCTTACCTTTGGGGTCGAGCCCCGAGCTATCTCGCTGCTAACAGGGCACGATTACGAAAAATCATCTGGCATTCTGGCCTTTTCTTTAGCCACTTCTTTGCTCACGACTCTTTGCTCTACCAGACGCTGCAAACACTGGTCGAGAGTTTGCATGCCCAGCGACGCGCCGGTCTGAATCGCTGAGTACATTTGTGCGACTTTATCTTCTCGAATCAGATTGCGAATCGCCGAAGTACCACGCATGATTTCGTGAGCGGCAACGCGGCCGCCACCAACTTTTTTCATCAAAGTTTGCGAAATAACCGCTTCCAGAGATTCCGACAGCATCGAACGTACCATGGCTTTCTCGGTGGCGGGGAATACGTCTACTACCCGGTCAATGGTTTTTGCCGCCGAGGTGGTGTGCAGTGTGCCGAACACCAGGTGACCAGTTTCAGCTGCGGTTAGCGCTAAGCGGATGGTCTCCAGGTCGCGCATCTCGCCTACCAGGATAATATCGGGATCTTCCCGCAGTGCTGAGCGCAGTGCCTCGCCGAAACCGTGAGTGTCGCGATGAACTTCCCGCTGGTTGACCAGGCATTTTTTGGATTCATGAACGAACTCAATAGGGTCTTCGATAGTGAGTATGTGTTCGTATTTGTTTTCATTGATGTGATCCACCATCGCGGCGAGCGTAGTAGATTTACCCGAGCCGGTGGGGCCAGTGACCAACACAATGCCGCGCGGTGTCGCGCAAATATCGCGAAACACCTGGCCCATACCCAGGTCTTCCATGGTTAACACTTTAGAGGGAATGGTTCGGAACACCGCAGCAGAGCCGCGATTTTGATTGAAGGCATTGACTCGAAAGCGCGCCACCCCGGGTACCTCGAAAGAAAAATCCGTTTCCAGGAATTCTTCAAAGTCGCGGCGCTGTTTATCGTTCATAATCTCGTAGATCAGGCTGTGTACCTGCTTGTGTTCCATGGCGGGCAGGTTGATTCTGCGCACGTCGCCATCGACACGAATCATCGGCGGTAGACCCGCGGACAAATGTAGATCAGAAGCACCTTGTTTGGCGCTAAAGGCCAATAATTCTGTAATATCCATTAACCGTTCCCGTTTATTTTCACCGCTCCTTTGGAGCTTTGCTCACAAAACACACTAAGTATATGCCGAATATTACTGAAAATATAACTCTTGTCATGGAAAGTGTTAACCGTGTTGCGATGGCAGTGGGGAGAAATGCTAACACCGTCACCATCGTGGCAGCCAGCAAGGGGCAAACCGCCGCTGCGATTCGAGAGGCTTATGCCGCTGGCTTGCGGCATTTTGGCGAAAGTTATCTGCAAGAAGCGCTGATAAAAATCGAGCAATTGAGTGACCTTGATATCATCTGGCATTTTATCGGGCCGCTGCAATCCAACAAGACGGCTGTCATAGCTAAGCATTTTGATTGGGTGCATTCGATTGATCGCCTCAGTATTGCCGAGCGTCTGAGTCGTCAACGACCGCAGCAGCTGCCGCCTTTGCAGGTGTGTGTGCAGATTAATATCGATGGCGAAGCGTCGAAAAGTGGCGTCTCGCCGCAACAGCTTGCCACACTGGCCGATCAGGTGAGCGTTTTGCCTAACTTGTGTTTGCGCGGACTGATGGCCATTCCTCGGCCCCGCGCCACTGCGAAAGAGCAGGTACAACCACTGCGTGTCCTCGCCGATTTGCTGGCTGAACTCAAATCCCGGTCGCCGAGGCTGGCGGGTTTGGATACACTGTCGATGGGCATGTCCGGCGACTTTGCTGTGGCAGTCGCTGAGGGCGCAACGCTACTGCGCATTGGTAGCGCTATATTTGGTCCTCGGGCCGCTTCGAAAACACAATTAAAACAGTGAAAATGACAATGAGGGTGGCTTAAAGGTGGTAAAGAATCACGCTAATTTGGTATTTGTCGGCGGCGGTAATATGGCTGCTAGTTTAATCGGGGGTTTGGTGCACAAGGGCTATGCGACTGAGCGCATCACCGCCTGCGATCCAGTACCAGAAACCCGCTCTCGACTTAGCGAGCAATACGGCATTAACACCAGCGCGGATAATCGCGCGGCCGTCGGCGAGGCCGAGGTGGTGGTGTTGGCGGTTAAGCCACAGTTAATCAATGAGGTCGCCGGCGGCTTGAAGGGCGCTTTAAATCATCGTCCCCTGGTTATTTCCATTGTCGCAGGCATCCCGGTGGCGGTGTTGAATGGCCTTATGGTATCTGAGCTGACCGAGTTGCCCATCGTGCGCTGTATGCCCAATACCCCGGCATTATTACAACTTGGTGCTACCGGCCTGTACGCAACCGAGTCGGTAAATGAGCAGCAGCGGCAGCTCGCCGAAGATATTCTCGCTGCCGTCGGCATCACCGCCTGGCTGGACAGCGAGCGCGGTATTGATGCGGTGACGGCGCTCTCTGGTAGCGGTCCGGCGTATTTTTTTCTGGTCATGGAAGCCATGATGGCGGCGGGTGAAAAATTCGGTCTGGCACCCGGGGTGGCGCGCGACCTCACCCTGCAAACCGCACTGGGTGCGGCTCAGATGGCGCTTGAAAGCGACGTCGATGTTGCCGAGTTACGGCGTAGGGTAACGTCTCCTGGCGGGACTACCGAGGCCGCGTTAAACAATTTTCAGGCGCAGGGACTTGCCGATATTTTTGAAAACGCCATGACGGCGGCATTCGAGCGCGCCCAGGCAATGGGTATTGAAGCAGCTGAGGCTCAGGAGTAAGCAGCGTGAACACTTTGTTAGAGATCAGTTTGTTTGTAATTCAATTCCTCGGCGGCCTGTTAGTGATCGCGTTTTTACTGCGGTTTTTATTGCAACTGAGCCGTGCGAGTTTCTATAACCCTATCGCCCAGACGGTTTATAAAATTACTCATGTGCCGACCAACGCTCTCGGTAAGATCCTGCCGCCCTACCGTACGTTTAATACCGCGAGCCTAACACTCGCACTGGTGGTGGAATTTATCACTATCGTTGCTAGCATCGCTATTGCTTCTGGAGGTGCATCTGGCAATTTGTTGTATCCGGCCTTATGGGCCTTGATTGGCGTCGCTTCGACCGTGTTGAATGTCTATTTTTATAGTATTTTTGTGGTGGTCATCGTCAGCTGGGTTGCACCGCGCACCAATCATCCGGCGGTTTCCCTGGTCTGGCAATTGATCGAACCGGTCGTCGCGCCGGTGCGGCGGGTCATTCCTCCTATGGGCGGACTCGATCTATCAACCATGGGGGTGTTGCTGATCATCATGGTGCTGCGTATCGCCTTGGGTAATTTCGCGAAAGCAAGCTACTTGCCGTTAAGTCTGGTGCCGGGGATTTAAGCAGCGATGACGCTTGCGCCACTGTCGGCCCCTCTTTAGACTGGCCTCTGCTAAATAAGTACTCCCCACCTATGTCGGAAGCGCCTTTTAATAATAGTAAAAGTAGTAGCAGAGATCCCAGTCTCTTAGCTAATCGCGAGGCCAGCCGTTCCGTCGGCCCGGTTAGCCCTGAAACCTACCACTTTGACCAGCCCCTGGCCTTGAGCTGTGGCCGCACTTTGCGTTCCTACGACCTGGTGGTGGAAACCTACGGCCAGCTTAATGCCGCGAAAACCAATGCGGTATTGGTTTGCCATGCCTTGAGTGGCAATCACCACGCGGCGGGTTATTACGCTGAAGACGATAAAAAACCCGGTTGGTGGGACGATTACATCGGCCCCGGAAAGCCCATCGACAGCGAGCGTTTTTTTATCGTGTGTTTAAATAATATCGGTGGTTGCGACGGCAGTACCGGGCCGCGCTCCATTGACCCCGATACGGGTAAAGCCTGGGGTAAGCACTTCCCGCCACTGCGGGTAAGGGACTGGGTCAGTAGCCAGGCCGATCTTGCCGACCGCCTGGGTATTGAGCAGTGGGCGGTGGTTATCGGCGGCAGTTTGGGTGGCATGAACGCCATGCGCTGGGCGGTAGATTGCCCCGAGCGTGTACGGCACTGCGTGGTGATCGCCTCCGCGCTGAAATTAACGGCACAAAATATTGCTTTTAACGAAATTGCGCGACGGGCGATTCGCTCGGATCCGGATTTTCACGATGGCGATTTTGCCGAGCACGATACCTTGCCGCGCAATGGTCTGGCGCTGGCCCGCATGGTCGGGCACGTCACCTACCTATCCGATGCCTTGATGGGCCTGCGCTTTGGGCGGGAACTGAGTACGGGTTCATTACAGCGGGGTTTGGAGTCTCCGGTGGAGTTTCAGGTTGAAAGTTATCTCCAGTATCAGGGCGAAAAATTCGCCGAAAGTTTTGACGCCAACACCTATCTGCTGATCACTAAAATGCTGGACTATTTTGATTTGGCGCGGGACTATCAGGACGATCCGGTGCGTGCGTTTAAGCAGGCGCAATGCAAATTTTTGGTGGTGTCGTTTACCAGTGATTGGCGTTTTGCCCCCGATCGCTCGCGGGAAATCGTGAATGCGTTGATTGCCGCTAATCGCGACGTGTCTTCCGCCTGTATTGAATCGGACATGGGCCACGACGCATTTTTACTCCCTAATGAACGCTATGAAACAGCCCTTGGAACCTACATGGCTCGCGTCGCGGAGGAGTGCTGATGCTTAGAATTGACCTCGACATTTTACAACAGTGGATTACCCCAGATAGCCGGGTGCTTGATCTCGGCTGTGGGCAGGGCGATTTGTTGCGCGCGCTCACGGATAATCACCAGATCATTGAGGGCTATGGCCTGGAAATTGATCCCGAGAACATTGCTACCTGTATTGGTAAGGGGGTCAATGTTATTGAGCAGGATTTGAACGAGGGCCTGTCGAATTTTGCCGACGACAGCTTTGACATCGTTGTCATGACTTACTCGCTGCAAGTATTGCGCCGTCCCGATTTAATGATCGACGAAATGCTCCGCGTGGGTAGAGAGTGCATCGTGACCTTCCCCAACTTTGGCCATATTCGCACCCGCTGTTCGCTGCTGTTTCGCGGTCGTATGCCGGTGACTAAGCAGTTGTCTCATCAGTGGTACGATACCCCGAATATTCATTTTTGCACGGTGCGTGACTTTGAGGATTTATGCCGGCTCAAGGGTATCCGGATTTTGGATCGCAGTGTGGTGGCTGAACAAAACCCGGATAAAGCACTCAAAGCCTTGTGGCCCAACGCGTTCGGCACTACAGCGATTTACCGTTTAACTCGATAGTTGGATTTGTAACTGGGTTTTGTAATTGAATGGTGTAATTTAAGTGACGCTCGCATTGGCTGGGATGCTCAGAGCGTTGAAAACGGTGTGGCGCGCGGTAGCGGTGCAACGAAAACTAACAGGAGAGTCTTCGATGAAAAACCCCCACCTTTTATTTTTTACAATGTTGTGTGTGTCGTTATTTGGTGCCGCCAGTGCGTTTTCCGGCGAGCCAGCTTACCGTGAGTTCGGTAGTAACAAAGTCTATTACAGCGCGTTTAATAGTAGTTTTATCAGTCCGGGCGTCGCAGCTAAATACGATATTACCCGGGGCAAGGATCGCGGCTTGATCAATATCGCGGTGGTGCCGGACGGTATTGAGGGCGGGCGAGCCGCGCTAGTAACGGGTTACGTATCCAATATTTTTGCTCAGCGCCAGGAGCTGGATTTTTTTGAAGTGCGCGAAGGCAATGTAGTGTATTACCTGGCGCCGTTTCGTTTTGAAAACGAAGACCCGCTGACGTTTAAAATTAAGGTTAAACCTAGCCCCGACATGCCCTCCTACAACCTGTCGTTTCAACGTACCTTTTATCACGACGAATAAGCGCCGCGGCGAATGACGGTCGTGACGGATGACTGCCACAACAGATAAGAGCCGCGATGAATAAACAGTCGTAGTGAAGAGAATCGTTTAACGCGACCGATTTTTAACCGTTATTTATTGTGGCCAGAGTTACGGCCAGAGTTTTTTACAATAAAAATAGCTAATGCTCGTTGAAAGGACAGAGGATGACTGAGAAATTGGTGTTGGCCAGCGGCAATTCCGGCAAATTGAAAGAGTTTCAGGCACTACTCGCGAGCGCGGATTTCGAGGTATTGCCGCAAGCCGAATTTTTTGCTACTGAAGCCGAAGAAAGCGGTTTAAGTTTTGTTGAAAACGCCATCATTAAAGCGCGTTATGCCGCAAACCATAGTGGCTTGCCGGCACTCGCCGATGATTCTGGCCTGGAAGTGGATTGCCTGCGCGGAGCCCCCGGTATTTATTCTGGGCGTTTTGCTGGCGAAAATGCCAGCGACGAGGATAACAACCGAAAGCTTTTGGATCAGCTTCAAGATATTCCGGAGCAGCAACGTAGCGCGCGCTTTCAGTGCGTGCTGGTGTATATGCGCCACGCTCAGGATCCCGGTCCGCTAATTTGTCAGGGCACCTGGGAAGGCATGATTTTGTCGGAGCCCCGAGGAATCAACGGTTTTGGTTATGACCCGTTATTTTTTGCGCCGGATCAAAATTGCACTTCGGCGCAGTTGTCTGCCGATACAAAAAATATGGTTAGTCATCGCGGGCGGGCGATGAAAAAATTGTTGGCTGCGTTTGCCCGTGGTGTTGTTAATAAAAATACTGAGGGTAGCGCCGTTCGCCATGCTTAAATTACCGCCGCTCTCGCTTTATGTACATATTCCCTGGTGTGTTAAAAAATGCCCCTATTGCGATTTTAATTCTCATAGTATCGACTCTCTGGCGAGTCGTAGTGATGTAAAAAGCAACACAAAAATTATTGCCAGCTCTACCAAGTTAAACTCTCGCAAGTCAGGCTCTCGAAAATCAAGCGAGGCAGAATCCAATATTCCCGAAGCAGAATATACTGGGGCACTGATTCGCGATCTTAGTAGCGATCTCGATTATGTTCAGGGCCGAGAATTACACAGTATATTTTTTGGGGGTGGGACGCCGAGCCTGTTTTCAGCAAAGGCGATTGGGGAAGTTCTGGATGCCGCAGAGCACTATATTGGTTTTAGCCGCGATATAGAAATCACCCTTGAGGCGAATCCCGGTACGGCCGACAGCGGTCATTTTGAAGGCTACCGAAAGGCGGGGGTCAATCGGCTCTCCATCGGGATACAAAGTTTTAACGACGAACATTTAAAAGCCCTTGGGCGTATTCATTCCGGCGATCAAGCGCGGCGAGCAGTGGCACTTGCTCGCCAGGCTGGCTTTGATAATATCAATCTCGATTTAATGCATGGCCTTCCGGGGCAAACGATGGCGCAGGCCGACGTCGACCTTTCCAGCGCCATCGCTTTGCGGCCTACACACCTGTCCTGGTATCAGCTTACTATTGAACCCAACACGGAGTTTTATACCGCGCCGCCAACATTACCCAGGGATGAAATACTGGCTGATATACAAAATTACGGGCAGGCTCTGCTGGAGCAAGAAGGGTTTAAACAATATGAAGTTTCGGCTTATGCCCAGGCCGGTAAGGAGAGTCGGCACAACACCAATTATTGGCAGTTTGGAGACTATCTCGGTATCGGTGCCGGCGCCCATGGCAAAATTACCGTAGCCGAGGAACAGCATATTGTGCGCACTCGAAAAACGCGTCGCCCGGAGGGCTACCTTGCCCGCGAAGAAAGTTACCTTGCGGATACCCGTCTGCTCAATAACGAAGAACTACCACTGGAATTTATGATGAATGCCCTACGGCTTAACGAAGGTGTACCGCAGCACTATTTTGCCGAGCGCACTGGCATGGATTTCGGTAATATCGTCGAGGCCTGGCGTAAACTGGAATCGCAAGGTCTGGTGGAAGCCTTACCCAAAAACCGAAATCAGGATTTTAGAGTTACGGGCAAAGGCCATTATTTTTTGGATACCATTTTGGCCGAATTCTAACGAGCCTGAAGGAAATGACGGTTCTTATACGTCGAGCGCAGTGTCTGCCGCTGTGAACTAATGAGGGTTGTTGAATCATGAAATGGAAAAATCGTCGTTCCAGCAGCAACATAGAAGATCGTCGCGGCAGCCGTGTGAGTCGCAAAGCAAAAGGCGGCGGTCTGGGTGCAATTGTGATCACCTTGATTGCGATTTATTTTGGTGTCGATCCGGAAATCGCCAGCCAGTTGGGTAGCGGCTTGAGTGATTTGGGTGGATCGAATGGATCGACGCAAACCCAGTCGGTGCCCTATCGTGGTTCCGCCGAGGAAAACCAATTAGCTCAGTTTGTCGCCGTAGTGTTGGCCGATACAGAAGATACCTGGCGCGAGGTATTTAAGTCCCAGGGAAGCACCTATCGAGAACCCGTGCTGGTGTTGTTTAAGAACGTCGTAAAATCTGCCTGCGGTATGGCCGAGTCTGCGATGGGACCATTTTATTGTCCTGCGGATAGCAAAATATACATCGACCTAAGTTTTTATAACGACCTTAAGCAGCGCCACGGTGCCCCCGGTGATTTTGCCCAGGCCTATGTTATCGCTCACGAAGTCGGTCACCACGTACAAAGTTTACTGGGTACCTCCAGCCGAGTGCATCAGGCGCGGCGTGGTGTCAGCAAGGCCGAAGGCAACGCGCTGTCGGTAAAGTTGGAACTGCAAGCCGACTGCTTCGCCGGGCTGTGGGCGTATCACACGGAGCGCGCCAAAAGCATTCTTGAAGTGGGTGACACCGAAGAAGCGCTTAACGCCGCCAGCGCGATTGGCGACGACAGGCTACAGAAACAGGGGCAGGGTTACGTGGTGCCAGAAAGTTTTACTCACGGCACGTCGGCACAAAGAGTGCGGTGGTTTAAACAGGGGTTTTCCCACGGTAGTGTTCGGGCTTGCGATACCTTTAGCTAGAGCTAGAGCTAGCGCTTAACTTTATACGGCGGGGTAAAGTTAATTTAAGTTAACCTAAGTTAACAGAGGCGCGGTGTTTTGCGAGCGAATCAGGCGCGTGATACCGGGGCGGTCAAGGGCTTTATTTAATTCGGCTTTAATCGAGGGGGCATCGGGCAGAGTACAGGCCAGAGCGGCAATGTCCTGCATTTCTGCGCTGGAGAGTTGCCGGACGACAGCTTTTACCTTCAGTAAATTAGCGGCACTCATGGAGAGTGTGTGGTAGCCCAAGCCTATCAATAACACGGCACCCAGAGGATCGCCGGCCATCTCGCCACAGACGCTGACTTCACAGTTAGCGGCTTTCGCTTCCCGGTGTATATCCGTGAGTGCGGCGAGCAGGGCAGGGTGAAACGAGTGGTACAGCTCTGCGACTCGGGGATTGTTGCGATCGACCGCCAGTAGATACTGAGTGAGGTCGTTGGTGCCAACCGAAAGAAAATCGGAGCGTTGGGCCAGCTCGCGAGTTTGGTAGACCGCTGCCGGAACCTCGATCATAGCACCGATTTTCGGCATTTCGAGACGGAAACCCTCCTCTATAGTGAGTTCCATATAGGCTCGGTTAATCAACGCGACCGCGCTATCCATCTCTAAAGTGTTGGAGATCATCGGCAGCAAAATGCGCAGGTTATTAATACCTTCGCTGGCGCGCATCATGGCGCGCACCTGGGCAAGAAAAATTTCCGGATGATCCAGCGTGACGCGAATACCACGCCAGCCCAGGAAGGGGTTTTCCTCTTCGATGGGGAAGTAGGGCAGCGCTTTGTCGCCGCCAATATCGAGGGTGCGCATGGTGACAGGGCGGGGCGCGTACAACTCCAGTTGTTCTCGATAAATCAGGCGTTGCTCTTCCTCGGAGGGAAAGCGTTCATGAAGAAAAAACGGGATTTCGGTGCGATACAGACCGACACCTTCGGCGCCGTATTCTAGCGACAGCTGGGTGTCCATGCGCAAGCCGGTATTAACCCACAACGACACCGGGTCTCCATTGGTAGTAACACAGGGCTGGTCGCGGGTTGCCAGTAAATCTTTGGCCAGGGTTTGTTCATCCCGGTACAGCGCTTTGTAGGCCCGCAGTACTTTACGGGAAGGGTTGGGGATAACACGCCCCTCGTGGCCGTCCACGATAATGGGTAAGCCATCCAGCTCTGCCCAGGGCAGATCTACCGCGCCCATCACAGTGGGGATGCCCATCGAACGACCAATAATGGCCATGTGGGAGTTTTGCGAGCCGCGCGCCGATATCATGGCGCGGATATTTTCTAGCGATATGTCCGCCAGATGGGAGGCAGCGAGTTCTTCGCCAATCAGGATAGTGTCTTTAGGGAACACCCGGTCGAGTTTGGAGGTTTGCTGCATGTGTTCAAGAACGCGCCTGCCAAGATCGCGCACGTCGGCAGCGCGCTCGCGCAGGTAAGCGTCGTCCATGCGCTGAAAGGTACGAATATGCTCAATAATCACCTGGCTCCAGGCGCTTTGTGCGGTGAAGCCCTGTTTGAGCAATGCCACGACTTCGCCACCGAGGGAGCGGTCAGCGAGCAGGCCGAGGTAAACATCGAACATGGCCAGCTCTTCTTTATTGAGCGTGCCGGTGAGGCTCTCCTGAATAGCGCTAATGTCGGATCGAGTACTTCTCAGCGCCTTGCGAAACTGGCGCAATTCGGCTTTCGGATCTTCGGAGCGGCGTTTGGGTACCGCGTAGAGGTCGGAGGGAGAAGACAACACCACGGCGTGACCAATGCCGATGCCGGGAGCGCTGGCAATACCCTGGTAAGCCGTATCGCGACTTTTATCGCTGTCCGGAGAAGTGGTTCGCGCCAGTTCCCCAGTGGCTTCTGCGTGGGCGATTACCCCGGCCAGCTGGGCCGAGATGGTCACCAGAAAGGCCTCTTCGCTTTCGTCGAACTTACGGCGCTGCTGCTGCTGTACTACTAATACGCCGAGTACTTCCCGGTGGTGAATGATGGGCGCGCCCAAAAACGAGCTGTATTTTTCTTCACCGGATTCGGAGAAGTAGGAAAACCGGGGGTGGGTTTCTGCGTGCTCGAGGTTGAGGGGTTCAGCGCGCTCGGCAACCAGACCGACCAGGCCTTCGTCGGTGGTCATGGCCACCGTGCCGACGGCTTCTGGCATCAGGCCCTCGGTAGCGCACAGCACATAGCGGCTGGACTGTTTGTCGAGCAGATAAATCGAACACATTCCGGTGTTCATACTGCTTTTAACTTGATCGACAATAATGTTAAGTACGCTCGGAAAATCCTCAGCGTTATTAACCGCCTGAACAATTTTACGCAGTGAATCAAGCACGGTCAGCTCTACCTTCGGCTAAACCTTGTTGTTCCAGTTGTTGTTGTGCCCTGGCTAACTCCTTTAAGGCGCGGCGGTAGACTCCGCGCTTGAAGTCGATCACCTGGCTAACCGGATACCAGTAATTAACCCAGCGCCAACCGTCGAACTCGGGCTTATGGCACTGATCGAACTGGATGCAGGACTCGTCACTGCTGAGGCGCAGTAAAAACCATTTTTGTTTTTGGCCCACGCAGCGCCCACTACCGCCTTTGCGGATATAGCGTTGCGGCAGGCGGTAGCGCAGCCAGTTTTGGGTTTGCGCCAGCAGTTCGACATCGTCCTGACCGAGGCCGACTTCCTCCTTAAGTTCGCGATACATTGCCTGAGTCGGAGACTCACCCGCATCAATGCCACCCTGAGGAAATTGCCAGGCATCTTGCCTCACCCGCTTCGCCCAAAATACACGGCCTTGGCTATCGCAAATCACGATACCTACATTAGGGCGGAAGCCGTCTTTGTCGATATTGTCTGTCATGGGGTTTTCGTAGCGTTCCCTACGTCGGTAATTATAAGTATGCAGGTATTGTTCCACAGTTAGGCAGACGGCACCAATGCGGATTGTGGAGCAGTGCAAATAACGCTATGCTCATGCGCCATTTTTCCAATCGATACGGAACCCTTACCGACTCATGCCGCTGGCCCTTTTTGATCTGGATAACACCCTAATTGCCGGGGATAGCGACTACGAATGGGGCCGATTTCTGGTGAGCATTGGCAAGGTTGACGCCGACCTGTACCAGCGCACCAACGAGGTGTTTTATCGCGACTATCAGCGGGGACAGCTCGATATTCAGGCCTACCTGCGGTTTGCCTTAGCGCCCCTGGCCGCCATGCAACCCAGTGAGCTTGCGGCGATCCATCAACAGTTTATGGCCGACATTATTCGCCCCCTTTGGTTGTCGAAGGCTGAAGCTCTAATCGCTCAGCATCGCGAGCAAGGTGATCAACTGGTTATTATTACCGCCACCAATCGCTTTGTGGTCGAACCTATTTGTGCAGCGCTGGGCGTAAGTGACATTATCGCCACTGAGCCGGAAATCTTGAACGGTCGTTATACTGGTGCGGTGGTGGGCGAGCCAAGCTTTAAAGAAGGCAAGGTAATACGCTTGCAGCAGTGGTTGGCAGAGCGAGGTTTTGGTGCACAGCCGGGCGCGGACGGCAAAACTGGTGCGCTAATTGGCGAGGGTCTAGAGGGCAGTTTTTTTTACAGCGACTCCAATAACGATTTACCTTTATTAATGGTTGTCGATAACCCGGTGGCTGTCGATCCCGATGACGAGTTGCGCCGCGAAGCAGAAGCCCGTGGCTGGCCGGTAATCAGTTTGCGTGAAATCGTTTAACCGTAAAGGTTAGCGGAAAATTTCGTCACTTTAGTGGTAGTTGAATAATTATGATTGCGTATCCCGACATCGACCCCGTCGCTTTTTCCCTGGGGCCAGTGAGTGTGCACTGGTACGGCATGATGTACTTGCTCGGTTTCGTTGCGGCCTGGCTGGTGGCTCACCGGCGTAGCAAGCGCGCCTGGTCGGCAGTGCGCTCCCATCAAATAGAAGACCTGATTCTATATGCGGCGCTAGGCGTTATTATTGGTGGCCGTTTAGGATCTGCCCTGTTTTACAACTTTGACAAATGGATGGCTGACCCGCTGTGGGTGATTCGCATTTGGGAAGGCGGCATGGCCTTCCACGGCGGTTTGCTCGGCGTGGTGGTGGCGATTGCGTTGTATGCTCGTAAAATTAAGCAACCGTTTTTCGCAGTGGCGGATTTCACCGCGCCGCTGGTGCCGATTGGTCTGGGTCTGGGTCGCATCGGTAACTTTATCGGTCAGGAATTATGGGGTCGGCAGACCGATCTACCCTGGGGCATGGTATTCCCCCGTGATCTTGAACAGCTTGTTCGCCACCCGTCCCAGTTGTATCAAGCGCTGCTGGAAGGCTTAGTGTTATTTATTATTGTGTTTTGGTATTCCCGCAAGCCGCGGCCGACAGGAGCCGTCGGCGGCGTGTTTCTACTCGCTTATGCGGTGTTCCGTTTTGCGGTAGAGTTTGTGCGGCAACCGGATAGCCATATTGGTTTTGATGTCGATGGCTGGATGACCCGCGGACAAATTTTGTGTCTGCCGATGGCGGCGGCGGGTATCCTGCTAATCGTGTTTGCCACGATTCGGCATCGCGTTGTTAACAATTCAGTAAAATAATCACGTAGCAAAAGCGTCGCGCGGCAAAAATTTTAAACAAACCATGAATATAACTTTGTAGGAGAGCGCTAAGGGCATGCGTCAATATCTCGATTTAATGCGTCACGTGCGGACCAACGGTATACAAAAGGGCGACCGTACCGGCACCGGCACGCTCAGTGTGTTTGGCCATCAAATGCGTTTTGATCTCGCCGCGGGTTTCCCCCTGGTGACCACCAAAAAAGTCCACTTAAAGTCCATTATTTATGAACTGCTGTGGTTTCTTAAAGGCGACACCAAGACACAATATTTGCGCGACAACGGAGTTAGTATTTGGGACGAGTGGGCCACTGCCGACGGCGATCTCGGCCCGGTCTATGGTTACCAGTGGCGCTCCTGGCCATCGCCCAGCGGCGGCGCCATTGATCAAATTAGTGAGGTGATAGAGCAGTTACGCAGCCGCCCCGATTCTCGGCGTTTAATCGTGTCGGCCTGGAATCCGGCGCAGCTGCCCGACGAAAGTATTTCGCCCCAGGCCAATGTGGAGCAGGGCCGCATGGCGCTCGCTCCCTGTCACGCGTTTTTCCAGTTTTATGTTGCGGAAGGTAAATTGAGTTGCCAGCTTTACCAGCGCAGCGCCGATATTTTTCTTGGCGTGCCCTTTAATATTGCTTCCTACGCGCTATTAACGCTGATGGTTGCGCAGGTGGTGGGCTTGCAGCCCGGTGAATTTATACACACCCTGGGCGATGCGCATTTATATGCTAACCACCTGGAACAGACGGACAAGCAGTTGGCGCGGGACACCCGCGCATTACCGAAAATGATTCTCAATCCAAAAGTCGACAATATATTTGATTTTGATTATGACGATTTTACTTTGGAAGGTTACGATCCCCATCCGGGCATTGCCGCGCCGATAGCGATCTAGATTTTTGTCGGCGAAGGTGTTTGTTCCACAAAGCCCTTCCAGGTTCCCATATATTCCACAAAGGCCTCGCCCAAACCCTCGGACCTTAAGTAATCCTCCGATACCGGGTTACTTACCGGGACAAAGTTATTATTCGCCGCGCTCAGCTTAGGAAAGTCGTGATGCAAAATCGCGGCTCTGCCCAGTAAAACAAAATCAGCGCCGGCGTCGAGACAGCGTAGCGCGTCTTGCGGCGCCCTGATTTTTCCGGCGACGCCAATGCGTACGTCGCCGCGCTCGAGTTTAGTAAAATAAGACAGCAAACTGCGTCCCTGGTAGTCCTCTTCGTTTGGTTCTTTAAACACATCCCACAGCGATAGATCGATGTAATCGATTTGGGCTTCCGTCATCAGGCCCTGGGCGACTTCAGTGACTTCCATTAATTGCATACCAAAGCGTTCCGGGGATAAGCGGATGCCGATATTGAAGTCGTTGCGGCAGCGTTTGCGAATACCGGTAATAATATCGAATATCGGTCTCGCCCTGTTTTCCAGGCTACCGCCATATTGATCCTCGCGTCGGTTGCTTTCGCCGCTCAAGAACTGACACAGCATATAACCGTGGGCGCCGTGCAGCTCGACACCGTCAAAGCCCGCTTTTTCGGCGCGCTCTGCGGCGGCGATAAAATCTTCGATGAGTTGTTCCACTTCGGCAGTGGATAGTGCTCGTGCCCCGGTTTCCTCATCGTCTGAAGGCGCGACGGGCTGGCCGCCGATAAGTTCTTCCGGAGAACGCATGCCCGCGTGGTGCAGTTGCATCACCGCCAGACTATTGTGTTGTTTAATATCTTTGGCCAGGCGGCTTAGGCCTTCGAGGTGGGCGTCGGAAAAAATACCCAGCTGCCCAGGGAAGCCCTGTCCGACGGCCTGTACATGGGCGGCGCAGCTCATAGTTAAAGCAAAACCGCCCTCGGCGCGCATGGTCAACCACTTGTGTTCGTCATCGGACAGGCGACCATCCTTATGGCTTTGCAGGTTGGTCAGTGGTGCAAGAGCAAAACGGTTTTTCAGAGTCGGACCATGATGGAACGATAGGGGATCGAATAAAGACTGCATGTGTAATAAATCTCGGGGTGAAATCATAATTTGGCCCGGATAGTACGTGGGAAGGTTGCCCCGGGTCAATTTAGGCAGTTGGTTTAATTTGTAAAATATCTAAGTTTAATCTCTCGGACGGTAATTTACCGTTGGCCTTTCCATACGATCTCATGTCCGCTATACCGATGTCGAAACAGGTCTTAAGAGGTTATCCTTTCATTAAACTCGGTAACGACATACCGGGATGTGACCAAAAAATAACAGGCTTGCCAAAACAATGAATAATATTTTTATCGCCGCCATATTAGTTGCTACCGTTATCATCTTGCGCCAATTGGGCCTGCATCGCCTTCAGACCAAAAAAAACAGTGAGCCCTTTGATGGTATTTTATATGCAATCGGGGAGTCAGTTATTGCCGTCAGAGCCAGCGCAGTGCCTCCAAAAGCGACGGTCATTGCCATGCACGGATTTATGGAAGATCAGCGATATTTTACTGGCTTATATACCGATTCAGAGATAGAGCTCATTCTTATTACCAGCGCGGATTACCACGTTCCCGTTAACGATGCCCAAATCCAACGCCCCTCCTGGGAAAAGAGTATTGTCTATGAACCCGCGACGATCGAATACGATGCGGCCGTTATTAATCAGGCTTTAGAGCATTTACCTTCAACTGAGATCATTCGCCTACATGGCCACTCTCGAGGTGGTGCGGTCATTCTGGAAGCAGCTATTCAGCGACCAGAGTTACATCAAAATGTTGAATTTATTCTGGAGGCACCCGTGCTGCCGCAGATCGGCTTTCATCCCAATACGGAGAGAAACTTCTCTCCCCTGGGTATTTGGTTGTTGCCCTTCACGTTACCCTTGCTTGCAAGGCTGCCATTAACTGCTTACGGCGAACACCTTTATGGCGACCTGGGAAGTGAGCGAAAGCGAGAAATTTTAGCTGGCTTGGCCTCTACCCCCAAACATTATTCAACTTTAGTAAAAAACTCAAAAGCGATTCGATCCTGGGCGCGAACGCGCCAATATGACGTGTACCAGCTTATCCCGCGCGGCACTCTATTAGTCGGGGAGGACGAGCGAGTGCTTGACCGCGATTCCATGCTAAAAAGCGCAGGTTACGCCAAGAGTTCGCTCGATATCGTAGAAGTGGCGGGCACGACGCATTTTGTCACGCTGGACAAACCTAATTGCTTGCCTCCGCTAATTACTCCTTGACCGCTTAACAAGGTAATTTGTCCATCCAGGCGATTACCGTGATACCGCAATTACGTTATTATTTTTTATGACTTTGGATGGTAGCGTGAGGGCAGTAATGGGCAACGAGCAAGATATTTCTAATAATTTTAGTGAGACCAATGATCACCGTATTATTATCGTTGGCACGGGTTTCTCTGGCGTGGGCGCAGCGATTAAACTGAAACAGCAAGGCATTCATTCATTTATCATTTTGGAGCGTGCTGGAGAAATTGGTGGAACCTGGCGGGACAACACTTATCCCGGCGCGGCTTGCGATGTGCAATCACACCTTTACTCATTTTCATTTGAGAAAAACCCAAACTGGTCTCGCACCTTTTCGCCCCAGCAGGAAATACAGGACTATATGTTGCACTGCGTAGAAAAATACCAGTTACGCAAACATATTCGCCTCAATACACCGATAAATCGCGCAACATTTGCAGAAAATACCGGGCGCTGGACTCTGCAAAGTGCTCACGGTGAACACTTTACCGCTCAGGTGCTTGTGACGGCGTGTGGTGCATTAAGCAATCCCGCATTACCTTCAATAAAGGGGATTGACACCTTTGCTGGAAAAATTATGCATACCGCACAGTGGGATCATGATTATCCACTTGAAAATAAGCGTATCGGCGTTATTGGAACCGGTGCCAGTGCGATACAGGTAGTACCGGCCATCGCTCCTCTAATAAAAAACCTCACGGTCTTTCAGCGTACGGCACCCTGGGTAGTGCCAAAAGCAGATAAACCTTACCGGCAAGGCACAAAGAATATGTTAGGTCGGGTGCCGTTTATTCAAAAATTATATCGAGGGTATATCTATTTACTCAATGAAGTGCGCGCGCCGCTCATTATTTTCGATACGTTTTTATCCAAATTACTGGAGAAGGAAGGGCTTCGTAATATTAATCATTATATTTCAGACCCGATCCTCAAAAAAAAGGTGACCCCGGAATTTAAAGTAGGTTGTAAACGTATTTTGTTGACCAACGACTGGTATTCAACGCTCTCCAAATCCAACGTTGATCTAGTCACCGACCCTATTCTCGAAATTAATAAAAGTGGCGTGGTTACCAAAGAAGGCACCGAATATCCGTTCGATGTTATTATTGCTGCCACCGGGTTTGACGTTCCGACGGCTGCCGCGCCCTTCGAGATTATTGGTTTGAACGGGGCTTCTTTGAACGAACAGTGGCGCGATGGTGCCGAAGCCCACCGGGGAACCACCGTTTCGGGTTTTCCTAACTTGTTTATTATGATGGGGCCAAACACCGGCAGCGGTAGTACATCCATGGTCTACTATATCGAATCGCAAATTCACTACATCCTGCAGGGTATTCAGCTAATTCTTGATAAAAACCTAAAATACGTGGATGTTATTCAGGAATGCCAGGATACATTTAATGCCCGAATTGAGCGAAAAATGAAAAAAATGGTGTGGAGCAGTGGTTGTAAAAGCTGGTACCAGGCCAGTAACGGCAAGATAACCACGCTTTGGCCAGGATTTTCATGGCAATTTCGTCTTGCCACCCGTCGCTTTGATCAGAAGGAATACCATAAGGTCATGGGCCAGCGCTAGTTACAAACTAGCCAGAAATCCAGCTATATCTAGACGACGCTACAGTTCGATTTTTTATCTCTAAAAGTTATGTCGCCTGGTTTTACATTCCCGCCTTAATGAACAGCCGATCTTCAGACATTCGATAACGGCCAGCCCTGTTGTGTCGGTACCCTTCCAGGCTTCAGGGTATATACTGTATTCGATGTTTTGCACGTAGGCTGGGTTACCATGAAAAAAATCTTGCAATTCAGTTACCTGATCAGGTACCTGACTGCCTTTGTAGAAAACGAAGGTTTTTGCGCAGAACGTCTTTTGCGCAACGCTGGTATCGACCCCGATTTAATTAAGAAAGAACCTACGCTTTTAACCGAGACCCAATTCCTGCAGTTTTTCCGTCAAATTAGCACTGCCATCAACCGACCGACACTGGGCTTAGAGTTAGGCCAGTCATTCTCTATGCTGGATATAGGGGCGATTGGTTATCTTGGGCTAACCTCTCCAACATTACGGCATTCGGCAGTTGTTAATAAAAAATATCGCGAAATTTATAATTCCTTTATTCGAGTCGATACTGAAATTAATGGTAAATATTTTTCCTGGAAAATACTGAGTACCTCGATGCAAGGTGATATGGAACGAATAGCGATCGACTGGGAATTCATGGCGGTGCAAAACAGTGTTGTGCAATTGCTAGGCGAATCTGTTTATCCTGTAGAGGTTCACTTGAATTTCCCTAACCCAGGGTATAAGGAGCGTTATACAGAGTTATTTAACTGTCCAGTTTACTTCGATAAGCCCTTAGCAAAACTATGTTACCCAGTCGAATATATTGATACCCCACTGCCAAACTTCGATCCGAGCACCAAGAATGCTCTTGAAGGTCTGTGTCAGCGCTTATCTGCTAAGTTAGTTTCGGAATATGACATTGTTAATGAAGTTAAAATGCTCATAAAGGAGCGGCCAGGGGTGTTTCCTGGTATAGAACAAATTGCATCCCATCTTGGGGTGTCGTCACGAACCTTAAGAAGGAAATTGCTCGATAAAAAAACCACTTTTCAGGCGGCTATAGATGAAACTCGATTTGAAGTTGCCAAGGAATATTTAAAGGAATCCGAACTTAAGGTAAATGTAATCTCGGACTTATGCGGGTTTTCTGACGCGAATAGTTTCGCGCAAGCATTTAAACGTTGGTCTGGAACCACCCCTACGCAATACCGGCAAGCCTCAAAAAGCCGTTCTGAAGCCTCTGCTTAACGCGCACTAGAGTCTGCTTGCTAAAAACCATCTGTGTTGTTTGATAAACACTTATCAGCCAATAAAAATCAGGGTAAGCACTTGGTCACGCTGTACCCGTACGGCACAGCGTGACCAAGCTATGTGATAGTTGGAGGATTAAAAGTTGTGTCGAAACTGTAGCGCCACAGTACGAGGACGCTCCATGTAGCCTGAGTAAGATGGCGCACCCGAAACATTGGAAAGAGGGGTGTCGGCAGCGAAACTAACGACTTCTTCGTCAGTCAGGTTTTTTCCGACCAGCGCGACAGACCATTGTTCTGTTTCCAGGGCCAGGCGAGCATTTATTTTGGTGTATGAGTCTTGCTCCAGGTCCGAATTCAAAGTCGCCTCGACAAATTGTTTGTCTTTAAAGCTAACATCAACAGTAGCATGTAGATCGAGCCCGGAGGTTAATGCCGTGGTGTAATCCAGGCTGGCGCTGTAGGACCATTCCGGAGTATAAATATTTCGTTTTCCGGTATTGTCACAGGTCGTTGCACCAGTGTTCAGCGTTACAACGGGCGGGCAAGTGGCATCTTTCCAGGAGTCGAATTCAAAATCCAGATAACCCAGCGATCCTGATAGCACGAGGTTTTCGGACAGCAGAATACGACCGTCAAATTCGAGACCAGAAGCCGTGCTCTGTGCTGCATTGCCAACGGTAAATCCGAGATTGCCGTCGAACACGCTGACTTGCAGGTCGTCGTACTCCGTATAGAAATACGCTACGTTAAGTTCGGCGCGGCCATCCCAGAAGGCGCCTTTCATGCCAACCTCATAGCTGGTGACCGTTTCGTCTTCAAACTCAAAGTTGTTTGCCCGAATACCTCGGTCGTCAAAACCCCCGGCTTTAAAACCTTCTGAATACGTCAGGTACAACATGATGTCCTCATTGACATCCCATTCAGCTATAACCGTAGGGGTGAAGGATTCCTCGTCTCGATCTCCCTTGAGCTTATGTATGGGAAAGTAGCCCTGCGGGAAAGCTCCTAGCGGGGTGGTGGCACTGAGTTCACCCAGGTTTTGGTAGTCGACACCAAATATAAGGCTGCCAAAAATGGCTTGAGTTGGGTCAAACACGCCGTTTGAATTAAACACATTGATCGAGCGTTCGGCCTCTTTTTCTTCCTCGGTGTAGCGCAAGCCCAGGGTCAGGCGAAAGACATCGCTGACATGCCAGGTGGCCTGGCCAAATACCGCCCACAAATCGCTTTCTGCGTCGTATTGCTGGATGCTTTGGAGGTCAGCCACATTCGATAAGGCGGCAAGATTCGGATCTGCAATGAGTGTACCCAGAGCGCCCAGAGCGGTAATTAAATTTTCATCATCAACATAGAAGTTGCCGGTACCCTGCTGCTCAGAGCTTTGATAGAAAGCACCGCCGATCCATTCGATTTTCTGATCACTGGGTGAGGTGAAACGAATCTCCTGGCTAAACTGTTCGTAACCTTGAGGGACGCCGTAAGTAAAAACGTCAATGCCTGAAAGATCTCCATCGTAATGAAAATTATCGTCGTACTCGATCCAGCCGCTCACGGTGGTCATTTGAATACCGCTTTCCATATCCCAGTTCGTTGTCAGAGTGGCGTGATCAACTTCGACTTCATTAAAGGAATTAAAATTACTATTGCGGCGATAGTTTTGGCTGGTTTCATCTGCGCCGACATCCTGTCCGACAGTGGCACCAATGAGTTGGGCGATCTGTGGATAGGTGCTACCCACAGGCACCCCGAATGGATTTGTTGCAGGAGTCGTACCTGCACCGTAGGCAAACAGAATTTCTTCCGGTCGACCGTTAAAGTCATATTTATCACGCTCCACTTTTAGGGTTGCCTCAAAATTCTCGGTAACATCCCAGGCAACGGTGGCTCGAACCCCCAATTCTTTGGTTTCCGCTTCGTCGTTACCGTTGCTGTCATTTTTAAAATAACCATCGTCCGTGGCGTGGCGCACGGCTAAACGGCCGCGAAGGCTGTCCGTCAGTGGGCCGGAAAGCACTAAAACCTGTTCCTGCTGGTTGTATTCCGGTTCGTATTCAATTTGAAATGAACCTTCAAATTCTTCAGTGGGTTTAGCGGTGATCATAGAGAGCGCACCACCAATAGAGTTTTTGCCAAACAGCACATTTTGAGGGCCACGGAGTACTTCCACTCGCTCGAGATCCATGAAGGGAATACGTGACAACACAGATCGACCCAGGGAAATGTCGTCCATGTAGGGCACCACAGATTGCTCAAACCCGTAGTTCAATCCTGAGCTAATCCCCCTAATCACCACATAAGACCCAATGGGAGACACGGATTGCTGGAAGTTAGGGATGTAGGCCGACATCTCATTCATATTATTGATCCCGGCATCTTCCATCTTCTCGCCGGTAAAAGTACTCACCGAGATGGGGACGTCTTGCAGGGATTCTGTCCTCTTTTGCGCCGTGACTACGACCTCTTCCAATACGAGATCGGCAGACAGCGTTGCGACTGGGAGGATGCCTAGAGACAGCCCGGTAAGAGCGGTTGGTAATAGGCTCAGAATAAGGGGGCGTTTAGAGGTGGTTAGCGAGCTACGGTGTTGGGTAATCATAATTCCCTCGGCAGTTGTTGTAGTTATCCAGCCTATTATCAAAATTAGCTTGCCGGGAAGACAGCGGTGATCCGGCCAAATTGCCTAGAAAGCGAGCCAGTGCCGGATTGGTTATTATTACGAGCGCACGCTTATTACGTGAGCTTTGACGGTAGGCTTTTGCCGGATTCTTCGCTTTATCTTGGCTTGGGCGTCACCCAGCTAATAAATTTTGGGTAGAGAATCGGGAACAGTCGTTGGACACGGTCAAGAAATCGGGCGTCGCGACCGACGATGACTCGAGGGTGTTTTTTTCGTATACCCTTGATGATGGTCTGTGCGGCTCGTTCAGGGCTGGTGATGGCGACACGCTTAAAATATGTCGCCAGCTCTTCACTCGACCCCACATCGAAACCCTGGGTAAAACGGCTACTGCGAGCAATATTGGTGTCCACCCCTCCCGGATGAACAGAGGTTACGCCTAAAGAGCGACCAAGCATTTCCTGGCGTAAAGATTCGGTAAAGCCGCGTACTGCAAATTTGGTCGCGCAGTAGCCCGCTTGGCACGGAACACCGATAAGACCGTAAACGCTGGAAATATTGACCAAATGGCTTTCTTCTTCTTTAAGTAAGTGGGGCAGGAAAAATTTGCTGCCGTAGAGCACCCCCCAAAAATTAATGGCGAAAATCCATTCAAAATCTTCTACGCTGGCGTGCTCGACGGTGTCCATAAACGAGACGCCTGCGTTATTTATCAGGATGTGAACGTGCTCATGTTCCGCAAGTACCTGCTCCGGTAATGCTTCCATAGCCTTACGATCTGACACGTCGATCTGGTGGATGGACGCTTTTCGGCCCAGTGAGAGAATTTCTTGCTGAGTGGTAAGTAAACCTTCGGTGTCAGTATCGCAGAGAGCAATATCAACTCCCTGTCCGGCCAGCTCCACGCAGAGGGCTCGCCCAATTCCGGATGCTGCTCCGGTAATAACAGCCACTTTATTAGACAAATTTTTCACGCAGATACTCTCGGTTAGGATGTTTCAGTATTTGATTTTTGACAAAGGAGGTATCATAAGTAGGAGCCATCAGCCTGGCCACGAGGGAAAAGAGACATAGCCTGCGGTTAATGGGCCAATGTCTGATTTTGTGCGAAGACTTGTCATACTATTACAGAGTTCGGGGAAGTCGGAGCATTTGTAACCAGTTCGGTTTAAAAAAAAGGGGTTGAGGTGTGGTTTGAAGCTTGCGACTTGCGAAGGCCTTGATATTTCGCGTTTTATATCGGTCGGGGCGCAGTGCCTTTCTTGACGTCTTAACAGTGCGAAGTACAGAGCAAAGTTTTATCCTGGGAATTTCTTGATGGTCACAGTGTCCTTGATTGTAGCGGTATCCAACAACGGCGTGATTGGCGTGAAAAACCAGTTGCCGTGGCACCTGTCGGAAGACCTTAAGTATTTTAAGGCGGTAACGATGGGCAAGCCGATCGTGATGGGCCGCAAGACATTTGAATCCATTGGGCGACCACTCCCGGGGCGGAGTAATATTGTTATCACCTCAGACCAGCATTGGCATTCTCCCGGAGTTGAGGTGTGTCACTCTATTGACGCAGCCCTGGAGCTAGCAACAAAGCTGGCAGCCGGGAGCGAGATGGATGAAGTTATGGTGATTGGCGGCGAGCAAATTTACCGGCAGTCAATAAACCTGGCAGATCGAATTTATATGACTAAGGTAAATGTGGACATGGAAGGTGATGCGTTTTTTCCGGAGCTTGACGCTCAGGGTTGGGACGAGCGTGTTGTTCGTAGCGTGGCACCCACAGAGGAAATGCCCGGCTACAGTTTTCGAGTGCTGGATAAAGTGTTGCACACAAGTGTCGGCTCAAGCCCTGTTGGGTGACGGTAGGCGAAGGCCGCGCTGAAATTTCGATGAAAGCCTAGTATTTGTCAAGGTGTTGTGATATTTTTCGCGTCCGCCCAACTTGAATGAGTTTCTTAATTTTTAGTGGCGGTTATTAGCGGGTATTGGTAGGCTCGTAGGCAGATTGATAGGCTCGGCTTAGGCTCGGATATTAGTACGATTATTAGAACAATAAGTTAAGAATGAGTGCATGTGTTTCGTGCAGATATTTAAACTTACTAAAACAAATAATGGGCAGGGCTTAAAGCCAGTAGTTGTTAGTACTGTGAAACGCGTTATAAATTTATTAACAGGCGCGTTGACAGGGTGGTAAAAGTTTGCGGTAGGTGATTTGTCGCCTGATTTTCCCCGCATCAACATAACGAGGTCAGGTATGAAACACTTTTTATCCGGATTGGGTTTTACGGCTATGGTTTTTGTAGCGGTGAATGTTTCGGCAGCGGATGTCGATACGGTATTGCGAGCCGGCGCAGACAAAACTGCGGCGGCGCAAAATTCCCAGAAGCGCATCGATAAATTAGCCGATCAAACCTACGACATCCTGCAGGACTTTCGCGTCGTCAATAAAGAGATCGAAGGCTTGCGGGTATACAACGCCCAGTTGGAAAAACAAATAGAAAATCAGCAAACCACGATGACCGATATCGCCGAGTCGATCGAGAACGCGACGATTATCGAGCGGCAAATTATGCCCCTGTCGATCAAAATGCTCGACGCACTGGAGCAATACGTCAATCTGGATTTACCGTTTAATCGCGAGGTGCGATTAGACAGTATCGCTCAGGTGCGGGCCAACCTCGACGCTTCCCGGTTTAGTTCGGCAGAAAAATTCCGCCAGGTATTAGAGCTGTACAATTTTGAATCCGAATACGGCAGCACCATTAGCGAATATAGTGGCTTGTTGCCCATCGATGGCCAGGAGCGGCAGGTAACATTTCTTCGCGTTGGCCGTATCGCTTTGCTCTATCAAACCTCAGACCAAAATCAGACAGGCGTATGGGATTCCGACGCCGGTAAATGGCAGCCGATAAGTTCCGGGGAATATCGCTCCGCGACCGCCAAGGGTATCCGCATTGCTAAAAAGCAAGCGGCGATCGATATACTTAAGCTGCCGATTCCGGCTCCGGAGGCGGTGCAATGAGAAACTCTATGCAGCGTAGTCTAAAGGTATTAATTGCCGCTAGCGTGATGATGGCGGGGGCTAGTTACGCCGCCGAGCAGGCCGCTTCGGTGGACGCCCTGTTGCGTCTGGTAAAAAGCGCAAAAATCAATGAATCAAAAGAACATAAGCAGCGCGAACAGGAATTTGTTGGCGCTAAAAGTGAACAGCAGAGCTTATTAAGCAGCGCGAAAGCTGAAAAATCCGCTCAGGAACGCAAAAGCGAGCAACTTGAAAAAACCTTTGCCGATAATGAAATCAGCCTGGAAGAACAAAATAAATTATTGCAGCGGCGCCTGGGCACTCTCAAAGAGTTATTCGGACATCTAACTTCTACGGCGGGCGATGCGGTTGCAACGATGGAGCAATCTATTGTTAGCGCTCAGTTCCCCGGTCGCACCGAACAGTTGCAAGAACTGATCGATAAAATGAGCAGCAACACCAAGTTGCCGAAATTGGCAGAGATCGAGGGCCTGTGGTTCGAAATTCATCGCGAGATGATGGAGTCCGGCAAGGTGGTGCGCTTCCCCTCCGAAGTGATTAGCGCCAGTGGCGAAAAAAGTACTCAAGAAGTAGTCCGTATTGGCAGCTTTAACTTAATCGCCGACGGCAATTATTTAATGTACGAACCTACCGGTGGTGTGTTGTCCGAATTGCCGCGTCAGCCAGGTGGTTCCATTGTCAAAGCGGCAAAAAATCTACAGTCGTCGAGTGAAGGTTTTGTGCGCACCGGTATCGATCCTACTGGCCCTAGTGGTGGCGGTTTATTGAAAGCGCTGATTGATACGCCGACGCTGATGGAGAAGTGGCATCAGGGTAAGGAAATTGGCTACATTATTTCCGCGGTCGGGGCGGTGGCAATTTTACTGGCCCTGTGGCGCTTCATCGTGCTGTCTGGAATTTCGCGCAAAATTAGTGCGCAGCTTAAAGCCGATCAGGCCAACGATAATAACCCCTTGGGTAGAGTGCTATTGGTGGCGGAGCAAAATGCCGGGCTCAATGCGGAATCCATGGAGCTTAAGCTCCACGAAGCGATTCTTAAAGAGCGGCCGAAAATTGAATTCGGTGTTAATTTACTGAAAATTATTGCCATGGTTGCCCCGCTGGGTGGCTTGTTGGGCACCGTGACTGGGATGATTGTAGTGTTCCAGCAAATCACCGTGTTTGGTGCTGGCGATCCTAAAATGATGGCGGGTGGTATTTCCCAGGCACTGGTAACGACGGTACTGGGTTTGGTGGTCGCCATCCCCACGGTATTAATGCACACCTGGGTGAACGGTTACGCGCAAAGAATTCTGCATATTATGGAAGAGCAAAGTGTCGGCATCGTTGCTGAAAAGGCGGAGCGCTCTTAAGTATGTATCTGCTGCAGGACATGTGGGAGGGGGTCTGGGATTTTATGGATCTCGGCGGCACGGTTTTGTGGTTTTTATTTGGCCTGGCCGTGGTGATGTGGGCTCTTCTCGTTGAACGGGCGTGGTATTACAAAACCGGCTTGAAGAAAGAGATGGCCCATATCCTGCAAGACTGGGATGGGCGCGCTGAACGGAAATCCAAACGTGCTCACCAGATTAGGCAGAAATTAATTTCGCAGGTCAGCATGCAGATCGATCAGTATTTGCCATTAATTAAAACCCTGATTGCGCTGGCTCCCCTGTTCGGTTTGCTGGGCACCGTGACCGGAATGATCCGAGTGTTTGAGGTGATGGCCCTGACCGGTGGCGGTGATGCCAAGGCGATGTCCAGTGGGGTCTCGATGGCGACCATACCGACCATGGCGGGAATGGTGACGGCGCTCTCCGGCGTATTTGGCTTTACCTATTTGGAAAAGTTGGCGAAAACCGAGAAACAATTGCTGGAAGATAATTTGAACCTGGATTAGCGCAAGGGTTGGCTGTAAAAGTTTTATCGACAATAGATAATAGTAAGGCGCGGTTGTATTTATGCGAGACATTAGTAGAAGAAACGAAGATCAGGGGCAGGCTTTAGATCTCACGCCGATGTTGGATGTGGTCTTCATTATGCTCATCTTTTTTATTGTGACCGCATCCTTTATTAAGACTCCTGGAATTGAAGTGGATAAAACGCCCACCGTCACGGCCGATAAGAGAAAGCCCGGGATTTTGGTGGGCATTAATGCTAATAACGAAATCTGGATTGATAAAAATTTAATTAAAGAAAGCCTGGTTAAATTACAACTGGTGAGGCTGTATAACGAAAGTCCAAAGGGCGGCCTGGTGATACAGGTTGATGGTGAAGCGGACGTAGAGAAAATTGCCCTGGTCGCCGATGCGGCCAAAGAAGTTGGTATTGCTGATATTTCGGTATCGACCCTGAATGAGTAGCGCGGTGGCAAATAAAACCCTAAGGCTGACAGGCGCCGCTATTATTGGCGTGATCGTCGCTTTTTTCCTGGTGGTATTAATGTACTTGCTAATTCTCAATAACGAGAGTGAGCTAGATGAAAAGTCCGCGCGGAAAATTGCCGATATTTGGCAGCCCGAGAGAAAGCTTAGCGAAAACATTAAAGAGGCAAAGCCGGACAAACCGGACGAGCCCGATAAACCGCCACCACCCTTGCCCGAACAGAATGTCGATATCCAGGTAGATTTAGATGCGGTGAGCATTGCCGCGCCGGATTTAAGCTCTACCCTTAATATTGGTTTGGGCGGCGGCTTTGCGCGGGATACCGATTATATCCCGCTGTACGTACCTCAGCCGATCTATCCTCGCCGTGCCCTGTCGCGGGGCAAGGAAGGTTATGCGGTAATCCAGGTCATTATTACTACCGCCGGTGGTGTTCGCGATCCGATACTGGTGGAAGAACATCCCGCTAATTATGGTTTCGGCAGGGCGGCGTTAAAAGCGGCGTTGAAATTAAAATATAACCCCCGAGTAGTCGATGGTAAGCCCGAGGAAGTGTCGGGTGTGATGTATAAGTTTTCGTTTCAGATAGAAAATTAATGAGAACGCCAGGCGAGAGACTTTAGTGAATCAAACACTGCGATTTAAAATGCCTCATCCGTTTCGCTCAAGCATCAGTGGGCGAATAGCGGTCGTCGCGGTGTTATTGGCAGCGATACAAGTTGCTGGCGATCGCATTGGTCTGTCTGCCGGGCCCTTGTGGAATATCGCGCAGGCCGCTGAAGCCGAAGAGCGTAAATACGAAAACACCAAAACCAAAAAAACTGCGGCGGTGAGCCAAAAGTGCGGTAAAAAACTCGAACAGGTTCAGGTGGAGTTAGAAGCCGAGCGTTGGTCGCAGGCCAAGTCCTCGTTAAACGCATCTTTGAGCAGCCTTTGTACCTCTAGTTACGAAAAATCTCAGGTATGGAATTTTCTGGCCTACGCCCACTACTCGAGTGATAACCTGAACGGGGCGATCAGCAATTATAAAAAGGTGCTCGACGAGCCCGGCACCGACGAGCGCATGAAAACCAGCGTCTACTATTCAATTGCGCAACTGTATTTTGCTACCGAAAATTATGCCAACGCCGCGCGCTATCTGGAAACCTGGATGAAGCAGTCGGCGGTGGTCGGTCCCGACGCCAAAGTTTTGTTGGCGCAAGCCTACTACCAGTTAAATCGCAAAAATGACGCCCTGCGTCTGGTCAACGAAGGTATCGCCGAATGGACCCGCAAAGGTAAGCTGCCCAAAGAAAACTGGTGGGGTCTGCAGCGGGTGCTGTACTACGACAAGAAAGATTATAAAAGTGTTGTCCGCGTGCTCAAAAAACTCATCAAGCACTACCCTAAATTCAGTTATTGGCGACAGCTCGGCGGCATGTACGGCGAGTTAAACCAGGATGTGAATCAGTTGGTGGCAAACGAATTGGGTTATCTCGTAGGCAATATGAGCAAAGAGCGCGAATTGCTGAGTATGGCTTATCTGTTTATGGGTGCCGATGCGCCGTTTTTGGCGGCCCGCGTGGTCGATAAAGGTATGAGAGACGGCATTATTAACAAGAACGCGAAAAATTTAGAGTTCCTGGGCCAGGCCTGGCAGCAGGCGCAAGACGGAGATAAGGCCAGGTCGGCTCTGGAGCAGGCCGCGAGTATGTCTGGCAAAGGCGCAATCTGGGCGCGACTTGCCGGCGTGTATCTGGATATTGGCGAAGATAAAAAAGCCGTGCGCGCATCCCGCAATGCGCTTAACAAAGGCGGTCTTAAGCGCAGCGACTTAACCTATATGGTGCTCGGTAGTGCCCAGTTGAATTTACATTGCTATCAGGACGCCGCAACGGCGTTTGGAAAAGCGGCGCGCAGTGAGCGCAATGCCAGCAACGCGAGTCGCTGGATAGAGCATGCCAATAGAGAGGGTGCCCGCCGTAAGCAGCTAAGGGATATGGGTGCAAATATTGCGGGTTGTTCGAAAGCTTAGGGCTGTGTTCAGAGTAAGGGCTTAGCAGCAGTGTTTAGAGCTGTTTTCAGGGCAAGGGTTTAGGGGCTGCGTTTTTGGGGCAGTGTTTAGAGGCAGTGTTTAGAGGCAGTGGCAATGAGATTTCCGCGCCGAACATTTGGTTTTTCCTAAGGTTTTATGTTTCTTCTTTGGTCGCTAAAGAAATATCGTAAATCCCCGCTTCGCGAGCCTGGTCGGCAATTTTAATATAAACCGCCGACTTGGCTTTTGGGTCGGAAGATATAATTACTTTGGCTTCCGGGTTCTCTGCGCGCAGCCGCTCCACATTGGCGCGCACCGAGCGGATATCAATGCGTCGGTCGCCCAGGGTAATGTCGCCATTGGGGCCAATATCAAACACAATATTGCGGTTTTCTAAATCTGGCGGCGCATCCGTGGTCGGCGGGCGCTGCACCTCGATAGCGGTTTCGTTAATAAAACTCGCGGTGACAATAAAGAAAATCAACATAATAAAGACCACATCCAGCATCGGAGTCAGGTCTATCTGCGATTCTTCTTCAATTCTACGTTTGCCAATGGCCATAGTTGTTCTGTCTTGTCGTAGCTGCTGTGTTCTATTGTAGTTAATCTGATTTTATCATTAGCTCAAATATGGGCGAGCCCGAGTCGATTTTAGTGGTTTTTATGCCATTAGCAAGGTGCTAGTAACAAAGCATTCTTCCTTGGTCGTTCATTAGTCGAACAAGCTAATCCATGTTGATCGAGTACAGACTTACTTGTTTGTCTGGGGCTAGCCTGAAGCAAAATTAAAAATGAGTTCTATGGGGTTATTTTAGCTTGGAAACAGAGATAATGTAAGCTAGTATACATAAATAGTGGGAATAAGAATTATAACCAGTGCGGCTGCTCTATGTTAATCTTCCGTGGAGGGAAGCGGGGAACGCTGTAAAGGCTGTAAAGAGAGTTAAGCAATAATAACTAAACAAACGTTTTTAATAACAAGTCGTAATAAATAGACATGTATAGAAGGGGATAAATCGTATGCATACCTTAGTAAATTTCTTATCGAAGACCGTAAAACCATTAACAACTGCTGGGCTTGCCATATCCGGCCTCGCCTGTGCAGGTATAGCCTGGGCGGCGGATGACGTTCCCTCAGCGGTTGCTGCCGTAAGTGCGGAAGAAATTGTAGCGCCCAAGAAGGCGCGAGGCGCGGCGGCTATTTTGATGGAGGAAGTGGTTACCTCAGCCCGTAAGAAAAGCGCCGGTGAGGAAGTTCAGGATGTGCCGATTCAAATTAGCGCCTTTAGTGGCGAGCAGCTCGACGCCCTGCAGATGCGTAATATTTCCGATATGAGCTTCTCCATGCCCAATGTGACCCTTGACCCAGTGGGAACGTCGATTGGTACTGCTAATTTCTCTATTCGCGGCATGGGTACCAGCAGCTCAATCCCCTCTACCGATCCTACGGTCGGGGTATTTGTCGATGGCATGTACTACGGAATATCCTGGGGTGTGATTCAGGATACGTTTGACTTGGAAGGCATGGAAGTTTTGCGGGGTCCGCAAGGTACTTTGTTTGGTCGCAACGTCACAGGTGGTGCCGTTACTATGCGCACCCGCCGTCCCAGCCATGAGTTTAGCTTGCGAGCTAAAACCAGCGTTACCGACGATAACGATCAGGTCTATGCCTTAAGTACTACTGGCTCGCTAATTGAGGATGTGGTCGCGGGTAAGTTAGCGGTGTACTACCGCAACGACGGTGGCTATTTCGACAACATTGCCCCCGGTGGCAGCAGTAAAGCTGGTAAATCCGAAACCTTCTTGGTGCGCCCAGCCATCACCATTACACCTTCTGAAGACCTCGACATCACTTTTATGTATGAATACGGCCAGACCCAGGGCGATGGTGGTATGTCTCAGAATCAGCAATCTTTTGCGCCGCTTTCAATACCGGATTTGGGTGATTTTGAGGTTAACCTTAACAACGAAGGTGATACCGATGGTGAATGGCAGAGCCTCGTTATGGAAACCAACTATCAGGTTGGCTTTGGTAATGGAGTGATCACTAACATTTTGGGCTATCGGGATTTTGAGCAATTTTCCAGCGTCGATATCGATAGTACCCAATACGATCATTTCGACTTAAATGGTCGCACGGATCAGGATCAAATTAGTAATGAGCTGCGCTTTGCCGGCACCTTTTTCGATGGTGGACTGGATCTTACGGTTGGACATTACTACTTCAAGCAGAACCTAACTTACGTTGAGGATCGAAAAGCGGGGGTTGATCTTGGTGCGGGTGCTAACGGCGTAGGTGTTCAAGCGGTTTATGGAGGCACTCAGGATTCAACCATCTGGGGTGTTTTCTCTCAAGGCGATATTCATCTGTCCGATAGCGTGATCTTAACGCTAGGCATGCGCTATACCGAAGAGGAAAAAGATGTGGAGGTCGCTCTGGGTGGATTTAGCTCGCTTCCGTTCCCCATTACTGATCAGCCTTGTACCGTTGCTGAGCCCAAATGTACGGACTTTGATTTTATCGACGAGGGAGCCTGGAGTAGTTGGACGCCTAAGGTTGGTTTGCAGTGGTTTTATAACGAAAGCTCTTCCATGTACTTTAGCTGGAGCAAAGGCTATCGCAGTGGCGGTTATAACCTGCGCAATACCAATCCGGACTTCCCCCCTGGACCCACCGAGCAAGAACAGCAAAACGCCTGGGAGTTGGGTCTTAAGTCTGAGTGGATGGATGGTCGGGTAACAATGAACGCCGCCGTATTCCGTAATATCTACGACGATGTTCAGCGCGATACTCTAGATAATCAGGCTCGCCAGGTCACACTGAACGCAGGCCAATTAACGATTGATGGCGCTGAGGTGGAAATAAAAGCCCTGGTTACCGATAATTTAGTGGTGTCGCTGTCCGCCGGTTATCTCGACGGTCAATATGATGACCTGGTTGCAGACTTGACTGGAGATACAGTGATAGATGGTGCTGATGAAGGCTTGATACCGCCGCGATTAGCCCGCTGGAGCACACAGGTTGGATTTAATTACGATATACCGTTGGAATCTGATGGTCTGGTTTCTCTGCGCGGTTCCTACTCCCATCGAACCCCATCGCCGTTTAACGACGATAATACTGGGATAGTGCCCAGTGTCGATATGGTAGATGCTGGCTTGGCCTACACTACGCCAGATGGCCAGTGGACGGCGACCTTATATGGTAAGAACCTGCTAGACGATCAGCGTCCGACCACGGTTGCACCGTTAGTCTTTGGCTTCCCGTTTACCTATGCGCCTTTGGCTAAAGGTAGAGTTCTCGGTCTGGAGTTGCAGTATCAGTACTAGGACTTAACGTGTTTTAAATACTTAGTGCTTAAAATTAAAAAACCCCGCACTTGCGGGGTTTTTTAATGGGCTTTTTATAAGTAAAAAATTACAAACCCAAATCAGTCGAGCAAACTCAGATCCCTTACCGCGCCTTTATCCGCACTGGTCGCTAATAAGGCATAGGCTTTAAGCGCTGCAGTCACTTTGCGCGGACGCTTCTCTGCCGGTTTCCAGCCAAGCGTGTCGCGTTCGGCGCGCCGGGTGGCGAGTACTTCCTCGCTCAGTTGCACATCGATGCTGCGCTTGGGGATATTTATGCGAATAATGTCGCCCGGCTCGATCAAAGCAATCGCGCCGCCGGATGCGGCTTCCGGCGAACAGTGGCCAATGGACAAGCCAGAGGTGCCGCCGGAAAAACGTCCGTCGGTAATCAGTGCGCAGGCTTTACCCAGGCCTTTGGATTTTAGATAGCTGGTGGGGTAGAGCATTTCCTGCATGCCGGGGCCACCTTTGGGGCCTTCGTAGCGAATCACCACCACGTCGCCGGGTTTCACCTTGTCGGCAAGAATATCGGCCACGGCGGCGTCCTGACTTTCGCAAATATAGGCCGGGCCTTCAAATACGTGGATCGACTCATCCACACCCGCAGTTTTTACCACGCAGCCATCTTCGGCGATATTACCGTAGAGCACGGCGAGGCCGCCTTCCAGGCTAAAGGCGTTTTCAAGATTGTGGATGCAGCCATTGGCGCGGTCATCGTCGACTCTATCCCAGCGCGTGGCCTGGCTAAATGCGGTTTGGGTGGGGATGCCCGCTGGCCCGGCGCGGAAAAACTCCAGCACCTCGGCCGAGGGATCGCGTTTGATGTCCCAGGTATCGAGGGCGTCTTTCATGGATTTGGCGTACACCGTGGGCAGACTGGTATCCAGCAAGCCGGCGCGGTCGAGTTCTCCCAGTATGCCCATCACGCCGCCAGCGCGATGCACGTCTTCCATATGATAGAGCGGGGTGCTGGGTGCGACTTTGCACAGCTGCGGAATTTTGCGCGACAGTTGATCGATATGGGCCAGGGTGAAGTCGAGTTCGGCCTCCTGTGCCGCCGCCAATAAATGCAGAATGGTATTGGTGGAGCCGCCCATGGCGATATCGAGGCACATGGCGTTTTCGAAGGCGCCAAAATTGGCAATGGAGCGGGGCAGGACGCTGTAGTCGTCCTCCTCGTAATGCCGTTTGGCGAGATCGACAATCAAACGGCCCGCCCTTAAAAACAGTTGCTCCCGGTCCGCGTGGGTGGCGAGCATGGAGCCGTTGCCGGGCAGGGACAAGCCCAGGGCTTCGGTCAGGCAGTTCATGGAATTGGCAGTAAACATGCCGGAGCAGGAGCCGCAGGTGGGGCAGGCCGAACGCTCGTACTCGGCTACTTTCTCGTCGCTGGCGCTGTCGTCTACCGCGATTACCATGGCGTCGACCAGGTCGAGTTTGGTGTCGGAGAGCTTGGTTTTACCGGCTTCCATGGGGCCGCCGGAGACAAACACCGTGGGAATATTGAGCCGCAGCGCGGCCATCAGCATTCCGGGAGTGATTTTGTCGCAGTTGGAGATACATACCAGCGCGTCCGCACAGTGGGCATTGGTCATATATTCAACAGAATCGGCGATCAAATCCCGGGAGGGCAAGGAGTAGAGCATGCCGTCGTGACCCATGGCGATGCCGTCGTCCACCGCGATGGTGTTAAATTCCTTGCCAACGCCACCGGCTTTTTCGATTTCGGCGATCACCAGCTGGCCCATGTCCTTTAAATGGACGTGGCCGGGCACAAATTGGGTAAAGGAGTTGGACACGGCGATAATGGGCTTGTCAAAGTCGCCGTCTTTCATGCCGGTGGCGCGCCACAGCGCACGGGCACCCGCCATGTTGCGACCTTGGGTGGTGGTGTGGGAGCGATAGGTTGGCATGGTTTTGGCCCTTAGTAGTCGAATAGATCGTCAGGTTGTTGCCGAGCAGCGGCAGCTTTTCCGGTCAGCTTCCCCGCTCAGAGAGACGTACAGAATACCAGACCCCGGGGCGATGCCGAAGTGCTTCGCGCGATATGGCCTGCAGTCGGGTTTAATTTTGCCTGAGGCTTTGAGCTTACTGTAAGATGCTGAGAATATAAAACTTACGCGGTAACGGAGGTTCAGCGATGGGCTTATACGATAAATATTTTCTCGCCCCCTTCATTAATTGTGCCTGCGGCACCAAGCCGTTTCGTTATCAGCGTAAAAAAGTAGTGCCGCTGTGCGAGGGTCGGGTGCTGGAAGTCGGTATGGGTTCGGCACTCAACCTGCCCTATTACGATCGGGATAAAGTCGATTTTATTTGGGGTCTGGAGCCTTCCGCTGCGATGCGCGAAAGAGCCCTGCCGAATATCGAAAAATCCGGACTGGAAGTCGAGCTGATCGATTTGCCCGGTGAAGAAATTCCGCTGGATGACAATAGCGTTGATACGGTACTGTTAACCTACACGCTGTGTACGATTCCGGAGTGGGATGTGGCGCTGAGGCAAATGCGCCGAGTGCTAAAACCCGGTGGCAAACTAGTGTTTACCGAACATGGCCGCGCTCCGGATGCCAATGTAAAAAAATGGCAGGATCGCATTAATCCAGCCTGGAAAAAAATAGCAGGGGGTTGTAACCTGAATCGACCGATTCCAGAATTGTTGCGCGAAAGTGGTTTTGGTATTGAAACCATGGATACGATGTATCTACCATCTACCCCCAAAATAATGTCCTACAATTATTGGGGCGTGGCAAAAATAGCCTAACTTTATATATTGAAAGCTTGTACGTTAAAATCTTACACATTAAATCAATAACCTAAAAAGGAGAGTGACCATGTCTTGTACCGTACTGTTAGAACTAAAGGTAAAACCCGAGTGTGTTGACGATGTTATCGCTGGTCTGGGAGGCATGCTGCCCGAGACGCGGCAGTTCGAGGGCTGCATTGAGGTTTATGCCCACCAAGATCAGGATGACCCCACTACCATTCTGGCGATTGAAAAATGGGAGTCGCGCGCGGCCTACGAGAAATACTTTGCCTGGCGCACTGAGACCGGCGCAATCGCTGCGTTGGGAGCCTGGGTTTCCGCGCCACCGAGCATTCGTTATTTTGATAAGAAGGTCTAGGCGAAAAATTCCCGCATCGCGTCAACCGGGTGTGGCTGCCAAAAAGTAAGTTGGCAGGGAGTAATGTGGATAAATAATAATGCCGGGGTTTCCCGGTATTATTATTTGTGCTGCTTTTTCCTTCTGGCGGATATTCTAATAGCTCTGCTAATAACTCGGCTAATAGCCCTGTGAACCGCGCTGTTAATCGCTCTATTAATTGCTTTGTTAATAAATAGCCCCCGCATAATTAACTATCGTGTTTTTAACTAAGAACTAAATCCCCATGAAAGCCAATGAAATTAAGAAAGGCCTGGTCATCGAGCAGGACAATAAAAAAATATTGATCAAGCACGTTGTGGTGCAATCGCCGTCTTCGCGTAGCGGTAGCACCCTGTACAAAGTAAGTGGGCGGGATGTCAGTAGCCAGCAAAAATTTGAGCGTCGTTACAAAGGCGATGAAGTCATTACGCCAGTTGATGTGTCGCGGTGCTCGGTGCAGTTACTGTTCCACGATGCTGAGTCATACACCTTTATGGATAGTGAAAGTTACGATCAATTTTTGTTGTCGGCGGACACCCTGGTGGAAGAAGCCTGCTTTTTGTTTGACGGCCTCGAAAATATCAGTGCACTTGTTAGCGAGGGGCATCTGCTTGGTATTGAGTTGCCGATGACTTTGGCTTTGGAGATTATTGAATGCGCACCGGCAATGAAAGCGGCGTCTTCCTCTGCGCGCACCAAGCCCGCGACACTCAGCACCGGTCTGGTGGTGCAAGTGCCCGAGTATTTAAAGCCTGGTGAAGTGATAAAAGTCAACACGGAGACTCGTGAATTTATTTCGCGTGCCTAGGATTTCACGGGCTTAAGGTGTTGTCGGTTTAAGGTTTTAAGGTTTTAAGGTTGGATGAGGCGGGCGGAAGCGCTAAAGCGGTTTAACAAAAATCTTTGAGTTGCGCTGAAAATTATACAGCTCCGCTTTTTCTGTGGGCAGTTGCTCAATATCTGATGGCACAAAACCATTTTCCTGAAACCAGTGAGCGGCCTGTGTGGTGAGCACAAATAATTGGCTCAGACCGAGCTCGGTTTTGGCTTTGTCCTCCAGATAGGCGAGTAGTCGTCCGGCCAAACCCTGATTACAAAAATCCAGATGGGTGGCGACGCAGGCTAATTCGCCAGCGCCTTGTCCAGAAGTTAAAGGCCCAGAAACTAAAGTCCCCGAAATTAGAGCTCCAGAGAAAGGATAGAGTGCAGCGCAGCTAACAATCATGCCTTCCGGATGCACGGTGACATAAAAGCGAGAGATTTCGGTTTCCAGCAATTCTCTGGAGCGTTTAACCAGCACGCCCTGTTCTTCCAGTGGTTGAATTAAATCGAGTATGCCGCCGACGTCGTCAATCTTGGCCTGGCGAATCACTTCGTTACTGTTTTTTAGAATCAGGGTGCCGCAGCCCTCGCGCGTAAATAACTCGGTGAGTAGCGAGCCGTCTTCGGCAAAGCTGATCAAGTGACAGCGCTCGACGCCGTTCATGCAGGCGTGATACGCCGCCTGCACTGCCGCAGCCAGTGTTGAGTTTTCGCGGAGTTGGTCTTGCCAGTGCGCAATGTCTGGCAGAGAGATAGCTTTTTTTAGTTTGCCGTCGCCATCGGTGACGCCAGCGTCGGCACCGAGGATGATTAATTTTTCTGCCTGTAGTGTTATCGCAATTTGCGTGGCGACGTCTGCGCAGGACAGATTGAACACCTCACCGGTGGGTGAATAACCCAGGGGTGAAACCAGCACAATATTGTCTTCATCCAATAGACGCGCAATGCTATCGCGATCAATCTTGCGCACTTCGCCGGAGTGGTGAAAATCGACGCCATTGCGAATGCCACCAGGTTTAGCAGTAATAAAATTACCGCTACTCACGCGATTACGGGTGTGCTGCCCAGGCGCATTGGCCGGGTTCATCGACAGGGCCGCTTCGATGGCGATGCGAGTACAGCCCACGGCGTTGAGTACGCAGGCCATAGTGGTGTCATCGGTAATGCGCATGCCGTCTTGAAAACGAGAGGGTAAACCCTGGGTTTGGAGTTGTTGCTCAACTTGCGCTTTAGCGCCGTGTACCAAAACCACGCGAATACCCAGGCTGTTGATTAACGCCAGGTCGCCGAGTATATGGTTGAAGTTTTCGTGAACAAGACCTTCGCTGTCGAGCATGACCACAAAGGTTTTGCCCCTATGTATATTCACATAGGGGGAGGTGTCGCGAAAAAATTTCACATGGTCAGTCACGATAAAATCCAGTTTTCCGGAATTGTTAGTTTTGTCGAGAGCGAATTATATCAGGGAAATTATCCGGATGATGGTCTGCCTTGCTGAGTGGCTTGCCGATATCGAAGGCCGAAAACGAGGTTTGGGCTTCGAGGGGCAACAAGGCGGGTTAAACCAGAGCTGAACGGCGCCGAGCGCTAACCGTGTTAAGGCTGGCTGGATCGGCTACAATTAGTTTTATTTCGGTAAAGGGAATTGGCAACTATGGCTGTCGCACCCACTTTCGAGCATATCCTCAATCTGCCATCCGTGCTGGATCAGTTGGTGACGGACGGGCTGTTAACGCAGGAGAGCGCCAACGAAATCAGCGGCACTTATCGTACCCGAGAACAATCCCTGCAACATCCTCTGGTGTATATCGCGAGCCAGCAGGTGGAGAACTGCGCCGCTCCGGGTAAAATTCTAGACGTTACGACGCTCGCCGAGTGGATGGCGGAGGATGCCAAGTTGTCCCTTGCCCATATTGACCCCTTGAAGACCAAGGTTGCTAAAATCGCTGGGGTCATGTCGTTTGAGTTCGCCAAGCGCCATAATATTTTGTGTCTAGAAGTGCTTGCCGACGAATTGGTGATCGCCACCGCTCAACCCTATAGCACGTCCTGGGTAGCGGGTCTGGAGCAGGCTAGTCGCAAAACAGTGCGCCGGGTATTCGCTAATCCGGCGGATCTCGAAAAATACACTCTGGAATTTTATACCCTGTCACGCTCGGTATTTGGCGCCGACCAGTCGTCCTCTGGCGCTTCCCCCATCACCAACTTTGAGCAGTTATTGGAGTTGGGATCGCTGACAGATCCCGATGCCCAGGATCAGCATATAGTTAATATCGTCGACTGGTTACTGCAGTATGCCTTCGATCAGCGCGCCAGTGATATTCATATCGAGCCGCGGCGCGACATGGGCAAAATTCGCTTTCGTATTGACGGTATCTTGCACCAGGTCTACGAGTTGCCCCAGCAGGTGATGGGTGCGGTTACCAGCCGCTTAAAAGTACTGGGCCGCATGAATGTAGCCGAAAAACGCAGACCTCAGGATGGCCGAGTCAAAACCAAGACTCAGGATGGCCGCGAGGTGGAGTTACGTCTGTCTACTTTGCCCACCGCCTTTGGCGAAAAAATGGTGATGCGGATTTTTGATCCGGAAGTCCTGTTGCGCAGTTTTACCGAGTTGGGTCTGACCGGCGAGGACTATAAAACCTGGCAGAAAATGGTCACCCGCCCCTACGGTATTGTGCTGGTGACCGGCCCCACTGGGTCGGGTAAAACCACCACCCTGTATTCCACGCTCAAGCAGTTAGCCACGGAAAGCGTTAATGTCAGCACGGTGGAAGACCCCATCGAAATGGTTGAGGAGAGCTTTAATCAAACTCAGGTGCAGCCGCAGATTGATTTTAATTTTTCCGAGGGTATCCGCACGCTGATGCGGCAGGATCCCGATATTATTATGGTCGGCGAAATCCGCGATCTGGAAACGGCGGAGATGGCGATTCAGGCGGCGCTGACTGGCCATCTGGTGCTATCGACACTGCACACCAATGATGCGCCCACGGCAGTGACGCGCTTGCTCGATCTCGGCGTGCCCGCACACATGCTCAACGTAACGCTCAATGGTGTTATGGCCCAGCGTTTGGTGCGTACCCTGTGCCATCATTGCTGTACTAAAACGCCGGTCGATGTCGAGGCGTGGAAACAGCTGGTGTCACCCTGGACGGCGGCGCCACCCGCTGAGTTTTCAGAACCCGCAGGTTGTCTCGAATGTCGGGATACTGGCTATTTGGGACGGCAGGGCCTCTACGAAATTATGCCGGTGACCGAAAGCCTCAAAGCGTTTATTAATCCCGACTGCGATGTTTCAGCACTGCGTAAGCAGGCAATGAAAGAAGGTATGCGCACGCTGCGACTGAGTGGCGCGCAAAAAGTCGGTGCCGGTATTACCTCCGTGGAAGAAGTTATGCGGGTGGCACCTGATATAGGTCGTTAGTGTGTCAGCCGAATTAACCGAGTCTTTATCCCGACCCTTCTCCCAGCCCTTACCAAAACCGCTGCCAAAACTGCTGCCGGAACCCCTGGCGCTGAATTACTCGCGCTATCGGCAACAATTTCTCGATACCATTCCGGAAGCACTGAAAACCAGATTTTCCACCTTACAGGACGACGCAACCTTTGCGCGTCAGTTGCAGTGGGTGTGGTCGGGGAGCGAATTTGCCGCGGGTGTTTGTCGAAAAATGCCCGACGTATTTTTAGCGTGCGCTGAAAATAACTATTTCTCCCAATCCAAAACAGCCGCTGACTTTGAGCAAGAGTTGCGTACTCGTTTGCAGACGCTCGATGGTGCGTGGATCGCGGGTGAAGACGAGCTGGCGAGCATTTTGCGCAAATACCGCAATGCCGAAATGCTGCGCATTATCTGGCGGGATCTGACGCGTCAAGCTAACTTGCTGGAAACCACCGGTGATTTATCCGCGCTGGCCGATGCCTGTATTCGCTGTTGCCTGGAGGTACTTCACCCTATGGCTTGCGAGCAGTGGGGTGCTCCGATCGGAGCGGATAGTGGAGCGGAGCAGTCTCTGGTAGTGATCGCCATGGGTAAACTCGGTGCGGGAGAATTAAATTTATCCTCCGATATCGATTTGATTTTTGCCTACCCCGAAGAGGGTGAGACGCAAGGGGGGCAAGCGTCTAAAAAAACGTCTTTAAGTAATCAGGAATTTTTTATCCGGCTTGGGCAAAAACTCATTAAAGCCCTGGATCAAGCCACCGTCGATGGTTTTGTGTTTCGGGTTGATATGCGTTTGCGACCCTACGGGCAGAGTGGCGCTTTGGTCTACAACTTCGATGCACTGGAGGAGTACTACCAAACCCAGGGTCGGGAGTGGGAACGCTACGCGATGATCAAGGCGCGTATCGTTACTGGCAAACAATCTGCTTCCGAAGGGCTGTCGGCACGGTTGTTGGAGCCAAGATTGTCGGAAATGCTGCGCTCGTTTACTTATCGAAAGTACATCGACTTCACCGCCATTGAATCTTTGCGGGACATGAAAGCATTGATTAATCGCGAGGTGGCACGCAGGGGTAAAGCTGAAGATGTGAAGCTTGGCGCGGGTGGGATTCGCGAGGTGGAGTTTATCGCCCAGGCTTTCCAGTTAATTCGCGGGGGGCGCGATAGTCGTTTTCAAAACCCTCGACTGCGAGACATTCTCCAACTCCTCGATGCCGAGCAATTGTTGTCAGAGGACGGCGGCGCACACCTCTGGGAGGCTTATCGATTTTTGCGCGACACCGAGCACGTGGTGCAGGCCTGGCGGGATCAGCAAACCCAGGCCTTGCCCGGCGACGAAGAGGGTCGCAGTCGGGTTGCTGCGATGATGGGTTTTGAGAGCTGGGATCAATTTTCTGCCGCGCTCGCCGCACATCGCCAGGTGGTGCGCAGTATCTTTGACGAAGTCGCTTCGTCGGCACCGGATGGGGAAGCCGGTGCAGTGCCAGTGAACGAGCAGGCCAGCTCGGTTTGGCAATTAGCGGAAGTGTTGTCCACCGAAGCCGCGGCTGATAGTGAATTAAATGCAGTGGCCGCCAGAACCGAACTCCGTGCCCTGGCTTATCGCGAGGATGAAGCGACGTTTAAACTGTTGCGGGACTTGCGCTCCAGTCGCGCTGTGCTGGCCATGCAGCAGGATACTCGCAGCCGCCTCGATACCTTAATGCCTTTATTGATTGCTGATTGTGCAAGCCTCGAGGCTGAAGGTCTCGATGTTGAGGGTCTCGATAGTAAAGGTCCCGATAGCGAAAACACCGCAAGCTCCGATGAAACCCTGCGTCGGGTCGTCGCTATTGTCGAGGCCGTGGTGCGGCGTAGTGTCTATTTGGTGTTGCTTATCGAAAACCCGGCGGCGCGGCAGCAGGTGGTACAGCTTTGTGCCGCCAGTGCCTGGGTGGCGAGTGAGCTCACCCGCTATCCGGCCTTGCTCGATGAATTACTCGATCCGCGCACCTTGTACACCCCGCCAGTGCGGGAAGTGATTGCGGATGAATTGCGCCAGCAAATACTGCGTATTCCCGCCGATGATTTGGAGGCGCAGATGGACGCACTGCGTTATTTCCGTCGCGCCCACGCCCTGCGGGTTGCCGCCTGCGAAATTATTGGCGCGCTACCCTTAATGAAAGTCAGTGATTACCTCACCTGGCTGGCCGAGGTAATTTTGGATTACGTGCTGGTGATGACCTGGGGGCAAATGGAGCAGCGCTACGGTAAGCCCGGCTCAAGCTCGGGTGAGGCACCAAACTTTTTGATTGTTGGCTACGGCAAGCTGGGCGGGCTGGAGCTGGGCCACGGTTCGGATCTCGATCTGGTCTTTATTCACGACGGGGATTCGGCGCTGACCACCGATGGCGAGCGCCCGGTGGATAACGAAACATTTTTTGCTCGGCTGGGGCAGCGCATTATCCATATACTCAGTGCTCAAACGGCTTCCGGCACCCTATACGATATTGATATGCGCCTGCGGCCCTCGGGTAATTCGGGACTGTTGGTGACCTCGTTGGTGGCGTTTGAGAAATATCAGCGCGAGAGCGCCTGGACCTGGGAGCATCAGGCTCTGGTACGCGCGCGCGCCGTCGCCGGTAGCTCGGCACTGGCTACTGGTTTCGAGGCCTTGCGTGCATCGGTGTTGAGCCAGCCGCGAGATACAGCGACGCTGAAAAGTGACGTGATCGCCATGCGCGAGAAGATGCGCAGCCACTTGGATTCCGGAGGGAGTGTGGGTGAAGATAGCTCAAGTGTGGCTGAATTTGACCTTAAACAGGGGGTCGGAGGTATCGTGGACATCGAATTTATGGTTCAATTCGAGGTTCTGGCTCTGTCCCATAGCCACCCCGAGTTGACGCGCTGGACCGATAATATACGCATCCTCGGTGATTGCGCAAAACTGGGGCTGATGTCATCCCATGATGTGGATAATTTGTGCGAAGCCTATAAAGCTTATCGCGCAGCGGGACATCGACGGCAGTTACAGTTACCCCAGGGACAGTTACCCAAGGGCTCGCTATCAAAGGGCTCGCTATCAAAGGGGCAGTTACCTCAGGGAAAAGGCAAGTCTGGCCGGGTTGCAGTGCAGGCGTTCAGCCCGGAGCGGGCGGCAGTCACCACAATTTGGCAGCGCTTGTTAGGCGACGATGCCTAGGCGCTGATGCTTAGACGGCCATGTTTAGTAATCATGTTTAGGCAGCCATGTTTAGGCGGTCATATTTAGGTCAGGACGCTTAGACGAAAAGGCCTGGCTGCCGAGTGAAATATTATTATTTAAGTACGAGGAGTAAGTTTGATGTCGTTTGATGATCGCGACGGTTTTATCTGGTTTGACGGTGAGTTGGTACCCTGGCGGGAAGCTAAAGTGCATGTGCTTACCCACACCCTGCATTACGGTATGGGTGTCTTTGAGGGTGTGCGCGCCTACAAAACTGAAAATTATGGTACGGCGATTTTTCGGCTGGAAGATCACACCAACCGCCTGTTCAATTCTGCCAAAATCATCGGCATGGAATTACCCTTTGATCGCGATACCTTAAACGCGGCGCAAATTCAGGTGGTTCGGGAAAATAATCTCGAAGAGGGCTATATCCGCCCGATGGCCTTCCTCGGTTCCGAAGGTATGGGTTTGCGCGCAGATGGTTTAAAGACGCATGTGATTGCGGCGTCCTGGGAATGGCCTTCCTATATGAGCCCCGAAGCTTTGGAGCAAGGCATCCGCATCCGCACCTCGTCCTACACTCGCCACCACGTCAACATCACCATGTGCAAGGCCAAGGCGAATGGTAATTACATGAATTCCATGCTCGCACTGCGTGAAGCCCTGGAGTGTGGTTATGACGAAGCCTTGATGCTCGACCCCGAAGGTTACGTCTCTGAGGGCAGTGGCGAAAACTTCTTTCTGGTTAATCGCGGCGTTATCTACACTCCAGAGTTAACCTCTTGCCTGGACGGCATCACCCGCGACACGGTGATTCAATTGGCCCACGAATGCGGCTATGAAGTGCGTGAAAAACGCATTACCCGCGACGAAGTTTATATTGCCGACGAAGCTTTTTTTACCGGTACGGCGGCAGAAGTATTGCCGATTCGCGAAATGGATAATCGCGTCATTGGCAGTGGTGCGCGCGGGCCGATTACCGAGCGCCTGCAAAGTTTGTATTTCGACGCGGTACGTGGACGGCTCGATCACCATACCGATTGGCTAGCGCCGATTGCTAGTTGATAACCGGCTAAGGCCCTGGTTTGTGAACTTATCTTATTAAGCGTGCTGCGAGTGGACGTGTTTCGGGAAATAAATGACAGCAAGTAGTGAGACCCGCACCCGGATTTTAATCGTTGGCCCGTCCTGGGTTGGCGATATGGTGATGGCCCAGGTACTGTTTATTGTGCTTAAGCAGCGCTACCCGGATTGCCGTATTACGGTGCTCGCGCCCGCCTGGAGCCGCCCGCTGTTGGAGCGTATGCCAGAGGTTGATGCCGCCGTCGATATGCCCGTGGGTCACGGCTCACTCGATTTAGGCAGTCGTCGGGATCTGGCCAGCAAGCTTGCCGCGCAGGGTTACGACTGGGCCATCGTGCTGCCCAACTCCTTAAAGTCAGCGTTAATTCCTGCCTTTGCTGGAATTCCACGGCGTACTGGCTGGCGCGGCGAAATGCGCTTTTGGCTGCTTAATGATATTCGCCTGTTGCATAAAACCAGCTACCCTTTAATGGTCGAGCGCTTCGTAGCGCTGGCTTATCCACCGAACCATACCTTACCCAAACCACTGCCCAATCCAAAGTTGCGGGTCAATGTGACTCGCGTTGCTGAATTAAAGACGCGCCTCGGGTTGGATGAAGAACGCCCGGTGTTAGCGCTTTGCCCCGGCGCGGAGTTTGGCCCCGCCAAACGTTGGCCGGAAGCCTATTACGCTGAAGTGGCAAGTGAGATGATTACCCGCGGTTGGCAAGTCTGGTTGCTGGGTTCAGAACGAGATCAACCCGTTGCAGAAACTATTATTGCGGCTTTGCCAGAATCCGCTCGGGCCATGGCATTTAATTTGGCCGGTAGTACCGAGCTTGCCGATGCGATCGATCTGTTGTCCGCTGCGACATTAGTCGTGAGTAATGATTCTGGTTTGATGCATGTTGCGGCAGCCCTGGAGCGTCCTTTGGTGGTGGTTTACGGTTCCACTTCGCCGGACTTTACGCCACCGCTGGCGGATAAAGTCGAGGTGTTGTCGATCCCGGTGGATTGCGGCCCGTGTTTTCAGCGCGAATGTCCCAAGCAACATTTGAAATGTCTCAACGATCTAAAACCCGATATGGCATTGGCTGTCATCGATCGATTGTTGAGTGCTACCGAAACATGAAGATAGCGTTTTGCCTGTATAAATATTTCCCCTACGGTGGTTTGCAGCGTGATTTTTTGCGTATTGCCACAGAGTGCCAGGCGCGAGGGCACAGTATTCAGGTCTTTGTTTTATCCTGGCAGGGCGAGAAACCGGAAGGTTTTGATATTCGCTTGATCGCTACAAAAGGCTTTTCCAGCCCGGCGCGTTACCGTCATTTTTATCGCGAAGTAGGTGCAGAATTAGTTAGCAACCCGGCCGATGTGGTGGTGGGCTTTAATAAAATGCCGGGACTGGATATTTATTACGCGGCTGATCCCTGTTATGCCTACAAAGCGCGACACTTGCGCAGCAAGGCCTATCGATTAACGTCGAGGTACCGTCATTTTTCACGCTATGAAGCTGCCGTGTTTGGTGCTGATGCTGATGCTGATGGTAATGGTCATGGTGAAGATAGTGCGACGGAAATTTTAATGATTTCAGAGCAACAACAGCCACTGTTTCAACAGTACTACGGTACCCCAGAGCAGCGCTTTCATCTGCTGCCCCCGGGTATTGATAAAAGTCGCTGCGCGCCACCGAATCGTGAGTCAGTACGGCGGGAGTTCAGACAGGAGTTTGCTTTGCAGGAAAACCAGCAACTCCTTTTATTGATTGGCTCTGGATTTAAAACCAAGGGCTTAGATCGAATCCTGTTAGCCATGCAAAGTTTGCCCGAAGCGGTGTTGGCGAATACACGCTTATTTGTGATTGGTCAGGACGACCCTAAACAATTTCAACGTGAGGCCAAAAAATTAGGTATTGCGGAGCAAGTGCAATTTTTTAGCGGTCGGGATGACGTGCCGCGATTTTTGCAAGGTGCCGATTTACTGGTGCATCCCGCCTACAGTGAAAATACCGGCACGGTGCTTTTGGAGGCGCTAGTTGCGGGGCTTCCGGTGCTGACCACGGCCAATTGTGGGTATGCGCATTTTATCGAAGAGTCCGGGGGTGGTCGGGTCATCGATAGCCCTTATCAGCAGAGTAAGTTTGATCGAGCATTACAGGAATTAATAATGGCAGATACCAGGTCGCTGTCAGAGCATGCTTTAGCCTGGGCAAAAACGGCGGATATTTATAGTTTGTCTGAACGCGCTACAGATTTGATCGAGCGCTTAATGCCGGCGTGGAGAGCGGGCTAATGCAATTATATTTGGCCGATGTGTTGTCCAGAGTGTGGGCGGATCGCGATCCCTTCGAAGCGGTAGAGGAATTACAGGGCCAGGTTTACCGCTCGCTAGACGGACGCACTACTTTGCGTTTTGAGATGGAAGGTCGCGGCTATTTTGTAAAAATCCACCGAGGTATAGGCTTTGGTGAAATCCTTAAAAATTTAATCCGTGGGCGCGCACCGGTATTGGGTGCAGACAATGAATGGCTGGCGATTAATCGCTTGCAGGGTTTGGGCGTGGACACCATGACGGCGGAGGGCTTCGGCCGCCGCAACTGGAATCCGGCGCGACGTTTTTCTTTTATCGTGACCGAGGCGCTGGAGCCGACACGTAGCCTTGAAGATTATTGTGCCGATGGCCAGCTTGCAACCCTGGGTGTCCGAGAGCGGCGACGACTGGTACGCAAATTGGCCGCTATTACGCGCACCTTGCACAGCAACGGGATTAACCATCGCGATTATTATTTGTGTCATTTTTTGTTGGATGAGTCGGAGCCCTATGCCAATGTGCCACCAGCGGATAGCCCAATTTATCTAATTGACCTGCATAGGATGCAACTTAGAAAACGTCTGCCCATGCGCTGGCGGGTCAAAGATTTATCCAGCTTGTGTTACTCGATGCGGCAAGGGGGTTTTACCCGACGGGACGAGCTGTGTTTTATAGCAGCGTATCAGGGTACGAGTCTCAAGCGAGCTTACCGGGAAAATATAAAACAGTGGTTGCGTGTGGATAGTAAGGCTGAAGCCCTACACAGCAAAGGCGTAAAAAAGGGTTACCACACGTGAATAACGCTAGTGAAGGCCCGGCAATAGAAAACCTGTCTGTAGACGCGATACGTTTGGCTTCGGTAAATGAGTTAGCGCAATTTTCGCTGCAACTCTCCGGCCTGGAACCCCTGGTGTGCGAGCAAGTGCTACGGCATTTGCCCGGTAAGAGAGTGGTGTTTAAGGCTCGGTGGAATGGCGCAACGGTCTTGGTTAAGCTGTTTTTTAATAAAAAAGATTATGCTCGAGAAAAGCATGGCCTGGAGTTACTTGAACAGCACAGTATTCCGAGTCCCGCGCGACGCTGGTGTTTTGTCGATATCGATAGCTCTACTAGTAAGGCTTTTTTGATTGCCACCGATTTTTTTGCCGATGCCGAAAGCCTGGAATCGCGCTGCCGGGTCGCGGTTGACGAGGATGCGTTACGCCAGACTCTAACCGTGCTGGGACGCATGCACCGGGCGGGCCTGGTACAGCAAGATATTCACCTGGATAATTTTTTATTTTCCGACGGTCAGTTGCACGTTATTGATGGCGGCTCGGTGACCGTACACGCAAGCCTGAAACAAGATGTGGTGATCAAAAACCTGGCGCTGTTTTTTGCACAGTTTCCGCCCCTGTTCGATAAAGACATTCCGCAAATACTTTCTGCCTATCGCGAGTCAGCAGTGTCGACAGAGCTACCGTCAGAGCTAGCGCTACAGCAACTACCGTTAAAGTCGCTGTTAAAAAAAGTACGCAACAAAAGACTGTGGCGAATACGCAAATATCAGCAAAAATCGTTGCGTTCATGTACAGAGTTTGTGGCCGATAAAACCTGGCAGCGGTTTTTAGTGCTGCGTAGAGATCGAGATGACGCAGTACTACGCAAGTTGCTGGAGCAACCGGATGCAAGTTTCGGCGGAGGTCGCCTGTTAAAAAACGGCAACACCACGACAGTGTTCGAAGTTACTGGTAGTGGTGGCGCAACCTGGGTGTTAAAACGGTACAATATCAAAAGCTGGAGCCATGGCTTGAGTCGCTGTTGGCGACCCTCACGAGCCTGGTTTTCGTGGCAGAGTGCCCATGCGCTCGCGGTGATCGGGGTGCCGACACCGAAGCCGGTGGCGCTGCGGGAGAATCGCAGTGGTCGCCTGCGGCAAGAAGCCTATCTGATCACCGAAAAGGCGGAGGGAGACTTACTCGATCAATGGTTGTTGAAGCGCCCTGGCCACGATATCCCACAGTGGCTGGATATCGCGATTTTAACAATATTCCATAGTCTGCTTGCTTCTAGAGTCAGCCACGGGGATATGAAAAGCACCAATTTTATTGTGACTAAAAACAACTTAACAGTGATTGATCTGGACGCGATGTGCGTGCATCGCAGCGAACGAACATTTTATAGAGCCTTCCGAAAAGATATGAAACGATTTATGGCAAATTGGCATGGTGATACCCACCGACATTTTACTCACTTGTTGAATCCTATATTTGAACAGATCGGGCTTGATACTCCCGCGCTGAGAGTCTGAGATGAGTAAAAAGATATTAGGGCTGTCCGGTGCGCTGGGCCACGATTCATCGGCGGCTTTGTATATCGGTGGTGAGTTGGTGGCAGCGGCAGAGGAAGAGCGTTTTCTGAGGGATAAACACGCAAAAGGTAAAATGCCTTACGAGTCAGCTAAGTTCTGTCTCGAATTTGCAGGTATTAAGCCGGACGAAATTGATGTGGTGGCGATCCCCTTCGCTCCGATACCGATCACCTCCCCGGCCCGTTGGCATTTTGCGCGACGTTACTGGTATGCCCCGGATCGAGCCCTGGATGCCTTGTTTAACGGCAATCGTCGCTATCGCCGCTACCGAAACAATATTTTTGAATTGTTAAAAGACCTGGGTATCGATCGCAGTAAGATTGAATTTGAGCCCGTAGAGCATCATTTGGCTCATGCCAGTAGTGCCTATCATTTAAGTGGTTTTAAGGAAAAGACCGCGATTATGGGTGTCGATGGCAAGGGCGAATACGCGACAACATTTTTTGGCTATGGCGAAAACGGGAAAATTCATAAAATAAAAGAGTTTTATGATCCTGATTCGCTGGGCGGTTTATACGGCGCGATGACCGAGTACCTCGGTTTTCAAATGCTGGATGGCGAATTTAAAGTGATGGGAATGGCGCCTTACGGCGATTCATCCAAGCACGATTTTTCTCGCTTGATTGATTTTGATGGAAAAGATTTTAGGATTAACACCCAGTACGTAAATACCGTGGGTTTGCGACGCTACAAACAAGATGGCGTGGGCTATTATTTTGGTCCGAAGTTGATCGACTGGCTGGGGCCAAAGCGCGAAGGTGATATTGCCGATGCGCCCTATATTGATTATGCGGCGACCATTCAGGCTTTGTACGAAGAGGTGGTGCTCAAGCTAATGGATTACTACCTCGGTGATATTTTGCGCGAAACCGGCAAGCTGGCATTTTCTGGAGGCGGGGCGCTTAACGTTAAGCTAAATCAAAAAATTATTTCACGACCGGAAGTTAAGGAGTTATTTGTACAGCCTGCGTCGGGTGATGCCGGTACTGCCGTCGGTGCGGCGTCCTATGCTGCGGTGAAACGCGGGATTACTCCGCAAAAAATGGAACATGTCTATCTGGGCCCAAGTTACAGTAACGAGCAGTGTATTTCCGCCTGTAAGGAACACGAGCAAAGTCCAGAGTTTGAGATCGTTGAAAATGTACCGGAATATATTGCTCAGGTATTGGCGGAGGGTAACCCGGTCGCCTGGTTTCAGGGCCGTATGGAGTTCGGCCCTCGTGCCTTAGGAGGCCGTTCAATTTTGGGTTGCCCCAGTATTCCCGGTGTGGCCGATCGAATTAACGCACAAATAAAATATCGCGAACGTTGGCGACCTTTTTGTCCGAGTATGCTTGATCGGGTAGCGCCAGAAATGTTTAAAACCGATCACCCCGCGCCGTTTATGACCTTTACCTTTGAGGTCAATGATGGCTGGAAAGAGCGTGTGCCGGAAGTGGTGCACGAAGATGGTACGGCGCGGGCGCAAGCGCTTAAGCAAGAATTTAATCCCCGATACTATGCGCTGATAGAAGAGGTGGAAAAGTTGACGGGCAGTGGTGTTGTGTTGAACACTTCTTTAAATCGGCGAGGCGAGCCCATGGTGTGCTCTCCAAAAGACGCGTTAAATATGTTTTATGGCTCGGATTTAGAATACCTGATTATGGAAGATGTCCTGGTAACAAAGAAAATCCGGTGATTGTATTTGAAAAGTGAAAGAAGTGAGTTTTGGCGCTAAAGGAGCACTATTTTATAGTGCAAGATGGGCGGCGTTTAAGTGGTCCGGGACTCCATATTCGGGTTTCTGGGTGAACGTCATTTCGTTGAGTCAGTGTTTACGTTCGGTTAATTCCCTAATTAGGATATGCAATCAGTGAAAAAAGTAAAAGGTATTATTTTGGCTGGGGGATCGGGATCTAGGTTGTACCCGCTCACTCTATCAGTGAGTAAGCAGTTGATGCCCGTCTACGATAAACCAATGATTTACTATCCTTTATCTGTTCTCATGCTGGCCGGAATACGAGAGATACTGATCATTACCACGCCTCAGGATGGCTCAGCTTTTCGAAACCTGCTTGGAAATGGTAGTCAATGGGGCCTTGATGTTAGCTACGCGGTGCAGCCGAGTCCGGATGGTCTAGCTCAAGCCTTTATTATTGGCGAAAAATTTATTGGTAATAGTAATGTCAGTTTGGTGTTGGGCGATAATATTTTTTTTGGGCAAGGTATGGGGCAGTTGCTAAAAAAAGCTGCAGTAAGAGAGAGTGGTGCAACGGTATTTGGTTATTATGTGAAAGATCCCCGGAGTTACGGCGTAGTGACTTTGGATGACAAAGGGCGGGCGGTCGGGCTGGAAGAGAAGCCCCTGGCGCCTAAAAGCAACTATGCAGTTACCGGGCTTTATTTCTACGACAACGATGTGGTTGAGATTGCCAGACATGTTCAGCCCTCTGATCGTGGGGAGCTGGAGATCACGGACGTAAATCAGGCTTACCTCGATGCTGGGAAATTGAATGTCGAGGTTATGGGGCGCGGGTATGCCTGGCTCGATACCGGTACCCATGCTTCTTTGCTCTCGGCGGCCAACTTCATTCAAGTTATAGAGGAGCGTCAAGGGCTAAAAATCGCCTGCCCAGAAGAAATAGCCTTTAGTATGGGGTATATCGACGCTGAGCAGCTCGCCAGGCTAGCCGGACCGTTAGAAAAAAATGGGTACGGGCAGTACCTTTTTGAACTTCTCAGGTAATTGATAACAATATGAATGTGGTAGAAACAAATTTGCCTGGTGTTTTAGTGTTTGAACCAAAAGTGCTGGTTGATGGGCGAGGACTATTTTTGGAGACCTTCAGGGAAGATCGTTTCCGTGAAATGGGAGTTAAAGAGACATTTGTCCAGGAGAACCACTCTCGTTCTACTCGGGGTGTTTTACGCGGACTTCATTATCAGCTCAATCAACCTCAGGGAAAGCTCGTGCGCGTTGCACGCGGCGAGGTCTTTGATGTGGTTGTGGATGTGAGGGTTGGGTCGCCGACCTTTGGTCAGTGGTATGGTACGACGCTGGATGAAAAGAGTATGCGTATGATGTACGTGCCCCCTGGATTCGCCCACGGCTTTGTGGTGTTGTCAGAGGTGGCGGATTTTATCTACAAATGTACTGATTACTATTGTCCAGCATCGGAGCAAGGTATTTTATGGAGCGATTCGGATGTGGGGGTAGAGTGGCCGTTCGAGAATACGGCGGATATTGTTTTATCAAAAAAAGATGTAAAGAACCCTAGACTGAAAGATCAACCGGATAAATTGTTGCCGGTTTACTCCGCTGAACCTGGGGCGCAGTCCACGTGAAGGTATTAGTTACCGGGGCGACCGGGCAAGTAGGCAGTGAGTTAGTCGCGCGCGGCGCGGCGTTGGGTCTGAACATGACGGGGGCAGGCTCTTCTGAGTTAAATGTAGCCAGTCGTGAAGACGTTAATGATTGCCTTAACGCACGATCGCCTGATATTGTTATTAATGCTGCTGCATACACGGCAGTTGACAGGGCTGAAAGTGAGTCGGAGCTAGCCTACGCGGTTAATCGCGATGGCCCAGCGCATCTTGCTCACATCTGTGCAGCGAGACGTATACCATTGCTACACATTTCTACAGATTATGTTTTTGACGGCTCTAAAATCATTCCCTATCGCGAAGACGACAGTCCAAACCCAGAGGGAGTCTACGGAAGTAGCAAGCTCGCTGGAGAGCAAGCGGTCGTAAATCATTTGGAGCAACATATTATTCTTCGTGTAGCCTGGGTGTTTTCAGAAACCGGGAAGAATTACGTGCGGACTATGTTGCGTTTGGGAGCGGAACACGAACAGCTAAACGTGGTATCGGATCAACACGGTGCACCAACATGGGCTGGAGATATTGCTAGCACGCTGCTAATTATTGCTACGCGCTATCGAGAACAGGGAGTCATTCCTTGGGGCACATACCATTATGCAGGTGCTCCGGAAACCACGTGGTACGACTTTTCCAAAGAGATATTTAAGCAAGCAAAAAAAATTGGATTGTTGGATAAATTACCCGCAATACGCCCGATAACTACCAAGCAATACCCCACCGTAGCGCGACGCCCTAAATATTCGGTGCTAGATTGCCACAAGATTCAGCAGGCCTTTGGTATCAGTCAGGCAGATTGGCGTATTGGGCTGAGCAAGGTGCTAACTAAATGGGTTCCGTAGTGAAACACATCCCCCGGCATATCCTCGTTACCGGTGGAGCAGGGTTTATTGGGAGTAATTTTGCGCGCTATTGGCTCAAACAATACCCCGACGAAAAAGTGTTTGTTCTTGATGCGCTCACTTATGCAGGCAATAAGGCGAATTTGAAGGTCGTTGAGGACAGTCCGCAGTTCAAGTTTGTGCACGGCGATATTCTGAACACGGATCTCGTGGAAAATCTGTTACGTGACGAAGATGTAGATACCATTGTGCATTTTGCGGCTGAAAGCCATGTTGATAGGTCCATTTGCGGCCCTGATATGTTTATCAAAACTAATATTGAAGGAACGCACTCTTTGCTCAAAGCGGCCAAAAAAGTGTGGCTCGATGATGGCCCAAAGTTGCATCGTTTTCATCATGTTTCGACTGATGAGGTATACGGCACATTGGAAATAGGTGCGCCAGCGTTTACGGAGCAGCACCAATATTTACCCAATTCCCCGTACGCCGCAAGTAAGGCTAGCTCAGACCATATTGTGCGTAGCTATCACCATACTTATGGCCTCAATACTACCATTAGTAACTGCTCCAATAATTACGGACCTTATCAATTCCCTGAAAAACTAATTCCTTTGATTATTGCGAACTGTATCGAAGGAAAACCTCTTCCCGTTTATGGTGATGGTCGACAGATCCGAGACTGGATTTACGTCGATGATCACAATCGAGGTGTTGATCTTATTATCCGTAGGGGCGAGAACGACAATACCTACAATATCGGCGGTAATAACGAATGGGCGAATATTGATATTGTTACCCTGGTTTGCGAACTTATGGATCAGTACCGACCTAAGGAGCATTCGTATAAAGCTCTTATTACCCATGTGCCAGATCGTCCTGGCCATGATAGACGATATGCCATAAACCCTGGAAAGATTATGGCGGAGCTTGGTTATCAGCCCGAAGAAACGTTTGAAGCGGGTCTTCGAACCACTATCCAGTGGTACCTTAATAATGAAGACTGGTGGAGATAATGAACGACCAGGACTTGAGATTAGGGTATCGATTACCTGGCGATTCCAAAATTTACTTGACGTGTAAAGATAAATATATAATCTTAAGAATTATTTCAAAAGACGTGCCAGACTAACTATAGGTTGGAATAATTTTATGAATGTTTGCTCTAAGCCATTAGTCACCGTTTTGGTGACGTCCTACAATCACCAGGAGTTCGTGGCTGAATGTATATACAGTGTAATTAGGCAAACATATGAAAATATAGAGCTTATTGTGATTGACGATGGGTCTACTGACAAATCAAAAAGTGTCATTGAAGAAATATTGGAAAAACATCAGTTTACATTTATCCCTCAAGAAAACCAGGGGCTCGCAGCGGTCTTAAATAAAGGTTTGTCTCTAGGGAAAGGCGAATACTTTGTTTCGATTGGGTCAGATGATGCATGCATGCTAGACAGGATTGAAAAACAAGTCGAGTTTATGGAGTCCAGAGAGGATATTGCCGTTTGCGCCGGAAATTGTCTTGTTGTTGATGAGCAGAGTTTTCCCGAAAAAAAACAGAGCTTTAATAAACCCAGGGAGTTAACCTTTGATAATATATATCTTCATGATAAAGCTGGAATCAAAGCCCCGACGGCAATGTGTCGAGCCGACGTGATGCGTCAAGTGGGGGGGTATAATCCAAAAATCAAGTTAGAAGATATATATATGTGGCTAAAAATAACCAATGCTGGATACGGCGTATACGTACTTGGTGATGTGCTTGCCTTCTATCGAAAGCACAGCGGGAATCAGTCCAAGGATATGAGGTTTATGGCGGACAGCCTGGAAGCAATTTATGGGGAGTACAGTGAGCATCCCCAATATAAATCGATGATAAAAAAACTATTAACTAATTTGTTCGCTAAATCAGTGCGGCGAGGGTACCCAAATTCGATTAATTTGTTTAAACGAATAAGGCTCGGGCAGTACAACCTAAAACTTATGCTTTCGCTTGCGTTGTGGCTAATAAAATTTCCCTTTGTAAGGCTAAAATTAAATCCTATTAATTGAGGAGCGAGGAATTGTATTTTACCGGATGTTTGTGTGAGGTTTTTTGGCAAAGTGTAGATTCTATTTGGAATAGGTTTCTACCCCAAAAAAAGAAGTCAGCTCGATATTCATTAGTTAGCCCTGTCTTTTTTCGATGACTTGCGTACCATAGATATCAATAAAACGAGGATTTTTTTTAATGCCGAATAATAAAGCACTAATGATATTAGGAATGCATCGCTCTGGAACATCTATGCTCGCGAGCTGGCTTCACCATTGCGGGTTGAATTTAGGTGAAAGGCTATTGGGAAGCGGTGTTGGGAATCTCAGGGGGCACTTTGAAGATTGGGACTTTATTGAGCTTCATGAACAAATGCTTAAACAAGTAAGGATTCGTAGCGGAGGATTAAGGAATATAAAAAAGGCCAGCTTATTAGACAATGGAGCCACAGAAAATAAAATTCGAGAAATACTCCAAGTAAAATCGGCTAGGGGTATAGATTGGGGCTGGAAAGACCCTCGAACATGTCTTTTTTTGCCAACTTACAAGAGATGTATTTCAGGAACTAAAGTCATTGCGATCTTCCGCCCTCCTATGGAGGTTGTAGATTCCTTAATTAGAAGGGAAGAGGGAAAGCTCGATAAGCGTTTGTCTAAACGCTACAAAGAAAACAGCCTAATTAGGAGGAGCTATTATCAGTTCCGGAAACTTGTTTTTTCGAAATATTTACGGCGGTTTAAAGCTAAATATTTTCTAGAATGCTGGATCGCTTATAATGTATTGATAATCAGTTTTCTTTCTGGAATGGATAAGGAAGAATTCCTTCTTGTCAGCACAAAAAAGATAATGGAAAATGAAGACTCGATATCAAGAACAATCAATTCATGGGGATTTTCTCTGGAGAAAAAGCCAATGAGCACGGTTGTCGATAAGGCTATAATGAAAAACTCTCCTATGAAAATTGAAACATTAGACATGGAAAGAGCTGAAATAATAGAAGCGGAACTCGAAGAGTTAGCGTCATACTGAGTTAAATATACAGGTGTGGCGTGTGGATGGGCAGGATCACAAGGAAAATAAAATCAAAATTATTTTCAGGTATTACAGTTTTAAAGAAGGCTAACTTTAGGGCAGCATGCAGTTTACCCTAAAAATAAAATTGATCTATTAAGGATAAAGCCAAATCGTTTTGTCGTTAAAGGCCAATAAATTTCTCGACGGGTGAGCGGTACTAATCCAGCAACCTCTCATATAGCCAAAGGTGTATTTGTAAGCTATAAATTTATAAAATCGAGCGACCAAGTCGCATACAGAAACCAAGTGAAACCAAGTGAAACCAAGTGAAACAATCGAATCTCTCATATAGGGCGGAAATTGATGGCCTTAGAGCCATAGCAGTTATTAGTGTCATCCTTTACCACGCTCAGATGGTGTTACGCGGTACAGATTGGTTTGAGGGTGGTTATATTGGCGTCGATATATTCTTTGTTATTAGTGGCTATCTAATAACTAGAATTATTCTTTCGGAGTTGCAAGCCAATAATTCATTTAGTTTTCTGAATTTCTATGAGCGACGAGCAAGACGAATATTGCCCATGCTCTTTGTGGTTATCTTTGTTTCGATACCTTATGCGTGGAAAAAATTATTACCTTTTGACCTTATTGAATACGCAGAGAGCATTCTTGCTTCTCTATTCTTTGGGTCTAACTTCTTTTTCTATTTCAATACTACCGAATACGGAGCTGATAGCGCTCTTTTAAAACCTTTTTTACACACGTGGAGCTTAGGAGTAGAAGAGCAGTTTTATTTGGTTTTTCCGGTATTTGCTATTATTGCATTCAAGTTCTTCCGTAAGTATTTTTTGGCCATTCTGATTTTTTTATCTTTGTCTAGTTTGTTATTTTCCGAACTGATGGAAGTTAGAAACTCCAACTTAAACTTCTATCTTCCATTCAGCCGTTTTTGGGAGTTGGCAGTAGGATCTGTGCTGGCCTACAGGGAATTAAATTGCAAATCGCGCGAGGATATTTTTCTACGCCGACTACTCCCGATGGTTGGTTTGTTCTTAATTGCTTACGGTGTTTTATTTTTTGACGAAAAAACTCCACATCCAAGTTTTCACACCATCATTCCAATCTTAGGTGTTGGTTTAATAATTGGTTTCGCATCTAAGGATGAGTTAATCGGTAAGTTCCTAGGAAGTAAACCTCTTGTTTGGGTTGGCTTAATCAGCTATTCAGCATATCTTTGGCACTTCCCAATCTTTGCTTTTTTTCGTTATGGGGCCAACGTATCGAGTAATTTAGATAAATTGGGATGGATAGCGGCAACTATTTTGCTCTCCGCGATCTCATTCTACATGATAGAGCAGCCGTTTAGAAAGCGCCGAATTATTTCTCCTCGGCTCCTATCTATTGCTCTTGTTGGTTCGTTATTTTTTTGTATGGCTATGGCTTATGCTGTAATTGATAACGAGGGATTTAACTTTCGTTTTGAGAAAATTACGGTTAAGGGGTTTGAGAATTACGAGATTGATAATAAAAAATTGAGAGAGCAAAGTTGGATTTTGCTCAATCGGCGTATCGATGAAAATCCAGATTTTTTTGATGTCGAAAATCGCGTCTTATTGGTTGGCAATTCCCATGCTAAGGATGTATTTAATGCATTTGAGCAAAACAGGAGTCTGGCTCCAAACTTTGACTTCCTAAATTCCAGCGCTCCACAGCTTAATTGCTTTATTGAGTCCATAAACGATTACGAACAAGTTAGACGAAAGTTCTATACGAGTTCGCAGTACAAAGATGCAACACTCATTTTGGTGAGCACTCGATATAGAGCGGGTCATTGTGAAAGGGAAAAGGAATATACACAGGAAAGTTCGGATATTGAAGGCCTGGAATATCTTATTAACCAAGCAAAGGCAGACGGAAAGGCAGTAATAGTACTCGGCAACACAGCTGAATTTAAAAAAATAGGGGGGCAGTGGACAGCAGACATGATCGTGCATAGGTACTACTCATTTCGACTTGATAACTCATACCAAAATAGTTTCGATCAGATAAGGAAAGAAGCTGATGCTTTGTTATTTGAGGTGCTAAATACAGGGAAAGTCGATCAGAACGAGAGGATTGAGGAAATTGCTCGAAAAAATGGGGTGCCTTATTTGGACAAAGTTAGCCTTATCTGCGAGTTAGATGCTAAGGCTTGCTCTGCATTCACTGATGAAGGACATAAAACGCTATATGATTATGGTCATTGGACGCTTGAGGGTGCTCAGTTCTTTGGGAAAGAATTTTTGAGGTCAGATTTTTTTGCCCGCTCTCCATAATTTTTTCAGGAGACTTGTTGAGTACCTTGATGCTAATGCATTGATGTTAGAAATTTTATTGGTTTTATTCGTCCCTATAAAAGAAGCGGATAGTTTAACGCTAGCTCGAAGCTTTAAGTTAATCCTATATGGATCAATTGTTAAAGTGTAAGCTATTTATATATCGAACCCTAGTGCCTTGACAAAATCTATCTTCCGTTTATCGAAAATTTTTAGGTCATGCTTATTGAATCGACCTAAAGTAGCGGGTTTTTTGGGCACTTGGTATAGCCTATTAGGTTTGTCCTTTATGTATAGCACCCTCGGTTGACCTCATCCAATATTCCATCTGCTTGTATGAAACTTCATTCTCAGTTTCTTTTCCATCAAGGTGAATGCCGTATTTATATCCCCAGTTTTTGAGTTGTTGTTTGTTGTTTGAAAATGCCATATCTAATCCGTGTCTGACTATATGGATATATTTTAGGTGTGGGAAGTAGTCCGATATTTCTTGGATGTATATCTGGGTATTCGGTTCTTTCCAGCCCCAAATGCTTCTTTCTTGTGGAGGTGATAATACCTTGCGTATTATATTTTTAGCGCGCTTGCCATTTTGGCTGAAAGTAAGGTTAGTTATAGATGATTTGATCAAAATTAATGCACTGTTGATATCCAATTGATCTTTTTCCATGTAATCCTTGAAGACATCGAGACGCGCAGTTATTTCTTCTTTCCTTGCGCTTTCAAACCAAGAGGGGTTTTTAAAGAGTCGCGTAAATATCAAGTTATCGTTTGCTCCGTTTAGGTCATCCCCCATATAAATTCCTGCGTCAATTAGGATCTGAGCAATTGCTCGTGTCCCGCTACCTCCTCAGGCGCCAATGGCTATAACTGTTTTCATGTTGTTTTCCGGCATAATATTTCCTGGTAATCAAGCATATGTTCCTCGTTTATTTTCGAGACTTCTTCACGTCGCTGCGATGCCTTTGCCTGCGCCTACTTAGGCGATAGTCTCGTTTCCCTGAACTCCTTGGAATTCTCTACCGATAGTTACATTTATAGCTTCCGCGATCTCCCCCTGACACTAAAGCTGAATCTGGCAAAGATTGCCCCGTTGCATCGACTATGTTAGCTCGTAGGTCGGCTGTTTGTATTCCTTGCACTATCTAGCGGCCCCTTAAATATGCTGTTAATTTTACCCCTAGAGGATAAAAATTTTACATAGAATTAAATATTCTTCTATGAAGTGGACAAATGGTTGGGTGGGGATTTCACTAGACGAGAAATTTTCAGTCAAAATATTGCTAGCTGGGCTAGCAATGCAGGGTTATGCAGGCTCATTTAGTTAACTTGTAAAGAAATAGATAGGGTGCTTATTGTCTATGGCTTTAAGTGCTCACTATAATTGAATAATAAGAAGTCTGATTTATATCGCTCTTGTATTTTTTGTCTTATTTCTACGCTGAATACTTCGGTAATATCTGGGTTCCCAATTTTTTTGGTGCTATTTTTATTATGGCCTGGATTAGATAGCCCGAAAGGTTTTAATAAATTTTCCCAGTCTTCTTCGAAGGATTCCAGGCGGCCTATATGGTTAGTTATTAGTTTGCCTTCAAATGTCAGGAACCAGCTTTGCGATCTCAAATGCCTATCAATTTTATGGTCTGGTATTGCGCACACAATGTCTACGAATGTTTCGAAATCCATTCCAAGGCTTATGCCGTGGTTGGAAAAAATATTTTTCTTATGGCTTTCTAGAGGTAGTATGACCTTGCTTTTGTATGCGGAATAAATTCGACTGTAGGGGTTTCTTACGAATGAAAAAATAAAATTATTTTTAGTAAGATCATAAAGTTTTTTATGGTTTGCGTGAAATGCTGTTATTTTCTCAACTGATCGAATAATTTCTTTATCAAATTTATCAGGCTGGTCAATATTGTTTGTTTCAAAATAGAATTTTGCAAGGCGCTCTCGGGTAGAGCTTGAAGCTACTTTAGGTATCTGTATGTATCCAAGATTCCGTGAATTAAACAGCCAGATTTCAGGGTTTTCTCGAGCAATTTTCCTATTTTTTTTCCAGCGTACAAACTTATCATTTATTTTTTTTTGCATTTTTAATAACCTTCTATAGCCCGAATAACATTTTTAATCTAGGTTTTATAATTTTTTAGGGAATTTTATTGATAATTTGGTTCATTATGGCCGGCAATTAATATTTTTCTGATCTTGATGATAACTAGTAAGCATTTCTGTCAAATTCGGTTTTAAAATCCAGTCATCTTCGGGGGGGCGTAGTAAATGCTTAATGTTGCGTTTCTTCAGGGTTCTAGAAAGAGGGTTCCCATAACATTTTAGATCTGCAATATCAATTAGCGCGAATTTATTATTTTCTGTTAGAACTACATTGCCCAAATGAATCGAGCGAAAATAAACGCCTTTACGATGGAGTTCTGCAATAAATTTAGCAAATTTTTTTAGTAGTGGGGCGGGGTCACCCATTTCTTTGGTAAGCGCACGTAAAGTGTCTCCCTCCACCGGGAGGTAGTGTACAGCCGTACGCTGAATGTGTGGCAAACAGTAGATGTTAAGGGGAGTAATAGTTGGGATGTCTAACTTGTTTAGTTTTTTGGCATTGTCAACAAAGCGATTGGCGTAAGGAAAAAAAAGGGCTGAACTAAAAATCCGTTTTCTGCGGAACAATTTTATATAATTTCCATTAGCAAGAAGGATGACTTTGTTACCATACCGGTCTTTTTCTATGATAGTTCCACCTTCGCAAAGGCTTTCGTAGTTGGCTTGGTCTATACGTTGAGTAAGAATTTTTATGACCTGAGTGTGTATTTCTAGGTTTGCGTTATTACCCCTATTTTAGAAACAGAGGCATTAGTAAGGCGTATATTATACTATGTAGACACTGATAGAATAGTACGAATTAGCGTTTTGACAAAGTTTGTAGGTATCTGTTTGAAAAAGGTTTTAATTGTTAAATTAAGCTCTATGGGTGATCTGGTTCAGGTCTTGCCCGCACTTACTGACGCGGTAAGAGCCTATCCCAAGCTGAAATTTGACTGGCTGGTGGATGAATCCTTTAGCGATATTCCAGCCTGGCATTTGGCTGTTGCCGAGGTATTGCCGGTTCCGCTCCGGCGCTGGAAGTCAGAGTCTCGAAGTGCGCTGCTCAAAGGAGTGCTTACCTGGCGGCGCGAGTTGAAATCTCGACAGTACGATGCGGTGATCGACCTTCAGGGCAATATCAAGAGTGCAGTGTTTACTCGCCTGGCTCGGGGTAGAGCTTTAGAAAAAAACTATCGCCACGGTTACGATAAGGCATCGGTGAGAGAGCGAGGGGCACATTTGGCGTACTCCTGCCGCCATCGGGTAGACCAGGAGATGCACGCGATTCAACGTATGCGCACGTTGCTGAGCCAGAGTTTAAATTATTCACTGCCGAGCGAAGGGTCGCTTGAAGTCGAACCGGATTTTGGCTTAACAGCTAAATCCTGGCCGGAACTATCGGTAGATTTGCCCGACAAGGCTTTTTTGGTTTTTGTACCCAATGCCAGTTGGTCGAATAAAGCCTGGTTGAACGAGCGTTGGCGCAGCTTGATTACGCTCGCCGCAGAGCATGATTTTGATGTTGTATTACCCTGGGGCAGTGAAGCAGAGCACCAGCAGGTGCAGAAAATTGCGGAGGGGCGCAACAGTGCAAGGGTGCTTCCTAGACTGAATTTAACTCAGGTAGCCAGTGTGTTGGCGCGCAGTGCGGGTGCGGTGTGTGTGGATACAGGATTGGCGCATATTGCCGCGGCCTTGGGTAAGCCTACCGTAACAGTGTATGGCCCGACCGATCCCAAATTGGTGGGTGCAACTGGCGCAGCTTCCGTACAAATTATGGCCGATGGTTACGCATGCATCCCCTGTTATCGTAAAATATGTCGCGTTGACAACTACGAAGGCCCCGAGGCTCAATGCCTTGTCGGTATATCGGCGGAGGATGTTTGGCAGATGCTAGGGCAAAAAATCGCAGAGCAAAACTGACTTAGCAAAATTAGCTCAAAAAGATAATTCAATACAGTAAACCGGGTTCGCCAAGGTGGCGCTTCACCGGGATCATGTGGAAAAGGGAAACTAATGGCTACTTTGCCCCGTTTTGATAATGCCCAGATATTGGTGGTCGGCGATTTGATGCTTGATCGCTATTGGCACGGCTCCACGTCGCGGGTTTCGCCGGAAGCCCCGGTGCCCGTCGTCAAGGTGGAACACCAGCAAGATCGCGTGGGCGGTGCTGGTAATGTCGGATTAAATATTGCGGCGCTGGGCGCGGGCGTTCGAGTGGTCGGCGTGGTGGGGCGCGACGAAGCCGCCGGGGTTTTAAAATCTCGTTTGGAGGCGGCGGGTATTCAGGCGCTGTTAATCGAAGCGAAAGACAAAGCGACGATTACAAAATTGCGGGTTATCAGCCGGCAACAACAATTGCTGCGTCTGGATTTTGAAGACGCATACAGTGCGGATGATGCTGCAGGTATTGTCGAACAGGTCGAACAATTACTGCCACAGGTGCAGGCCATTGTGCTATCGGATTATGCCAAGGGTGCGTTACATGCTCCCGGTGAACTGATTGCCCTGGCTCGTGCGGCGAACATCCCGGTACTGGTCGATCCCAAGGGCGATGACTTTTCTCGTTACGCTGGAGCGACCTTGTTAACGCCTAATATTGCCGAACTGGAAGCGGTCGTCGGCGTTTGTGCGAGCGAGGCAGAACTGAGTGAGAAGGGCCTGGCGTTGATCGAGGAGTTGGGGCTTGAGGCTCTGTTAGTCACTCGCGGTGAAAAGGGTATGACGCTGCTGCGGCCCGAACACAAAGAATTACATTTACCGGCTCGCGCTCGGGAAGTTTACGATGTCACCGGTGCCGGGGACACGGTCATCGCGGTATTAGCCGCAGCCTTGACCGCAGGCGAAGACTTTCCCGAGGCCGTCACCCTGGCAAATCTTGCCGCCAGTATTGTGGTGGGAAAATCCGGCACTGCCGCCGTTAGCGCACCGGAATTACGCCGTGCCTTACAGCTTGAAAAAGGCAGCGAGCGCGGCGTCGTCAACGCAACGCAATTACTGGCCGACCTTGAAGATGCTCGTAGCGGCGGCGAAAAAATTGTGTTCACCAACGGTTGTTTCGACTTATTACACGCGGGCCATGTGGCTTATCTTGAGCAAGCCAGAACTCTGGGCGATCGCTTAGTCGTCGCCGTAAATAGTGACGATTCAGTACGGAAACTCAAAGGCGAAGGGCGGCCCATTAATACGGTTGACCGACGCATGGCCGTGCTGGCTGGACTGGAAGCGGTGGACTGGGTGGTGGCATTTGCTGACGATACCCCCGAAGCTTTATTGGCGGTATTAAAACCTGACATTCTGGTGAAAGGCGGAGATTACGACAAGGAAGGCGTCGTCGGCTGGGAAATAGTTGAAGCTTATGGCGGTGAAGTTCGGGCGCTGAACTTAGTAGACGACTGCTCTACAACGGCGATGGTTGAAAAAATACAGGCTACGGACTAGCGGCGATAGCCGCGTCGATATTGCTGCGAATATGTTCTGGATTGATGGAGCCAATAATAATACTGCTGACGCCCTGGTGGCCGAGTAAGGTTTTAAAGGTCGAGGCAACCGGGTCGCCAGGGCTATCATTTACGGGCTTATCATTTACGGACTTATCGCTTTGACTGGCGCTGCTTTGACTGGAACTGATTTGCCCTAGTGTAGTGTGACCACTCGCTAAAGCCTTTTTAATCAATACACCTTTATTTAATTCCAGGCAGCGATCAATCACCGGAATCTCGTCGTTATAGGCCAGGTTCCAGGTCACCATCACCACGTCGCATTGCTCCGCCGCGAGTAAACCGCCAGAGACTGTTTTGGTGGACATGCCAAAGCTGCGAATTTTGCCTTCCTGTTTCATCTCGGCCAGGACCTGCAGCGTACCGTAGTCGTTGATAATGGCGGCGTCGTTGCCGTCCGAATGCACTAGCACGATATCCAACACCTCTGTATTGAGGCGTTGCAAGCTGCGCTCAATACTTGAGCGGGTATGGGCCGGGCCAAAATGGTAGTGGGACTCCCCCTCGGTAAATTCTTCGCCGACCTTACTGCAAATAATCCAGTGCTCGCGTTGACCCTGCAACAGTTTGCCCAGACGTTGTTCGCTGGTGCCGTAGGCGGGCGCGGTGTCGATCAGGTTAATACCTTTATCCCGCGCTAAGGTCAGTAACGCTTGCGCTGAGCGATCGTCGGGAATAGCAAAGGTATCAGGATATTTAACACCCTCGTTTCTGCCCAGTTTAACGGTGCCTAAGCCCAGAATACTCACCTCAATTCCAGTATTCCCCAGGGCTCGCTGGGGCAGTGTGGATGAAGGCATTTGAGAGCTGCTGTCCAATGTGTTTTCCATGTCAGAGAATTTTCATATCAAGCGATTTTTATATTAGGTATTTCATATTAAGTAAAGGCAGTATCCCAGGGGCTCAGAGCAAAGGGCGGCGTCGGTAGTTCGAGAGCCGGAATCTTAGCGTTGGCAGAAGGTTTTATACCTTTGACGTTCAGTAATTGCGAAACTTCCGTGCCCAGGTTGGGGCACAGCGTTAGTTTGGTGGGCCAGGCGGCGATTACATTGCTGGCTTCTACTTTATCAGTGCGGTTATCAGTGCTGTTACTGGTGCCGCCAGACGCGGTCTTTCCCGCCCAGGCCGCAAAGGCCTTATCGGGTCGGGCGAAATTGAGTTGCTTGGGTTCCGCGCGGTCGATGGCCAGGGTGGCCCACTCCGCATCGTCAAAATTAACCCAGGGCATCAGTTGTTTGAGTTCTCGCTGTGCGGCTGCGATCAGTTCAGCTTCGGTTTGCCGGACACCTTTTTCCGCCAGGCTCCCTCCCAGGTACCATATTTGCGCGCCGTCGCTGCATGGATAACTGGAAATCGTCAGTCTTGGCGTTTTCTCGGCCCCCAGGCAATGGCCAAAAAAGCCGTGGGGATAGCGATGCTTCACCATCACTTGCTGTAGGGGGCGGCGCTGCATTTTGATGTTGTCCGCGCCTACTTGCTCAAGTAGCGCCGCGTTGCCTGCACCCGCCGCAAAAATAAAGGCGGCGGCCTTAATTGAGGTGTTAACGGAGCGATGAACCGTACGAGCCGGGTCTTGCCCCAAAATATTTAAACGCACCCTGCCGTCGGGTTCCGAAAGCCATTGCGCCTGTTCGGGGGGCAGCAAAAATATCCGTTCCTGGTAATTTTTTGCCAGGGTTGCCACCAGGCTAGGCGTGTCCATCACCATATCCACCAGGCGATACACGGTGCCAGCAAAATCCTGATGCTGGAAAACACCCGGCAAGTCGTTACTTTTGACTTTGTCCACGCGCCCACGAGTTACTTTGCTCGCCAGGAAGGTGCTTATCTTCGATGCGGTACTTGCCGCAGACCAAAGATAAAAATGATCGCTAAGTATGTTGGCGCCGGTGAGATCCACATCGCCTTCGCCGCGCAAACAGCGTCGCCAGTGATCCGGCATATCGGCAATCGCTTCGGAGGCTCCACTCAGCGCGCCGCCGAGGGTGTATTTAATACCGCCATGAATCATGCCCTGGCTGGCAACCGTTTGCTGGGAACCCAGCGCGCTTTGTTCAAACAAAATTGCGTTGTAGCCTTGGTTGCACAGGCGATTGAGTAACCATAAACCAGCAATGCCGCCACCCATAATGGCAATATCGACGACGCTATCGCCAGGAGTATCTGCGGAAGCGGATGCTAATTCGATTTTGCTTTGGGTGTCAGACATAAACTCGCCGATAGAATTTTTTAGTCATTTTGTCAGCGCACAGTATAGCGTGTGCGTTTAATGATTGATGAAATCTGTGCGCGAAAGCATGCAATCGGTGAACCTCCCCGGTATGCTGAGCATCTGGAGGTATTGTGTTCGCTCGCTGGCTTTATACCATTGTATTTTACCTGTTGACGCCCTTAATTGTGCTGCGTCTGACTTTGCGTGCGCGCAAAGCACCAGCGTATGCCAAGCGTTGGGGTGAACGTTTTGGTTTTGTGACTCCAACTTCATCACCGGTAATTTGGGTGCATTCGGTTTCGGTAGGAGAAACCCTCGCCGCAGTGCCTTTGATTAAAGCGCTGCAAGGCCGGTATCCCAATATGACGCTTGCTGTCACTACGATGACACCGACGGGTTCCGAGCGGGTGACCAGTATTTTTGGCGACAGCGTTTACCACTGTTATGCGCCCTACGATTTACCTGACGTCGTTCAACGCTTTTTACGGCGGGTGCGTCCCAGTGTCTTAATTATTATGGAAACCGAATTGTGGCCCAATACCATCCACGCCTGCGCTAAGCGCGGTATTCCGGTTATTTTGGCTAATGCGCGGTTATCGAAAAAATCTGCTGCAGGTTATCGCAAAGCACGGTGGTTGGCTGTCCCGATGATGCAGGAGTTAGCGGCCATTGCGGCGCAAACTAAAGCGGATAGTGAGCGCTTTTTATCACTGGGCGTGGCGCCAGAAAAAATAAGTGTTACCGGCAATATTAAATTTGATCTTGAGCTGACGGACGAATTGCGCGCTCAGGCCAATGAGTTACGCCGACAATGGCAGGCTGGCAATGAGCGGCCGATCTGGTTGGCGGCCAGTACTCACGCCGGTGAAGACGAGCAGGTTTTAACGGCCTTTGCGGCGGTTCGGCGCAAGCTCCCTGAAGTGTTGCTGGTGTTGGTGCCGCGACATCCGGAGCGCTTTGATGGGGTGGCTGAGCAGTGTGGCAGTATGGGTTTCTCAGTGAGTAGGCGTTCGATTCTGCTTGATGCAAACCAAAGCGATGCAATTCAAAGTGAAGCAACTCAAAGTGAAGCTGTACCTATCGCGCCTGTGGCACTCCCGGTAGCGACGGATATTTTACTCGGCGACACCATGGGCGAGTTGCTGGTGTTTTGTGGCGCCAGTGACCTGGTGTTTGTGGGCGGTAGCCTGGTTGCCGTGGGCGGACACAATGTGATTGAGCCGGCGGCCTGGGGTAAGCCGGTGTTAAGCGGCCCTCATGTGTTTAACTTCACCGAGGCGACTCAGCTATTGCTGGACGCGGGCGGGATGCTTATTTGTGAGGATGTCGATGCTCTGGCCGAAGCTGCGACGGGTTTACTAACTACTAGTAATGTCGCGGATAACAATCAATGCCAGGCGATGGGGCAGGCCGCTCTCGCTGTGACCGAGTCCAATCGAGGTGCGCTAGGGCGCTTGCAAAATATTATTGCGTCGCTCGTTCCACGTTAATTTCAGAGCTGAGCCAGCGGTCGAGTTGCGCGATATCCTGAGGACTTAGTTGCCCCGCCACTTCCTTTAAACGCAGCATACTGGCGACGTAATCATAGCGGGCGTTAGCGTAATCGCGCTGGGCCTGATACAGCGTTCGCTGGGAAATTAATACATCGACAATATTGCGAGTGCCCACGTCATAACCGGCTTGAGTCGCTTCCTCTGCACTTCGTGCGGAGGTAATCGCCTGTGCTCGTGCCCTGACGCGCGCGGCATCGGTGAGTACACGCAAATGCTGGGAACGCGCTTGTTGGGTGGTGTTGCGTTGCGCGAGTAGGTGATTCTCGCGAGCCAGAATGGATTCCTGAGAGGCTTGCCGGCGCTGCGAACTGATCATACCTCCGCTGTAGAGCGGGGCGTCGAGGCGTAGCGTAAACACCGTAGCTTCTTCGTCCGCGGTGAAGGGTTGGCGGGCTGGGTCTTCGAAGCCGAATGGCGGGTTAGGATCTACGCCACCGTCGCGATTGAACACGCCGTCGTTGTAACTTTTTGAATAATTAAGGCTGGCCGACACCGTGGGTAAATGTTCCGATTTTTTACTCTGTGCATGGTTCTCGGCCGCCATCATCGACAGGCGGGCCGCTTTCAGTGCCAGGTTATTGGACTGGGCGAATGTTACCCACGCCTCTCGCTCCAATGGCTCGGGTGGGGTGATCGGAAATTCTGGAGTCAGGCCGGCTAATGAGCCGTGGTGCTTGCCAGTCAAAACTTGCAGGCCTTCAAAAGCGATGTCGAGAGCGCTGCGCGCCTCCAGCGTATTGACCAGGGCTGAATCGTAGGCGGCCTGGGCTTCGTGAACATCAGTGATGGGCAGTAGGCCCACTTCAAAGCGTTCTTTGGTTTGTTCTAGCTGGCGACCGATGGCTCTTTCCTCCGCTTGCGAGGAAGACAAATTTTCTTTGGCTCGCAGTACGGCAAAGTAGGTGTCGGTAACGCGAATAATCGTGCTTTGCTGCTCTTTGGCGAATTGGGCCGCCGCCTGCTGATCCAGGTCTTTACCTTGCTTGAAAGTAAACCAGGCGGGCAGGTCAAATAACGGCTGAGTCAGCGATACGCTGTAGCTTTCGCCCTCGTCGTCGTAATCGCCGATGCTCTGGGAGACGAAGCTCGACCCTAGAGTGCGGGAGTTGCCTCGAATACCGTCGCCATCGCTGTAGGCGGCGGAAGCGGACAGCGCGGGTAGCAGCCCCGATCTGGCCTGTGGTAGCGCTTCTTTCCCGGCTTTATAGCTGGCTTCTGCGGCGCGCACTTGCGGATCGTTAGCGAGCGCCAGTTCATAGATTTCCACCAGCGTTTCCGAGCTTGCCGAGTTTGCCGACAGGCCAAGAATCACGAGACACGGCGCGATCAGGCGTGCTGCTGAAAAAAGTGACGCGCAAGGAGCGGGAAAAATCCGCTGGATTCCTTGGGGTTTACTTCTCGGGTACGTCTTTTGTTGGTACATATTTGCTTGATACACCTTTAGCTGATACATCGTTCGTTGATAGACCTTTGGCTGATACACCGTTCGTTGATAGATAATGCGGCCAAGTTTAAACGCGGGTTACTGCCGGGCTTACTAGCAGGGTTACTGGGCGGTATGGTAGCAGATTCGGGTTTTTCACGAGACCGGAATAACAGGTAAGATTGCAGTATGGAAACGACGCGGAAAAATCGCAAGCTCACCGACCAGGCCTTTACTGAGGGCAGCGACGTAGAATTGCTGGGTAAAGAAACCGTATACGATGGCTTCTTTACCATGGAGCGGCTCACGCTACGCCATCGTTTGTACGAGGGGGGCTGGAGCGAGCCGTTTAGCCGAGAACTATTTGTGCGCGGGCCTGCGGTGGGGGTATTACTCTATGATCCGGATCGGGAGTTGATTGGCTTGATTGAGCAATTTCGGGTCGGGGCTTTGGGTCAGCCTAATAGCCCCTGGCTGTTGGAAGTGGTTGCGGGTATGGTCGAAGCGGGAGAAAGTGCGGAGGAGGTTGCCCGTCGGGAGTTATTTGAAGAGGCGGGCATTGAACAGGTGGAGCTAGAGCCCATCTGCGAGTATTTAGTTAGCCCCGGAGGCAGCAACGAAACCATCAAGCTGTTTTGTGGGCTGACCGATTTAGAACATTCCGGCGGCTGTTATGGTGTCGCCGGTGAGCACGAAGATATTTTGTTGTGTGTTGTACCTGAGGCCGAGGCCTTTAATACGCTAAATTCCGGGCGCTGTAACAATGCGGCGACTATTGTGTGTTTGCAGTGGCTGATGTTAAACCGTGAGCTGGTTCACAAAAATTGGAGAAAAAAATCAAGAACTATAGGCTATTCTCGTTAATGTTGATTTGGAACTAGCGGTTATGAAGCGAGAGCGTTATAAAGTTGATCTAAAGGGCATGTTGGCGGATTGCGAAGCTAACTATGCGCGTTTATTGCAGTTATTTCCCGACATAATGTCGGCGGCAGAACGTCGACTAGGCCTGGGTGATAGTAGTAGTGGTGACAGTAACAGTGTCCTGGTGTTTTCGGTGCTGGAACGGACTCCCTACACTACCTTGGTAGAAATGACTGAAGTACATGCTATCAAAATGCCAGGGTCGGGCACGATGCGCCCACCGAAAATAAAGGTGCGTCTTTACCACGACGCCAAACTAGCCGAGGTGACTACCTGTCAAAGGGTAAATTACATTCAATCAAAACATGCTTATCCTAACGAACACATGGTGCAGCCCGACGAGAAATTCCAGTGGAATCATTTTCTCGGCGAATGGTTGGCTCATTGCTCGGCGCACGGTTACGCGCTTGAAGAGGAGTGTTTGCCGCTCTACTAGTATAGAGTTAGTCTCTGTACTAAGGGGGTGCGGATTAGTCGTCGTCGACGGGTGGAACGGGATGGCAAATAATGCAAAATAATAAAGCCAGCGAAAAGACCTGGCGGCTAGTGCAGATAACTGATCCCCACATTGGCCCAAGCCGTGATTATTGTCTGGCGGGTGTTCAAACCTACGAAACCTTCCGCCAGGTATTGGCTGAGCTGGGCTCCCAGAAGCTCGCCCCGGATATGATTTATGCCACCGGTGACATCGCCGCCAATGGCGCTCCCGAGGCCTATGAGTTGTTCGCTCAGCAAATGCAATTTCTCGAAATCCCCTATGGCTGGTTGCCGGGCAATCACGACCAATTGACCATCATGGAGGAAGGGCTCTCCTCGGCATCCTATTGGCCGATGTTGGAAATGGGTCAATGGCGGGTGATTTCTCTCAATACCTCGGTGCCGGGAAAGGTTGGCGGCGCGCTGGCGCAAAGCGAGCTGGATTTTTTAGAGCAAGTCCTCAACGCTGAGCCCGATAAGCCCGTTATTGTGTTTCTTCACCACCCTCCGCTGCCGGTGGGTTGCGACTGGCTGGACAGACAACGCATTGCCAATGCCGACGAGCTGGAAGCCATTGTGCGCGCCAGCGGGAACGTGAAAGCGGTGTTCTCCGGCCATGTGCACCAGGACTTCGCGGGTCAGTGGGCGGGTTGCGACGTGCACACTGCGCCATCGACCTGTTTTCAGTTTTTACCTAACAGCCCCGAGTTTGCGCTAAGCGACCAGTCGCCGGGATACCGTTGGATTGATCTGCGGCCCGATGGCAGTATCGATACCGGAGTGGAGTTTCTCAAGGAAACAGGACAAGTGGTTGACCACAAGGCCGTGGGTTACTAATTACTGTTCTGCACACTTTTTACGCTCTTATGCTTATTAAAAAAGCTTATTTATAAAAATTGCCCCGCCAGACTTTTCTAGCTAGATCCTCCTATCAAAAGCACTAATCAAGTCCTATAATCCAAAGCCATTTCAGGGTTTTCGGTGTGGCGGCGAAGTCGCGGTTATAGGAAGGTATTGCGCCAGTCCGCACGCGCCTATACCAATTATTAAGAGCCAATTATTAAGATATTAGCGCTACCCGTACCCGGTGCGCGCCTGTGGAGGAGTTGAGCTTCGGTGTCTATTTCAGTTTCGCCCAAAACCACACTGGTTTATATCCACGGGTTCAATAGCTCGCCACAATCCTATAAGGCTGAGCTAACGCGACGTTGGCTAGAGCAATACCCGCTGACTATCGCCTTTGCCTGCCCTTTTTTAAGTCCGTTTCCCGAACAGGCCATGGCTCAATTGCATAAGACAGTGACCGAATTAGGCGGAGGTGTGGTCTTACTTGGGAGTTCCATGGGCGGGTTCTATGCCACTTTTCTGGCAGAGCAGTACGGTTGTAAAGCGGTGTTGGTGAACCCAGCGGTCAGGCCGTGGTTGGGGCGAGAGTATTTGCTCGGTGAGCAGGCCAATTACCATACCGGAGAGCGCTGTGTTATTGAGCCGCAACATCTGGAGCAACTAGAGGCCTTTGAGGTCGCCCAAATCACCCGGCCAGAGCGCATCAAAGTATTGCTGCAAGCCGGAGACGAAGTGTTGGATTATCGCCTCGCTGTAGAGAAATACCGCGCATGTCAGGTGCTTGTAGAGCAAGGTGGGGATCACAGCTTTATCGGTTTTGAACAACATTTAGCGGATATTGGCGCTTTTCTGTTTGAGTAAAGAGCAGAAGGGAGCAGGTTTTTGTTGAAAAGATTTATTGATCGGCGCCGCGTGGTTTATATTGTGCGGTAACACCATTGTGAACCCCCACATTTTATGAAAATTTTCTTATGAAAAGCTATCTTATGACATTTACTCTATGACAGATTACAACGCCGATTCTATTGAAGTATTAACCGGCCTCGACCCGGTGCGCAAACGCCCTGGGATGTACACCGACACCACGCGGCCCAATCACTTGATTCAGGAAATCGTCGACAACAGTGTCGATGAAGCGCTGGTGGGTCACGCCAGAAAAATATCCGTAAGGGTTCACAAAGACGGCTACGTGACGGTCAGCGACGATGGCCGAGGTATGCCGGTGGACATGCATCCCGAGCAGGGCAAGCCGGGGGTGGAAGTGATTTTGTCTACCCTGCATGCCGGCGGTAAATTTTCTGGAAAAAATTATCAATTTTCCGGCGGCTTGCACGGCGTCGGCGTGTCGGTGGTCAATGCGCTGTCGAAAGAATTAGTGGTTACTATTCGTCGCGATGGTCAGGTCTATACCATGAGTTTCGAAGGCGGTGATAAAACCAAAGATCTGAAAGTTATCGACACCTGTGGCAAGCGCAATACCGGCACCGAGGTGCGCTTCCTGCCCGATCCCTCCTACTTCGATTCACCTAAAATCTCCCTGCCAAAACTAAAGCACCTGCTGCGCGCTAAAGCCGTGCTGTGTGCAGGCTTGACGGTTGAGTTTAGTGACGAAGCCAGTAAAGACAGCGAAACCTGGTATTTCGAAGGCGGGCTCGCCGATTATTTGTTGGGCGCAACCCAGGGCTGGGAGACGCTTCCGGCGGAGCCCTTTGTGGGCAGCTTCGCCGCTGAATCCGAGGCGGTAGATTGGGCGGTGCAATGGTTGCCAGAAGGCGGTGAAATTACACAGGAAAGCTACGTTAATTTAATTCCCACCGTGCAGGGCGGCACCCACGTCAACGGTTTGCGTACCGGTTTGTTAGAGGCCATGCGTGAATTTTGTGAGTTTCGTAATTTACTGCCCCGTGGCGTTAAGCTCACCCCGGACGACATCTGGGATAAGTCTAGTTACATCCTGTCCTCTAAATTGACCGACCCACAATTTTCCGGGCAAACCAAAGAGCGTTTGTCGTCGCGAGAAGCCGCCAGCTTTATTTCCGGCGTGGTTAAAGACGCCTTCAGCTTATGGTTAAACCAGCACACTGGTGAAGCAGAAAAACTCGCCGAATTCTGTATTGGCAATGCTCAGGCGCGGATGAAATCCGCGAAAAAAGTGGCCCGAAAGCGTTTAACTTCCGGCCCCGCACTACCCGGTAAATTGGCGGATTGTTCCTCCAGCGACCCCAGTCACTCCGAAATTTTTTTGGTGGAAGGTGACTCGGCAGGCGGTTCTGCCAAGCAGGCTCGCAGTCGAGAATTCCAGGCCATCATGCCGTTGCGTGGGAAAATTCTAAATACCTGGGAAGTGGACAGCCAGGAAATTCTCGCTTCTCAGGAGGTACACGATATTTCCGTGGCGCTGGGGATGGATCCCGCAAGCAACGATTTGGACGGCTTGCGCTATCACAAGGTGTGTATTCTGGCCGATGCCGATTCCGATGGTGCGCACATCGCCACCTTGTTGTGTGCGTTATTTGTGCGCCACTTTCGGCCTCTGGTTGCAGCGGGACATATTTACGTTGCCATGCCGCCCTTGTTTCGTATCGACATCGGAAAAGAGGTCCACTACGCCCTCGACGAAAGTGAAAAGCAGGGCGTGCTGGATATGATCGAAGCCGAAAAGAAATCTGGCAAAGTTCAGGTGACACGCTTTAAAGGCCTCGGCGAAATGAACCCTCTGCAATTGCGTGAAACCACCATGGCGCCAGACACTCGTCGTTTGGTTCGACTGACTTTGAGTGCCGACGACAACACTAATCAACTTATGGATATGTTGTTGGCGAAAAAGCGCGCGGCGGATCGTAAAGCCTGGCTGGAAGAAAAAGGTGATTTGGCAGAACTTGCTTAGCCAAGATTTTTCATTTTTCCCGTCTTCACGTTAAATTAATTTTATTTATACAGGTACACAAGGTAACAAATGTCAGAACTCCTACCCCCCGATGACCTAGCGGAATCGTCCCCCCTGTCTCAATTTGCCGAGAAGGCCTACCTCGATTATTCGATGTACGTGATTCTCGACCGGGCTCTACCCAATATTTGTGACGGCCTCAAACCAGTACAGCGACGCATTGTGTATGCCATGAGCGAGCTGAGTTTGCGCTCCATCTCCAAGCATAAAAAATCTGCGCGCACGGTGGGTGATGTAATTGGTAAATATCATCCCCATGGCGATAGCGCGGTTTATGAAGCAATGGTGTTAATGGCCCAGCCGTTTTCCTACCGCTATCCTTTAATCGATGGTCAGGGTAACTGGGGTTCGCCCGACGATCCCAAATCCTTTGCCGCCATGCGCTACACCGAGTCGCGCATGGCGCCCTTTGCCGACGCCCTGCTTGGGGAGCTAGGCCAGGGCACGGTGGATTGGCAGGCGAATTTTGATGGCACCATGGACGAGCCCGTGGTGCTGCCTGCTCAGGTGCCGCATATTCTGCTGAACGGCATCACTGGTATTGCGGTGGGTATGGCCACGGATATTCCGCCGCACAATATGCGCGAAGTGGTGAGCGCCTGTATTCGATTGCTGGAATCGCCCAAGGCTACAGTAGAAGAACTGTGCGAGCATATTCAGGGGCCGGATTATCCTACTGAGGCGGAAATCATTTCCTCTCGCGAGGATATTGTTGAGGTCTACAAAACCGGTCGCGGGTCGATTCGTATGCGTGCGGTGTGGGAAAAGGAAGACGGCGATATTATTATTACCGCGCTACCGCACCAGGCCTCGCCTTCAAAGATTCTCGAGCAGATTGCCGCGCAGATGAATGCCAAAAAATTGCCGATGGTGGTGGACTTGCGCGATGAATCCGATCACGAAAACCCGATTCGTCTGGTGATAGTGCCGCGTTCTAATCGCGTAGATTTAGAAGCCCTGATGAGCCATTTATTTGTCAGCACCGATTTGCAGCGCAATTATCGGGTCAATATGAACATGATTGGTGTGGATGGTCGGCCCGCCGTTAAACCGCTGAACAAAATTTTGTCCGAATGGATTAGTTTTCGTTTAGTCACCGTGCGACGACGACTGCAAACCCGCCTGGAAAAAGTCCTGGCTCGGCTGCATATTCTCGACGGGCTTATGGTTGCCTTCCTTAATATCGACGAAGTCATTCATATTGTTCGCACCGAAGATAAACCCAAAGCCGCATTGATAGCACGTTTCAAAATTAGTGAGCTACAGGCAGACGCCATTCTCGATTTGCGTTTGCGTCAATTGGCCAAGCTCGAAGAAATTAAAATCAAGGGCGAGCAGGACGAGCTGGCGGCGGAGCGCGATAACCTGGAAAAAACCCTGGGTTCTGCCCAGCGCATGAAAACGCTGATGCGCAAAGAATTAATGCAAGTCGCGGAAACATATGGTGACGATCGACGCTCACCCATCGTCGCGCGGGAAGAAGCGGCTGCCTTTAATGAAGATGACCTGCTCACCGCGGAACCGGTGACAGTCGTACTGTCTGAAAAAGGCTGGATACGTGCCGCTAAAGGTCACGAAGTCGATGTCGAAAACCTCAATTATAAATCCGGTGATAGTTATCTAGCCTCGGCGCTGGGACGGAGTAATCACCCGGTTATTTTACTGGACTCTACCGGCCGCACTTACGCCTTGCCGACACATACCTTGCCTTCAGCGAGAGGTCAGGGTGAACCGGCAACCGGGCGCTTGAGTCCGCCTTCGGGCGCGGTGTTTTGTGGAGTTATTTTGGGTGATGATGAGCAGCGAGTATTGCTAGCAACTAATGCGGGTTATGGTTTTATTGCCAAAAAATCCGACTTGTATACCAAAAATCGAGCGGGTAAAACTGCTCTAAGTGTCCCCAAAGGCGGCAAAGTGTTACCGCCGCGGGTGCTTGGTGCAGGCGAAAATCCCATGGTAGTCGCGGTCAGCAACGAAGGTCGCATGCTGGTTTTTCCACTCGCAGAATTACCTGAACTGGCGCGGGGTAAAGGCAACAAAATCATTAACATTCCTTCCGCCCGTTTGCAGGCAGAGGAAGAATTTATGGTCGCGGTAGCAGTAGTGAGCGAGGGCGAAAGTTTGCTGGTTTACAGTGGTAAACGTCACCACGCCATTAAATACCGGGAGCTGGAACACTACCGGGGTGAAAGGGGACGTCGTGGCAGCAAGTTGCCCAGGGGCTTCCAGCGCGTTGACCGCCTGGACATTAATAACTAAGCGAAACTCCTCGCTAAGTCTGACAATCGCTTTACCCTTCAAAGTGCATCCACTATAGTATTTTGCTCCCGGCTGGTGAAAGCGGCGGGCAAAATACTATTTTCGTAAGTTATGCCCGTAACCTGTTCCAGTAATCTGTTCTAGTAACATCTGCTGCATAGTTACGGGTAGTTAGAAGCTACGCGGCATTAGAAATCGGACGCTAACATTATGGCAAACGTAAATACCTTTAGAGAAAGCACCAGAGCCTGGCTCGAAGCGAATTGTCCCCCATCAATGCGGCAACCCATCGTCGATTTTGAAGACCGTTGTTGGGGTGGCGCTAAGTGGAAATTTGTTAGCGAAGATCAACGGCGCTGGTTAGACGTGATGGCGGAGCGCGGTTGGACTGCCCCAGACTGGCCCAGCGAATATGGCGGCGGTGGTTTGAGCAAGGAAGAAAGTAAAATTTTACGGGAAGAGCTGTATCGAATCGATGCGCGCACGCCCTTGTTTAGCATGGGCTTGTTTATGATCGGCCCGGCGATTTTGAAATATGGTTCTGAAGCACTAAAACGCCAACACATCCCGGATATTGTTAAAGGCAAGATTTGGTGGTGCCAGGGTTATAGCGAGCCGAATTTTGGTTCCGATCTCGCCGGTTTACAGGCTCGTTGTGAAGATAAGGACGATCACTATATTATTAACGGGCAAAAAGTCTGGACCTCCTACGCGGATCGCGCCGACTGGATGTTCTGTTTGGTGCGCACCGATCCCGATGTGGTCAAACATGCTGGTATTAGTTTGGTATTGTTTGATATGAATACTCCCGGTGTTTCTACCAAACCCATTAAATTAATTTCCGGAAAATCCCCGTTTTGCGAAACCTTTCTGGACGATGTGCGCGTCGAAAAAAACCAATTGGTAGGCGAACTCAATAAGGGCTGGAAGCTAGCAAGTTATTTGTTGACCCACGAGCGGGAAATGATCGGCAATATGGGTCAGGCCGCAGCCAGTGCCAAAACACTTCACCAACATGCGACGGATGTAGTTGGTTTAGAGAATGGCGTACTTAACGACAGTGCGCTGCGCACCGATATCGCCCGTTGGGAAATTGATTCCAAAGCTTACGAGTTGACGGCCGAGCGCATCCGGGATGAAACTCAGGCGGGGCAAGGCACCGGCGCAACTTCGTCAATGTTGAAATACACGGGCACCGAAATTAATAAGCGACGACATGAATTAATGTTGGGTATTTATGGCCAGCAGGCGCTCGGTTGGGAGGGCGATATGTTTGCCGGTGGCACGATGGCCAGTCAGTGGTTGCGCACCAAAGGCAATTCCATCGAGGGTGGTACGTCGGAAATTCAACTGAATATTATCAGCAAGCGCATTCTGGGTTTGGGCGCGACGGGATAAGGTAAATAAATTAAGAGACTTCAGTAATGGCATTAGTATTAAACGAAGAACAACAAATGCTAAAAGAATCCGCCCGCGGATTTTTACAGGAACATGCCCCCTTAGCGCAATTGCGCCGCTTGCGCGACGAGCGCGACGCAATTGGTTATAGCGCAGAGTCCTGGGCGCAAATGGTCGAGTTAGGTTGGGCAGGTATTTTAGTGCCCGAAGCTTACGGCGGCCTCGACTTTGGCCACGTCGGCATGGGTCAAATTATGGAAGAGAATGGTCGTACCTTAACGGCCTCGCCGTTATTTGCGACTGCAATTCTCGGCGTGTCTGCATTAGTGTTGGGCGGCTCGGATGAGCAAAAGAAAACTCTACTGCCCGCTATTGTTGAAGGTTCCCTAACTCTGGCCTTGGCTGTAGACGAAGGTCCGAAACATAAGCCCGCTCAAGTGACTATGACGGCGAGTAAAGGCGGCGCTGAATCAAATAATTTAAAATTAAATGGCGCAAAACAATTTGTCGCCGATGGCCATGTTGCCGACAAGCTGATTGTCTCCGCGCGCACCTCCATGCGTAGCTCTGCACACAGCTCTACACATAGCTCCGCCGCGCCGGATGACAATGACGGCATTAGTGTGTTCCTGGTGGATCGTGATGCGGAGGGAGTGACAGTCGAGCGCGTGATGATGGCCGATAGTCGTAACAGTGCCATGGTCACATTTGATAATGTGGTGGTGCCCCAGGGCGCAATGCTGGGCCAGGCTGGTAAAGGTTTGGCCTTAATCGAAGGGCTCACCGATATTGGCAATGCCCACCTCGCTGCGGAATTGTTGGGAATATCTCTGGAGGTGTTTGAGCGCACGGTTCAGTATATGCAAGAGCGCAAACAGTTCGGTGTGTTGATTGGCTCCTATCAGGGCTTGCAGCATCGCGCTGCGCATTTGTTTAGCGAAATTGAGCTGACAAAATCAGTGGTGATTAAAGCCTTGCAAGCTCTGGATGAAAAACTATTGGATAAAAAGACATTGGATGAGAACTCCGACGCTGCGAGCTTGCTGTGCAGTATGGCCAAAGCCAAAGCCAGTGAAGTCGCCGCCCTGGCCACCAATGAGTCGGTGCAACTGCACGGCGGTATAGGTATGACCGACGAATACGATATGGGCTTTTATATGAAACGCGCGCGCGTTGCCGAACACATGCTGGGCGATCAGCGTTTTCATCAGCGTCGTTTTGCCGCGTTATCGGGCTATTAGTTTTCTCACCTTCAACTTAATATAAACCTTAAAAGGAAAAACCATGACACTTAAAATTGATACCAGTGATCTACAGTCTAACGTGGGCAAAGATTGCGGCACCTCGGACTGGTTTGAAATCGACCAACAGCGCATTAATGATTTTGCCGATGTTACTAAGGATCATCAGTTTATTCACGTCGATCCCGAGCGCGCTAAAGATACCCCCTTCGGCGGTACTATCGCCCACGGCTATCTGACCATGTCCCTGCTGGCTTATTTTATGCAGTACGGTGGTGTGGGTGTCGATGTGCCGAACAAAACCATGGGCCTCAATTACGGCATGGATAAATTGCGGTTTTTACAACCGGTGCCATCGGGGTCAAAAGTGCGCGCCAATGCCAAACTGGTGGAAGCCACCGAGAAAAAGCCCGGCCAATATTTATTTAAACTGGAAGTCACCGTAGAAATTGAGGGTGAAGCCAAGCCTGCCCTGATCGCAGAAACCTTGACCATGGTTTTTGCAGGTTAATTCCATTCATTACTATTATATTCCCCGCAAGGGAAAAATAAACTGGAGAAAAAAATGACAATTCGATTTGATGGAAAAGTAGCCATCGTGACTGGCGCAGGTAACGGCCTGGGTCGATCCCACGCGCTCGCATTCGCAGCGCGCGGAGCTAAAGTAATCGTGAATGATTTGGGTGGTGCTCGCGATGGCACCGGTAGCTCGAGTGAAGCAGCGCAAGCAGTGGTTGCCGAAATTACAAAAAGTGGCGGTGAGGCCATTGCCAACGGCGCAAACGTTGCCGATTTTGAACAGGTGCAAGCCATGGTTCAACAGGCGATGGACGCCTGGGGTCGTGTGGATATTCTGGTGAACAACGCCGGGATTTTGCGCGATAAGTCGTTTTCAAAAATGACCATGGAAGACTTCAAGCTAGTGGTAGATGTGCATTTAATGGGCGCGGCCTACTGCTCAAAAGCGGTATGGGAAATCATGAAGGAACAGGCCTATGGTCGTATCGTGATGACAGCGTCTTCTAGTGGTTTGTACGGCAACTTTGGCCAGTCTAACTACAGCGCAGCGAAACTCGCCGTGGTGGGTTTAATGAATACTCTCGCTCAAGAGGGCGAAAAATATAATGTGCGAGTTAACTCGCTCGCTCCCGCTGCGCTCACCCGTATGACCGAAGACATTATCCCCGACCCTCGCGCCGCTGCGGTGTTGCAGCCAGAACCCGTTAGTGCCGGTGTTCTGGCGCTCTGTGGTGAAGATGCGCCGAATAAATTTGTGCTGTGTGCGGGTGCCGGTGGTTACGCCAGTTTTCATACCTACGAGACCAAAGGAATTCACCTGTCCCCAGGTCAGCAAACACCCGAAGACGTGGTGGAAAACTGGACTGACCTGGATGACGTCAATGGCGAAGAGCGCCTGAACTCAGCCTTGGATCAAACTGCAAAATTTATCAAAGCAGCCCTGGCAGATATCGATAAGAATGCTTAATACTGGTTTTTATTTTAATTCTGATTTTAATTTTGATTTAAATACAACCACGACAACTATTAACCTTAAGCCTATTTCCAATCCGGAAATAAACGGAGAAAGATCATGAGAGAAGCCGTAATTGTTTCATCGGCACGTACCCCCATCGGCAAAGCCTACCGGGGTTTATTTAACGATACCGAAGCGCCCACTATGGCCGGTATTGCCATTAAGGCTGCGATTCAGCGCGCCGGTGTTGATCCCGCCGAAGTTGAAGATGTGATCATGGGTTGTGCGCTGGGCCAGGGCACCAGCGGCTATAACGTCGGTCGTCTGGCCGCGCTTGCCGGTGGTTGTCCGGTAACGACCAGCGGTATGACTATGGATCGCCAGTGCTCCTCCGGTTTAATGTCGGTGGCAACGGCCGCCAAGCAAATTATGTTTGACGGTATGGATGTCGCCATTGGTGGCGGTCTCGAACACATTAGCCTGGTACAAAACGAACATCAAAACGGGTTTCGTGCACAGGATCCTAACTTGATCGCTCTACACAAAGATGTGTATATGCCCATGTTGTTAACGGCGGAAACCGTCGCCAATCGTTACAAGATAGGTCGCGATGCTCAGGATGAATACGGTCTGCAATCCCAGCAGCGCACCGCCGCCGCTCAACAAGCGGGTATATTCGATGACGAAATTGTCGAAGTGACCGCCACCATGAAATTGGTGGATAAAGCCACCGGCAAAGAAGCCCTGCAAGAAAAAACCCTCAAGCTGGACGAAGGCAACCGACCCAGTACCACGCTGGAAGGTCTGCAATCCCTCAAGCCAGTGATCGAAGGCGGTTCAATTGCGGCGGGTAACGCTAGTCAATTGTCCGATGGTGCCGCAGCCTGCGTGTTGATGGACAGCAAGCTGGCCGAGCAGCGCAATGTAGAACCCCTGGGTATATATCGCGGTATCGCCGTTGCCGGTTGTGAGCCCGACGAAATGGGTATCGGCCCGGTGTTTGCCATTCCCAAATTACTTAAGCAACACGGTTTGAGTGTCGATGATATAGGCGTATGGGAGTTGAACGAAGCCTTTGCCGTGCAAGCTATCTACTGCCGCGATCAGCTGGGCATCCCCAACGAAAAACTCAATATCAACGGCGGCGCGATTGCCATTGGTCACCCCTATGGTATGAGCGGTACTCGCATGATCGGCCACGCCTTGCGCGAAGGTAAGCGTCGCGGCGAGAAATACGTAGTGATTACCATGTGTGTCGGCGGTGGTATGGGCGCAGCGGGTTTATTTGAAGTCGCGTGATCGGTAGTATCGCTAATTGAACATGTAATCGTCTTATACTGGCTGTCGAGGCGAAGAGTGAGTGAACTCTCAATGGCGATGATAGTCCGAGTTTAGCGCGACTTGCCGGCGATGAGCTAACTGGCACAGCAGCATTAAAATGATAAAACACTAAAGCGACAACACGTGAGAGATAGCGACATGACTAAAATTCTAAGTGAACAAAAGCCGATTCAAAATGCTATGAAAAAAACGCTTATGGCTGCAGCGACCGCCACAGCCCTTATCGCGCTATACGGTGGTCAGGTTCAGGCGGCAACGCCTGAAGAAGTGAGCGCGGATTCGTCCACAGAAGAAACCCTTAAACGACGAGATCCGGAGGAGATGCGCAAGCGTATGGAGGAGCGCCGAGAACAGATGGAAGAACGGCGCGGAGACATGAGCGAAGAGGAGCGTCTAGAACGTAGGGAAAAACGTCGAGAAGGCATGGAAGAACGGCGCGGAAAAATGAGCGAAGAGGAGCGTCTAGAGCGTAAGGGAAAACGTCGAGAACGCATGGAAGAGCGGCGTGGAGGAATGAACGAAGAGGAGCGATTAGAGCGCAAGGAAAAACGTCGAGAACGCATGGAAGAACGACGCAGTGAAATGGAGGCAACTGGCCTGGGAAAACAGCGTGAAAATAAAATTAACCAGGAGCGCAAAGAGCTTGGTAAAGGTTCTGAGCAAGGCCAGGAAATGCGCGAACAAAACAGCAAAAAATGGTGGAAATTTTGGGGTGAGCCTGAAACGCCTGCCGAAGGTAGCAATTAAGCGACCAGTAATCGCTATAAGTCCGCGTCCATTGCATGTGGCTGCTGGGTTATGGCTATTTCTGAGCGTTAGACCACGATTTTCGGATCAAATTTGAACACCAACATTAAGCGAGGGTCTATACTTCCTCGTATGGGATGCTTGTCTTGCGATCAAGTTGACCCGTGTATGCGAATAAACCTTTTTTGGAGAAAAACATAATGATTGATACAGATAACAATATGACAAACGACGCTATGATAAAAAGCATCGAGTCGAGCAAGGCTCAGCCTGGTAAAGCCATGAAGATAGCGCTGATTGCTGTTTCCTCCCTGGCCCTGGCCAGCGGTGCTGCGTTGGCAGCCAAGCCCGAGAATGCTGGTAAGGATAAAGCTAAGGAAAAGGCCGGGCAGTACCAAAAAGAAGAGAAAGTTGATCGCTTCTCTGATAAGTCAGGCTATGGCCGTGGCGACGATAGTAGTGATGATAGCAGCGATGATAAGTCAGATGATCGTAGCGATGATGGCAGTGATGATAAGTCAGGTGACCGTAGCGATGATCGTAGTGACGACAAATCAGATGACCGCAGCGATAACCGATCCTCTGATAAAAAAGAGAAAAAAGGTAAGCGTGAATCTATGATGGAAGAGCACGGCGGAATGGATCGCGACGGCTATGATGGCGATAAACGCGGCCTTGAAAAGCAGCGCGAAATGAAAATGGATCAAGAACAGAAGGAATTAGGTAAAGGCTCTGAAAAAGGTCAGGAAATGCGTGAACAAAATAGCAGAAAATGGTGGAAGTTCTGGGGCGAAGAATAATCGCTACAGTTTAAACGCTTCACCGATCAACCCGTATTTGCGTAAGCAGGTGCGGGTTTTTGTTGGTTTATTAGTTCTGTTGCGACGCCAGTACAACGCTGCGAGTGATAATATTATTGGGGCTAAATAGAGCGGCGGTAATAGGTGCAGTATTGAGTTTTTAACGCCCATAGCACGGGCAGTCTTTTATGCTGGCTGATCGTGACTATGCTTGTTACATGCTAGCTAGATAGAGCGTAGTAAACAAAACCACCCACAACACCTAGCAGTATAGTGTTTAGTATATATTCACCTACTTTTGAGAATTTATCTCTAAAGTTTTTAACTCCATTGTCCTGTAATTGGCGAAACTCATCTATTACCACAGGATTGATTGGTTCATAGCTCTCGTCATTTATTACAGAAATAGCGCAGTTATATTGCTGGTCTATTTCTGCCCAAATGGTATAGCAGTCAGAGAACATTACACCCATAGCTGGTCCTGAATTTTCACTGCCTATAAATATGGGTATTCCTGAAAGCTCCAATCGGAGCTTTATTGATTGGGCCTCATCTTTATCTTGAAGTTTTAAAAGCAGCTTCACTTATTGCTCGCATTACTCAATTTAAACGGACATGTAACGCTTGGGTAATGTGCGGAAAAAACCGCAGGTTTTTGGAGCCGCAATGACCCACTTGTTATGCGTGCCATAGTTTGAATATTTTGATGATCTTTGAGTTTTTATCATTTTCATCCGTGTTCGCATTAATATATAGCACTTCTTTGCCTTTATATAGAATGTAAAACCTAAATATCTCACATGCGTTAGGGTAGGTTTTAAAAGCCTTACGCATTTTCATGAAAAAGTTGGCTTTGTAGAACTGTTTAACTACACAACCAATAATCATTGGGAAGTTTCGGTGTTTTGATAGGCTATACCATGATTCAATTAATGTCTTAAGAAATACCGATTCTTTGATAGGAAGAACGACATTGATCTCGTCACTTTCAAGATACTCTGCTTCCAATTCTTTGATCTTATACATTCGCATAACGCCTCAAGCAGCGGCGCGCGTTAGCGCGTCCAGCCACGAAGTGGCGTTGCTGCCTTGACTTGTTAAGTGTTTGCACACAATTTTGCATAAATTACCTGTTGCTCTGCTTCGGAGGCGCCTTCATAACGCTCGAAC
>JAGPUQ010000009.1 GCA_018069525.1 Porticoccaceae bacterium | reverse complement strand
TTGAATCAGCTAGCTCTACCACATTCGTATTATCAGACTTCCAATTAGTGAGGTGCGACACTAGACGAGCAACTACTTCGTCGCTTGAATATTTCCTCGCCTCTTCAATATATTCGTCGTAATTCATTTAGACACTTAACGCCTAAATTTGCCGCGCGTCTTTTGGCGCCGGAAACATTTTTTTGTTATATGGCGGCCCACACGGGTAGCCATTACTTATTTCCAGATCCAAAGTTTTTGAAGCTTCTTCTGAGGTGATCTTGATACCCGAATACTTACTATTTAGCTTCTCGACTAAATACTTAGAACCAATATTTTGGTCTTTTTTAAGGCATCCTAACCGCCGGTAGATTGCAGTAGAAGAATACGAATATCCAGACACCCATAGCATCGTTTGGATTTTAGAACTGTCCTCTAAATTGAATTTAATAGCGTCTGGTCCCCATGATTCCGCTAAGGCTGCGTTGCTTGCGAATAAAAGCAAGAATATAGCTAAGTTAATTCTCATATTCGTAATCCATATAACAGCTTATTAAGAAGAACGCTTCCGACTATTACCTTTCTCACTATCATCATCGTTAAATAGTAAGGAAACAGTTAATTAGCCTGATTTTTCAGGGTCTTGCCAGTATTTCCAGCATGTTATCGAAAGATGATAGTGAGAACAGCAGCGTTCATTATAAAAACCCTTTCTCCTGATCATATATTTTTATTGTTTAAATTTCAAAGAGTTATAATTTTCCAAAGTGATAGTCGGAACGCTTCTGCTGATGTTGGTAGCTTGACGTTGATTGCTGACGCCTACTTTGGTCATAAATCAAGGAGGTCTACACCATTGTCCTAAAACCCAAGCTCTTGCCGTAGCGCTTTCATTTCTTCTTGTTTTTCTTGCTGGTTTAAATCTTTTTGAGCGGGGCTTTCCAAAGCTGGTGGCCGCTCGACAACCAGAGTTTCACCGCTCAGCACGCGCTGACAAACATCCCGATAACAGTTTTGGAACTCTGGCCAGGATGCTTTTTCACTTTGATTGGCAAGTCGATGCCAGCCGACTTCGCGCCCGGCGAAATACACCGCAGGGTGGCTCCAGTCCTGAACATTTTTGGGGCTGGGCGTATTGCAGGCTTCAATGTAGGCGTCTTTTGCCATTGGTAGCCCCAGGTTAATAAGCTGGTGATCGCAGGCGTCGAGCATTTTTTTGAGGGTGGGCAGGTAGTCGTGTTGCTCGATGATCTCCCGAGCTGCGGCCATGATGGCGGCCGGGCCGAAATTGGCCAGGGTTTCGAGCCACAGGCGCTTGGCCTGATCGAGCAGCACAGTGTCGTTAAAGGCGGCGTAAAACTGGTTGTGATAATTAATGCGGAACAGGGCGAAGACCTGATTGATGGCGTCTATTAGTTCAGGATGGGAACCGGGCAGCTCGGGATGGGAGCCGGGATTCGCATGGGGTGGGGCTGATTTAGCCTGCCCAGCTGCGGTCGGAGAGTTCTTCGACGAGGTCTCTATGTCGCGTACTGCCTGCTCGACCGGGTGTTTGCTGTGTTGCATGTCGGGTTACCGAGGTGTTGTTGTGATAGGCCCACTGGCGTTTTACATATTGTAAAAACTTGGTGTTCCAGGAGTTAAGCGACTGACCGCTCTCTTGCCAGTATAAAATAAACTCTGGCACCAGTTGTTCGGCAAAGTCGCGTTCTATGCTCGCCATTGCGAGGATGTCGTAAACATTTTCGTCGGGCCGCCAGTTGGTGGACATGGGGCGAAACTCATTGTCGCCAGTGCCGTTCAAGGCCGATTGATATTTGGCCCACTGGCGGCGGATATGCTGAATAAATTGCGTATTCCAGGTGCTCGATTGGGTGCCGCGATCGCGCCAATATAAAATAAATTCGGGCACGGAGTCTTCAATAAAATTGCGATTGATGTCGGCGCGCAGCAAAATCTCCAGGACTTCCGGCGACGGTTGCCAGTCGACGTCCATCTTGATTTCCTGATGGCGGCGGGCCTGTTCGGCTTCCTGCTCGCGCCACAGTTTAAGTACCTGTTTAATAAATTTAGAACCCCAGCTATGGCGCGGTTCGGCGCGTTCGCTCCAGTAGGTGACAAACTCGGGGACTTGTTCGAGTGTGAACTGTTGTGGGATACCGTACTGGCTCAGCTGAGCAAGAACATCGGGCTCCGGTTGCCAGCCCTGGGAAATTAAATTAATACCGCGACTGGGTTGGCCAGGTGCGCTGCGCGCACGTGCGACATTTTGTTCAATTGCTGAGTTAAGGGCTGGGGCAATAGCCGCAGATCTACGGGAGACGCTTTCGTTAAAGGCGTAGCGAAATGGGCGTTGCTGGTCAAACAGTGTCGCGCCGATCAACAGCACACCCTGGGCGCGCAAATTGTCGCTAATGCGTTGAATATCGGCGGCGGTCCAGAACGGCAGTTGCTCTAGCAGAGCCTGGCCGGGGACTTCAGTCCAGAGAAAGCCATTGCTGTCCTCGTTGTCCCGATGCGCGAAGACTTCCTTCAAGGTTTGCAGCAGGATGGCTTCATCAAGTCCGAGCGTGGCTGCGACGTGAGGGAAAAAGACCAGGGGTTTATCGGGGATGAGTGACATGCCGATACTGTAACAGATCACCTGCACGGCGAGCACCATCTGTGGTCCGGAAATGCTGACTAAGGGTCGTTAATTGGGTGTCGGGCAATCGATATTTGTGCCCCGTTGCCGCGCGCGCTAGGATGCGGCCTTAGTTTGTATAGATAGCGATTCGTTAAATATAAAGAGGGAGTCAACTTGGTGGCAAAGAAACGCACCAGTGCCTACGTGTGCAACGATTGCGGCGCAGATTTCGGTAAGTGGCAAGGTCAGTGCAGCGAGTGTAGTGCCTGGAATACCTTGAGCGAAGTTCGCCTGGGCGTCACCAGGCCCGGTGCTGCAGGGAGAGCGGGTTTTGCCGGCGCGGTGGATGGCCAGGTTGCCAAGCTTGCGGATATTGCGCTGCAAGAACAGGCGCGCATCCCAACCGGTTTCGGCGAGCTGGATTTGGTGTTGGGCGGCGGCCTGGTGGAGGGTTCCTGCGTGCTGGTGGGTGGAGAACCGGGTGCGGGCAAGAGCACCCTGTTACTGCAAACCCTGTGTGGTTTGGCGGATCGTGTCGACGCACTTTATGTTACCGGCGAAGAATCCCCCCGGCAGATTGCCATGCGGGCGCGACGCCTGGGCTTGCCGGTGGATAAGCTCGACATTATGGCCGAGACCTCGACGGAAACCATTTGCGCGACGGCCCAGGCCAGAGCGCCAAAGGTCATGGTGGTGGATTCTATTCAGGTTCTGCACTGCGATGATATTAGCTCCGCACCGGGTAGTGTTTCTCAGGTGCGGGAGAGCGCCGCGCAACTGATACGCTTTGCCAAACAGTCCGGCACCATCTTGTTACTGGTGGGGCACGTCACCAAAGAAGGCTCCTTAGCGGGGCCGAAAGTTCTCGAGCATATGATTGACTGCTCGTTGATGTTGGAATCCTCCCACGACAGTCGTTTTCGCACCCTGCGCAGTCACAAAAACCGCTTCGGTGCCATCAACGAGATGGGCGTGTTTGCTATGACCGACCAGGGTTTGCGGGAAGTCCTCAACCCCTCGGCAATATTTTTGCAACGCGGAGAGGAAGTGGCCTCCGGCAGTGTAGTGATGGTGGTGTGGGAAGGTACCCGACCGCTGCTGGTGGAGCTGCAAGCACTGGTGGATGAAAGTAATCTCGGTAATCCCCGCCGTGTGACCTTAGGTCTCGATCACAACCGGCTCGCCATGTTGCTGGCGGTTTTACATCGCCACGGTGGCTTGATGGTCGGTGATCAGGATGTATTCGTGAATGTGGTGGGCGGGGTCAAAGTGCTGGAGCCCAGCGCCGACCTTGCGGTGTTACTGGCCGTGGTGTCGAGTTTTCGCGACCGGCCTCTGCCGCAGAATTTAGTGACCTTTGGCGAAATTGGTTTGGCGGGAGAAATTCGGCCCGTGCCCAGCGGACAAGAGCGTTTACGCGAGGCCGCCAAGCACGGCTTTACCCGCGCCATCGTGCCGGCGGGCAATGTGCCCCGCCAGGCCATCGAGGGTATGGAAATTGTACCGGTGCGTAAATTGAGCGAAGCACTGGAAGCGCTTTATTAGAGCATTTTTTTGATGATGCTCGCGAGCCCTCGATAAATATCTGCTAGAATCCCGCGCTGTTGTGGTGCCCTTAGGGCCCAGAGGGAATTCAAACGGCGTGAAAATAGGTTCTTTTTTTCAGAAACTCTTCACACACTGCCGCTAAAAGAAGCTGTCCTCGCAACTGTATCCGGCGAGAGCCGTCCATAAAGCCACTGACCGAGACGAACCTCGGTTGGGAAGGCGGGCGAGCTCTATGACCCGGTAGCCAGGAGACCTGCCACAACTGCGTTGTCTATCAATGGTCGAGGTAACTATTGTGAAGCGTGCGCCTGTGTTTTCTCACGGTGGCGCGCTGTGCAGCGCAGGTGCAAAGTCGTATCGACTGAGCCTGCGGTGGTTCACTGCTGTGTTCCCCCCGTCTCACCATCAGGTTTTCCATCGCCTTATGTTCGTTACGACCTTGTTATTGCTCACGCACTTGCAGGGAATACCTTATGAAATCTAGTCCATTACATCTATCTGTTTATCCTCAGAACTACTCATCTCAGAATGCAGAGACAGCAGCCTTTATTGGCTGGCGTCGCTCGATCGCCGTGTTATTTGCCAGCGCCTTACTTGGCTTAAATAGTATGTCGGCTAGCGCAGCTGAGCCACTTGTCGAAGACCAGACCGTCGTCGAAAAGGAAATGGAAGAGGGAATAAAAGAGGAAATAGAAGAAGAAATAATAGTTACCGCGACTCGCTCTCCCTACAGCCTGGATCGTGTCGCCACCACGGTGCGGGTGATTGGCCAACAGGACATCGCTCGCAGCGGTGTGCGCACGGTTGCAGATTTACTGCGCAACCACAGTGCCGTGCAGGTGCGCGACAGTAGCGGTATCGACCGGGCGAGTAACTTATCTCTACGGGGTTTTAGTGACTCACAAAATCTTTTGGTTTTAGTGGATGGCCGGAAATTGAATAACACCGATCTCGGCGGCCCGGATCTCACGGCCGTTAATTTGGGCGATGTGGAGCGCGTAGAAATTCTGGAAGGTGGTGCCGGTGCCTTATACGGCGACCAGGCCGTCGGTGGCGTGATTAACATTATTACCAAGCGAGCGGATTCCGCTGCTGGTAGCGTGCGCGTCGGGCGCGGTAATTACGACAACGAAACCTATCAGGCCAGCTACCAAAATGAGCTGGCTTCCGGTGTTTATTACCGGCTGAATACCGAGTTAGAGCGCGCGGATGCCTATCGCGACGACACCAGTCTTAATTATGAAAACTACAATGCTTTGCTGGGCTATCGACACGGTAATGGCGAGGTTTATATAGAAGGGCGGCAAAGCGATAGTGAGCACTTGCTTACCGGAGCCTTGTTCGCAAATCAGGTAGCGGTAGATCGTCGTCAGGCCGGTGGTAGTTTTAATGATTACGCGGTGGATAATCGGGTAGCCCGCATTGGCTTCGATCAGCGTTTTGGCAAGCATGTTGAACTGAGGGCAAGCTACAGCGATCGTAATGAAGCGGCGATCATTAATTCCGTATCCGGCTTTGGTACTGCGGTATCGCTACAGGATCGGCGGGTGAAATTGTTCGACCCCCGATTAATTATTAAGGTCGATCACTTGAGGGCGACGCTGGGTCTGGATAAGGAGCGAGTGGACTATGGTTTTATGGTGGACTTCGGCTTCGGCCTGACTGGCTCCCAACAAAGCCATCAGAAAAGCAGTGAATACTTACACCTGCTGTTTTCTCCCTTCGATAATCTCGATATTCAGGGAGGCGTGCGTCATGCCCGGCTCGATATTGATGTGGAACCTTATGGAGTTGAGTACGATCAGGGTGTAACCGTGCACAATATTGGTGTTAGCTGGCGCCCCGGCGCTTGGGCGAGCGAGATTTGGGGTGAAAGCGCCTGGCGCATTTATCTCAACCGAGACGAAACCTTCCGTTTTCCTTTGGCCGATGAAAATGTCGATTTTTTTGGCACCTTAAACTTGCTGGATGTACAGCGCGGCGTGGCCTGGGAATTGGGTAGTCAGTGGCGCTGGACTAATACCCAGCTAAACCTGGCGCTGTTTCAGCACGATAATGAAAATGAAATTGCCTATGACTCCGCGCTCGGTTTTTTTGGTGCCAACACCAACCTGGACGACACGCGGCGACGCGGTGCTACGGCGGAGTTCGCCTGGCAGGCCGGTGATAAATTTGAGTTGCACACGGTGTATACCTATATCGATGCCACCTTTGTAGAAGGGGTGTACGATGGCAATCGCATTCCCGATGTGGCTCGTCATCTAGCTAAGCTAAACGCTAGTTATCAGGTGAGTGAAGCGCTTAATATCTTTGCCGAGGCCGTGTATGTGGGCTCCCGACAACTGGATTTTGCCAGTACCGTCGAAGAGCTAGGTGGTTATACCGTATTTAATCTCGCTGCGAGCTGGCAGCGGCAGAACTGGACGTTACAGGCCCGTTTGAACAATATCAGCGAGAAGGAATACAGCGAATTTACCTCTTTCTACGGATCTAAAGCCTTGTTCCCTTCTGCCGAGCGCAGTTTAATGGTGAGCTTGGCGTATGATTACTAAGGACCAGGTTAAGCCCTTACTACCAATATTACCTACATTGATTGACCGGAGATTTTTATGAAACAGCCATCCACCCTTATTTTTATTGTCGCCGTGCTGGTCGCAGCTTTGAGTCGTTTGTTGCCTCATCCGCCCAATTTTTCGCCAGTGGTCGCCATGGCCCTGTTCAGCGGCGCGGTGTTGATGGATCGTCGCCTGGCGCTAATTGCTCCACTGGCGGCAATGTTGCTGGCCGATCTGGTCTTGGGCTTTCACGGCACTATGGTTTTCGTCTATGTGGCGATGGCTTTAGTGGTGTTGGCGGGGCGACTACTGGGTGACAAGCGCGGGGTACTAACCCTGGCCGGAGCGGGCTTTGGTGGTGCACTGTTATTCTTCATGATTAGTAATGTGGGCGTTTGGTGGATGCAAGAATTGTATCCCCGCGATATGACCGGTCTGCTCGCCTGTTATGCGGCGGCCCTGCCGTTTTTCCACAATACGGTGATTGCTACCTTCCTCTACGGGGGCGTACTGTTTGGTTTAGAAGGCTTGTTACGGCGGTATCGAGGTGATTTGCCGGCTGTGGTGGGCGGAGAGTAGGGTTCAGCTATAAATAGTGCTAACGGTGACGGCCACTCGGAGTTTACGTGGGGTTCACGTAGAGGTAATAAACGCATAAGAAATTACTTTCAGGAATGATTTGTAGTCCCCATAGGCATACAATGGCTGAGGTTTATTGTTAGCCTAATACAAAATAAGGGGACGTAATCATGGCAAATTTACTAACAACCATAAGCGACGCACTGGGGCCAATGGCCGCCAGCAAACTGGGCCACGCGCTGATCGGTTTGGCAATCCTGATTGTCGGTCTGATCATAGTGAAGTTCCTGAGCGGGATTTTCGGTCGCCTGCTGAAGAAAGTCGATTTTCTCGAGAAGATCAATCTCACTACGTTGATTACATCGCTGATTAAGGCCTTGCTGACCATATTTGTGTTGGTGGCGGTGCTACAGCACTTTGGCTTAACCGACGTGTTGGCGCCGTTGAAAAATATGATGGATCAATTTATGGCGGCGATACCCAATATTATTGGCGCTGGGGTGATTGGCTACGCGGGCTGGGTGATTGCAAAAATTGTCAGCGAGCTGGTCGGCGCAGCTCTGGGTAAGGTCGATGAGCAATTGCTTGAAAAAACCGGTAACGAGAATCTTAAGGTTTCCAAGCTTGGTAGCGCCTTCGCCTTTGCGGTAATTGTATTGCCCATGATGGTGGCCGCGCTGGGGGTGTTGAATATTGCTGCCATCAGCGAACCCGCCTCGGCCATGATCAACAAGCTAATGACCGCAGTACCTAACATTATTGGTGCGGGTATTATTTTGTTGGTGACCTATTACGTTGCCAAGTTTGTGATCTACATACTCAGCAGTTTGCTCGAGGGCATGAACGTGAATGCGCTTCCGGAAAAACTGGAAATTAAGAGTATGTTCTCCGAAACCTTTACGCTTACCAGTCTGATCGGCGGCGCGATCATGTTTTTTGCCATGCTGACGGCGGCGACCGCTGCGGTGAATACCCTGGGCATCGAAGTGATCTCCGCTATTTTTAGTCAGGTACTGGCGTTCGGCGGCGGTCTGTTGATTGGCGGGGTGATCCTGGTGATTGGCAACTTCCTGGGTTCGCTTGCCTACAAGCACCTGGCGCAGGGTAGTGGCGCAGGAGTGGCCAATATTGCGAGAATAGCCATTCTGGGGCTGGTACTGGCAATGGGTTTAAAGGCAATGGGTCTGGCCGATGAGATCGTCAATATGGCCTTTGGTTTTACCATTGGTGCCGTCGCTATTGCCGCCGCACTGGCCTTTGGCCTGGGTGGTCGTGATGCAGCGAAAACCATCGCTGACAACTGGGCGAGTAAAATCACTAAAGATTAGTAAGGTTTTTCAGGCCACAAAAAAAGCCCGGGTTTAAGCCCGGGCTTTTTTTGTGGATCCGATTTCTAGTTTCTAGCTCCGGTTCCGACAACGAGAGCTTACAAATCGTAACCGCGCTCATCGTGAAGCACCAGGTCCAGTCCCTGGGTTTCTTGCTCGGGGGTAACGCGCAAGCCCATGGTCAGGTCGAGTACTTTTAGCAAGACAAAAGTGACCACGCCGGTAAATACAACGGTGGCGGCAACACCAGTAAACTGCACGCCAAGTTGCGAACCCATGACCATGCCTTCGTTATAACCCTGACCGCTGAACACGCCGAGTTGATCGGAGGCAAATACGCCCGCAAGGATGGTGCCGAGGATGCCGCCGATGCCGTGAACGGGGAATACATCGAGGGAATCGTCGATTTTGAATTTGATTTTGATGGCCTGGGTGGCGAAGTAGCAGATAATGCCCGCACTAAAGCCAATCACTACCGCGCCGCCTGGGCCCACAAAACCTGAGGCGGGGGTGATGGTGCCGAGTCCTGCGACCATGCCGGTAACAATACCGAGGACAGAAGGTTTGCCGTGGCGAATCCACTCCATCATCATCCAGGCCAACGAGCCAGCGGCCGCTGAGATATGCGTTACCAGCATCGCCATACCGGCGTCGCCGTTAGCGGCCAGTGCCGAGCCGCCGTTAAAACCAAACCAGCCCACCCACAACATGCCCGCGCCCATAACTGTCATGGTGAGGTTGTGAGGAGGCATCGCCTGAGTGCCGAAACCCTTGCGGTTGCCGATCACGATGGCTGCAACCAGTGCCGCAACCCCGGCGGTGATATGCACTACCGTGCCGCCAGCAAAATCGAGTAAGCCTTTTTGGGCCAACCAGCCGCCGCCCCATACCCAGTGAGTGACGGGAACATAGACGATTAACAGCCACACCATGCTGAAGACCATCATGGTGGAAAACTTCATACGTTCTGCATATGCACCAATGATCAGCGCCGGGGTAATAATGGCGAAGGTCATTTGAAACAGCGCGAACACGCTTTCCGGGATGTCGCCGCTGAGAGAATCCTCTCCCATGTTGGCGAAGAAGGCCTGATCCCAGCCGCCTATCCAGGCGTTGGCACTGCCGCCATCGGTAAACGCCAGGCTGTAACCGCAAACGAACCAGACGATAGACGCGCCACAGGTGATGGCAAAACACTGCATCAGAATCGACAGCACGTTTTTGGAGCGCACCAGACCGCCATAAAATAGCGACAAGCCGGGGACGGTCATAAACAACACCAGAGCGGTGGCGGTCATAATCCAGGCGGTGTTGGCTTCGTTTAGCGTGTCGGCATGCCCCAAACTGGGCAGTACAAGCAGCGCCAGACAGGCTGAAGCGTGTTTAAAGGTGGAGGTCATGTTCAACATAGGGCGCTGTCCTGGTTGTTAGCGTTTTGTATTGGTGCGTTATTCTTTTGCGCGGCCTTATACGCACTGTTTTGGCGCGTAAAAGGTCAGAAATATCGACTTCTTTTGGGGTCTTATTATAAAAAGGCAATTATTGTGCCGGTCACCAGGCTAGTCTGTAGCTTAGTCCAATATTGGTGCGTCAGCCGGGTACTGTCTCCTAGTCTAATCCCCCGATCCAGATCAAGCAAAGGTCGGGATACTCTACGTGGCCATTGACGACCCGGACAGGACAGGGGTTCAATGCGGCTTATTAAACGATGTGAGGAAAGTAGAATGGACAAGGTGCTATTGGCGGAGATAGAAGCTCTACAACAAGAACTTAATAAAGCTGCCCTGGGCGACGACGATCTCGACTTGCTGTCGAGGGTGGTGGAAGATGTGACAACGCTTACGTCCGAAGACGCTGCAGATCAAGGCGCGGAGCACCATGCCTTGCGCGAGCGGCTAAGGCAGGTGGCTACGCGGTTTGAAGTCAGCCATCCGCGACTGGCCGGAGCGGTGGAGCGTCTGGCTAATACGCTGTCTAGTCTGGGGATTTAAACTCGTCGCGTAGCGATCAATAATCGAGTCTTCTCGTGGGTTTTCATGGGCGTATCTCAGCGGATATATTACGGAATGAAGAAAAAAACCGATGGTTAAATTTGTAGAGAAGTTGCGCAGCGGAGAGATGTCCCGGTGAAAGTTTTACCGCTTAAATGTTTGTTAATGATCTTGCTGATCCTTGCGTTGGCTGCTTGCTCCAGTTCCCCTCAAAGTGAAAAGCAGGCTACTTACATCGGCTGGCATTGCGATGGTGAGCCGGGTACTAAAAGTTGGCAATGTCATCAGCGACCAATGCGCAATGGCCGCGTCGTGGGAGCAATTATTATTGATAAAGCTAACGCGGATAAAGTAGTAGCCAGTGCGAGTGACGGCGCCGTCAAGAAACCTAAAAGTGATCCGGTGCGCAGCTCGGTGATGATGGGGGATCGTCGGCAATTATCCTGGCGCGAACGGTTGCCCGGACTTGATGGCACAGAGGCGAATAAAGAGGCGAATAAAGAAAATCAAGATGAGGCTGGTGCCGTTGTTGAATCCCGCCCAGCACCTGCACCACAACCTGAACCGGCATTTGAAGTGTGGTCGGACGAGATCCGCCCGCAAACATCACCCGAAGGAGCATCACCCGAAGGAGCATTACCCAAGGGTATAACTAGTGATAATACTTCTTCGGTTAATGCCGAAGAAGTATCCATTAATCGGGTTGTAAGCAATTCAGCTCTAGTTGGTTCAAAAAATAATTATACCGTTCAGCTCGCGGCCTTTGACCGGGAAGAGCTTGCATTAGAGTTTGTGCAGCGCGAGCAATTGCAAAAAATGGGTGTGAACGTATCGCCGGTAAGTCGCGAGGGTAAACAACTGTTTGTCGTCACCTATGGTGAGTTTGCTAGTCGCTCGGCGGCGGAAGCCGGGTGGGATGCTCTGGGCGTTGCCCGAGAGCTGGATATTTGGGTGCGACCAATACCTTGATAATTTTAATGGACAAAATTGGTTAATGGATTTAGTTTAACCATCCAGTAGCGCTCCACAGCCAGGCCGAAATAGAACCTGAACCTAGAAATCCAAGTGCGTAAGCGATCGATTGAATACCAAAAGACCGGCTTAGTTTTGTCTGTTCGGTATGACCAATAATAAAAGGCAAGCCGCGACCCTCTGGTTTTCGTATGCTGTGCTCCGCCGGTAGTGTGCTGTATTTCGCTTGTTGCTTTAAGGCAGATTTTTCCGCCGCAGCACGCACTTGCCGCCATTCTTTTAAGCAAAGCTCGCCGTCACTGTTGGTGTCGTATTGTTCTAATAGCGCGCCAAAATCTTGTTTCCAGTGAGATAGAATATCCCCCATTACTTTATCTACACTTAAGGTGCGATGACCAGTGGCATCGGTTTTAAAATGACCCAGTACATATAGGGGATCGCCATCGAGAATTAAATACTCCGTAAAGCGATAGCGACGACCAAAGCCTCCCAGGGCCAGGCGATTTAAATAGGTGCTAGAGCCCGATGGGTTACTAAGGAAATGTTGATTTGGATTCAAGCTATTTCCATACCAGCGATGCTTGTGGCGACTACTCAGTTCTGCTCCAGCGGGAAATACCTGACATAGGCCGGTGCCGTCGTCGATATTAAAAGGCATTTCACTGGTTTGGCGCTTAACGGAGGTCCAGGCTCCAGCTGCGTCCCCATCACCTTTTTCATAGCGTTCGATATTGTAGCGCCACCACAGGCAGGGCAGTGAGGTCAGTGGTGAGACAAGCGGCTCCGCTAATAATTTTCCGACGCCAACCAGCTCGGTAAATCCCTGGCTGGCCGAGCGAATCAGCGAGGTGGGCATGTCTTCTATAAGACGTAATTTTTTAAACGCTTTCCGGGTTTTGAACAGGCAAAATAGCGCGCCTGCGGTGAAAACACTCGCCCAAATAAAAAATTCTGAGGGGTCACTGGACGCGCTCATAAAGTGGATGTGCTCCGACTAATGCAAGAGTTTGAATATGGCTGGAAATTAAAATCCTGGAAATGTGTCAGTTCAAGACTTAAATAGACCTCCGACATTCACGTCCGTTAATTCGCCTTCGGAAAATTCCAGTAAATCGAAGGCCTTGAAGCTAAAGAAATTGGCGATTAATACGTCGGGGAATTGTTCGATACGAACGTTGTTGATATTAACCGAGGCGTTATAGAACTCGCGCCGATCGGCAATGCCGTTTTCAAGGTCGGTGATGCGCGCCTGTAAATGTTGGAATGACTCGTTGGCTTTAAGATCGGGATAGTTTTCTGCAAGCGCAAAAAGTCGACCCAGACCGGATCTGAGTTGTGTCTCCGCCGCACCCAGCGCACCAATATCCTGTTTTTCTGAGGCCGAGGCCACAGAGCTGCGTGCCTCGATAATTTGGCTGAGTGTCTCCTGTTCGTATTCCATATACTGCTTACAGGTGTCGACTAATTTCGGTAATTCGTCGTGGCGTTGTTTGAGTAAGACGTCAATGTTAGCCCAGGATTTCGATATTTGATGTTTCAGGGAAACCAGGCCGTTGTAGATGGTGATAACATAACCACAACACAGCAATAAAGCCCCGATAATTATAAATGTGCTGACGCTCATAATTCTTTCTCCTTTTCCCGCATGATGACTACTTAACGTATGGTGGACAGTAGGTTTTTTCCGCTGGGTTGTTTGTTCGGTGTGGTTGCCATATTCAGCTAATATAGAACACTATTTTTTGACTACTAAGGTACCGGCAATCATATCGTGTAGCCCCTGTTTATGCTGAGTGAAGGCCACCATAATAAAACCGATTAGCAGAATCATGGAGGATAATATTTTTCCAAAATGTCTTCCAGTTGCACGCATAAAAGATACGCGTTCACCGTCCAGATCGGTAACGATAATACCGACGGCACGTTTCCCCAGAGTAGCCTGGCCGGCCGAACTTTCCTGTAGGGCGAAATAGAGCCACTGTAAAACTATAGTGACGGCGTTGTAGCCGAGTATCATGCCGATAAAGGCGCTTTCTCCGGTTTCGCTTAATGAGTCCAGGTCGCCAAAGCCAATAACGCCGGACACGAAAATCAGCAAGGCAAACACCATCGAGATGACTATGCCATCAATAATGATGGCCGCGACACGTAGCCAGAATCCCGCATAGTCCGCTGAACCACCGGTTTCGGTTTGTAAATCCGCACTTGCGGCTGTATAAACATCGGGTGAGTCATTCATGGTTATTCCCTTTGTTGTTCTCAGCTATAGCCCTGAATTTATGTTATGCGTCTTGTCGGCATTTGATAGTGGTGGTTTATAAAAATTGTCTATCCAGGCGGTGTTGGCGTAAGTGTTTTGGTGAAAAAAAGGCTTTCACCTGGTAGAAATGATCAAGCCTTCAGCGATTTATATTTAATCCTCTGCGGTTGCGCGTCTTTGCCCTTTCGGCTGATCAGGTCATCGTGATAGTCAGTGTAATTGCCTTCGTGAAACACTATTTCGCTATCGCCTTCAAAGGCGAGAATATGCGTGGCGATACGATCCAGAAACCAGCGGTCGTGAGAAATTACCAATACGCAGCCGGGGAAGGCGAGGATGGCCTCTTCCAGCGCGCGCAAGGTTTCTACATCGAGATCGTTGGAAGGTTCGTCGAGTAACAGAACGTTGGCGCCTCGCTTTAAGGTGTTGGCTAAATGCAGTCGACCCCGCTCGCCGCCGGATAAATCACCGACGCGTTTTTGCTGGTCGCTGCCTTTAAAATTAAAGCGCCCGGCATAGGAGCGAGAATTTACTTCGTAGTTACCAATGCGCAGTATGTCCTGTCCGTCGGAGATCGCCTCCCACACGGTTTTACTGTCTTCAAGGCTTTCCCGGCTCTGCTCGACAAAAGCCAGTTCGACGGTTTCTCCAAGGGTGACCGTCCCGCTGTCGGGCTGTTCGTTGCCCGCTATCATACGAAACAGTGTCGATTTACCGGCACCGTTGCCGCCAATGATGCCGACCACCGCGCCTTGAGGGATACTCAGGTTCAAGTTGTCGATCAGCAAGTGATCACCAAAGCTTTTGCTGACATTTTCCAGCTCAATGACTTTGTTACCCAGGCGCGGGCCGGGTGGAATATAAATTTCGTTGGTTTCGTTGCGGGTTTGAAATTCCTGGCTGCTAAGTTCGTCGTAGCGTTGCAGGCGCGCCTTACTTTTAGCCTGGCGTGCCTTGGGGTTTTTACGCACCCATTCCAGTTCTTCTTTCAGGGATTTTTGGTGCGAGGCTTCGGATTTTTGCTCTTGCTGGAGGCGCTGTTCTTTGGTTTCGAGCCAGGTGCTGTAGTTGCCTTCGTAGGGAATACCGTGACCCCGGTCGAGTTCGAGAATCCAGCCGGCGACGTTGTCGAGGAAATAGCGATCGTGGGTAACCGCCACTACAGTACCGCTAAAGTTGGCCAAAAATTGTTCCAGCCAGAACACGGATTCTGCATCCAGGTGGTTGGTGGGTTCGTCTAACAACAGCATGTCAGGTCGAGATAACAGCAGGCGACACAAAGCGACGCGACGGCGTTCACCACCGGAAAGTTTGCTAACGTCGGCATCCCATGGCGGCAGGCGCAAAGCGTCGGCAGCAACATCGAGAGTGTGGTTCAGGTTGTGGGCATCCCAGGTCTGGATAATGTTTTCTAGCTCGCCCTGGCGTTTGGCGAGGGCGTCGAAGTCGGCGTCCGCCTCGGCGTAGGCGGCAAACACGCCGTCCAGTTCTTTTAGCGCATCGACGGCTTCGCGAACACCGTCTTCGACATTGCCGCGTACATCTTTGTTGGGATCAAGCTCGGGTTCCTGGGCCAGATAGCCAATATTAATACCGGGCATGGGTCGAGCTTCGCCGATAATCTCGGTATCGATGCCCGCCATAATCCGCAGCAGGGTCGATTTACCCGAGCCGTTTAAACCCAATACGCCAATTTTTGCGCCGGGGAAAAACGACAGGGAGATGTCTTTGAGGATTTCGCGTTTGGGTGGGACGATCTTGCCCACCCCGTTCATGGTATAGACGTATTGGGCCATTAGAGAGTCAGGTATCCAGCAAGTAAATAAAGGGGGTTATTTTACCGAAACGATGCCTCGGTGGGGGAGATAAATACGGTGGGGGTTTTTCGTGCTCGATATAGAGCTGTATATTCATGAGTGACGTCAATGCACGACATCAATCGCACCGCCGTCGATGCGGATATTTTGGCCGTTGATAAACCCGGCGCGCTGGCTGGCGATAAAGCACACCAAATCCGCAACTTCTTCGCGCGTGGCGATACGGCCCACCGGATTGGGGAAGCGCTGGGCAACTATGCGTTTCTCTATGGTTTCCCAGTCGTCATCCCAGCCCTCGCGTTTGGCTTTGGCGCGAAACGCGGCTTCTATCTCCGGGGTGCGAATATACCCCGGTGAAATAGTGTTCACCGTGATGCCGGTGCCCGCCAGTTCTTTGGCAAGCCCCACCGCAATATTGGCCAGTGCGCCTTTGGCGGCATAGTAGGCCGGGCGCAAAGCATTGGGCTGGGTGGAGCCGATGGTGCCGAGTTGAATCATCCGGCCCCAACCGAGGGTTCGCATTTGCGGCGACAACAGCCGAATCAGTCGTGCTGCGGATAGCACATTCTTTTGATACATATCGAGCCAGTCGTCGGTGTCGGCTTGCGGCCAGCGTTTTTCCTCGGCAGTGCCGTAATTATTGACCAGAATATCAATTTGGCCGACTTTCCCCAGTGCCTGATCGACCACCTGCTGGCAACCGGCTTCGTTGCTTAAGTCACCCCATACTGCATGTGCTACCTCGGAAACCTCGACTACATGGTCGGCACTACCGGCATTAAAACCGTGGGCGATCACCGTCGCGCCCTCGGTCGCCAAGCGCTGGGCAATAATCTGGCCGGTGCCACGGTTGCTGCCGGTAACCAGTGCGGTTTTGCCGTGTAGGTCAAGTTCCATAGCGCGTTTCCTGTTGGTGTTTTGATCGTTGCATACCAGAGTGATAGTGCGACAGATGTATACGCAATGGCAAGACCGCATGGTTTGCGAGGTGGCTGTCAAAACAGTTAATGCACCTGGCTGCGAGTTTAAAACACGTTTTGAAGTCAGGTTTGCTGTGGAATTGATGGTGAGCAGTAGTCGGTACGCTGTATTATTGAACCAATGCTAACCTATCGGTCAGGAATTGTGTGACGCAGTTCACACTTATTAATAGCTCTAACACTCATAATATAGGGGCGGCGAAGCTTGCCGCGCAATGGCTGGATAAACCGGTAAACGCGTGTCTGACTAGTGGGGCATAGCACACCGTAATGGCCGAACGGTGGGACAAACGATACATAAGAAACGATAGATCAGGAGGAAGCTTGTCTGATGAAGTCACTCTTGTAGAGCAAGCCGAGGGTGGGGCCTCAATTAGGCAGCATGTACTGGTTGCTGACGACGACCCTATTGCTCGCGAAATCGCCCGAGATACGCTGGAAGAAGCCGGTTTCATCGTGTCGCTCGCGGAAAATGGGCTGCAGGTGCTTGCCCAGATAGCGGTGGAAATGCCCGACCTTATTCTCCTCGATGTGGAGATGCCGGAGCTTGATGGCTTTAGTACCTGTGCGCGGCTGCGGGCCTTGCCCCAGGGCGAGAGCGTCCCAGTTATCATTGTTACCGGCAGTGACGACATCGAAGCGGCCGAACGAGCCCTGGAAGTTAAAGCGACCGACTTTGTGAATAAGCCCGTCAAGTGGCCAATTCTTGTTCAGCGTATTCGTCATATTCTCCACGCGGCCAGAACCTTTATGGAACTGAAGCGGAGCCAGCAACGCCTGCTCAGCGCCCAGCAAATGGCTAACCTCGGTTACTGGGATTTGGATCTAGCTACTGGTCTGCTACAGGTGTCCGCACAGGGATGTCACATCATCGGATTTCCCCAGGGAAACGTACACAGCTTGCGAGATTATATCGAAGTGGTCCATGAGGAAGACCGAGAAATATTCAAAGCAAAGGTATCGACAGGGTTTGTCAAAGGCGAACCCTGGTTGGACGAGCATCGTATTGTCACCGCTAGTGGCGAAACAGAAGTGATTAAGGTCATGACGGAGATGTTTTTTTCTGCCGTAGATGAAACCAAAAGCATTGGGGCGATGGGTATCGTGCAGGATATTACCGAGCAACGTCGCAGCGAAGAGATCATTCGCCGCATGGCGTTTTACGACGACGTAACCGGACTGCATAATCGCGTTGCGTTTATGGAAGAACTTAAGCTTGTACTGAATCTTCACAAGCGCATGGAGACTGTTCTGGCAGTTCTTTATCTGGATCTAGATGATTTCAAGCGCGTTAATGACTCCCTGGGTCATCATCTCGGTGACCGGCTGTTAAAGAAATTCGCCGATCGGCTGACAGAAGCGCTGCGCGCCAGCGATCTGGCGGCTCGCGATAGATCAAGTGTGCTGGCCAGGTTGGGTGGCGACGAATTTGTTTTATTGTTGACCGGCTTAAAACACAAAACTGACGCGGCTACTGTGGCCAGGCGAATTCAAAGCAGTTTAGCGCAACCATTTGTTCTCGATATGGAAACTGAGCAAGGCCTTAGCAGCAGCCATGAATTATATGTTAGCGCCAGTATTGGCATAGCGGTGTATCCCACCGACGGGATGGATGCTGAGACCTTACTTAAGAATGCCGACAAAGCAATGTACGCCGCTAAACATATGGGTAAAAACACCCATCGATTTTATGTCGACGACATGAATGATCGAGCTTTAGAGCGGCTCGACATGGAGACGCGTCTACGCGGAGCGCTGGACAGAAATGAGTTTTGCCTTCACTACCAACCGCAGTTTGATTTAAATACCGGCGAAATCGCAGGCGTTGAAGCCCTGCTGCGCTGGAATAATCCCGATCTGGGTTCGGTTTCACCGACAGAGTTTATTCCGCTGGCCGAAGAAACAGGCCAAATTATTGCTATTGGCGCCTGGGTTTTAAAGACGGCCTGTGATCAAATCAAGCAGTGGCAAGACGCTGGTCTATCGAATTTAAAAGTAGCGGTTAATTTGAGCAGCTTGCAATTTCGGCAGGGCAAGCTGGGTGAATTAGTGACCAGTGCGCTGCAAAAAAGTGGTGTGGATGCAAAACTCCTTGAGTTAGAGCTGACGGAAAGCATGATTATGCGGGACGTCGAACAAAGTATTGCGACCCTTAACGCTTTGAAATTAATGGGAGTGAAAATATCCATCGACGATTTCGGCACGGGTCATTCTTCGCTGAGCTATCTGCAACGTTTTCCTATCGATATTCTAAAAATAGATCAGTCATTTATTCGGGGTTTGGGTGTCGATGCCGGTAACACCGCGATTGTTAATGCGATTATTGCGATGGGCAAAAGTCTTGGTTTTATGATTGTCGCCGAGGGCGTTGAAGAGCAAGCTCAATTGCAGTTTTTGCAGGAAAAAGACTGTGATATAGCGCAAGGTTTTTTGTTGAGCCATCCGCTGCCCGCCGATCAAATACCGGTATTTTTGGGTGAGCCGAACAAAAAATTAATCTCATTAATTAAGCCACAACAGAGTAATTCTGGTGATCCGTCAGCGGCAGTTGGGAAGCCCGAGACTGGTGGAGTGAAAAATGAGAATGCAGTTGAAGTGCTGCGTTCACAAGCTTTATCGGGACGCGTACTCCTTGCCGAAGACAACCCAATTAATCAGGAAGTAGCACAGGAGATGCTGGAACAATTGGGGCTTCAGGTCGATGTGGTTAGCGACGGTCGGGAGGCATACTCTGCGGTCTGTCAAACTCGCTATGATCTGGTGCTTATGGATATCCACATGCCTGGGGTTGACGGGATGGAAGCGACGGAGATGATTCGCGAAATGGAAGAGGGTAAGAGTGAGGGACATCGAACACCCATCTTGGCGCTTACGGCGAATGCGATGGTCGGCGACCGAGAGCGATTTCTTGCGGGCGGGATGGATGATTACCTGAGTAAACCTTTTTCTCAACAAGGTCTCGCGACCTTATTGTCCCGGTGGTTGATACCGAACCTGTCTGCGGGGAGTACCAGCCAACCAAGTGCTAATATTGAAGCCGATGACTTCAGTCGAGAAGCGTCACCCGCGCTCGATCCCGCCGATTGGGCACGATTAAAGAAGGTGTATTCCGGTAGCAGAGCGGGGAAATTGGTAAAGCTCGTCGATATGTTTTTGGATTCTACTGAAAAATTACAGGTCAGATTACATCAGGCGGTGGATGAGGGCGATGGGCCAGGTCTATGGAAAGCCGCCCATGCTTTGAAATCGTCCAGTGGCAACATGGCGGCTTTGACCCTGGCAAAATATTGTGCGGAGCTGGAAAAGACCGGGCGCAGTGGTCAGTTGGATGGAGCAGGGGCTCAGTTAGTTGAGCTGCGCGCCGAATTCGCCCGCGTTGCAGCTGAGTTGCGGGCGGCGGTAGTCGCTTAGGGTTTGGCTGCCGGCCCTAAACACGGCGTCTGGTAATTTGTTTTGCTGCAAATAATAATAGAGAGATAGTCAGTATCAATATATGCAATGTTCGTGACTGCCCCGTTGGCAATATTTGCCGATCATCGAATCTTGTCAATCGATACTGAAGATGCGATTTCGTAGCGATCAGTTATAATCAATGTCATCCGATTGACTCTTTCGGGTAGCGTCAACACCTGTGGGTGTTGTGACGAAGACGGAGGGTCGGCGGGGCCTCCGGTTGAAGTTGTCGCGAAGCGTTATCCCGGCGGATAGCTAAAAGGCTAACAAGGCTAACAAGGCTGACAATGGCATGGAGCCTCGATGCTGTCCCCACATAATAAAATTAATGAAAGGACAGAGTTTGCCCAATACTAGAGTAGCTATACCGGAACCGGAAGGTAAGAACCTCCTCGGACAGCATGTGCTGGTTACCGATGACGACCACATTGCTCGGGAAATTGCTAAAGCCCTACTGGAAGAGCAGGGTTTTATAGTATCGCTCGCCGAAAATGGCCTGGATATGCTGGCTCAATTTGAGGCAGATAAACCGAATCTTATTCTACTGGACGTTGAAATGCCGGAGATGGGTGGTTTCGAGGCCTGTGGACGCTTGAGAGCTATGCCTGGCGGCGAAAATATACCGGTCATTATGATGACCGGTCGGGACGATGCCGAAGCCATTGAACAGGCGTATGAAGCGCAGGCAACTGACTTTGTTAGCAAGCCGGTTAATTGGACAATTCTGGTTCAGCGCATCCGTTATCTTTTACGTGCCGCTAAAACCTTTACTGAGCTGGAACGCAGCCAGTTGCGCTTACTCAGCGCCCAGCAAATGGCCAATCTCGGCTATTGGGATTGGGATTTAAGCAACGACAAATTATATTTCTCTGAGCAAGCTAGCCAGATAGTTGGGCATCCCTTCGACGCGACCTCGAGTGTGAAAAAGTATATGGATGTCATACATAAAGAGGATCTAGAGCTTTTCATTGAAGAGGTAGACAGCAAGGCTTTAAAAGGTAAACCCTTGTCGTTTGAATACCGAGTGATTACTGCCGAGGGGGAGATCCGGTGTATTCGTAATGTAGGGGAAGCTTCCGCCGTTAATGCAGAGAACAAGCCCACCTGGTACATGGGTACGGTTTTAGATCTTACCGAGCAGCGCCGCAACGAAGAGACCATTCGCCGCATGGCGTTTTACGATGCGGTCACCGGGCTCCATAATCGCACCGCGTTTATGGAAGAGTTGACACTGCTGCTTAGCTTTCATAAGCGCACAAATACGCCTCTGGCGGTAATTTACCTGGACATTGATGACTTTAAACGGGTCAACGATTCCATGGGGCATCACGTTGGCGACGGTCTGTTAAAGCAGTTTGCCGATCGCCTGGTGTTGGCCTTACGTTCTAGCGATCTGGCTGCTCGCAGCGGTAAATCCGATATGTTGGCTCGCCTGGGCGGCGATGAATTTACCCTGTTGTTATCGGGCTTAAGGGATCAAGCCGATGCTGCCATCGTAGCCAAGCGCATTCATGAAATGTTGGAGGAGCCATTCTTACTTGATGCAGGAACCGGCACCAGTAAGCACGAATTGTATGTTGGCGCGAGTATCGGCATTGCCGTGTATCCAAATGATGGTGTGGATACCGACGAGCTGTTAAAAAATGCCGATACCGCAATGTACGAGGCCAAACGCGGCGGTAAAAATACCTATCGCTTTTACCTCGATGATATGAATGACCGGGCTCTGGAACGGCTCAACATGGAGTCGGGTTTGCGCGGGGCTCTGGATAAAGACGAGCTTTCCCTCGACTACCAGCCCCAAATTGATCTAAATACGGGACAAATAATCGGTGTGGAGGCCTTGTTGCGGTGGAACAGCCTCGAGTTTGGGGTAATTCCCCCAGATGAGTTTATTCCGCTGGCGGAAGACACCGGTCAAATTATTACCATTGGTGCCTGGGCGCTGGAAACGGCCTGTGCGCAGCTTAAGCAATGGCAGGAGCAGGGCCAGCCAGCCCTGAAAGTGGCGGTTAACTTGAGCAGTTTGCAATTTCGCTACGGTAGTAAGCTGGAAACTATGGTGGCAACCACATTAGAAAAAACCGGGCTAGAGGCAAAGTACCTGGAATTGGAGCTCACCGAAAGTGTGATGATGAGCGATGTGGATAAGGGCATCGTCACACTTGAGGCGCTCAAAGCCATGGGCGTGATAATTTCTATTGACGACTTTGGCGCGGGCTACTCGTCGCTGATGTATTTGCAGCGTTTCCCGGTGGACACCCTAAAAATAGATCGTTCGTTTGTGCAAGGTCTGGGGGTCAATGAGGGCGATGCCGCGATTGCCAATGCGATTATTGTGATGGGCAAAAGTTTAGGTTTTACGATTATTGCCGAGGGAGTTGAAGAAGAAGCACAACTTCAGTTTTTACAGGACAAAGGTTGCGATGTGGCACAGGGCTATCTGTTTAGTCATCCGATACCCGGCGATCAAATACCTGCATTTCTCGAGCAATTTGATCGAGACGCCTTTGTCTTGCGCCGATCGGCAGTTAGCTAAACCACCACCCCGTGGGGTTGGGGATCGGTTTGTGTTCCCCAGCGAGTTGCAAACCCTTTACGCAGCGTATCACCAGCCATATCAGCCAAAACAACCACACGAAAAAGCCAACTAACACGAACAGTAAAATGGTGCCGACTACCATGTACAGTAGGCCAATCCAGAATGTGCGAATTTGATATTGGTAATGACTGCGTTCCCATTCCTGAACCTGCGCGCTATCCAGGTTGTTACCTTGTATATAAGCAATCACTACACCGACAATACTACTTAGGCCGCCAGTCACTAGTCCCGCCAGGTAGAGCACGTAGACCGCTTTAGCGGAGAGTAATTCGTCGATAAAGCTGGTGTTTGGGCGAACGCTGGTGAGGTTAGGTTCGCGTTGTTGATCTGGAGACTGCTGATCTGGGGATTGATCCATTATTTGCTCCTCTAAGGCCGTGTTTCAAGCAGCTGCCAGTATACTGCCTCGATACCTTGATCTCCGCCTTTTACGATGAGGGTGGATTCAGTACAATCACCGACCGATTACACGACCTAACTCCGTTCAGAGGTTTTCCATGGCATCCCCCAGCACACTCCCTAACACCTTCCCTGACACAGTTCCCCTATTTATAGGTGGCGAGTGGGTGAAAAGCACCAGCACCACGTTCACCCCGGTGATTAACCCCGCCACTCAGGAAGTACTGAGCCAGGTGCCCGCCGCCACGGATGCCGAAATGGATCGGGCCATCGCTTCGGCCAAAGCCACCTTTCAGACCTGGAAGGAAGTACCGGTGCCACAGCGCGCCCGCATTATGCTCAACTATCAGCACTTACTGAAAAAACACCACGACGAAATCGCCGAAATCATCAGCCAGGAGCTGGGTAAAACCTTTGAGGATGCCAAGGGCGATGTGTGGCGCGGTATCGAAGTTGTCGAGCACGCTGCCAATGTTGCCAGTCTGATGATGGGTGAAACCGTCGAAAATGTGGCGGGCAGTATCGATACCTATTCCTTTGTGCAGCCCATTGGCGTGTGCATGGGTATTACCCCGTTTAACTTTCCGGCGATGATCCCCCTGTGGATGTTTCCGCTGTCCATCGCCTGCGGCAATACTTTTATTCTCAAGCCCTCCGAGCGTGACCCGCTGACTCCCACCCGCCTGGTCGAATTGTTTGAAGAAGCCGGCGCGCCTAAAGGCGTGATGCAAATTATTCACGGTGGTGCGCATCAAGTGGATTACCTACTGGAACATCCCGATATTTGTGCGGGTTCCTTTGTGGGTTCGGTGCCCGTGGGTAAGCATATTTATCGCAAAGGTACGGAAAATCTCAAGCGCATGCAGTGCATGACCGGCGCTAACAACCACATGGTGGTAATGCCGGACGCGAACAAGAATCAGGTGGTGAATAATATTATCGGTTCTGCCTTTGGTGCGGCAGGGCAACGCTGCATGGCGATTCCCAATGTAATTCTGGTGGGTGCAGCCGCTGAGTGGGCGGGCGATATTGCGGCCGCCGCCGAAAAAATTCGTCCTGGAGCCTGGTCCGATAAGGGCGCAGCCTATGGCCCGCAAACCAATGCTGCGGCGAAGCAAAAAATTATCGCGGCCATTGCCACTGCCAAAACGGAGGGTGCTACCTGCTTGCTCGACGGTAGCGATTGCACCGTGGAAGGCTATCCGGATGGCAACTGGATTGGCCCCACCATCTTTACCGATGTCACTCGCGATATGGCCGTCTATAAGGACGAAGTGTTCGGCCCGGTATTGTGTTTGCTGACTATGGATACTTTGGACGAGGCGATTGCCGCCATTAATGAAGATTTTCGTGGCAACGGTACCTCCATCTTTACCGCCTCCGGTGGGGCTGCCCGAAAATATCAGCACGAAATTCTGGTGGGCCAGGTGGGTATTAATGTGCCGATTCCGGTGCCGCTACCGTTCTTCTCCTTTACCGGCTGGCGCGGTTCCTTTCACGGTGACTTGCACGCCTACGGTAAACAGGCGGTGCGCTTCTATACCGAAACCAAAACCATTACCGCCCGTTGGTTTGACGACGATTCAGTCAGCGGCCCGAATATGTCCATTAATTTAAAGTAAGCTTTGAAATAAGCACGACTTGAAAATAGGCAGGACTCGGAAATAAGCACGACTCGGAACTAGGCACGACTCGGAAATAAGCACGGGAAGCTATGGACTTTAATCTCAACGAAGAACAAATTGCATTTCAGGATGCGGCCAGAGCCTTTGCTCAGGGTGAAATGGCACCCTATGCCGCTGAGTGGGACGAAGAAAAATTCTTTCCTCGGGACACGATTGCCGCCGCAGGTGCGATGGGTTTTTGCGGTATGTATAGCCCGGAATCAGTGGGTGGTACATCGATTGGCGGCATGGCTATGTCGCGCCTGGATGCGAGCATTATTCTCGAAGAGTTGGCTGGGGCCTGTAGTTCCACCGCAGCTTTTATCTCCATCCATAATATGGCGACCTGGATGGCCTGTACCTGGGGCACGGAAACCGTACATCGGGAATTGTGTGGTCAACTAGTCACTGGTGAAAAGCTCGCCTCCTATTGTTTGACCGAAGCCAATGCCGGTAGCGACGCCGCGTCGATCCGCACTCGGGCGGTTAGTGATGGAGCAGATTACATAATTGACGGTAGCAAATCGTTTATTAGCGGCGCCGGTAGTACCGATGTACTGGTGTTAATGACCCGCACGGGGGATATCGATTCCGGTGCGACGGGCATTACCGCCTTTGCCGTTCCGGCAGACTTGCCCGGTATTAGCTACGGTAAAAACGAAACCAAGCTGGGTTGGAACAGCCAGCCTACGCGCACCATCACTTTTGAAGGCGTGCGTGTTTCGGCCGCCTATCGCCTGGGAGCAGAGGGCGAGGGTTTTAAAATTGCAATGAAAGGTCTCGATGGTGGGCGTATCAATATTGCCGCCTGTTCCATTGGTGCGGCGCAAACCACGCTTAAGCACGCTCAACAGTATGTGCAGGAGCGTAAACAATTCGGTAAGCCCATCGCCGGTTTTCAGGCTTTGCAATTTAAGTTGGCCGACATGGTGACGGAATTAGTGGCGGCACGGCAGATGATTCGCCTCGCTGCGAGTAAGCTAGATGCCGACGATCCGGACAAAAGCACTTATTGCGCCATGGCCAAACGTCTGGCCACCGATATTGGTTTTCAGGTGTGTAACGAAGCGCTGCAATTACACGGCGGTTACGGTTATTTGCGGGAATACCCCATCGAGCGGTTTTTGCGCGATACGCGGGTGCATCAAATTCTGGAAGGTACTAACGAAATTATGCGCGTGATTATTGCCCGCCGTATTCTTGAAGAAGGCGCAACGGAAATGATTCGATAACTCGGTTATTACCAGTTAGTTATCACGAATAAATGGCCACGCTTAAATTTTCATTAATAAAGCATCACTAATCAATCTTCACTGATAAATATTCACTAATAAGTCATCATGAGCAAACTATTATGAGCGAACTACTCAAAGTTGAAAAACGCGGTCACACCGCCATCCTGACCATGAACAATCCGCCCGCCAATACCTGGACGCCGGAAAGTTTGGCTTACCTAGAACAGGTCGTGGCCGAGTTAAATGCCGATAAAGAAAATTTCTCGCTGATTCTTACCAGCGACAGTGAAAAATTCTTTAGCGCCGGTGCTGATCTAACGCGCTTTAATCACGACAACGGCGGCGATGCCTTCGATTTTATTAAAGCCTTCGGCACCGCCTTTGAAGCGTTAACTCATTATCAAGGTGTATCCATCGCCGCCATTACCGGCTTTGCCATGGGCGGCGGTCTTGAGTGTGCTCTAGCTTGCGATATTCGTATCGCCGAAGAGCAGGCGCAAATGGCTTTGCCAGAATGCACCGTGGGCTTGTTGCCCGGCGGCCTGGGCACCCAGCATTTAAGCTGGTTAATTGGCGAAGGCTGGGCCAAGCGCATGATTTTACTGGGCGAGCGAGTTAAAGCGGCCAAAGCCGAGCAGATTGGTTTAGTGCAGGAAGTCGTGCCCACGGGTACCGGCCTGGAAAAAGCGCTGGAGCTGGCGGAAAAAGTCGAAAAGCAAAGTCCGACGTCCGTGCGCATTTGTAAGGCCTTAACCATGTCTGCCCGAGAACGTTCGCTGAACAGCGGCTTTAAATTTGAGCGCGATGCCTTTATGGACTTGTGGGGCAGTAAAGATCAAAAAGAAGGCGTCGCCGCCTTTGTTGAAAAACGCTCTCCCGAGTGGAAGAACGGTTAAAAGGAAATACGCGTGTCGAATAGTATCTCGGAGCAAGCCGTACTCTTTAGCGAAAAGCGCTGTGTTGGCAGCAGTAAAAAAATTGCCATCGCCACACTTAATGCAGAGAAATCGCTCAACTCCCTCAGTTTAGCAATGGTGGATTTAATTGCCGCCGAGGCAGACAAGTGGGCAGCCGACGACAATATTGTCGCGGTGTTGATCGACAGCGCCGGCGATCGCGCCTTTGCCGCTGGTGGCGACATACGTATGCTGTACGAATCCATGGTGGAGTGTGGTGAAAACTACAACGCCTACGCCACCGATTTTTTCTCGCGAGAATATCGCCTCGACTATCGTTTACATAATTTCACCAAGCCTATTATTACCTGGGGCAATGGTTTTGTAATGGGCGGCGGTATGGGCGTATTCGAGGGCGGAGCTTTCCGCGTGGTGACCGAAAACACCCGCATCGCCATGCCCGAAATCGGCGTGGGTTTATTTCCCGATGTCGGCGGTAGCTATTTTTTGAATCAAGCGCGGGGCAATACGGGTTTATTCCTGGCCATGACCGGCGCACAAATAAACGCCAACGATGCAATTTATACCGGTCTTGCCGATGTGTTTATTCCCCACGGTGAAAAAGTGGCCATGCTCGATAGTTTGGCAGAACTTGAATGGGTGAGTAGTGCGGAAAGCAACCGTGAGTCTATTAACCGTGAGCTTGTGGCCGTTGCGCTAGCCAAAATTGAAAATCAACACGAGGATCAACTGCCCGCCTCGCAACTGCAAGCCCACGAAGGCTGGATAGAGTCCGTAACGAGCAAAGATAGTCTCGAAGCGGTCTCGGCGGCAATTTCTGCTTATGACGGTGACGACAAATGGTTGTCCCGTGCCGTGAGTAGTCATCAACGCGGTTGTCCGGTGTCAATCTTTCTCGCTTACGAATTACACCAGCTTGGCAAAAATTTGCCGCTGGCCGATGTTTTTCGACTGGAACTAATCGCCGCGATTAACTGCTGTAAATACGGCGTGTTTCAAGAAGGTGTGCGGGCACAGATTATTGAAAAAGACAATGCGCCGAATTTTGTGCCCGCTACCCTGGCCGAATTAAGCGCGGAGATACGCGAGCAGTACTTAAGCTCGCCCTGGGCAGATGGTGCTCATCCTTTGGCTGATTTATAAATCCCAATTAGTTAGAGATCTAATTAAAAAAACTGGTTACAAAAAACAAACAGGCAATCATCATGGCAAAGAAAGTCGCATTTTTTGGTTTGGGTAATATGGGTGGCCCGATGGCCGCCAACCTGGTGAAAGCCGGCTTTCAGGTAAGCGCTTTTGACCTGATGCCCGCTTCGGTTGAAAAAGCCGTGGCAGACGGTTGTAGCGCAGCCGCTAATGAAAAAGACGCCGTCGCCGGTGCCGACTTTGTGGTGTCAATGCTGCCCAACGGTGCGATAGCGGAAAATCTCTATATCGACGACGTGGGTTTATTAGATTTAGTCGAACCCGGCGCATTGCTAATAGATTGCTCTACCGTTGCAGCCGCCAGTTCTCGCCGTATCGGTGAAGAAGCTACGAAGCGCAAAGTGCGAGTGATAGATGCGCCCGTATCCGGCGGCGTTGCCGGTGCCGAAGCCGGTACGCTTGCCTTTATGTGTGGGGGTGAAGCCACCGATGTCGAAGCCGCTAAAGAAATACTTCAGCACATGGGTGCGAATATTTTTCACGCCGGCCCCAGCGGCGCGGGGCAGGTGGCCAAAGCCTGCAACAATATGCTGCTCGCCGTGCATATGATTGGTACCGCCGAGGCTTTACAGCTCGGGGTTGATAACGGCCTCGACCCCAAAACCCTGTCTGAAATTATGCTGAAGAGTTCGGGCTGTAACTGGTCGCTGGAAAAATACAATCCTTACCCCGGCGTAATGGAAGGCGTGCCCGCCAGCCGCGATTATTCCGGTGGTTTTATGGTTAAGTTGATGCAAAAAGATTTAGGTTTGGCCATGGAAGCCGCGCTGGCGAGTAAATCCGCAACGCCGATGGGTGCATTGGCGAATAATCTTTACGGGCTATATGCGGGTAGTGATGAAAGTAACGTGGATCTGGATTTCTCCAGTATCCAGCGGTTTTTTAAATAACAGGATTCAGGCTTTCCAAATTAAACACGCGTATGCGTTTAGGGATTATTGAAAAAAAATAAAACTCCGTATGCCGTCTGGATAAGCATTATAAAAACATAGAGACGCAGGTGCATTATGACCTACCCATTACAAATTACTGAGCGCGATCAACTGCTGGCTAAAGCGCATTCTATCCGCCCGATTCTTGAAGCCGATGCGGAGCAAAGCGAGGTTGATAGAACGTTAGCGATGAGCTCGGTCGACGCTATGTATGACGCAGGATTATTATCTATGTGCGCGCCGCGTTCGCTAGGTGGTCAGGAGGCAGACCTGGTGACTCAAGCAGAGGTCTACGAAATCGTCAGTGAAGCGAACGGCGCGGCGGGTTGGTGCTGTTTTATTGGTGCTACTGCCCTGGGTTTGCTGGGCGGTATGGCCAGCGACGTAGCGGTTACGGAGGTGTTTAAGGATGGGCGTATTCCGCGTAGTTCTGGATCGGTAATCCCCTCCGGTTTGGCTGAAAAAGTGGAAGGTGGCTACAGGGTCAATGGTCGCTGGGCCTTTGGTAGTGGTATTCATCACGCTGAGTGGGTGTCAACGGCCGCAGTGTTTGCAGTGAATGGTGAGCCGGTACTGTTGCCTGATGGTACTCCCGATGTGCGCATGATCTGTGTGCCGATTAAGGATGTCATTATTGAGGATAACTGGCACTCCGCTGGTTTGTGTGGCACCGGCAGTTCTCACTATCGCTTTGATGACGTGTTTGTCTCCGATGATTTTGTGTTGCAGCGGGATCCTCCGCACCGGGGTGGCGCGCTTTTTCGCTTGCCACTTTACGGTTATGTCTCCGCCTGTCATGTTGGCTTTGCTTTGGGTGTGGCCAAGCGCGCGTTAGCGGAAATTATAGATTTGGCGAGCAATAAAAAGCGTAAATTTAGTGGCGTTGCCCTGGCCGACCGAGGGGCTTTCCATAAAGAGCTGGGTGTTATCTCCTGCAAGTTGGCGGGTGCGCGGGCTTATTCGCTGGATGTTCTGAATCAGGTGTGGGAGGGGACGTGCAAAGAAAATGATCAAGTATCTTTGGTGACCTGGAGTGAGTGTCGCGCAGCGGTGGTCTATGTCACCGAGGTCGCTGCTGAAGTCGCGACCTTCGCTTACCGCTACGGTACCGGAGTCGCGCTTTATAAACCGCATCCGCTACAACGTTGCCTGCGCGATATTTATACCGGTACCCAGCACGGGATAGTTAGTGATGAGAATTACGAAGCACTCGGCCTCGCTTTACTTGGCAAGGCGGATTGGGACCCCATGATCGGAGGGCCGCCCAAAGACTAGAACCGCAGGCTAGTTGATGCTGAAGCCAACTAGCAAGCGTGAGCTAGACTTTTTAGCGCCCCGATTTCGAGCGCTTCATTTTATTCCGTTGAAGAAAAAATTTCGTAGCCGTTCTCAGCCAACATATTTCCGGCTTTGGCCAGAAAATCATCGTCCGCATCTGCACCGCAGCCGTCGACCCAGCGATTAAAAAAATTATTGAGCGCACAAACGGCGATGGCATCGTGCAATGCGTCATCACTCCAGCCTGCTGCGCGTACAGCGTCTGCGTCGGCTTTTACTATTTGGCTGGGTGTTTCGGTGAGTTTTTTAACATAGCGAAGCAAGGGTTTGAATTCCTCGTCGACCGACGCTTGTTCAATATCGGCCACGGCGGCTCGAATTAAATCCCCGTCCATGCCAAGGGCCGAAGCGGCGGCGGTGTGCGAGCCGTAACAGAAGTTACAGGCATTGATACCCGAGCCAAATGCGAACAGAAACTCCCGTTGCGAAATACTAAGTTCGGAAGGTCCTCGCAGAATATGCTGGCAAAGCACCAGGGCTGGTTTGGCTAGCGCTGGGTAAGCAGAAAAAACGTCTAACAGAGTGGACTTTTCTGGCAGTGTATTTAAATGAGCCATAATCGATACCTTTTTGTTATATCTAAAAATCTATTTTAGATATTGTCGTCATGATAGGTTCGCGCTCGCTGAATAGGCAGTAGTCAAATGCTTAGCTACGTGTTAATCCGCTGTTTCCACCAGTATTAATGATATGTCTGCGCCTTCGTTACGCAGTGGGATAAGCGCTTGATAAGTATCGCTGTTGTACCAGGCGCGGGCGGTATCTACGTCCTGGAATTTAATCATGAGGAAACGCTCAAAATTGGTGTTGCCACACAGCACCTCAACAACGGGCGCGCGCATAAACATTTCTCCGCCGTGTTCCGCGATGGTGGGGCCAGCGGCTTGTCCATAGGTCGCGAGTTTTTCTGCATCTTTCGTCTTGGCTTGTGCAATTACATAAGTTGCCATCGTTTAGCTTCCTTAAGAAATTTTTATGGAAAGGTTTTGGTTATTGTTTACTGTCAAAAAAATTTTCCGGTTTAAAAATGCCCGGATTTTCCAGCGTTCAGTAGCTTTTAAATGATAGAGTTAAGCGGCCAGCAGGTCGCCCGCATAGCCGTTTAATAACCTAAAACAATTACATCTCCATTGGTATTTTGAAGTAATTCGCCATAATCCGGTCGCGGTGCTCGATAAGTATGGGATCGATGGCATTGCGCACGCTGTCGTCCATTGCCTCGAACATGGCGCGGGATTCTTTGGCCATGGGGCATATCTCTGGCGGCATCAAGGCAAAGAGGTTGCTGAATGCTGTCCAGTAGAAATCAACGGGCGTAATACTATTGCCGACGAAGAATTCGCTACCCGCTTGTTGCTGAGCTTTGAGACGTTTGGCCAATGCCTGAAGTGTGGCGATCTGTCGTTCGTCGGCGCGCGCCACGTCGTCGGGATAGAAACCATATTTGCTGCCCATGCGCTTTAGACCCTCCGGAGCCTGCCCGGATTCCAGACCGGGGCGGAACAGACTCAGTCGCCGGTTCCAGCCGAGACCGAGTTCCCCACAAATTTCATAGGAAAGCCCCAGCGTAAGTACGCGATCTTCTACCGATTCCGGGATCAAGGGCTTTTCGGGCGCGAGTCGTTCGAGCAGGAACAGGATGTCATCCCAACGGTTAATCGGCGCTTCGTCGTTCCAGGCAACCACCGGCGCACCTTTGGCGCCCGACCAATTAACGATCTCATCGTTGGTGCCGCCGCCTTCCCACGGGGCTGCGGTGTAACTCAATCCTTTGTATTCCATCATCGCCTTGGCAGCCTGCCCCCAGGGGCTCGGTCTATGCTGAACCAAAACTATGCGTAGACCATCCCCGTTGATAACGTCATTCGGACTTACGTATTCCATGATCAGACTCCTTATTGGCGGTGAGTATTCAGCCGTCATCCTACGTAATTATTCACGCGGGCAACAGGTGTTCAGCTATCTTTATAGGATCCAATTCTGCGGTCGGGCTGTGCAAAATAGCAGAGTGGCCTCCCGACAATTTTCTGTTAGCGTGTCTGCCACGAAAGGTAATGTTACAAATTAAGTGCAAAAACCCTTAGCAGTAGGAAGCCTTTAGCAGCAGGAAGCCCTTAGCAGCAGGAAGCCCTTAGCAATAGGAAAGCCCCATGATCGAACTTTATACCGCTTCGACCCCCAACGGTTGGAAGGCATCTATCGCACTGGAAGAAATGGCGATTCCCTACACGGTGCATCCCGTCGATATTATGACTGGAGACCAGAAGTTGCCGGATTTTTTACGCCTTAATCCCAATGGCCGAATCCCGGTGATTATCGATACGGACGAGGATATTACGTTATTTGAATCCGGCGCCATCATGATTCATCTTGCCGAAAAATGTGGTCGTTTCCTGCCGTCAGATGTACCCGGGCGGGCACGGGTGATGCAATGGCTGATGTTCCAGATGAGTGGTATCGGCCCAATGATGGGGCAAGCGAATGTATTCTCGCGTTATTTCCCAGAAAAAATTCCCACCGTAATCGATCGCTATCAGGGGGAAGTTCGGCGACTCTTCTCGGTACTGGATGGTCATCTGGCGGAAAACGAATACCTTGCCGGTGAGTACTCAATTGCCGATATGGCAAACTGGGCCTGGGTGAGGATTTATTTTTGGGCGGGCGTGCCGGTGGATGAGTTTGATAACCTTAGGCGCTGGCTCGACGTAATCGAAGCGCGTCCTGCAGTGCAGGCCGGGGTAAGCGTACCTGATCGAGAGTTTTTCGAACTGCTAACTGGCCAGGCCGGCGATCCGGAAGAAATGGCTAAAGCGGCGTTCGATTTGGTCGAGACGGGACAAAAGAGAGCACGGTAGTTAAGGTTTGCTTCCAACCAGCCGAATCCCTGTTAGTTCCCCCTGTTAACCCTTGGATTTCGGTTTTTATTCCGTTATAGAAAAATCGTAATCGTACTACGCCAGTATGTTTCCAGTTTAAGTTTATTTAAATGCTTTTTCTTTGGTAAAAAACTGGTTTTCCGGTCTGGGAATACCCAGGTTTTCTCGCAGCGTTTTGCCTTCGTACTCGGTGCGGTATAAGCCCCGTCGTTGTAATTCTGGTACCACCTTGTCTACAAAGTCATCCATGCCGGAGGGTAGAAAGGGAAACATAATATTAAAGCCGTCGCAGGCGTCCGCCATCAACCACTGTTCCATTTGTTCCGCTACCATCGCCGGGGTGCCGACCATTTCCAGTACGCCAAAACTACCACCAATCATCTGTGCCAGTTGGCGCACGGTCATGCCTTCGTTTTTGGATAAATCTATAAGTTTCTGCCGGGACGATTTACTGGCGTTGGATTCGGGTATTTCCGGCAGCACCCTGTCCAGATCAAATTGGGAAGCGTCACATCCCAATTGCACCGATAGGGATGCCATGCCGCTGGCAGGATCAACCAAACTATCCAGTTTGGTTTTTTTGGCTTTGGCTTCCGCTAGCGTATCGCCGGTAATTACAAAGCAACCTGGCAATATTTTCATATGTTCCGGCGACCGACCCACCGCCTGCATACGGGTTTTTACGTCCGCGTAGTATTGTTGTGCTGCCGGTAACTGGCTCATCGCACCAAAGACCATCTCCGCAGTTTCCGCCGCTAATTGCCGACCCGCATCCGAAGCCCCGGCCTGCACGATCACCGGCCAGCCCTGCACCGGTCGAGCGACATTGAGTGGGCCTTTGACCGAGAAAAATTCACCCTTATGATCCAGTGTATGCAGTTTGTCCGGATCGAAATAGTTGCCCTGTTCCTGGTCGCGAATAAACGCATCGTCCGCCCAGCTATCCCACAGTCCCGTCACCACGTCGTAGAACTCCCGTCCCCGACGGTAGCGGGTATCGTGTTCCATATGGGCTTCAACGTTAAAGTTAAGCGCCTCGGCAGGATTAGCCGAGGTGACCAAATTCCATCCGGCGCGGCCATTACTAATATGATCCAGGGACGAAAACTTGCGGGCTACATGGTAGGGTTCGTTATAGGTGGTAGACGCAGTAGAAATCAAACCAATGTGCTTAGTGACCACTGCTAAGGCCGGCAATAAAGTCATCGGATCAAAGGAAGTCACCGTTGCGCTGCGCTTTAGCGCCTCCATCGGCATATTGAGTAGCGCCAGATGGTCCGCCATAAACATCGCGTCAAATAATCCGCGCTCCAGCGTTTGAACAAAACGTACCTGGTGAGCGAAATTAAAATTGGCGTCGGAAAACTGGCCCGGATACTGCCAGCCCGCGGTATGGATACTAGCGGGGCGCATAAATGCACCTAGATGTAGTTTTTTATCGGTCGTCATCATGACTCTTTGCTTATAAGTCTTTAGTTTTATTTCGATAATCTATCAAAATATCAAAATATCAAAAACAATAAAATGCTTAAATATTTTTTGTGTTTCGTGCTTTGATTCTGAAAAATGGCGACTGAAACCAGGTTCCGCTACTAATATAATATAGGGTGGCCCAAAATAAAGTTTCGATTAGTTTTTTTGCGCGCGCAGACAGAGGAGAGCATGGAGAAAACTCGAGATCATTCATCCGCTTTAGATCACCCAACCCGCCTTCCTGTTTGCGGCTTCGGCGAGTTTCAATTCGGCTGCGTCGGCGTATTTTTCATCCCATTCGGTAAGATGTTTTCTCATCACTTTATGCCAGAGCGGAGGAATGAAGGTGAGCAGGAAATATCCGTAAGCGCTACCTGGCCGAATCACGTCCTCGTAGGGGGTCAGTTGCCAATAAGGTAGCGTCGGATCGGTGTGGTGTTGTGAGTGGGTGACGATCTCGAAGGTCAGTATGCGCGACAGCGGGCGAATATGGTTGAGGGCGTGTCGGTTTTCAATCGGCGTGCCTGGAACGCGAATTAAACCGTAGTGCTGAACGTAACTAAATATGCAGACGATACTTTGCCCTAAGCTGGAAATGGCGACGACGGTAAGCCCGGCCTGCCATCCGGCCGTTGAAACAAAAACGGCGGCCAGGGCAAAAAATCCCAGCCATGCCCACAGCAAGGGGTTAAATAGAGTCCAGTGGCTTTTACCCTTGTTGGCAAAGCGCTTTTTTTCCAGTTCCCAGGGGGCGGTATGGAAGAAGATCAGGAGTTTCGGAATAAAGCCATAAACCGATTCGCCGCGGTAGGGCGTGTCTACATCGGTGGCGCTTGAGGTTTCGATATGGTGGCCAATGCGGTGTTCTTTTTCTACGTCACCGGCCATTAAAGTAACAGCAAATAAGTTGCCGATAAAACGTGAAACGTTGTCGTGTCGATGAAATAACTCGTGGGCAACCGGCAAACCAACGGCGGCGGTAATGGTGCTGATCGACAAAAATGTGCCTAGCCACTCCCACCACACGTAGGGTGCGGTAAGAAAATGCCACAGCGCGTACCACATAAAAATCCAGGGTATGAATTGAATGTAGAGCATGAATAAGCCAGAAAATGTGCCCATGTTGCGCAGGCGCATATCGTCTTTCATAAAGTATTCAGCAAAGGCGACTATCGGGAATAGTGCCAGGCCCGACCAGGTGGCTATCCCGCCGTTGAAGATGCCGAAGCCTGTGATCACCATAAAGCTGGCGGGTAGCAAGTAACGTAGAGCATCCATTTCGGTTTACCTCGCGTTCTTTATAGGTTACGCGATGAGGAGCTAGTTTTTAAGCCAGTAAGGGTTATTGGTTTTCCCTTAGTTGCTGGTAAAATTCGCTCCGCCATCCACATTCAATATTTGCCCGGTGACAAAATCACTGAGTTCCGATGACAGGTAAACCACGGTGCCTACCAAAGTGGGCGGGGTTTGCGCTTCGCCCAGGCAGGTCATGGCGACGACGGTCGGGGCGAGGGTGTCGTTGCCGCTGTCTTCGAGAAGATCCTTGGATGCCTGAGACAGGGTAAAACCCGGAGCCAGAGCATTGACTCGGATGCCGTCTGGTCCTAGTTCCCGAGCGAGGGAGCGCGACATGGCGGCAACCGCGCCTTTGGAGGTGATGTAGTCCAGCATATAGGGCACGCCCATGGAGACGCTGGTGGACGCGATATTGATGACTTTCCCGTAACCCTGCTCCTTCATATAGGGGTAAGCAGCCTTGGTGCAGTTCCATACGCCTTTTACATTAATGTTCATCATTCGGTCCCAGTCTTCTTCGGCAATGGCCGAGAAGGGCTTCATTTCTACGCCTTTACTGACGGCGCTTTTGCCAAACAGGGCGGCGTTGTTGACCAGAATATCCAGGCGGCCAAACTTGTCGACGGTTTGTTTCGCCATGGCTTCGGTGCTCGCGGACTTGGTGACATCCAGATCCACCGCAATGGCGGCATCCGGGTGGATCTTATTGATCATCGCGACGGTTTCAGCGCCATCAAGAATATCGGCGACCACTACTTTGGCACCCTGAGCCGCAAGACCCAGCGCGTACTCCCGTCCTAAGCCTCGTGCCGCGCCGGTAACGATGGCGACTTTGCCGGTGAGTAAATCTGACATGGTTTTCCCCTGACTATTATTAGAGTGTGTTCGAATGTAGAGCTATGTCTGGTATTTCTTATGTTGAGGGAATCCTCCCATAGCGGTGGGAATTGAGCAAGGCTTGAGCAAAGGGCGGCGTCGCCGTCGATAGGAGCTGCTGTGGGCTTATGTCAGTTTCTTGGCCAGGATTACCTGGTTTATTCGGAATACGGGGTTTCTCGCGGAATAAATAGTCCCGCGCGTAAGGATTGTGTAAAATTCGCCCTCATTTTTACCGAGTGCCCCGCCCATGTTTGATAAAGACTTGACCCTCGCTCAATTTGATCCCGAAATCTGGCAGTCCATTCAGCAGGAAGAGCGACGTCAGGAGGAGCATATCGAGCTGATTGCCTCCGAAAACTACACCAGCCCGCTGGTGATGCAGGCGCAGGGCACGGTGCTGACCAATAAGTATGCGGAAGGTTATCCGGGCAAGCGTTACTACGGCGGTTGTGAGTACGTGGATCAGGCGGAACAGCTGGCGATTGATCGGGCTAAGCAATTGTTTGGTGCGGACTATGCCAACGTGCAGCCGCACTCCGGTTCCCAGGCGAATTCAGCGGTATTCCAGGCGCTGTGCGAGCCGGGTGACGTGGTGCTGGGCTTGAGTTTGGCCGATGGCGGCCATTTGACTCACGGTGCGAAGCCGAATTTTTCCGGTAAAACCTATCACGCTATTCAATATGGTTTGAAGGCCGATACCGCTGAAGTAGATTACGATCAGGTCGAAGCGCTGGCGCTGGAACACAAGCCCAAAATGATTATTGCCGGGTTTTCCGCCTATTCACGAGTGATGGACTGGCAGCGCTTTCGCGATATCGCCGATAAAGTCGGCGCGTATCTGATGGTCGATATGGCCCACGTTGCCGGTTTGGTGGCAGCAGGCTGCTATCCCAACCCGGTGCCGATTGCCGATGTGGTGACCTCGACTACCCACAAAACTCTGCGTGGCCCTCGCGGCGGTATTATTCTCGCCCGCGCCAACGAAGCGCTGGAGAAAAAATTCAATTCGGCAGTGTTCCCCGGCGGCCAGGGTGGCCCGTTGATGCATGTAATCGCGGCTAAAGCAGTGAGCTTTAAAGAAGCGATGAGCGAGGACTTCACGGTCTATCAACAGCAAGTGGTCGCCAATGCCCGTGCCATGGCAGCTACGTTTGTCGAACGCGGTATCGACATTGTCTCCGGCGGTACCGACAACCACTTAATGCTGGTGAATCTGATCGGTAAGGAATATACCGGTAAAGATGCGGATGCCGCTTTGGGTGCAGCCAATATCACCGTCAACAAGAATGCGGTACCCAACGATCCGCGCTCGCCCTTTGTGACCAGTGGGTTGCGCGTGGGCACGCCAGCGATTACCACCCGCGGCTTTAAAGAAGCCGAGACCATCGAACTGACCCATTGGATGTGCGATGTGTTGGCAGGGCTTGAAGCTGGCAAGGTAGAGCCGGTGATTGCCGAGGTGAAAGGCAAGGTGCTCGACATTTGTAAGCGCTTCCCGGTTTACGTCTAGGGACTCTTTGTTAGGGGCTAGCATTAGGCTGGCCCAAACACCTTGCTCGGACGCTCTTGAATAGCGGATCGCCGTGTTAGAATATCGCTTTTATCAAGGTGGTTGCGTATATGCACTGTCCCTTCTGCGGCGCTGATGACACTCGGGTGATTGATTCCCGTCTGGTTGCCAATGGTGATCAGATTCGTCGTCGGCGTGAATGCGCGTCCTGTAAAGATCGTTTTACCACCTTCGAGGTGGCGGAACTGTTGATGCCACGGGTGATTAAGCGCGATGATTCTCGTCAGCCTTTCGATGAGCAAAAACTCCGCGCCGGTATGAACCGTGCTTTGCAAAAGCGTCCGGTCAGTGTGGAGGCAGTGGAGGCGGCGATTAGTGCGATTAAGCGCGAGCTACAGAGCACCGGAGAGCGTGAAATTGCCGCCCTTGCAGTGGGTGAAAAGGTGATGCATCAATTACTTAAGCTCGATGATATTGCGTTTATTCGCTTTGCTTCGGTGTACCGTAGTTTTCAGGATTTGAGTGAATTTCGCGCTGAGCTGGATCGTCTGGAGCAGGAAATTGAGCCGGGTAATTCACTACTTAAGTGATGAGTAACCGGAGACTAAACGACGAGCAGCGATGAACAGCGAAGCGGAATTAATAGTATGACGGGTACAACGGATGCCCAGTACATGGCCCGCGCTATTCAATTGGCGAAACAGGGCTGGTATACCGCGCGGCCTAATCCCCGGGTTGGTTGTGTGATCGTGAACGACGGAGCGGTAGTTGGCGAAGGTTGGCATCACCGCGCTGGCGAAGCCCACGCCGAAGTCAATGCCCTGGCGCAAGCGGGAGAATTGTCGCAAGGCGCGACGGCCTATGTGTCTCTCGAACCCTGTAGTCATCAAGGCCGTACACCGCCTTGCACGGGAGCTTTGATAACAGCCGGTATCGCGCGCGTGGTTTATGGTCTGGCCGACCCTCACGTGATTGCGTCTGGAGGTATTGCTCAGTTACAAACTGCCGGTATTACGGTAAGTGGGCCACTGTTAGAAGCCGAGGCGTTGGCGGTAAACCCCGGTTTTGTTAAACGGTGTAAAACCGGTTTGCCGCGAGTGACCTTGAAGATGGCCGCGAGCCTCGATGGTCGTTCCGCGATGGCCAGTGGCGAAAGCCAGTGGATTACCGGGCCCGCTGCGCGGCGCGATGTGCAGCGTTTGCGCGCACAAAGTTGTGCCATTGTTACGGGTATTGGCACCGTGATTCGAGATAACCCCTCGATGACGGTGCGAGAAGCAGAGTTAGACCTTGATGGCAGCCTGGAGACGAAAGCCGAGATTACGGCGCGTCAGCCCTTGCGAGTTATTGTCGATAGTAAATTTCGCACGACGGGCGATTTAAATATTGTTCAGTTGCCGGGGCCGGTTATGGTCGCGACGGCGCTTGAAAAAGCGCAGATAGAAAATATTTGTGCAGAAAGAAAGTTAGATACTGTGGAAGTGTGTTCCTTGCCAAATCCAGACGGCAAAGTAGATTTACACAAATTATTGTTAGCGCTGGCTGAGAGAGAGTGCAACGAAGTGCTGATAGAAGCGGGTGCCAAATTGGCTGGGGTGTTTTTACAGCAACAATTGGTGGATGAAATTGTGATTTATATGGCAGCGAAATTAATGGGCAGCGATGGTATGCCCATGGCGGCGCTGCCCTTCACCACCATGGCTGAAGCGCTGGAATTAAATATTAGCGATATTCGCGCGGTGGGCTCGGATTACCGAATTACCGCATCGCCGTCGGCATCCTCATTAGCGTCATTATCATTAAAGAAGCCGCATTAATGTTTACCGGTATTATCGAGTCCATTGGGAGTATTAATAGTACGCAGCAACGCGGTGGTGATTTACGACTGTCGATTAATACCGGTACGCTCAATCTCGATGACGTGCAATTGGGTGACAGCATCGCAGTGAACGGCGTGTGTTTAACCGTTGTTGAGTTACCGGGTGATGGTTTCGTCGCCGATGTATCCATGGAAACCATTAATAGTACGGCGGTGGGTGCCTGGGCTAGTGGGCAGCGAGTGAATCTCGAAAAAGCACTGGCGCTTTCCGCGCGCCTCGGTGGCCATATAGTTTCGGGTCATGTGGACGGCGTGGGTACTGTGGCCAGCCGCGAGACGGATGCCCGCTCGGAACGTTTTCGCCTTAAAGTGCCGGTAGCCCTGGCCAGGTACATTGCCCACAAAGGCTCAATTACCATCGACGGTACTAGTCTTACCGTCAATGTTGTCGAAGGCGATGAGTTTGAAGTGAACATCGTGCCCCATACCATTGCGCACACCATTATGGGTGATTATCAAGCGGGCACCGAAGTGAATTTAGAAGTCGATGTGATCGCTCGCTACCTTGAGCGCTTATTGCTCGGTGATAAGGCGGCTGATCCTCGGCAAAATTTAGATATTCAGGTTTAGGAAAATAGTAATGACATTAAATAGCGTCGAAGAAATTATCGAAGACCTGCGCCAGGGGCGTATGGTTATTTTAATGGATGACGAGGATCGGGAAAACGAAGGTGACCTGGTGATGGTGGCAGAAAAAGTCACTGCCGCCGATATTAATTTTATGGCCATGCACGCCCGTGGATTAATTTGTTTAACGCTTACCGAGCAGCGTTGTCGGCAACTGGCTTTACCGCTGATGGTCGATGCTAATGCCTCTAGTCACGGCACCAACTTTACCTTGTCTATCGAAGCGGCAGAAGGTGTTACCACCGGTATTTCGGCAGCGGATCGAGCCGCAACGGTGCTGGCGGCAGTTTCTAAAGGTGCTGTTCCCGAAGACATTGTTCAGCCGGGACATATTTTTCCTCTTAAAGCTCAGCCCGGTGGCGTGTTAAGTCGCGCTGGGCATACCGAAGCTGGTTGCGATCTGGCGCGCATGGCGGGGGCAGAACCCGCAGCGGTGATTGTTGAGATTATGAACGACGACGGCACCATGGCGCGCCGTCCAGATTTAGAAGTGTTTGCCGAAAAACACAATTTGAAAATTGGCACCATCGCCGATTTGATTCACTACCGCATGCTCAATGAGCAGACGGTAGAGCGTTTGAAAGAGCGTGAAATTCAAACCCCATACGGCGAATTTAAATTATATACCTACCTCGATACAGCGCGACAACAAACACACTTTGCCCTGGTGAAAGGTGAGGTTAGCAGTGATAAAGCAATTCCGGTGCGTGTGCACTTGCCGACCTGTGTGCGAGATATCTTCAGCGTGGAACCTAATGGTCCCCACAAAAGCTGGACTATCCATAAAGCCATGGCGAAAGTTGAGGAAGAAGGGGCGGGTATTATCGTGGTCATCCTGCAGCAGCAAACGGCTGAGATGGTGGAGCAGGAATTGGAGCAGCTGTTAACCCGACGGGAAAAAGCGATTCGTGCTTCCGAAACGGTGTATCTGCAAATTGGTGCCGGTTCGCAAATCCTGAAAGACCTGGGTGCGAAAAAAATTCGGGTGATGAGCGCGCCCTTTCGTTTCAATGCAATTTCCGGTTTTGATTTGGAATTGGTCGAGTATGTGGATTGCACTGAGTAGTTTTTGTTTTAAAGAGAGTTAAGAGCATGAGTGAGTTCCGACCTGTTGAAGGTAGTTTCGATGCGGAAGATGCGCGGTTTGCCATTGTGGTGGCGCGTTGGAATAGCGACATTACCGAAAATTTATTAGCGGGCGCTTTGCGCGCATTAACGCGCCACGGCGTTTCGGAGAACGCTGTCCAGGTCTATCGAGTACCCGGAGCCTTTGAGTTGCCACTGGCAGCCAATAAAGTTGCGCAAGCCGGAAAAGTGGACGCAGTGATCACCTTAGGTTGCGTGATTCGCGGCGGCACTCCCCACTTTGAATATGTGTGCGCAGAAACCACGCGTGGCATTGGCCATGTGGCTTTGACCACGGGTTTGCCGATTGCTTTCGGCTTGCTGACTACCGATGATTTAAAACAGGCGCAGGATCGCTCCGGCGACAACGAAGAGAATAAAGGTGAAGAGGCGGCATTAACGGCTCTGGAAATGGTATCCCTGCTAAAGAAAATTTAATCTAGGTAAGTAGTTTGTTTAGCTTCGATAGCTTTGACGTATTGTTACAAGTGTATTTCAACTCAAAATAGTGAGGTAAGGTGTGGCAGTATTGCCCTCAACCAGAAAGAAAGCCCGGCACTTGTTGGTTCAAGCTTTGTACCAATGGCAAGTTTCCGACGAAAATATAAACGAAATTGAAACTCAGTTTTTTGCCGATAGTAATATGAAAAAGGTCGATGTGGATTTTTTTCGCGAGCTATTGCATGGCATTCCTGCCGCGGTCGATACCCTGGATGCGGCCTACCAACCCTATCTGGATCGCAATCAGGATGGTTTGGATCCGGTATCGAAAGCCTTGCTACGCATGGGTGCCTACGAGCTGTTACATCGCATCGATGTGCCCTACAAGGTGGCGATTAACGAAGCCGTCAATCTGGCTAAAACTTTTGGCCCCACCGATTCTTACAAATACATCAACGGCGTGCTCGATAAAGTCGCTATGGATAGTCGGCAGGTAGAGATCGCCGCCGGTCGTCGCTAAGGTTTTAATCGTAGCCCTATGCCTCAGGATCAGATGTCTCAAGATCAAAAGCCTCTGGACGAGTTTTCCCTAATCCGCGATTATTTTCTAAGATCGCTTGATGCTGACAGAGGCACGGGAAAAGACGCTGGAGGAAATACTCCCGGTGTTGTTGTACTCGGCATCGGCGACGATTGTGCGGTGCTGCGACCCTCTGAAGATGAAGACCTGGTGGTGACGACGGATACGCTAGTCGAGGGTGTGCATTTTCCTGCCGGTTGTCGCGGCGCTGATATTGCTCAGCGTGCCTTGCGGGTTAATGTCAGCGATATTGCGGCCATGGGCGCGGAGCCGCGCTGCTTTCAGTTGGCCCTGACTTTACCCGAGGCCGATACGGAGTGGTTGCAAAGCTTTAGTGCGGGCTTGCACGCGGCCGCCGATGAATTTTCCTGTGTGCTCACCGGTGGCGATACCACGCGGGGTCCGCTAGTGATTACGATTACTATGTTTGGTGCCGTGGCGAAGGGTGGCGCGCTGACTCGCAGTGGCGCGAGCGTGGGTGATAAAGTGTTTGTCAGTGGGTCGCTAGGTCGGGGCGCGGCTGGGTTGTCGGTGGTGCAGTCATCGAGTCAGCATGCCTCGACCGAATTTACGTCGACACGATTATCCGCTGAAAATAAAATGAAAGATTTTTTCTGGTGCCCCGAGCCTCGCGTACAGCTGGGGCAGCATTTGCGACATATTGCCTCGGCGATGATTGATATTTCCGATGGGCTGGTAGCAGATCTCGGGCACATCGCACAGGCAAGCGATGTTGCCGCGGTGATTCACCGCCAGCGCTTACCTTTGCCAGAGGTGGCGGTTAAACACTTTGGCGATGAACAGATGCGCGAGTGGGCCTTAAGTGGCGGCGACGATTATGAATTGTGTTTTACCGTACCGCCTGAAAAGCTGGATCAGTTAGCGGCGTTGCGGGCTGAAGACGGGGCAGGGGGGCTGCCCCAGATTACCGAGATTGGCGAACTGGTTCCCGGAACCGGTGTGCAATGCCTCGATGCTGCCGGCAATTCTGTTACCCTCGAACGATCAGGTTACGCGCATTTTTAGCAGTCATGTTTAAGGTTCATGTTTAAAGGCTATGTTTAGAAATCCTGTTTAAAGACTATGTTTAAAGAATATGCCAATGTTTAAAAAATATGTCGATGTTTAAAAGAAGATGCCGATGTCCGATATACCTAAAGTAAACGCAGAGCAGGAGCCGCCCGTGGTTTTTAAGTCTGAGGCTCAGCAAGTATTGCGCGATCCCGTACTACTATTGGCCTTCGGTTTTGGAAGTGGTCTGGCGCCGAAAGCACCGGGCACAGCCGGGTCCTTGTTGGCGTTATTGCTGATGCCCCTACTAGCGATGCTGTCTGTACCCGCTTACCTACTATTACTCTCGCTGGTAATTGTCGCCGGGGTATTTATTTGTGGTTACGCGGCAAAGGCCCTGGGTGTGCATGATCACGGCGGTATCGTTTGGGATGAATTCGCGGGTTTGTGGTTGACCTTATTGTTTTGTCCGCCGCAGTGGCTGTGGTGGTTACTGGGTTTCGCTTTATTTCGGTTTTTCGATATTGTAAAACCCTGGCCGATTAGCTGGTTAGATAAACATTGCGGTGGTGGCCTGGGAATTATGATCGATGATTTGGTCGCCGGAGTGTTTGCCGTAGCGGTACTGCAAGCCGTGGTGCTGGTAGCAAGGTGGTGGATGGGAGTTTGATATGAATATTATCAATAAGCCTCGAATCGCAACGGTATTACTAGTTTGCGTGGGCATTAGTGCTGGGACCTTATCCTGGTCTGCGTTAGCTATCGATATCCGAGTAGTAGGTCTGTTCGGTAATCGGGCGCTGATAGAGATTGACGGCAAACAGCATTTTCTCAGGGTTGGGCAAACTTCTCCAGAAGGGGTAAAGCTACTAGAGAGCAGTAGTAAAGGAGCACGGGTGGAGCACGAGGGCAAACGCCATACGCTGGGTTTGTCTGAGCACATTGCTTCGAATTTCTCCGAGGCACGGCAGGCGGAAGTGAATCTGGTTCGAGGGGATTACGGACACTATTTTGGCAGTGGTGCGATTAACGGTTATCCCTTTGACTTTATGGTTGATACCGGTGCGTCCTCTATCGCGATGAATAGTCAACATGCGAAGCGCCTGGGTTTAAAGCTTGAGCGCAAAAATCGCGGTGCGGCTAGTACGGCGGGAGGTATGGTGCAAACCTATCAGGTCATGCTCAATAAGGTTTCAGTGGGGGGTATTACTCACTACAATATTCCAGCTGCGGTGATCGAAGGTAATTATCCCGAGGTCATTTTGCTGGGTAATAGTTTTCTCGCCAAGGTGGAAATGACTGAGCAAAACGGAGTTATGGTGTTGCGGGAAAAATAAAAGTAAAGGTTTAACGGTTGTGCGGTATTTTATAGTTTATTAAGTGAAGAGGTGGTTTTAATGTCCGCATTGGCTAAACGTATTATTCCCTGTCTCGACGTGGACGGGGGGCGGGTCGTTAAAGGCGTGCAATTTTTGGATATTCGCGATGCGGGTGATCCGGTTGAGGTTGCGAAACGTTATAACGAGGAAGGTGCCGATGAAATCACTTTTCTCGATATTACTGCCACCCACGAAGGTCGCGATACCACCTTACACACCGTTGAGCGTATGGCGGCAGAAGTATTTATCCCCCTAACGGTTGGCGGCGGTGTAAAAACCTTAGCTGATATTAAAGCCCTGTTGCGCGCGGGAGCTGATAAGGTCGCCATTAACTCTGCTGCGGTTCACAGTCCGGAATTTGTGCGCGAGGCGGCAGAAAAATTTGGCTCGCAGTGCATCGTGGTTGCCATCGATGCCAAGCGGGTGAGTAAGGATGAAGAAACGCCGCGCTGGGAGATATTCACTCACGGCGGTCGTAAGTCTACCGGTATCGATGCGGTACAGTGGGTCAGGCAAATGGCGGCGTTGGGGGCGGGAGAAATTTTACTTACCAGCATGGATCGCGATGGCACTAAAAACGGCTTTGATCTGGCGCTAACTCGCGCGATCAGCGATGCGGTCAGCGTACCTGTAATTGCTTCCGGTGGGGTGGGTAATCTTCAACATTTGGTGGATGGTGTGCTGGAAGGCGGAGCTGACGCGGTGCTCGCGGCCAGTATTTTTCACTTTCAGGAATATAGTATCTCGGATGCCAAACAGTATATGGCGGAGCGCGGGGTAGAGGTTCGTCAATGACCAGTCGTTGCGGCCTTATGATGAACTTTTAGTTTGAATACCGAATGGTTGCCTGAGGGATCGAACCTGATTATAAGGTTCTGGCGCAATAAGAGTCTGCCTGGAAGACATTGGCGAGACATTGGCGATATGACGATTATCAGACGTTACTTAGAGGGGTATTGGAGGGGGTAATTAGAAGTTAGCGGGGCTAAAGCACCCTCCCTCAGTATCCTGCCGAGGCTGGTGGTGCGTTCTAGCGTAGCTTTTTGTTAAACTACGCTCGATTCCTGGACTTCGGCGCCCTTGAATACCTGTACGATTTTCGGCGAGGCGTTATTGATAAAATCGACGAAATCGGCGACAGCCATTTTGGCCTCTTCCCGCGATTCAAACGGCCCCAGAGTTACATTTTCTCGGGTGGTGAAATACCAGTCATCCGCTAGCTTAAAAAAGCGCTCACTGCGTACCGTGTTTTTCGGGTCGGCTGTGACACTCTCTACTGCTCGCTTGGTACCAAAGTTAAGATGCACTACGCTGCCTGTCATCTCTATGCTCCTCGGCTAAAAGCCAAAAAAATTATCATTGTAAGTCGCGTTTTAAATAAGTCACTGGTCTTGTTTGACTGCCAGTGTTGTCCGCGTGAAGCCGACTATACCGCAGATATATGCTGTACGCTATAGCTGGCATAACTTGCGGCTGTATTCCCTTGGCTGGCACCTGCACTTTTATAGCAAAGCTTCTATTTTAAAACAAATGGTATTTTAGCCCTTGGAATGGCCCGACTTACCGAATATCGCCAGGCCTTTTAGCAGGTTGACGGCCTCGTACAACTGATTGTCTTCCAGCAGCTGGGTCTCGCTACTTTTTCGCGTAGCCGATGAACCATCTTCACTGTTACTCAAGTGCCCGGATAAGTTGGACTCTTTCAGGGTATATCCGGGGTCGAGTTGACGGATTTCGGCTCGACCCACGAAAATGTCGGGTTTGATTCCGTCCGCCTGAATCGAGCGGCCCTTGGGGGTGAAGTAGCGCGCCGTCGTCAATTTAACCGCGCGGCCGTCGTTCAGGGGCAGCACGCTTTGCACCGAACCCTTGCCAAAGCTTTCGGTTCCCAGGATGAGTGCGCGGCCATGATCCTGCAAGGCGCCAGCGACGATCTCTGCGGCAGAGGCGGTGCCCTCGTTAATGAGCGCGACTATCGGTATATCGGCTAATAGATCGCCGGGGGTGGCCGACAGCATGGTATTGGAGGATGGAATTCGACCCTCGGTGTAGACGATCAGTGGGTTGTCGAGCTGATTACTATCGAGCAGCGCGTCGGCTACAGCGACCGAAGCTGGGAGTAAACCGCCGGGATTGTTGCGTAAATCGAGTACAACACCTTTTAATCCCGGGTTTTCGCCGAGTAGTTTACTGAGCGCTTTGCGGAAATCCGCCCCGGTTTTTTCCTGGAACTGGGCGAGTCGGACGTAGCCAAAGTCGGTGGTAAGCATGCGGCTGCGAATGCTGGCAATTTTAACCACATCGCGCACCATCTTCACGACCAGCGGCTCTGGCTCGCCGTCTCTCACCACGGTGAGTTCTATGGCGCTTCCCACCGGGCCACGCATCAGGGTGACGGCCTCACCTAAGCCCATGCCCTGCAAGGATTGCTCATTCAGCTCGATGATCAAATCGCCGGGCTGCAGCCCGGCACGAGCTGCGGGGGTGTCATCGATGGGTGAGATGACTGCAATGTAGCCATTCTTTAGCCCAACCTCGATACCGATGCCGCCGAATTCGCCAGAGGTGTTTTCCTGCAAGTCGCTAAAGGATTCTTCTGCGAGAAACATCGAGTGGGGATCGAGCTCGCCCAACAGACCAACGATGGCATTTTCGAGGAGGGTTTTGTCGTCAACCTCTTCCACGTAAGAGGTTCTAATTTGATCAAAAATCTGGGCGAACAACTGCAACTCTTCCAGCGGGAAGCGGGCGGCGTCGGGCGAGCTGGGCTCGAGGGTGTGATTAGGCTGATTATCCACGGTGGGATTTTCGGGCAGAGCGTTGTCAACACCTTCACTTCCTTCAGCCCCGAGTAAAGTGCCCGGCTGTACGGCCAGAACGCACAACAAGGCGCCGAACAGCGAGCGCAGCTGACGGGTAAGTCGGGCTGAAGAAAAGGAGGTGGGCAGCGAGGTGACGTTCATAACAAATCCTTGTGGTGTTCCGGATCGACATTGCAGTATTTGAGTTTACGCAGCTTTATAAGGTATGCAAGGCATGCGAGGTGTGCAAGCTGCGGTGACGGCCCGCCCGTCAATTCTTGCCCGCTAACTAAGAGTGTAATTGAGTAATAAGAGTTCAGCGTTAAGAGCGACGGCGTAGCCAGGACTTAGGATTGACGGCTTTGCCGTTATGGCGAATCTCGAAATACAGCGCGCTACGCTTTATGCCGCCACTGCTACCTACCCGAGCAATGGTGTCGCCGCCCTTGACCCGCTCTCCGACGTTGCGAACCAATGTTTGGTTGTGAGCGTAAAGACTCAAATAGCCGTCGCCGTGATCGACAATCACAAGCAGGCCGTGTCCGCGCAAATAATCGGAAAATACCACGGTGCCTGGATGAATCGTGCGTACTGTGCTGCCTTCGCTGGCCTGTAGTAACCACCCGCTCCAGCGCAGAGAACTGGCGCGTTGGTCGCCAAAGGCGCTGATTAATTTGCCTTCGACCGGCCACGGTAGTTTTCCGCTCTGTTTGCCGAAGGGCGCGCCGGTAGCCACCTGCCGCGCTTTCAGCTGGATAGTTTCGATCACCGACTGTAAATGACTCTCTTCATTTTGTAGTTTTTTAAGTCGGGCGTTTTCACTGCTGTATTGCTGTTGGAATCTGAGCAGTAATTGCTGGCGTTGTTTGCGGTTTTCTTCCAGTCGCCGCTGTTCTTGATCCAGTGAGCTGCGCTCGCTTATCAGGGTGTCGCGCGTGGAATTGATGGTGCTGCTGATCGTGTTGATTTCGGCGAGAGCGCTACGGTACTTACCCAGTTCGCGGGTTCTAGCGGCGACAAAGTAGTCGTAATATTTTAGTGTGCGGTTGAGTTCTTGCGGGTCTTCGATATTAAGTAGTAATTTAATTGGTTCCTGTTGGCCTGTGCGGTAAGCAACGGCGACCTCGTTATTCAATTGTTGTAACTGCAGTTTACTACTACGTTTCAATTGATTGCGACGCTGCGTTAATGCGCTCAGCTCGTCTTCTAAATTAACAATCTCGATTTTCAGTAAGCGTTTTTTGCGGTGGCTGTCGGCGAGTTTTAATTCAAAACTTTGCAGCTGTTTATTGAGGCGAGATTTTTCTTTGTCGGCGTGTTGCAGGTTATTTTGTGTTTCGGTAATTTCTCGCTGTAGCTCTTGCAGTTTGCGGGAGTTGTCGGTAGAAACAGTGTTTGCGCTGACTGCCGGAGCCGCCATACCTGTGAAGATAAGAGCGCTAAAGAAAAGGGCGCTAAAGAGAAAGGCGCTATAGGAAAAGGAGCTAGAAAAAAAACCCAGAACGGTCAGGCAAGTATTTCGCTTCATTACTTGTCGGCGCTCCTTAACTCGGCACTCCTCAATTCGACACTCCTTAATTTGACACGGCGGCCGCGATCAAGGAGTGACCGGTCATTTCAGCGGGTTGAGTCAGCGCCATCAGTGCCAGCAGGGTCGGGGCGACGTCCGCTAATGAGCCGCTCCCTTCTAGCTGAATATCTCTGGGGCCGACGTACACCAGTGGCACTGGCTCACAGGTGTGGGAGGTGAGTGGTTCGCCGCTTTCGTAGCTGAGCATTTGCTCGACGTTGCCGTGGTCGGCAGTAATCAAACATTGGCCGCCAACCTCGGCGAGGGCGTTAATAATAGTGCCGAGGCATTGGTCGAGGGTTTCAACGGCTTTTACTGCGGCGCTAAATATACCGGTATGACCCACCATATCGCCGTTGGCAAAATTACAAATAATAGCGTCGTGTTGACCCTTGCGGATGGCCGACACTAGTTTTTCGGTGACTTCAAATGCGCTCATTTCTGGTTTTAGATCATAAGTCGCGACATCCGGGGAAGGAATTAAAATTCTGTCTTCGCCTGGGTATAAGGCTTCTTGCCCACCGCTAAAAAAGAAGGTTACGTGGGCATATTTTTCAGTTTCGGCGATGCGCAGCTGGGTTTTTCCTTGGGCTGCCAAATATTCACCCAGGGAATTTACCAGAGAGCCAGGCGCAAACGCGCAGAGCGCGTCGATGTCGGCGGCGTATTGGGTAGTAGTAACAAAGGTGGACAGCTGCGGCTGAACGGCGCGCTTAAAATCATCGAAAGCCGGATCGGTAAACGCCCGAGTGAGCTGGCGTGCACGGTCGGGGCGGAAGTTCATAAACACAATGGCGTCACCGTCGCGCACGCAGGCATCGGCCTCACCCTCGGCCTGAATGGTCGTGGGCAGTACAAATTCGTCGTTTTCGCCGCGCTGGTAGGCGGCCTGTAAACCCTCGATGGCGTTGCTGGCCTGGTGATCGGCCTTGCCTTCGGTGATCAACTGATACGCGAGTTGCACCCGATCCCAGCGTTGATCTCTATCCATGGCGTAGTAGCGGCCGCAGATAGAGGCGATGCGACCGCAACCCAGTTCGGTGAATTTAGCCGCCGCTTTTTCTAATGAGGGTTCTGCGCTTCTTGGCGGGGTGTCGCGACCGTCGAGAAACGCGTGCAGATATATTTCCTTAACTCCACGCTGCGCGGCCAATTCAATGGCGGCAACAATATGCTTTTCGTGGCTGTGAACGCCGCCGGTGGAAAGTAAACCAAAGAGGTGTACGGCATTTCCGGTCTGCGCGGCTTTATCGAAGGCGGAGAGGTAGGCGGGGTTAGTAAAAAAATCGCCGTCTTCCAGTGCCTTGTTGATGCGGGTAAAGTTTTGATACACCACGCGGCCCGCACCCAGTGTCATATGACCGACTTCAGAATTACCCATTTGGCCAGCGGGGAGGCCCACATCCAGCCCGGATCCGGAAATCAGCGTATGTGGCTGCTCGCTCCACAGCTTGTCCCATACCGGTGAATGGGCGGCATAGATGGCATTGGCATCGGGGGATTCGTTATGACCCCAGCCGTCGAGAATAATTAACACAGTGGTTTTTTTGGCTTCGGTCATCGTAGGCTACGTAGAGGAAATAAGAGGTTTCTAACAGCGGCAATGGTACCTTTTTGGGGTTTGAAACGCCATGTAAGGGACCAATTTCCATTGATGCTGACCTGCGAAAGCACCTCGTCCTATGTATAATGCGCGCTCCCGATATGGCCTCCGTGCCATTCACGAAAGAGGTTACTGTGGCGGATTTCTTAGTTTTTGTTAGCGACCAGTGGGTCTTAGTTAGTGTCTTCCTGCTATTGGTCTACGTTTTTATTTTTCTCGAGCAGGCCAAGGCGGGCAAACAGTTGTCGGTGCACGATGTGACGCGCATGCTCAATGCCGACGAGGGCTTTTTAGTAGATGTGCGCGATGCCAAAGAATACGCGCTGGGCCATATTAATTCGTCGCTTAATATTCCCAGCACGAAAATTGATGAGCGGATGGCGGAACTTGAGAGTCAGCGCGATAAAGTAATTATTTTGGTGGATAAGCATGGCCAGCAGGCTGCAGCCGTGGGTCGAAAGTTACGCCAGGCTGGATTTAATGTCTGTCGCTTGCGTGGTGGTATGGGTGAGTGGCTGGTACAGAATTTACCGCTGGTTTCCAGGTAGCCAATCTCGGATGAATGATGTTGCAGTGGTTTTGTATAGCACTCGATTTTGCCCCTACTGCGTTGCGGCGCGGCGGTTTTTGAAAGCCAAAGGTGTCGAATTTGAGGATATTGCGGTGGACGGTGATCACCAGTTGCGCTGGGAGATTGGCGAACGCAGTGGTCAACACACGGTTCCGCAAATATGGATTGGTGAGCGCCACATAGGTGGTTTTACCGATATGCAGGCACTTGAGCGCAGCGGTGAGCTGGATGTGTTGCTGGATACAATGTCTGGTTCGTCCAATACTGAGTAGTTAATGGCTGAGTAGTTCGAGGCCGAGCACTTCAAGAAAGGCAATACCAGGAAAATACTATTAACATTCATATTTTACCAAGGGCACGTTGATGAGTAAGGATAAACCGAAGACTGATACTGACCAAGGCGCAGACGGAGTTGCAGCTCCACAAATGGCGATCAAGCATCTTTATATTAAGGATGTCTCGTTTGAAGCTCCGTTGGGTACCGCAGGTTTTAGCCGAAAGGTGAAGCCCGTTGTCGATCAGGACATCGGTACTGAAGTGCGCAAAATAGATGAGCAACACTACGAGGTAGTGTTACATTTAACCGCTTCGGTTAAAGACGATAGTGACACCTTATATCTAGTGGAAGTCCAGCAGGCGGGCGTGTTTCTGGTGACGGGCCTGGAGCAGAACATGTTGACTCAGGTGCTCAATACGCACTGCCTGAGCGTATTGTTTCCCTACGCCCGAGCCATTGTCGACGATTTGGCGGTGAAGGGAGGCTTCCCACCGCTGATGTTGCCACCAGTGAATTTTGAGGCGCTGTTTCAACAGGCACTTGCGCAACGTGCGCAATCGGCTGATGCTGAGGCAAGTCCCGAGCAGCGCCACTAATTACAGAGTCTTATCTGTATTGATCTCTGCGTCAGGCGCTTTTCCGTTGTTGGTCAGAACCGCTTTTATCGGACTTCCCTTCGCCAGAAATATTGAGTTCGTGCATCTTCCGGGTTAGCGTGTTGCGACCCCAACCCAGTAGTTCGGCGGCGTCGCGCTTGCGGCCGGCGGTGTATTGCAAGGCAGTTTCAATCACCGCACGCTCAAAGGCCGGTGTCGCCGTCGCCAGGATACCGCTTTTACCCCCAGCCAGTTCTTTGCTCAGCCAGCGCCGTAATGACTGCTCCCAGTTTTCAGCCACGCTGCTTACTTCGGTGCTGGCATCGAGCAATTCTGGCGGCAGGTCCAAGGTTAAAATTTCTCGACCCGCAGCCATTACGGTGAGCCAGCGGCAGGTGTTCTCCATCTGCCGGACATTGCCAGGCCAGGGCAATGAGCACAGATAGGCTTCGGCTTCCGCCGATAGTACTTTGGGTTCTACGTTTAATTCTTCCGCTGACTTTTTCAAAAAATGTCGGATAAGCTGCGGAATATCTTCCCGTCGATCCGTGAGCCGGGGCAGGTGAATGCGAATCACGTTGAGTCGGTGGTAGAGATCTTCGCGGAAGCGTCGCTCCTCTACCAGCGCTTCCAGGTCTTGATGAGTGGCGGCAATAATACGCACATCCACTTTGACCGGTTGGTGACCGCCAACCCGATAAAACTCCTTGTCGGCAAGCACGCGCAATAAGCGGGTCTGGGCTTCGGCGGGCATGTCGCCAATTTCATCGAGAAACAAAGTGCCACCGTCGGCCTGTTCAAAACGACCAGTGCGTCGTTGTGCCGCTCCGGTAAAAGCGCCTTTTTCGTGGCCAAACAATTCCGACTCAATTAAGTCGTGGGGGATTGCGGCCATATTAAGCGCAATGAAAGCTTGGTCTTTACGCGGACTGTGCTGGTGCAGCGCGCGGGCCACCAATTCTTTGCCCGTACCGGATTCACCGTTAATCATCACCGTGATATGGGAGTGGGACAGGCGACCAATAGCGCGAAATACTTCCTGCATCGCGGGGGCTTCGCCAATAATTTCCCGCGATACTTCCTTGTCTACTTCTTCAGCAGTTGAGGATTTTTCCCTGGCATACTCGATAGCCCGGCGGGCAACGGAGACCAGTTCGTCGGTATCGAAGGGCTTGGGTAGATACTCGAAGGCTCCACCTTGATAAGCCGCGACGGCGCTGTCCAGATCGGAGTGCGCGGTGGTGATGATCACTGGCATTTCCGGTTTATCCCGATGTAGTTGATCCAGCAGTTCCAGGCCGTCGATACCAGGCATGCGAATATCGCTAATAATAATATCCGGCTTGCTTCGCTTAAGCTCGGTGAGCAAGCTCTGGGCATTGGAAAAACTGGTGACGTTCATTTCGGCTTTGTCGAGCGCGCGCTCCATCACCCAGCGGATAGATTTATCGTCGTCCACTATCCAGATATTTGCTTTCATAGGTGATGTCCGTGTTTGCTGTGGCTATTTTCAGTGTGTTTATGATCGGTGTGTTTAGGTGAAAGTTGTTCGGATTTTGGCTGCAGCGGCAGGTAGACCGAGAACCGGGTGTGGCCGGGTTTACTTTCGCATTCGATCAGTCCTTGATGTAAGTGAATTGCGGATTGAGCAATGGGTAAGCCCAGTCCCGAACCCTCGGCGCGCCCGCTGATCATTGGGTAAAAAATACGGTCGCCGATGTCCTCTGGAACGCCCGGGCCGTTATCGATCACTTCGAGGCGGCAGACCACCCGGTGAGGGGTTTTGCCGATGGTGAAGTTGTTAATAATGCGGGTACGCAAGGTGATTTGGGGTGGATCGTTCGATGTTGTGCTGCTTGCATTATGGCTTTCTAGTGCTTGCATTGCATTGCGCACCAGGTTGAGAGTGGCTTGAATAAGTTTGCCGCGGTCGCCGATGAGTTCGGGGATGCTGGGGTCGTATTCCCGAACAATGTGTAAGGAACCTTGAGTTTCCGCTTCGACTAATGCGGCAACGTGCTCGGTGACTTCGTGAATATTAACTGGTGCCAGCTTTGCGGGTATGGAGGGGCCGGCCAGTTTGTCCACCAGCTGCCGCAGACGATCGACTTCGTTGATAATAATATCCGTGTATTCGTGTAGTTCCTCCCGTTCCAGCTCCTGAGCCAGCAGCTGAGAGGCTCCGCGAATGCCTCCCAGGGGATTTTTGATTTCGTGAGCCAGGCCCCGAATCAGATTGCGGGAGGTCTTGTTGGCGGCTTGTAGGGCGCGCTCGCGATCGATGCGCAAGCTGCGATCCATCGGCAACATTTCTACGAGTAAGGCGGGTTTTCCGCCCTCAGTAATGGGGGTTACGGTGTAATCCACGGTGGTCTCGCGATTATCCGGCAATAGCAGCGTTACCATGCGTTCGGTGTAGGGGTTTTCCCCGGCCAGGGCTTGCTCGAAGACAGCGCGACGGGTGTCCGCATGGCTAAAAAATTCCGCAAAATCGCTGCTTGCAAGCCGACTACTACTGACTTCCAGCAGGTTTTCGGCGGCGTTGTTAAGATAAATTGGCTGGCAGCACTCGTTGAGCACCAGCACCGCGGTTTTCAGATTATTGATCAAGGCATGATCCAGCAGCGGATCACCGGGTGGCAGATCGCGCGCCCGATCCGACTTATTGCCCTTAGTGCTGAGTTCCAGGGTAGAACGGGATGACGACATAGATCGTTTCCTGAATATCGGGTTGCGGCCAGTTGATTACGGCTTGGGTTGGTCGGGGGCCCAGGTTTATAGGAACTTTGGTTTACAGAAGCTTAGGCCACCTGGGATCGAACTGTTTGCAAGAGTTATTCGTTCTCTCCAATAGAGGACAGCAAATAACGGGCCAGTTCGAGTGCGCTGCAATGTGGCCAAAACCACACCAAACCGGAGCCATACCGGGGCTATACCGAGGTATAGAAGTGATAAGAAGGTTGGAGTATAGCTAGAATTACAGTGTCTCGCACCACTTTGGTGCGAGACGTGCATGTTAAGTTATTCTATCCAGCTGTGGACGAAGACAAAGGCAGAGCTTAACTTCTCGCTGAATGGCGCTTCACGTGGATTGTTACAGTGCCAGTACTAGCCACTACCGCTTTATCCTGATCAATCACCTGCGCGCGAATCTGGTGTGCACCTCTAATCAAATTGCCGATACTAACCGAGGTGGTTGCCGCTGGTTTACCCTGTGGTTTACCATCCATAAAAAACTGCACAAGATGATTTTCCTGTAACTGGGGCTCGAGAGCGATCTGCGCCACCACATCCAGTTGCCCTGGCGGGATGGTTAAGTTGTTAGTGGGCTGAACCAGCTTAATGCTGGTATAGGGAGTGCCTGTTTTTGCTTCGGTTGTAGACGCCTTAGGTGCTTTAGGCCTTACTAGAGTCGGTTGCGTATTGGTTGGAGACAGTTCGACGGTTTCTGCCTGTTGGCTGGGTGGGGGTGTATCGGTAAAAATGACGTTGCCGTGCTTGTCTTCTATCCGATAGATAATATCGGCGCTAACCGTTGGGATGTTGGCTGACAACAGGCTCAGACAGCTGAGCCAGGCAAGCACTACCAGCTTTGGTGTCAGTCTCGCAGCAGTACTGTTTGCCGCTGTACTTAGCACTGTATTTGCGTCGTTGTTAATCATATGGTGTCCTGCCCAGTTAGTCCTATCCACTTAACCCTATTAAGCTGGCCCTATCAAGTTAGTCCTACCCAGTTACGTTTTGCCAGATTACGTTTGATCACGGCCAGCAGGTAAGCTGCACAACCGTAACCCTAATACGAGTTGGACAAAATAAAAAGCCCGACATTCCATCGAAATGTCGGGCTTGTTTTCAACGAGCTGTTAAACGCAGCTCGAGTAGCCTGCGCTTAAGCGACTTTTTAGGCCAGCTTACACGCTGTAGTACATGTCGAACTCAACCGGGTGAGTGGTCATGTTCAGTCGTTCAACTTCTGCCGATTTGAGTTCGATATAGGCATCGATCATATCGTTGTCCATTACGCCGCCGGCGATCAAGAACTCGCGGTCGGCATCCAGTGCGGCCAGTGCTTGCTCCAAAGAGGAGGCCACGGTTGGTATGGCCAGTGCTTCTTCCGCTGGCAGGTCGTAGAGATCCTTATCGGCGGCATCGCCGGGGTGGATTTTGTTCTGGATGCCGTCGAGGCCAGCCATCAACATGGAAGTAAATGCCAGGTAGGGGTTAGCAGTCGGATCCGGGAAGCGCACTTCAATGCGGCGTGCTTTCGGATTCGGCACAAAGGGAATGCGGATGGACGCAGAGCGGTTGCGAGCTGAATAAGCCAGCATAACCGGCGCTTCAAAGCCTGGAACCAGACGCTTGTAAGAGTTGGTTGAGGCATTAGCAAAGGCGTTAATAGCGCGGGCGTGCTTAATGATACCGCCGATGTAAAACAGTGCGGCCTCAGACATGCCGGCGTAAACGTCGCCGCTAAAGATGTTATTGCCATCTTTAGACAGGGACTGGTGGCAGTGCATACCGGAACCGTTATCGCCGACTAAGGGCTTGGGCATAAAGGTTGCGGTTTTGCCATAGGCGTGGGCGACATTGTGTACGCAGTATTTAAAGATTTGAATTTCATCGGCTTTTTGCGTCAGTGCGTTGGGGCCAACGCCAATTTCACACTGACCGGCAGTGCCCACTTCGTGGTGATGAACTTCGATATCCAGGCCCATCATTTCCATCGCGTCGCACATGGCGGCGCGCAGATCGTGGAGAGAATCAACCGGAGGTACGGGGAAGTAGCCGCCTTTAATACCGGGGCGGTGACCACGGTTGCCGTCTTCGAAGTGATGGTCTGAGGACCAGGACGCTTCCTCGGAGGAGATTTTGTAATGGCAGCCGGAGATATCCGCGCCCCATTTTACGTCGTCAAACACGAAGAATTCGGGTTCTGGGCCAAACAATACAGAGTCGGCAATACCCGTCGAACGCATGTATTCCTGAGCGCGATCAGCAATAGAGCGCGGGTCGCGGTTATAGCCTTGCATGGTAGTGGGTTCTACGATGCCGCAGCGCAAAATCACGGTAGCGTCGTCGGTAAAGGGATCGAGCGTAGAGGTTGTATCGTCCGGCATCAGGATCATGTCGGATTCATTAATACCCTTCCAGCCAGCAATGGAGGAGCCGTCGAACATTTTTCCTTCTTCAAAAAAGCCTTCATCGACTTCTTTCGACGGGATAGTAACGTGCTGTTCCTTGCCCTGGGTGTCTGTGAAACGCAGGTCTACCCAGCGGGCTTCGCCTTCTTTAATTAGCTCTAAAGTCTTTGATGACATTATTGTCCTCCAGTCAGGATGATTTCAGTGGTCAGTAATTTCCCTGGAGGCTGGCCTCAGCCTTTCGGGTTTCTAGTTTTTACAGCAGTGCTTACAGCAGTACTTCAATGTAGACCTTTCGAACTCTATGGTTCTCTGAACCATGTCGAAAAGGGCTGAACATACGGAGGTGGAGCAAAATACATGCCACCGGCAGTTGAGGCCAAAACTCGAAAGACGCTCACTATAGCAGCGCTATTTTGTGAGGCAACCATAAACTGCCGCGCCTCGTCGTGGTGCGCGGGCCGCAATGGTGACTGATTTTGGTGCAAAAATCGATATCTGCGATTTCTTTTCTTGGTATTTCCTTTTGTGTGGCCTTTAGTCAGCCGAGCACTTAGTTAGCTGGACACTTAGTAAGCTGGACTGACATTACCGGGTAGCTCTATCTTGTCGCACCGGCCTCGATAATCAGACCTGACAAACACGGCGTTGTATAATGCGCGGCTTCTCGTCTTCCGTACCGTTCTCCATGCATTTTATCGTTAAGTTATTCCCCGAAATTATTATTAAAAGTGCGCCCGTACGTAAAAGTATGATTCGGCAGCTACGCCGTAACCTGCGCACCTTAATCGCTACTATAACTGCGCCCGAAGATCCGGGTATCGAGGTAAGGGGAGAGTGGGACCGCATAGAAATACAGTCAGTGTCGGAAACGCAAACATCTCAAACTGCGCTGGCAAGCGGAGACATGGCGAGCGCGTCTTTACAGGGAGAGGATCTGGAAGCACAGGCTGAGGCTCTGGAAGCGGCTGTCGCCGAGTTGTTGACCCGAACCCCGGGCATTGCCAACTGCTCGCGAGTGGTGAGTTATCCGCTCTATTCTAATAAGGGGAAAGGGGCCTCTAATAAAGGGAAAAGGATTGACGCGGTGGAGGCGGACGCGGAGCAGGTCGTCGATTACGACTACCTTACCGATTGCGTGTGGGCATCCTGCGCGGAGACGTTACCGGGCAAGCGCTTTGTGGTGCGGGTAAAGCGCACCGGCAAGCATGGCTTTGCCTCGCCCGAGGCGGAGCGCCAGATCGGTGGTCGCTTGTTGGCGCGGGCGGAAGGTGCTTCGGTGTCCTTAAAAGCCCCGGAGCTAGTGGTGCGGCTGGAAGTCACCGGGAATGTATTTTATGTGCTGGAGTCTACTCGCCAGGGCATCGGCGGTTTCCCTATGGGCGTGCAACAGCCGGTGCTGTCCCTGGTTTCCGGTGGTTTTGATTCCACCGTCGCCAGCTACTTGACCATGAAGCGGGGCATCCGCACTCATTTTTGTTTTTTCAACCTGGGTGGCCGGGCTCACGAGCTGGGCGTCAAGGAAGTGGCGCACTTCCTGTGGCAAAAATATGGGGCCAGCCACCGCGTAAAATTTATTACGGTACCGTTTGAGGGCGTGGTGGCGGAAATTCTGACTTCCGTGGATAACTCGCAAATGGGCGTAGTGCTCAAACGCATGATGCTGCGGGCGGCAAGCTCGGTGGCAGAGGAGTGGCATGTGGATGCACTGGTGACCGGTGAAAGTGTCGCCCAGGTGGCCAGCCAAACCCTGCCTAATCTGGCGGTGATCGATGCCGCTACCGATATGCTCACGCTGCGACCGCTGGTGGTCATGGATAAAAACCAGATCATCAACATCGCCCGCGAGATTGGCACCGAGGAATTTGCCGCCAATATGCCGGAATACTGTGGGGTCATTTCGGTGAAACCTACCACCAATGCCAAGCGCGATCGCATTGAGGCGGAGGAAGGTAAGTTCGATTTTGCTGTGTTGGAGCGGGCGGTTGCCGCACGCCGGGAAGAAAATATTGACGAGGTTATGGAAAGCGATCTGGGTCGAGTTGAGGTGGAGATTTTTTCGGCGCCCCAGCCGGGGGTGACTATTCTCGATATTCGCCACCCCGATGACAGCGCCCGTCGAGCTCTAACCGCGGGTAATGTGACAGTGGAGACATCACCGTTTTACCAGGTGCAGAATTTTTTTGATGGGGTCGCTCCGGAGACGCCTTACTTGCTCTATTGCGACAAGGGCGTGATGAGTCGTCTCCACGCCGAGCTGCTGGTCGAGCGCGGCTTTGCCCGCGTGGGGGTGTATCGGCCCTGAGGAGCTGGCCCTGAAAGATTGGGGCGGTAGTTTCACTGCGGTAGAGAGTCAGCGGCGTGCTGGAATGAGCTACGCCGCAGTGCGGCATAATTCACCTTGCTTTAATTGCGTTCCCTAATTGCGTTCCCTTGCCATGGTTTCCCCCGTATAATGCGCGCCCTTCATTCCCCTCAGTAACCCTATCCCATGTCTGATGTTAAAAAACTGCGCAATATCGCGATCATAGCCCATGTCGATCACGGTAAAACTACACTGGTCGATAAACTCCTACAGCAGTCCGGTACCCTGGAGCGCAAAGACCAGAACGCCGAGCGCGTTATGGACTCCAACGATCAGGAGCGGGAGCGTGGGATTACCATTCTGGCCAAGAACACGGCCATTGAGTGGCACGACTATCACATCAACATTGTGGACACCCCAGGCCACGCCGACTTCGGTGGTGAGGTGGAGCGCGTGTTGTCGATGGTGGACTCGGTGTTGTTACTGGTGGATGCCGTCGATGGCCCGATGCCACAAACTCGCTTTGTGACCTCGAAAGCCTTTGAGCAAGGCTTGAACCCCATAGTAGTGATCAACAAGGTAGATCGCCCTGGCGCGCGTCCGCACTGGGTACTCGATCAAGTGTTTGAGCTGTTTGACCGCTTAGGTGCGACTGACGCACAACTGGATTTCCCAGTTATTTATGCCTCCGCTTTGAACGGCGTTGCAGGCCTTGAAGTTGATGAATTGGCCGAAGATATGGAGCCACTGTTCCAGATGGTGGTCGATAAAGTCCCCGCACCGGTAGTGGATCGCGATGGCCCTCTGCAAATGCAAATCTCTGCTCTCGACTACGATAGTTATGTGGGCGTGATCGGTGTTGGCCGTATTACCCGTGGCGCTTTGCGCCCTAACCAGGTGGTCACCGTAGTGGATCACGAGGGTAAAGAGCGCAAGGGTAAGGTACTGAACGTAAAAGGTTATATGGGCCTGGATCGCATCGATACGGATATGTCAGAGGCGGGGGACATTGTCGCCATTAATGGAATTGACGGACTGGGTATCTCCGACACCCTCTGTGACCCGGATCATGTGGAAGCGATGCCTCCACTGTCGGTGGATGAGCCCACAGTAAGCATGATGTTTTTGGTCAACGACTCCCCGTTCGCGGGACTTGATGGCAAATATGTTACTTCGCGCAATATTAAAGAACGCCTCGATCTGGAGCTGATCCACAACGTTGCCTTGCGAGTCGAGTCTGGTGGTAGCCCGGATAAATTTCGGGTGTCGGGACGCGGCGAGCTGCATCTGTCGGTATTGATTGAAACCATGCGTCGCGAAGGCTACGAACTGGGCGTGTCGCGCCCGGAAGTAATTCAGCGGGAGATCGACGGCGTGATCCAGGAGCCCTTCGAGCAAGTGGTGATTGATGTCGAAGATAAGCACCAGGGCTCGGTGATGGAAGAGTTGGGGCTGCGCAGGGGCGAGCTCACCAATATGGAGCCGGATGGCAAAGGCCGGGTCAAACTAGAATTTATGATGCCGTCGCGTGGGTTGATTGGTTTTCGTGGCACTTTCCTGACCTTGACCTCAGGGTCGGGCATTATGACCAGCGTGTTTGACCATTACGGCCAGGTCAAGGCGGGCGAAACATTTGCCCGGCAGAGTGGCGTGCTGGTGTCCATGGTTAAGGGCAAAACCCTGGGTTACTCGCTGTTTAACCTGCAGGAACGGGGTCGTATGTTTCTCGGTCATGCCGAAGAAGTTTACGAAGGACAGATTATCGGTATTCACTCCCGGGGCAACGACCTCGCGGTGAATCCCATCAAAGGCAAGCAGTTGACCAACGTGCGTGCCTCGGGAACCGACGAAGCGCTGACTCTAGTGCCGCCAATCCGCTACACCCTGGAGCAGGCCCTGGAATTTATTGACGACGACGAGCTGGTGGAAGTCACCCCTCATCATATTCGCCTGCGTAAGAAATTTTTGACTGAAAACGAGCGCAAACGAGGTAAAAGCGCTGGCTCGTGACCGTCGAGTCAGATTATTCAACCGCTGGTCAGGTAATTTTGTGTCTGCTGGAATTCTCGTTATAGTATTTGTAAAGGCGTTGCTGGACTCAAGGAGTTTGTCCTAGTTAACGTACGGCGACAACTGCGAACCAGGCCTTGTTTATTTTTAGGCCTGTGACACTCTAGGGACAGAGAAGGGAATCATGACGACCCGTATTATGGAATCAGCACCTCAACAGGACACCCCGCCAGCTTCCTCCTTAGCTGACTCGCCGCCGATTGAACGCGACGTGCAACCAGCCGCCGCTGGCGCTACCACTCGAGTAACCGAACGCTCGCCCAGTGAATTTTACTTCGACACCCAGTTAAAGCTTTGGCGCTCCTCAAGTATTATGACCTGGGGTATGAGTTTGTTCGCGGTATTCACTTTCATTATGGGCTTTTCCGGCCTGTTTCGGGATGATTTTATTTACGCTGGAGTGCTATTTGTGTGCTCCGGCGTCGCCTTTATGGGTCTGATTGTTGCCGTTGTTGCCGGGTACAAAAGCTATGCCAAATGGTATTTCTCTGTGCCTATCGCAATATTGTTTTTCTTCCTGGTGCTGCATGGCGGTGTTGCGCAGACCGGTCTGTATTGGTGTCTGGCCTTCACGCCCGGAATGCTTTACATGGTCGGCCCTCGCCTTGGATCTGGCCTGTTTGTTGTCACCTTGGTGGCTGTGGGGGTGATTTTTTATGGAGATTTATACCCCTGGCCCGAGCGGGCTTACACTTCAGCTCATGAAATCCGGTTTTTGTTGGCCTTTACCGGTGCGGCCCTGTTTAGTTTGGGTCACGACCATCTTTTGATTAAATCCGGTTTAGGTGATCCAGATTGGAAATCGCGTATCTAGAAGGCATATTCAGAAAGTTGTGGTTTGGGTCGAAAATAAGCCTAAGCGAAAGCTAGGCGAAACCTTAACCAAACTTCAGCCGATACAAATCTATAATAAATCATCGGCTTAAATGAAAAATTAACAGATATCCCGGCACTCCTCATGGCGAAAGCAGCTGGTTAAGTGGTCGTTAACCATGCCCATTGCTTGCATGTGCGCGTAACAAATAGTGGAGCCGAAAAACCGGAAGCCCCGCTGTTTCATATCCTTGCTAATGGCGTCTGACTGCGGCGTTGTGGCGGGAATTTGATCGAGACTGCGCCAGGCGTTTTGAATCGGTTTGCCGTCTAAAAATCCCCACAAGTAGTTTGAAAAACTACCGTGGCTGTCCTGTAGCTCTAAAAAGAGACGGGCGTTACTAATAGCGGACTCAATTTTGAGACGATTGCGCACAATGCCCGCATCGTTCATTAAGCGGCTGACACTGCGGCTGTTGTAGCGGGCGACTTTGTTAGCGTCGAAATTTGAAAAAGCCTTGCGATAGTTTTCCCGTTTACGCAGCACTGTGATCCAGGAGAGCCCCGCCTGTGCGCTTTCCAGCACTAAAAATTCAAATAATAGTTTATCGTCGTAACAGGGTACGCCCCACTCGTCGTCGTGGTAGCGATGGTAGAGGGGATCACTTTGCGACCAGGGGCAACGCGGCATAGCTTTTCTCCCTTTAATCAATTCCAGAATCGGACTGCAGGCAATCTTATTACATGAAAGCGCCGCGCTCCAGAGTTCTCTCGCCCTCAGTTTTCGCAAGTTCCCAGAGCGACGGAATTCGGCTCAGTTTGCCTTTTGCCCTCACTTACCTTAGCGTAACCGGCTCCTTACAGCGGGTGTTAATACAGTATGCGGCAGCTTTATCCGGCGATCAGACCTTACGCTACTCATACACTTGAAGTGAGTGGGGGGCATACTCTGTATGTGGAAGAGTGCGGCATACCCGAAGGTATTCCCGTGTTGTTCGTTCACGGCGGCCCCGGAGCCGGTTGCAGTGAGCGCGACCGACGTTTTTTTGATCCGGAAAAATACCGCATTATATTGTTTGATCAGCGGGGAGCGGGGCGCTCTAAACCCCACGCCGGTCTGATCGCTAATACGACGGCGGACTTAATCGCCGATATGGAGATGATTCGCGAGACCCTCACGGTCGAGAAGTGGTTATTGTTTGGGGGGTCCTGGGGTTCTACTCTGAGTTTGCTCTATGCCCAGGTTCACACGGCTCGGGTACTAGGTTTGGTATTGCGGGGCATCTTTTTATGCCGCAAGCGGGATGTGGACTGGTTTTATCAATCCGGGGCCAGTCGCCTGTTTCCCGATTATTGGCAGGACTTTAGGGCACTGATTCCCGAGCAGGAACAGGGCGATATGTTGCGCGCGTATCACCGCCTTTTGGTGGGCGACAACGAACTCACGCGCATGGGCGCGGCCAAAGCCTGGTCACTTTGGGAAGCCCGCTGTGCCACTCTCGATCCGAGCGCCTATGTTATTTCCCATTTTGGTAGTCCCCATATCGCTCTGGCGATGGCGCGCATCGAGGCCCACTTTTTCGTTCACGACGCCTTTATTGAGGAAGATCAGATTTGTCGCGAAGCCGATAAATTGGCGGGTTTGCCGATCACCATTGTGCACGGTCGCTACGATGTGATTTGTCCGGTCGATCAGGCTTATGCGCTGCATCGCGCCTTGCCGGGATCGGAGCTGGATATTATTCGCGACGCCGGTCACGCCTCCAGTGAAGGCGGCACGATGGATGTTTTAATTCGCACCACCGACGCCATGGCGGATCAATTCGCCGAGACTTTATAGCTTCGGTGCAGGGCTTAATTTGAAAGCATTAATCCAGCGCGTCAGCTCTGCTTCGGTAAGGGTAGAGGGAAAAATAGTTGGCGACATTGGCGTGGGCTTGCTGCTGTTTATCGGCGTGGGTCGCGAAGATGATCGGGCCAAAGCGGACACCCTGTTAAGCAAGGTGCTGGCGTACCGAATCTTTGCCGAAACCGACAAGGACGGCAAAGTGCGCATGAACCGCAGTCTGGCCGACACCGGTGGTGGTTTATTAATCGTGTCTCAATTTACTCTGGTTGCGGAAACCGACAAAGGTTTGCGGCCGGGATTTTCCAGTGCGGCGAGTCCGGCGGACGCCGAAGCCCTCTACAATTATTTTGTCGAGCAAGCCTGTGCCCGCCACCCGGTGGTGGCGAGTGGTGTGTTTGCCGCGGATATGCAGGTAGCGCTGGTCAACGATGGACCGGTGACGTTTTTACTGGAAAATTAACCCTTGCCGGTTAGGGAGCCGAGTACCCCGCGAATTAATTGCCGACCCAGTTGCGTACCCATTGAGCGCGCCACGCTTTTAAATATCGACGTTGCCATGGAGTCGGAGCGACGCCCCGAGGATTTCTTTTTACGGGTGGTGCTGCGTTCTTCGCTCTCCTCACGTTCCTCTCTTGCTTCCTGTTCTTCCAGGGCTTTAGCCGTTGCTTCGGCCTGCTCAGTGGCTTTTTCGGCGCGCTGTTTGAGTAGCTCGTAGGCAGATTCCCGATCAATCAGGTTTTTGTAAATTCGACCCATGGTGGAGGTCGAGACTATGGCTGCGCGGGCGTCTTCCGCCAGGGGTCCCATTTGTGATGAGGGAGGGCGGATCATGGTGCGTTCTACCGGTGTGGGAATGCCCTTGCGATCCAGGGTAGATACCAGCGCTTCGCCGAGACCGAGTTGGGTAATAACGTCGAAGGTCTTGAAGTTGGGATTTTCGCGAAAGGTTTCAGCGGCGGTTTTGACCGCTCTTTTATCCTTGGGGGTGAAGGCGCGGAGGGCGTGTTGCACCCGGTTGCCGAGCTGGCCGAGAATATCTTCGGGAATATCCGTAGGACTTTGGGTAACAAAATAAATACCTACGCCCTTGGAGCGAATTAAGCGCACCACCTGCTCAATTTTTTCGACGAGTACCTTCGGCGAGTTGTCGAACAGCAAGTGGGCTTCGTCGAAGAAAAATACCAGTTTGGGCGCATCCATATCTCCCACTTCAGGTAGCTGCTCGAATAACTCCGCCAGTAGCCATAGTAAAAATGTGGAGTAGAGTCTCGGCCTGGGCATCAATGCCGTCGCATCGAGAATATTAATGACGCCCCGCGCACCTTCTTTGCGCATTAGGTCGCCCAGCTCCAGTGCCGGCTCGCCAAAAAATTGTTCGCCGCCCTCTTCTGTTAATACCAGCAGGCGGCGCTGAATGGCGCCGACGCTGGCGGGAGAGATATTGCCGTACTCGGCACTTAACTCGCTTTTATTCGCAGACATCCAGGTCAGTAGAGAACGTAAATCTTTCAGGTCGAGGAGGAGCAGGCCCTGATCGTCGGCGATTTTGAAGGCGGCGTACAGTACGCCCTGCTGAGTGTCGTTGACCTCCAGTAATTGGCTGAACAACAGCGGCCCCATATCCGACACCGTGGTGCGTAGGGGGTGGCCCCGCTTGCCGTACAAATCCCAGAAACACACCGGAAAGCTATCTGACTGGTAATCGCTGAAACCGATTTTCTCGGCGCGTTCAGCCAGCTTGCCACCGGTATTGCCCGCAGTGGCGAGGCCGGAAAGATCGCCTTTTACATCGGCCATAAACACCGGGACGCCAATATTGGAGAAGCTTTCGGCCAAAATTTGCAGGGTAACGGTTTTACCGGTACCCGTTGCACCGGCAATTAAACCGTGGCGATTGGCCATTTTGGGGAGTAGTTCAACAGGTGTGACAGCGGCGTTGGCACCGATAAAAAGCTTGTCCATAGTGTGCTTCACTCGTAGTGGCGTGTTTCTAGTTCTAGTTCTAGTTCTAGTTCTAGTTTAAGTTCTAGTTTAAGTTCTGAGTCTAGTTTCGATTAGGTTCGGGGTGCTAAAACAATATCGGCGAACCCTGGAGTTCGCCGATATTGTATTACTGATTACCGTGCTGGTAGCGGCGAGGGTTGCCCCTAGTGAGTTACCATTTTCGGTAGCGCTTTGGCCTGTCTACACCAGTCCTGCACAGCAGACAGGGCGGGTGGGCGACGTACCAGCTTTTTCTGTGCATTTACTTCCAGCATTTTAGCGTGGAGGTTTTCTGCGTTGCGCTGGCCCAGTTCTGGAACAGAATCGATACCGGCACATTCCAGCAGGTCGGCGTACTGGGTGCTGACGCCTTTAATACGGCATAAATCGGCGCGGTTTACCCACTCTAGAATCTGGCTTTCAGATAAGCCCGATTTACTAGCGAGCTGGACACGACCTGGCTTGCCGCAGCAAGTTTTCAGCAGGTTTTCTATTGAAGTCACGCCTGCATTAGCCAATTTTTCGGCATAACTGGGGCCGACGCCTTCGATATCGGTGAGTTTTGTCATTGTTGTTCCTCTTTTCCGTTAATGGTTGGGTGTTAGAAATGTACTGCTTTTATTGTGGGGTAACAAGAGCTTCGTTACCCCACGGTGTTTTACGCCTTGCAGGTTGCGCTTAGCCAAATAGTTTTTTCGCCATATTGAGCACGCCACCCATGCCGCCGACCTTGTCCAGTAGATTGCCACCGCTACTGCTTTGGTCGATTAGCTGGGGCAGGGCTTCGGCCAGGCCATTGCTGGCGGTTTGTTGGTCTACGCCAAGTTGAGCGGCAAAATTGGAGATTTGATCGCTGCCCAGTGCTTGCTCGAGTTGGTCGCCGGAGATGCCTTCGTTGTCGCCATCGCCAAGCCAGGATTGTACCGCTCCGGCCATCCCGCCATTCTGGGATAAGGACGATACCAGACCCGAGAGCCCTGACGACTTCTGAGCGCCATGTTGTTGATTTTGCTGCTGATTTTGCTGTTGATTGAGCAGGGAGCTGAGTGCCTTGCTAATGGTGTCGGAAGAAGCGTTAGCTCCGAGTTTTTGCGCTAGAAGTTGGGTGCCGAGTTTCATTAAGTCCATGGTGTTACCTCGTCTTTAAGTTAGGTGCTGGTGTGTACTGACTATAATTTACTCACTGATGCCGTTTTCCCTTGTGGTCGAGCCAGCCGCCGACGTGGCTGCCCCGGGGGTCGTGGTGAGTCCAATGTAGTACGCCGCCCTTTTGATTCCATTCATACTCCCCTTTAAAGCCGACAGTATCCCCGGCTTGCAACTTATCAATACGCGGAGCCAGGTCAATATTGTGTGCGACCAATAGCGTCAGGCCATTGTCCAGGCGCATTAAAAAGCGTTGATGCTGGCTACCGTCTCTGTCGTCGGCAAGCACTTTTACGACGGTGGCCGAGCCGCTGACGATAATATCGCTTTGACGATTGTCGAAGGCAGATTGAATTTTATCGGCATCGTCGTCATAGCGCGTCTGGCTAGATGGTGTAGAGGAGTCGCTTGTATGGGTCGCGGCACCTGAGGAGGTTTGTTTGGTGCTGGCGCCGCCGAAACCGGGTATTTCTACGCCACTCAGTTCGAGGAGTAGTAGCCCGCCGACGATCAAGAAGAGTATTTGGCGAAAGTACTTGCTGTTTGGGGGTCGGCTCATGGTGTTTGGAGTTCCTGGTGTAGCGCTAAGGTTTATGTTCCTGGCTTAAAATGTCGCCTTGACCCTGGCGGATTTGCACTATTTGTACTAAATAGAGGTAAGAGTAGGGTACTTTAACTCTAATCAAGCGACCGGATACTTGGTGAGTAGCGTTTAGCCAGGTGTTTACTCAGGTGCTGCGACGGCTTTTTCAGCGGCAACAGCGCGACCAAAACATCAGGTTTTGTCGCGCTAAGTGGCGCTACTGGCCGGATTGTAGCGATCTTGTTATGACGGGCGCTTTGATTATGTAACATTTTTAGCGAAGGAAACGTTTAGCGAAGGGAAAAGATTTTCAAAGACTAAAGCGAGTTTTTAGTTTGTTTGCGACCAGTTGATTTTTCAGGCGCACATATTGCGGAACCCCGTTTTTGTAGGGCGGGTAATCCTCGCCCGCAATGAGCGGTTTCAAATATTGTTGCGCGGCTTCGGTAATCGCAAAGCCATCCCGGCTAATAAAATTCCGCGGCATTTTTTTCTCTACGTTGGCGATGTGTTCCAGCGGTGCTTCACCCAGAGACCAGCGATAGCGTTTGCCGGGCTTGCGCTCGATGGTCACCATCACTCCGCTTTTCCCGGCGATCGCGTACTCCACGGCAGCTTTACCTACCGCATAGGCTTGCTCTACATCGGTGGCGGAGGCGATATGGCGTGCGGAACGCTGCAGGTAATCCGCCAGCGCCCAGTGATATTTATAGCCCAGGGCATCCTTAATCATAGTTGCCAGGGTAGGGGCGACACCGCCCAATTGCTTGTGGCCAAAGGCGTCGGTGGCTCCAGCGTCGGCAATAAAGGTGCCGTCTTTGTATTGGGCACCTTCGGAGGCGACGATCACGCAGTAGCCATTTTTTTTCACCGTGCGTTCGACTTTCTTTAAAAACTTATCTCGATCGAAGGCGATTTCGGGAAACAAAATAATATGCGGCGGGTCCCCAGCTTGCTCCGCTGCCAAACCGCCCGCAGCGGCAATCCAGCCGGCGTGCCGACCCATGACTTCGAGAATAAAAACTTTGGTAGAGGTCTCGCACATCGAGGCGACATCGAGACTGGCTTCGCGAGTAGATACGGCGACGTACTTGGCGACCGAGCCGAAACCGGGGCTGCAATCGGTAAAGGGCAGGTCGTTATCGACGGTTTTGGGGATATGGATTGCCTGGATTGGATAACCCATAGTCTCCGCGAGTTGTGATACTTTTAGGCAGGTGTCCGCCGAGTCGCCGCCACCGTTGTAGAAAAAGTAACCGATGTTGTGGGCTTTGAATACTTCGATTAAGCGCTCGTATTCGCTCATATCCTGGGCGGGATTTTTTAGCTTGTAGCGGCATGAACCAAAAGCGCCAGAGGGCGTGTGTTTGAGTGCGGCGATGGTTTTTGCGCTTTCTTTGCTGGTGTCGATCAACTCTTCGCGCAAGGCACCGAGAATACCGTTGCGTCCGGCGAATACTTTGCCGATTTGGCCGCGATGTGCGCGCGCAGTTTCAATCACGCCACAGGCGCTGGCATTAATAACGGCAGTCACACCGCCGGATTGAGCGTAAAAAGCATTGCGTTTGGTCATTGGCCTCTCGGGGTCTTAGATAGAGTATCGAATCGAGTTTTTAGGTTGAATTAATATTGTATTTAAAGAGTACATTGCGATAAAAATGCGAATGATACGGCAATTGGCTCGGCAAAGCATGGCAGCCTGGCGTTTGCGATGGGATAATCGGTCGCTCATTACAGGATAGATTATGCACATTCATATATTGGGTATTTGCGGGACCTTTATGGGCAGCCTCGCGCAACTGGCCGTCGCCATGGGGCATCGGGTCACGGGCAGCGATGCCAATGTCTATCCGCCGATGAGTACGCAGTTGGCCGACGCGGGTATCGAGCTAATTGAAGGCTATGATCCGGGGCAGCTAGACCCCGCTCCCGATTTGGTGGTGATTGGCAATGCCTTGTCTCGCGGCAACCCCTGTGTCGAGTATGTGTTGAATAAGGGGCTGAACTATACCTCCGGCCCGCAGTGGCTGGGGGAGCATTGCTTGCCGGGTCGCTGGGTACTGGCGGTGGCGGGTACCCACGGTAAAACCACTACGGCCAGTATGCTGGCCTGGATTCTGGAATATGCGGGTTTGAAGCCCGGCTATTTAATTGGCGGGGTGCCGAAGAACTTTGGCGTTTCTGCCCGTCTGGGTGATAGCCCGTTTTTTGTGGTGGAAGCGGACGAATACGATACCGCCTTTTTCGATAAGCGCTCAAAATTTGTGCACTACCATCCGCGTACCCTGGTGCTCAATAATCTGGAATACGACCACGCCGATATTTTTCCCGATCTAGCTGCTATTCAAACCCAGTTTCACCATTTGCTGCGTACCGTACCCAGCGAAGGTTTAATTATCAGTCCTGCGGATGTACCAGCGTTGATAGAAGTTCTGGAAAAAGGCTGCTGGACGCCAGTGGAGAGTATCGGCGAAGGCGCTTACTGGCAGGCGCGCTTACTGGATGAGTCCGGCGGCAAATTTGAGGTGTGGCTGAATGGTGGTGGTAGTGTTTTTGATGATTCCAGTGTTTCCGATGATTCTGATGATTCTGATAAAAGGAAAGTCAGCCGCTACGAGGGTTTAGTCGGCACGGTAACCTGGCCGCTCTCGGGTAAGCATAATGTCGCCAACGGCATGGCCGCGATTGTGGCGGCCCGTCATGCCGGAGTACCACCGGATATTGCCGTCGCCGCGCTGGGCGAGTTTGCCGGTGTTAAGCGTCGTATGGAAACCCTGGCGAATATTAACGGTGTCACCATTTACGATGACTTTGCCCATCATCCCACCGCCATTGCCACCACTCTGCAGGGTTTGCGCAAACAGGTGGGTGACGACAATATTATCGCGGTGATCGAACCCCGATCCAACACCATGAAGCTGGGTATACACCGGGATCAGTTAGCGGCTTCAACTGCCGAGGCAAATCAGGTGTTTTGGTATCAACCTACGGGTTTTGACTGGTCGCTAGATGAGCTTGTCGGCGCGAGTACTGGTACCCAAGTTCTCGCTGATATTGAGCGCTTGTTGGAAGCGACCGTTGCTGCCGCTAAACCGGGTAGCCATATTGTGATTATGAGCAACGGTGGCTTTGGTGGTTTTCATCAGCGGCTGATTGCCGCGCTGGGTTAGCGGTACTGTCTTAGCAGTGCTGTCTTAGAGCTGCGCTGTCTTAGAGCCGCACTTTGGCTAAATAAATATTCAAAAAAATAAAGGTGATGACAGATGATCAAAAAACTCGAGCTTTGGCTACTTCTTATAGCAATGGTCGCCGTGTTGTTATGGTCCTTGTTTAATCCCTACGATCGCCTTACCTGGTGGATGGAAGCCTTGCCGGTACTGATCGGCATCGTGGTGTTGGTGGCCACCCGCGCTGGTTTTCCACTCACGCGCTTGTTGTACTACTTACTATTTATTCACGGCGTTATTTTGGTGGTCGGCGCGCACTACAGTTACGCCCGCGTGCCGCTGGGTTTCTGGTTGCAAGAGTTGCTCGATTTCCAGCGTAATCCCTATGACCGCCTGGGACACTTAGCGCAGGGCTTTATTCCAGCCATCCTGGCGCGGGAAATTTTAATTCGCAACGCCGTGGTTAAATCGGCCGGCTGGTTGTTTTTTCTGGTGATGTGTATTTGTTTAGCCTTCAGTGCTCTCTACGAATTAATCGAGTGGTGGGCAGCGGTGATCGGCGGCGATGGCTCGGTCGAATTTCTCGGCACGCAAGGTGATGTTTGGGATGCCCAGTGGGATATGTTGCATGCTGTGATAGGTGCGCTCGCCGCGCAGTTGTTACTTAGCGGCGTATTACAAAGGCAAATCAATTCGTCGCCCTGGTCAAGTGCGAGGTAAAGCGTTTTGGCGCGAATACTGATTGCTGGTTTTGGCGATATTGGTTTTCGACTCGGGCTTCAGTTAGCCGAAGCCGATCATCAGGTGTTTGGTGTGCGGCGGCACCCTCCAGCGGAATCAGGTCATAAAAATCTGATTGGCGTGTCAGCCGATGTTTCCGATCCAGAAACCCTCATGGCTTTGCCGGACGATATCGAATACCTTGTTTATATTCTTTCCCCCGATTCTCGCGACGTTGCGGCCTACCAGCGCGCGTTTATTACCGGCCTGGAAAACCTACGGACCCGCTACGGAAGCCAATCGATAGCGCCCCAATGTGTGTTTGTATCGTCCACCAGTGTGTATGGCCAACGTCATGGTGAATGGGTGGATGAAACCTCTGCAACCGATCCGAGTAGCTCAACAGCGCAAGTACTAGTTGAGGCCGAACAGCTAGTGTTGGGCGCTAATACCAATAATATCGTGCTTCGCTTTAGCGGAATATACGGACGGAGCAGAGCATCCTTACTGCGCCGTGCCCGCTCGGGCGAGCCAGTGCCACGGAACCCTCCGCGCTACACCAATCGTATTCATCGTGACGATTGTGTTGGCGTGTTGTGTTTTTTGTTGCAGAAAAAGATACGGGGCGAAATTCTGGGGTCTATCTATCTTGCTAGCGATGACAATCCTGCCCCGGCCAGCGAGGTGGCCGACTGGCTTGCGAAAAATCTCGACCTGGCACCTCCGGCACCGAAGTCAGAAGCCTATGATCAAAATAAACGCTGCTCTAATCAACGCATAAAAGCCCTAGGTTATCAGTTTTTATATTCAGGCTACCGCGAGGGTTACAGTGCTCTTTTTGATGACGGCAATGCTGATGACTATGTTAAAGGAGATTAACCATGCCCACCGAAGCCAATCATTGTGACCTTAGAAAATAAAATAGCGCAATTGTCGCGCGAAAAATACCGGTCGGGGTGAGTAGTTGCCTGCTTGGCGAAAAAGTACGCTACGACGGCGGCCACAAACGGAGTGACTATATAGTAGAAACTTTGGGCGAGCATTTTGACTTACAGGCATTTTGTCCGGAAATGGCGGCAGGTCTGGGAGTGCCGCGCCCGCCCCTGCGGCTACTGGCCACGGATGCGGGTTTGCATGCCGTGGGTGTGAGTGATCCATCCCTCGATGTAAGCGATGCCTTGAAGGCTTGCGCCGAGGACAAGAAAGTTTGGCACAGTACTTTGTGCGGCTATATTTTAAAAAAAGGTTCGCCCAGCTGCGGGATGGAGCGAGTTAAAACCTATCGTCCCGATTGCGAAGAACCCGGGCTCAATGGTGTTGGGCTTTCTATTTTGGTGCGCAGCGACATTCAATCCATCTCTGTGCCCAGATATGGTGCGTTTTAACGGAAAATATAAAGAATTTTCGGCAAAACCCAATGATTCAGGGCTGTCTATGACTTGGCACGAACCGTGCTATATCTATTGTGCAAGCCTAGGGCAGTAGCGATAAGTCACTGTCCAGGGCGATATAGAGAAATGCTCCGCTTAGGTGGAATCATCAAGTAAGCAACAATTTGAAGAGGAAGTTGAACATGGCAATAGCAACAAAAAATCTAGCATTAGGCGCTTTAATCGTATTATCCCCACTAGCACTGTCCCCGGTCGCGGCGACGGCAGCTGAAGTTTCCGGCAACGTAACCTTGGCCAGTGAGTATCGATTTCGCGGAATTTCTCAGTCAGACACTGACCCGGCGATTCAAGGCGGATTTGACGTAGCATTCGACAGTGGATTCTACGCAGGTGTTTGGGCGTCTAACGTTGATTTTGGTACTGATGCCGACCTGGAAATGGATTTTTACGCCGGTTTTTCTGGCGCCATTAATGAAGCGGTAAGCTACGACCTGGGTTACATCTACTACGATTACCCTGGTACCGATGGCGTTGACTTCACGCTTAACGGCAACGAAAAAGAAGACTACGAAGAACTTTACGCCAGTCTGTCATTCGGTGACGCTACCGTAGGTATTGCCTATTCCGACGACTACTGGTTATCTTCCGGCGAGTTTTACTACTTCTACGGCGATTACAGCTTTGCCTTACCAGAGGGCTTTGGTCTGGACCTGCACTACGGCTACAACAGCTTTGATGTTGCCAGCGGTGATAGCAATGCAAAAGACGCTGAAACGGCATTTTTGAGTGATGACACCGATAGCTATTCGGATTATTCCGTTGCTTTGACCAAAACGGTAGTTGGTCTTGACCTGGCACTGGCCTGGGTCGATACCGATTTGGATAAAGAAGAAATCTTTGATTCAAACTGGGCCGACAGTGCGGTAGTTTTTTCCGTCAGCAAGAGTTTGTAATTAGTTAGAGTTTGCCCAGTACTACCGGGTAAGCAAAAAAACGCCAGCTTTATGCTGGCGTTTTTTTTGCTCAAGAATTCGAAGCCATAAAATTTAAACAGTCGCTGTAGCCGCCTTTAGCAATTCGTCGAGCAGGCGCTCCAGATGATCCAGGGTATTACAGGTCTTTGCCAGATGGCAGTAAGGGCGGTAATTTAACATTACCGAATCCCCGGTTTTCCAGAAATTTTCCGGTTCTGGATTTAACCAAATGATGCGCTTGGCACGTTGATAAGCCAGCTCAAGCACTTCGCTGCGTGGTGCCAGGTTGTTGTTGCGAGCATCCCCAAGAATCAACACGGTGGTTTTATTGTCAATGGTATCCATGCACTGCCGTTCCAAATCCAGCAGCATAGTGCCGTAATCTGAGCCGCCCATGCCGTGATCGTCGATGATTTTATCGATGGCTTCTTCCACCGGGTAGTGTGCAAAAATCTCATCTACCGAGATTAAATTGCCGGTGAATACGTAGCTATCGATACGGTTGAGAACATCATTCAGGCTGTATAGAAACAGTAATAAAAATCGCGAATAAGCCTGTACCGAACCGCTGATATCGCACAGTACCAATACCTTGGGTTTGTCGATGTAGCGACTTTTCCAGTAGGTTTCGAATAAAATGCCGTCGTAGGCTACATTGCTGCGCAGGGTTTTTCGAAAGTCCAGTTGCCCGCGATTCTCGCGTTTTTTCTTTTTCGAATACATCGAGCTGAGCCGCTTGGCCATCTTCCTCACCAGATCGTGCATGGTGTGAAAATCTCGTTTTTCAATATTGGATAGTTTGGTTTTTTGCAGATGTTGTTCGCGCAGGTTCTTTGCGCTGGTCTTGCCGTACATGCCGAGCTGTTGTTCGACAAAATCTTTTACTTCTTCAAATAGCCAGGCCTTGGCGTCGCGCAGTTGCCCTGCCTGGGCAACATTGCTGGGGCAGTTGCCACTGCCATCGCTGAGAGCGCGAATTTCATTTTGTAAGTCGCGCAAGCCCATCTTTTGCATAATGCGCTGGGTGTAGAGGCTTTTTTGAGTAAAGAACCAAATGTCTCGCAAACCGACTTCCTGGGCGGCGCGTTGCATTTCAACGGCTAGAGCATTGTGGTCGCGCTCTAGCAGCATATTGGTTAGCGGAGTGTCGCTTTGATAGGGTTCGCTGTCTTGTTGGGCTTGTTCCGGGTTGTTTTCCGAGTCTCCGGTAAGGTCGTCTGCACCCCCGCCATAGTTTACGTCGTTAGCGGACGGTTGCTGAAACGCGTCAAATTTAAAAAATTGCTCGAAACATTCGTCGATTAAATGTTGATCATCTAGCGATTTGGCTAAACTGACGGTCAGCGCGTGTTTAAGAATCGAACGATTCTGATAACCCACCAGAGTTACTGAGCGACTGGTTTCGATGCTGTCCGACGGCGATATTTTGACGCCGGAAGCACGCACTACTTTGTAAAAATCTTCGAGCACCTGTTGCACAGTTATTCTCCTGAGCTCGCTCCGTAATCGCGATATTAGCCCGCTTTTGAACCAATATTAATTTTAGATTTCTGATGAGCCTTTTCGATAAACCCTCGAAGGTGATCGCCAGTGGCTTCGATATCGGTTTCAAACTTTAATAATACATTTAAGGTTTGCTTAACCGTGGCGGAGTTCAGCTCGCTAGCGTGAAGTAGCAACAAGGTTTTGGCCCAGTCGATGGTTTCCGAAATAGACGGTACTTTCTTTAAGTCGAGTTCGCGTATCTGCTGCACAAACGACACCACCTCTCGGCGCAAAGTATCGGACAATTCCGGTACGCGGGCAGACAAAATTCTACTTTCCAGTTTTTCTTCAGGGTAGGGCACGTATAAGTGTAGGCAGCGGCGCTTAAGCGCGTCGCTCATTTCCCGACTGTTGTTGCTGGTTAAGAATACCAGGGGTTTGATTTTAGCCTTTATGGTGCCCAGTTCTGGAATAGAAACCTGGAAGTCGGATAGCACTTCTAACAGAAAGGCTTCAAATTCGTGATCGGATTTATCGACCTCGTCAATTAACAGGACACAGCCGTGCTCCTGGTGCAGAGCTTTGTACAAAGGGCGGGGTTCGAGAAAATTTTCGGAGAAAAATAAATCTTCCTGATCGTGAATTTTTTCCATGGAGTCGGTGAAGTTATTGCTGCCTTCCAATAACTCGCCAAGTTTGTCTTTTAATAGCTGGGTATACAGCAGTTGTTTGGCGTATTTCCACTCGTACAATGCTTTGGCTTCATCCAGGCCCTCGTAACATTGCAGGCGCACCAGCGGTACGCCCAAAATTTCGGCGGTGGTCTTAGCGAGTTCAGTTTTACCAACCCCGGCGGGGCCTTCGACCATGACCGGTTTTTGCAGGTTGTAGGCGATATACACGCAGGTGGCGATTTGATCGCTGCAAATATAATTGGCGGCCTCGAAGTGTGCCTTGATGTCCTCGATGGAGCTAAAGGTTTCCTGGTAAAGGTCTTTCATACAGTGTGTCCGGGTCGGCATATAAGCCCTGTCCGCCAGGGCTTACCGTATTTAATCTAGAAGGTCGTCGATTATAGCAATTGCGGTCAGTATGGGAGAGTCTCTATTTGACCGTATAGTCGGCAGGTTTGGCGATGGGCAACGCCAGAATTGTCAGGCAGATGATGTTATCTGTCGGCATAGTCTTACTATCTGTCGACATAGCCCTGTTATCTGTCGATATAGCCCTGCTATGCTTGGCTATCTCAATGGTTAGGGTTTGAGCCATGACAAAAGATCACCCAAAAGGCGACGATGCTACATTGTTTCGGGATTTCGTCGGTGAGGTAGAACCGGTCAAAACCGAGCCCCAGGTCGTCGGCGCGAAGCAATCCCCAGCCTCCCCGGGTACAGCCGAACGCCGCAAAGCGGCAGAGGCGGGTGTCGAGCGTTCCGGCAATTATCTGGCGCGGTCAGACTATATTGCCCCGGTGAAGCCCTGGGACATTCTGTCCTGGAAGCGCGACGGGGTTCAACACGGCGTCTTCAAAAATCTACGGCAGGGCAAGTATATGGCCGATGCCAGTGTTGATCTCCACCGCCTTAATGTAGAGCAGGCACGTGCGGCGGTGTTTCAATTTGTGCGCGAGAGCGTCGCCCACGATATCCGCTGCGGTTTGATTACCCATGGCCGAGGCGAGCATCGAGATCCCCCGGCCTTACTCAAAAGCTGCGTCAATCACTGGTTACAGGAAATGGACGAGGTGTTGGCCTTCCACAGCGCCCAGCGTCAACACGGTGGGGTTGGGGCAAGCTATGTCTTGCTCAGAAAAAGCGAGAGTAAGCGCGATGAGAACAGGGAGAAGTACGGTGTGCGCAGCTCTGATTAAAACAGCCGGACTTGAAATTGACGTTGATGGAAGGACTTGCCCAGCTAGGGTTTAACCAGGTCTTCACAACCGCTTCCCGCCAGTACGCTATCGACAAACTCGCGGTCGACCGAGGAAAAGTCCTCGTACTGCTGCCTTATCCGCTGTACGCACTTGCCCTGATAAGGAAACGGTTGTTGAATCCAGCTTTGGCCGTCAACCGTTGCTGAGACTTGCTCGGTCCCCCGCATTAGCGCTTCGACGTTTGCCAGCATGACTGGAACATAAGTCCGGCCAATTTCCCCCAGTAAGTCACCAAGCCGCGCCTTAAGTGCATCGCGGGACAGCCAGTTTTTATCGTCAACCTCATAGCCAGACAGATCGTCAACGATGTCGACCCAGGCGTAGACACGAGGAGCCTCACGCAAGGTCAGCGACATCGGAGTAGGGTCAAATTGTGCCAGTTGAGTCAACTGTCCGTAGACGCCAAAGTCGGATGCACCCGGGCGATGACCCATAAGATAGGGCTGTTGTTCCAGAACATTTTTAAAGATGGTCAAAAAGCGTTGGTAGCTGGCTTCAATCAGTGGGCCAGTTGTGGCGTTTGAGCCGACGACGTATAGACGGTCTACCTGGCGTTTGCCGAAGGCCTGTCCTTGCTGTTGAAGGTGTTCTTCGGGTTCGGAAATCCCCGTCCAACGCACCAGAATCTCTTCGCACTTTTGGATATCACTTTGATAAGACCAGCGGTAATGGAACATCGCCTTCGTCAGCCACTCGTCGGCGTAGTCCTCAAGCAAATAGTCAAAAAACGCGACAACGGGGTCGGGAGGAATAACTGAGCGGCCAGAAAACTCCTGCTCAAAACGCCGAATAAGCGGTGTCGAGTCAACAAGTGCTTCGAGCTCACCTTCCGCATTGGGTAGATAGACCGTGGGTATTAGCGGAACTCTGGGCAAGGGTAAATCGCTAGTATTCGACGAACCGCCGAGCCGTAAACGGTAAGCGATACCACGGTATCGCAACAGGGCAAGCAGTTTGCGCGTGTAGGGTGAGCCCGGCAGGCCGCGTATTAATAGAGGCGTTGGCAAAGTCATTCGCGTATCTCGATCCACTTTGGCCATAAGCTTAACAAAGCTTGCGCAACTATACTGTTATAGAGCTAATAATTTATTTGCAGCGGTAAATGGAGGGTTTGGTGGGGGGCGTGGGTGAGGAGTTTGAACCAGGTTCTCCAATGACTGACCCACAAAAAAACCTGTACAAGGCAGGTTTCGGTGCGAATTGGCGCCTCTGGAGAGATTATTCCGCGCACTTTTGATACGCACTGCGCTCCGCTCCAACGGGGTCACCGTCATACTTCCGATGCTCAAAATCGTTCCCGACGATTTTGCCGAACCAGGAGTTCGAACCAGGTTCTCCAGTGACTGATCCACACTAAAACCTGCACAAGGCAGGTTTTAGTGTGAATTGGCGCCTCTGGAGAGATTATTCCGCACATCCCTGTGCTCCACCCCTGCGGGGTCATCGTCATACTTCCGATGCTCAAAATCGTTCCTGACGATTTTGCCGAACCAGGAGTTCGAACCAGGTTCTCCAGTGACTGATCACAAAAAAACCTGCACAAGGCAGGTTTTAGTATGAATTGGCGCCTCTGGAGAGATTCGAACTCCCGACCAACCGGTTCGAAGCCGGTTACTCTATCCAGCTGAGCTACAGAGGCATGTAGAGTTGTTAGTGGTGCAGCCAGTGGTGACGGTCAACCACAAATTGCGGCGGCAGTTTAACAAAAATCAAATCGGCTTGCTGCTATTATCACAGGGATGAGGGCGATTTAATGCGCTAAGCCACTTTAGGTGGTTTATCCCACCGCGAGCCTGAGGCTATAATGCCCTAACTGAGTTCGATTGTTGTTTTACGTTTGTTTCACATTGATTTCATATAGTGTCCTAAATTAGAACTGGAGAGAGTGTATGAGGAAGGTAGCAGGCAGGTCGGTAATGGCGGGTTTGGCAATAGCAATGCTAATGGCGCTAGTCGCTTGCGGCGGCGGCAATGATGAAATGCCGGTACCACCGGAAGTGGAAGCCGAAATTGCCGAGCGTATTGCCCCGGCAGGCGAGGTGGCGATGGCCAGCGAAGTTGTCTCGGCACCTGCAGCGGCCTCGGGTGGCGCTCGCAGTGGCGACGAAATTTACAATTCCAAATGCATGATCTGCCACGCCTCGGGCACTGCTGGCGCACCGATATTGGGTAATGCCACTGACTGGGCTCCGCGTATCGGCAAAGGTATCGAAGCCCTATATACCAATTCTATAAGTGGCTTTAATGGCATGCCAGCTAAGGGCTTGTGTATGGATTGCTCTGATGACGAGCTGAAAGCGACCGTGGATTACATGGTTGAGAAGAGCCAGTAAGGCAGATATCCATAAAAAAACCGCATCTGTTGATGCGGTTTTTTTATGCCTGGAATTTGGTGCGGGCTTATCAATATCTTCTGCTATCTTCTGTCGACACCTTAAATCGGCGTAATCCCTCGTCGTTTAAAGGCATGTCCCGGTCGCCGCGCTTTCGCCATTTCCAGCCCCTGGATCAGAATTTTACGGGTGTCCGCGGGATCGATAACGTCGTCTACTAGAGCCGCCTGGGCGGCCGGAAGAATATTGGTCTTAGCGCGAAACTCCTCAATTAATTCCTGTTTTCGTTCCTCGCCATCTTCCATTTTCGCCAGTTGTTTGCCAAACATAATTTGCACCGCATCGTCCGGTGAAATCGCACTAAAGGACGCCATCGGCCAGGCTACGAGCAGATCGGGTTTCATGCCCAGGCTATTCATTCCGTAGTGAGCGAGGCCAAAGGCCTTGCGCAACATCACCGTAAGGCGTGGCACGGTGGAGTGCTCGATCTCGTAGAGCAGCCGCGTAGACCAGCGAATAATGCCGTCGAGCTCCGATTGTGGGCCGGGGTAGTAGCCGGGAATGTCCTGCAGGAACACCAGCGCAATGCCGTAAACATCGCAAAAATTAATAAAGCGGCAAATTTTTTGGCAGGCTTTAATGTCGAGGGTACCAGACATGTGGTTGGGCTGATTGGCGATGACACCTACCGCACGGCCATTCAAATGGGCCAGGCAGGTCACCACGTTCTGGCCAAAGCTGGGTTTAAATTCAAAAAATTCTCCGTCGTCCACGATGCTGCGCACAACTTTTTTAATGTCGTAGGCAAAGCGTAAATCCGCGGGCACTACTTCCAGTAGTTCGTCGCAGCGGCGGTCGGCTCGGTCTCGGCTGGGTCGCGTAGGCGGTAGCTCGTTACAGTTATTCGGTAAGTAGGCGAGGAACTCCTTGATCGAGGCGATACACGCTTCATCATTTTCTACTAACAGATCCCCCATGCCGCTTTGTTCGACGTGTTTTTTGGCGCCGCCCAGTTCTTCCAGAGTGGTGTCGATCCCCATCTTGCTGAGTAGCAAGGGGGGCCCTGCAATCATCATTGAAGAGCTTTTGGTCATCGGCACAAAATCGCCGAGAGCGGTGAGGTTGGCATGGCCGCCGACGCAGACGCCCATCACCGCAACCACAATGGGAACATAACCGCTCAGTGCCGACAGGTTAGCGAACTGAGGATTATCGTAGGCGCCCTGGGAGCTGACTTCTTCCTCTAGTCGAGCGCCGGTGCCTTCGCTGAGTATGACTAGCGGAAAGCCCTGTTCTTCAATTAAGCGTTTCAGCCGGTTGAATTTCCATTCGCAGATTTTACCCATAGAGCCGCCGCGAAACTCAATGTCGTAGGCGGCTACACCCACCATGCGGCCGTTCACTTTGCCGTAACCCACCACAATACCGTCTCGAGGGGTTTCTCCTGGCTTGGTGTTGTGGGCCAGGTCGCTTTCGCGGGCCAGCGGGGCCAGCTCAAAAAAAGTGTCGTCATCAAATAACAAATCGACGCGTTCACGCGCCGAAAGCATGCCCTTGGCGTGGCGTTTGGAGTAATCGATATCGTCGAGGGCCTGTTTCTTATCGAGAAAAGGCTGTAGCGCCTCAAGCATGGTTTCGCGGTTGTGCATGATGTTTCCTGAGAATCGCCTGGCGAGTAAAAGTAAAAGAATACCCTATGTGAACGCCAGAGACAGCAGAGTTGCGGAAGAGGTACGGATAAAGTACTTGCCAGGCCTGTGCCAGTTTGGCTATGGTCGGTGCAGTACTTAGTAATCGGCAACCAGTCATCAAGACCTGGTAACAACCGGGGAGTGCCATATCGAAACCATCGAATATCAATCCACCATTACCTGCCCGGAGTGTGGAGCGACTAAAGTAGAACGCATGCCGGACGACGCCTGTCAGTGGTTCTACGATTGTTCGAGCTGCGGTGCCCTGTTATCTCCTCTAGCTGGTGATTGTTGTGTATTTTGCTCTTATGGCGCAGTCAAATGCCCGCCTATACAGAAGGGAGAATGCTGCTAAGTCGTCAAGTATTTCATGATTTTTCATATGCGGTTTCTCATATATGGTTTCTCACATAGGACTTCTCAATCGAGTATTGCTGTTTTAAATCCATTTATCTTAAGTGCATGTTGTTGTTCCAGGTCAAACCCCTTTAAGTGGCGGCGCCGATAGACTGTCCTACACTAAAGGTGAGTTCAGTGTAGGGCTCAGTTGAACCGCGGAGGTTATATGGGTTTGCGTCAGTCCGGTAAGTTTGGTGTGGACAGCTCTGAGATAATGACTATCGGAGCGCCGGGTGTCGCTCGGGTCGCGGGGTGGTATTTACTGCTTACCTTGATCGCTGTGGTGATTATGGCGCCGACGTCGATGTTGATGTCAGTGCCAGCGCGGGCCAGCACCCCAGATCACGCCGTCTTACTGACTATTGATGGTGCCATTGGCCCGGCCACCGAGGATTATTTCCGGCGTGCTTTGGACGATGCCATCGAGCAATCACCCGCGATCGTTATTTTGCGCATGGATACCCCCGGCGGTCTGGATACCGCCATGCGCGATATGATCAAGCAAATCACTGCATCGCCGGTACCGGTGGCGACCTATGTGGCCCCCACCGGTGCGAGGGCCGCTAGCGCTGGCACCTATCTCCTCTACGCAAGTCATATCGCTGCCATGGCTCCCGGCACCAACCTGGGTGCGGCTACCCCAGTGATGGTGGGTGGTATCTCATTACCCGGCTCAGAAAAGGACGAGTCCGAGACGGCGGGTGAAAGCGGTGGCAAAAGCACCATGGAACACAAAATCATTAACGACGCCTCGGCGTATATACGCGGGCTGGCGGAGTTGCACGGCCGTAACGTGGAGTGGGCTGAGTTGGCGGTGCGCGAGTCGGTGAGTCTCGAAGCCAGCGAAGCACTGGCGCAGAATGTGGTCGATGTGATTGCCAACGATGTGGATGATTTGTTGAGGCAGATAGATGGTCGCGAGGTCATGCTACAGAATAAAAAACACACGCTGCACACAGCCGGATTGCCGGTCACTAGCATGCCGCCGGATTGGCGCAGCCAGGTATTGATGGTGATCACCAATCCCAATGTCGCCTATATTTTGATGATGGTGGGCATTTACGGATTGATCCTGGAGTTTTATAACCCCGGTGGTCTGGTGCCCGGCGTGGTCGGGGGTATTTGCATGTTGCTGGCTTTGTATTCCTTCCAGATGCTGCCGATTAATTACGCGGGTGTAGGGTTGATCTTACTGGGTGTGGCTTTGGTGATCGCGGAAGCCTTTCAGCCCAGTTTTGGCATACTCGGCATCGGCGGCGTAGTCGCTTTTGTGGTGGGGTCGATCATTTTGATGGACGTAGACGTGCCTGGTTTCCGTATTTATTTGTCGGTGATTGCGACCTTCGCCGCGGTGAGTGCGCTGGTGTTATTTGCCATCGTAGGGTTGGCGTTAAAAGCTCGTACGCGGCCGGTGCTTACTGGTGTTGAAGAGCTAGTGGGTAAAGTTGGTCGGGTTATGGATGATTTTATCGGTGATCAAAAAACCGGCTATAAAGGGCGGGTGTTTGTCCATAGCGAAATTTGGGGCGGGCACAGCGGCGAGCCTGCACTAAAAAATCAACAGGTCAGAGTGAGTGCGGTCAATGGTTTACTACTGGATGTTGAATTATTAAGCGAGTCAAAGAGTCAACCGGAATTAGTGTCTGATATTTAAGGTCTGGCGTCTAAGGTTTGGGATTAATTAATACAAAGACGATTAACAACAATTGATCAAGGTGTTTATAAACAGTAAAAAAACAGGAGTTGGTACAATGACAGAATATCCTCTCTATATGTTAATTGTGCTGGTGATTATATTTTTAGCCAGTGCCATCCGAATTTTGCGCGAATACGAGCGCGGTGTGGTGTTTACGCTGGGTCGTTTTTGGAAAGTCAAAGGCCCTGGGTTTTTTATCATTGTGCCCGGTATCCAGCAAATGGTGAAAACTGATTTGCGCACCGTGGTGATGGACGTGCCCAGCCAGGATGTAATTTCCCGAGATAACGTCTCGGTTGAAGTTAATGCGGTGGTGTATTTCCGGGTGGTTGATCCTGAAAAAGCCATTATCCAGGTAGAAGATTTTTACAATGCCACCAGCCAGTTGGCACAGACTACCTTGCGCTCGGTATTGGGGCAGCACGAGCTTGATGAAATGCTGGCCGAGCGTGATAGGCTCAATGTCGATATTCAAACGGTACTCGATGCCCAGACCGACGCCTGGGGAATTAAAGTCAGCAATGTGGAGATTAAACACGTTGACCTTAACGAGACTATGATTCGCGCCATTGCACAGCAAGCGGAAGAAGAACGTACCCGGCGGGCGAAAGTCATTCATGCAGAAGGCGAATTACAGGCCGCCGAAAAACTAGGGCAAGCCGCCGATGTGTTGTCGAAAAGTCCGCAGGCTTTGCAGTTGCGTTACTTGCAAACTTTAACGGCGATTGCCGGAGAAAGAACCAATACCATTGTCTTTCCCTTGCCGATGGATTTGATAAATAAACTATCGGAAGATAAGAATTAGAGATAAAGATGAATCATAATATTCAGCAGCTGCGGGAAAAAATATACGCGCTAGAGACGGAAATCGAAACCGCGCTTCACGAACAGAGCGATCAACTAATTTATCGCCTAAAGGGGCGTCGGGTTTTATTTGAAGAAGGTATTAAAGAGCAGCACCGGCAGTTAAAAACACGTTGGTACCGTTGGTTTGCCGACACCGAATTACGACATTTGTTGTCCGCACCTTTTGTGTATGGAATGATTGTGCCAATGGTTTTGCTGGATGTGTTTTTACTGGTTTTTCAACAGGTTTGTTTTCGCCTGTATCGAATCCCCCGTGCCGTTCGTGCTGATTATGTGGTGTTGGATCGTCATCGTTTAGCCTACCTGAATTTATTTGAAAAAATAAATTGTGCCTACTGCGGCTATGGTAATGGTTTGTTTGCCTATGCCGGGGAAATTGCTTCTCGAACAGAGCAGTATTGGTGTCCGATTAAACACGCTCGTCGAGCGAAAGATACTCGGCCTCGCTACGCAAACTTTGTCGATTACGGTGATGCCGAGAGCTATAGGGAGAGCGCGCTGACTTTTCGTAAAACGATTGGCGATGAAAAAAATAGCGTAGACCAAAAGCCAGATTTGAATCCGGAAGAATTATAGTGTTATGGATTTGAGTTGGGTAAGATCTTGGTGGGCTTGAGTCATGTTAACTAGTCAGTTAATCAAACAATTAATTAAACAAGTCCTTTAAATCGTCTAAACTTTTCCGGCCTTTTTGTTTTTTCTGTTCATCCGACACCGCTTCACCGAAGCCTTCTCGTTCAATATCATCGGCGGGTAGTTCATCTAAAAACCGGCTGGGCGTGGTGTTGCTGGTTTCGCCGAACTGTTTGCGTTTTGCGGTTAGGGTAAACGTTAAGGTCTGTCGGGCGCGGGTAATGCCCACATAGGCGAGGCGGCGTTCTTCTTCGATGTCGCCACTTTCAACGCTGTTGCGGTGGGGCAGTAAGTCTTCCTCCATGCCGATTAAAAACACGTGGGGAAACTCCAAACCTTTGGCCGCATGCAGGGTCATTAATTGCACCCGGTCATCGGCGGATTCTTCCGCCTGGCGATCCAGCAGATCCATTAATACCAGGCGTGCGATAGCGGCGTCTATTGAGTCGGGATCGTCTTCGTCGTCATGTTTTTTTAGGCTTTTTTCTAACTGATCCAGCAGTAAGTGGACGTTTTTCATGCGGCCTTCTGCGACGGCGGTACTACTGGCATTTTCTACTAGCCAGCTTTCGTAATCGATGTCGTTTACCATTTCCCGGATCGCGCTCATGGGTTGCTGGCTATGGCAATGTTGTACCACTCCGTCAAACCAGTGCTGAAAGCGCCGCAGGCGATCGAGGGCGGGATCCGTAACAACCTGCCCTAAACCCAATTCTCCGCAGGCGGCATAAAGGCCAATTTCCCGGTGTCTGGCATAGAGACTGAGTTTTTCCAGCGTGGTGTGACCAATCTGACGACGGGGGGTGTTGATGATGCGCAGAAAGGCATTGTCGTCATCCGGGTTCACCAGCAGGCGCAGGTAGGCGAGTATGTCTTTGATTTCGGTGCGGGCATAAAACGAGGTGCCGCCGCTTAACTGGTAGGGCACCGTTTGGGCTTGTAGTTTGAGTTCCAGCAATTTGGCTTGATGGTTGCCCCGGTACAACACGGCAAAGTCGCGGAACCTGCAACCCCGGCGCATTTTTTGATAGAGAATTTCGTTGACCACCGTTTCGGCTTCGGCGTCTTCGCTGGGGCAGCGAATCACGCGGATGGCTTCCCCAAAACCCAAATCGCTCCACAGGGTTTTATCAAATACGTGAGGGTTGTTGGCGATTAGGCTGTTTGCCGCTTTTAGTATGCGCGCCGTGGAGCGATAATTTTGCTCGAGCTTGACGACTTCCAGATCGGGAAAATCGGCCTGTAGCTGAGCCAGATTTTCCGGGTTAGCCCCACGCCAGGCGTAGATAGACTGATCGTCGTCACCCACCACGGTGAGTTTTTGCCGCTCTCCGGCCAGCAGCTTGACCAGCTCGTATTGGGCCAGGTTGGTGTCCTGGTATTCGTCCACCAATAGATAGCGGATGCGCTGCCGCCATTTACCGAGACGGTCTGGGTGTTGTTGAAATACCTGAATCGGCAGGAAAATAAGGTCGTCAAAATCCACCGCATTGTAGGTGGTCAGAGCTTGTTGGTAGCGTGCGTAGAGCCGGGCGAGTACTTCCTCGCCTTTGCTTTCAGCCTGCGAGCTGGCCTGTTCTGGCGAAAGTAGCGAGTTTTTCCAGCGCGAGATTTGGTTTTGCGCCATATCGATCAGGTCTTCATTGCCGTCGCTAATCAGCAGTTCTTTAATGATGCTGCGGCTGTCCTCGGAGTCAAAAATAGTAAACCCGCTGCGTAAACCCAGGGCACTGACTTCGCGGCGGATGATATTAAGACCCAGATTGTGGAAGGTCGATACGGTCAAACCCCGTACTGCGCTTTTGGACAGCAGTTTACTGACCCGCTGCTTCATCTCGCGGGCGGCCTTGTTGGTGAAGGTCACGGCGGCAATATAACGGGCGGGGGTGTCGCAGTTCTCAATCAGGTGGGCGATTTTGCGGGTGATCACACTGGTTTTACCGCTGCCCGCACCCGCCAGTACCAGCAGTGGCCCGCTGATATGTCGCACCGCGCGCTGCTGTTCAGGGTTGAGTTGCCCAGCCTGGTTCGAGAGGGGTGCGGATTGGGTAGAGGCGGGCTTGATAAACGGCGACTGAGAAATGGGGTGGCTCACTATTAAGGGCGTGTTATGTAAAGACAGCGCTACGTAAGGACAGCGCTACATAAGGATAGAGTTACGACAGCCGGGGATTGTACCAGCCAGCGGGTAGAGATCGCAGCGGGAAGATGAACCTGGCGCACAAAAAAACTACAATGCGCGACTGTGTTTTTATACCCGAATCAAATTTGAACAGAGCTTAGCTAAATGAAAAAACTGTGGGAACCCTCGGCAACACTTAAACAGCAATCCAACATGACAGCCTATATGGGCTGGCTAGAGGCGGAGCAAGGACTCACATTTGCCGACTACGATGCCTTATATCAGTGGTCCATCGACAATCTCGAAACCTTCTGGCAGAGCATCTGGGATTACTTCGACATTCAGTCCAGCACGCCGTACCAGCAAGTGCTGTCCAGTCACACCATGCCCGGTGCCCAGTGGTTTGAAGGCGCAAGGTTGAATTTCGCCGAACACGTGTTCCGTGCCCGTAGCGATGAGCGCCCGGCCATTATGGCGGAATCCGAATTTCGTGAGCTCTACGAAGTGAGCTGGGACGAGCTGGAAAGCCAGGTGGCTCGCCTGGCGAGTTACCTGCGGGGTCTGGGTGTGCAATCCGGCGATCGGGTCGCCGCCTACATGCCCAATATTCCGGAAACCGTGGTGGCCTTTTTGGCGACTAACTCTATTGGCGCGGTGTGGTCGAGTTGCTCGCCGGACTTCGGCACCAGCAGCGTGGTCGATCGCTTTCAGCAAATATCCCCCAAAGTATTGTTCGCCGTCGATGGCTACCGCTACAACAACAAAAACATTAATCGCCTGGACGAAGTCGCCCAGTTACAGGAAGCCCTGCCGAGCCTGGAAAAAATAGTGCTGCTCGATTATGTCGGCTCTGCGCCGGAGGCTGGTGTTAATAGTAAGGTCGAAAGCTGGGGTCGGGCGCTCACTTTCGATAGCAGCATAAATAACGCCACCACCATCGAGTTTGAACAAGTGCCCTTCGACCACCCGATCTGGATTTTATATTCCTCCGGCACCACCGGTATTCCCAAGGCCATTACCCACGGTCACGGCGGCGCGCTGATCGAATTCTACAAACACGCCAGCTTGCACTGCGATATAAAACCCGATGATCGATTCTTCTGGTTTTCCACCACCGGCTGGGTGATGTGGAACATTGGCCTGGCCTCCATGCTGGTGGGTGGCGTATTTGTTATTTACGACGGCAACCCCGCCTATCCTCAGGCCTCACATCTGTGGTCGCTGGCCGAGCGCGCTAAATTAAGTCATTTTGGCGGCGGCGCGGCTTATTACATCGCCGGTATGAAAGCGGGTATGGAGCCGGGTAAGGAGTTTGATCTCTCCAATCTTCGCGCCCTGGGTTCTACCGGTTCGCCTTTACCCCCGGAAGGTTTTGAATGGATTTATCAGGCTGTTAAACAAGACCTGTGGTTAATTTCCATGAGCGGCGGCACCGATATCGCCGGAGCCTTTGTCGGTAGCTCACCCCTGTTGCCGGTGTACTCCGGCGAGATTCAATGCCGTTTGCTGGGTGTGGATGTTCGCGCTCTCGACGACGAGGGTAATGCCCTGATCGACGAAGTCGGTGAAATGGTGATTATGCAGCCCATGCCCTCCATGCCGATTTATTTTTGGAACGACGACAACGATAAACGCTACAAAGAAAGCTATTTTGAAGAGTACCCCGGCTACTGGCGACACGGCGACTGGATGCGCTTGTCTAGCGAGGGCACCATCGAAATTATGGGGCGTTCTGATGCCACCTTGAACCGGGGCGGTATCCGCATCGGCACCGCAGAACTTTATCGCGGCGTTGAAGCCGTCGAAGCCATTGCCGACAGTTTAGTGATTAGTATCGAACTGTCCGGCGGCCGCGCCTATATGCCGTTGTTTGTGCAGCTCAAGCCGGGCCTGGTATTAAACGACGATATTATTGGGCAAATAAAAAAATCCCTGCGCGAAAACTTTACCCCTCGCCACGTTCCAGATGAAGTTTTTCAAATCGACGAAATACCCTACACCATGACCGGGAAAAAGTTGGAAACCCCAGTGAAGAAAATTTTGATGGGTTTTGATTTAGAGAAATCGGTAAATCGGGATGCGATGCGTAATCCGGAGACGATCGATTACTTTATTGAGTTTTCTAAGAAGACGAAGGCGATGTAACAGCGGCTCGGCCAGCATCTGCGAACAGGCGGTGTTCGCAGTTTTATGTGAAGTTAAAACATTAGATGTTGATCTAAAGGCGCTTGGGTTAGCTTTAGTGTTTGGGTTGCCAAAGAAATCGAGGGCATGGCTACCAGTTTCTTTTAACTCTCAAACAGTACTTTAATCCTTCGCTGAATATCATCCGCCGCCGCTTTCGGCGTATCAAAACCATGGTGATCCCGAATCGGGCGACCTACCACAATATAATCCGCGCCATTTAGAAAAGCTTCTTCCACATCCACCGTGCGTTTCTGGTCGTCGGTATTTTTTACCGGACGAATACCGGGGGTGATGACGATTAATTTTTCGTCGATATTTTTTCTTAGCTCTGGTACTTCGAGGCCGGAGGAGATCACGCCATCGCAGCCGGATTCCAGGGCGCGGCGAGCGCGGGAGAGTACCAGGTCTTTAACCTCGGTTTTAAACCCCAGGTCGTCCATATCGCCCTGGTCGAGACTGGTTAAGGCGGTGACCGCGAGTATTTTGAGTTCGCCTTTTTCCGCCGCTGCGGCTTTGAGTATGGAGTCGTTGCCGTGCACGGTGGCGAAGGTCGCGCCGTAGCGGCTGAGTTGTTTTACCGCCGAGGCGACGGTTTGGGGTACGTCAAAAAATTTGAGATCGACAAACACCTTTTTATCTTTGGCAATCAGCCATTCCACCAGCTCGAAATACCCGCCGGCCATACACAACTCTAAACCCAGCTTATAGAAGGTGATGCTATCGCCCAGCGTTTCGACCAGAGCGCGGGCATCGTCGGCGCTGGGTACGTCGAGGGCGAAGATCAGCCGGTCTTCTGGGGTGATGGCTTTGTCGGAGAGATGGTTGTGGCTATGGTTATGGGAATTGGGGCTTGCGGTGTCACTCATGGCGGTGGTTGTGTCCCTTATTTGATAGAAGGTTTGATTAAGAGCTTGATTGAGCGTTTGGTTGAGGCTGTGATTGCCGGTGCGGACGGGAATTATCTAGTGGTGCTGGGCTTTATGCAATCTAAAGCCGGGTTTCTCTTGTTGATTGCGCCCCCCTTGGCTACCATTGGCGGCCCAATCGATTGGTAACTTTTGCCATGTCCCTAGTTAAATCCGCCGAAGACCGTGAAGGCTATTACGGCGAGTACGGTGGCTGTTTTTTGCCGGAAATTCTGACCTCGACCATCGAGGAGTTGCGTCACTGCTTCGACGAGTGTAAGAACGACCCAACATTTTGGGCCGAGTTTATCGCCTTGTTGCAGAACTATTCCGGGCGACCGACGCCGGTGACCTACCTGGAGAACCTCTCTAAGCACCTGGGCGGCGCGCAGATTTACGCCAAGCGCGAGGATTTAAACCACACCGGCTCTCACAAAATCAATAATGTGATGGGGCAGGGCCTATTGGCTAAACGCCTGGGTAAAAAGCGGGTGATTGCCGAGACGGGTGCTGGGCAGCATGGTTTTGCCACGGCGACCATGGCCGCACGCTTCGGTTTCGACTGCAAAATTTATATGGGCGCGGTGGATGTAGCTCGCCAGCGGCCCAATGTGTTCTGGATGGAAAACCTCGGTGCAGAGGTGATTGCCGTGCAAGATGGCCAGCGCACCCTCAAAGACGCCATCAACGAGTGTCTGCGGGATTGGGTCACCAATATGGCCGATACCCACTATGTGCTCGGCACGGCCTGTGGGCCCCATCCCTTCCCCGAGATGGTGAGTTATTTTCAGTCGGTGATTGGCCGCGAAGCCCGCGAACAGATCGTTGACCAGGTCGGGCGTCTGCCAGACAAGGTTTACGCCTGTGTCGGCGGCGGTTCCAACGCTATGGGCATTTTTCAGGGCTTTCTCGACGATAAAGACGTGGAGTTGGTCGGTTGTGAGGCCGGTGGTTATGGGCCGGGGCCGGGGCGGCACGCTTCCCGATTGGCCTATAAAGATGCCAGTGTCGGTGTCGCCCAGGGCTTTAAAACCTACTTTTTGCAAAATGACGACGGCAATATGCTGGAGACCCACTCCATCGCCGCCGGTCTCGACTATATCGGCGTTAATCCGATTCTGGTCAATATGTGGGAGAACGAGCAAGTTCGCTTCGAAGCCGCCACCGACGATATGGTGCGCGAGGCCTTGCAGCTGGTGATGCGCACCGAGGGTGTGATTCCCGCGTTGGAAAGTACCCATGCCTTTGCCCAGGTGATACTCGAAGCACCGTTGTTAGGGAAGGACGAGGTGATATTAATCAACCAGTCCGGTCGTGGCGATAAAGATATTTTCACCGTGGCCGACGCCATCGACGATAAGCACTGGAAAGAATTTATTAAACAGAAGGCGGTTGAATATGGCGCTTGAGCAGTATTTACGGGAGCGTCTAAAACACAAAGACATGCTGCTAATGACCCACGTGGTCTGCGGCTACCCCTCTTTTGAAGAAAACCTGAAAGCTCTCGAAGTGATGGCCGAGTTCGATGTGGATTTGGTGGAGCTGCAATTTCCGTTTTCCGAACCCTCCGCCGATGGCCCCCTGTTCGTTAAAGCCAATCAAGCGGCGGTGAGTAGCGGCGTGCACACTCGCGACTGTTTTCAGTTTATGAAAAAAGTCGCCGAGTTGTTTCCCTTTAAGCTGTTGATGATGGGTTACTACAACACCGCGTTCAAATTGGGGGAAGCCGAGTTTATGCAAAGCCTGCAAGCGGCGGGTGGTAGCGGCTATATCATTCCCGACTTACCGCTGGAAGAAGCGGGAGAGATGCACCGCTTATCAGCCGAGGTTGATCTTGATCCCATTATCTTAATGACACCCACCAATACCGATGCGCGCTTAAAAACCCTGGGTGAAGCGGCCAAAGGTTTTGTTTATGCCGTAGCGCGCAAAGGCGTGACGGGTTCAAAAACCCAAATGGATGCGGAAGTCACATCCTTTATTGAGCACTGCCGACAATACACCGATCTGCCCATTGGAGTCGGCTTTGGTATCAGTGATAAAACCGATATGGATTTTTTACGCGGCAAAGCGGACATAGCAATTATCGGTACGGCGGCCCTTAAAAAATGGGAAGAGGGCGGCGAAGATGCCTTGAGAGGATTTTTCTCGGAGTTGTTGGGATAGTCACGTTAGCGTATGTACTAATCAAGCCAGGCAAAGTTCACTCAATGGCACTGGGTATTACGTTGACTTTCCTTGATGCTTAGGTGTCTACTCCGCCTATGAGCATTTCTCAAATAATTATTGTAGGTGTTCTTTTATCGCTGCCCTTGATCGGGCTAATTGCCATTGGTAGAGCAGTTTTGTGTGCATGGCGATGTCAAAAAGTACGCAAAACCGCGTATGTCATTTTGTCCTGTCTCTACGTCGTTATTATGGTTGGCGTCCTGATGTTCGTAGTCGTTGTGCTGTTTGGATACGGGGTCGCACATTCGGGGAAAAACGCGTCGACGGATCTGGTAGTCCTTTCAATTACCGTGGTTCCCACCTATGTCGCGGCGTGCGCGATTTGGTTTCTGTCGAGGCATATGGAAAATAGGCTCAAGGCTGGCGACGTCAAAACAGAGTCCACGAGCGATCTTAGTTAGAACGCCGCACCGTCTGGGAGCGTGGGTGCACTAGCTAATAGTTTTGACCATTTGGGCACCTTGGTATCACCTTGGCATTTGGTGTTGCTCGTTATACTGTCAGAGGTATCAGTGCTATCATTTTCCTGTCGAAAATTAGTGGATAAAAACAGCTAGCCCTGTAGAAATACAAGCACTATTAGCGCTAAGGTTTTCCGCTATAATGAGGTGATGCGTTGAATAATAAGGATATTTTTTGATGAATGGTACCGTCGTTTCGCAGCAACCAGATGACCTGATTACCGGGTTTCGTCTGCGCATGTATATGATTTTTGGCTTCGTCACTGTGCTTTTTGTGCTGCCTTTCACGGTAAATCATTTTCTGCAGGGCCGTATTACTATGGCTTTGTTAACGCTATCAATCTTGATAGTTTCTGGCGCCAATACGCTGTGGATTTTGCGCCACAAGCGTCAACTCGTCCCTTTGGTGTTCTTTTTCCCGGTGATGCAGGCAACACTGATTGCGGGTCTGTTTTTACAAGGCGTGACTATCGTGTTTTGGTTTTTCCCCTGTGCCCTGATTATTCTATCCATCGCCGAACGACAACACGCACGGATCATGATTATTATTAGTGTTGCATTACTGATCCCGGCGGCTTTTTATGCGTTAAGCATGGAGTTTGCGGTTCGCTTTGTCGTGAGCTACATCATGGTGGCTTATCTGGGTGACGTGATTGTCCGCTTGTTAGATTCAGTTCAGGAGCAGCAGGCCAGGCTGGCAACTACCGATCCATTGACGGGGGCGTATAACCGCCGGCATATGATGGCTTGCGTTGCCGATGCCGCAGAGGCTTGTCGGCGAGGAATGGGCACGGCGAGCCTTATTGCCCTTGACGTTGATCACTTCAAAAGCATTAACGACTTGCTGGGTCATGAGGCGGGTGATAAGGCCCTCAAAGGCTTAGTGGACACGCTACTGCAACGCAAGCGTAAGCTCGACGAGGTGTTCCGTACCGGCGGTGAAGAATTCGTCATACTCACGCACGATATCGAAGCCGGGCAGGCGACCGCCTTTGCCGAAAGTCTGCGGCTTCACGTAGAGCAGGCCAATATCCTCGATGGTCAGACGATGACGGTGAGCATCGGTGTGGCTGATTACGAGAACAATGAAAGTATTGAGGCCTGGATCCGGCGTGCGGATGTGAACTTGTACCAGGCCAAGGAGCGAGGGCGCAACTGTGTTTGGCCTGCCCCAACATTCACATACGAGCTTAAATCAATAGGCTAAGCCCGCCAGGTTTATTTGAGGTTGGCTATGAAAAAGCTATTAATTTTTTTCGCGGCGGGGTGCGTAGGTGCGCTGGCAAACAGCCTTGCCGTTTGGCAATTTGGGCAGCTTGGTATCACCTCGGCATTTGGTGTTTCAATTGCACCTTCGTTAACCCCAGGTTGGCTGTATCCTCGAATTGTCTGGGGTGGCCTTTGGGGGCTGCTCTTTATTTTGCCCTTACTGCAGTCGCGGTTGTTATTAAAAGGGGCCGTTCTTAGTCTGTTTCCTACCCTTGTTCAGCTATTCGTAGTATTTCCCTTCATGGCGAACAAGGGCCTGGCAGGGCTTGAGTTGGGCCTGCTGACTCCGGTATTTGTGTTGTTTTTCAACTGGGTATGGGGTGTGGTTGCCGCGCTTACCATAAAGTTTTCCCGATAATTTACTCCGCAAACTCTAGGTGTATAATTGACAGTCGAAGAACCGATGATGTGTATCCATTGTCTGTTCAGGGATAAATTGTCGGTAGCCGTAGTATGAACAGGAAAACAAGATGAGCACATCGCAAACCATTGCGCCCAGTGAGCAATTATTTCAGTCTTACTTGCGAGCGCCCAAGTTAGCTATCCCCACTACCCTGATCTTTATCGTGGCCTTGACCGGGATTATAGCCACCTGGCGTTATGCTTTGGCGGGTGATATCGAGATGTGGGTGGGGAGCATTATTAACGGCTTTCTGAGTTATTGGATGTTCAGTGTTATCCACGACAGTGCACACCGATCGCTGTCAAAAAATGCGTTTTTGAACGAAGGCATTGGCGGCACTGCGCTGGTATTTCTTTTCCCTTACGCCCCCATGACCCTGCTGCGCTGGGTGCACAATCAACATCATATTCACGCCAATAGCCAGGACGACCCGGATATTTTTGAACACGAGTCACCGTGGTGGCAGGTTCCGATTCGCTGGACATTTTTTGACGCCTATTACATTTATTACTTTTTTAAAAACGGCCACAGGGTAATGAAGAAGCATGCGAAAAGCCTGATTATTTTTTATAGTTTGTTAATACCTGCGGCCATAGCGTTGATTGTTATGGGGTATGGCTACGAGATTTTAATGTTGTGGTTTATTCCCACCCGCATCGCCTTGTTTCTTATTGCAGTGGTGTTTGTGATCTTGCCGCACCATCCGGCTATTGTGAGTCAGGACGAAGATGCCTATTTGGCAACGACAATGCGCATGGGCTGGGAGTGGTTGTTGACGCCTTTGCTGGTGTACCAAAATTATCACCTCATCCATCACCTGTATCCTACGGTGCCGTTCTACAAAATGCATAAAGTCTGGTACTTGAAATACGATGAGCTGAATGGACACAATGTGAGTATTCAAAAGCCCTTTGCTTTGGAGCCGGCTAATCTTGAGGTGCACAAGAACTTTCATGCCAATCAAGCGACGTGACCCATCGAAATTAGTAAATAGCTAAGCCGGGTTTAGGTTGGGACCTTTTTGAGGGGCGTAAGTAAGCGCCCCTCTTTGGTTTGTTTTAAATAGTGGCTATGTACAGCGAGCTGCTCGTGTGCTCAGGTGAATAATTGGCGCGGATAGCGTGACTTGGTCCACACTATCGCTGTCCGGTAGTGGTTTGTATTTCTTTCCTGTGTTTTTATGACCTGCATTGCCATTTATGCGCAATGGTTGCGTCAGGCTGGGGCTTTTATCTCCAGAATGATTATTTTTTATCTAGTACGCGGGAAGAAGCAGTATGAAAAAAATATTTTTTATTAACGGAGTGTTGATTCTAGTACTTGGAATGTCTCCGTTATTGGCTACCGCTGAAGAGTGGTATGAAGGGGGTGCCTTGCACTCCGCAACCGTGGATGACTGGAATAGTGCGGATGCGTCTAATAAATTAGCTACTGCAGCAGATTGGGCGAGTATCAGACCGAAGGTTCAAGACAAACTTAAAAAGAGTGGCGATATAGCTACTCTTCGCCGATTTTCAAATAAACTGGTCAAGTGCACAAATCGGGCGACTCAGGGCAAGGGTTATGGCCATAACCCGGTGCTGGGGCTTGCTGAAGGTTGTATGTTGTTGATGGGATGGTAGTAATATCATTTCCTGTTGTATTAGTTAGCGGCTAAGCGGCGTCGTGACGAAACGTAAAGCCGCGACGAAACACAAAGCCGCGGCGAAACCATTCCGAATCAACACAGTCAGAGAGCTTGCCTTGTTACCAAAAATTTCAGAGGAAAGTTCAATGGCCCACCTAAATAAGTTACGCATTACACAAAAATTTCCCGAACAATTTGCGCGCCTACGCATAGTGGGTGCTTTAGTGGCTGTGGGCTTACTCAGCGCATGCGCCAATCAAGGTTCGAGCCAATCGAGCAGCGGTGTCATTATCGATACCCAGGGCGTCAACATGGATGCCTATTATCAGGACCTTCACGAATGCCGTAATTATGCCTCGCAAGTCAGTGTCGCGGGCCGAACCACGACTGGAGCGGTGGCTGGTGCAGTACTCGGTGGTGTTGTTGGTGCCATCACTGGTGATAGTGGCAGTGCTCAGCGTGGGGCAGGTGTAGGTGGCGTGGTCGGCGGTGTGAAAGGCGCGAGCTCCGGTTATCAGGAAAAACATCAAGTAGTAAGAAACTGTTTGCGTGGCCGTGGCTACTCTGTACTAAATTAATTCAGTACTAAATTAAGTCAGTACTGAATTAAAATAAATAAAATTTATGCTTGCTCTGCGAGACATTCCATCAGTAAATTAAGTGCTTGTTGCGCATATATCCACATATTTTCCTCGCGATTATCTTTCTCGGTGGCGATAGTCATTGCCCGTTCTATCGGCCCACTCACCGCAAAACAAGCATGGCCGGGCGCATCGCCATAAGGGTTTCCGCTGGGGCCGCTGGCTCCGGTTTCTGCTAAAGCCCAGTCACTGCCTAGTTTGGCGCGAATTCTACGGGCGCATAGCAAGGCGTAGGCTTCGCTCGCCGGGCGAATGCCCGCCATATCCTCATCGTTAACGTCGATTAATTTATCTCGCGCACTCAGTGTGTAAACCACGGTGCCGCCGAGAAAGTAGGCGGATGCTCCGGGATAGCTGACCAATGCGGCGGAGATCAGTCCGCCTGCGGACGACTCGCATACTGCTAGAGTTTGCGACCGCGCGATAAGTGCGTCTGCTGTTGGCGTGGCTAAGCTTGTTAATGATTTCATGGTGAGAAGTGTGCCCGAATAAAGACTCTAGTGTGAGGGCAGTATATAAGTTTTTTGTCTGAATCTAATGACCCCATCATCCAAAAATAATCGAGTGACGGCTCGGATAAATTTTTAAAAAAAAGACTAGATTTCCCCCCCGGTAATAGTTCTATAATGGAGTTGACATAATTACTAGTAATAATAGATTTGGGATTTTGATAACTCGGAGGAATATCATGAGTACGTACGATACAATCATTAAAGGCGGCACTATTGTCGATGGAACCCGCACCCGGGAACGTTTCGTTGGTGACGTGGCGATTAAAGACGGACTGATAGCCGAAATTGTAGAAGGTGGAGGGCTGGATACCAGTCTCGCCGACAAAGTAATCGATGCAAACGGGCTGAATGTGGTTCCGGGCTATGTGGATTTACACACCCACTACGATGGTCAGCTGCTCTGGGATCCCTACCTGAGTTGTTCGAGCTGGCACGGTGTTACCTCCATGGCGATTGGTAACTGCGGTTTTGGTTTTGCGCCCACCCGTCCAGATCAGCGGGAGCGGGCAATGTTATCGATGGAGCGCGTCGAAGCGATCCCTCTTGCCACGATGAAGGCCGGTATGGATTGGGATTGGGAAACCTTTCCGGAGTGGCTCGACTCCCTGGATCGCCGCCCCAAAGGCGTCAACGTGATGAGCTTTGTACCACTAAACCCCTTAATGGTTTACGTTATGGGTGTTGAGGCGGCTAAAACTCGCGAGCCAACAAAAGCAGAGTTGGCGGAAATGCTAAGCATGATGGAGGAATCCCTCGACGCGGGTGGTGTGGGTTATACCATGCAGCGCCTGGGCGATGGCTTTACCTCGGTACAACGCGACTACGATGGTACGCCGATGCCTACGGACACCATGTCCGACGAACTGGTTCTAGAGTTCGCCAAGGTACTCAAAGGCCGGGGCGAGGGTATTATTCAATTGACTCAGGCTAAGGACGACGTGGTCTCCGACCTGGGGTTTGGTATGACCCTGGCTGAAACTGCGGGCTGTTCGGTGCTGTGGAATGCAGTGCAGGTCAACGAACGTCATCCTCACCAGCATCGGCGCATGTTGCGCTTTGTGGATGAAGCTCGAGCAAAGGGCCTCGAAGTCTGGATGCAGGCGATCACCACGCCCAATGATTTACGCTTTATGCTCGATGACTTCAATCTGTTTGATGGCAACGGTGCCTGGCGTAATGTCACCATCGGCGATGTAGACACGCGATTGGAAAAAATGAAAGATCCCGAACTGCGGACGGCAGTGCGTGACGATTATGATCACGGTAGTGCGCCCTTCGTCACCGGCCCCGTTGCCGACATCGTCGTCGATTCGGTGGTTAACGAAGAAAATAAAATTTACGTGGGTATGACAATTGCCGAATTAGGCGCGTCCATGGGCAAACACCCTTCCGACGCCATGCTTGATCTAGCCATCAGCGAAAGATTGAAAACGGTGTTTTATGTGGTGCCGTTTAATTACGAGGAAGGCCTGTTAAACGAAATCCTCGAAAACGAATGGACCGTGCCCGGTCTTTCCGACGGTGGAGCTCATACCAAATTCCTCAACTATGGTCGTTACCCGACCAATATGATCGAGACGCTGGTGCGTGAACGCGGTTCCTATACCCTGGAAGAAGCCCACTACCGACTGGCCGCAATGCCGGCCAAGGCTGCAGGGTTCACCGATCGGGGCACACTGGAAGTCGGGCGCGCGGCGGACATAGTGATTTACGATTACGAAAATTTAAAAGTCTTGCCTTCAGAAATTGTTCACGACCTCCCGGGTGATGAATGGCGCTACGTCGAAAGAGCCGAAGGTTATCGCTTCACTATGGTTAATGGCGAAGTTATTTTTATCGATGGCGAATGCACAGGGGCGACACCGGGTAAGTTGCTCCGACATGGTCAGGCCAAAGAGACCAGTAGCGCCGCCGCCTAATTATTAATTTTTGATAAAGAAAAAACTGAGCTTTGCTCGGTTTTTTTTTGCCGGATCGTTAATTTATTCCGATATAATATTGGTCGATGTGCGCGTCTTTCAATGCTCGCTCCGGGGTTTGTGCCGTTTTTAGCCCTCTCCCCGTAAAACAGGCGACAGCAGGTAACCGATATGTACAGAAGCCTAAGCTCGCTAAAAACCATAGAAACGATTGAGACACTGCAGAAAAGAATCGCGGAACGATTCCCCTATTCGGATTTAGAGGCAGTTTGTAAGGAACTGTGTGAGCTTGCTAAAGATGGTGAGCAGCGAGCGGAGCGCATCGGTAGACCCAATGTTCCATTGAGGGTATTTGTTTCTCTGCTGATCACTGTATTTGTCGGTGTGCTTATCTACACTATCTCGACATTTGATATGTCTCTTGGCGAGCTTAATGTGGGTGGGCTTGCACAAATTAGCAATGCCGCTATTAACAACATAGTGCTTATCGGTGCGGCGATAGTGTTTTTGGTAACGGCTGAGTCCCGCATAAAACGGGCGCGAATACTGACGTCCCTGTACGAGCTGCGTTCTATAGCTCACGTTATCGATATGCATCAATTAACCAAGGACCCTAGCGTCTTTATGCAAAAAATTATGTTGACGACGTCATCTCCAAAACGGGATATGACTCCGTATGAACTGACCCGGTACCTGGATTATTGCAGTGAAATGCTATCTCTGGTTGGGAAAATAGCAGCCTTGTATTCGGATAAAACTCGAGACCCAGTAGTGCTCGCGACCGTGAATGAAATAGAGAGTTTGACGTCTGGATTTAATCGAAAAATTTGGCAAAAAATGATGATGTTGCACCGAGTTGTTGAGTAGATAAACGTATGACACAAACAGAAAATAAAGTTCTTTCTCCTGTTCTATTTCTGCCTCACGGTGGTGGGCCACTGCCTTTATTTGGCGACGAAGGGCATAAGCATCTGACCCGCTTTTTAAGTGGGCTAGCCTCACAAATTGATAAGCCAGCGGCGATCTTGATCATCAGCGCCCACTGGGAAGAGAATCAGCCTGTTATTACCAGCAAGGCCAAGCCCGGGCTGTACTACGACTACTACAACTTTCCAGAAGAAACCTATCATATTGACTACCCTCTGGCCGGGTGTGCAAGTCTCACCCAAAAAGTAGAGAAACTGCTGGCTGGTCAAGGATTTGACGCCCGTCTGGACGATCAGCGCGACTTTGATCACGGGGTATTTGTGCCCTTAAAGCTGGTCTACCCGGATGCCGATATTCCCTGCGTCCAGCTGTCTTTGGTGAATACGCTAGACCCCCAGTTTCATATTCAGATTGGCCGAGCCCTGGCCCCTCTGCGCGCGGAGAATGTACTAATTATTGGCTCAGGGCTAACGTTTCACAATATGGGAGCGTTCTTTGCCCCGGATGCCGCTGATGTCGATAAGGGCAATAATGCGTTTCAAGACTGGCTGATTGATGTCTGTACGAGTAAACTGATTGACGAAAAGCAACGTGAGCAACGATTGACTCGTTGGGATTCAGCATCCTCCGCCCGGTATTGTCACCCCAGGGAAGAACACCTACTGCCATTGCATGTTTGCTATGGCGCGGCGGGGTCAGCGGCCGATTTGATCTTCGATGACGATGTTCTCGGCAAGAAAACCTGTGGGTTTTTATGGCAAGCAAGGTAGTCGGTGTCTGTTGCCATATTAATTTTTTGAGTAAACATTTTGTTCAGCAGTTGCCTATTTGCGCACACTGAATAATTTGTAAATCAATTTTACACACTAAGCCATTCTGAAAACTCGCGCCGCGCGTGCGCAGCGAGTACGACCTTAACTATATTGCGTCGGATTCAGACCAAATTTCAAATTTCAAATTTTTACTAATTTTTTATTTTTATCAACTATAGGAAGTAGCTATGACTGAGGGAAGTAATGTGACCGAAGAGCAGCAGTTTAAAGAGGCGGTGGCCATCGCCAACGTCCCCACCTTGTTAATGGTGCTAGTGCAGCTGAGTGGCGACAAACGTTGGCTGTCTGACCCTTATAAGCCCAAGCGCCCGCGCGGCGTAGACGACAACGACAGCGGCGGTTTGAGCGAGGAAATTCAACAGGAGATTCGCGCTGCGGCACTCGAAGCGATTCTGGCCTGGAAAGGCGGCAAGCCGCCGGCGCTGAATCCCAGCGATCAGGATTTAGTAGAAATGCTCACCGTAGCGATGGGTGAGACCGTTCCGGAAGAATACGGCGCGATGACCTCGGCGCAGCTCGGGCAAACCCCGATGCTTTGGGATCAAAAAATCGATGTGCCGAAAGACTTCAGTGTCATCGTGATTGGCGCTGGTGTTTCTGGTCTGGTTGCGGCAGTCAATTTAAAAACCGCAGGTATTCCCTTTAAATTGTTTGAGCGCCGTCACTCCGTGGGTGGTGTTTGGCAGGACAATCGCTACCCTGGTGCCGGTGTCGATACCCCCAATCATCTTTATTCGTTTTCCTTCGCCCCCTACGATTGGTCGGCCTACTTTGCGATGCGCGACGAACTGCACGACTACTTCGATCAGGTTGCCCAGGATTTTGAAGTAAAAGACGATATCCAGTTTGATACCGACGTGGTGTCCGCGATCTATCAGGAAGAGAGCCAGAGCTGGGAAGTTAAGGTCAAGGATTCCAGTGGTGCCGAGACGACTCATACCGCAAATATCGTCATTAGTGCGGCGGGCATCTTTAACCCACCCGCGTTTCCCGACATCGAAGGCCTTGATAGCTTTACCGGTGAGAGCTGGCATACCGCCGAGTGGCCGAATGACAAAACTATCGAAGGCAAGCGAGTCATTATGATTGGCAACGGCGCGACCGGCATGCAGATCGGGCCTGAGATTCAAAATGACGTGGAGTCGCTCACTATTTTCCAGCGTGGCCCTCACTGGGCTTCGCCCCACGAGCAGTTCCGCAAGCAGGTTCCGGAGCCGGTGCGCTTCCTGCTTAAAGAGGTGCCCTTGTATCGTATGTGGTATCGCATGCGCTTGGGTTGGACCTATAACGACCGGGTTTATCTGTCGTTATTTAAAGACGAAAACTGGGAGCATCCTGAGCGTTCTCTGAATGCGGTAAACGATGCTCACCGTGCTTACTTTACCGATTATATTAAAAGTGAACTCGGCGATCGTACCGATTTGCTCGACAAAGTTCTGCCAACGTACCCGCCTTTCGGCAAGCGTTTGTTGATGGACAATGGCTGGTACCGCATGTTGCGCAACCCCAAGGTAGAGCTGGTGGACAACCCGATTGTTCGCATCGAAGGCAACAAAGTCATTACCAAAGATGGCAGCGAATACGAAGCCGACGTGATTTTGATCTCCACTGGTTTCGATGTGCTGAAAATGCTGTCCACCTATGACCTGGTCGGGCGTTCTGGTAAGAACGTGCGCGACGTGTGGGGTGACGAAGACGCGAGCTCTTATTTGGGCACAGTGATTCCAGGCTTCCCAAACTTTTTCACGCTCTATGGTCCTAACTTACAACCGGGTCACGGTGGCAGCTTGATTTTTGTCTCCGAGATGCAAGTGCGTTACGTCATGGATATGATCGACAAAATGAACACGCAAAATGTTGGTGCGGTTGAGTGCCGCGACGATGCCCACGATCGTTATCTCGATAAACTTAACGAGCTGCACGAAAAAATGGTGTGGACTCATCCAGGTATGAGCACCTATTACCGCAATTCCAAAGGCCGCATTGTGGTGAATTCACCGTATCGCAATGTGGATTTCTTTGAGATGACCAAAACCGTGGATATGGATGATTACACAAGCGAGTCGCGAGTGGGCTGATTTGTTTGTTGATTGATCGATCGTGAAGCCGGTGACTAAGTCACCGGCTTTTTTTCCTTACAGACTCTAAATAAACCGGAATTATTTGTTTCTTGACGTGTGTCAATCGCCCATCGGGTGAGTTTGTCATAATGGAAGTAGAAGCCCAGGTTCATATGAGGAGTACATAACTAGATGACTATCGAAAAACACGATTTGATTCACGAGTTACCAGAATACAGAGATAAAATTCACGAGCTCAAAATTAGCAATAACCACTTTGCCCGGCTCTTCAAAGATTATCACGAGGTCGATCATGCCGTTCACCGTTTTGAGAGCGGGGCTGAGAATTGCTCTGATGAACATTTGGAAAGTCAGAAGAAGGTGCGGCTGCACCTTAAGGATCAGCTCGTGGCAATACTTAAAGAAGCTAAGAATGCTTAAAGAATCTGGGTGAATTTAATAAGGGTGGTGGTTTAATAGATAAGTGATCGATTTTGCCGGTTAGCGGGTTTTATTTCCCCCGCTTCTTTGTTCTTTTATGGTTTAGTATGATGTTAACAGCTTACCTTACGGGGCATTGAGGCCTCGTCGCCTGAGATCGAACAATTTAATCCAGGTATTCAAAGACCTTAACCACCTTCCTCACTCCCGCCGTTTGAAACAAGCCCATTTGAAACGTTTATCGGCGTAATACGCCCTGCTATTCTTTTGATTTTTCCGTAAATCCCCATTCTGTTATTCCCCGATTAATTCTGCTACGGTTGTACAATCGGGTGCGTTTACGTGAGGATCTCGGCGCATCAGGTTTTAAATTATTAAAATAAAGTGTCTGCAGTAATAATTAAAAAGGAGAATTGTGATGCTAGTCAGCAACATTGAATTTATTCCAGGACAAAAAATTAGCAAGCATCTGGGTATGGTGCAGGGTAATACGGTCCGCGCCAAACACGCGGGTCGGGATATTATGGCAGGGCTAAAAAATATATTCGGTGGAGAGTTAGCGGGTTATACCGAATTGCTGCAGGAGTCCCGGGAAGAGGCCACCGAACGGATGATCGAGCAAGCCCGGTCAATAGGTGCTAATGCCGTCATCAATGTGCGTTACTCCACTTCATCGGTTGCCGCAGGAGCCGCCGAGCTATTTGCCTACGGTACGGCGGTTATTCTGGAGCCGAGGTAGTAGACGATGATAGATATAATTGTTTTTATAACTTTGTTGGCGTTGGGTTATGGTTTTGGCCGCATGGCCGAATCAAAACATTTCAAATCCATTATTGAGCGTGAAAAACAGTTTCTGAGTTTACTCACCTTTAGCGAGCGCATGCCGCCAGCGAATATTACCTCCGTGGACACCGTCCTCGTTGGCGGTAATGTGGTGATATCGGTGGATTACTTTAAACGTTTCATTGCTGGGCTCCGCGGTATTATAGGCGGCCGAATAACCTCCTATGAATCGCTGCTGGAGCGAGCGCGTCGCGAAGCCATGTTGCGTATGAAAGAGGATGCGCAATCACAAGGCGCCAACATGATAGTGAATGTAAAGCTGGAAACGGCATCCATCACCAAGGGCAAAAAACAGCAAGTGGGTGCGGTTGAAGTCTACGCTTATGGCACGGCTTTGGTGCCGATTCCGACGGTCTAAATATGTTGGAATATGAAAATCGCCTGCCGACTGAGGGGATTAACGTAAGCGAGGATAAACCGTTAAAGGAATTTTTTATTCTGATAGCGGGTTTCGCTGCGGTTATTGCCATCGTAGTTTTGTTGTTGTCGCTAGTGGCTGGGCGACTAGTGCGTTTTATTCCTTTTGAAACTGAACTCAGGTTGTCGGAAAAAGCACTTTCAACAAGCAGTATAGAAATTCCGCAGCTCAGTCCCCAGCAACAGGAAGTCGAAGTCTATCTACAGGCCCTGGCCGATAAGCTGGCTATAGCGCAAGTGCTGCCCGATGGCATGACCATTACCGTTCATTATATTGATGATGACACCGTCAATGCCTTCGCCACACTCGGCGGCCATGTCGTTATGTTTCGTGGTCTGGTAGAACAACTACCACACGAGAATGCACTCGCCATGGTAATGGCGCATGAAATCGCCCACATAAAACACCGTGATCCCCTGGTAGCCGTCGGTCGAGGCCTCACCGTGGGGCTCGCTTTGGTGAGTATTGCGGGTATGGGTGATAGCGGAGTGGCAAGTATGTTCTTCGGCCAGGTTGGATTGATGACAGCTCTGAATTTCAGTCGCCAACAGGAAACCGCTGCGGATGAAGAGGCCGTTCAAACCTTGCTTCGCCAGTATGGGCACGTGCTTGGTGCCGAGGTTCTGTTTGAGGTTTTGCAGGATAATAGCGAGAGCCTTGAGCCACCGGTTTTTTTAAGTACCCACCCCGTCACAGAAAAAAGAATTGAAGCCCTGGCAGCATATAAGGCAGCGAGCATTACCCGTGGAAAAATAACGCCTCTCCCAGAAATCCTTCGGTCGGACGATTAACCGCTTGACCAGAGATATGGCGAATCGGCCAGATCCGAGTGAGATAATTAAGGAACTCTTTTTTGTTGTTTAGCGGCACAAGTGCCGTGTCGGTAATGCGAGAGTTGTGGCTATTTGGTCTGAAACAAGCTTACGCGAGCCTGTTCGGCGGTTTTCTTCTCATTCTTATCGTTGTTAGCAAATTTTGGTACCCGCTGGAATCGATACACCGATACGATTTCCTGTTTGCATCGGCGGTTATTTTTCAAATTGTTCTGCTGGTGTTTAAACTGGAAAGCCCTCGTGAGGCCTTGGTAATTATCGTTTTTCACGCAGTTGCAACGCTTATGGAGGTATTTAAAACCTCCGACAGTATCGGTTCATGGCATTATCCCGAGGCATACTATTTTGGTGTCGGCAATGTGCCTCTGTTTGCCGGGTTTATGTATAGCGCCGTAGGGAGTTATATCGCTAGAGTCTGGCGCATCTTCGATTTTCAATATTCCTGCTATCCCAGGCAGCTATACGTTATCTTTCTAGTGGTTAGTATTTATTTGAATTTCTTTACTCACCACTATATCGTCGATTTACGTTGGGTATTGATTGCGGTCACGGCGGTGCTGTTTTGGCGAACAAAAATCCATTTCAAGGTATCGAAGAATCACCGTTATATGCCGATTCTTATAGGCTGGTTTTTAGTGACATTGTTTATTTGGTTGGCCGAAAATATCGCCACTTATTCTAATGTATGGATTTACCCAAATCAGTCGAATGGCTGGGAGCCGGTTTCCGTAGCTAAGCTGTCTTCGTGGTATATGTTAATGCTGTTGAGTTTTGTGCTGGTGTCGTTGATAAATCCAGTGAAAAAATATAAAGCAAAAAATTCGTCAGGTTCTTAGCTTTAACTCTCTTCGGCTAGCCGCCTTCCATGCCATTTTTTAATCTAAATACTCAAACACTTTCACTACTTTTCTCACTCCAGCCGTTTGACTGACCACGTTCGCGATGCGATCTGAGTCGGCGCGGGTAACAATACCCATTAAATAAACGACGCTGTTTTCAGTGGCGACTTTTACCTGCCGGCCTTTTATGTCTGTGTATGCGAGCAGCTTGCTTTTAACCTTAGTGGTTAGCCAGGTGTCGTTGGTGCGCGCTAACAAGGACGAGGCGCCCTGGATAGTAAGTTCGTTGTAGACCTGACGCACGCCGCGAAAGTTTCGCGCGGTGTCGCCTGCAAGCTTGCGCAAGTCGGCGTTGGGTACCTCTCCGGTGAGTAACACCACTTTGTTGTAGGTGTTTACGTTGAGATGAACGTTTTCCAGGCCGGAATGGGCTTTTTTGATGTTGACCCCAATCAGGGTGTCCATCTGCAAATCATCTAGATCGGTGCCGACTGAGGTTTCTGCTGGGTCGGGTTGAAAAGGCTCTTTGGTCACTTTGTGCACGGCAGTAGTACAGGCGCCGAGCATCAAGGCGATGAGTGCCGTAAGAATCCACGTGGTGAATTTTTGTGTAAATCGTAACATTCCTGTTGCCTCTGTTTTTCCCTGTATCACGGTGCTGATCCTCCAAAGAATTGTTGTTCTATTAATTCACATAAACAAAAAATAATCAGCAATTGTATTTCCTGGTTGCGGAGTTGGTTGTTTGCGCCGCTAGAAAGTTCAATATCATTTGCGTTCAGCTGGGTCGTTAGCAGTGAATCTCCCGGCCCGGTCAGCACAATACTGGTCGCATTTCGACTATGCGCCGCGGTAATAGCTTGAGTTAGAGGCTCCGGGTTATCTCCCGGGCTAACCACCAAAAGTACATCGCCGGAATCCGCCAGTGCGTTTAGTTGTCGCGAGTATATCTGACCGTCGAGGCGATCCGGATTAACAAAGGGGCCGGGAGTATCGTTTAATAGCAAGACCGGCAAGGTGGGACGTTCAAAATTCAGGCCGTGAGACAGACAGTAATGTATATGTGCAGCGAGATGCTGGCTGGCACCAAAGCCTGCAATCCATAGCTTGCCGCCATTTAAAAATGTTTCGCTAAGACTCTTTGCCGCCGTCGCAACGGTGGGAGCCAGCTGTTCGCCCACCGCCATTTTGGCCTGGATGCTACGGTGAAAATGTTCGATGACCTGTTCTTCCATGTATCTCTCTGTCTATTTGTTTTTCTATTTGTCTGTTTTGCTATCTTTCTATCTTTCTGTCTTTCTATTTCTTAAGGCAATCGTCACAGTAATGCTGTGTTAGTGATCGTCCAGGCGGAAGGCATCCCGCAGCCACTCCATGGTGTATTTTCCGCTGTTATCTTCTGTCGGTGCCAGACAAATGGCGTCAAAGCGACAGGGCTGGCTCTGGTGTTGGCGGTGTTTGGTTTCGCTGGCCAAATAGTGTTCGGCGGCCCGCGCAATGCTCTGTTGTTTGCGCTTGGTAATGGTTTCGTCGGGGCGACCAAAAGCCGTGTGGGTGCGCAAGCGCACTTCGGCAAACACCAGAGTGCCATCATCATCCGCAATAATATCGATTTCCCCTCGGGGCGCACGATAATTACGATGCAGTATTTTAAGTCCGGCCCGGCGCAACATTTTGGCTGCCTGATGTTCGGCAGTTTTACCATGCTTCGCGCTGATTCCGGCGGTCATTAATCGTCCCGAAAACCCGAACCGGGATAGACCTTACCGTTGCGGAACCTGGCCCAGGGCTGTTCGCGGCGGATCCGATGATTGGTTGGCACCGTCAGTGTTCCGGTGTAACCGTTAAAGGTGGCATCGTTCAGTGTGTCCATAAGACCCAGCCATTGCTGCAATTGATAGGCGTCTGCCCCCAACGCAAACAGGTGGCGGAAGGCCGGAGCTAAGTCCTTGCCGGGGCGTACTTCGGTATCGGCATCCAATGTCCAGGGCATCGCGGTAAAGCGAATGCGGTCGAGATCGTTGTCGCGACGGGGATCTTCGATGCCAGCATAAATATGAGACGTGGCGTATACCGGCAGGTCGTGGGCGTAGAAAAAGTCGAGGGTGGGTTTAATCTGCCGACCTTGATTGGGATAGGCAACCAGAAAAATCATGTCGACATCCTGGCGGCGGTTGGGCGCGTGTTCGAGCGCTTTTCCCAGGGTACGTTGCAGCTCGTTGACCCGCGCACTGCTTTGGTCAACCAGCAGCAGTGGCCGAATCACTGAAGAAAAATCCTTCAGTCCCATTTCGTAGCTAGCGGCGGCGGCAATGCGGCCACCATTGGCGCGAAACGCTTGTTCGAAGGCATCCCTCGCTCTGAGGCCCCAGGTGGTATCCGGCACCAGTATCAGCGCGCTACGGCGACCTTCTATCCAGGCGCGTCGCGCGGCCTGGCTGGCCTCGTCGGCGACGGACAAACCAAATTGATAAAAATTGCCAGGGGTTTGGGCGGTCTCCTGATCGAGATAATTGAGACCAGTGACCGGTATAGGCAAAGCGGGTTGCCGGGATAGCACCTCGAGTTGTTCGCGCCGTAGTGGCCCGATCACGGCCTCGGCACCCTCGCTGACAGCCCTTTGATACAGCGCAACAATGTCCTCGCCTGTGGTGTCGTAGACCTCGACTTTGGGCGCGGTAGCGCCGCTGCGTTGGGTGTTAAACAGAGAGGCCATAATGCCGTCGCGAATAGTGCTGGCCGCGGTGGCGTAGGGGCCCTGCAAGGGTAGCAGCAGGGCTAATTTTTGTGGCACGCGCTCAACTCCGGTAGACGCGCGCGTGATAAATGAGGGCAATGCCAGCGAGGCCGGGTGATCTACCCAATCCTGTTGCCACTGAGTGATAGCCTGCTGGTGGTGGCTGAGGTTGCTTTGCTCGCGGCGGCTCACCAGAGCCAGTTGATACCAGCCCTTGAGGTCGCGGGTAGTGGCGGCGTTGTGCAATTCCAGGAGGTGCTGATTAGAGCTGTGGTTCAGTACTCGCCAGATAGTGTCGTGAATATCCTGGATAGCACCGGTATCATTGGTGGTGCGGGCCAACTGCGTGTAGGCCGTTATACTAGCGCTGGTTTCACCGAGCAGGGCAAATAAATCACCGCGCAGGCGTAACAGTTGCGCCTGTTGTGATGCAGGCCATTGTGCGGATTGCTGGTTTATGGCGGGTTTGCCAAGGAGTTCGCGGGCCAGAAAAAACTCGTCGTGTGCGACCGCGAGCGCCGCATAATTCAGCACGTAGTCCGCCAGCATTTGGCGAGACAACATGGCTGGATTGACTTTCCCGTAGGTCTCGAGAGCGGCGTTGGTGTCGCCGGAATTTACTTGTATGGCAGCGGCTTTGGCCAGCAGTTCGTCCCGTTCCGGAGATTGCGCGCTGTCAGCCTGGGTCAGTATGTCCGCCGCCTTAGGTGTCGCGGTGGTGTATTCTGCCTGCGGTAGCGGGGGGCTGGCGCAACCCGGCACCAGCAACAGCACTCCACAGGTGCACAGCGCAGCAATGGATGTCCTCAGGTAAGTCCTAAAACGGCTTCTAAAACACAGTAAAACAGATGGAGTCATGAGAATGACGGGTACCTTATATGTAGTTGCAACACCGATCGGTAATCTGGGCGATATGGTACCCCGCGCTGTCGAGATACTCCAGACAGTCGCCCTTATCGCCGCCGAAGATACGCGCCACAGTGGTCGTTTGTTGAAGCATCTCAACATCGATACCCCGATGACTCCCTACCACGACCGTGGCGACCAACGGCAAAGCGCGCGGATTCTGGGCGCCCTTGCTAAGGGCGAGGACGTGGCGCTGATTTCCGACGCCGGAACCCCGCTCATTTCCGACCCTGGTTATAAGCTGGTTCGCGATGCCCGACAGTGCGGTTATACCGTATCGCCCATCCCCGGGCCCTGCGCCGCCATCGCCGCCTTAAGTGCAGCGGGTTTGCCCAGCGATCGCTTTGCCTTTGAAGGTTTTTTACCGGCAAAAAGCGGCGAGCGCCGCAAGCGTCTGGAGACCTTGTTGGTCGAGCAGCGTACCCTAATTTTTTACGAAGCGCCCCACCGGATACTGGATACCTTGACCGACATCGGCGAGGTTCTGAACGTCCAGAATAATGAAGCGCAGCGCAATATTGTCCTGGCGCGAGAACTCAGCAAAACCTTTGAAACGTTTTTGTCCGGGTCCGCCGCAGAGTTACTCGAAATTCTACACGCCGACCCCAATCAGCAGCGCGGTGAATTTGTGCTGATGATTGAAGGTGCGCCCAAGCAAACGCAAAATGCTGAAGATGCCGATGTGGAAAAAGTACTAACAACCTTAGTTGCCGACCTGCCTTTAAAGCAGGCGGTGGCCCTGGCCGCAAAAATCACCGGCGTGAATAAAAACAGTTTGTATCAGCGCGGCCTTGAATTAAAAGCGCGGAGTTAAAAGCTTTGGAATCAAAAGCGGCGGAATAAATCTAACTCATCCATTCCGCAACCGCCTTACCAATTTCATCGGGCGCATCTTCCTGCACAAAGTGAATGCCGGGCACCGTAACCTCGGTTTGATTCTTCCAGGTACGGCAAAAGTCTCGCGCCGTGCCGCGTAAAATCGCGCCGGGGTCGGCGTTGATAAATAACTTTTTCACATCACTCGTTGCTAACCACTTGCCGTAATCCTTGACGATGTTCACCACATCTTCGGGTTCACCCGCCAGAGGAATTTGTCGTGGCCAGGTCAACATGGGGCGTCGATCTTCGCCGGGGTTTAAAAACGGTCGGCGGTATTCCGTCATCTCCTCGTCAGAGAGTGTGCGAATAATCGCTCCCGTTAACACCTGTTCGATAAACACATTGTCTTCCAGCACCATCTTGTCACCCGCCGGTGAGCGAAAGCCTTCAAATACTGGTGTAATCGCGCGCGGCCATTCCTCCCAGGTTAAGGGCTGTATGATCCCTTCCATATAGGCGATGCCTTTTACCGCATCCCGGTGGCGGTTGGCCCAGTCGAAGCCCAGTGCAGAACCCCAGTCGTGAATCACTAAGGTTACATTTTTGTTAACGCCCAGGTGATCGAGCAGGGCGTCGAGGTACTCGCGATGTTCCGCAAAGCGGTAGCTATCCGGGCCGGAGGGCGAGAGCTTCTCCGAATCCCCCATGCCGATTAAATCCGGTGCGATGCAGCGGCCCAGTGTTTCGCAATGGGGTATGATGTTGCGCCACAAGTAGGACGACGTGGGGTTGCCATGCAAAAACACGATGGGATCGCCGCTACCGACGTCCACATAACTCATGGTTTTACCGAGAATATTCGCCTGCTGTTTGGTGTATTTCATTGTTGCGTTGATAGGTTTATCAGTGGACATAACAACCTCCGTTTATTGTCTACGTTTAGTTCTAATGTTCGCGTTACGTTTAGTTCTGCTCTGGCAGTCACCAGGCAGCCTTCATCTGCTTATTCAGGCATAGTTTTAACATGAATCCACAAGAATTACTGAAATTATTAACTCTCGAACAACTCGACGATGGGCGCTTCGAGGGCCAGAATCAGGACATCGGCGCGGCCTCCGTATTTGGCGGCCAGGTGGTGGGCCAGGCTTTGGCCGCAGCCGAAGCAACGGTCGAGAGTCGGCCAGCACATTCTTTGCATTCGTATTTTTTGCGTCCCGGCAATAAAACCATACCAATTATTTACGACGTGGAGCGGGTGCGCGATGGCGGTAGTTTCAGTACCCGTCGGGTGGTCGCCGAACAACAGGGCGAAGTGATTTTTATATTGTCGGCCTCGTTCCAGAAAGCTGAACAAGGTTTCGATCATCAAACAGACATGCCCGATGTTCCCGCACCGGAAGACCTGCCCGACGAATCGGAAATTCGCCTGGCCATGGCGACAAGCCTGGAGCCAGAGCGGCAGGCGTTTTTTACCAGCGAGCGCCCAGTAGAAATGCGACCGCTGTATCCCGACGACCTCTGGAACAAAACTACACGGCCAGCGCAGCAAGGGTTTTGGCTCAGGGTGAACACCGAAATTCCCGATTCCCCTAAATTGCACCGTACGCTACTAGCTTACGCGTCCGATTTTTATTTAATGGGCACCGCATTGCGTCCCCACGGCGAGCGCTTTTCTAGTGCCGGTATGTTGGCGGCCAGCCTGGATCACGCCATGTGGTTTCACCGGGACTTCCGTATTAACGAGTGGATGTTGTATACGATGGATAGCCCCACAGCCAGCGGCGGGCGAGGCTTAAATTTGGGTTCTTTCTATAAACGGGACGGCACCTTGGTCGCCACCTGTATGCAGGAAGGTCTAATGCGGATGGCTCTTTAAATACGAAAGGCTCGGAAATGATAAATAGCAGGAAATAACCAAAACAAATAAAAACCCGGTGCTCTTAACACCGGGTTTTTGCTTTCCGCTTTAAATTATATTTAATAACTGCCTTTTTTTGAAAACACCTTTCGCGGGTTATCGATCATCATGGTGTCGATATCCGTCTGGCTGATTCCGGCGGCAGCCAGTGCAGGTAGCACGTCGCGGGGCACATGCTCGTAACACCAGTTGGGCGCAAACTTCTCTACATATTCCCCGTCGAAGAAATCCTGAAAACTGCAAGCGTCGTGGGACACCACCATTTGTCCCGCGTAGCCCTTGTTGCATAACGTAGCAACGGTTTGCACCCGCACATCGGTGGGTAAAAACGCCTCCAGGCCAAAGCGATCCATGCCGATAAAGCAGCCGTTGGATAGAATCTCTTCCAGATAGTCGATATCCGAAGAGTCGCCCATGTGGCCGATCACCACTCGGCTTAAATCCACACCAAACTCCTTAAAGGCCGCAACCTGATCCCGCGCCGAGCTATTGGATACCGTCGTGTGAGTTGAAATCGGCGCGCCGGTTTCCCGGTGGGCAATGGCGCTGGCCTGTAACAGCTTTTTATTAAAGTCATCGACGCCGGGGTGGTCCGAGGCACATTTAATAATCCCCGCCTTGATGCCGGTGTCCAGAATGCCCTCGTTAATATCTTTAATCATATAGTTCGACAGATAATCCGAATCCCAGCCGTGCATCCAGGGTTCTTCCGTCCAGTAAAACCCCGTGGGACAAATCACATTCACGCCCGTGGCTTTCGATACCGCGAGAATGGAGTGAATATCCCGGCCCAAATTTACCGGGGTGAGATCGACAATCGTACTCACCCCGCGCTCCTTGGCTTTGTTCAGCGAGGCTACGGCCTTGGGCACTTCCTTTTCAATATCGACGTAACCCTCGTAGTTTGAGCGCATATCCCAGTCGGCAATAATAATGTGCTCGTGCATCAGGCACATGCCGATGTCGTTAACGTCAATTGGCCCGAGGGCGGTTTCTACTTGTGGCATGACCTGTGACATAGCATTCCCCTTTCGTTATTGATGGTTATTGATGAGTATTGGCGGTTATTGGTAGTTATAAGAAATCATTGGTGAATAATATAAGGCCGATAGTAGAGTATTTCCCGAAATTGGAAAAGCATTCGCCGAGACAGCAGAGTACAATACCCGCGGAAGCTGGCCAGGCAGTCGCTGTTTCGCTTGCTGAGACTTCATAATAGGGCTTATGGCTCTATTTATGATGTTATCGGTGGTGAGATAGAGGAAAGTCCGGGCTCCACAGGGCAGAGCGCCAGGTAACGCCTGGGGGGCGAAAGCCTATGGAAAGTGCCACAGAAAATATACCGCCCAACTTTGAAGTTCGCTTTAAGGCTGGGTAAGGGTGAAATGGTGCGGTAAGAGCGCACCGCGCGGCTGGCAACAGGCGTGGCAGGGTAAACCCCGCTCGGAGCAAGGCCAAATAGGGATCCACTGGTGCGGCCCGCACTGGATCCGGGTAGGCTGCTTGAGGTGTACGGCGACGTGCATCCCAGATGAATGACTGTCCACGACAGAACCCGGCTTATCGGCCAGCTTCCATTTTTTATAGAACCGATGTTTAATAACAAAAAATAGTCCGGCCAAGCTGGAAAAAATACCTTATCGGGCTAGCGCAGTTAAGCTTGCTCGAAAATAAAAATAGAAAATTTCGTTTATTAAATCAGTACATTAGAAAAATAAATAGTTTGGGGTTAAGGTGTGAGCTACCGTGCGAGTAGTAAAAACCCCAAAAATTGGGCACATATACTACACAAGCAGTAAAGCATCCCTAATCAGGTACATATACTGCAGGTGCAGTTAACTAATAGTTAGGGTTACAACAAATTATTAATAGGAGAATTAAATGTCAAAGTCAGAAAAGAAAAGCATTGGAACAGCAATAGATGAAATCATTTCTGCTTTGTCTGATCTTGATGAAATAACTAGGTCAATTGCAGTTAAAGCAGCCTGTGGACATTTGAATATTAATATTTGCGCATCAGAGGCTATTGCAAGCACACTCCATCCAACGCAGAACACAGGTTCGTCAGCACCCGAAGTGCAACATACTTCTACGCCACAACAAACTTCAACTGTTAAGGATATAAGATCGCTTAAGGAAGAGAAAGTACCCTCTAACGGAATAGAGATGACATGCTTAGTTGCCTATTATTTAGAAAATTACGCACCAGAAGGTGAGGCATCACCAGATATTAATAAAAAAGACTTAGAAAAATATTTTAAACAAGCAGGCTTTCCACTACCTAAAGCCGTATCTCAAACCCTAATTGATGCAAAAGCTGCTGGCTACCTCGACTCTGCTTCATCGCGTGGTCGTTATAAATTAAACCCTGTAGGACATAATCTAGTCGCTCATTCATTGCCGCGTACTAAAAAATAAATAGTAAGGTATAGAGTAATGCTAGAAGGCGTTAGAGAGCTACAAGCGGAAGTTTTATCTTTAAATGGCTTGTTAAAAAAAATTAAAACTACGCAAGTAGGTCAAAAGCGTCCTAAAGAAAGCGCGCAGGCTGTTGTGGATGATTATTTTAGGAGTGTTAGGCCTAGCATTTCAAACAACCAAATAGATAATCAAGTTGTATTAGAGTTAGACAATCTTATGCAGTCTCTACTGGAAGCAACACATAAGCGAACTAGCCTATCTATTTATAAGTCACTTGCAAACAAAATTAAAAAGTCCCTAATTAATATTGAGAAATTAGCCTTACTTGAAAATAGTGATATAGGTAAAACAAATATTAAAAACGACAGTGACAGCTCAATTATTCAAACATTAAAAATGGTATGTCCATCAGCAGCTTTATCCTATGAGCAAGCCACAATAGATTTGCAGTCAAATGAGCGCTTATCATGGCGCGGTCCCGCAACTGATTATCGAGAGGCTCTAAGAGAATGCCTTGACACATTGGCGCCTGACGTTGATGTTATGGCTGCTGATGGTTTTAAACTGGAAAAGAACATAAGCAAGCCAACCATGAAACAAAAAGCTCAATTTATTCTTAAAAAGAGAAAACAAACACGAAACGCTATAAAACCTGTCCAAGATTCTATCGCTGTTGTCGAAGAAAGTGTTGGAGCATTTGTCCGCTCAGTATATACACGAGCAAGTATTTCTACACACACACCAACTAATAAATCTGAAGTTACAAGAGTACGAGACCAAGTGAGAACTGTATTATGCGAATTATTAGAGATTGCATAGCAAATAACCCTAACAAGGGGGTCAAGTGCGACGCGAAAAAGCGTCGCGCGCCTTACCCAAATCGTTAGGCCCCAAATGCCCGGAAATCTCATCATAATTTTCGCAACCTCGCTCCTTTTACTTCAAGGCTGCGCAACCGGGAAGGGTATATCTCATTTCCCGGATAGGGAGTCCGAGAAATGCGATTGAGTTTCGGGGTCAGGTCTTTGATTTATGATTACACCAAGGCGCGCCTAGCTAGACAGGTACTTGTTAGTGAGAGCGCTATAGCTATTATAGTCAGACACTTACGATTAGACTCTGGTGGGGACGTATCACGTAGCTTCTCGTGGAGGCCGTCGCGAAGACATTCGACGTTGAGTGGGATCGTTAGTGATCATAAATCAAAGACCTGACCCTGATTGGCTGTGGAGGCCGTCGCGAAGACATTCGACGTTGAGTGGGATCGTTAGTGATCATAAATCAAAGACCTGACCCTGATTGGGTGTTTAAATCAAAGACCTGACCCTGATTGGGTGTTTTACGTTGAGCGTTATAGCATGATGAGGATTGATTATGGACGAATATGATGGGTCAAGCCATATAGGTCTTGTTATCGACGTTGCAGATGGCTCAGAACCCAATATTAAAAATTTTGACATTGATCGGCGATGTAATCGCCCAAATTCAATCTATTCTGAAGATGCTGAAAAAATAGTCACGTATTTTAAAACATTTGACGCGAGCATATCTGACCATGATGTCACGCTGGCTCTTCCAAATGAAATATCAATATCACTGAGTATTTTAGAAAGATCATGGAGTACCTCCGTACGCTTAAAAAAAGATATCACTGATTCGATTAAAAAAGATAAAAGCTCCATCACTAAAGATAGGATGGAAATTTATTTTGACTATGTAGAACAAATATATATGGCGATTATTTTTAGCTATAAAGCTGTAGAGTCTTTTTGTAACGCGTCGATTCCTGATGATTATGAGTATAAAATCACTAATCAGAGAGGGGTGACTGAAATATATAGCAAGCCAGAAATCGAGAGATGGATTAAAACATCTGACAAGCTCACGAAGATTCTTCCTGGAGTATATGAATGTGAAAAACCTCAAAAAAAGGAATTTTGGTCAGACTTCAAAGAGTTAGAGAATATTAGGAATAAAATTGTACATAGTAAAAGTAAGGCCACCGAGGAGAATTTTATAGAATTAATTACTAAAGACATGGAGCCGTGCGTTTTTTCTAGCATGAGAGTCCTAGAATATTTTTTCGATAAGAATCCAAGTAATGAATATATACCACTTGGATATGGCGGTCTGTCTTATAGGTATTTAAAAGTTAAAGCTTTCTCAGAAATTATTAAGCCACATTCGAAGTGAAATTCCCCATAAACTTTGTATCCATATAGCCTTATGTGCAGTAAATTACTGTATTTAAGATATGACAAGTGTCTCCCGGTCGACGTGGCTGCACTGCGCAACTGAGGCGAGGCGTTAGGGCCATATAAGAGAAATGAGCCATGGAAGTCTCAATTGTTGAAGCCAGCAGCCCTTATCCAATTGTCTTTCTGAGATCGTAGGCAGGGCGTTACGCGCTAATTCGCGGATGGAGGGAAGTATGATTAAAGGAAGTTGTCTCTGCGGAGAAGTGAAATATGAATATGGCGCTGAAATATCGGAATTAGCGGTTTGTCACTGCGGGCAGTGCAAGAAAGCTCAAGGAACTCCTTTTGCAACAAATGCACCGATAGATCTGGCTAAAATGAAGTGGTTATCGGGTGAAGAGAATTTTAAGTCATACAGCTCCAGCGAAAATAAAAGGCGCGTATTTTGTGCTAATTGTGGCAGCCCCTTGTTTAGTCAGCGTACTGATATGCCTGAGACTATCAGGCTGAGAGTTGGCACCATTACCGAAGGGAAAATACCTGAGCCGAGCTACCAAATATATTGTGAGTCAGTCTCAAGCTGGTTTGTGTTGGATAAAAATCGACCAAGGTATATGCAAAATAAAGCGGTACAAAGAACTCCTGCCGACAGTGACTCCACACTGAGCTAGCACATGCGTTACGTGGCTTATTGCGGTATGCGAACCTAGATGTAATATATAGGAGAGAAAAAACCATGAAAGACCCCATTGTTGAAGCCAGTACCTCTGGCTGGATTGCCGAACACCGGGAGAAATACCTCGCTAGCAACGGTGCTGAAGGTCATATGTTCGACTCGACGGCGGTCGGTGGCCCCGGTTTGGTGCCCACACTGTTACTGACTACCACGGGTCGTAAAAGTGGTGAGCCGCGGATTATGCCGCTGATCTATAGTGAGGCGGGTAATGGCGGGTATGTGGTAATCGCCTCTAAAGGCGGTGCACAGAAACATCCTGCATGGTATTTAAACTTGCTTGCCCAACCGGATGTTGAGGTGCAGGTGAAGGACGATAAGTTTCGTGCCCGAGCGCGAACTGCGCTTGGTGAAGAGAGGACTGCTTTATGGGCGCAACAGCAAGCCTTGGCGCCTATCTTCGACGGATACCAGCAAAGCGCGGACGAACGGGAGATTCCGGTTGTGGTGCTGGAGCGCATTTGAGTTTTTGAATTATTCTTTCTATGGGCCAGCCTTTGCTTTGAACAGGTGCTGGGTAATTTGCGGAGCCAGCACCTTAATCCGATGGCAGTAAGTGATCTTAGATGAGGCGATAAATGAAACGCTTAGCAACAGTTATTATTTCCCTTATATTTTCATCCTCAGGTTTTTCAGAAGTGAAACTGGGAACCCGAGAAGTGCTGCTGGATAACGAAACGGTGGAAGTGGTGCGTTTGACTTACCCCGTAGGGACGGAGTCTGGTATGCATACCCATAAGCACCCTAACAGGGCTGTTTATTTTGTTAAAGGCGGAAAGATAGAGCTGATCCCGGGAGACCCACAGAAGCGGCCAAAAGTGATTGATGCTCCCGACGGGAACACCTTGTTTCTACCGGCAACGACCCACAATGTTAAAAATATTGGGGATACTGAAGTGATCCTAATTGAAACCGAAATCAAGTAACTAAAATATGTTCGGCGCCTTGAAGGGCTTTCTGTTAAACGCTCAGCTCTTAGTACACTTTTTTTTACTTATCCTGTCTTTTGCTTATCCCGTTGCGGCCAATGGCGCGGCACTTAAAACAAAATCTTTCTCGTAACCGCTAACCTCGGCTTCGGTCATAAATTTACGGTAGTTATCCATGCCACCGAAGTAGGCGAGGCCGGTGCGGGATTTGCCCGGTACGTTTTTGCCCACGTACCAACTTTCGGTGAGCGGGAACAGGGTTGCTGATACCGCTTCTTCGCACAAACCGCCCCAGTGATCTTCCGCTTTAGAGGTGGTCTCGATGCAGTCGAGCTCACGTTCATTGAGCTTGAGCATTAAGCGACCCACCCATTCAATTTGTTCCTGACCCAGAATAACCGGCGCGAATAAAGGCGCGGGGCTGCCGGCGGCATTGATAATAAACAGGTTGGGGAAACCGGCGCTCATCAGCCCCATATGGGTGCGCGCGCCGTCTTCCCAGTGCTCGGCGAAGGTAATGCCTTTGCGTCCACGCACGTCCATGGCTTTGAGGGAGCCGATCAGCGCGTCAAACCCGGTGGCGAACACCAGGGCGTCGAATTCGTATTCGGTATCGCCAACCCGAACACCTTTTGGGGTGATTTCGTCGATGCCGTGCTCGCTAAGATCGACCAGCGAAACATTGTCGCGTTCATATACTTCGTAGTAGTTGGTGTCGGCAATCAGACGTTTGGTGAGTACCGGGTACTTCGGCGTGAGAATGTCGGCGAGTTTGGGATCTTTGATGCGCTCGCGAATTTTCCCGCGTAAATACACGGCCAGGATTTCGTTGGCTTCCAGGTCGGTGTAGACATCGGGATAGATGTTATAAAAACTCAGCCCACCGCTTTTCCAGCGCTCGTCGAACAGGGCCTGGAGTTCTTCGGGTGTTGCATCTAGCGCCGACCCGGTGACGGGTTCGCCGATTTCATAGTTAAGCGCCACCCAGCCGCCAAAGGAGTTGTAGCGCTCAGCGGCTCGCCACTGCGCGTAATTGGCTTTTACTCGGGTCGAATATTCCTCGGGCATGGGGTGATTACGCAGCGGTAGGCAATAGCCCGGAGTGCGTTGAAATACATGTAAATGACCGACTTCGCTGGCAATGGTAGAAATAATTTGTACACCCGAAGACCCGGTGCCGATTACGCCGACGCGCTGGCCGCTGAGGTCGACGCCGTCTCTTGGCCAGCGGGCGCTGTGGTACTGCTGGCCCTGGAAGGAATCGAGCCCTTTAAATGAAGGTTTAATGGGCTGGTTGAGCATGCCCGTTGCCATAATGACAAAGCGCGAGCGCACCGTTTCGCCCTGGCTGTTTTGCAGTACCCACAGGTTGGCGCGTTCATCGAACTCGGCGACATCAATGCGTGAATCAAGTTGAATGTCGCGGCGCAGATCGAGGCGGTCAGCGACAAAATTCGCGTAGCGACACAGCTCGTCCGGGGCGGGATAGCGCTCCGACCAGGTCCATTCCTGCTCGATCACATAGGAGAACGACAGCGAGTACTCGACGCTTTCAATATCAACCTTAAGACCCGGATAACGATTCCAGTACCAGGTGCCGCCCACGTCTTTACCGGCTTCATACAAACGCGCGCTAAAACCCAGCTCGCGCATGCGGTGAACTGCGGTTAGGCCAGCGAATCCCGCGCCCACGATGACTACATCGTAATCGAGAGCAGAGCTTGCTTGTGAAGCTTGTGTGTTTGAAGATCGAGTGTTGGCGGAGGATGTGACAGAAGACATTTTCTAACCTCTTGTTCTTAATAGAAAATTTTTCGATAACAGCACGGTATATTCAACTGTGTACTCTCTTACAAATCGGGGCACTCAGTCTGCTAGTAGCGCCAGGGCGCTGAGATGCTGAAGCTGACAGTTTAATTTTGTCGTGCGCTTTACCGTTTTAAGCAGATATATTACCATGCGGTAACCAGTTGGCAAGTTAGGGTTTTGGTTCGATAGCGGCTGAAGCCCGCCCGATTTAGAACATGATGATTTAGCAATAAGCTGATTAACAACGATGTATTAATAACTACTATTTGATAACTATATAGGGGAAAGAAGCATGACCGATTTAACAGGAAAAGTAGCCTTAGTCACCGGTGCCGCTCGCGGCCAGGGCGCGGCGGAAGCCATATTGTTTGCCGAGCGCGGCGCTAAAGTAATGGTGTGTGATGTGCTCGACGACGAAGGCAAAAAACTCGCCGCGGAAATTGGCGATGCGGCAGCTTATATACGACTCGATGTAACTAAGGAACAAGATTGGGAAGCTGCAGTTGCCGCGACGGTGAAAAAATTCGGAAAATTAAATGTGTTAATTAATAATGCAGGCATTATCACTGTACCGAAAGTAATGGCAGAGACCAGTACGGCTGATTATCAGAAGGTAATTAATGTGAATCAACTTGGTGTGTTTTTGGGCATGCGTAGCGTCGCTGGAGCAATGAAAGATGCCGGCGGTGGTTCCATTATTAATATTTCCTCCATCGATGGTTTAGTCGGAATGTACGGTGCGGCGGCGTATGTGGCGAGTAAATTTGCGGTGCGGGGCATGACCAAGGTCGCGGCATTGGAGATGGGTCGGGACAATATTCGAGTGAATTCCATTCATCCCGGCGGTGTGGCCACCAAGATACTTGACGACACGGGCCTTACTCAGGATGAAGCCGGAGAAGTGTTTAAATCGGTACCTCTGGGGCGTATTGGGCAACCAAGAGAAATGGCTACGTTAGCAGCCTATTTGGCCTCCGACGACAGTTCTTATTCCACGGGAGCAGAATTTATTGCCGATGGTGGCATGACTGCCGGGTTTGCTTTGGAGTTATAAATACCTGCTAGATCGGCAATTAAAAATTGCATGATTAAAAAAAGGGCCAGTAATATGGCCCTTTTTTTATGTTGCGGGTAGTAATACTTCCTTCGCAGTATTTCTCTCGTGGAGCAAATTTATATTACCGTGCTTTCCGATTTAATGTCTTCGCTCGTTTCCCGTTGCGGACGTCGCCAAATTAACAATGCAATAATTAATATAACGACGAGAGGGATAACCGTTAGCAGTAGGTTTTGCCAACCGAAGCGAAACATCAGCCAGCCGGAACCGACGGCGGCGGTGGCCTGCACACCGAACACGGTAAATTCATTTAATGCCTGGACGCGGAAGCGCTCGTTGTCGCGATAACTTTGCGGCAGTAAAGTCGTTCCACCGATAAACAGAAAATTCCAACCGATACCCAGTAGCACTAATGCGACCCAATAGTTGGCAAAGTCATAGTGGGAAAACACCGCGGCGATGGCGACCAAATACATTGCCAGGCCGGCAACCAATAATCGTCCGACCCCGAAGCGACTGACTAACCACGGGAAAATAAAGGAAGGAATAAACATCGCCATAATGTGTGATTGGATCACCCATTTGGTACTTTCTAAACTGTGACCGTTGACTTCGTGCATGTGCAAGGGGGTGGCGGTCATTACCAGGGACATAACCGCAAAGCCTACGGCAGCGGATATTATCGCCGCCCATAACACCGGTTGGCGCAGTAGTATTCCCCAGGAGCGGGGTTCTGCACTGCTGGACGTTTGTAGGATTTCTGTTTCGCGAAAACCCAGCATCAGGCATAGCGCCAGGACATTAACACCGGCCAGTAAATAGAAAGAGCCTTGGAAGGCTGAGCCGAATAAGTTTTCACCGCGCACCACTAATTCTGGCCCAATAAAGGCGGCGACCAGACCGCCTAATAATACTCTCGATGCTGCCTTGGTCATGTGTTCCGGGGCGACGCTTTCCATTGCCGCAAAACGAAACTGTTGACCCGCCGCGAGCGCAACGCCCATCAGCGAGATTGCAAATAAAAATAACGGGAAGCTTTCCATCACCGTTGCTTGTGCGGCCATTAAAGCGGCAGCAATGGCGATGCACGAACAGAACAGAAACACCGGTTTGCGGCCGAAGCGTTTCATACTTAACGTGATCGGCAGAGTTGACAGCGCCGTGCCGATAATAAATATGGCAACCGGCGTGGTGGCGTAAGCGGGATCGGGGGCAAGACTATTGCCGATTAAACCGCCGACCATCACCACAAAAGAAGCCATCGACACCAACAGCGCCTGACAACCAAATAATACCCAAACATTTCTATTCATCGGTCTAGCATACACGGAGTTATTGGCAAACCCTATCCTGTCTAAAGAGTAAGTTGTTGGCAGCGGGAATTAAGAATTTGATGATGTTTTGTATTACTATGTTTTATACAAATCTGACTTTCTTTAAACAAAAATTATGAGGGCTTGATAAATGGCACTGTCACTTATTGGTGCGGGATTTGGAAGAACCGGTACGGTATCGCTACGTGCGGCATTAGAGCAACTTGGTCACGGCCCGGTTTATCACATGATGGAGGTGTTTAAATATCCTGAGCACGGCCCGCTTTGGGTAGAGGCGCTGGAGAACCCTAAGCTTCTTGAGCAACTATTGGATGGCTATCAAGCGGCTATAGACTGGCCAGCCTGTCATTTTTGGGAGCCCTTGTTGGCGGCAAATCCGCAAGCCAAAGTTATTCTCACCGTGCGTGATTCAGAAAGTTGGTATACCAGCATCCATAACACGCTCTACCAAATGTTGTTGCATATCCCGGCGACCCTGCCGGATCAGCAAATCAGTATGGGGCGCAGAATTATTTGGGAGGAAACCTTTGCCGGTGAGCTAGGCGACAAAGATCGCGCCATTTCCGTGTACGAAAAACACAACGCGAAGGTGATAGCGAGTGTGCCCCCGGAGCAATTGCTGGTGTATCAGGTGAGCGAGGGTTGGGCTCCTCTGTGTGATTTTCTGGGCTGCGAAGTTCCCGGTAACGCTTTTCCTAAGTCGAATACCACTGAAGAATTTCTGGCGCAATTCCAGAAATAAAGAGCCAGAAATAGATAGCTGGGGTTGGAGAGCCAGGAAAAAGCGTGAGCAGCTACTTTTTATTTGGGCTATTTAGACCTATAAACCTGGATTAACCGAACGTCCGGCAAGGCGTTCCGCGGGTCGATACTGCGGCCAGATGTCTAGCAAGCTGGCTAAATCCTGCGGGCGGCTACCGTGCAACACAATACCGTCTGCCCCAGCATCAAAATAATCTTTTAGACGACCGGCGCAGTGTTGCGCGGTGCCCATGGCGTTGCCTTCATAGAGCCATTTTTCCGGCCACAAATCTCGCAAGCGGCGCAGCTGATCGTGTTCGCGGGTGACGCCTTCGTCGCCCATACTGCCAGCCTTGGCCTGATCCATATCGTCCCGAATGGCCTGGCGCACCGGTAGTACTTCGTCCAAAGACCATTGGTTGATAGCGCATACGGCTTCCAAAATATGCGGAAGAACGGCGTAGGTGCTCATGCGTCGCACCACGTAATCCAATTGTTTTTCTTCGCTTACATCGCTGGCGGTGACTACGATAGGCCAGATTTTCACGCTCGCCGGATCGCGCCCGGCGTCGAGCGCGCCGCGGCGGATAATATCGATAGACGCGGCAACACCTTCGGTGCTCCACAGCGGTTGCAGCAGTACGCCGTCGGCATGCTGCCCGGCCCAATACAGGGTTTTTGGCCCCATTGCCGCCATAATGATGGGTGGAATGACATCGAGCTCCATGCCTAGTTTGGCCCCCGTTAAGGTTCCGGCAGGGCCCTGGTAATCCACCGTTTCACCGCGCCAGAGGCGGCGCAAAATATCAAAGTAGTCCGCGAATAGAGCAAAATTCATATGGGGAATGCCCAGGCTGTCCGCCAACGAATTAAAGCCGCGACCGACACCGAGAGCAAAGCGATTGTCGGATAACAGCATCATGGTAGAGGCATAGGCCGCAGTTAATACCGGGTTGCGTGCCGGTAAATTGGCGATTAAACCCGCTGCCACCGCCATATTGGGGGATTTGGCCAGGCTAATACCTGAAAGCACGCCCAACTCTTTGTTATTGAGTCGTTCCGAAATCCACACCGAGCCAAAACCCAGGCTGTCGCCTGCGGTAACATCCTCGAAAATCTGCTTGGGCTCAATGGCATGACCGGGAAGGGCGTAAAAACCAAGTTCTGGAAACGCTTGCATGGGTCGCTCCTGTTTTTTTATAGATAGGGCCTGTTATTAGTATTTACTTGCTTAGGGAGCCTACTCCAAACCGGATTCCCGGTAAACCGGGACGCTCGCAATGGAAAGGTTCTCAGGCTCGCGGCTTGCGCTAGTCTTTGAAAGGCTTAATAATCGGTCGTTGAATTATTATTGAAAATACTGAGAGGAAATTCCCGTGGCCGCATTAAGCGAAGCAAACACCAGTAAAACCGTTCATGTCAGCAACCTGGATATGAACCTGCACTACAACGAAGCCGGCAGTGGCGACACGGTTATTATGTTGCACGGCGGGGGCCCTGGCGCTGCGGGCTGGAGTAATTTTTCACGCAACATCGAAGCGTTTTCGGCCAGTTATAGAACCATCCTGCTGGATTGCCCCGGCTTTAATAAATCCGATGCGGTGGTGGCGGATAAACCTCGCGATGTGTTGAATGCGGAGGCCATAAAAGGCCTGATGGATGAGTTGGGTATCGACAAGGCGCATCTGGTGGGTAACTCGATGGGCGGCGCAAGCGCGCTGAGCTTTGCCCTGGCTTACCCCGAGCGCCTGGATAAAATGGTATTGATGGGTGCGGGTGGCGGTGGCCAAAGTTTGTTTACGCCAATGCCTTTAGAAGGAATTAAATTATTGGTGGGTCTCTATCAAAATCCCTCCCTCGAATTATTGAAGCGAATGATTCAGGTATTTGTTTACGACCCTTCACTGATGAGTGATGAGCTGATTGAGGGTCGTTACGAAAACATGATGAGAAAGCCCGAGCATCTGGAAAATTTTATGAAGAGCTTCGCTTTGGCTCCCAAAATTGTAACCGACTTCACTTCGCGCTTGACTGAGGTTGCAGCCGAGACTCTGGTGATTTGGGGACGGGACGATCGCTTTGTGCCTCTCGATCACGGTCTCAAATTCGTTTGGGGTTTACCGAATGCAGATTTGCAGGTGTTCAGTAAGTGCGGTCACTGGGCGCAGTGGGAGCATGCTGAGAAGTTTAATCGCCAAACTCTTGATTTCCTTGAGTATGGACTTTCCTGATATTGGTGTCGTCCCCAGATCCCTGTTGCGCATATCTATACACGCTAAGTGACAGGGATTTAAGATTGTCAGTTATGGCTATACACATTTACGAAAAATGGTGTCACATTAAGCGCGGTAGCTAATATATTAGCCCTTAAGGTAAGGGTAAAGCTAGGGGTTCTTAAGGGAGGGTTTGCTTAGGAATATTTTTTCCAGGGTGAGCTTTTTTGGAGTGAGACACTAGCCCTCTTAATCTGTGCGTCCAAAGCACGATTGCCACGACAATCGTTACGACAGATAAAAATATTTCGAGTTACTCTTATCAGGCAGGATCTGGTTAGTGTTTTTTTTATTAAAAAACGTCTAAAACAGAAATCACAATAACTAAGCTCGAGAGCTATGGGGATAAGTACCGTTATGTCGAACAAAAAATCGAATCTTCCATACACGAAATCAGAAGCCAAAACCTGGGCGAAACAAACTATCGTTGATTGGTATGATTGCCCGACAACCCCTTTTCTTGCCGATGACAGCCTCGATGAAGACGGCCTCCGTAAAAATGTAGAGTACTACATGGATATCGGTGAGACCGGTCTGGTGTGTGGTGGTTTTGTTGCTGAGTGCTGGAATACTACCGTGACCGAATGGATGCGTTATCACGAGGTGATTGCTGAAGTGGCCGGCGGGAAAATCCCGCTGCACACCATTATTTTTGACCCGAGTGTCCACCAGGCAATGGAAAAGCTCAATTACGTTGAAAGCCTGGGTTTTGAAGCGGCGGAGGTGGTGACGCCTATCGTCCAGTTGCGTGCCGACGACGAGATCTTTGATTATTTTAACTACCTCGCCGAGAACTCTAATCTGGCACTGCTTTTTTACCGTTCCGCGGTATCGGGTCATTTGATTAGTCTTGAATTGTCCCAACGGCTTTCGGAAATTGAAACCATGGTAGGGATGAAGCAGGGCAGTTTGAATCATGCCGACACGTTAAAATTGCGTAAGGCATGCCGCGACGATTTTATTGTCAGCGATCCCATCGAGACACATTGGTTTAATGATCTGCGCGGTGGTGGGCAGGTGCTCTACGGTGCTTTTCATCATATTTTGTACGGCAAGAAACGCGTCTTGCTCGAAGAGTACACCGCCCTGGCTCGAGCAGGAAAGTGGGATGAGGCCTACGCGATTTGGGAGTCTTTATCGCCAGTAAGGGATCTGCTCGACGAGATTATGTTAGGCCCATTGGCAGGTAATTTTACCTACGCGACCACTTTGGGGAATGTTAAGGCCTGGTACGAAGCCATGGGTCTTGCAGCGGGTAAACTGCGTTCGCCGATGCGACAGGTCTCCCCGGAATACAAAGAATGGATAGCGGGCAGACTGAAAGAGCTTGGCGTAGTTTAGTGACCTGGTGAAATTTGCTTAGGCAACTGGCTGCGGAAAAAAGGCCAGGGATAAAACAGAATAGATTGAATACTGCGGAGTAATTTAAATGACAAAAAATCTTAATATTAACGATTTAGTTCGTGCCGATGGTGGAGTTCAGGATCGCCGGATTTACTGGGACGAAGATGTTTACCAGATGGAACTCGAACGAGTTTTTGCTCGCTCCTGGTTATTTTTGGCGCAGGATTCGTTGATCCCCGAAAAAGGTGATTTCCTGACCACCTTTATGGGTCAGGATCGCGTGATTGTTACGCGCGGAGAAGACGGTCAGGTTAAAGCTTTTCTTAATGCCTGTTCGCACCGCGGTAATATAATTTGTCGAGCCGATTCCGGTAATGCTAAAAACTTTGTGTGTAATTACCACGGCTGGGCTTACGGCTCCGATGGTCGGGTGTCGGATATTCCCTTGCAAGATGAGATTTACCCCAAGAGTTTTGATCGTTCAGCGATGGATTTAAGACAGGTTCGTGTGGAAAGTTATCGAGGTTTTATTTTTGGAACCTTTGACGACAGCGCGCCATCATTGAGCGACTACCTGGGAGAAATGGGCTGGTATTTTGATACCTTTATGGATGTGCCCGGCGGCTCGGAATTATTGGGTCCGCCCACCAAAGTTCGTGTTAAGGCTAACTGGAAGTTTTTCGCAGAAAACTTTGTTGGTGATTTTTATCACGCGGGCTGGACCCACGCCGCCGCGATTAAGGTCATTGGCGGGCCGCTTATGGGTATTTTGGGTAACCAGGCTACGCCTCAAGGGGCTATGCAATTCGGGACAAAATATGGGCATGGTTTTAACGCCGCTCCCGGAACCGATGAGGTGTTCCCGCACATTCACCAGGGCCACATTGCTGAAATGTGGGAAGACTGGGTGCGTCAGCGCACTCCGGTATTAAAAGAGCGCCTGGGCGACGAGCGGGCAACGTTGTATAACGCGATTTGGGATGGCTCCATGTTTCCGAATACTTCTTTCTTGCGTGGTATTGATACCTGGAAAGTTTGGCAGCCACGTGGACCGAGAGAAGTGGAAGTCTGGACCTGGACTTTGGTTGAACGCGATATGCCAGAGGAGCTCAAACAAGGAATTAGGCACACCAATGAAAAAACCTTTGGCGTGGCTGGTATTCTCGAAGGGGATGATGGCGAAAACATGGAGGGTAATACCCAAACTGCAGAAGGTTTTATAACGCGCGATCAACCCCTTAACGCCGAAATGGGCATAGGGTGGGAACAGCTCGATTCTGATGTGTTCCCAAGTATGATGTCAGAACCGGGAGATAACGAAGCCGCGCAACGAAACTTCTTACGCATGTGGCGGACGATGATGACATCTGACAGCTGGGATGAAATTATGGCAAGTCGTAGTAAGGAGCATAAAAAATGAGTACTAATAAACCGGGTGCTATCGTGCCCCTTGAATTACATTATGAAATCCAGTCTTTTCTGTTTCGTGAAGCCCGCATGCTCGACAGCGAACAATTCCGTCCCTGGCAGGCGACGTTAACGGACGATATCCACTACTGGCTGCCAATTCGGGAAAATCGTTTCCGTAAGGATAAACGGCCAGAGCCGACGCCAGAAAATTCTTCCTCGGTCTACAACGATGACTACACCGATATCGAGCACCGTATCCAGCGCTTTGAAACCGGTTTGGCCTGGATCGAAGATCCTCCCTCCCGGATCCGCCGCATCGTGTCCAATGTAGAGGCGGAATACACCGATAACGAAAATGAATTAAACGTATTTTCTAATATCATTCTTTATCGCAATCGCCGTCAGGACGAGGAAGCCTGGTTCGTGGCAGCAAGGCGGGATCGACTGCGGAATGTCGATGGCGCATGGTATTTGGCACGCCGTCATATCGTGTTTGATCAGCATGTAGTGCTTGATGAAAATTTATCTGTTTTTATGTAATTTTTTCTTTAGAGTTTTCCAAAAACACGGTAACTGATGCTAAATTATTTGCCGTGTTTTCGTTTTCTATTTATCAAAATCTGTAACACATGAGCCAGGAGTGGGATGATGGAGTATACGCGTGGTGAAGCAAAGCAGTGGGCGCAGCAGAACTTAAGGGGTTTTTACGATGCTCCACTAACCCCGTTTACTAAAGACGGACTGCTCGATGAGCCGGCAATGCGCGATAATATTGAGCAATTTGTCGAAATGGGTATGAACGGTATTGTGGTGGGTGGTTTTATTGCCGAAGCCTGGAATTTAACCTTGTCAGAATGGCTACATTATCACGAAGTTATTGCCGATGCGGTGAATGGTCGTATTGATATTTCGACTATTATTCTGGACTTTAGCGCTCGTCAGGCACTGGAGAAAATGCAGGCGGTTGAAAAAATGGGCTACCGCAGCGCCGAAGTAATGAACCCCGCAGTTCAACTTAAAACCGACGACGAAATTTTCTCCTACTATAAATACCTGGCCGATCGCACAGATATGGCAATGATCCTTTACCGCACCCCGGTTTCAGGAACAGTGCTGAGTTTCGATTTGGTGCAGCGGCTCGCGGATATCGACACGCTGGTTGGCGTTAAGCAGGGTAGCCTCAGGCGTTCGGACACCTACAAATTGCGCCGTGATCTGCGCGAAGATTTTTTTGTCAGCGAGCCGATGGAACAGTATTTTTACGATGACCTGCGTGCCGGTTATCCCTTTATCCAGTGGGCGGCCTTCCACTACACAGTGTTTGGTAAAAAACGTGCAGTGATTCAGGAGTATAAAAAACTTGCCGAGGCTGGCGATATGGATAAGGCCTACGATGTTTGGAAATCGATCCGGGATGTTTCCGATTTTGTCGAAGACCAAACCGTATGGCACATCGCTGAAACGGCGAGTTATGCTTCTGCCTTCGCCTTACTCAAGCCCTGGTACGATGCCATCGGCTTAAATGGCGGCTATACACTGGCGCCAGTTGATGACGTTTCGGAACAGCGGCGCGAGTGGCTAGTGGATAAATTGAAAAATTTGGGCGTTGTTTAAGTCGAGCCTAATGTCTCTGTACAGGGTATAGGCTTTGATTTAAATTTTTTATCTTTGGTTTCTTTCTGAAAATAAAACGCCGGTTATAAGGGCTACTCCCTTATAACCGGCTCTTAGTTAGTTGTTTTTATACCGTTAAAAGCGTCGGGTCAACTGCATGGCAACGGATTTTTCTCGGCCGACAAACTGGTAATAGGAATTGCCAGTACCGCCCGTAAGCCCTCCGGCCAGCGGCGTATTGCCGCCATAATTAATGACTTTTTTATCGGTAAGGTTGCGACCGATTACCGCCAGCTCCCATTTGTCCGCCGCATCGGTGATAGCTAGCCGGGCGTTAATGATGGTGTGGGCTTCCTGCTCATTGCGCGGATCGAGGGTCGCGTTCCACAAATAGTCATCGGTGAAGTTGACATCCACAGTGGTTCGTAGCGTGAGTGAGTTAAAGATAGATCGCTCATAGTCAGCAGCAACACTGGCTTTCCACTCGGGGGTATATTCCCGTCTGCTGCCGCTGGCATCACATAGCCCGCCGCCCACGACTCGCGACGGTTCCAGTTCTGCTTCACCGAAATAACACTGGCTGTTGGGGAAGTCTTCGAAATTAAAATCCAGATAGGCCATGGAGCCGGATAAGGTCAAACCCTCAGTGACCAGCCAGCGACCGTCAGCCTCGACACCCTGGATGCGGGCTTCGCCCGCGTTGGTCACATTGAAGCCTAGAACGCCGTCAAATTGCGAGGTTTGCAGGTCGGTATAATCCGTTCTAAACAATGCGATATTGACTTCGGCGGCACCATCCAGCAGGGTCAGTTTGGTACCTATTTCGATACTTTTGGCTTCCTCTTCTTCGAATTCAAAGCTTCCGACTAGCGGTTGGAATGTTCCTGGCGGCGCATTGGCTGGGTCGGGGCTGGCATTGGAGCGGGCATCGAAGCCGCCGGATTTATGGCCCTTGGTCCAGGTTGCGTAAAACATTGCGGTATCCGAGGCATGCCACTCGATATTCACCAGGGGGGTGAATGTCGATTCACTGCGATCGCCCTTAACGGTGTCATAGGGTTCGATGGCGAACAGGTTGTAGGCGACATTTAAATCGATATCGCTGCTTCCTACATCCACACCAGTATTGGTGACGTGGTACTGGCGTCGGCTGCCGTCTTTATCTTCCTGACTAAAGCGCCCGCCAAGGGTTAGTTTGAGTGCATCGTTAATATTCCAGGACACCTGGGCAAAGGCGGCCCACAAATCCGAGTCCTGGGTATAATTGCGTTTGGCCCTCGAGCCAGCCAGTGCCTCGGCGGCATCTGGTCTCAAAAATGGGGGGCCGCTTAGCAAGCCGTCAAATAATATCGGTACGATCCCGTCGGTGGGGATAAAAATTCCTTCGTCGTAGTCGAGGTCATAAGTTTGATAAAATGCGCCCGCGATATATTCAAAGGTGCCGCCTAAGGGTGAGGTCAAACGAATTTCCTGGCTGAATTGCTCAAATTGCTCTTGCCGGGGATCTACTAATAATACTTTAGCCCCGGTAAAGTCGCAGTCGCAAATTTCGTCGGTATCGTACTGTACCCAGGCAGAGGTAAAATTGAGCGTGTTTTCGCCAAGCTGATACTCTATATCGAGAGTATAGTTTTCTACTTCGTTATTACTTTCGTCCTGTTCGGCATCCCGGTGGTAGTCGATTTGAGTGCCCACTAGCGGTCGGCCGAGCATCGTCTGAACATTATTTAATGAAGTGAGGTGACCGATCCCACCACTTAGGAGCGTAATGTTATCCGCCACCTCTATATTGCGACCACGAACATCAAATTGCGCGTTTTCGGCCTTAAAATTCACCGTTAACTGGTCCGTAACATCCCAGGCCAGCGAGCCGCGAATCACGGTTTCCTCCTCATTTTTTTCATCATTACCGTTAAAGTCATTCTGCATATAACCGTCTAACTCTCGATACAGTACCGCGAGACGGCCGCGCAGCGTGTCGGTGAGGGGGCCGGACAAAACCAGTCTGTAATCCTGCTCACCGTGTTTGGGCTCGTACAGTGCGGTAATAGAACCCTCAAATTCATCTGTCGGTTTGGCAGTAATCATGCTGACGGCACCGGCAATACTATTTTTACCGAACAAAATGCTCTGTGGGCCTCTAACCACCTCGACGCGTTCCATGTCCATCATCGGAACCCGTGATAGCGGACCGCGACCATAATAAATACCATCCGAGTACATCCCAGCCGATTGCTCCAGTCCTTCATTAATACCTGAGCTAATACCGCGAATGGAAATTACGCTGGCAATACCGGTTTGGTTCATGCTGAAGTTGGGCACGTAGGAGGAGAGCATTTCCAGGTTGCTGATACCGGCGTCGGACATCTTCTGGCCACTAACAGCGTTGACCGAAATCGGTACATCTTGAAGACTTTGTTCCCGCTTTTGGGCGGAGATGATGATTTCTTCCAGTACCAAGGGCTCCGCTGCCTCGACTGATGCGACCCCACTGAACAGAGTCATCGAAGTGATCAGGCCAAAAATACCGGGAATTACATGAGATTTTGTGTGGATCATAGTATCGCCCCTATAACTTATAGTTGTTATTTGTATAGTTCAAAATTATGACTTGACAGAGATTACCTCAAGTTTTGGGGTATAGCAATGGGTTTACTTAATGGTGTGTTATCTAAGCAACCTCTAATTAATGGGCGAACGCGTGTATTACTAAAGACGGTTCTTTACATCGTCCATAATTAATCGGAGCTCTCTTAATGCACAGAGTAATGTAGGGGATAAGGTACAGGCATTGGCGGCAGAGGGAGTTAGAATAAGGGGGCGCCCCGGTAAACCGTATTGGATGCGCCCCCAGGCTAGCATATTGTCTTCGTAAATTTGGCTGACTAATATATTATTTTTTCTCTAAATTTCGTTTTTATGTGCCAGCTATCTATTAGCTATTGCGCGGAAGCTCCGCCGTCGACAGAATAAGTTCCGCCGGAACAATAAGACGCTTCATCACTACAAAGAAAGGCCATTAAGCGGGCGACTTCTTCGGGTTCGCCGTAACGTCCCATGGGCATCATTTTGCTTAGTTCCTGCTTTGCGGCGTCTTCCTGGCCGGGAGCGAATCCGGTTTCGAGAGAGCGCATCATGCGGGTTTCAATGGGCGCGGGGTTGACGGTGTTAATGCGAATGCCCTGTGTAGCATATTCCTGGGAAACGCCGCGCATCATGCCGACTACAGCGTGCTTGCTGGCCATATAGGGCGACAGGTTGGGCGAACCTTTTAAGCCCGCCAAAGAAGAGGTGATCACGATGCTGCCACCACCGTTGTTGAGCATGGCCGGAATCACATATTTTAATCCCAGCCACACGCCTTTAACGTTGACGGCCATAACTTGATCAAAGGCCTCGACTGGAGAATCAACAATCGGCGCGACGGTGCCTTCCACACCGGCATTATTTAAAAAGCAGTCAATTTTTCCGTAGCGTTCGAGCGCAACCGCCACATAGTTTTGTACTTGATCCGGCTGGCTTACGTCGGCGATTTGATAACTCACGGAGTTACCGCCAATGGCTTGCACTGCCTCCTTCAAGGCATCCTCCTGAAGGTCAACGAGCAGCACGGAGGCACCTTCTGAGGCGAGTAACTTGCCGGCAGCGAGGCCGATACCCCGAGCGCCGCCGGTAATAACGGCGACTTTATTTTCAAATCGATTCATGTCGTTGGCTCTTATGATAGGATTGTTTACACAGATTATAGTAAGGCTTTTTGCCCCTTACTACGAATAGATTTTGTTAAGTGAGTAGAAATTTTTGATTTAGGTCATGTGACCTAAGTTGAGTATTTTTAGCCCTATATAATTCAGCCCTATATAATTTAGTCCTATATAAAGAGGGGCGAACAAAAAAACATTATGAGGATATTATGAGTAGTATTAATTTCGACGACTTACATCTGAGTAGAAAGGCTCACCTCGATAATATCGCCAAACAAGGCAAGGTGATGATTCCGCTTACCTTACTGTTACGCCTGATTTTTGCCATTTCTCGGTTATTACATGTTGAATACCCGCTATTTCGGCTGTTTTTTAAGCCTATTGGTGGAATGTTTGATAAAGCCATTGATAGAGCCTTTATTGATTACATGCCGATAGAAAAAGATGTGTTTGTCTGTTCGTATTTTAAAAGTGGGACTAACTGGATGATGCAGCTCTCCCATCAAATTGCTAATCGGGGTGAAGGCGAGTTCGACGACATTCTCGATGTGATTCCCTGGGCCGATTGCCCGGCTCCCGATACCACGATTTCATTGGCAGATCCTCGCCCTGCACAGTTATCGAAAACCGGTTTGCGTATTATTAAAACCCATGCGCGTGCGGAATACGTACCCTATAGCGAAAAAGCTCACTATATCTGCGTGGTACGGGACCCAAAAGATGTAGTGGTTTCTGGGCACCATTTTTTTGGGCGCATGTTATTGGGTTCATTAATGCCTTCTATAGCAACCTGGGTTCGCCATAGTTGTTCGAAAAATGCAGTATTTGGCCACTGGGCAGATTTTACTAACAGCTATTGGCTCTGGCGGGAACGTCCCAATGTTTTGTTTCTGACCTACGAAGACATGCAGGACGATCCCGTTGGGACGATTACCAAAGTCGCTGCGCTGATGTCGGTAGACTTGAGTGCCGAAGAAATAGAGAAGGTTCGAGAAAAAAGTGCTTTCAGCTATATGAAGCGTATCGACCACAAGTTTTATCCCGGCGAAGTCACGCCTTTTGCCACGTCTGGGGGCACGATGATGCGCTCTGGCAAGAAAGGCAGTTTTGGGGGAATGTTGTCATTCTCACAACAGCAACTTATTGATGATTCATGCCGCGGACGTTTGTTGGAATTGAATAGCGATTTTCCCTACGAGCGTTATTACGTAGAAAACTAGGGCAGCTCTTGGGGGTGGTTTAAAAAACGTAAGGCGTTTTTGGACTGCAGTAGCTCCAGTTGTTGTTCGCTGATCGAAAGTGCCTGAAGGCGCTCGCCGGGCGATTTCTCACGGATAACAAAAGGGTAGTCCGTGCCGACCAATAATTGTTCGATGCCGAAGGTGTCGATTAAATATTTAAGCGTTGGCGTATCGTAAACCAGGGTGTCGTAATAAAGGCGGCGCGCTAATTCCAGTGGCGAGTGTTCAAACAGTGTGTCGCCCATGGTGCGCCAGCCGTGCATCATGCGTGGCAACATCATCGCGAAGCCGCCACCACCGTGACTAAAGGCAATACGTAGTTTGGGGTATCGGGTGAGCATGCCACCGCAAATTAGTGAAGCCACGGCAAAGGCATTTTCATTGGGAAAGGCCACCAGTGCGGCCATCGCCGGTGGGCCGATCACTCGCTCCAGGCCAGCGGGATGTAGGGCGTGTACAAAAATCGCCAGATCGTGTTCTACCGCAGCGGCAAACACCGGTTCAAAACTCGGATCGCCAATCGGCGTTCCGTTAATATTGGTGCCTACTTCAATGCCAAGCAAACCGTAATCACTTTTCAGGTGCGCCATTTCTCGCGCGGCCCGTTCGGGGTCTTGCATGGGCACCATGCCCAGCCCGTAAAAATGTCCGGGATCACTGGCAACCATGGTGCCGATGGTGCGGTTGGTGTGGTCGCACATGGTCAGCGCGTCGTCCAAATCAAACCAGTAGGAGAGTAATTCCGGCATGGGTGACAGCACCTGGCGATTGACGCCCTCGGCCTGCATTTCTTTAAGGCGTTCGCTAGTATCCCAGCAGTGGTGGCTAACCTCGCGAAAGTTTTTGCCGCCGATCATTACTGTTTTGTGATGGGGGTGATCGCAACCGCCCATGGCTGGCCAACGCGCATCGGAATTCTTTCCGGCATAAGGAGGAAACGATTCGGGAACGATATGCGTGTGTACGTCGATAATCACAGGGTAGGTTTCCAGACTGACTGGCTTAAATCAGCTTTACAGATTCGTTAGATTTTTTCATAGCATGGTGCTGCCGCCGTTGACGCTGATGACTTGCCCGGTGACAAAGGACGCTTCTGCGCCTGCGAGAAAACTGACGACCGCCGCGACTTCTTGCATTTCTGCGGGTCGTCCCTTGGGGATCACACTAATATATTTTTCGTAGAGCTCGGGCATCGAGGCTTTAATGTCGTCCACTTGCTGGGTGCGCACCGCGCAGGGAGCCACCACATTAAAGGTAAGGGGTGTTTCAGCATACTCGCGGGCGAGCCCGGTAATAATACCGTGTACACCGCCTTTTGCGGCATTGTAGGCGGCGTGGTCCCAAAGGCCGTTGCGCACGGAATCGGCACCGATATTAATAATGCGGCCGTAATTTTGTTTGAGCATGCTGGGTAGTGCTGCCCGGCAAGCCCAGATCACCGTCCACAGATTGCGATTAATGGTCGTTTCGAGAGTTTCGGGAGTGTGCTCTAAAAACGGCAGAATTACGCCGCCGCCCGCATTGTTAACTAATATGTCGACCTTACCGAAAGTGTTAAGTGTCGCGGCAACCAGGTCTTCATTTGCCTGTTCGGTACTGAGGTCGGCCAGGTGAGTCGCCACCTGCACGCCGTGGAGCTCACGGATTTCCTGAGACGTCTCAGGGAGAATATCGGCGGACATATCCCCTAGCATGACATTGGCACCGCGGCGAGCCAGATCCATTGCCAAGACCTTACCGATGCCTTGCGCCGCGCCGCTAACAATGGCGACTTGTCCGGCTAGAGGTTGAGACAAATTTTCCGTCATAACTTGTTGCCCAGCAGTTGCGGCTGGGCGGGCAAGATCTCACCGGCACTGGCGAAATCCTCTTTAGGCGAACCACCCCAGTAATCGACGGAGTCGGGTCGTGGTTCCAAAACTCGAGGTTTGCGGGGATTTTCTTCCGGAAACTCTTCCATGCCGAAACTGTATTCCAGGGTCATGCCGTCCGGTTCCAGAAAGTAGTAAAAAATACTGCCGGAGGGTGGGTGTCGCCCCGGACCAAATACCACTGGCACATCGTTGGCCGGCATTCTATTGAGCGCGCGGCCGATGTCGTCCATGTCCGTCACCATAAAGTTGACGTGGTGCAGCCCGGCTTTACCGCCCCGGAGTTTGGCATTGCCAACCCCAAAGGAATGATGGAAGCGATTGGGGTAGCAGCGCATAAAAGCGATAAAGCCATCGACGTAGTCGGAGGCTTTAAAGTTCATAACTTCCTGAAAAAACTTTACTGCGACAGGCCAGTCGGGAAAGTTCACCACCACATGGCCGAGGCGAGCGATATTAGTTACGGTCGCCTTATAATTTAAACCGCGTTTATGTTGCTGGCTGTAAAATTCACAACAGATACCGGCGTTGGGTTCCTGAAAACGCAGGGTGCGGCCCTGATGTATTGCGGCGCTTTCCTCCGCAGGGATTTCGTAGACCTCAAGTCCGTGGCTTTTTAAATGGGCGGCGGCGCGATCCAGTTCGTCATCGCTCTCTAGCTCCCAGGCAACGCGCAATAAGCCTGGCTCGCTGCTGTTGCAAAGCACGACGTTGTGGTGGTCGTCGCTGCAGGAAAAAAAAGCGTTATCGTTTTCTTCGGCGTTGAGCTGGAGGCCGAGAGTATCTCGATAGTAAGGAATAGATTTTTGAATATCGCGGACACCGAGCGCGACGTAACCGAGTTTTTTATAGCGAATCATAGTTTGGCCTCAACTGTGTTCCAGAGTTTTAGATGTTTAATAATCGAAGTTTATATTTATTAACCCGTTCCTGCCGAGTCGCATCTACTAAGCTACTAAATATAGAGTTTATAAAATAATACTAACCCGGCCCTGAGGGCGGAGAGTATCGGTAGCGAGTATGACGCGTTTACTGCGAATTTTAAAACTGTCGCCGTCCGGCACCAGATGTTGGGTAGCGGAGCAAATGTAAGTGTCAGTAATTTGTCGTTTTGATCGGTAGACCACTTGATTGTAGTTGACGACGAGGTCGTTAGCGCTCTGGGAAATAATGCGCACGTTACTGATCATATGTCGGACGATGGAGTGGGGGAATTCTGCATGGGCGGTGCGCTTGCCTAGCCGTATCGCCCGCTGCTGAAGGCGATGATAGTCGTCGTTAATAATAAACAGCGCGGTGTCTTTATTAGCATCGGGGTTTTCGGTCGGCGGAATTAAATATTCTGCGTCTTCGGTAAATAAATTGGCCCAATCCTCCGTTTTCCACTCGTCGATTAATGCGGCTTCGTGGTAGAGGAAATCTTCGATTTGCTCGCGGGTATAGCTCATGATGCTTCCATTTATTCTGTGGCGTTCTTGTATAGCGCGGTTCTGTTGTTTTAGTCGGCCGTCATCAGCGCATTCCAACGACGCCAGAAGGTACGCATTTGCAATTCGTCGTCGCTGCCGTTGATGGCCTTGCTCATACCCTTGGAAATGTCGTTCCACATGGGTTCAGGCATATTTTTATAGCCTTGCTGGCAGAGCTCCAGCATTTCTACGTCGTCCGGGGTGGCAAAGCCGGCGGGGCCGAGAAATTCCAAAAAATTATATTGGCGGAATTTGCGCACATCGGCGTGTTCTTCTTTTGGCGCTAGCGACCAGGCGTTTACTTCCAGATAGCCTTCGTTAACCGGCTGAAAGGTACGGATGGTGAGCGCCATAATGTCGTTGATCACCAGGTTGGGGAAAATAAGGATGTTGCGATTTTTTTCTCCGATGCGGCGAGCGCGTTCTTCGCCGTGACGCTTGATTAAGGTTTCCATTAACTGGTTAACGGCATCGCGACCCTGGTCTCCCCACTGTGGTACCCACTGTGCCACCGGGCGTCCCCAGGGCGCGACGTATTCGATGGCGGCATGGCCATTGCCAAAAGCGGTACAGGCACCGCCAATGTCGCTGGGATTAAAGTCGGAGCGAAAACTACCGTTAGTAGATTGCAGGTAATCGAAATAGGAGGCATGAGTGGCCATGGCGTGGTAACCATCGGCACTGTTTTCCAGTAGCAGCTTCCAGTTGGCTCGCATGCTGTACTCGTGATTGCCTTCGGTGACCTCCATGCCCGTCTCCGATTGATCCGCGACCAGGTCGAGCATTTCGGCGGCATCGCCCAGATAGTCACTCAGGCTTCCAGCGTTGGAGTTGTAAGTGATAAAAATAAAGTCCCGATAAACAGCAAGCTTGGCGACTTTGGTCAGGTCTTTGCTGCCGCCGTCGAAGAAACCATCGGGAAACCCGGTTTCATTGTCCTGAGCAACTCGAGTTCCGGCGCTGTTAAAGGCCCAGCCATGGTAGGGACAGACAAACCATTTGTTTTTGCCGGTTTTTTCCCGACATACCATCGCGCCCCGATGGCTGCAGGCATTAAAAAATGCGTGTATTTCGCCGTCGCTATCACGGTTGATGATTAACTCGCGACCGCCAACCCGTCGGGACACAAAGCTATTTGGTTCCGGTAGTTCTGAGGCGTGAGCCGCATAGAGCCAGCACTGGCTAAAAATACGTTCGTATTCGGCGGCCAGTACCTCGGGCGAGGTAAAGGCTTTGCGCGGCACCAAAAATTCGTTGTTTGCTCTATCGTCGCGAATAAAACCATCGGCCCCTGAGGGGAGAGGAATGGGGCTGGTTTTCTGGGACATGCTTGCCTCGTAGCGACTAAGTTTTGTTGGTGATCAGCGATTTTTAATGGGGCTGAAGATAGCATAATAAATACCTGAGATCAGCAGATACGGGCTGCTGAGCTGGCGCTCAGTAGCCATTTACGTCGTGGGTAGCTCGCGGACGTGTCACTTTCTGTAACGGTCTTGTCATTTTTAGTCCTATCAACGTCTGAGGAACCCGCTCTATGGTAGACGTTGACGTTTTACACTTTGCTTGATGAGCAATATTAACAAAAGATCACCAGCATCATGTTGATGCAGCCATGGTGACGTAATTATAGTGATACAGGAGTAATAGCAACGATGAATGAATCTCGAACGAATATTATAGACTCCGCTGTCAGCGACAGTGTGATGGCGGAGGTCAATGCGATACCGCTCGAAGATATCAACGTAGCGCAGCCGGAGCTGTTTCGCGACAACACCATGTGGCCGTATTTTGAACGGCTGCGCAAAGAAGATCCGGTGCACTACTGCAAGGACAGTCTGTTTGGCCCCTATTGGTCGGTGACCAAATACAAGGACATCATGACCGTTGAGATGGATCACAAAACCTATTCATCGGATACCGCGAACGGTGGCATTACCATCGAGGATGATAATCTGGGTTTGGGCGTGGAAATGTTCATCGCCCTCGATCCACCTAAGCACGACGAACAACGCAAGGTTGTTAGCCCGATGGTGTCCCCTGAGAACCTGGCTCGAATGGAAGAGACTATCCGCGGCCGTACTCGAAAAATGATTGAAGAACTGCCGGTGAACGAAACCTTTGACTGGGTTGAGAAGGTGTCGGTCAATCTCACTACGCAAATGCTGACTACACTATTTGATTTTCCCTTCGAAGAGCGTCACAAGCTCACCCGTTGGTCGGATATCGCAGCAGCCCAACCGGGTTCCGGTCTGGTCGACGAAGAAACACGAATGGCCGAGTTAGGCGAGATGTTGGCCTACTTCACCAAGATGTGGAACGAGCGCGCCGCCCAGGACCCGAAACCTGATCTGATTTCGATGATGGCCCACTCCGAGGCCATGCGCGATATCACGCCAGTAGAATATATGGGTAACTTGATCCTGTTGATCGTCGGCGGCAACGATACCACTCGAAACTCGATGACGGGTAGTGTGTTGGCGTTAAATCAAAACCCGGATCAATACCAAAAATTGTGCGACAACCCGAAGTTGATAGAGTCGATGATTCCGGAAGTGATTCGCTGGCAAACGCCGCTAGCCTCTATGCGTCGCACGGCAGTTGCAGATGCTGAATTGGGTGGCAAAAAAATTAAAAAAGGCGAAAAAGTAGTGATGTGGTACGTCTCTGCTAATCGCGATCCGGAAGCAATAGACGATCCCGAAGCCTTTATTATCGACCGCAAGCGGCCGCGGCAGCATCTTTCCTTTGGTTTTGGTATCCATCGCTGCGTGGGTAACCGAGTGGCGGAATTACAATTAAAAATTCTCTGGGAAGAACTGCTCAAGCGCTGGCCAGAGCCGAACATCGAGGTCGTCGGCGAACCCGAGCGTGGGTATTCCTGCATACTGCGCACTTACACTTCTTTGCCCGTTCGTATCAACGAATAAGCCGGGCGCTGCTACATGAGTGAAACAGTTGCCATTATTGGGGGCGGGCAGGCTGCCGCGCAGGCCATCGCCAGTTTGCGTCAGCAGGGCTTTGACGGCGGTATTGTGTTGGTCAGCGGCGAAGCCGAATTGCCCTATCAACGTCCGCCACTGTCAAAAGCTTTTCTTGCCGGTGAATTGGAGCGCGCGCGTTTACTGATAAAACCCGCCGAATTTTATAAGCAAGCCGAGGTGGATGCCCGGCTCGGCGTTAGGGCTACCGGCCTGGATGTTGCGCAGCGACAACTTCAGCTCGATGATGGGCAATCCCTTAGTTACGATCATTTGGTATTTGCCACCGGTGGTCGTCCTCGACCCCTGCAATGTCCCGGTGCAGATCATCCCGCCCTGCATTATTTACGCACGCTAGCCGATGTAGATGCTATTCGTGAGCGCTTTCGCCCCGATGCACGCATGGTCGTGATTGGCGGTGGCTATATTGGTTTGGAAGTGACGGCGATTGCCGTTAAGCACGGCCTGCAAGTGACCGTTATAGAAGCTGCACCGATTGTGTTGGGTCGAGTGACCTGTCCCGAGGTGGCGAAGTTTTATACCGCGTTACATCGTGAGGCTGGTGTTGATATTCAATGTGATACCTGTGTGGATCGCATTGAAGACGAAGCGGGCGTTGCCGTGGTGGTGACTACCAGCGGAGAGCGCTTTCCCGCCGATTTAATTATTGCCGGTATCGGTTTATTACCCAATGTCGAGCTGGCAGAATCCGCAGGACTGGATTGCGATAACGGTATTGTTGTCGATGAATATTGCCGAGCGTCCGTATCAGGTGCTGATGTTCCCGGGATCTACTCCATCGGCGATTGCGCCAATCATCCCAGTGCTATTTATCAAACCCGTCTGCGTCTCGAGTCGGTGCACAATGCCATTGAACAAGGTAAGACCGTTGCTGCGACTATTTGCGGTAAACTAAAAGCCTATGATCAGGTGCCGTGGTTCTGGTCGGATCAGTACGATATTAAATTACAAACCGTAGGCATTAGTCGGGGTTACGATGCAATCGCGGTGCGGGGTGATCCCGAGAGTAAATCGTTTGCGGTGTTTTATTTTAGAGAAAAGCGTTTGATTGCCGTCGATGCAATCAACCGTCCGGCAGAATTTATTTTGGCCAGGCAGTTGATTCCTCGGCAGGTTGAAATCAGTCCGCAGCGATTGAGCGACGACACAATTTCGGTGAAGGAGCTTGCCGCGTAATTTTTTCAGTAAATTCGCTAAGCTTAAACAATTATTTAAATTTTAAAGAAGGTAGCAAGATGGCTAAAATTATTTACGTGGCATTTGACGGCGTATCGCGCGACATCGAAGTAGAGAACGGTACTAACCTGATGGATGGTGCGGTCGATAATATGGTACCCGGCATCGACGGCGATTGTGGTGGGGCCTGCGCCTGTGCGACCTGCCATGTTCACGTTGATCCGAGTTGGGTGAATAAACTTCCGCCGATGGAAGAACTGGAAGATACGATGTTAGGTCTGGTGGATAGCCGCGATGAATATTCCCGCCTTAGCTGCCAATTAAAAGCGTCACCCGAGCTAGAGGGTTTAATTGTTAATACGCCTCATGGGCAGCATTAATCTTAAGGCCAGCATTAATATTGCAGGCAAGCATTTTTTGGACAGCCCCAAGATGATTTTCTTGACATGATGGGTCAGATAGATCGGCTTTATGCGGCCAATGTCAGAATTTTCTAGTTAAGATATTGCAAGACATCGGCAATTTTGTCAGCCCTCGAAAGCTCAGGCTATCTAGCCAGTCGGGCTCTCCGCCCAGTAACTGCGGATTTCGAATTCTTTCCGCGATAATCGGAAATGCCACGCGACCTTCCAGCCTGGCTAGCGGCGCGCCAATACAAAAATGAATACCGTGGCCAAAGGCAAACTGGCCAATTGCGGCACTGCCGTTAGGCTTTCGCCGAATATCAAATTGCTGCGGGTTGTTGAACAGTTCCGGGTCTCTGTTGGCGGCGTTAATCATCGCAAAAACACGTTGGCCCTTGCGAATGGTGTGTCCTCCCAGTGTTATATCTTCGCTTGCCACACGGGTGGCAGCGGCGTTGGGCCCGTCGTGACGAAGAATTTCTTCGACCACATTATCCGCCAGTTCTGGGTGTAAACGTAAATCTTCCAGTTGATCGAGATGACGAAGAAAATAATACATGCCGGTGCCCAATAAATTACCGGTGGTTTCATGGCCTGCGAACAACAACAAAATACAGGTGGCGATTAATTCCTCTTCGTTTAGGACCTGGCCTTCGTCCTCGGCCCGGATCAGGTCGGTGATCATATCTTCTCTTGGCTGGCGCCTGCGTTCGGCGATTAAATCGCGAAAGGCCTCGCGCATTTGTGCGGTTGCCGCCTCGGCGCGAACGTATTTGTCGGGAGTGACTCGAGAACCACCCACAAACAAACTCATTTCGTCGGACCAAAGTTTAAAGTGTTCGATTTCCGAGCGCGGCGCCCCCAGCATTTCCATAATCACCGAGGCGGGAATGCGGTAGGCAAGGTCGCGGATAAAATCGATTTCTGTTTTGTCTTCAATGTCATCGAATAATTCGTGTACGATTTCCGCTATTCGAGGTGCCATGCCGTCCACCGCTCGAGAGGTGAAGCCGCGATTTAATAAACGGCGCAGCCGGGTGTGGTCTGGCGGGTCAAGAAAGACCGCCCATAAGCCTATGGAAGATTCCAGACTCTCAACTTTGGCGCGCTGCTCATCGCTCAGGGATTCGAAAAAGGGTTTCATGCGCTCTGACGAAAAACGTTGATCGAGAAAAACGGCTTTGCAATCATCATAACGCGTGACTACCCAGCCGCGCGCCTTGTCGCTCCAATGTATCGGCGCTTCTTGTTGAAGCCGAGCAAAAACCGGGAAGGGGTTGTTAATAACTGCCCGGTCTGTGGGATCAAATTGTAACGAGTGAGGCGTCATCTATTACATTTCCCTACGGCTGGTAAAAAAATATCACACTGATTTTAGAGTTGATCATGCGGGGGTTTCACCTCGCTCTAAGTAGTAGCGAAGCAAACGCTTTTGCTAAAGTCCGACGGATGAAAACTGTGGTTAACTTTGCCCGGTCTGTTGTGCCCACAGGTCCTGGGCCTGCTCCCAGCCAACCACCGCCAGTGTGTTGGCAGCTTCATCGATGAACTGCAATGGTCCGAGAAAGGTCATGTAAAAGGAGCTTTCCTCGGGGAAAGATGTTTGGTCGTGTCGCGCATTGCAGGCTTCATAACCGTAGCCAAGCGCCGTTGCGGTAAAACCACCTTCCATATTACCGCCGCGAACGTCCATTTTACCCTTGGTCAACAGGTATTCACCTGGTCCGATATGGATATGCCTGGCAAACGACGATCCTGCTGGGCATTCAAAGATTGCCGTCCATGCGCCCATTTCCGGCGATACATTTAAGAGTTTCCAGAGTATGCCGCCAGCTGAAAAGCTCTCTGGAAAAGGCTGCCAGGGCAGTGCGTCGACCTGTGCATAATTACCCTCTATTTTTGTCTTGATCGCCATGTTTAAGCTCCGCTTTGTTTATTGTTTAAGGTCTTGAAAATGCCGTTTACTACCTTCCGCTTTATTGGGTCAACTTGCAATGGTTCAGCGGGTATCGCCTAACTGTTATTGACCTTTTAGAACACAGATTCGCCTGTTCCGGAGCCGATTACGCGTAGCGATTGCCCGCTGCTGCGTTAACGGGAAATGCGGCAGCAATGGCGTCCAGTTCACCCGTGCTCAGCGTAATTTCCATCGCGCCGATATTGTTATCCAGGTGTTTAATACGCCGTGTACCCGGTATGGGAATCACCTGCTCGCCCTGAGCCAGCAACCAGGCTAGCGCTAATTGAGCGGGCGCGCAGTTCTTGTCTTTCGCGATGGCTTTTACTTTGTCGGCGAGCTTGAGGTTCTGTTCGATATTTCCCGGTAGAAATCGTGGGTTTGATTTGCGGAAATCTTTATCGCTCATATCATTTGTACTATGAATTGTTCCAGTTAAAAAACCGCGGCCTAGTGGACTGAAGGGCACGAAAGCAATATTGAGTTCGTTGCATACCGGTAGTACATCTGGCTCTGGATCCCGAGTCCACAGCGAGTATTCGCTTTGCAAGGCGGCAATTGAATGCACCTTGTGTGCACGTCGAATCAAGGCCGGGTCTGCGGATGCTTCCGATAAGCCTAAGAAGCGCACTTTACCTGCTGTTACCAGTTCTGCCATCGCTCCAACCGTTTCCTCGATGGGCACATTGGGATCGACCCGGTGTTGGTAGTACAGGTCGATGCAGTCGATACCCAAACGTTGAAGACTGGCCTCGCAGGAAGATTTCACATAGTCAGGGCGACCGTTAATGGTCATTTCAAACCCGCCCTCGGGCTTAAGCTTCGCCCCTGCAATGCCGAACTTGGTGGCAATAAACACCTGCTCGCGCCGGTCCGAAATGGCGCGGGCAATCAGTTGTTCGTTGTGCCCTTTACCGTAGATATCCGAGGTGTCGAGAAAATTCAAACCTAAAGCCAGGGCATGATGCAGAGTTGCGATGGATTCTGTCTCATCGGCTGGGCCGTAAAAATCCGACATGCCCATACAGCCCAGGCCGATGGCGGAAACCTTTACCCCGCTATTTCCGAGTATTCGATATTTCATTACCTACTCTCCTGAGATTAGCGCAGCACCGGATATTAACGTAGCTCCGAAGGTCAACGTCGCATTGATAGGAGTAAACGCCGGTTTCAGCGCGGCGTTGGTGCGTGAATAAAAAATGGTAACCGGGGTAAATAACAGTCGCCACGTGTTATAAATTAATCTCGGTTTGTTGATCCGCATGTTTTAGCGCGTCACATTGTTCAGCCCAATCGTAACCGGCGAGTATGCGCTGAAAGCGAGTCTCGACCCAGCTGCGTAAATTGGGATCGGTGAAGATGTAGGCCTGGTCGTCGATAATGGCTTCCAGTACCTGCTGTCCCACCACGTCGGGACTCAGGCCTTGTTTAAGCATGGCGATCATTTCTTCCGATTTAGAATCCGTAGCGCCACCGTAATCTTCGCCACGGTTGCGTGCTGAAGTGCCCAGGTTGGTGTTAACTACGCCGGGGCAAAGTACAGATACACCGATATTGTCGTCGGTGTGTTCCGCCATTGCAGTTTCAGACATTGCTACTACCGCATATTTTGAAGCGTTATAGGCGCTGAGTTCTTTCCAGCTGAACATGCCCGCCATCGAGGCGGTGTTAACCAGATGACCACCTTCGCCGTGTTCTTTAATCAGGGGCATAAAGGCCTGCATACCCCAAACTACGCCCCACATGTTTACGTCGATAGTCCAGCGCCAGTTTTTCTCGCTGGTACCTTCAGCGCTACCACTAGCGCCAACCCCCGCATTGTTGACGCAAACGTGTACTTTTCCAAAAGCGTCGATGGTGGCCTGGGCGGCGGCAAATACCGAATCTCTGTCGGTCACATCAACGAGCACACCTTCGGCCTCGAAACCCTTGCCTTTTAGCTCGGCGACGGCGGCATCAAGAGCCTCCTTTTGAATATCGCCCAGCATGACTTTCATACCTGCCGCAGAAAATGCTCGAGCCATGCCCAAACCCATACCACTTGCGGCACCGCTAATAAACGCAACTTTACCTTTAATATTTTTCATATTTTTCAATAGCCTTATAGGTATAACAATAATTTATAGCAATGTTGCGCGAACCGCATTGATGGCGAGCCCCATTAAACACAGTGACGAAAGCGCAAACAGAGGAATACGCACGATTAATGTATTAACCAGAGCTTGCCACAAGCTATGGGCGACACGCAGTAAAACGTAAGCCCATGCCAGGGCAAGATTAAATCCACTGCCTTCGCCAATCAACGCAAGAATAATAGTCACTGCATAAAATAGCGTTGGCTGTTCCATTAGGTGGGTGTAATTGTGGGATTTCCAGTTAACCTTTGCCGGTAGTGTCGCCTCCACGTCCCGGTATTGAGTACCGGGTTTTGCGGTTGATACCGCCAGACCGGCTTTTCTTAAGGCTGAAAAACGCGTAGCCACCATCCAAATTAATATAATTACCGACCAGAGTACGAGTACTGCCGCTGGCGCTAGTATAGGAGCCGACGCTAATATTGGATTTTCCATCGTTATCATCCTTTTTATTTCCGGGTATCATTACAATATTATTTTTTTTTGGGTTTCTTTTTCTAGATAATGAATCAAACTCTCGTTGCTGTCAAAAAATCTAAAGGATGATTTCGTAGCGGGGTGTAGGGTTTCAATAAATTGGCGTGAATAAATTGGCGCGAATAAATAGGCGTGGATTTTCCGTTTAAATGGCGCTACCGTATTTAATCGGCCACATTAATTAAAATCATAATGGGAGAACATATCATGCTCGATGCAGATATTAAACGCTATCAAGCGTTGATGCTAGGCAATGCCGCACTGGTAATCATGGTTGGGTTTGTGGGCGGTTTTATGCTCACCTTTGCGGTGCTAGGGCGCATTGAGCTCTGGCCCCTGTTTTCCATTGATTATCAAGTGCCCGGAAGTGTTCATGCCTGGCGCGCGGCTCATGTGGGTGCCATCACTAATGGTTTACTGTGCGTAATGGGCGCGGTGGCGCTGCCCTTTGTCGCAGTGGGCAGGGCGCGACTGTTTGTCGCTTATGGACTTATTTTTACCGCCTGGGGAAATTGTATGTTCTATGTGTTTTCGGTATTCGGCAACACTCGCGGTTTGAGTGGTGGCTACGTTGAAGGTATGGGGCAAAGTAATATGTACGATGTGTTTGCTTATGTCCCCGCGATTTTAGCGGCAACGGTAGCGATTATCTGTATGGTGCTGATTGCTCTTGGTGCGCTGAAGACTGTGCTCACTGGAAATGGCCGGTGAGTAAATCGATAGCTAACTAGTAACGTTTTCCTTTGAAAAAACGAACACGATTACCCGCTTAGATCGTAACAAAACTAGAATATGCGTAGGGAAGTGGAATTATGAACTGGGAAGCATTTGGGGCAATTTCAGAAGGGTTAGGGGCAATTGCAGTCATTATGTCGGTGCTCTATCTGGCCGTTCAAATTCGTGCGCAAACCAAAGAGGAGAGACTCGCTGCTACCCGCGATTTGGCAGCAGAGTATCGCAGAGCGATGGAACACATGTTTCAGGATAAAGAGTTGGCGAAGCTTAATCTGGCAGCGAAGCACGATTACAAGGCGCTGATCCCGGAGGACAGGATACGGGTGAGCCTGGTATGGAGCGCTATTTTTAGAAGCATGGAACAGCAATATTTACATATTTGTCACGGTTCTATTGATCCCCTCTATTTGTCTTCTATTGACCGCTCAAAAAAAGAATTCCTTTCTTTTCCGGGTGTTCAAACGTGGTGGCGCTTGTCGGAGCACGCTTTTGACGATGAATTTTGCGAACACGTTGAAGCCTTGTTGGTTGAGGCTAACGAGACCGATTTTCAGAGTTCGTTTAAACAGGGTGAAGATCGCGATGAGTAATACGGATCGCTAACCTGTCGATTCAGATACATTCCTGCTTCCCTGTTAACGACGTCTTTCGTATCGTTTTTTTGGAGTTGCTCTAATGGTTAGTCAACCGAGATTTCAGTATATCCAAACCAACGGCGTCACCTTGCGCACCGTGGTTAGGGGTGAAGGCCCGCTGGTCATTTTGCTACACGGCTTTCCCGAGTTTTGGCACTTATGGCGGCATCAAATCGATCCTATTGTTGAAGCTGGTTACAAAGTCGCCGTGCCGGACCAACGTGGTTATGCCGGTAGTGATGCGCCGGAAGCGATTGAGGATTACGATATTCTTCACCTTACCGGCGACGTGGTGGGTATCGCTGATGCCCTGGGCTATGACGACTTTATCGTTATCGGCCAGGACTGGGGTTGTATCGTCGCCTGGAATACCGCCCTGCTGTATCCCGATCGAGTTAGCGCGGTAATGGGATTATCGGTGCCTTATTGGGGTCGTCCCGAGGTAGCAGATACATTGATTAATCCGCCGGGGCTAGAGGACAAGTTTTGGTATATTCGCGAGTTTCAAAAAGCCGGTGCGGAGCTAAGTTTGGAGGCCAATCCTGAAGCTACGCTGCGGATGACTTATCACGTGATTTCTGCCGATAGTCCACCGGGCACATGGATGTCGCAAACAAACTTCCCCGCTGGTACCAGTATGGGGGAAATGTTTGATATCCCCACCGAATTACCGGTTTGGTTAAGGCGAGAAGACCTGGATTATCACCTTGCACAGTTTAAAAAGAATGGCTTTCGCGGCGGCGTGAACTGGTATCGCAACATCGAACGTAACTGGGCGCTAACGCCGCAGCTCGCAGGCGCTAAATTCACTCAGCCCGCGCATTTTATTGCCGGTGCAGAAGATGATGTTCTTCTTTATGTGCCCGATTGGGCGGAATTAATGCCTGCACATTTTGAAGACCTACGCAGGATTAAACTCATTGAGGGCGCGGGGCATTGGTTAATGCTGGAAAAACCCCAGGAAACTACCGACGAAATATTACTATTTTTAGAAAGCGTTGCCGGTAGTTAGTCGTGACAAAAGCCAGCCAGGAAAGCGTAGTACCTTCGAGATCTAATTGTGGGAAGTATGCGGAGGTTGTTGAGGAGCACGGGGTGCGGCCAGCCACAGCATCGCAGGAGAAAGAATGGCGAGACCGGCTGCCGTCATTAACATTAATTGATAATTCCCCGAAAGATCAAACAGGGCGCCGCCCAACCATGAACCAGTCGCACCGCCTATAGCGGCGAACATCGACATGGTGCCAAAAATAACCGGGAATTTTGGTCCCGCAAATAAGTCCCGCGCCGCTGCGGGAATAATCGGCGCATTCGCCGCATAACCAAAGCCGACGAGTAGGGCGAATGCGAAGGGCATTAATAAACCGGGTACCGTACCTATTAAAGCCAGCGCGCCGATGGATAAAAGAATACAAAATAAACCCACGCTATAGGCCAGCTCTCTGCCAATACGATCAGACAAGCTGCCCAAAATAATTTTCCCGGGAATACTGGCGACACCGATAATGCCGACGATTATCGAACCCATGGTCTTCGCAACACCGTGATCTACCATAAACGCGAATTGATGCATTAATAGTAGTTGGGTGAGACAGCCGCCAAAGAAAAAAGCCAGAACAGCGAAACGAAAACTGTTGGATGCGAAGGCGCTTGTTAAGGTCCAGTGGGGTCGGGAGCTGAGTACGAGGGCTTCGTTTGAATCGGTGTTTTCTGCCTCGTCTGTGACTTCGACAAGGTGTCCATCGGGTTCTCGCAAAACAAAAAATGCCGCTGGTAAAATAAAGATCAATACCATGGACGCTAACACCTGGTAGGCATGTCGCCAATTGGAGTTTTCAATTAAATAATTTGACAGGGGCACTACAACCATCATACCGACGCCAATTCCGGCAGTGACAATGCCCAGCGCAGTACCTACTTTATTGGGGAACCATTGCTCGGTAAGAATAACCGCGGGCACCCAACCGCAGGCGCCCAGGCCCAGCGCGGTGATAAGGCCGAAGCTAATATACAGTTGCCACCACTGAGTGACTTGAGAGCTTAGCAACAAGCCCGTTGCCATGACGACTGCGCCGATCATCATCAGGTAACGCGGGCCGAACTTTTCTACTAAGCGGCCGGCGAAGGGGCCAAAAATACCGTGGGTTAAAATAAATACCGACATGGCTCCGGCAGTGACCGAGCGGGACCAGCCGAAATGTTCAATCAACGCTACTAAAAAAACCGAGTACGCATACCAGATGCCGTACAGTAGGCCCAGGGTTAGAAATAAAGTCGCGACGATAGCGGCGCCCTGACGAAATGTGTTTTCTTGCTTCACGTGTTTCCTTGCTTCAATAGGTACTCCAAAAAAATGCCGGGTTATAAACCCCGGTATTATGGTTTAACGGCGAGCTTTTTGCTTAACGGAAAGCCTTCTCCGAGCACAATCGGAGCATGGCATGCAGGTTTATTGTGCGCCCCAACCGCCATCCACGACAAATTCTGACGCGGTAATAAAGCTCGCTTCATCGGATACTAAAAACAAGGACATGTTGGCGATATCAACAGGTTCGCCCATTCTGCCCATCGGGGTAGTCTCGGTGATGACCTGGATATATTCATCGGACAAGGTGCTTGCCAGAGGAGTTTTGATAATACCTGGATGCACGGAATTAATTCGGACGCCCTGCTTGGCATATTCCAGCCCGGCAGATTTGGTCATTAGTCGCACGGCACCTTTTGCGCCGTGGTAGGCCAGCATACTGGGAGTGCCGATAATGCCGTAAAGCGACGAGATATTAACAATGGCACCGTTACCGGATTTTTTTAATTCCGGCATCACTGCTTTCATCCCTAGCCAAACCCCGGTCTGACATATTGCGACTACCCGGTTAAAACCTTCCAGATCTTCCTCTTCAACACCTTTAAAACTGCCGACTCCTGCATTGTTGACCAAGGTGGTGAGGGAACCATACTTGTTAACCGTTGCCTCGACTAGTCTGGCCCAGTCGGACTCGCTGGTGACATCCTGATGAACGAACATGGCATCGCCGCCGTTTTTATTAATGGCGGAGACCACGCATTCACCTAGTTCGTCCTGAACGTCGCTGATAACGACTTTCGCGCCCTCTGCGGCGAATACATGGGCGTGTGCCTCACCAATACCACTGGCTCCGCCAGTAATAATGGCCACTTTCCCGTTTAATCGCTTGCCCATAATAATAACCTCTTAGTTTTAGCTTTATTGTTGAGTGAAAGTTTTGTTAGTCAGTTATCTGTTTATTGATGACTTGATTTTTTTATTGCTTCGAGTGCATGTTCTAGTTTTCGTCCACGAGATTAACGATCTCGGCGGCGGCTCCCTCGGTGTTGATTCTTTCTGCATTGCCACCTGTATAAGACGCGGGATAAAGTTGTTTTACCACCGAGCTTTCAGCGCTCCAGGTGTGGCAGCCATTGAGCATAAAGGGAGAGCGGTCAGCGTTTTCTTCCCGGTTTTTCTCCGGATCTCGGCCCATTAATTTTTGTGCGTGGTCCCCGGATAAAGTCTGAAACGCGACAGTGGCGATGGGGCCGAGCAGCTCGGCTAGATGAGTGCAGCCTTCTACGTTACCGACAACCTCGCGCACGCGTTTATTCCAACCTGCGCCGATTTTAAGCCCCACCAGTTTCTGGAAATTACCCACAATATCGGAACAAATAGTGTAGGGCTGAACGTCCATCACCGCTTCGACTTCGCGCACCACAAGCCCAGGATCAATACTCAATCTTAGCGACATGTCGTGCACCGGGTGACCGGAAGCGACCAGGCCACGGGACTGATTTTCGTAGGTGTAGGTTTTTTTGTCGGTAATGTGAGCTTCGATATCCCACAGACCATCGTCGCGATAGTAGCCTTTAAGATCGATTTTTCGCGTGTGTAAATGTTGGCGTGCTTTGGGTGGTGATAAGGGCATTACTACTGGCCTCTGATACGTGAACGTTAGTCGCTGGTTGCGAGTTGATTGGCTTGGGTAAAATCGCTGGTTTTAAGGCGTAAGCACTACGCGCCCCTGTATCTTACCGTCGTGGAGTCGGGCCAGCACATCGTTAATGGCTTCGAGAGGTTGACGTTCGATATGGGGAGTGATGAGTCCGATGCGAGCCATTTCCAGTACCTCTTTCAATTCCTGCCGATTACCCCAGATACTGCTGGACACTTCGCATTCGAGGGGTAAATTCCAAAATGAATAGGGTAGGGTGCCGCCGGCAATACCCACCACGATAACTTTGCCGGCAATACCAATGCTGGCTCCCGCATTTTTCAAAGTGGCATCGTTGCCGACAAAATCGATTACCGCATCGGCTCCATCGCCACCAGTTGCGGCTTTCACCGCAGCGCCAACATCGCCCATGCCATCGACTACGTGATTTGCGCCCAGTTGTTTCGCCATGGTGAGTTTCTCGGCGCTTATATCAATGGCAATTAATTGCGTCGCGGGCGTTACGGCTTTGGCAATTTGCAGGGCCATGTGTCCCAAACCGCCTACTCCAATAATAGCCAGAGTTTTGCCGGGCCCCAGATTAGACATAACTTTTTTAACCGCCCGGTAGGGCGTCAGAGCCGCGTCGGTCATCGGCGCGGCGACGATGGGGTCGAGCCCATTAAGCTTCACTAAATTGCGAGGGTGGTGTACCAGTAACTTTTCGGCCCAGCCGCCATTTACCATGACGCCCGGCCAAACCGGGTTTTGGCACAGGCTTTGTTCTCCTATGTCACAAAATCTGCAGTGTCCGCAACTCCACGCACCAAATACGGCAACGCCTTCTCCTGGTTCTACTTCGGTAACCTGGCTGCCGACTTTTTCAACAATGCCTGCGTTCTCATGGCCGAGCGTGATGGGCGTTTCCCCGATATCTACGTCGCCGTCAATCACGTGCAGGTCGGAATGACAGACCCCGGCTCCGGCGATTTTAATCAGCACGTCGTTGGGGCCTACCTCCGGCTCGGGTATGTCTTCAATCTCGATGGGTTTTCCAACCCCGTAAAAACGTGTGGCTTTCATGGTATATCCTTTTAGCGGTTAATTAACAATTAGGTGTGTGCTCAGTAAAAGCCGTATTGGGAAAACCCAGTCGGGGAAACCCTATCAGGAAAACGATAGCCGGGAAAACGATAGCCGGGCAAACTATATTGGACAAGCACGGCTGCGCTAAATATTGAGTTTGTAATAGTCGCCGTCGGGAACGATGTAACCGGCGGTCGGCGGAGCAAAGTGAGTGCCGATGACTAACACGGGTTTGTCGGCGTAGCGTGCGTAAAAATCGCGGCGGGTTTGAATCGCCTGCTCAGGGTCGTAATCCGCGTAGCAGGGCCATTGCGGACGTGCCAACTGGCAGGGGTGGTGGGTCATATCGCCGGTGATAACGGCGTCTTCTCCGCCGGAAGAAATCCGCACACTTATGTGCCCGGCGGTGTGGCCATAGGTTGGTTCAAACCATACTTCACTATTAACGCGGTGATCGCTGTCTACCAAATCCGCGAGACCTGCCGTAACAATTGGAGTGACGGAATCCTGCATCACCGGGCCAAATTCCTCCTCCTGAGGATCGGCCTGCCAGGCCTCCCATTCCTTGCGGCCAAATAAATAGCGGGCGTTGGGGAAAGTCGGTAACCATTCTCCGTCTACCAACATGGTATTCCAGCCCACGTGATCGACATGCAGGTGAGTGCAAATTACGTAGTCGATACTTTCGCGGGGGAAACCCGCTGAGGAAAGGTCTTTTAAAAATGGCCCACTGCGCATCGCCCAGGCTTTGGTGGTGCGCTCTTTGTCGTTGCCAACACAGGTGTCCACCATTATGCGCAGGTCTTGAGTTTCGATTATCAGGGCGTGGATAGACATTTTTAGCCAGCCCTTTTCGGTCACAAAGTTTGGCGACAGCCAGGGGATTTCCGCTAGCGCCTCGGGATTTGCATCGGGTAAGACGAAGTTGCCGGGTACCGGCCCATCTTCTTCAATAATTTTGGTGACTTTGACATCACCGATTTGCCACTGGGCCACGCTATTCTCCGTTAAGCCGTCTTTGCAGGTACGTTAATTAGGCGTTGCGTATCCACAGCCCGCCATCGACCGGCATGATAACGCCAGTCATAAACGAGGCCGAGGGCAGCGCAAAGTTAAAGGTCGCATGGGCGACTTCCTCCGGGTCGCCGTAGCGGCGCACCGCCACACGTCGCCGGGCAAAGGTATTTTTATCTTCTTCCGAAATGAAGTCGGTCAACGAGGTTTTGATTGGCCCTGGGCAAACACAGTTTGCGGTAATGCCCTCTCGGCCCAAATCAATCGCCAGGGCTTTGGTAAAACCGACCACGGCATGTTTTGCGGCGGTGTAAGGGCTGGCATTTTCGGTTGCACCCAGACCTTCGGTCGAAGCGATATTGATAATACGGCCGTGCTCGGCCTCGCGGAGCATGGACAAGGAAGCGCGCACCAGGCGCTGCACACCAGTGATTAATACATCCATGCTCAATTGCCAGCGCTCTTCATATTTGTCGCTATCGAGTTTGGCGAAGACGCCGATGCCCGCATTGTTAACTAAAATATCCAACCCGCTAAACTCCTCGCCGATGGCTTTAGTGACGGCAATAATTTCTTCCGGGTCGGCAACATTTAAGCGCCAGGCGGTGGCGATGCCGCCGGCATCGCGGATATCGCTGGCGACCTGCTCGGCGGCTTCTCCGTTGAGGTCGGTGACCGCAACTTTGGCACCTTCATCGGCGAACAAATAGGCGGTGGCCCGGCCCATACCACTGGCAGCACCGGTAATGTGTACAACTTTACCCTCGACAGAGCGACTGAGTTTACTGAGTCTTGCCACGGGGGAGACCTCCTTTGTTTCTAAAAAATGAGTTCGCAGGTTTGCATGTTCTGTACAAGGGCCTACCGGATATTGTTAAGCCATAACATTCTGCCTTCACCTCGATACTAGACGATACGGGTAAAAGCGGTGGCTCGGCCGTTGCTAACTGGCTTGTGCGAGTGTTCCTGCTGGTGCCGCCTGCAGCTGGGGCAGGCATTGCTCGGCAAATAATTTCATTTGCGCCTTAACTGTATCGTAGGGTAGGCCGGCGTAAGAAAAAGACACGTTAAAGGTAACTGGCCCAGCCAATTCCTGAATGGTATTCATCTGTTCAATGCATTGTTTTGGCGTGCCGAAAATTTGGTTGTTGACGTATAAATCGCCCATCGAGCCGGAACTGCGATCGCGCATAATGCCCGCGGATTTGGCGTAGAATTCATAGCCCTTGACGCCTTCAAAGTGAGAGCCGTCCATTTCGTAGTGGTCGAGAGCGGAAATCCAATAGTCGCTCATATACTTGTGGGCGAGTTCGGTGGCCTTGTCGCCATCTTCGTCTACCATCACAAATACATTGGCGACTACTGGCGGGGCTTCGCGGCCCTGATATTCCAGGAAGGCTTCCCGATAAAGTCGACAATCCTCCGCTCGTGATTTCCATGGAGAAATCGCAAACACCATCATGCCCATGCCTTTTTTGGCAATTAATTCGGCGGTCTCTGGTGACTGGCAGGTAACGAAAGTGCGATCCAGGTAGGGCCCCATGGGCGCAGGGCGTATATCGCGGGCGGCTTGCTTAAAGTATTTGCCATCATGTTTTTTGGCTTTGCCGGTCTCCAGCATGTCCATCACCATTTCGGAGGCCTCGTCAAAAATGCCCCGAGATTCATTCATATCGACACCGAAGCCATCGTATTCAACGCGGCCGATACCGCGACCGATGCCGAGTAACAAGCGTCGATCACAGAGGTTGTCGAGCATTGCAATATCGGTGGCAGTGCGGAGAGGGTCCTTGTGCCAGGGCAGAATAATGGCGCCAGTGCCCAGTTTGATGCGCTCGGTTTTGCCTGCCAGGTAGGACAGCATCTCGATAGGGTTGGGGCACAAAGTGTAATCGGTAAAGTGATGTTCCACCGCCCACACAGAATCAAAGCCAAGTGGTTCTACTAATTCGCAAATCCCCAACTCCTTTTTGTACATATCGTAATCATCCATGGCCTGGTTTGGATGATTTTGAAAGAGCATTAAAACGCCGATATCCATCGTGTAAGTCCTCGTAAGTATGTTGTGCGTTTATCGGGCCAGTTCGGATACCCCCAACTGCTCCTAAAACTGTTGTCAACTGTGCAGGGAGGGAAGGCTAATTTTCTGGACAAGATTCTGAACAGGACCAGGTCAGAGAGTTGTGCCGTAATCGGTGCGATCAGTTTCAGTACAACTGACACCAAAAATTCAATGCTCAGATTGTAATCTAAAAGGACGGGTCTTTACATAGGTGGGCGGGATAGCTCTGCGCTGTCGAGTGGTAAATCACCGCGACCGAGGACTTATTAGGGAATCGTGTAGAGGTCGGGCAAAGAGTTTTAATAGCTAAAAAAGATAATAAACTATTTTTATATAGCCAAATTATCTCATACTTAAAGTGATTAGTTAGCTTGCACGATTACTTTAATGATTTTGTTCAATTGTATTTGTTTAAGTACTGCCGTCACCTGTAGTTTCGAAGCCAAATTGTTGGTTTTATTCGTGTTTTTGTGAATTTGGAGCCATGCGGATGCTTGACTTTAACTGGCGTCGGAATATAGTGGTTTTTGGTGGAGAAAAGTGGGGTTTTGTGGGTATTTGGGGGCGATGTCAGTCTTTCCTCAATCTATCCCTTCCTACTTTTAAGGAGGCTCTCAAAAGGGAGGCTCCAAAAACAATAAACGGAGAAGCCAGTGTTTCGCGGCAGCAACGAAATCAACATAGACGCAAAAGGGCGTATGGCGGTGCCGGTCAGGTATCGCGATGGCTTGTTGGCGCTATGTGAGGGCGTGCTGGTTGCGACCATTGATATCCAGGATAAGTGTCTGTTGATCTATCCTATGCCGAAATGGCAGGAAATAGAAACCAAAATTGCCAGTTTATCTACTTTTAATAAAGAGAGCCGGCGCGTACAGCGTTTGTTAGTCGGTCACGCGCGCGAAATCGAGCTGGATAGTAATGGTCGAGTGTTGCTACCGCCAGAGTTACGCGCCTACGCGGGTCTCGAGAAAAAAGTCATCTTGGTGGGGCAGAGCCACCGCTTTGAATTGTGGAGCGCGGACAGCTGGGATACCAGTCGCGAAGAGTGGCTAGAGCAAGCCGCCGGCGAAGTGGTGATTCCAGAAGAAATGCAATCCCTGTCGCTTTAGGGCACGAGCCAATGGTCGACAGAGATACTGATAACCATCAAACGGTACTGATGGATGAAGCCGTGGAAGCGTTAGTGACTGATGAGAATGGGTTTTATGTGGACGGCACCTTCGGGCGCGGTGGCCACAGCAGACTTTTACTCTCGCGTTTATCGCCACAGGCCTCGCTGCTCGCCATAGACAAAGATCCCCGGGCCTGCTCAGTGGGTGAGGAATTGGCCGGGCGCGATGGGCGTTTGGAAATGGTCAATGCCTCGTTTGCCGATTTAAGTGCTTTGATTGATGAGCGCGGTAAGCGTGGGGCAGTGACGGGAGTATTGCTCGATCTAGGGGTGTCCTCGCCGCAGTTGGATGACCCGGAGCGCGGCTTTAGTTTTTTGCACGATGGACCGCTGGACATGCGTATGGACCCGCAGCGTGGAGTGAGCGCAGCTGAGTGGCTGGCGGAAGCCGGTGTTGATGAAATTGCCGTAGTGCTCAGAGACTACGGCGAGGAGCGTTACGCCAAACGCATGGCGCGAGCCATCGTCGAGCTGCGGGAACATACTCCGATTACGCGCACTGCCCAGTTGGCGGCGGTGATTGCCGAAGCGCATCCGGCCTGGGAAAAAGGCAAAAATCCGGCGACCCGCGCCTTTCAGGCCATTCGAATTTTTATTAACCGCGAGTTAGATGACCTGCGGGCCTTGCTCGATCAGATACTCGACGTGTTGGCTGTCGGCGGACGCCTGGTGGTGATTAGTTTTCACTCGCTGGAAGATCGTCCGGTAAAGCGTTTTATCCGCGAGTGCGAGCAGCCGCGCTTGCCCCGGGGTTTGCCGGTCACCGAGGCGCAAATTGTGCGGCGCCTGCGCTCGGTTGGTAAAGCGGTGAAAGCCTCGCCGGAAGAGGTGATGCGCAACCCTCGCGCTCGCAGTGCAGTGATGCGCGTGGCGGAGAAGTTGGTGTGAAAAAACAGCGGTGTGTGAGAGCGAGTTGCGCGAAGAGTGGTATGGATAATCGACTGCTTATTAATCGCGATGGTCTGTGTCGCAACTGCTCTCACCATGTTGTTTGATGACCGGGCATTGGCGGCGGTGGTTGGTGCTGAGCCTGTTGTGGTTGGCGGTGATGGCTTCGAGTCTGGCGGTAGTGGTGAGCAGTCATCGCAGTCGTCAGTTTTACGCGGAGTACGTTGAGTTGCAGCGCGAGGAGCATCAGTTGCAGGTGGAGTGGGGTAAGTATTTACTTGAGCAAAGCGCCTGGGCGGCATTGAGCCGAGTCGAAAAACTGGCGATTGAAAAACTGGATATGAGTGTGCCTGAGCTTGACGACGTCATTATGGTGAAGCGAGCGCGGGTAAATCGAGTTGTGGAAAATCCGATTATGGTGGCTCCGTGAGTCTGCTAAATAATAATAAACCAGCGTCTCGAAAAACGGCGGGTCGAGGTGTGGCCGGTGCTAAAGGTTCAAGTGCTAAAAATTCTGGCACTAAAAATACGCGATCTAAAAAAACTTCCTCACAATCTTTTGGAAAAATTAAGAAACCGGTGATTGAGTTTTGGCGCTATTCCCTGGTGGCCTTAGCTTTGTGCTTGTTGCCCATGGGCGTGCTTTGGCATACCGGTGGCTTGCAGATATTAGAGGGTGGTTCTGGCGACAATAAGGGTGTGCGGTTTTTACAGGATCAGGGTGATGCCAGAACGGTACGCACACTGGAAATTCCCGCCTATCGCGGGGTGATTACCGATCGCAATGGCGAGCCGCTGGCGGTGAGTACTCCCGTAGTGACCGTATGGGCGAATCCCCGAGTGCTGGCGTTAGATGTGGATACTTTGCAGCCACTGGCTAAACGGCTCGGTGAGTCTGTTGGAAATTTGCGTCAGCGTCTCAAGCGCTACGGCAACAAAGAGTTTATGTTTTTGTCCCGTCGCATGAGCCCGGAAGATGCCGAGGATATTTTAGCGCTCGGCATTGAAGGCGTACACGGGCGCGAAGAGTACAAACGCTTTTATCCCGCCGGAGAAATTACGTCGCAATTGGTGGGCTTTACCAATATCGACGATCGGGGGCAGGAAGGGCTGGAACTGGCCTACGAGAGCTGGCTGGCGGGCGTGCCGGGGCAGCGCAAGGTCGTTAAAGATCGCAAAGGTAAGATCATCAAAGATCTTCAGTTGTTGCGTAGCGAAAAACCCGGCAAAGATTTGGCGCTGTCGATCGACTTGCGCTTGCAGTACCTGGCCTATCGCGAGTTAAAAGCGGCGATGCGAAAATTTCGCGCCGCCTCGGGCTCGGTAGTGGTGCTCGATGTGGAAAGTGGCGAAGTGTTGGCGATGGTGAATCAGCCTTCGTTTAACCCTAACGATCGCGCGCAGCTCGATACCGCCGCGCTGCGCAACCGGGCGGTGACGGATTTACTGGAGCCGGGCTCGTTGATCAAGCCGATGACCATGGTGGCGGCGCTGGAGAGCGGGCGCTATCGCCCCCACACGCTGGTCGATACCAGCCCAGGTTATATCAAAATTGCGGGCAAAACTTTTGTGGATCCGGTGAATTACGGCACACTGGATATTACCGGAATACTCACCAAGTCGAGTCAGGTCGGTACCACACGTGTGGCGATGGACCTCAGCCCCGAAAGTATTCGGGATGTACTGGATAGAGTCGGTCTCGGCGTGAGTCCGGGTACCGGTTTCCCCGGAGAGACCCCGGGGGACTTACCCAGCAGGCACAAATGGCATCCGTTGGAACATGCGGCAATGGCTTTTGGTTACGGAATTTCGGCGACGCCTCTGCAAATTGCAGGGGCTTACGGCGTATTGGCCAGCGGTGGTTTGCGCCGCCCGATGTCCTTGTTGCGTCTGGATGAAGCTGCAGCGGGGCAAAGGGTTGTCGATGAAAGTACCGCCGTAGCGGTGCGCGATATGCTGAAAACAGTCATTAAAAAAGGCGGCACTGGCACGCGCGCCGAAATCCCGATCTACGAAGTGGCGGGCAAGAGCGGCACCGTGCATAAAGTCGGTCGCGAGGGTTATCAGGAAGGTCGTTATATCGCATTGTTTGCCGGTATTGCGCCGGCCGATAAGCCCCGCCTGGTGACGGTGGTAGTGATTAACGATCCCAAAGGCGAAGCTTATTTTGGCGGTTTGGTGGCAGCGCCGGTATTTTCGAAAGTGACTGCCGATGCCTTGCGCCTGTTGGGTGTGGAGCCGGTGGCCGCAGTCCCAACATTGGCTGCCCGCGCAAAAGCTGCTCGGGAGGATGCCTCGTGATGGCGGCCGGACAACAAACTATAGGGCTTACCCTGTCGGACTTGTTAAGTCAGGTCTTGCCCGAGCTGACTTTATCCGCTGCAAATGCGGCAGTCTTAGTTCAGGGGATAACTCTGGACAGCCGCAATGTGAGTCGCGGCGATGTATTTATCGCCTATCCGGGTGCTAGCCACGATGGTCGTGAATTTATCGCGCAGGCTTTGAGCGCGGGTGCGGCGGCGGTATTAGTGGAGTCTGAGGGTTTCGTTGTCGATCGTTTCATTACAGATCCTTTTGTTACAGGCTCTTTTATTACGGGAAGTGGAAAAGACGAGCGCATTATTCCGGTCGCAGGTCTGGCGTCTCAGGCCAGCGCTATTGCCGGATGCTTTTATCGTCACCCCAGTCGAGATTTGGTTGTCACCGGAATCACCGGAACCAACGGCAAAACCACCTGCACACATTTGTTGGCGCAACTTTATACCTTGCTCGGCAACAATGCCGGAGTACTGGGAACATTGGGTGCCGAGTTAATTACGGCTCCCGCTGAAGCAGCGAGTTCAAAATTATTAATTTCAAAAAGCCGGCCTTCAGAAGTACAGACTTCAGAAATACAGTCTTCAAAAACACCGTCGGCGAATATGACCACCGCCGATGCGGTGACCACTCAGGCCCTGTTGGCCGAGCTTCGCGACGCCGGTGCCGACTACGTGACGATGGAAGTGTCGTCTCACGGTTTAGTGCAAAGCCGGGTTGCGGATGTGCGCTTTGATACCGCAGTATTTACCAACCTCAGTCGCGATCATCTCGACTATCACGGTGATATGGCGGCTTATCTCGCGGCTAAAGCGCAATTGTTTAATGTGCCGGGTTTGCAGCGGGCGGTGATTAATATCGACGACCCCGCGGGTAGAGAGTTAGCAGCCCAGCTGCCCGCCACGGTGGAGTGTTTGCGCTTTGGCATTGTCAGTGCTGGTGCCGGTGAGTTTTCTTGCGAAGTGCGCGCCGAAAATTGCCGCTACACCCGTCAGGGAATTAGCGCAGATATTATTACTCCCTGGGGTAGCGGTGAATTGCGCAGCACTTTATTGGGCGCTTTTAATTTAAGCAATGTGTTGGCGGTGATTGCTGCCGTATGCGCTCAGGGTAAAGATTTCGACGCAGTATTGTCGGCGATTCCGCGATTGCAATCCGTTGCCGGGCGTATGCAGTTAGTTGCAGAGGATTCCAATTTAGCTTCCGGCGAGGACCACGCTCCGCAGGTGGTTGTGGATTACGCCCACACGCCCGACGCTTTATCGCAGGCGCTAAGCACGTTGCGCGAGCAATGCACTGGCAAACTTTGGTGTGTCTTTGGTTGCGGTGGGGATCGCGATCGCGGTAAGCGCGCGCTGATGGCTGAGGTCGCCGGTCGCAGTGCCGATCGAGTGGTGGTGACTAGCGACAACCCGAGAAATGAAGATTCGAACCTCGTCATAGAAGATATCTTGCAGGGCATTCCCGCTGAAATAAGCGCGCCGAACTTATTGGTAGAAGCGGATCGACGAGCCGCCATACGCATCGCGATCAGTCAGGCGGATAGCGCCGATACCGTATTAATTGCCGGCAAAGGCCACGAGCGTTATCAGGAAGTGGCTGGGGTGCGCTGGCCCTTCGACGATGTTGCCGAAGCCGTGTTGGCCCTGGGTGAACGACGAATCGAGCGCGCGGAGAGTAAGTCGTGACCGTGCGAAGCCTGTCTCTGACCGACGCGGCGCTGGCCTACGGCGGTACGTTGATGTATCCCGATTGTGATTTTGACACGGTCTCCACGGATAGCCGGGCCTTGCGTCAGGGTGAATTATTTGTAGCCTTGAGTGGTGAGCGCTTTGACGCCCACCAGTTTTTGGATAGCGCTTCGCAACAGGCTTGCGGTCTGGTGGTTGAGCAAGCGGATAAGGGTTTGCATATCCCGCAGTGGGTCGTTCCGGATACCACCCAGGCCCTGGGTCAGTTGGCTGCTTTGGCTCGGGATCAATTTTCCGGTCCGGTGATTGCGGTGACCGGCAGCAGCGGCAAGACCACCGTCAAGGAAATGATTGCCGCAATTTTAGTTATTAAAGGCCCGGTACTGGCGACCCGTGGCAACTTGAATAATCACATTGGCGTGCCGCTGACACTGCTGGGTGTGCAACCGGAACATCAGAATGCCGTGATTGAAATGGGCGCTAGTGCGGGCGGAGAAATTGCGTATTCATGCGGTATCGCGCGTCCGACCGTGGCGCTGGTGACCAATGTGTTGCCCGCTCATGTCGAGGGCTTTGGCTCCCTGGCGGGTGTGGCCGCAGCCAAAGGTGAAATTTATTCCAGCCTCGAGGCCGGTGGCACTGCGGTGCTTAATCTAGACGAGCCGTGGCTGGAGCAGTGGCGTGGCCAGCTGTCTTGTTTAAGTAGCGTAACTTTTAGTGTGCTTGAGCCGGACGCCGATTTCGTGGCCACCGAGGTACAGCTAAATAACGAGGGTTGCCCGGGTTTTACTTTACAAACACCGGTAGGCAGTGCGGCGGTGCAACTGCAAATACCGGGTCGGCACAACGTCGCCAATGCCCTTGCCGCTGCGGCGTGCGCGCTTAGCGCTGGTGCGAATCTCGAACAGGTAGCGCGTGGCTTGCAAGCCGCCTTGCCAGCCAGTGGGCGTATGCAAGTATTGAGTGGGATGGGTGGGAGTCGAATTATCGACGACACCTACAACGCCAATCCCGGTTCGGTAAAAGCGGCGATTGATACGCTGACGAGCTTTTCCGGCAAGCGCATATTGGTGCTGGGCGATATGGCGGAACTGGGTGCGGATGCTGAATTACTGCACAGGGAAGTGGGCCGCTATGCCGCCGAACACGATGTCGATTTATTGTTTAGCTGCGGGCCTCTGAGTGCCTTAGCGTCCGCAGAGTTTGAATTTATTTGCGGTGCGGACAAGGCCCGTTCCTTTGGCGATAAACCCGCGTTAGTAAAAGCGTTGCGCGAAATATTGAACGAGGATAGCGCTGCCTTGACTGATGATCGCTCGCTAGAAGTAACAGTGCTAGTCAAAGGTTCACGCAGTGCGGGAATGGAAAACGTTGTTACACATTTGCTGGGAGAGGGCTGATGTTGCTCTGGTTAACTGAGTATCTTGCGGATTATATTGGTGGCTTCGGAGTGTTTCGCTACCTCACTATGCGCGCGATTATGGGGGTGATGACCTCCCTGATTATTTCTCTGATGTTGGGGCCGGTGGTTATTCGCAGGCTCAACGCTTTGCAAATTGGACAGTCGGTGCGCGACGACGGTCCGGCTAGTCACCTGAGCAAAACCGGTACGCCGACGATGGGTGGCGCATTGATTCTACTGTCGATTTTTGTCAGCACTTTGTTGTGGTCTGATTTGAGCAATCGCTATGTATGGATCGTGTTGCTGACGACTTTTTCCTTTGGTGCGATTGGTTGGGTCGACGATTATCGGAAAGTGGTTGAGCGAGATTCGCGGGGACTGCCCGCACGTTGGAAATATTTGTGGCAATCCGTAGCGGGTTTGGGTGTCGCCACGCTGTTGTATGTGACGGCGCAAGCGCCTGCCGAGACGGAGTTAATTTTACCTTTCTTTAAAAACTTTGCCTGGCAGATGGGTCTGCTTTATATCGTGTTCGCCTACTTAGTGATTGTCGGCACCAGTAACGCGGTCAATCTGACTGATGGCCTGGACGGCCTTGCCATTATGCCCACGGTGTTGGTGGGCGGCGCACTAGGCGTGATTGCCTACGTGGCTGGCCACGCTGAATTTTCTTTTTACCTGAACATACCCTTTATTCCCGGAGCCGGGGAGCTGGTGGTGTTTTGCGCAGCGCTGGGTGGCGCGGGTTTGGGTTTTCTCTGGTTTAACGCCTACCCAGCGCAAATTTTTATGGGTGATGTCGGTGCGTTGGCACTGGGCGCTGCGCTGGGGGTGATCGCGGTGATTGTCCGGCACGAAGTCGTACTTTTCATCATGGGTGGAATTTTCGTGTTGGAAACCGTATCGGTAGTGTTGCAGGTGGGTTCTTACAAGCTCACTGGTAAACGTATTTTCCGTATGGCGCCGATTCATCACCACTTTGAATTAAAAGGTTGGCCGGAGCCGCGAGTGATCGTGCGCTTCTGGATTATTACAGTGATGCTGGTGTTGTTTGGGCTAGCGACACTCAAGCTGCGTTGATCAATGGCGATGCCAATATATGGGTGAAGTTGCAGTGGTGAAAATGATAGCGAGTGACAAGCGTACGGTGGTGGTCGGTCTCGGCCTCACCGGGTTTGCGGTCGCCCGTTATTTCACCCGCATTGACGAGCCGTTTGTCGTCGTGGATACCCGCGCGGAACCACCGAGTTTGGCTGCATTTAAAACTGAATTTCCCGATGTGGATATCTACGTAGGGGCGGATGAGCTGGTTGCGGCGGCGCTGACTAGTGCCAGTCAAATCGTGGTTAGTCCGGGTGTGTCTTTACTTGAGTTGGGTTTGGTGCAAAACCGCGAGGGCTCTTTATTAACTGACGTTGAGACTGACGCCGAAGTTGTTGGCGATATAGAACTGTTCGCTCGAGCCGCGCGCGCGCCCATTATCGCTATTACTGGTTCCAACGGTAAAAGCACGGTGACCACCCTGGTTGCTGCAATGGCCGCAAGCACGATGAAAGTAGCGGTGGGCGGCAATTTAGGCACTCCGGCACTGGATTTGCTGGACGACGAAATCGATTTGTACGTGTTGGAGTTATCCAGCTTTCAGCTTGAAACCACCGCCAACTTAACAGCAAAAGTGGCGACGGTACTTAATGTTAGCCCCGATCATATGGACCGTTACTCCAGCTTGATCGACTATCACCGCGCCAAGCATCGCGTATTTTTTGGTGCCGAGCAGGTAGTGATAAACCGTGACGATAAGTTATCGGAACCGCTGGTATCGGCAGATGTTAAGCGCTGGAGCTTCGGTCTCGGCAAGCCCGATTTTGGTGGCTTTGGTGTGAGCTATGATCCCGACAATGTTGGACGCAAGGGTGAAGAGGCGTGGTTAGTGTTTGAGTTTGCGCCACTGATGCCGGTGAGCGAGTTGGGCATAAAAGGTAGTCACAATATCGCTAATGCGCTGGCGGCACTGGCGCTGGGTCATGCGGTGGGTTTGCCGATGGCGGCGATGCTAAGCGTGCTACGAACATTTAAAGGCTTGCCTCACCGTAGTCAAACGGTTGCTGAAATTAACGGTGTGGTGTGGGTCGACGATTCCAAGGCCACTAATGTTGGCGCGGCGATAGCGGCAATCATCAGTTGTGCCGGTGATTATTCTGGCCTGGTGCTGATCGCCGGCGGGCAAAGCAAGGGTCAGGATTTTACGCCCTTAGCCAAACAGCTTGCAGGCAGGGTTAAACACCTGATTGTGATTGGCGAGGATGCCGGGTTGATTGAGCGAGCTGTCGCCCAACAAGCAAGCGTGGAATCTCAGCCGGAAGTAATACGAGCGACGAGTATGGACGCCGCAGTGAGCACTGCTCGGACGTTGGCTGCATCCGGTGACTGCGTATTGTTGTCACCGGCCTGCGCCAGCTTCGATATGTTTAGTGGTTACGAAGAGCGCGGCGAATGTTTTGCGCGTGCCGTGCGAGCGCTCTCATGACGGCCTCAAGCAGGGTGAGTTTAAACGCTGTATTGCAAGCGCCTCAGCGCTTTGGGCCGGTGTTCCCGCCGGGGCTTGATGTGGGCTTGTTACTGGCGATGTTAGCGCTGATATCGCTGGGCATTGTGATGGTGGCGTCTTCCTCGATAACGTTTGCTGCTCAGTTGGGCGACAGTTTGTATTTTCTGAAACGACATCTGCTTTATTTGGTGATCAGTGCCGGGCTGGCACTCGTGGTGCTGCGTATCCCGATGGGTTTTTGGTATCGCTATAGCGCCTGGTTGTTAGCGGGTTCGGTATTGTTGTTGGTGCTGGTGTTGATTCCGGGCATTGGTCGCGAAGTCAACGGCAGTCGCCGCTGGTTGCCGCTGGGGCCGCTGACCTTGCAGGTATCGGAAGTGGCCAAGTTGGCGATGGTGGTTTTTACTGCCGCGTATTTGCAGCGGCGGCAGTCGCAGTTAAAGCAGCAGTGGCAAGGGTTTGCGAAACCCCTGGTGGTGCTTGGTGGTCTGGTGTTGTTGCTGTTGTTGCAACCGGATTTTGGCTCCTCGGTAGTGCTGGCCGGCACGGTGTTGGCAATGTTGTTTTTGGCCGGGGTGCGGCTGTGGCAATTTATGTTGTTGGTGGCCACGGGTGCGGTGGGTTTGGTCATGGTTGCTATGGCGTCGCCCTATCGGGTCGAGCGCCTGGTGACTTACCTCGATCCCTGGGCGAATCAATTCGACAGTGGTTATCAGTTGACCCAGTCGCTAATTGCCTTCGGGCGCGGAGAATGGTTTGGGGTTGGTCTGGGTAATAGTGTGCAGAAATTATTTTATTTGCCGGAGGCTCACACCGATTTTGTGTTTGCGATTTTTGCCGAAGAATTTGGTTGGATCGGTGTAGTTACTGTGGTTGCACTATTTATGGTGTTGGTGGTGCGTATCTTCAGCAACGGCCGCAAGGCGGCGAAGCGACAGGATTGGTTCGGCGCTCATGTGGCATTTGGTATTGGTATTTTGCTGGCGGGGCAAGCCTTTATCAATATTGGTGTCACCTCCGGCCTGTTACCCACTAAGGGTTTAACGCTGCCATTTGTGAGTTATGGCGGCAGTAGCTTGCTGGTATGCAGTGTGATGCTGGCGATGGTGTTGCGCATCGGTATTGAAATGGAGCAGATGGAACGCGTGTCTCAGCAAGTAAAACGTGAACGACTTGGAGCGTAAACGAGTGTTAATTATGGCGGGTGGTACCGGCGGACATGTTTTCCCTGCACTGGCAGTGGCGGAAGACTTGCGCGCGCGTGGTTGCGACGTGAGCTGGCTTGGTACTCGGCAGGGTATTGAGTCGGAGCAGGTGCCCGCCCACAATTTCCCGATCACCTATATCAGTGTCGCTGGCTTGCGCGGCAAAGGTGGGCTGGCGAAAATTCGTGGTGTCGCGCGCTTAGTGTTGGCCGCGGGCCAGGCCCTGCGCGCGGTGTATAAGTTGAAGCCCGATGTGGTGTTGGGCTTAGGTGGTTTTGCCTCCGGCCCCGGCGGAGTGGCCGCGCGCTTGTTGGGTAAGCCGTTGGTGATTCACGAGCAAAATGCCATAGCCGGTACTACCAATCGCCTGCTCAGTAAAATTGCCAGTGTGGCATTAACGGCATTTCCCGAGGCCTTACCCGGGGCTCGGCACTGCGGCAATCCGGTGCGTGCAGAGATTCTTAAATTAAGTATGGAATTGAGTCAGCGTTCTTTAGAGGAGAGTCTCTTAGAGGAGAGTTCCTTAAATGAGAATGCCGCTAAACCTCGTTTACTGGTGCTTGGCGGTAGTCTCGGTGCTCAGAAATTAAATCAAACTTTGCCCGAGGCGCTGGCATTAATGGCTGAGTCACAACGCCCCGAAGTGCGTCATCAATGTGGTCGCGGTAACGAAGAGACAACAAAAAATATGTATCAGCAAGCCGGAGTGGATGCGGATGTAGTGCCATTTGTCGCTGATATGGCGGCGGCCTATACCTGGGCGGATTTTGTGGTGTGTCGCGCTGGCGCCCTCACCGTGTCTGAATTAACCGCGGTAGGTTTGCCTTCTATATTGGTGCCCTTCCCCTACGCCATTGACGATCACCAAACGCACAATGCGCTGTGGCTGGTAAATGCTGGGGCCGGCTATTTGTTGGATGAAAAAGCCTTAAACCCCGAATCCTTAGCCGCCACCGTATTGGAGCTGACTACGAATACGGATAAGCGGGCCGGGATGGCAGAGAGTGCCCGACGACTGGCTTTGCCGGATGCTACTCGCCGAGTGGCCGATGTGTGCCTGGAGGTGGCCGCATGAGCGGGTTCTTTGAAGTGCCAGAAATGCGCCGCATCCGTCGCATTCATTTTATTGGTATTGGCGGCAGTGGCATGTGTGGTATTGCCGAAGTGCTATTAAATCAGGGTTATGAAATTTCGGGTTCCGATCTCGGCGAAAACGCCAACGTGCTGCGTTTGCGCAAGCTGGGTGCAACCATCGGACTTGGGCATAGCGCAGCACAGGTGAGCGGTGCCGATGTCGTCGTGCAGTCCTCGGCGGTGACGGCAGATAACCCCGAGGTGGTCGCGGGGCGGGAAGCGCGCGTGCCCATTGTGCAGCGAGCACAGATGCTTGCCGAACTCATGCGTTACCGGCACGGTATTGCGGTGGCGGGAACCCACGGCAAAACCACCACCACCAGTTTGTTGGTGAGCATTTTTGCCGCAGCGGGGCGGGAGCCAACGTTTGTGATCGGCGGTCGGGTGAATAGTGTCGGCACTAACGCTCAGCTCGGCGAGAGTCGTTATTTAGTCGCCGAAGCGGATGAGAGTGATGCCTCGTTTCTGCATCTGCAACCGATGGTTGCGGTAGTAACGAATATCGATGAAGACCATATGGAAACCTACGATTTCGATGTGGCCAAGTTAAAGCGCACGTTTGTCGAGTTTCTTCACAACTTACCTTTTTACGGGCTTGCGGTGCTGTGCATTGATAACGACACCGTGCGTGAGATCGCCAGCGATGTGTCACGGCCAATGTTGACCTACGGTTTTGCCGAGGACGCCGACTTCCGTATCGAAAGCCCGGTACTGAAAGAAAATCGCAGTGACTTTGTCTTGCACCGCCCGGTGGGTGAGCCCTTGCAACTGAGCCTCAATGTACCCGGGGTTCACAATATATTGAACGCTACGGCGGCAGTTGCAGTAGCTGTCGATGAAGGCCTCTCTGATGATGCTATTCAGCAAGGTTTATCCGGCTTTCAGGGCGTTGGACGCCGTTTTGAAATACAGGGTGAATACCCGGTCGCCGATGGTAGCGCTTTGTTGGTGGATGACTACGGCCATCACCCGATCGAAGTGGCGGCAACCGTGCGCGCGGTGCGCGACGGCTGGCCCGGACGCCGTTTGGTGATGGTGTTTCAGCCCCATCGTTACAGCCGCACTCGGGATTTGTACGACGATTTTGTCAATGTACTAACCACCTGTGACGCTCTGGTGATGTTGCCGGTGTACAGCGCCGGTGAAGATGAAATCCCCGGTGCCGATAGCCGCAGCCTGTGTCGCAGTATTCGACAGCGTGGCTTGATTGATCCTATTCACGTGAGTGCGATGGAAGAGGTGCCGGATGCGGTGCGCGCCATCGTGCGGCCCGGCGACATAGTTATTACCCAGGGTGCAGGCAATACCAATCAGGTTGCTGCACTGCTGGTTGAACGACGTTTACAGTAGGTTTTGAAAAAGTAATGAGCGACAAAAAAATAGTGTCGGAAACCCGCCAGGGTAACAAGGAGCGCATTGGCAAAGTGGCAGTGATTTACGGTGGCACATCAGCGGAGCGGGAGATTTCTCTCGCCAGCGGCGCAGCGGTCTTACAGGGCTTGCTCGACGCCGGCGTGGATGCTGTAGGTGTAGATGCGAGCACCAACTTGCTAAGTGATCTGCAAGCCCTGCGACCCGACCGAGTCTTTATCGCCTTGCACGGCCCGGGTGGCGAAGACGGCACGGTACAGGGTGCCCTGGAGTGCCTGGGAATTCCCTACACCGGCAGTGGTGTGGCAGCGTCCGCACTGGCGATGGATAAGCGTCGCTGCAAGCAATTATGGCGCGGAGCGGGTTTACCCACCGCCGCGTTTGCGGTGCTCGAAGAGAATAGCAATTGGACGCAATTATTGGCCGAGTTGGGCGGCGCCGCGATGGTCAAGCCCGCCAATGAAGGCTCCAGTCTGGGTATGGCTAAAGCGGAAACCCCGGACGAGTTGGAGCAGGCCTGGCGCGCAGCGGCCAGTTACGACGCCAGTGTGATCGCCGAAGCCTGGTTGACTGGCGAAGAGTACACCGTGGCTATCGTCGGCAACCGGGCTTTACCGGTGATTAAGCTGGAGACTGATCGGCCGTTTTACGATTACGAAGCTAAATACCAGAGTGATGACACCCGTTATATCTGCCCCTGTGGTTTATCGGCAGAGCGGGAGCAGGAGCTACAACAACTGGCACTGCGTGCGTTTGAGAGCTTGGGTTGTCAGGGCTGGGGCCGCGTGGACGTGATGGTGGACGACAGCGGCGCCTGGCAGTTGCTTGAGGTGAATACCATTCCTGGAATGACGGATCACAGTCTAGTGCCAATGGCGGCCAGAGCGGCGGGCCTCTCGTTTAGTGATTTGGTGGTGGAAATTGTCAGTAGTGCCGAATTAAGTACTGGCCATAGCAAAGCCAATGCTCATCGGGATTTTAATCAAAGTAACGCGGAGGCACTGCAATGAACTCGAAGCCTTCGCCAGCACCGCGCCGATCTGCTGCCGGTAAACGCGGCGCGTATCGGCCCTTGCCGAAAACTCCCGGACGGAACTGGTTGCAGCCCTTGCGGGTGGTCGGTTTAGCTCTGGTCTGGCTAGTGGCGTTGTCGGCAGGTCTCGCGGTGAGTGTTTACGGATATCAAAAACTGGATGCGCCGGTGGCCGAAATTGCGGTGACGGGAGACCTCAAGCACGTTACTGAAAAGCAGATCGAGTCGTGGGTGAGCGGGCAACTGGAGGGCGGTTTCTTCAGTCTGGATATGGATTTGCTGTGTGCGGAGCTGGAAGCTCGCCCCTGGATTGCCAGTGTCAGCGCGCGTCGTCAATGGCCCGATCGACTGTTGTTGCGCATCGAGGAAGAAGTTCCGGTGGCGCGCTGGGGGGAGGCGCAGTTTATTAATCAGCACGGCGAAGTATTGCCAGAGATGAGCTCCGTCGATGTGGATACCGATCTGGATCGCCTGCCGCACTTACTTGGGCCGGAAGGTCAGCAGATGACGGTGATGGCGGCTTATGCGCGTTTTGCGAAGGTGCTTAACGCGGCGGGGGCAGGGCTTCGACACCTCATTATGGATAAGCGCGGCGGTTGGATATTGCAGCTGGGCGAGGGCGCGGAGTTAGTTCTGGGCCGGGATCAGCTCGACCTTCGGCTCGAACACTTTCTGGTGCTTTGGCAACAGGAGCTGATGGCTCGGCGCAACCAGTTAGTGCGTGTGGATGCGCGCTACAGCAAAGGGCTTGCAGTGCAGTGGAAGCCGGCGGGCATAAATGAGAACGGCTCTGAATTCGGCTCTGAGTTCGGTAATGAATTCGGTAATGAATTAAGCAGTGAATTAAGTAATGAATACCAGCAAAAAGTGGACGCGGGATAAACCCGATAACTCGTTGAGGATAGATGATGGTGAATGTTAGCGGCGAACAATTGATCGTTGGGCTCGACATAGGCACGTCCAAGGTCGCAGCCATCGTGGGTGTGGCGGGGTCCGATGGTCAGCTCGAAATTGTCGGTACCGGAATGCATCCGTCCTCCGGGATGAAAAAAGGTGTTGTGGTTAATATTGAATCGACAGTTCACGCCATTCAGCGTGCCGTTGAAGAAGTGGAGTTAATGGCGGGGTGTCATGTGCACTCGGTGTACGTGGGTATTGCCGGGAGTCATATCCGCAGTTTGAACTCCCACGGCATTGTCGCGATTCGCGATCGCGAGGTGCATCAAAGCGACGTGGAGCGAGTGATTGATGCGGCTCGCGCGGTGGCGATTCCGGCGGACCAGGAGATTCTTCACGTGCTGCCCCAGGAATTTATTATTGATAATCAGGAGGGCGTACACGAGCCACGGGGTATGTCCGGAGTGCGCCTGGAGGCCAAGGTGCACCTGGTTACGGGAGCGATGAATGCCGCGCAGAATATTAAAAAATGCATCCGGCGCTGTGGCCTGGAGGTAGACGACATTATTTTAGAGCAGCTCGCTTCCAGTTACGCGGTGCTCACCGAAGACGAAAAACAACTGGGCGTATGCCTGGTGGACATCGGCGGTGGCACTACCGACATTGCGATTTTTACCGAGGGCGCGATTCGCCACACCGGGGTGATCCCGATTGCTGGAGATCAGGTGACCAATGATATTGCCATGGCGCTGCGCACCCCAACGGCCCATGCCGAAGAATTAAAAATTAAATATGCCTGCGCGTTAAGTAGGTACGCCGGGCCCGATGAAACTATCAAGGTGCCCAGTGTTGGTGACCGTCCGCCGCGAGATTTATCGCGACAATCCCTGGCCGAGGTGGTCGAACCGCGTTACGACGAACTTTTCACTTTGGTGCAGGCGGAGTTACGACGCAGCGGTTTTGAAGACCTGATTGCCGCGGGCATTGTGCTGACGGGTGGTACGTCAAAAATGGAAGGTGCGGTTGAACTGGCGGAAGAAATATTTCACATGCCGGTGCGATTGGGTTCGCCGCAAAATATTCGAGGGCTTACAGATATTGTCAATAATCCGATTTACGCCACCGGCGTTGGCTTATTGCTTTATGGGCTGCAACAACAACAGGAGAGGGGAGGTAAAAGTGAGGTGAGTGGAGAGGGGGTGTTAGGACGTATTAAAAATTGGTTTCAAAATAATTTTTAATACGTCAGCAGTGTGGCAAGTCATCGAGCAATAAACTTTTTAATTAACTGTAATTTATATAACTAGCGTAGACCAAGGGGTAATGGCCATGTTTCAAATCGTAGATAGTATTCCCGATAGCGCAGAGATCAAAGTGATTGGCATCGGTGGTGGTGGAGGCAACGCAGTGCGCCACATGATTGAAAGGCAGGTGCAGGGGGTCGAATTTATTTGTGCGAATACCGACTCTCAGGCACTTAAAGATATTGGTGGCAGCACCATGTTGCAGCTGGGTAATGGCCTTACCAAGGGTTTGGGTGCGGGTGCCAATCCAGAAGTGGGTCGCCAGGCAGCAATGGAAGATCGCGATCGCATTGCCGATGTACTGGAAGGCAGCGATATGGTGTTTATTACTGCGGGTATGGGTGGGGGTACCGGTACCGGTGGTGCTCCGATTATTGCCGACGTAGCCCGCGACATGGGCATTCTCACTGTCGCGGTGGTGACTCGACCCTTTGCGTTTGAGGGACGCAAGCGGATGGCGATTGCCGATGAAGGCATCAAACACCTCAAAGATCGGGTTGATTCGCTGATTACTGTACCCAATGAAAAATTATTGGCGGTGCTGGGCAAAAATACCAGCTTACTGGATGCCTTTCAGGCGGCTAACGACGTGCTGCTCGGCGCGGTGCAAGGTATTGCCGATCTGATTATCCGCCCGGGCATGATCAACGTGGATTTTGCCGACGTGCGCACAGTGATGTCGGAAATGGGTATGGCGATGATGGGTTCCGGTCAGGCAAGTGGTGAAAATCGCGCTAATATTGCCGCCCAGGCAGCCGTGCACAGCCCGTTATTGGAAGACATTGATTTACAGGGCGCGCGGGGGATTTTGATCAACATCACCGCCGGTCCCGACCTTGAGTTGGGCGAGTTTTCCGACGTGGGCGCCACTGTCGAAGAGTTTGCCTCCGAAAACGCTACAGTGGTGATTGGCACCGTGATCGACCCGGCTATGGGAGATGATATCCGCGTCACGGTCGTGGCTACTGGGCTCGGTCGACCCGATGAGGTTCAGCTGGCCCCGCCGCGAATGGTGGTAGCCAACAGGGCGTCTGGCGAGCCAGACTACGACACTCTGGAAAAACCTACCGTTACCCGTCGAGCGACCGTTAGTGATGGTTCAGCGGCACGTAAACTGGATGTAAAGCAGGATCCGGATATGGATTATCTTGATATTCCGGCGTTTTTACGCCGTCAAGTGGACTAAACAGGAGGTTATCGTGGTGTCGGGTGAATAATCGCCCAAAAAATGTGACGTAAGTAGGTATAGAGAGCTCTTGGCACTGGCGGCAGGGTGCTCAGTTTTGTTACCATTCGCGACCGGCTGGCGTATGCGCTTGCGATCGAATGTTACTGGGGGCTGTCATAAGCAGTATCCGGGGGATTTGGCGCTGGCAGCTTGCAGACAGCCCCAGTAAATTCAACAGAATGAATTTAACAGAACGACATAAGAACAGGATTAGCCAGCTTGATTCGACAACGTACGCTCAACAACACCATCCGCGCCACTGGAGTCGGTCTCCACACGGGCGAAAAAGTGTATTTAACGTTGCTGCCGGCGGAACCTGATACCGGTATTATTTTCCGGCGCACGGATTTGAGTCCTCCGGTAGAAATAAAAGCGACCGCCAATAACGTCGGCGATACCACGCTCTCCACTACGCTGGTTGCCGGAGATGTGCGTGTGTCCACCGTGGAACATCTATTGTCGGCAATGGCGGGCCTGGGTATCGATAACGCGGTTGTCGAGGTCACAGCAGCTGAAGTACCGATTATGGACGGCAGTGCCGGTCCTTTTGTGTTTCTGATTCAGTCTGCGGGCATTGTCGAGCAAGACGCCCCGAAAAAATTTATCCGCATTAAAAAGCCCGTTTCCGTTCAAGAGGACGACAAGCTCGCCAGTTTCAAACCCTACGATGGTTTTAAAGTCACCTTTGCCATTGAGTTTGAGCACACCGTGTTTAAGGCGGGTACCTTGAAGGCCACCATGGATTTTTCCAGTACCGCGTTTGTAAAAGATGTGAGCCGCGCCCGTACTTTTGGTTTTATGCACGAGATCGAATACTTACAGGCAAAGGGCCTGGCTCGAGGCGGCAGCATGGACAACGCCATTGTGGTTGATGAAGGCGGTGTGGTAAACGAAGACGGTCTACGCTACGAAGACGAGTTCGTCAAACATAAAGTGTTGGATGCCATTGGCGATCTCTACCTGCTTGGCAATGGGTTGATTGGCGAATTTGAAGCCTTTAAATCTGGCCATGCACTTAATAATGCATTACTCAGGAAGTTACTCAGTCAGGATGACGCGTGGGATGTGGTTACTTTTGAAAACGAAGAAGACGCCCCTATTTCCTACTCGCGGCCTTTGCTGGCAAGCTAACGTTAACAAGTCAACGTTAGCAAGTTAAGGGCGCGAGTTAATACTATTTTTTTACCGAGGTTTGTAGTGAAAGTTATTTTATTGAGCAACAGTCGTCACGAGTCCCTGAGCTTTGAGTTAGGGCGGTGGACCAAATCATTGGCACTAGCGGCAATCATGGTGCTGCCTACCGTGGCTGGAGTTGCGATTGGCTTATCGGTTAATGCTTCGATGGTCAGCGACACGATGATTGCCGATTCTTCGAGCGGGAAAACCCTTGCCGCATCGATTGCTAATCCGACACTTAAGCAGCAAGCAGAGCAAACAATGAACGCGGTTGAGCTCGGTGACTATCGCGGTCAATTGGCGGCAGCGGAGACGCGCGCCGAGCAGAAAATTCAGGCTTTGAGCCTGAAGCTGGCGCAGCTACAGGCGCGGATGTTACGACTCGACGCCGTTGGCGAAAGGGTCAGCGGTTTGGCCGGGCTGGATAAAGGCGAGTTCAATTTTGGCGATATTCCCGCGATTGGTGGCCCTGAACAACCCGGGCAAGTTGTGGAGCAGGCCGAGATCAGCGCCATGTTTCGCGACCTGGAAAGTCAACTCGATAACCGCGAGCAGCAACTTAATATGCTCAAAGACATGATGGGTGACCGCAATGTGAAGCGGGAGAGTACAGTAGCGGGTCTGCCTGTCGCGAAGGGCTGGTTATCGTCGGGCTACGGTATGCGCACGGATCCGTTCAACGGACGCAAAACTCGGCACAAGGGCATTGATTTTGCGGGCAAGGAAGGTTCGGATGTGATCGCCGTGGCCGCCGGTCTGGTAACTCAGTCAGAGGCGCACAAAGGTTTTGGTCGCATGATATCAATAGATCATGGCGACGGTTTGGTAACGCGGTATGCGCACAATCGGCAAAACCTGGTTAATAGCGGTGATATAGTCAAAAAAGGCCAGGTTATCGCGCTGATGGGCAAAACGGGCCGCTCCACCGGACCACACGTTCATTTTGAGGTTTACAAAGATGGTTCGCCAGTAAATCCGGCCAGCTATATACACCGCACCACCCTCTGAAATAAGATACCTGCCATCTCGACTGTGCGGCTATCGTTGCACGGTTTTTCTATTCTCAGGCTGAGACTCTATTGTGGTTGGCTCATTATTTAAAAAATTATTTGGTAGCAAAAACGACAGAGAGCTGCGTCGTTATAACAAATTAGTCAAAGCTGTCAATCAGCTTGAAGACGATATTTCAGGCCTCGATGAGGCTGCCCTAAAAGCCAAAACCCTCGAATTTCGCGAGCGCGTTGTTGGCGGTGAAACTCTCGAACAACTAATGCCCGAAGCCTTTGCCGTAGTGCGCGAAGCGGCGCGGCGTGCGCTGGGCCTGCGACACTTTGATGTCCAGCTCATTGGTGGGGCAGTGTTGCACGAAGGCAAAATCGCGGAAATGCGTACCGGTGAAGGTAAAACCTTGGTGGCGACACTACCGGCGTATTTGAATAGTCTCGCTGGCAAGGGCGTACACATTATTACCGTCAACGATTACCTCGCCCATCGAGATGCGCAATGGATGGGGCCGGTGTTTCACACTCTGGGGCTTACGGTAGGTAGTATTCAATCCTTCGCGGGGCCGGGTACGCCCAACTCCTTTGTCTATGACGTCGAGTCGGACGCGAGTAAAAAAATGAGGCCGGCGAATCGCCGAGAAGCTTACGCGGCCGATATTACCTACGGCACCAACAACGAATTTGGTTTTGATTACCTGCGCGACAATATGGCCTTGAGTCTTGAGGAGAAGGGCCAGCGCGAGCTGTCCTTCGCGATTGTCGACGAAGTCGATTCGATTTTAATCGACGAGGCGCGTACCCCACTGATTATTTCAGGTGCCTCCCAGGATAGTTCGGAGCTGTATAAGAAAATTAATCTGCTGGTGCAAAAGCTTACGCGTCAGCTGGAAAGTGTTAAGGAAGGCCTTGATGAACTGCTTGTTTCTGGTTCAGATTCTGATTCGGAACCAGACAGCGGGCATTTTGTCCTCGACGAACAAACTCGCCAGGTAGAGCTTACCGAAGCCGGTCATGAAACCGTCGAAGCCCTGTTGGTTAAAGACGGTTTGCTCGAGCCGAACGATAATCTTTACCAGCCCGCTAATCTGGGTTTGTTGCATCATATCCATAACGCTCTGCGCGCCCACCATCTATTCCATCGAGATGTGGAATACATGATGCAGAACGGTGAAGTGGTGTTAATCGACGAACACACCGGACGCACCATGTCTGGCAGACGTTTGTCCGAAGGCCTGCACCAGGCGATAGAAGCCAAAGAAGGGGTGGATATTCAGAGTGAGAGCCAGACGATGGCCTCCACCACCTTCCAGAATTATTTCCGTCTCTACGACAAACTCGCCGGTATGACCGGTACTGCCGATACCGAAGCCTACGAATTCCAGCAAATCTACGGTTTACCCGTAGTGGTGATTCCTACCAACACCAAAGTGACGCGGGAGGATCTCAACGATCTGATTTTTCAGAGCGAGGCGGAGAAATACGCCGCCGTGGTGGAGGATATTGAGTCCTGCATTAGCAAAGGTGCTCCGGTTTTGGTCGGCACCGCTTCCATTGAGGGTTCGGAGCGTTTGTCGAACCTGCTAACCAAAAAAGCCATTCAACATAAAGTGCTCAACGCCAAATTTCACGAGCAGGAAGCCTTAATCGTGGCGCAGGCAGGGCAACCGGGTGCGCTGACCATCGCCACCAATATGGCGGGTCGGGGTACCGATATTGTGCTGGGCGGCAGTTGGGAGTTCGAAGTTGCGGGACTGAAAAACCCGTCTGATACACAGATTAAACACGTTAAAGAAGCGTGGCAGCTGCGCCACGATGCGGTGATTGCGGCGGGTGGTTTGCATATTTTGGGCACCGAGCGCCACGAATCTCGGCGTATCGACAACCAGCTGCGGGGTCGCTCCGGGCGTCAGGGCGATCCGGGTGTGACCCGGTTTTATTTGTCGATGGAAGACAATTTAATGCGTCTGTTTATTTCCGATCGAGTGAAAAGCATGATGGGTGCTATCGGTTTGGAAAATGGCGAGGCCATCGAACATCGCATGGTGAGCAACGCGGTGGAAAAGGCCCAGCGCAAGGTCGAGGGTCGTAACTTCGATATTCGTAAGCAACTGTTGGAATACGATGATGTCGCCAACGATCAGCGCTCGGTGATTTATCAGCAGCGCGATCAACTGTTGGAGGCGGACACTATTTCGGATGTGATTGAGGCTATGCGCACCGAGGTGGTGAACGACAGCATTAGCGCGTTTATTCCTCCGCAGAGTTTACCCGAACAGTGGGATGTGACCGGACTGGAAGGCGAACTCAAACACGAATTTCGTGTTGAGCTGCCCCTGGTTAGTTGGCTGAAGGAAGATGAGCGTCTGCACGAAGATGGTCTGCGCGACAGAATCATGTTGGCGGTTAATGAGGCGTATGTCGATAAAAGCCGAGAGATCGGTCCAGACATTCATATGCTTGAAAAGCAGGTGATGTTACAAGTGCTGGATAATTTGTGGAAAGAGCATCTGTCGAACATGGATCATTTACGCCAGGGCATTGGTTTGCGCGCCTACGGCCAGAAAAACCCCAAACAGGAATACAAGCGTGAATCTTTTGATTTGTTTCAGGAAATGCTCGGTAATATTAAACGCGAAACAGTTCGGTTTTTATCCCGAGTGCAAGTGCGCAATGAAAATGAGGTAGAAGAACTTGAGCGTCAGCGTCGCGCACTTCAGGCGGCCCAACAAAAGCAAATGCAGTTTCAGCACGATCAGGCGAACAATGCCTTGAGCGATCAGGCATCCGGAACGCCAAATAAGTCCGGTGCTTCTGTGCCAGAACCCTTCGTGCGCGATGGACACAAAGTCGGGCGCAATCAACCTTGTCCCTGTGGTTCTGGAAAAAAATACAAACAATGCCACGGCCAGCTAGGCTGAGGCGATAAACGCAAAGGAATAAATGTCGTGGCCGTTGGTGAAAACACGTTTTCCACATTGCCAGCGGTCGCCGGGTTTCGGCTCGGTACGGCCAGTGCCGGTATAAAAACTCCGGGGCGCAAAGACCTGGTGGTAATGGAGTGCGCTGCCGGCAGTTCGGTAGCCGGCGTATTTACCCGCAACGCGTTTTGCGCAGCACCCGTGCAGATCGCAAAAGCACATCTTGCCCAATTATCCCCTGAGCACGCCTCCGACGCTGAGTTTGTAAATACTCCCTGCTATTTTGTGATCAATACCGGTAACGCGAATGCGGGCACTGGCGCCCAGGGCTACGCCGATGCATTGGCGGTGTGTGAGTCCGTGGCCGAGCTGGCTGGAGTCGAGGTCAATAAGGTCTTGCCGTTTTCGACCGGGGTGATCGGAGAGCCCCTTGCGGTGAGAACCCTTACGCAAGGTTTACCCGCGGCCATGGGCAAGCTGGACGAAGATGGTTGGCGGGATGCCGCCGAGGGTATCCTGACCACCGATACACGGCCCAAGGGCGCGTTTCGCCAATTCGATATCGAGGGCAAGCAGGTCACGGTTACCGGTATCTGCAAAGGTAGCGGGATGATTAAACCCAACATGGCCACTATGCTGGGTTTTGTGGCAACCGATGCGGATGTGCCACAGGTTTTATTACAGCAGTATTTAGTTGAGGCGCTTGAGTGTTCGTTTAATCGTATTACGGTGGATGGTGACACCTCTACCAACGACTCCCTGATGCTGGCGGCCACCGGTCAGGCTGGCGTGACGGTTGACGCAGAGAGCGACTCTGCAGTCTTGCTGCGCAGCGCTATTATCGAGGTCTGCGAAGAACTGGCTCAGGCCATTGTCCGCGATGGTGAAGGCGCGACCAAATTTGTCACAATTAAGGTCGCTGGAGGGCTCTCGTCACAGGAATGCCTGGATGTAGCTTACACAGTAGCTGAATCGCCGCTGGTGAAGACGGCCTTATTTGCCTCTGACCCCAACTGGGGGCGAATATTGGCGGCTATCGGTCGCGCTGGCATTGCTGATCTCGATGCAGACAAGGTCAAAGTTTGGCTTGGTGAGGTATTGATCGCCGAGCGTGAGGGCCGTGCTGCAAGTTACACCGAGGCTGCGGGGCAGGCGGTGATGGATGAAGAAGAAATCACCATTCATATTGATTTGGGGCGCGCTGCGAGTGCTGGTGAGAAAGGTGTTACCGAAACCATTTGGACCACCGATTTATCCTACGACTATATTCGCATCAATGCCGAATACCGAAGTTAAATTAAGCTAAGTTAAGTTAGGTAAGAGTCTGTGTCCACTTTTACGTCTACACCTGCATCTACATCCTCGCCCAGCAAAGACAAACTCGCGCGCATTCATGTTGTCGCCGGAGTCATTTACAGCCCGGATCGTCGCCAGATACTGATAGCCCGTCGCCCGCAGCACCTTCATCAGGGCGGTCTGTGGGAGTTTCCCGGTGGCAAGGTCGATGTGGCGGAAAATGAGCAACCACGGCGGGCACTGTGCCGAGAGTTACAAGAAGAGTTAGCGCTTACTGTCGTTAATTGCGAGCCTTTAATTGAGGTTGAGCACGATTATTCCGATAAATCCGTAGTGCTGGATGTGTGGAAGGTGCTGGATTTTACCGGTGAGCCCGTGGGTAACGAAGGGCAAAGCATCGCCTGGGTAGGCCTCAGTGACCTGGGGGACTATGATTTTCCCGCTGCCAATCAGGCGATACTTGCGGCGATTGCCGCTAAGTAGATTGTCGTTAAATAGGCTTGTGTAAGTAGAGACGGGGTATAAAGCGACTTAGCCCAACAGGTATTTGATGGTGATTATTACCACTTGTCCTCTGAACTATTCTCCGTATCAGCGGCGGCACTAAATTCGGTCTCCGAAATCTCGTCGGCCGGAATTCGATGGCTTTCAGCCGCCCACTCACCAAAATCAATCTTTTGACAGCGTTCGCTACAGAAGGGCCGGTGGGGGTATTTCTCATTCCAGTGCACCGGCTTTTTGCAGGTCGGGCACTGTAAGATCAGGTTATCTTTCATAGGCTGTAGTTCATAAGCGATTGTTCATAGGCAGTTTTTCATAGGCAGTTTTTCATAGTAAAGCGCGCTTACCGGGTTTGGGTTGCGCTGGCCAGTTGTAAATAGTGATTGTGCAGATCCAATACCGCCTGCTCCAAATCTTCCAGTGTGCCGCTATTATCAATGCAGTCATCCGCGCGCTGCTGGCGGTCGGCGCGGGACATTTGTGCCGCCATAATGGCTTTAATTTGCGCCTCAGTATTGTCATCGCGAGCCGCTGCGCGCTGCAATTGCAGCGTTTCGGGCACATCGACCAACAGTGCGCGGTCGATCATGGTGTGCTGGCTGCTTTCAAACAATAAAGGCGATTCAAGGATGGCGTAGGGGCTGGTCGCAGCAGCTAATTCAGTGGCGATCCATTCGCGAATGCGGGGATGCAGCAGTTGTTCCAGCCAGCGACGCTCAGCGGTGTTGTCAAATACCCGCTCGCGCAGCGCGGCTCGGTCGAGGGTGCCATCCGCTTGAATTACCTCCGAGCCGAAATGACTGGCGATCTCGGCCAGCGCCGGACTACCTTGTTCGACCACCTTGCGGGCGGCGATATCGGCATCGACGACGGTGATACCCAGTGTGCGAAATTGTGCGGCGACAGCGCTTTTACCGCTGCCGATGCCGCCCGTGAGACCGACGATAAACATGCTTATAAATAACTCAAAAGGTAGGTTAGTGGAACAGGCCCAAATAGGAAGAGGTTATTTGTTCGCCCTTAAATAGTGCAATCCAGCCAGCAATGGCGAGGTAGGGTCCGAAGGGAATAGGCGATTGGTGGTCGCGACCCTGAATTATAATGGCTAATGTGCCTATGATAGCCCCGACCAGCGAGGACAATAAAATAATCAGCGGCAGTTGTTGCCAGCCCACCCAGGCGCCGAGGGCAGCCAGAAGTTTGAAGTCACCGTAGCCCATGCCGTCTTTGCCGGTGACTAATTTAAACAACCAGAACACCGACCACAGCGTGAGGTAACCTGCTACCGCACCGATAACCGCGCTGGGCAGGTCGGTGAACAGGCCGTTTACATTAGCGATTAGGCCGAGCCATAACAGGGGCAGGGTCATGGTGTCGGGTAATAAGTGGTGATTGAAATCGATGCCGGTGAGGGCGATTAAAATCCAGGTGAACAATACCGCGAGGAGGCCAGCCGAGGTAAACCCAAAAGTATAAATGGCAGCAACGGTCAGCAGACCGCAAAGTAGTTCCAATAAAGGGTATTGAATGGAAATCAGCGTGGCGCAGTTGTGGCAGCGGCCCTTTAAAAACAGGTAGCTGATGACCGGAATATTCTGCCAGGGTTTGATGGGTGCTTCGCACTTGGGACAGCGCGAGTTGGGAAACATCAAATTTATGTTTGGCGCATCGACTTCGGGGTCCATCTCGAGAAAGTCTAGCGACTCCCTGCGCCAGGCGCTCTGCAACTGCAGGGGTAGACGATAAACCACTACGTTAAGGAAGCTGCCGACCAGTAATCCAAAAATAAAACTTAGGGCTAGTAAAGGGTAACCCGATAGAACTTCTGACACTTGCTGATCGCCTGTCTGGTAGTAGTAAGTGCCCGGGCTAGATAAAACTTGACCGAGATTAAAGTTAGACCACTTGGCCGAGGTTAAAGATAGGCATATACATGCCGATCAACAAGCCACCAACCACCACGCCCAGCACGGCCATGATCATCGGTTCAAGCAGAGCGGTTAGATTGTCCACCGCGTTGTCCACCGACTCTTCGTAGTGGTCTGCAGCCTTCGACATCATTTCATCGAGGGCGCCAGCCTCTTCACCAATCGAGGCTAATTGCAGCAACATCGCCGGAAACACTTCCGCAGATCTCAATGCGGTGTGCATCGCGATACCGGTGCTGACGTCATCGCGAACTCTCAATATGATATCTGTGTATACAGAATTGCCCGCAGCACCCGCGACCGATTCGAGCGCTTCAATCAAGGGTACGCCAGCCGCAAAAGTAGTCGCCAGCGTGCGAGCAAAACGGGCCACCACCGCTTCTTTTAATAGGCTGCCGATAATAGGCACTTTAAGCATAAATCTATCCATAAACCTGCGGACGGCTTCAGACCTGGCGTGGGCCTGTTTGAAGGCGTAAATCGCGGCAGCTACGCCCAGTAGCGCCCTAAACCACCAGTTTATAACGAAATCCGAGATGCCAATTAAGAACAAAGTAAAGGCAGGTAATTGAGCACCAAAGCCCTGATAAGTGGCGTTAAACACCGGTACTACTTTAATCAACAAAATACAGGTTACAACAACTGCCACCACTACTACGGCTATAGGGTAGGTTAATGCCTTTTTAATTTTGGCCTTCAATTGCTCGGTTTTTTCTTTGTAGGTGGCGACGCGATCCAGCATGGTGTCGAGGGCACCGGATTGCTCCCCGGTATCTACCAGACTGCAAAATAAGTCATCAAAATATTTTGGATGCTTGCGTAGCGAAGCGCCAAAACTGGTTCCGGAAGAAACGTCGTTATGTAGTAGGTTGATCAAAGTTTTCAGCGTGGGGTTTTCCTCGCCGTCGGCGACAATTTCAAAACTTTGCACCAGGGGTACACCGGCCTTCATCATGGTGGCCATTTGTCGGGTGAAAATCGCTATGTGCGCAGGTTTTATCGCCTTTTCGCCAAATATATTTTTTGGCTTTTTCTTAATCGAAGTGGTGTTAATCCCCTGCTTACGCAGTTGAGCTTTGATTAAGGTGGGGTTACCGCCAGTAATCTCACCTTTAATGGCCTTGCCTTCGCGGCTCTTGCCTTTATAAATATATACTTGTGGTTGTGCTACCGTCGCCATGGTTTAGTCCTTGGTTACCCGATTGGCCTCTTCGAGGCTAATTATACCCTGTGCAGTTTTCATAAGTGCGGACTGGCGCAAAGTTCTGAAACCTTCTGTCTTGGCTACATCAGCAATTTCGAGAGAATTACCGCCCTCCATAATGATCCGAGATATGGCCGGGGACATTTTTAACACTTCGTAAATACCAACTCGTCCTTTGGAACCATTCTGGCCGCATTTGGCGCAACCCACGGCCTCGTAGAGAGTGATTTCCTCTTTGGGGGTGGCGATAGCGTCGAAGCCCGCCTCCGTTAATACCGCATCGGGTAGATCGGCGGGTTGTTTGCATTCATTACATAGTCGCCGTGCCAGCCGCTGGGCGATAATCAAACTGACCGAGGTAGCGACATTAAAAGCGGGTACGCCCATATTGGCGAGTCTGGTCAGGGTTTCCGGCGCACTATTGGTATGTAATGTGGACAACACCAGGTGACCGGTTTGCGCCGCTTTAATGGCGATTTCGGCGGTTTCAAGGTCGCGAATTTCCCCCACCATAACAATGTCTGGATCCTGCCGCAGGAAAGCCCGCAGGGCTTCCGCAAAGGTGAGTCCTACCCGCGCCCTTACTTGTACCTGATTAATGCCTTCCAGGTTTATTTCGACAGGATCTTCCGCCGTTGAAATGTTGCGCTCTGGAGTGTTGAGGATATTCAGGCCGGTATAGAGTGATACGGTCTTTCCCGAACCGGTGGGGCCGGTCACCAAAATCATTCCTTGTGGCTGGCCCAGGGCATCCATATAAGCCTGCTTCTGGTCGTCTTCGTAGCCTAGTGCTTCAATACCTAGCTGAGCGCTACTGGGGTCGAGTATTCGCAATACGATTTTTTCGCCGTACTGGGTTGGCAGGCTATTGACCCGGAAATCGATGGCGCGATTTTTTGAGACTTTGAGTTTAATGCGCCCGTCCTGGGGTACGCGACGTTCAGAAATATCCATGCGCGACATGACTTTGAGGCGCGCGGACAATCTTGGCGCAAGGGAAATGGGGGGTTTAGCAATTTCCGCAAGCAAGCCATCGGTACGAAAGCGCACGCGATAACGTTTTTCGTAGGGTTCAAAATGGATGTCCGAAGCGCCCATTTTGATGGCGTCGAGCAGCATTTTGTTAACAAATCGAACCACCGGCGCGTCGTCCGCGTCGGCGGTAACCGCAGCATCGTCGTCGTCGTCCATCGCTTCGACATCGAGTGAGTCGAGTTGCACGTCGTCCATGGAATCAAATGAGGTGTCGAGTTCGTCGTCGGCTGCTTTTAAAAATTCGTCAATTCGAATTTTCAGTTTGTCGTATTCGACCACCACCGGTTCAACGGACACTCCGGCCTGGAAGCGAATCTCGTTAATCACATTATGGTTAGTCGGGTCGCCAACAGCAATTTGCAGGCGACTTTGTTTTTTGTTGAGTGGCAGGGCCAGGTGTTTTTCGACCAATTTTTGGTTGACTGCATCCTTGGGGCAGGACTCGATGCTAATGGCGTCCAGGTCAAGCAGAGGTAGGCCAAATTCGTGGGCGGTGGCGAAGGCGATATCACGTGACAACAATATGCCCGATTCCACCAGATGCTGGGTCAGAGAGATATCACTTTGCTGCGCTTCAGCGACGGCGTCAGCGGCGGCGGTTTCGTTTAGCAAACCATCGTTAACCAGTCGCCGTGGCAGGCCGCGTAGTATGGGGTTACTTGCGTTCATAACATCACTGTATTGAATGGATTGCTGTTAGTGGTTTGGTGTTTGTTTATGGTAAGAATTTACATAAGGTGAATTCGTTAAGCTCTTATTACTCGGTAAATAGTAGTCTTGTCGATAGGTGTTTGTCCAGCGTACTGGTTCTCTATTTGGCTCATAATAAAGGTAAAATGCTAATAAGCCCTGGCGACGATACAAGTAAGCGCCCAGAATCCCCTGAATATGGACCGATAATTCCAAAAAATAATTTGAACATATCGGCGCATGCTGACAATATTTGTCAGCATTTCTGTTTTGTTGTCAGTTTTGTTGTTTTATAAGTTTCGGTTATTTTCCTAACTATCTGAAACTTAAGGTTTATTTTTTTTGGCATGGCTTTTGTACTACATAACCTGCCTAAGCTCATAAAGTATATTTAATTTAAAACAGGCCAAACCAGGAGAATTAACCAATGAAACAACGTAAACAACAACAGGGTTTTACCCTTATCGAATTGATGATTGTAGTAGCGATCATCGGTATTCTGGCTGCGGTAGCGCTGCCTGCTTACCAGGATTATACGGTTCGTGCGAAAGTATCGGAAATTATTTTGGCCGGTAGTGCTTGTCGTACTTCTATTACTGAAACTGTGCAGTCAGCGGTTGGCGCGGCTTTGCCTGCGGCAAACTCATGGGGTTGTGAGGTGTCTAATACCGAAGTCGGCACCAAGTATGTTTCACAGATTCAGACCGATTTAAATGGTGTGATTACGTTGACATCGCGAAACCTGATCACTGCTGCGACCAATCAAACCGTTACTTTAATACCGATGACCGACTCGGTTACGGCTTTAGATAATGGTGATGTTGGTGGTAACATATACGGTTGGGTTTGTGGTGGTACTGGCACGAGTATGCCCGCGAAGTATCTGCCCGGTTCTTGCCGCGGTCAGTAAGCTCTGTGACTATTGATTAGCAACAGAGTGATATAAAAATGGCGCCGAAAGGCGCTGTTTTTTTTTGCTTGTTTATTTAGTTGGGCGCGATTTGTTCTTGTCGGCGATGATGGGTTTATAGCTGTTTTGGCTCTGCTGTGAGAGTAGGCTGGCGGGTTGGCATTGCCTGGGGTTCTCGGTTTTTCCGCTTATCGGATCGTCGAATATTGGGAAGTCGTTATACTGGGATGGTTTTTTTGTCGTCAGTTTGACACGTTTAACGGTTTAGATATCCGACGTAGCTTATGCTGACGTTATTAATCCAAAGCCCACGTGTTTTTATTCCGGCTCAGGGCTTAACCCTCAGGTGCGGGTCGGTAGTTTTACTATACATTTTTGGTAGGGTATCACCTAGCCGGGAAGGGGGTTTAGCCCGTAAAAAAAGGGTGCTCACCAAGCGCTGAGCTATTGGCGAAAAAATAAGGATAACGATACGTGATTAAAAATATCTCTGTAGTAACTGACAAGCTATCTGCTTACCTCTATCTGTGTTTTGGCCTCTGCGTAGTGCTGGCGTGGTTGTTGCCCAACCACTACTATCCCTGGACGGCTTTTTATAATGAATTTGTAGCGGCATTAGGATTCGTGTCGCTGGGTATTACCGTTTTCTGGTTGCAGCCTGGACGTCTTTTGACAATGGACTCAGTGCCCTGGATAGTGTTGGTGCTGGCGGCGCTAATCTGTGTGCCTTTGTTGCAATATGGTGTCGGGAAAATATACTTCCTGGGCGATGCGGTAATGGCGGCGTTATACCTGGGCGGCCTGACCCTGGTCTATGTCCTGGGTGGGATTCTTGCGCACGAGCCGCCGAAGAAAGACTGGGGCATAAGCGAGATCGTAGCCTGCCTGTTGCTTGTCGGGGCCTTTTTGTCCTTCGTGATAGCCGCAGGTCAATGGGCGAGCATCTGGGAGGGCTTATGGTTTATGACCATTCCTATGGGCAGCAGAGCCCACGCTAATCTGGGTCAGCCCAACAATTTAGCTACTCTGCTGTTTCTGGGTTTGATGTCGGCGGTTTATTTAAGAGAGCGCGGCAAGCTGGGTGGGGCCTTAACGTGGGTATTCGTGGTGTTGTTGATGGCTGGTATCGCGATGGCGCGTTCGCGCACGTCCATTCTGGTAATGGTTTTTGTCGCTGGCTGGCTAATGTGGCAGCCGCAGCGCCTGAGTTTGAAATGCACCCGCTTGCAAGTTTGTTGCGCCGTGGCGTTATTTTTGGGCCTGGTGTTTGTTTTACCTCTAGTAACGGAATGGTTTTACCACGGACTCGGTTCGGAATCTGTGGTCAGTCGACGAGGCGCGGTTCGCCTAAACGTATGGCCACAATTGTTGGATGCGGCACTACGCGAACCCCTGTTTGGCTACGGTTGGAATCAGGTCATTATTGCCCTGGTTGCAGTGGTTGATGACTACGATATTTCTTCGCAATTCGCTCATAGCCACAGTATTGTTCTGGATTTGTTGATTTGGAATGGCGTGGTACTGGGTGGTTTGCTATTACTGTTAATGGCCTGGTGGGTACTGTCCCGCTTTTGGTCTTGCAGGGATGTCGAAAGTTGGTACGGACTTGCGGCGATTGGCGTTGTCGGCATCCATGCCCTGGTAGAGTTCCCACTGGAATACGCCTACTTTTTACTCCCGGTGGGTTTGTTTGCAGGCATTATAGATAGCAGGTCTTCAATAAAGAAAATAACGGTTCCACGACTGGTGTTTTCTATTGCCCTGTTGGTCGGGGTGGTTTTAATGAGCCGGGTGTTCCTAGAATATAAAACCCAGGAAGATAACAGTCGACAGATGCGTTTCGAGGCGCGCGGTATACATGTCCCCAGAGACGAGCGCCCTATTGTCTTGTTGACCCAGCTCGCTGGATTTGAGCGTTTTGTGAGAACAGACGCTAATGAAAATATGTCAGAAGCCGAGATTGAAGCGATGGGGCGGGTCGCTCACCGCTACCCTTTCCCACCTTTCCTGTTTCAATATGCGCGGGTTCTGGGGATTAATGGCAGATATGAAGAAGCCGAGTTGGAGATGTTGCGGTTAAAAATACTACATGGGCCTCAGCAATACGAGAATGCAGCCCAGGGTTTAAAATCATTAGCGAGTGAGCATCCGCAATTGAGCAACGTAACTTTATCCGAGTGATGCGGAGGGTTGGTTTTATTCAGTTAAGTTGGGTGATGATGTAATGCGCATCGAATAATCCGTTGCTTTTAGATGTTTGGTCAGCGCGCCACTGGAAATAAAATCAATGCCCGAATTGCGGTAAGCACCTATGGCCTCACCTTCAATGTTTCCCGACACTTCAAGTTCGGTGCGTTGCTTGCCGGGCTGCTGGTTGCGCTGATTGTCACGTAAGGCGACGGCCCTGGTGACATCGGGGAGTGAAAAGTTATCCAGCATAATACGTTCGGCCCCGGCCGATAAGGCTTGCTGGCATTCTTCCAGATTTTCTACTTCGATTTCTACCGGTTTGCCCGGCGCGATTACCCGCGCGCGTTCCACAGCTTGCTGAATACCTCCGCAGGCGGCGATATGATTTTCTTTAATTAAAAAGGCATCGTAAAGGCCCATACGATGATTTTGGCAGCCGCCGACGTGTACCGCATATTTTTGTGCTAAACGTAGGCCGGGTAGAGTTTTGCGGGTATCCAAAATAGTAATACCGCTGTCTGTTACCAGTTCGGCGTAGTGGCGAGCAACGGTCGCGGTGCCCGATAGCGTTTGCAAAAAATTCAATGCCGCACGTTCACCAGTGAGCAAGCTGCGGGCCTTGCCGGTTAACGTGCAGAGTGTTTGCCCGGCCTGAATATCATCGCCTTCGCTAACGGCCCAGTCGATTTCTATTCCGGGGTCTAGCTGGGCAAAGACTGCGTCGACCCAGGGTATACCGCATGCCACCGCGTCTTCGCGGGTAACAATCGTTGCCTGCGCTTTATGTTCAGCGGGAATCAGTTGGGCGGTAATGTCGCCGCTGCCGATATCTTCGGTCAGCGCTCTTGTTACGCTGTCACTTATATCTTGCTGAAGTTCTGGGTCGATATTCATGCTTTGCCTTGAAGTTGTGGTGGCTAAGTTGGTGATTATGTTGATAGCTACGTTGATAACTATGTCGACGGCTATTGTAACCAACAGAGCGGTGGATAGCGGCCGGTGAGTTGGAGCTGGAGTTGCTTGAGTCGAGTGTAGATGGCGGTGATAGGCATCGTATTACTTGACATTGCTTATGTTTGAATAGAAGATTGGGTCATAACAATATGATTTTACATTGGAATAAATATTCCTTAATCGCTTTTATTGGCTAGGTTGCATCGGTCTTGATAGAACAAACTCGTACTTCCACTCTGCCAGGCATGCTGCGTATGCTTGCAGATCGGCACCGTTCGTTTTTGGCCGATGGTTTAGAAGCGGTGTTTGCTCAGGTCAACGAGGCTTTCTTCGAAGCCGCAGACTCCAGCCCCGATGTGGCCTTACAAACCGTTTACTTTGACGCCATGAAAATGCTGCGTGCCCAGCGTAGCCAGATTCAGGCAGATATTGTAGATCAAGTCGCCGAAGCTTTCTTTACTCTAACGGTTTCGGTGGAGCAGGAAGGCAATAAGTACTTTGCTAGTGGGACAAAAACAAGCTCGCTCGGTGCCGCAGAAGCAGAGCCGCAGTCGGATCCTGGTGGCGATGTGAGCCTGGACAGTCTCGCGTTGGTAGAAAACGATGAGTTGGAAGCCATTATCATTATGGACACGATGGTATCTGTATCGAGGGCGAGTGTTCATTCGGTATTGCGCCAACTTAATGGCAGATTGACCACGATCCTGGCGCGAGTTCCGGATGCGGCACTCTCACCCTTCGAGCCCGAATATCTAGTAAATAGTTTCGACGTTCGTAGCCGCAAGGTGGATGTTGGATTGCTGCCACGCATTAGTTTGCTAAAGTTATTTGAGCAAGTGGTGTTGGCCGGTTTGCCGACTTTTCTTGACGAATGTGATGTCTTGCTCGCGGATTTAGGTGTGAAGCCGACCTTCCCCGATACTCCGATTGAAGATGTCCCGATTGAGGATACCTCGATTGAGGGTACCTTGGCTGGTGAGAAGGGCGTCGATAAACACCTTGATGAGAAACCGAGTTCGGAACTTGAAGCGCCGGGCATTACTGAGACGGAAACGGCGCAGAATATTTTGGGGCGCGCCAGCACTCGCCTTCTCGATGCATTGCCAGAGTCAGTAAAAGCGCAAGTTGCCGAGGCCTCTCCCGATATCGAATATCCGCCACTGAGTGTAGCCGTAACGACGTTATTGCAGTTGGGTGATGTGATCGCGGCGAATACAGAGCGCCGCAGTATCCGCGAGCAAATCGACGAGGCGCTAGCGGGTCAGGGTCAGGACTTTGATCAGCTACACCCAGTTGATCAGCACATCGTGGGTTTGATGGATGCTTTATTCGAGCAGGTGGGCAAGCGCCGGTGGTCGCCGGATGTACTGAGTGGTTTGCTTGGTAAAGTTGAATTGCCTGCGGTCAATCTGGCGATCAGCGACCCCGGTTTTCTCGATCGCGAATACCATCCGGCAAGACGCTTATTAAACGAGATTACGGCAGTAGCCAGTAGTTTTCAACTCGGAAGTAAGCCCGCCGCCGACCCTCTGTATCGAAAAATAGATGATGTCATTAACCGCTTGCGGAGCCTTCAGCACGACACCCGCAGCCTGACGGATTTACTCTCAGAGTTTATCGAGCTGGCAGAAAAAGATCGCCGTCGCTGTGCTCGTCTGGGCTCGCGCACCATGGAAGAAGCCATTGCCACGGAGCGTACTAACAGTGCTTATGAGCAAGTAGAGAAGGTACTAAAATCGAGGGTGTGTGGGGCCGGGCAGCCCTTGTTTGTACTCGACCTGGTTGAACAAGCCTGGTGTAAGGTGCTTTTTTTAGCTCACGTTAAGCACGGTGTAGATTCTCCAGAATGGCACACGGGCGTGCATTTACTGGATCAGCTAGTGGGTTTGGTGGCCGACCCTGATTCTGCCGAAGCGGCCTATGTTGAGAAGTTGTTGGCAGCGTTGGCTGCCGCTCTTGAACAGATTGCCTACGATAGCTTTGAGTCTTCCAGGTTGTTGCGGTTGATAGGTGATTTCTTTGCAACGGATCACGTTGGGTCTTCCCTCATTGTGCTGGAGAAAGACGAGGCACGCGATGCGGGACAGTACTTCGTGCGAGTCATTATCGATACTTTGCAGCTCTCCATCCCAGGGGAATCCCATCCCATGGATGAAGGTTTGGTGACTCAGTTGGTTGACAGCGATCTTAGCCGGGTCGATTCCATTGCCCGGGATAGTTGGGTGGAATTTCGCAGTATTACCGGGGAGCCGATCTGTGGTCGTCTATTGGGCGTTGTGCCGTCGTCTAATACCTTCGTATTTGGCGACCGGGCGGGGAACAAAGTTGCAGAGGCACATCGTTATCGCCTGGCTGTAGCGATGAAAGAAGGTAATCTGGTGGTGCTCGACAATTCTCATTTGTTTGACGATGCGCTCACCGAAGCCTTCGATATCATGGGTCAAAAAGCCGCTAACGAAAATTGATTGTGGCTATAATCCCCAACCTTAAGTGACTTTAGTAAGCGATAATGTCAAAAGAATACCTATGACAAAGACAACGATATTAAAGAGCAGCGGAATTAAGGAAGAGCGGGATTAAAAGGTTGTGGCGTTAAAGGACAGTGGCATTAAAAGCACCGGTATCAGTGCAGGTGGCTGGTGCAGCGACGCTCGTCGAGTACTTTCGCCCAACTGTGATTCACGGACCAACGACAAGTCGTGTGCCGACGCGCAGAGTTCCGACATCTCACTTTTGGTGATTCACAATATTTCCCTCCCGCCCGGGGAATTTGGCGGCCCTTATATCGAGCGGCTGTTCACTAATTGCTTGTCACCCGACGACCACCCGTATTTTGCCAGTATTGCCGAGGCAGAAGTTTCCGCCCACCTGTTGATTGATCGCCATGGCGAGTGCACTCAATTTGTGGCCTTTGACCAGCGCGCCTGGCACGCGGGTCAATCCAGTTTTGAAGGGCGCACACGCTGTAACGACTTTGCTATTGGTATTGAGCTCGAAGGTACCGACACCTCGGGCTATACTGAGAGGCAGTACGCGGTTTTAGCTGAAATGACACGGGCGCTGCAAAGCCGCTATCCTGCCATCACCAGAGAGCGTATCGTGGGACATAGCGATATCGCTCCGGGACGTAAAACTGATCCCGGGCCAGGCTTCGACTGGCACAAGTTTTTGGCTCTGCTTGAAAAAACCGACTGACCGGCTGAATGGCCGATTGAATGAATAACGAGCTAGTACGTTTTATAGCCTGCGAATCTAAAGTTAATACTGAGGCAAAATAATATGGGACTCATTGCGCTACTGATCGCCCTGGCGGTGCTCTATAACGAAAAAATCCCGGCGGGTTTACAGCGGGATGCCTGGTATTCGGACTGGTATAGCAGCCTTACCTATTTACCCCGTGGGCTGCCAAGATTGTTGGTGGGTCTGGCCTTGCCGGTTATTGGGCTGGACCTGTTGCTGCGCTTCGTGGACGGCTGGGTCTTTGGACTGGTATCGCTGGCGGTAGCAGTGGCGGTGTTGTTATACAGTTTTGGGCGTGGTGATGTGGTCGATGACATAACTGCTCTGGCTGACGACGCTGAAAACGAAGATATGCAGGGGGTTTATCATCGCGTTGAGGCGCTCTCTGGGCAAACCGGTGCTCCCGAGCTGGATGGGGTGGACGATGCGACTCTGTCGGGACAGGTCGTCAATGCCTTGTCCTATCGCTTTATGGAACACGTGTTTGCCGTCGTATTTTGGTTCTTCGTACTTGGCCCCGCCGCTGCGTTGCTGTATAGATTACTGTGGCTTTCGGCGCAGGCTAAAGAGACAGACCTTGTTGAAAGCACCGATCAAAGCACTGCTGAAGACACGGATATGGTGGCTAGCGACGATGTTGGAGAGAACCCCAAAGACAATGCCAGCTTAGCCCGGAACTGGCTGTACTGGGCAGAGTGGTTACCGGTGCGGGCTCTGGGTTTGATTTTGGCGGTGGTCGGTAATTTCGGATCTTGTGTTGAAACCTGGCTGGAATCCCTGGTGAGTACCGAGTCGAGTCCCAGTTTATTAGGCGCTTTCGTAAGTACCTCGTTTACACCTGATTCTGCCGACGCCGATGCTAGTGTAGGTAGTCGTCTGGCTACTCAGCTGCGTAGCCTGGAGTCCCTGTTCTTTCGTTGCGCACTGGCCTGGCTGGTGTTTGTGGCGGTGGTTACGGTGTCTTTTTAAGCGGAGTAAGGTTAATTCGCTTAATACCAATCAATAAAGTTTAGCTCGTAGGTCTGTCTGGTTTTTTTTAGCTTTAGGTGTTTTGGCGCTTAGGTATCCTTCTCGCTAGGAACCCAGGCGACATCACCCCCGTCGCGCGCCGCTAGAGTGCGAGCAACGGTAAATAATAAATCGGACAAACGATTCAAATAGCACAATACTTCTGGCGGTAATACTTCCAGAGGCAGTGCTTCCGACGGCAACTCACCCTCCTTGTCTGCCGCGGCTAAGGCAAGCACACAACGTTCGGCGCGCCGACACACCGCACGGGCGACATGAGCCGCGGCTGCCGCAGTATTTCCCCCCGGCAAAATAAACTGTTTGAGTGGGCTGAGTTTGGCGTCCACCTTGTCAATTTGTTCTTCCAGCAGTTCGACATCGGCGTGACTGAGAGTGGATGGCGCGGCAGCCAGTGCCGCGCCCACGTCGAACAAGTGGTGCTGTACCTGCTCCAATATGGGCCGCAATTCATCGCTATCGGATAGATGTGACAGTAGTAAGCCGACCTGAGTATTGCACTCATCGACCGTGCCGATGGCTTCAATTCTCAGGCTGTCCTTGCGGACTTTACTGCCATTGGCCAGACCGGTGTCGCCCTGGTCGCCGCTGCGGGTGTAAATGCGAGTCATGTATCGCCTCTTGCTTGAACGGTTTGTCTGCGCGTTAGCTAATGCCGCCTACCTTACTTGCGAGACTTACCTGCTAAAATAGGTGCTATATCTTTGCGCAGCCAAAATAATAAGGTCAGCGAAGGGATGACCATCACCGCAGTCAGCACGAAGAACACCGGCCAGTTACCATTGAGACCATCCACTAACATGCCGCTGGACGCTGCCAGGCTGGTGCGAGCGAAGTTGCCGATAGAGGCAAAAGCTGCATATTGGCTGGCGGTGTAAGAGCGGTCGCACAACTGGGAAATAAACGCCACGAAGGCCACAGTAGAGATGGCGGCGGTGAACTGGTCGCCAACGACGGCAATCGTAAACAGCCACTTTTCCGGCCACCAGGCCAGTGCGGCAAACAGTAAGTTGGTGGCGGCCATGGCAATGGCGCTCAGTACCAGGCCACGGAACAAACCGTAATGGGCGTTGATGACGCTGCCAATAACTGCGAATACGCAGACTGTCAGCGTACCGAGGGCCTTGGAATAAATCGCGATGTCTTGTTTGTCGAAGCCGATTTCCTGATAAAACACCAGCGACATACGCCCCAAAAAAGCTTCTCCAATTTTGAAAAAGAAAATAACAGCGAGCAGCAGCAGGCCAACTCGAGAACCATGCTGCTGCAGAAAACGTGCGACTGGCATGTAGTAAATGGCGAGGACGTGGGCGAACTTGTGTCTGGCGGAGCCGGCTTCTATGCGGAAGGGTTGCGTGTGGGAGGGCAGTACCTGAGAGGGCAGAGAAGCCGGGGACGTCTTGGGTCTGAACTGCGTTATTGCCGCAACAAACAGTGCCGCGACGAGCATAAACGCGACCCATAATGCCAGGAACTGGATGAGGCCGTTATCGGTTCCCAGGTATTGCGTCAGTGGGGCTTGCAGTGCTTCAAATCCCGCGAAGCTGAAAAATAATCCACTTAAGACGATCCCCGCAATCAGGCGGCGAGTGTGTTTTCCCGGTTCGTTTCCAGTCGGTTGTTGAAACAAAAGCTCAGCCATGGCTTTCGTATCACTGCTTTGATGTTGTGCCCGGTCTTGGTGGCTGGGTTCGCGGACAAATACCAACAGCAGCAGGATGCTGATTACAATGTAAATCAGGGATAGCAGATAGGTTGTTTGCCAGTAGTTGTCGAGCCCCTGTTGCTGGAGCAGGTTGGCGCAATACAGTGCTGCACCACCGCCAAAGCCGTAGCCGATCCACCAGCCGGAAGTGGCCATGGCCGATCCGGCGCCGACCTTACTGACTTCCAGTTCACCGATTAGCTCAATGCGCGTGGCATCGATGGATATATCCTGAGTGGCGCTGGCCAGAGCGATAATAAAGCCCCAGGCAGCGATCCACTTAATATGTTCTGTCGGTGTTAGCGTGCTCAACGCGCAGATGCCAACCATAATGATGACCTGCATGAGCAATATCCAGCTTTTCCGCAAGCCCACCCACCTGGATAGCAGGGGGATGCGTAGATTATCCACCACCGGTGCCCACAGCATATTCAGGGCGTAGACCGTAAAAATCACCCCGAACAAGCCGATATTGCTGCGACTAAAGCCGGTATCTTTTAACCACAAAGTGATCATCGAGCCGATCAATACCCAGGGGAAGCCGCTTATCGAGCCCAGCAATAAGATCTTGGGCATGCGGACATCGAGATAAATGCTGAGCGAGGCCGGCCAGTCAATCCCAGCTGTTGGGCGGGTCGGAGGAGTGGTGTTATTCACAGTGGATAACCACAATAGGCTGTATGTCGATAGCGAGGAATCCTCGGGCTAATGCGCTCAAGCGGGCAACCCTAAACTATTTTACCGTTGGTGGCTAAACCTGTGGCTAGTCTAGCGCTTGAAAGTGGCGGCATAAGCCCCATGTTCTAGTTAACACCTGATTTAAACTCTAAACTGGATGTCTTTTTTGCGCCTATTATTACTGCTGTTTATTGCTATGCCGGTACTCGAAATGTGGGTGCTGATTGAGGTGGGCGGTATTATTGGCCCCTGGCCAACCATTGGGCTGGTATTGCTGACTGCCGCAGTGGGTTACGGATTATTGCGTCAGCAGGGTTTTGCCACCCTGATGCGCGGACAGCAGCGCATGGAGGCGGGTGAACTACCCGCCCGTGAGATGGTTGAAGGTATGGCTCTGGCGGTTTCTGGGGCCCTGTTACTGACCCCCGGGTTTGTCACCGATACGATCGGGTTTTTGGGTTTGATCAGTCCTTTGCGCGCCGCCCTGGCCAATCGTTTACTGGCGCGGGTAGGGGGTGTCGGCGGGATGAATATGAGCGGCCGCACGTTTACGGTCAACAGTACCTGGCAAGCTTCGCGTCGGCCCTCACCTCCTGGTGCTCGGCCCGGGACAGAAGGCCGAGTCGATACCAAAGATGGCAACACCTATGAGGGTGAATACGAGGGCGAAATTGAGGAGGATAGTTCCAGTAAGCGCGATGATTGAGCGATCTGTCCACTTCTTATCAATAATGAGGTTATCGATGTCCAGCAGCGGATTGCTCGTCGCAGCCCTGGTTTTCCTCGATCAGGCATAACTTTTTTACGCTCGGCCCTTGTATTCCCAGGCGCTGTCACCAGATATGGCACAGATTCCGGCTCGTCCGGAGTGTTGAAGCAAATAACCCAAGTTAATAAATAAAGACAGGTGGAGAAAGTCGTAATGAAAATTCGTCCCTTACAAGACCGTATAGTGGTTCGTCGTAACAAAGAAGAGGAAAAAACTGCTGGCGGTATTTTATTACCCGGTTCGGCACAGGAAAAACCCAATCAGGGCGAAATTGTTGCCGTCGGTATTGGTTATTGTTTAGAAAATGGCGATGTTCGCCCGCTCGAAGTCAAGGTCGGCGACAAAGTTATATTCGGTGCTTATGCCGGCAATAACACCGTTGAAGACGATGATGGCGCCGAGCTGATCATCATGCACGAACGCGATATCTTCGGCGTGGTAGCGTAAGCAACCCCGACGAATACCTCGATTAACTATTTAAGTCTATAAAAGAGAAGGAAAGACATCATGGCTGCTAAAGATGTGAAATTTGGTGATTCCGCCCGGCACAGAATGCTGGCGGGCGTTAATATCCTGGCCGACGCGGTTAAGGTTACCCTTGGCCCTAAAGGTCGTAACGTGGTTTTGGATAAATCTTTTGGTGCCCCTACGGTTACTAAAGATGGTGTGTCTGTTGCTAAAGAAATCGAACTGAAAGACAAGTTCGAAAACATGGGCGCACAGATGGTTAAAGAAGTGGCCAGCAAGTCTTCGGACGAAGCGGGCGACGGTACTACGACAGCAACAGTGCTGGCACAGGCAATTTTGAATGAAGGCCTGAAATCAGTCGCCGCGGGTATGAACCCGATGGACCTGAAGCGTGGCATCGACAAAGCAGTCATCGCTGCGGTTGAGCAAATCGCCAAGCTGGCCAAGCCCTGTTCTAACACCAAGGAAATCGCCCAGGTAGGTACAATTTCTGCCAACAGTGATTCCCCCGTCGGTGAAATTATTGCCGAAGCCATGGACAAAGTCGGTAAAGAAGGCGTGATTACCGTTGAAGAAGGTTCCGGTCTCGAAAATGAACTCGATATCGTTGAAGGTATGCAGTTCGATCGCGGTTACCTGTCACCTTACTTTATCAATACTCAGGAAAGCATGAGCGTTGAGCTGGAGTCGCCTTACATTTTGTTGGTTGACGCTAAAATATCCAATATTCGTGAGCTGCTGCCCTTGCTGGAAGCCGTTGCTAAATCCGGTAAGCCACTGGTAATTGTCGCTGAAGACGTTGAAGGCGAAGCGCTGGCGACTTTGGTGGTCAACAATATGCGCGGCATCGTGAAAGTTGCGGCCTGTAAAGCGCCGGGCTTTGGTGATCGTCGTAAAGCAATGCTGCAAGACATCGCCGTACTCACTGGTGGTACCGTGATTTCTGAAGAAGTCGGCCTCGACCTCGAAAGCACTACCCTTGAGCACCTGGGTCAAACCAAGCGTCTCACTATGACCAAAGAAAACACGGTCTTGATTGATGGCGTCGGTACTGCGAAAGAAATTAAAGCGCGCGTTGCGCAGATTCGTGCCGAAATCGATAATACTTCTTCTGACTACGACCGCGAAAAACTGCAAGAACGTCTGGCTAAACTGGCCGGTGGTGTTGCGGTAATTAAAGTTGGCGCAGCCACTGAAGTGGAAATGAAAGAGAAGAAAGCCCGCGTTGAAGATGCACTGCACTCGACTCGTGCCGCGGTAGAAGAAGGCGTGGTACCTGGCGGTGGTGTTGCTTTGCTCCGCGCTGCGAAGGCCATTGGCAATCTTGAGGGTGATAACCCCGACCAAACCGTGGGTATCGGCATTGCGATACGTGCAATGGAAGCCCCTTTGCGTCAAATCGTTGAAAACTGCGGTGAAGAAAGCTCTGTTGTTGCCGATAAGGTCAAGCAGGGTAAAGGTAACTACGGTTACAACGCAGGCACTGGCGAATACGGTGACCTGATTGCCATGGGTATTCTCGATCCTGCTAAAGTAACGCGTACCGCTTTGCAGGGCGCGGCGTCGATTGCTGGCCTGATGATCACTACCGAAGCCATGGTGGCCGATATCGCTGACGACTCAGCCGGTGGTATGGGCGGCGGCATGCCTGATATGGGCGGCATGGGTGGAATGGGCGGTATGGGTGGAATGGGCGGTATGATGTAAGCTGTTTTTCCCTGGCTAGTTATAAAAAAACCCCGCATATTGTGCGGGGTTTTTTTATGGACTTTAATTTTTATCGCAACCAGGAAGTACTATGTATTAGGTTTTGCTGAGTACCGTCCGTTAGACAGTATTTCCTGGGTAAGCGCTTATTGACGGGATGGTTTTTATTGTTAGCATTTGCGATTAGAATAGACAGGGTTAAGCAGGTGACGACAGAGACTGTCGCGCGAGCGGCAGAAACTACCGATAGCTAGCACTGATAGTTAGTACCGATAGTTAGAACAAATAACATTAATCAATAAATCGACAACATAATAAGGTGGCTATGATGGACGCGATGGACTTTATCAATTTTTTATTCCGCTGGGCGCACGTGCTGTTTGGCATAACCTGGATCGGGTTTTTATACTATTTCAACTTTGTGCAGGGCGGCTACTTTAAGCAAGCAACGCCTGAGGCGCTGTCTGATGCCAAAGCAAAATTGGCACCTAGTGCGCTGTGGTGGTTCCGTTGGGGAGCGATGTTTACTTTCCTCACCGGTCTTGTACTGCTGGCCGCAATAGGTAAACAGAGCGTACTGAATGATTTTATTGTGGTCGGTGCCTTACTGGGTACTTTAATGTTCTTGAATGTGTGGGTCATTATCTGGCCTAACCAGAAAATCGCCCTCGGCATAGTTCAGGGCGGTGATGGCCCGGCTGCGGGTGCCAAAGCTCTGTTGGCTTCGCGCACTAATACCTTGTTCTCTGCGCCGATGTTGTATTGCATGCTGGCTTCCCCGCACTTGGGTTACAGCAGCGAGCACATTCTTTCGGCCAATGGTGGTGGTACTGGTTTGATCATCGCCTTAGTGATCGTGGCGGCCCTTGAAGTCAACGCGATCGTCGGCAAGCAAGGACCAATGGCATCGGTTAAAGGAGTTATTATGCACAGCATCATTCTCACCGCGGTATTGGGTGGGGTATTACATCTGCTGTAAGTATCAGCAGGCATGAAAAAACCGGTCGTTGAGGCCGGTTTTTTTTTCGTCTTTAATTTCGAGCAGAGGGTGCACGGCGTTATAATTGCGTTGTCTGTAGTTAAGATAGAGTTTGACCGCGCATACGGACTTGAGGATGACTAATGAGAAATAAGCGATGAATGACGATGAGTTAGGGAAGAGAGAGCCAGTGTTTGGGCGGCGAGACGGTGATGTTGAGGCCTACGATACGGATCAAGGCTACGATACGGATCAAGCCCGGGAGGATAATCGGCGCGAAGAGGCTGAACCTTCACACAGCCATAGGTCTAGTGAGACTGAGGGTAAGAATGCTGGATCGAGTAAGTTTTTGGTGCTCGCCTTACTGCTTGGCCTGGCTGCACTGGGCTGGTTTACCTGGCAGCAGAGCGTTCAGCAGTCAGAGTTAAGTGAGCGTTTTGAAGAGTTGTCATCAAAAATAAACTCTACCGATGAATCCTTGAATCAGTCCGGCGCGGCGATATCGGTGCGACTTAAGGAGCAGTCTGCAGAACTGGACAAGCAGTGGTCGGAGATCAAAAAACTTTGGGGCGTGGCCAATGACCGCAATCGCAAAACCCTGGAAGAACACCAGGCCACGTTGGCGGCGCAGTCCGGCACCCTGAAAAAAGTAAGTAGCTCGGTGGCTGCGACTAAAACCACATTGAAGAAGCTCGACGCAAAGGTTGATGCAGTCAGTGGCGATACTCGGGCTCTGAAGAGTGATGGTCTTGCCGTTAGCGCCGAGTTTGACGATTTGCGCGGTGAACTTAAGGCTGCGCACTCCGATGTGAGTAGGCTGGAGCAACAAATGCAGACTTTGCGCGATCAAATGGCAAGTGCCAGCAGTGAAAACCAAAAAGCCATGGGGGCAGTCGATAGCTTTCGACGTCAAATCAATCAGGAACTACAAACCATTCGGCAACAGTTAGAACAGCCCTAGTGGCTTGGTGATACACATGACAACTATTAACTGGGAGACCCCGCGATGACGTTGATTCGCCAGGATGATTTAATTCAAAGCGTTGCCGATGCACTGCAATTCATCTCCTACTACCACCCGGTGGACTTTATTCAGGGTGTGCACGAGGCCTACCTGCGCGAAGAGTCGCCGGCGGCACGGGATGCGCTGGCCCAAATTTTGGTGAATTCGCGAATGTGTGCCCTTGGCCACCGCCCCATTTGCCAGGATACCGGCATCGTGACGGTATTTTTGAAAGTGGGGATGAATGTTAATTGGGAAGGCGATATGGCCTTGTCAGACATGATCAATGCAGGTGTGCGCCGCGCGTATCTGGATCCGGATAATTTGCTCCGCGCTTCTATTCTCGATGACCCCGATGGCGCGCGCAAAAATACCGGCGACAACACGCCCGCAGTAATCCACTACGACATTGTTCCCGGTGATACGGTTGAAGTTCAGGTGGCCGCAAAAGGCGGTGGCTCCGAAGCCAAAGCCAGATTTGCCATGCTCGATCCCACGGACTCCGTGGTGGATTGGGTTCTGGAACAGCTGCCGACCATGGGTGCGGGATGGTGTCCGCCGGGTATGCTGGGTATTGGCATCGGTGGCACGGCTGAAAAAGCCATGGTATTGGCTAAAGAAGCCTTGCTCGATCCCATCGATATCCAGGGTTTGCGGCAGCGGGGCGCGTCTAACCGCGGAGAAGAATTGCGCCTGGAATTGATGGATAAGGTCAACGATCTCGGTATCGGTGCGCAAGGCCTGGGTGGCCTGACCACGGTACTCGATGTCAAAATCAAGGATTACCCGACGCACGCGGCCAATAAACCGGTGGCGCTGATTCCTAATTGTGCAGCGACTCGGCACATCCACTTTACGCTCGATGGCTCCGGCCCCGCGCAGTTAAGCCCACCGAATCTGGACGACTGGCCCGATGTCGCCTGGGAAGTCGGCGAGGACGTGCGCCGGGTCAATCTCGACGATATTGCTGCCACGGATGTTCTCGACTGGAAACCCGGTGAAACCGTATTGCTTTCCGGTAAATTATTGACCGGTCGCGACGCCGCTCATAAAAAAATTATCGATTTATTGGCGGCGGGCGAACCACTGCCGGTAGATTTCAAAAACCGCTTTATTTACTACGTCGGGCCGGTGGACCCGGTGGGCGATGAAGTGGTTGGGCCAGCAGGTCCCACTACCGCCACCCGGATGGATAAATTTACCCGAACCATGTTGGAACAAACCGGTCTGATTGGCATGGTCGGCAAAGCCGAGCGCGGTCCGCAGGGCATTGACGCAATTCGAGATAATAAGGCGGTGTATTTAATGGCGGTCGGCGGCGCGGCGTATCTGGTATCAAAAGCCATAATCGGATCGAAAGTTGTGGCCTTCCCGGAACTGGGTATGGAAGCTATTTATGAGTTCGAAGTGAAAGATATGCCGGTTACGGTTGCCGTTGATAGTCGCGGCGAGTCGGTGCATATCACTGGGCCGCAGCACTGGAAGGAGGTGATTGAAGAACGTTCGTTAGAGCTCACTTAAGGGAAAAGTAGCCATTGTCCAGTATGATCAGCGATTGAAAGGGGAGAGACTATTTGCTCATATATAGTGCAAATATATGGTGCAAAGTTACCTCAAACAAGAGTAGAATGGGCACGGTTCCCGCGTGTGACATTGAGAATGTGGGAATTACGCAGCTATCGGCGCACCCAGTTAATAACGAACGAAGTTATTGAGGGTGGTTGTCAGGTGGCTGGGTTTGATAATTTAAAAGGAATCAATAAGGTGAAGCACATGAAAAATATAAGCACTGCGATTGGCGGAGCGATTTTGGCAGCCAGCTTGGTTATGGGCACTACTGCTCAGGCCAATGAAGGTTTATACGTTGGCTCTTCTTTAACCGGTTACTACCTCGACAGCGAGCGCTTTGTTGGCGGTGCTGAAGAAGCTGTCATTGGCGGCCTTAACTTGGGTTATCGCTTTTTCAACGACTGGGCATTGGAAGCGGGTGTTGGCACTGATGTTGGCGGCGAAGATATGGATACCGCTAAACTCGATTTTTACTACTGGTTGGGCGAAGCTAATCCGGATAGTAAAGCATGGCGAACCTATTTGGTGAGTGGTATTAATTACTACGACCTGGATGATCAGGATCCCGGTTTGACGAGTCCTTACCTTAACGACTCTGATGACGAGCACAGCTGGCAGTTAGCTTTAGGTATTGGTATGTCCAAGATGATCAGCGATCATTTTGAATTTCGTGGTGACGTGCGCGGTTTGCACAAAATACGCGAAGGTCAGAGTGGTGTTAATGACGCCGCGAT
>JAGPUQ010000005.1 GCA_018069525.1 Porticoccaceae bacterium | reverse complement strand
TTGAATCAGCTAGCTCTACCACATTCGTATTATCAGACTTCCAATTAGTGAGGTGCGACACTAGACGAGCAACTACTTCGTCGCTTGAATATTTCCTCGCCTCTTCAATATATTCGTCGTAATTCATTTAGACACTTAACGTTTGAGCTAAGGGGCGCGCAGTTTTTCGCGCGTCCCGTTCCTTGAGCGATTTGTTAGAGCGCGATTTGCACCCCAAGCGAAAACTAAAAAGAACGCTACATGAACAGCCCAACCAGAAATTAGTACATGGTTATTATTCGGCCACAATCCTAAATAAATAAACGTGGCGGGGTAAACAAGCGCAGCGATTAAAGCCCATAAAAAAATTCGTTGCTTCACCAGCAACCCTAGAGGAATAGCCGCCACAACAGAAGCTATTAAACTCGTAACAACATCCCCCAATAATATTTGATACTTTCCAAGATGTACAATATGCCTAAGCTCAATAGCAAGAGCAGTCATAGATGGTGTGACTAGTACAACAATAGCAAGCGCCAAAGCACCAAACACAAAAGTTACTATCATGGGAGGAATTATCTTATCCATATCTAACCTTTAGCGCTCTAACGATCCGCTAAACGGCGAGCGTTAGCGAGTCCGGTGGAGGCCACGCTTTTTGTGGGCGGAACGAATTTGAGCGGCTTGTTAGCACTGGAGCGCATTGACCTGAACCACAGTGACATAAGCCACGCGACCACCGCGCCACCAAGTGCCTTTTGTGCCAATTTTTAGTCTGCCGTGGTGATACTCACGGCGCTCTTCACTTAATACCCACATGTTGGCAAAACCCTTTTTAGGGATATTGCCCGGCGTAGCATCTCTTATGACCTTGCCATCTTCATCAAGGATTTCTGGCCAAATCATATGTATTCCTTCAACTTGAGGATCATCTCCATCGTAGAGAAAGTCTATTCTCATACCCTGGCTAGGCTTGGCATTCTTGATCTCCTCAGCTAAATCAATTTTGTACTCAACTATGAAGTCAGGCTGCCTTCCAGTTCGCTCTTCGTATGGGGTATGCTCTTCAGTCATAGGGTGCTAACGCTTAAGCTCAGTTGAGAGCAAAAGTGGGGCGACGACAGGAGCGCCGCTTTTGCGAATCAACTGGAGCGCCTTGTTAGCTCTGAATAATCAGGCTCGCTACTTATATTCGTATTCGATAATTTTAGTAGTCTCGCCTTTACTATTTGTTGTTTGAGTCTCCGATATAGGGATTTTTTTAATCATTTTACCCGGAATCGGCACCGGATCCACGAAAGCGGGATGTTTCTTAAATTTAGGCTTTGTGGAACGGTACTCATACGTTGTTGTTGAATTTACAATATTTCCTCTTGAGTCATATGTTTCTACTGTTTTACTAGGCATCTTTTTCTTCATATATGCAGCCGGAGGTGGTTTCGTTTCAAATTCTGCTATTGCAAAACTCGAAATACCAAAAAAGATGATTGCAGTAATACATGCATAAATAGTTTTCATTAAGTTAACTCCAGTTTAAGTGATGAAATGTACATTCTTAAATTTATGCGACGAGTTCAAAACGGCTATAAAAAATAGTGACTGTTGTCCCAGCGCAAACTACCGCGTAATTACAGAATCTACCAACCCCAAGGCTGGCACCCGCATCTACTATATCTGAGCAACCATCTTGCATGCCAGATAAGCATGACACTGGGCCAGGGTATGCATATGAAACAACGTAAGCGTAGCTTTCACTCAGTGCGACAGGAATGCTTGGTTCTGTTAAGTACTTGGAATTAGTCCCCATCAATTTATTCTCTAACGTGATTCTATTGAGCTAACGCCTCAATTTGCGGCGAGCGTCAGCGAGTCCGGCCACGCAGTGGCAAACAACATTGACTTGTTATATTTTAAGCGCACCAACGGTCACTTCGGCGGCTTCCCGGTAGTATTCACTGTTTTCTAAAAGAATCGTATCTAGTGATTTTTTAAAGCATACGGTTTCTTCAAGGTCAATAAGCCTATCCGTTGCATACTTGTAATATATGCCTACCGCTTTAAAAGCTAGATCTAGTTCAGGAACGATAGATTCCTCTATCGGGTCTATATGAGCGACCCTCCGATCTCGATAATCCTTTAAAGAATCCCAGTTTGATTGCCACTCAGATTCATTGAGGCCAAGAGTATTAAGTAGGTGCAATTTAAATTCTTCTGGATTAGTTACCACATTCCTATAGTGAAGATCATCATTCCAATTCCCAAATAGATGAGCCCAATGCAATAACGCAATATCAAAAAAATTGTTAGTGATCAGAATCGGAATTTTTCCCTGCATGGAGTCATAGTGCTCAGAATAGGATTTGAAGCACCCATATTGTGAACAGAACTCCTTACTTATATGCCGGACTCTTTCCAGCTTTTTGATCTCTGGCACTACTCTATCCTTGAAATATAACAGTGAATTATAAAGACTCTGGCACTATATCACTTTGGCACCCTATCTCTCGAGGCGCAGCATAGCCATCGAGAAAATATATCCTAAAAACAAAGAGTTGTTTGATTTTTGATATTCTATGAGCTGACATATAGTGCCATCCTTTGCGGGTTATAAATTTTTTCTTGTCCGCCTATCATATTCGAGGTTGTATAAAAATCAACGACTTACTTTGGTTCTAGATGTGTTATAGCGCCGCTTTCCGCTTAACTCGGTTAATAGTTGACGAATCCCGCGCCCAGAGTGTACTGTGGTTATATACAGTTTTAAGGAGATGGTCATGGATGACATTCGCCATAATATATCGCCCCGGCCGCTGCGGCTTTTGGATCAGCTCAGGCTGCATATACGCTCTTCAGGACTAGCCTACCGCACTGAACAAACCTATATCCACTGGATAAAACGCTTTATCTACTTTCACAATAAAAGGCACCCTAAAGATATGGGGGCAGTAGAGGTGGAAGCCTTCCTGAATTATTTAGGCATATCCAGGCATTGTTCAACGAGTACGCAACGTATTGCTCTTAATGCCTTGATTTACCTTTATAGGCGTTTTTTGGATATTGATTTGGGACTGCTTAATTTTTCACCTGCAAAAGTCCATCGACGGCTACCTGTAGTCTATAGCCGAGAAGAAATTGCTGCAATTATTGCTCGTCTGCGAGGGGTATATCGTCTTCAGGTAGAGCTGATGTATGGCTCAGGTCTTCGCAGCGCCGAGCTACTTTCTCTTAGAATTAAGGATATTGATTTCGGCAGTAATAACATCATAGTGAGGAGTGGCAAAGGAAATAAGGATCGATCAACGATGCTGCCCCAGGGGCTTATCTCGCAATTAAAACGCCAGGTTGAGCATGTAAAACAACTCCACGCACAGGATATTGAAGACGGTTATGGGGAGGTTTATCTGCCAGATGCTTTAAGTCGAAAATATCCCCGTGCTGCCCGGGAAACCGGCTGGCAGTTTTTATTTCCATCTTCCCGCATTGCCCGTGATCCTCGTTCGGGTGTGCTTAGGCGTCATCACTTACACTCCTCGGCACTGCGCAAACACATCAAGCAGGCAGTTATCGCATCGGGGATTAATAAACCAGCGAAGTCTCACAGTTTTCGTCATAGTTTTGCTACGCACTTACTAGAAGCAGGTTACGACTTACGCACTATTCAGGAGTTGCTGGGGCATTCTGACGTTACTACTACCGAAATTTACACACATGTTGTCAATCGCGGGGGTAAGGGAGTTATGAGTCCTGTAGATAGACTCATGCCGCCATGCACAAAATAAGACTACCCACTTGAGCGTTCGGGGTAGGAACTCTAAGTAAGTTTTTGTAGCAAATTTGACGAAGGCTTATTGAGACGCCGAAGCTAGACAATAATCTATCTGCTCGTCGTGACCTGTTAGCGCCATTTGCTTCCTTGCGCTTACCACATCACCGACAATCAATAAGGCCGGGGAGGGTAAGTCGGTGTGGCGCACGGTTTCAGCAATGCTCGCTAGAGTAGCGATAACTTCCTGCTGTTTATCCGTAGAACCATTGGCAATAACCGCAATGGGCGTAGAGCCAGGTAGCCCGTGGTTTTGTAAACCTTGCGCGATGTCGTCGAGGCAGGACAGGCCCATATAAAATACGGTGGTGTGATTGAGCTGTGCAGCCAATTGCCAGTTAATATCAATTTCACCGTCTTTGCGATGCCCGGTAATAAACGTTACTGCCTGAGAGTGATCCCGGTGGGTGAGGGGAATACCGGTAGCTGCCGCGCAACCGGTAGCGGCGGTAATGCCGGGGACTACGGCGCAAGGGATACCGGCTTTACTGAGTACGTCGATTTCTTCACCGCCGCGACCAAAGATAAAGGGGTCGCCACCTTTGAGCCGAACTACACGCTTGCCTTGTTTACCTAGCGTAACTAAGAGTTCGCAAATACGTTCCTGGGGCATGCTGTGGCAATTTTTGCGTTTGCCCACGTAAATTTGATCGCAGGTAGAGGTGCAGTGTTGTAGTAATTCCGGGTTTACCAGGCGATCGTAGACGACGACTTCGGCTTGTTCAAGCAGACGCAGGGCTTTTAGCGTGATCAGTTCGGGGTCACCGGGGCCAGCGCCGACTAAATCTACGCGGCCCTTTTCTACGGTTTGAGTAAATGATGAGTTTTGAGAAAATATGTTTTTCATCGAGGTAGTTTTTTCCAAATAACAATGTCTTTGATATGGGCCATCAGTTCTTTAAGGCTGGTGGTCTTGATGGTGTCGAACAATTCGTCGAATTTAAATTTACCGTGCAGCTCGCGTACTACGCCGACTTGCTCTCTATCGACCAGGCCGGTTTCGCGGGCGTGTTCGACAAAGTCCTGGTTTTTCCAGAAAAACGCACCGGGCATGGTGGTGGGAATCACCAGGACGAAAAACAGTGAGCGGCTAATGGCGGCGGCGGCGATAGCCAAGGCGCTTAAGCTGCACCACAGGATAATGGCGTTCCAGCCTTCGGGGCTGGCAACAAAGGTCGAGAGGGCGAGTCCCCCGGCAACCAGGGCGGCGGTAATGAGTAATACGTTGCGTACGATCCAGGGATAACCGTAGCGGGTCATTTGCAGATACCAGGAGGACGCGCCTTCGTTACCGAGTGCGTGCATGGCGCGGCCGTGGCAGAGGTGCCCAATGCCTTCCATAACTAAACCAAGGCAGGTGACAGTAGCGAGCAAAGTGAACATTCCGGTGCTGGGCTGATCGGTGATGAGCAGTATCGGTAATACCACGATGCCCGTTAGTAAGGCACCTAAGCTCAGGGTGTTGCCCGCAAAGGCGCTGGCGGTTTGCCAGTGATCCCAGAAGGGGCGCGCCTTGATGCGGTAAATGCGGTACATATAGTAGAGGCCAATTAAACCACTGAGACTAGCCAGCCCGGCGCAGAGGTATTTGAGTGCACTGAGGACGTGGTTGTCGAACCAAAGGTTGAGTGTCGCAAACAAAGCGAAACCGAGCAGCAGGGTATAAAAACCGGATACTCCGGCGATCTCCCGACTTAAGGGCGACCAGCGCAAATTATTAAAGCCGCGATAAAAACGGTGGGGTTTACCCAAGTGCATATTGAGCTTAAATAAACCGAAGGTGAGCAGGGTTATCAGTAGCGCCAGTAAAGGCAGGGAGACTACCGGTGTTTGTAGCATAGCCAAGGGTGAACTCACGGGTAATAAACCGACGCCCATAAGTAAAAAGGCACCCAGAACCGCCTGGGCGGAGAGTGTAAAAATAACGTGGGCACTTTCGTGTGAGGTGAGCAGCTTGCGCCAGTTCCAGTGTTTGTCGTCGCCGAATTTGTTGTCGACTTCGGGCTGAAAATGTCCGGCCTGATCGTCTTTGTGATATTTCACCGGCATACCATCGGGGCGGGTCATTTCGCGCTGAGTGCTGCGGGTTTGCTGAAAACGAATATTAGGTTGGGTAATGTCGGTGGAGGGAAACCCAGGGATGGCGGTTTTAGCTTCGACGCGGTTTTCGGGAATATTTTCTACGACGCCAAAATCCAGCGCGTTGCCTACGCAGGCCGATACGCAAGCGGGCTTTAAGCCCACTTCGAGCCGATCGACGCACATATTACATTTTGTGACTTCACCTTTAACCGGATCCAGTTGCGGCGCGTTGTAGGGACACACCCAGGTGCAGTAGCCACAGCCAAAACAAATATCCGGGTCTTGTAACACGGCGCCGTATTCCGCAAATTTGGTATAGGCGCGAGTCGGACAGCCTTTTAAACACACCGGGTCGTCGCAGTGGTTGCAGGCCATAGAGATATTAATGCGCTGATAATCCGGGTAGGTACCGCCTTCGACATAACCGACAGAGCGAAACGCAATATGGGCTGGGTTATCATTTTTTTCGCTACAGGCGGTTTCACAGGCGTGGCAGCCAATACAGTTGTCGGCATTAAAGAAAAACCCGTGTTGCTTGTAGCGATTGGGATTAGTGCCGATGGCTTCGTTGTCGTTAATGCGTAAACTGTCGTCGCGTAATGCGCTGTGCTCACAGATAAGGTCAATTAAATTACCGTGACAGTTGGTGGCCGGGTCTGACTGGTCTGAGGCGTTGTCATCCGGTATCGGATCCCATAGGAAAGCATGTTTGGGCTCATCATTTCTGATTTCAAAAATGTTCACCGCATCGATTGTTGTCAGCGGGGATTCTATAGGCGTTTCCAGCTTATTCATCAGTAAGTCCGTAGTTCCCGGTTTAAGCGTGCGGCACCGACCTGGTCTGCAATGAGTTCGATGCGCACCGCTGATTGTTTAAACGCCGGTTGGCGCGAGTGTGGATCGAGAAGGCCCAGGGTCAGCCGATTAACGCAATCAAAAAAGTGAAAGGGAATAAATACCATGTCTCTGGGTACTCGTTGAGTGAGCATAGCCATCACTACTGCATCGCCACGTTTCGACACACAGCGTACATAGTGCTGATGTTTGATGCCCAGCTCGGCGGCGGCATCGGGATTGATTTCCATAAAGGGAATAGGGCTGAACTTGTTGTTGTTGCCAACTTTTCCGGTGCGGGTGCGGGTGTGGAAGTGCTCGACCAAACGACCGTTGTTAAGCCAGAAAGGGAATTGCTCATCGGGCTTTTCATTGTTGTCGATAAAGGGCAGCGGAATTAATTTTGCCCGCTTGTCGGCATGGCGAAACGACGCCGGGCTGGTATATAAGCGTTTTCCTCCGGGTAGCGGTGCTTCGTTATTGTCCCGCTGATCCTGACTGTAGGGCCACTGAATACCGCGGCTGCTTTCAATTAGATTGTGATCCATGCCGGAAATATCATTCAGATTGCCTTTCGACAGCTCACGCATTTCTTCGAATGCCGCCGCAGGCGTTTCGGGGAAATGTAGCTTTTGGTCCGGGTCGAGGCGAGCTGCCAGTTCGTTAAAAATTTTTAGATCAGATTTACACTCGCCCCTGGGTGGCGTTACCTGGCGCACCATGTTGACGCGGCGCTCGGTGTTGGTGAAGGTGCCTTCCTTTTCGGCCCAGATCGCAGCGGGTAAATACAGATGGGCGTATTGATTGCTCTCCATATCGGCGTAGGAATCTTGTACCACCAGAAAGTCCAGCTTCTCTAAAGTCTTACGCATGCGCGCCGTATTCGGCATCGAGGTCAGGGGATTGGTCGCCACCAGCCACAAGCCTTTAATTTGTCCGGTTTCAATGGCGGGAAAAATATCGGTTTGACTCAGGCCACGTTGTTTGGGGAAAAATTCAGGGTCAACATTCCAGAATTTACCGATCTCTTCCCGGTGTTCTGGGTTTTCTAATTGACGATAACCGGGCAGACCCGAACAGGATGACCATTCGCGAGTACCCATGGCATTGCACTGGCCGGTAATGGATAGTGATGTACCGCCGGGCTTGCCGATATTGCCGGTGATTAAACTGAGATTGTTAAGACCCACCACGCCGTCGGAACCGTGGGTGCTTTGATTAATACCCATAGTCCAGATATGCATGGCGGCGGGGGCTTTGGCGTAAAGCCGGGCAACGTGGCGAATAGTGTCTTCGTCGATGCCGCATATTTTGTAGGCGGTAGCGGGGTCGTAGTTGGCGACTTCGGCTTTTAGTGCTTCGAGGCCGACGGTGTTTGCTTCTATATAAGCCGTGTCTTCAAGACCTTCGTCAAAGATCACATGCATCATGGCATTTTGTAAAACGATGTCGGTGCCGGGACGAATGGGTAAATGAATATCGGCAAATTGCGCAATCATGGTGACGCGGGGATCAATGACGATCAGCGGGAATTTACGTTTTTCCAACGCCTCTTTTAAGCGCCAGTAAATAATGGGGTGTTGCTCGGGCAGGTTGGAACCCCAGGCCATCAAACATTCGGTGTGCTCAAAATCTTCGTAGCAACCGGGTGGGCCATCGGAACCGAAGGAGCGTTTATAACCGGACACTGCCGAGGCCATGCACAAAGTGGTATTGCCGTCGTAGTTGTTGGTGCCGATGACACCCCGAGCGAGTTTACCCAGAGTGTAAAATTCTTCGGTGAGTAATTGCCCGGTGGAGACTATGGCAAAGGCATCGTTGCCATAGTTACTTTGGATACGTTTGATTTCTCCCGTCATATGATCCAGTGCCGTATCCCAACTCGTGGCGGCAAAGTCTTGACCGATATGTTCGCGCATTAAAGGTGTTTCGCCGCGACCGGGAGATTCAAACAGTTCGTGACCGTACATGCCTTTTAAACAGAGTTTGCCGCGATTTACGTCAGCGCCACCTACACCGCGAGAGGCTACCGCTTTGCCTTCAGCATTTTTGCCCACTTCGATAGCGCAACCCGTAGAGCAGTAACCACAGGTGGTATACGTCCAGTCGGTAACTTTTTTGTCCGCGATAATGATCGGGTTTTTGCGGTGACGACCAAATAACATGTAGCTAGTTTCCCATCAGCAAAGTGTTTTCGCTAACCAGTACCACTTCACCTCCAACACGTAGTTTGGTAGGTTTGTCAGCGTGATAGTCCATTTCGAGATGCAACAAACTGCGCCGAGTTTCGTTGGTGCCGCGATCAATGCTGAATGTATAAGTGCCTTCGCGGATATGCTCGTGGTCGCCCAGGTAGCCCGCGAAGCAGGGCATGGCTGAACCGATGGGCGGGTCTTCGTTAGCGCCGATACCCGGTCCCAGAAGACGGCCATGGAAGTCGGTATCTTTGTTGTCAGTTTTATTACTGAAAATAAATATTTCCTGTGCGGCCATAGCCGGTGCACTGGACTGGCTCCAGGCGTCAATGCTAAAGCATGCCTTGCGTACCGCTTGCTGCGAGGCCAGAGGTACGATCAGATAGGGAAAATCGATCGACGCAAGACGGGTATGGAAGGTATGGCTGTCGATATCTTGCACGTCGATAGAGAGCAGGCGGGCAAGCTCGGTTTCGGTAGGTGTGTAGCGATCAAGTACTGGATTAGCACTGAGGCAAAACTGCACAAACAGAGGTTTGCCTTGTTGCTGCGTCACATTAACGGCTATTTCCCCGGTGTTTTGTTGAAAGACTAAAGATGCGCTGTCACCGATCGATTCAATTTGACCTGCTTCGAGTAGTGCTCGCGCTGTCGCGAGAATGGGGTGGCCCGCGAAATCAATTTCTCCCTTCGGCGAGAAAATACGCAGTCGAAAGTGGGTTGGTTTTTTTGCTGGTTTTTCTACTGAGGGTTCAGCGGGTGTTACAAAGACAGTCTCAGAGAGGTTTAGCTCGACGGCAATTAGCGCCATTTGTGTATCTGATAACTCCCCGGCATCAGGAAATACCGCAATCTGTGCACCCTGAAATACTCGGTCGGTAAATACATCTGACGTGTAATACGTCTGTTTCATAGTGCTTGCCCTGCGGTGGATGGTATTTGAACAAACACCTGGCCCTCGCTGATTTTTGTTGCGTAGGTCTGCGCCGAGACGGCTTCGTCTTCAAAACACTGGCCGGTGCTTAGACTAAAATGTTGTTTAAGAACCGGTGAAGCGATCGCCAGTTCGCCGGAGATGCTACACAGAATGCCTCGTGCCAACACGTTGGCCTGGCTAAATGGGTCGAAGTTGCTGATTGCGTAAACATCGTTTGAGTCCCCGCGCCGGAATAAAGCGATCTGTTTTTCCAGGGCTGTATCCTGATTAAGCAATGCGGCAACACCGGCATTGTGAGGTAGGTCCACGAGCGCGCAGATTTTTTCCCAGGGATCATTTGCTATTTTGTTAAGATCATTCATGCGGGTACCTGTTCTGCCGAATCTTTTTCGGTCTTTTTATTTGAAAGTTTATCTGTAAGGTTGGCTGGACGAATTTGGCCACGCTCCTCGACAAAAATAATATTGCTGTCGCCTTTACTGCTGTTAATGAAAGGCTGAAACATCTTGAGTTTTTCTTTGTCTTCGATAGTGGTCTTCCACTCGCACTGGTAGGTGCCGATAACCTCGGCCATTTCAGCTTCCAATTGCGCGCAAATACCCAGGGAGTCGTCGATGACGACCTCGCGTAAATAGTCGAGGCCACCTTCCATATTATCCAACCAGATGGAGGTGCGTTGTAGCCGATCAGCGGTGCGCACATAAAACATCAGGAAGCGATCAACGTATTTGATTAGCGTGTCTTTATCGAGATCGGTGGCGAACAGGTCGGCGTGGCGGGGTTTCATGCCGCCGTTGCCGCACACGTAGAGGTTCCAGCCTTTCTCTGTTGCGATAATGCCGAAGTCTTTACTTTGTGCCTCGGCGCATTCGCGGGTGCAGCCGGAAACTGCGGATTTGATTTTGTGGGGGGAGCGCAAACCTTTGTAGCGATTTTCAACTTCCAGCGCCAGAGCGACACTGTCCTGCTGGCCGTAGCGACACCAGGTGCTACCCACGCAGCTTTTAACTGTGCGCAGGGCTTTGCCGTAAGCGTGACCGGTTTCAAAACCGGCGTCGATCAGGACTTTCCAGATTTCGGGCAGTTGCTCAAGGCGAGCGCCAAATAAATCGATTCGCTGACCGCCGGTGATCTTTGAGTAGAGATTATATTTTTTGGCGACTTCGCCGAGCACAATCAGTTTGTCCGGCGTAATTTCGCCGCCCGCGATTCTGGGCACAATGGAGTAGGTGCCATTCTTTTGCATGTTGCCCAAATAGCGGTCGTTAGTGTCCTGTAGTCCCGCGTGCTTAGGTTCAAGCACATAATCATTCCAGCATGAAGCGAGGATCGACGCCACCGTAGGTTTGCAAATATCACAGCCCAGTCCGCTGCCGTGCTTATTGAGTAATTCATCGAAGGTGTGGATTTTTTCCACGCGCACCAGGCTGTAAAGCTCCTGGCGGGTGTGGGGGAAGTGTTCGCAAATATCGGTATTGACTTCCTGGCCCATGTTTTCTAGTTCGGCATTTAAGACCTGGCCAACCAGTACGTTACAACCGCCACAGCTAGTACCGGCTTTTGTGCAGGCTTTAAGCTCACCGAGCTGGGTTGCGCCGTCCGATATTGCCTGACATAGGTCGCCTTTGGTGACATCGTTGCAGGAGCAAATTTGTGCGGAGTCGGGCAGGGCCGTTACCCCAAGACCAGTGACGCCACTACCATCTCGTTGCGGCAAAATTAAAGCGTCGGGGAATTCCGGCAAAGGAATGTCGTTCAGCATCATCTGAAGCAGGTTGCCGTAGTCGGTGGCATCGCCAATCAGTACTGCACCGAGTAAGCGGTTGTTGTCTTCGTTAACAACGATTTTTTTGTACACCTCATCGGTGCCGTCAATATAAGTGTATTCCCGTGAATTGGGCGTGTTGCTGTGGGCATCACCGATGCTGGCTACGTCGACGCCCATGAGCTTGAGCTTGGTGCTCATATCTGCGCCGGTAAAGGTGTTGTTGCTGGTTGAGTTGGTTTGAGTGGCCACAATATGCTCGGCGGCGACCTGGGCCATTTTGTAGCCCGGTGCCACCAGGCCATAAATACGACCACCAGACAGAGCGCATTCACCTATGGCATAAATATCCGGGTCGGAGGTCTGGCAGTAATCATTGACCACAATGCCACCACGTTCGCCAACTTCTAGATCGAATTCCCGGGCCAGTGCGTCCTGGGGACGAATGCCGGCGGAAAATAGCAGTACATCGGTTTCTATTTCGCTGCCGTCGGCAAAGGTCATTTTGTGGAAATGCTCGTCGCCGTCTCCAATATTCTGAGTGTTTTTACCGGTGTGAACTTTGACGCCAAGGTCTTCAATTTTTTGACGCAACATAGCGCCGCCGCCGTCATCCACTTGTACGGCCATCAAGCGCGGCGCAAATTCGACCACATGGGTAGTCAGGCCCAGGTCTTTTAGTGCTTTAGCGGCTTCAAGGCCCAGTAAGCCTCCACCAATGACAACGCCCACTGAACCGCCTTCTGCGCCAGCGCGGATAGCTTCGAGATCTTCAATAGTGCGATAGACAAAGCAGTTATCCCGCTGATGACCGGGGATAGGAGGAACGAAGGGGAAGGAGCCGGTAGCCAGTACCAGTTTATCGTAGCCCAGGGTTTGGCCTTGTGCAGAGGTGACGGTCTTAGCCTGACGGTCGATGGCGACGGCTTTGTCACCCAGCAAGACTTTAATATTGTGCTGCTCATAAAAGCCGGGCTCGACGAGCGACAGGTCATCGGCTGAGCGGCCGCTAAAAAACTCGGTGAGATGAACCCGGTCGTAGGCGACGCGGGGTTCTTCGCAGAAGGTGGTGATGTCGTACTCGGCTCCCGTCTCGTTGCTCACCAGAGCTTCCAGACATTTATGGCCGACCATGCCATTGCCGATCACTAGAATTCTTTGTTTGGCCTTCATGCACTGCGCTCTCTGTTTTTTGACGAGGAGATGGGTTTGGGGCTTGGTATTTGGGACTTGATGCTCCCGATTAAATACGTCCTCTCCATGTATAAAGCACACACTGTGCCAAGGTTGATGAGCCTGGTTCGAAAGCAAGAGTCTTAGCGCTAAGCCGAGGAGATAAATAAACACATTGGGGTTTTAGGTGTGACTAAAGCACTTGCTCACGGCTAAGAGGGCGATACATCATCCAGTACACGGGCAATAAACTCGCTAATTAGTATGTGGGTGTCAGTTGGGGAGCCTCTGCTTTTGGCGGTGACGGGATCAGGACGTGAAGGTCGTAAGGCGGTTTTATCGATCAGGGCGTCTTTATAGTTATAGGTTATGAATTGTATATTTCCAAAAACGATAGATTATGGTGCGGTGCGCTTCATAGTGGCGCGTATTTTTGCACTACTGGGGAAAGCCGGGTGGCGGTGGTTTTGCGCTGAGTTGGGGCAATGATTACTGGGAGAACGCGCAAAAATGCCCTGCTACTGGGCCTCAACGCTTCGGTTTGACTCAATGTTGGGCAGGAATATGTCGTCGGTGAAGCATAAAAATTTATTCGGGTATGAATTGGCATAAGCGTTGCAATACTCCTGCTCAGGGCTTGCGTTGGTTAAGCGCAGCTATCTTGAACAGCTATCTTGAATGGGTCTGAGGAAGCGTTATGTCGGAAAAGTTACAGCTGCTGTCTTTCAGCGGAAAGTATCGAATTTTACACAACACCTGGTTAGCATTTTTTATCAGTTTTATGGTGTGGTTTAACCATGCACCATTGATGGTTATTCTCCGTGATGTATTTTCGATGAGCGACCAGGAGGTCAGCGTACTCTTATTGCTCAACGTGGCCCTGACTATTCCCGCGCGAATCATCGTAGGTATGCTGGTGGATACCTACGGACCGCGTCGTCTCTTTTCTTGTATTTTGGTGATGTCGGGCATCTTGTGTTGCTTCTTTGCATTGGCTCAAACTTTCCAGCAATTAGCGCTAGCACGTTTTTTGTTGGGTTTTGTCGGTGCCGGTTTTGTGGTGGGTATTCGCATGATTGGCGAATGGTTTCCCGCTAAGCAGGCTGGTGCTGCGCAAGGTATATACGGCGGTTGGGGTAACTTTGGTTCAGCTGCGTCGGCGATGGTGTTACCCGCCCTGGCGTTGTGGTTCGGCGGTGAGAATGGCTGGCGTTACGCGGTGTTGTGTACGGCGGCGATCGCAATCATTTATGGGGTTTACTATTTTTTTGCGGTCAGCGATACGCCGAAAGGGTCAACCTACTTTAAACCAAAGAAAATGGGAGCGATGGAGGTTACTAGTAAAGGTGACCTGGTATTGTATTTGTTGATGAGTGTCCCTATTTATGGGGCGCTTGGGCTGTTGATCTGGAAGCTCTCACCCGCCGGAATGGGGTGGTTGGGCCCATGGTTGAGTATTTTGTTATACGCGGTCGTCGCCGGGATTTACTTAGCCCAGGCTTATCAGATTGTGAAGGTCAACAAGGGTATCTTTGAAAAGCAAACCCCAGAGATGTTTCGCTATAGTTTCAAGCAAGTGGCTATTCTCGACCTCGCCTACATGGTGACGTTTGGTTCCGAGTTGGCTTTGGTTTCCATGCTGCCCTTGTTTTACGTCGATACCTTTAGTTTGTCGCCGGTGATGGCGGGTGTGCTGGCCGGTGCTTATCCCGTGATGAATTTAATAGCACGTCCGGGCGGCGGCGTGATGAGCGATAAAGTGGGCCGTAAGCGGTCTTTGGTGATTTTGTTTTCGGGCATAGTGGCAAGTTTTATCGTGCTCGGGCAAGTGGATAAAGACTGGGCCGTACCCTTAGTAGTGGTGCTAACCCTGGTGTGCGGGCTGTTTGCCAAAGGCGGCTCTGGTGCGGTCTTTGCGATGGTGCCGCTGATCAGTCGGCGGATGACCGGGCAGGTTGCAGGAATGGCTGGAGCTTACGGGAATGTGGGCGGGCTGGTGTTTTTAACGGTTCTTTCCTTTGTGTCGCCGCAATTATTTTTTCTGGTGATAGCCGGTATTGCGGGTTTGGTTCTGGCTTGCCTGTTAATTTTCCTTGAAGAACCGAGTGGCCAGACTGCGGAGATACTGGAAGATGGCACTGTACAGATGATAGACGTGGCTTGAAGTGTCACCGTACACTAGGCCAATGAAAAACAGCGAATTTGTTAGTATCGGGCAATACTCCGACCGGGGTGTTAAAGATGAAAACCAGGACAGTTACGGCGTGCTGGTGCCCGATGAACCCGCGTTAGGCTATAAAGGTATCGTTGCGGTGCTGGCCGACGGTGTGAGTGGTTGTGACGCAGGCAAGGTAGCCAGTGAATCCTGTGTGAAAAGTCTGCTGGATGATTATTACTGTACTCCAGATTCCTGGACAGTTAAAAAGTCGGTTAAAAAGGTGCTGTTGGCGACTAACCGATGGATGTATGGGCAGGGTCAACAGGGTGCAGATCCTCGCAAGGGCCTGGCGACCACATTGAGCGCCCTGGTGGTGAAGTCATCTACGGGGCATATCTTCCATATTGGTGATACCCGTATCTATCGCTTGCGCGGCAATGAGCTAGTTCAGCTAACCCACGATCACCGGGTTTGGGTTTCCGAAGATAAAAATTACCTTACCCGAGCCATGGGTATCGATTTACGCCTGGACATCGATTACCAAAAAGTTGCGATTGAACCTGCCGACGTCTTTATTTTGACCACTGACGGTGTTCACGAATATTTATCCGATGCCAAAATAAGTGAATTTGTTACTCAGTACCCAGATAACCTCGATAAAGCGGCGCGCGAAATAGCGACATTGGCCTTAAGCAATGGTAGTTCGGATAATGTGTCGTGTCAGATCCTGCGCGTAGATCGTTTGCCTAATATTGACGAAGACGCGCTGTATAAAAAATTAACCGAGCTGCCTTTTCCGCCAGAACTACAGGCGGGCATGAAGATCGACGGCTATAAAATACTGCGGGAGCTGCATGCCAGTCATCGCACGCAGGTGTATTTGGCGGAGGATGACGACAGCGGTGAACAAGTTGTACTGAAAACACCGTCAATTAATTTCGAGGACGACCCGGTATTTCTCGATATGTTTATGCACGAGGAATGGGTCGGTACCCGGCTCGACAATAACCACGTATTACGTGTGTTAGGGCAAAACCGGCCTCGAAATTTTCTCTATTACGTTTCTGAATACATTGATGGTCAGACCTTACGGGGCTGGATGCACGACAACCCCGAGCCTGACTTAGGTGAAGTCAGAGAAATTGTTGACCAAATCTCCCGCGGGTTAATGGCATTCCATAATAAAGAAATGATCCATCAGGATTTGAAGCCCGAGAATATAATGATCGATCGCGAAGGTACCGTCAAAATCATCGACTTCGGTTCCACCAAGATTGCCGGTATCGGAGAAATTACGACGCCCCTTGATCGCCTGACGTTATTGGGCACCAAAAATTACACCGCGCCAGAATATCTACAGGGTTATCTCTGCTCCGCTCGCTCCGATATATTTTCGTTGGGAGTGATTGTGTACGAAATGATCACGGGGCAGTTACCCTATGGCGACAGGTATAATGAAGGCTCTATCCAAAGAGTTGCCTACAGGTCGGCTCGTCAGCAATTGCCCGCTTTTCCGGTGTGGATTGATAGAGCACTGGAGAAGGCGGTGCATAAAAATGCCGAGCGACGCTACGGCGAATTGTCAGAGTTTATCTATGATCTGGCTAACCCCAACAACGAATTTTTGAGAGAGCGAAACGAGCCATTATTAGCGCGTAATCCCCTCGTGTTTTGGAAAAGCTTTGCTATCGTAGGTTTGGTGATTAATGGCTTGTTAGTAATTAAGCTATTTTTGTAAACGGGGCTTGTGTGTCTGGACTCTGAGCGAGCAGTACCTGCATTAAAGATACATCTTTCTCTTAAAATTAGTATTATGATAACGATCAGACGGAGTGTAGGCGGTTAACGACAAAAGATGAGCGAAATTAATAAACTATTGGACAATAACAGGCGTTGGGCTGAGCGTACCACTGAGAGTGATCCCCAGTTCTTTAATCGCTTATCCCAGCAGCAGGAACCAGATTACCTATGGATTGGTTGTTCCGACAGCCGGGTGCCTGCAAATCAGATTATCGATTTACCACCGGGAGAAGTGTTTGTTCACCGCAATATCGCCAATGTTGTAGTTCATACCGATTTGAATTGCCTCTCGGTGGTGCAATACGCTGTTGAAGTATTAAAAGTTAAGCACATTATCATCTGCGGACATTACGGCTGTGGTGGTGTCCAGGCCGCGATGGAAATTAAGGAACACGGGCTAATCGACAACTGGCTGCGTCATATTCAGGATGTCTATCGTTACCATCGCGCTGAAATTGACGGTTGTGGGAGTGAACAATTAAAGTTCGATCGCCTATGTGAAAAGAATGTGATCGAGCAAGTGTTGAATGTCTCCAGTAGCACAGTGGTGAAAAATGCCTGGAAAAATAATCAGGCACTATCAGTTCACGGCTGGATATATGCGGTTAAAGACGGTTTGATACGAGACCTGGAGGTTAGTATGTCTGACCTCGAGAGTTTTGAAGCTGCTATCCAATAATGACAGGAGCACTATAAAATACCCAGAAAAGCCACTAAGCCTGAACAAGGTCTAGTCGCTTTTTTCCAGCCGCAGGCAGTGGGTCGGCTATCGTGAGATTTAATGTTGATCACATTCGGCCAGAAACGAAATCAAACTCTCTCGATAATCATAATAATCCGGATGTTCAAGTAAAGCCTTACGGCTGCGCGGGCGGGGCAGGTCAATATCGATAATTTTGCCTACGGTTGCCTGGGGGCCATTGGTCATCATCACGACGCGGTCGGCCAGTAAAATGGCCTCATCCACATCGTGAGTGACCATTACCGCAGTCAGCCTGGTACGCTCCCATACTTCCATGAGTACTTCCTGCAATTCCCAGCGGGTGAGTGAATCGAGCATGCCAAAGGGTTCATCGAGTAAGAGCAGTTTGGGCGACAGGGCAAAGGCTCGGGCAATACCGACTCGTTGGCGCATGCCGTTTGACAGATCAGCCGCTTTTTTGTGTAAGGCGTCACCGAGACCGACCCGGGTTAAATAGTATTCGACGATATCGGCGCGCTCGCTTTTCTGTGCGTGGGGGTAAACACTTTCTACTCCCAGTGCTACGTTTTCGACAGCGGTGAGCCAGGGGAAAAGGCTAGGCGCTTGAAATACCACAGCTCTGTCGGGTCCGGCGGCATAGACTTCTTTATTGTCGAGAATAATGCCGCCATTACTGATTTCGTTAAGCCCGGCACACATGGATAACACGGTAGATTTACCGCAACCGGAGTGACCAATCAGAGAAATAAATTCGCCTTGCCTGACTTTTAAATTAAAGTTTTCGACAACGGCAATCGGGCCTTTAGGGCTTGGATAAATTTTGTCCAGGCCGGTAAATTCGAGGTAGCGCTCATTAAGAGCGCCACCGGTTTCCGGCTTCAGGGCTGTGGTGTCGAGTTTCCAGTCGATACTGGTGTTGGGTCTTACCGGCGGTAGCTTAACCGTCGCCTCATTGTCACTGTCTTCGATACCGATATCCATCAGGTATTGGGTGATTTTGGCGCGCAGCGCTTTAAATGCGGGGTCGTGGTTCATTGCGCTGCGATCCCTCGGTCGCGGCAGATCAATTTTAAACTCCGGCCCAAAGGTGGCATTAGGCCCAGGTTTTAGGGGGATTATGCGATCGGCCATAATCAGGCCTTCGTCAACATCATTGGTGATAAGGATGACGGTTTTCTTTTCTTGCTCCCATATTTGTAGTATTTCGTCCTGAAGATTGGCGCGGGTAAGGGCATCCAGTGCGCTGAGGGGTTCATCGAGAAGGAGTATGTCGGGGCTGGCTGCCAGCGCCCGGGCGACATTGACACGTTGACGCATGCCACCGGAAAGCTCGGCCGGTCGTTTTTGTAGGGCGGGCATTAAACCCACCATGGCGACATATTTTAAGACCCGCTCTTCCCGTTCTTTTTTGGAGCTGTCGGAGAATATCTGATCAACAGAAAGCGCGACATTTTCCTTTACGGTAAGCCAGGGCATCAGTGAATAATTCTGAAACACCACGCCTCGGTCAGCACTGGGGCCACTGATAGCGTCGCCATCTTTTGTAATAGAACCTTCGTCGGCGTCTATCAATCCTGCGATCGCCGAAATTAAGGTGGTTTTTCCGCTACCCGAAAAACCGACGATGGCAACAAACTCTCCCTCGTTTATTTCCAGGTTAATATTTTTTAGGACAGCGGTTTTGTTAGCACCTTCACCGTAGGATTTCCCCACATTTTTAAGGGCAAGTAATGCCATGGTTTTCAACTCCTAGACGTTAGTGTCACCAAAAGAAAATAGTTTTTGTAAGGTCATCATGACTCGGTCGAGGGCGAATCCGATTAAACCGATGGTGAACACCGCTACCATGATGCGTCCTAAAGAGTGGGAGCTACCGTTCTGAAATTCATCCCAGACAAATTTGCCAAGCCCGGGGTTCTGAGCGAGCATTTCTGCCGCGATCAAAACCATCCAGCCAACGCCCAGTGATAGGCGCAAACCGGTAAATATAAAGGGTAAGGAGGAGGGCAGGATGATTTTAGTGACCTGGGTCATTTTACTTAATTTGAGTACCTTGCCAACATTGACCAGATCTTTGTCGACGGATGACACCCCGACCGAGGTGTTGATCAGTGTTGGCCAGAGGGAGCACAGCGTTACTGTGATAGCAGAGGTTAAAAAGGATTTATCAAACCATGAGTCGTCGGTGGTGACATATAAAGCACTGACAACCATAGTTACAATAGGTAGCCATGCCAGGGGCGATACCGGTTTAAATATTTGAATAATTGGATTTATCGCGGCATTAAAAATAGGACTCATACCACAGACAATACCTAGCGGTACTGCGACCAGGGTGGCAATGACAAAGCCAGTAAACACGGTAAACAGGCTGGTGAAAATTTGATCTATATAGGTCGCCTTACCCGTGTAGTTACGGGTTTTTATGACGGCGTCTGGGTTCTTTTCCAACTTGTTTGCATTACGGGTGTCCTGACGTTCCTGAAAGGCGATTTCTTTCTTCCGTTCGGCTCTGTGTTCATCCATTAGCCCTTGAGCTTCCTGATAGACCTGTGATGGCCCTGGAATGACACCGAGACTGGTTTCAATTTGAGCGGCACCCCAACTCCAGAACCCCAGGAAGATCATGAAAAATACTACCGGCGCACCGACGGCGGCGAGTAAATCTCGAAATTGAGTTTTGGGGCTTTCACCACCGCATAATTTAACCAGGGGTATAAACCAGGTGAAGCCAATAAGATCGAGCGCTTTATTTATGCGGACATAGAGGGGAGTGCCATTTTTGGCTGACTTGATTTGCTCTTGTTTTGTGGCGGTATCTACAGTGCTGGTGGTAGTTGACGGTAAGTGCCTGGAGCGATCCTGGGTCACAGATTTGGTCTCCTTCGATTTATCTTTGATAGAGTTCTGGGTGCTTTTGGCCGTTACGCCTGAGTCGGTCACAGCTTGTTCCGTAATAGTCAGATCGGTCATGGTTAAGTCGGTCACAGTTCAGTTTTTGATGGTCATGTCGCTTATCGTTGCGGGTGCTAGCTAGATAAAATTGACACGGGGCGATGGATACCACTCCGTAGCGGCGTGGTATCCATTTCAACTATTAAACAAGCGGATTTAATATGCGTTTTTTCGATAATGAATTAGCTCGTTTGAAATAGTGGATCATTTACTTGGCGCTTTCTTTAGCCTTCAGCCCGATAGGGAACATATCGATATAGGCGTTGGGTTTGGAGCCGTCATAGGCAATATTGTCGATGAAGGTATCCTGGGGCGGACGAAAGCCGCTTTCCTTATCGAGGTCAGGGAAATCTGATGCCTTCAGCGTGCCATCCGCTATCAAGGCTTTGGCTGCAGTGGAGTAAAGATCCGGACGGTAGACCGATTTAGCGACATCGACGTACCAGCTATCGGGTTTGAATTCGTCGATCTGGCCCCAGCGACGCATTTGCGTGAGATACCAGATGGCATCGCTGTAGTAAGGGTAGGTCGCGTTGTAGCGAAAAAATACATTGAAGTCAGGCACCGCACGTTTGTCGCCTTTCTCGTATTCAAAGGTACCGGTCATGCTATTGGCGATTACTTCGTAATCTGCGCCTACATAGTTTGACTGAGATAATATTTTCACCGCTTCGGGACGGTTAGCGTTGTCGTTAGCGTCGAGCCAGGCAGCGGCGCGAATCAGTGCTTTGACCATACGGGTGGTGGTGTTGGGGTACTTGTCGGCAAACTCTTTGGTGATGCCGAAGACTTTCTCGGGGTTATCTTTCCAGATTTCGTAATCTGTTATCACCGGCACACCGATGCCTTTAAACACAGCCTGTTGGTTCCATGGCTCGCCGACGCAGTAACCAAAAATAGTACCGGCTTCCATGGTGGCTGGCATTTGTGGCGGTGGTGTTACCGAAAGCAGTACCTCGGCATTGAGCTGGCCGCTGATATCACCTTTCGACGGCGCATAGTAACCGGGATGGATACCGCCGGCTGCTAGCCAGTAACGCAGCTCGTAGTTGTGGGTCGATACCGGAAACACCATGCCCATTTTGAAAGGCTTGCCTGCGTCACGGTATTTATCTACCACGGGTTTCAGGTAGTCGGCTTTAATAGGGTGAACCGGTTTGCCGTCAGCTTGAAGAGGAACATAAGGCTTCATCTGTTTCCAAATACTGTTGGATACGGTGATGGCATTACCATTTAAATCCATGCTGAAGGGCGTAATGATGTGCGCTTTGGTGCCAAAGCCAATAGTTGCGGCCAGGGGTTGTCCGGCAAGCATATGAGCGCCATCCAGTTGCCCATCGATGACCCCATCGAGTAGGACTTTCCAGTTCGCCTGAGCCTCCAAAGTGACGTAGAGGCCTTCGTCTTCGAAATAGCCTTTTTCATAGGCGATGGCTAAGGGAGCCATGTCAGTCAATTTGATAAAACCAAATTTGAGATCTTCCTTTTCGGGTTCGCCTATGTCGCTGGCTGACCAGGCAGATAAAGATAGCAATAAGCCTGCAAGCGCTATTGCTAGCGTGCCAGTGGTCACGATTGAAGAAGCGGTTTTTCGACCATTCGATAATGTTAAAAAAAGGCCTCGTTTGGGTTTACTGATCATGGGTAATACTCCCTGTTCGGTGTTAAAAAATGTGTGGGTCGAATAAATAAAAATCCAATTTTTCAAGTATCAATGGTGTGTATTGGATATAAAATTTTTAGAAAGCGGCGGTGAGCATTAACCAGACCTTATCGGTATCTGTAGAAAATTCATCGGCATCGTAGGCGGCGTATTTAAATAGAACGCTGTAGTTTTTGTTAAAGGCATAGGATGCGACGAAATCGATTTCACTTCCGTAATCCATGCTGCCTTCGTTGGCTTCGAAGTCATGGTAAAAAGCAACTAATTTAACCCCGCCTAATTTGGTCACCAGTTTGATATAGCTGTCTTCAATACCATCCGGCGGCGTTGCCAGAAATTTGTCGGCAAAGCCCTGGAATTTGTGCAGTGTCGCCAGGGGTGTTTTGAAGCTGACGCCATCGTCACTCTCCAGAACTTCGTGACCAATGGCGATAGTCAGAGGTTTAAATCTGGCTGCGAGCTCGCCGAAGTAGTAGCCAGCGTCATAGTTAAGGGGATTGTCGTTAGCGTCACTTTGCTCTGCGAGGGATAAGTTGACACCAAGACTAAAGTCATCGCTTAGCTTAAAACTACCGACATACTCCAGACCGTAAGTGTTGCTAGATAGCACCGGGGCTTCTTCGAGGTCTAGAAGGTAAGCGAAGGCGGATAAGGTATGGCCGTCAGTAATTTTGTAAGTCGAAATGGCCGCATGGCTATCACCTTCAAATTCTGCATCCAGGCCTTCTGGGCCGAAAATTCGATTTGCCTTCCGAATATAGCTGTAGTCTATGGTGAGTTTATCGATGGGCGTTAGTTGCAGGCGCGCAGCATCAAAGGTTTGCTCGTTTTGTCGCCAGGCTACTCCGCCGAGAAAACGTTGACCGCTGTGGTTAATACGCTGACGGCCGACGGTGGCTTTATTGTTGTCGTCAAAGGCGTAGCTGATAAAAGCCTGGTTGATTTCTGTGTAATCCGGATCGGCAACAACGGGACGATCCGTATTGCCGTTTTCGGTGTTATTAAAAGTATCGCCACCTAAGTACGAGACATTGTCAATTTCTACCAGACCTTTAAAGTGGCCAAGATTGCCGGAGGTTAGCGTGACTCTGGAGCGGAGAGTTGAAGCCCCAGCATCTTCAGGCTTGCCGTCCTGATCGACTAATTCATAGCGGTAACGCAGGTTTAAATCCACGTTACTATCATCAATGGCTGCGCTAATGCTTTGGTTAATCGTAGGTTCGGCACTGGAAAGCATGGAAGTTGAAATACCTAATACGGCTATGCTGGTGGAAAATATTTTTGTTGAGACTTTTAGCATATGAACTTTCCTCAAATTAAATATATAGGTAATGATGTTTTGAATGGCAGCCCGGGTTTTCGATGGGCTTTCTGTAGTGTCCCTATCGTTAATACAATCTTTGTGCCAAGTTTTTGGTTGTTTTTTTAATAACAAGATAGTTCTCCCCGCTGACTGTTTTGCAGTCGAGTTACAGGTATGTGCAGCATAAAGGGGCGATCTGCCCCACTTTAGGGCTTTGCAAACAATGCGAAATGCACCGTTTTCTTTCGTGTAAGTGGTCTGCGTTGTGTGTGCTGTGCTAAATTGGTTCAATTCATTTTTCGATCGAATGTTAGATAGGTATTAATTGTTATGACTCAGAAAATTCCTCTCAAGCTCAGTGTAGAAACCGTTCGCCAGCATTTTGTTGATGGCCTTTCGATATTTGTTGAGGGGGGGTGTGGCCAGCCGGATGCAGTGCTCGATCTGATCGCTCAGGCGAAACTAACTCAGCAGTTACGTATTATTGATAGCTCCGTACCGACCATGCAGGCTTTGGACGTGAATCGAATTTCTACTGGCGCGATACTGAACAGTGGGTTTTTTCTCGGAGACTACCGGGCTTTACACGAGGAAGGCCGATTCGAATTTACGCCAGCCTTTCATTCCGCGCGGTATCGCGCGATGGAAAAGGCATACGATATATCCATTGCTCTGATCAAGGTGTCATTGCCAGATGCAGCAGGTTTTTGCAGCGTCGGCCTACATGGAGACTATTCCGCCGCGATGTTGGCTCGAGCCACGCTCGTCATCGCCGAAATTAACGCGCATATGCCCTATATCGCTGATGCTCCCAAGGTTGCGCTCAGCGACATTGATTACGTGGTGGAAGGTGATGGTGAACTGCTGGAGTACGCAGTGGCGGAAGGTTCCGAAACGGACTTGTTGATTGCTGAACATATTGCTGGCCTGGTTGAAGACGGCGATTGTTTGCAGCTAGGTATTGGTTCGCTCCCCGTGTCTATTATGAAAAAGCTGGGCGGGAAGCAACATCTAGGTGTGCATACTGGTCTGCTCACCGAAGCCTTTATGCCCCTGGTGGAAAGCGGGGTGATTGATGGTAGCCGGAAGTCCCAGGACAAGGGAAAAATTACCGCTGGGGTCATCGCGGGTAGCCGGGAATTTTACCGTTGGTGCGAGAGCTGTCCAGACTTGCAAATACGTCCGGTGAGCTATACGCACGATGCCGGTGTACTCGCGCAGATCGATAATTTGGTAGCGATTAATACCACGTTGGAAATTGATTTGTTTGGCCAGTTTAATAGCGAAACCATTCGCGGCAAGCAAATTGGCGGAGGCGGTGGCTTAATCGATTTTTTACGTGGCGCGCAGTCGAGTAAAGGCGGGCGCAGTATTCTGGCACTACAGGCGACCGCGAAACGAGGCGCGATCTCCAAAATTGTGCCTATTCTCAATACTGCCCCAGTGACGGGTATGCGTAGTGATATTGATTACGTGGTTACTGAATACGGTATCGCGCGACTAGCAAATCTGTCGCTTGAAAAACGCGCGGAAGCACTGGTTGGTATTGCGCATCCGGATTTTCGCACGGGGCTTACTCAACAGTGGGCCGAGTTACTGTCAAAGTTCTAAGGTTTAAACCCGTTTGGCATTATATATGTCACCCTATTTGCTATAATTAGAAGCTAACCGACAAGTAATAAACAGAAATAACATCTTTGGCTTTAGTTAATTCATAGCGTTGGGCACCGGAATGATCTGGTCGCCGAAGGAAGGCAGTACAAATATGAGTGCAGGACGCGATCGCAAACGGATGCGTAGCATTTCACTACGTCGCTGGTTGCCTCTTTATGCCGTCGCGATGCCAGTATTGGTGTTTTCCTTGTGGGCGGTGTTGCACTATTCGTCCTTGCATGATCGCCAGGTTGACGAACTCAGGCGTGAATGGCAGCGCAATTTTCTAGCAGCTGACACTTTTGTCGGTCAGTTACAAAGGCAGCCGGATCCGACTGCTGTTCGCACCATACTCGAACAATTCGCGAAGGACTCATCTTTAAAAGAGCTGGTGGTTTTTGAGGCGGATAACACCGTGTTTTCCCGTGTTGAACAAACGCTTAATCAGAGTTCCGACGGTGGCGCTTCCGCCCTGACTAAAATGCCAGCATTTGATAGTGCTATCGCACAGCAAGTCCGCAGCGGCGATGGTGTTAAATTTATAGTGCAGGACGGTTGGCTGGTGGCTTACTACGCTCTTCAGGTTAGCTCGGAGAGCTACCCTCTGCCGCCGGATTACCTTGTATTCCTGAACTATAATCTCGTTGAAACACACACAGAAATTCTTACCAGGGTGCTACGCGATGCCCTATGGCCTTTCCTGCTGGTACTGATCGGCTCCCTTGCTGGGGTCGGATTTATCAATCGGTTTATTAGTAGGCCCTTACAAGTGTTGCTCAATTCGGCTGAAAATTTTGCGCGTGGGGAGCGAATTGAAGCCCCGCTTGAGGCCAGAGGTGAGCTTGGTCGCATCGCCCAAATCTTTAATAAAGGTTCGCTGCAAGCCTTGAGTCTGGTCGATGAATTGCGTGACCGAGAACAGTATGTCGATCGCCTCTTTGAGGCGACTGTAGAAGGACTCGTTGTCATCGATGCCAATGCCTACATCACTCGACTCAATTCGGCAGCAGAAAGAATTACCGGTTATCGTCGTGAAGAGATAGAAGGCTGTTCTCTAGAAGAAATTTTTCAACCGGTGAGTGCAAGCGATCCAGGTGTCGCGGAAAATGCTGCGCTGAGTGCCTTGAGAACCGGGCGCATGGTTGAACTGGTTAGCGAACAAATTATTGTCAAAAAGAATGGCGAAAAATGCCATATCACCCAAACTGCGGCACCGATTTTTGATCCGGAAGGCATAAGTGAGGGCGTTATTCTGGTATTTCGGGATGTGACCGAAGCCTATTACGCGCGTATTGAGCACCGTATTGGTGCCGTGGCGTTTGAGAGCGACCAACCGATTATCGTCGCCAATGCAGAGGGTCGTGTACTTCGGGTTAACTCTGCGGCGCGTGACATTGGTCTTTATGGCGAAGATATTACAGATAAATATATTGGTGACTTGTATAAGGATATTGAAGATGGTGAGCTGAAGGACTTCCTGTATCACCCCGGTAATCGTGGTTCCTGGGTCGGACGCACGGTGCGAGTGGATAGCGAAGGCAACCCTCGCCATATTATGGAAACCATTACCGCCGTGCGTGACGAATTGGGCGTGGTGACTCACTTTGTGGTGACGCAACGGGATATCAGTGAGTTGGTCGAAACCGGTCGAGCACTGAGTGAAAGCGAAAGTCGATATCGACTATTGATTCGAGCCATGAGTGATGGCGTGGCGCTATTTGACGAAAATGGGTATTGCGTTGAATGTAATTGGGCGCTGGCCGAGATATTAGGTCGCGATGAGCGGGATTTTATCGGAAAAAAACTAACAGATTTTTCTGGGCAATATCAGCCGAATGGAGTGCTGAGTAGCGAGCGATGGTTGCGACTGTTTGAAAAAGACAGTTTCGATATCGAGCACGAATGGCAGGCAACGCACGTTTCTGGCAGGCAAGTTGGCCTGGCTCTTACAGTGGTCGCTGTTGAGGTTAGCGGGGGACGTGAATTTTTAGTGACTTTTCGGGATATTACCCAGCGTAGGGAACAGGAAGAGCGCACGCGCAGATTAGTGGAAGAATTAGGTAAAAAAGAAAAAATGGGACGACTGGCTACCGAGGCCGCCCACGTTGCTATTTTTGAAATTGATTTTACTAGCGGTAATATTGAATGGTTATCGGCAACCGAAAGTACCTTTGGCTTGCCGAGAGAGGCGTTGAGTAATATAGACACGATTGACCGACTGTTGAGTGCTGAAGCCAGGAGTCGCTTCGGTGAGGCAATCAAGCAGAGCCGAGACACCGGGCAAGCAATGGATTACGAAGAGTCGTTCGTTACCCCCGAGGGTTTAGAGCTCTGGTTTAGGGCGACAGGTGAGGTGGAGTGTGATGCTGGTGGCAAGCCCGCGGTGTTGCGCGGTGCGGTAAACAATATTACAGCGATTAAATTGGCTCACTTAAAGTCTGAACAACTAGCGTATTACGACCCTCTAACGGGCCTGGCAAACCGTCGTTTATTGCTCGATCGCTTGCAGCAAGCTTGTGCCCATGCAGAACGCAAACGTATTGCCGGGGCCTTGCTGTTTGTCGATCTTGATCACTTTAAAATTATTAACGATAGCCTTGGTCACAAGACCGGTGATTACTTATTACAGCAAATTGCTAATCGACTGACGGCCATGCTGCGTGAAGAAGATACGGTGGCGCGTTTGGGCGGTGATGAGTTTGTGGTGATCTTGCCGGAACTGTCTTTGGATGGTGCTCAAGCCGCGCACGAAGCACAAAACGTCGCCGAAAAAATCATTGCTGTGCTTGGTGAAGGTTACGAGCTTGCTGGTCAATGGCATCAGTTACGCGCAAGTATTGGCATTGCCTTATTTCCTCGTGATGGTAGTGGCGATACGGTGTTAGACCACGCCGACACTGCCATGTACAAGGCTAAAAATATGGGGCGCAATTCAATTGCGTTTTATGAACCTTTATTGCAACAACAGGCCGATGCGCGATTGGCGCTGGAGCGCGATTTGAATCGCGCGCTCGATCTGCGGCAAATGCAATTGTATTTTCAGCCGCAAGTGGATAGTCAAGGCAGTATTATTGGCGCTGAAGCATTGTTGCGTTGGTTGCATCCCGAGCGTGGCCTGGTACTTCCCGATGCATTCATTCCGATTGCCGAAGATAATGGTTTGATGGTCGAGTTCGGCGAATGGGTATTGCGGGAGGCCTGTTCTCAGTTAGCGCGCTGGACAAAGCGCGGGGTTGATCTTCGTATCACAATCAATATTAGTCTACGTCAATTTGGCGCCGAGGGTTTTTTGGATACGGTAGCAAGTAGCCTTGCAGATCACTCGATTCCTAAAGGCCGATTGATGATGGAGGTGACCGAAGCACTGCTGGTTGAGCATACCGATAAGACCGCCGAAGTCTTTCAGCAGTTAAAGGCTTTAGGTGTCGGTATTGCCATTGATAATTTTGGCGCGGGTTATTCGTCGCTGCACGACTTGCAACGCCTGCCTATTGATCGACTTAAAGTGGATAGCCGTTACATCAAGGATGTGGTCAATGTTGACGGTGATCAAACTCTAATGCAGGCAATGTTTAATTTGGCCCGTGACTTTAATCTTGAAGTGCTTGCCGAGAGAGTAGAAACACAAGAACAATTCGAATTTTTGCGGGCCAGGGAGTGCGCCTGCTACCAGGGCTACCTGTTTGGAAAACCCATGGAGGTAGAGGAGTTTGACGACTTATTGTCGGCAGATCCCAGGGATTTTCGCTAGCTATTCTTGGACAGCTATGCCGTATGCCAAAGCAGTAGAGGAAGCCCGAGTAGCTAAGTCCAGTCAGTTAAATCCAGCCAATTAAGTCCAATCGATTAAATTCAGTTAAGAAATCTAAGTTAGTAAAACCTAAGTCAATTTCACCTAAGTCAGTAAAATCCCGGCCAACAAAACCTGAGTTAACTAAAGGGCTTAGTAGATCGATTTGGATGAGGCGCGGACGTATTGCGGCCTATGTATCGCTACAATAATGCCAGATATGGTTAGCAATGTCTCCGTTTTTGTAGGGCTTAGCTTTGCTATACTAATCTTTGACCGATCGTTTTTGATGGGCGGTAGGGGGGGTGGAAGTTAGATATGTCTTAGCTTGCCATTCAAATACTAATGGGGCCAGTATCGAGTGGTTATCTTGTTTAGTGGAAGGCATAAGATATGAAAACACGGTTCAGCCGTAGACCCCTGCAGACTATTTTATTGCGCCGCTGGGTGCCGTTATTATCGATTGTAATTCCAGCTCTGGTGTTCTTGTTGTGGGCTGTAGTGCACTATTTTAATTTACACGAACGCCGGATCGACGATATTAAAGCCAGATGGCAAAACACTTTTTTACTGGGTGATGCTTTCTTAGAGCAATCGAAGGTTGAGCCCGATATGGAGTACTTTAGGGGGATACTCCAAACTTTCTCTAATATTCCTACCTTAGAAGTGCTGGCGGTGATCACGCCAGATAACCGTGTGTTATTCAGCATCGATAATGGCGAGTTTAGTAGTAAGCCGGCACCGATCTTTGATGACATCATCCTTAATGACATTGTGTTGGACGAAATTCGCGGCGGCAAAGTTGCTCTGTTTGTCGATCACAGTGACTGGTTTATTGCTTATCACCCTATTCAAATTAAATCGGATGCAGTTCGTATTCCAGCGGGATATCTGATTTTTGTTGCTTACAGCCATTTAAAAATCCACGACGAGCTTTTGTCTCTTGCCTTGAAGGACACTGTCTGGCCATTGTTAATAATATTGTTCCTAACTTTATTTATTTCGATGTTTATCCGCCGTTTTATCAATTTACCGTTACAGGAACTACTCGTAGCGATGGAAGGATTTTCACGCGGGGAGCGGGTTTTGTGCGACCTAAAAGGCAATGGAGAATTTGGCCTTATTGCAGGAATATATAATCGGAGTTCGTCGCGAGCGCTAAGTTTGATGGACGAATTGCGCGACCGTGAGCAGTATCTAGAGCGCATCTTCGAGTCAGTTGCGGATGGCATTATTATCACCGATGCCTACGCCCGGATAACTCTCATAACGTCAGCTGCGGAGAGTATTATTGCCCGTAATCGCGATGAGGTGGTAGGGCTTCCCCTGGACGAAGTTTTCCGGCCCGTTAGCCGTAAAGATAAGACCAGTATCGAAAACGCCGGTTTGATGGCGCTTGAAAGTGGGCAAAGCGTCGGGCTGACCAATGGGCACATTCTTATCAACGCAAGTGGTCAGGAGCGTCATATTGTTCAAACAGCGGCACCCCTTTTTGATCTTCAGGGTCATAAAGAGGGGGTGGTTCTGATATTCCGAGATATCACCGCTATTTCTTATGCTCGTATCGAACAGCGTATCGGCGCAGTTGCCTTTGAGAGTGCGCAACCGATTATTATCGCTAGTGCGGGTGGTGAGGTATTAAGGGCAAATTCGGCAACCTACAAGGCCGGATTTTATCAGGAAGAACTGGTAGGAACGAATATTGCCAACTTGTATGAAAATGTTGAAGACAGCGAACTGGAAGAGTTTTTTGATCACCCCGGCACAAAAGGCTCGTGGGCTGGGCGCACAGTGCGTACGAATAGTGAGGGGCTTCCCCGTCATCTAATAGAAACCATTACCTCAGTGCGCGATGAATCGGATGTTCTGACTCATTTTGTGGTGACACAGCGTGATATTAGTGACCTGGTGGAGACGGATATTGCTCTTAGAGAAAGTGAAAGCCGTGCTCGGCTGTTGATTCAGTCAATGAGCGATGGCGTTGGTTTGTTTAATGAAGAGGGATGTTGCCTTGAATGCAATCAAGCACTGAGTAACATTTTGGGTCGCGATGAGAGCGACATTCTTGATAAACAGCTGAGTGAGTTTTCCGGGCAGTATCAAGGCGATGGGATAAAGAGCGCTAAGCGCTGGGCAGAATTATTCGCAACTACCAATCGCGATAGTGAACTGGAATGGCAGGTACTTCATACGTCGGGTAAGCAAATAGATTTGCGGTTAGGGGTGGTAGCGGTGACGACGGGTAGAGGAGCTGAGTTTTTAATAACCTTCCACGACATCACCAAACGCAAAGAGCGAGATGCGCGCACGCGATCCCTCGTGTCTGAGTTGACAGAAACCGAAAAGACAGCGCGGCTAGCGGCGATCGCCGGTCAGGTAGCTATTTTTGATCTCGATATCGAGAACGGAGAGATATCCTGGCTTGAGGGAACGGAAAGTGCGATCGGGTTCCCGGAAGACATGGTCGGCCAGAGTTTGGAAATGTATCGTAGTTGGATGCTGCCTGAGGATTCCGAGCGTTTTGACGATCTTCTCGCACAGAGTGAGGTTGGCGGGCGTATTGAATTCGAACAATGTTATCCTCGAGAAGAGGGCGATATCTGGGTGAAAATTACGGGTGAGGTAGAGCGCAGTACCGACGGCAAACTCATATTGCGCGGTACTGTAGTTAATATTACTGACGCTAAAATGGCTCACCTGAAATTAACTGAAACAGAAAGAACGACACGGCTTGCCGCGCTTGCAGGGCAGGTAGGTATTTTTGATATTGATCTAGAGAACACTGAAATCCACTGGCTTGAGGGAAGTGAGGAGGCCATTGGATTCCCGGAAATGATTGGTCAGAGTCTAGAAACCTATCGTAGTTGGATGCCAGTAGGGGATTATGAACGCTTGTATGACCTGGTTATACGGAGTTTTGAGGCCGGAGGGGGTATTGAATTCGAACAATGTTATCCCCGAAAAGACGGCGATATCTGGTTGAAAACTACAGGCGAAGTGGAGCGAGACGCCGAAGGCAAACTGATACTGCACGGCGCAGTGGTTAATGTCACCGCTGCCAAGACGGCGCACTTAGCCGCGGAAAAAATGGCTTATTACGATCCCCTGACGGGTTTGGCTAACCGGCGCTTATTACTTGATCGTTTGGAGCAGGCTTGCGTCCATGCGAAACGCAAAAAAATTACTGGAGCCTTGTTATTTATCGATCTGGATCATTTCAAAAGTATTAACGATAGTTTGGGCCACAAGGCTGGTGACGAATTATTGAAGCAAGTTTCCAATCGACTTACGGAGATGCTGAGAGAAGAGGATACTGTGGCTCGTTTGGGCGGAGATGAATTTGTGGTGATCTTACCGGAACTGTCTCACGATGAAGCTAAGGCCGCCCACGAAGCCAAACAAGTTGCAGAAAAAATTATCAGTGTTGTTGGGGCAAATCATCAGTTAAGTGGTCAGTCGTGTCAGTTGCAGGCCAGTGTCGGTGTCGCGCTATTTCCTCGCAATGGAGAGGGTCACAGTCTTCTTGATCATGCGGATATGGCGATGTATAAAGCCAAAGAGGAGCGCAATTCGGTTGTATTTTACGATTCCATAGTGCAGCACTAAAGTTTCAGCCTTAGATCATTGCGAGCCTGGTTTAGTAATAAGGGTTTTACAACAAAGTTTTTAATAGTTGTTTGATTTTCTCGAGATCTTTTTTACCATTAATTCAGACTTTGCGTCAGCGATAAACATTGATGCACATTCATATATTAGCTAGCCTTCCAGCGGTCTAATTACTATTACTTTAAATAGGGAGAGTCGTTATGAAAATGCTATGGGGAATAATACTTGTTGGGATCATCGTCCTATCGGCATGTGATCGTAAGGAGGCGTCTGTTGGCGTAGAACCCGCAAGCAAACAAGCTACCGCTGCTCAGTCCGACGTACCTAGTTTTACACCGGAATCAAATGAAGAGTTGGTTGCGCGAGCCGGTGCGCCCTTGTTTGAGGGTTTGGGGGTGCACACTCACCCAATTACGACCGAGGACTCCGGTGCGCAGCGTTATTTTGATCAGGGCCTGGTGCTGGCATTTGCGTTTAATCATGCCGAGGCCGTACGTTCATTTCGCGCCGCCCAACGTCTTGATGATAACTGCGCCATGTGTTTTTGGGGTGAAGCCCTGGCCACTGGGCCGAATATCAATATCACCAGCAAGGGCAAGGTGATTATGGCGGCGGAAGCGCGGGTTTTTGCTTATGAGGCCTTGCAGAAAGCCGTGAGCCGACAAGATAAGGTGAGCCCCCGGGAGCAGGACTATATAGATGCCCTGGCTGCGCGTTATAACGGCGATGCTGCCACAGACAGAGACCCCCTCGATCAGGCTTACGCCGATGCCATGCGTGGACTCGCCAATAAATATCCCGAAGATGTGGATGCCAACGCGTTGTTTGCCGAGGCTCTGATGAATACCATGCCGTGGAATTACTGGTCGGAAAAGGGTGAAGCTAAACCTGCTACCCGCGAAGTACTGCAAATACTTGAAGCGGCTCTTGCCCAAAATGCCGAGCACCCCCTGGCTATTCATCTTTATATTCACGCTACCGAAGCATCCAGCGCGCCGGAAAAAGCGGAGGCGGCGGCGGATACCCTCGCTCATCTGATACCGGGTGCCGGCCATTTGGTGCACATGCCGGCGCATACTTACTGGCGAGTGGGTCGCTACAATGATGCCGCAGAGGCCAACGTTAGAGCGGCCGCAGTTGATGAAAATTACATCGCCCAATGCAACGCCCAGGGCTTTTACCCGGCTTTGTACTATCCCCATAACATTCATTTCCTGTGGTCGGCATCCAGCATGGAAGGGCGTAGTGCAGTGGCGATTGAGGCCGCGCGCAAACTGGTGACAAGGGTCAGTGTTGAGCAGGTTAGACAATTCCCGGTGGTAGAGTTTTTCCGCACCGTGCCCCTGCAGGCATTGGTGCAGTTTGCTCACTGGGATGAAATCCTTGCAGAACCCCAACCCCTCGATGAGTTCGATCTGTCCAATGGTATCTGGCATTACGCCCGGGGCCTTGCCTTGCTTGCTAGCGACCAGGTAGAACTGGCAAAGCAGCAGCGCGACGCGCTGGTCGAACGCAAGAGCGCCGCTTCTATTGCGCTGCTCGACACCAACGATTATCCCGCGAGCCAGGTTCTGGAAATAGCCGATCAGCTGTTGCTCGGAGAGATCGCGATGCATAGCGACGATGCGGACAAGTCTATCGAGTACTTTACTCAGGCGGTAGCCTTGCAGGATGCGCTACCCTACACAGAGCCGCCGTTCTGGTATTACCCCACTCGGCAGTCGTTGGGCCTGGCGCTATTGCGTGGCGGGCGTCCCGAGCAAGCAGAAAGGGTATACCGAGAAGATCTACAACAGTTTCCACGCAACGGCTGGTCGACGTTTGGCTTAATGCAGAGTCTTCGGGCCCAGGGTAAGGATAGCGCTGCCGATGAAGCACTTAAGGCTTTTGAGGTCATTTGGCAGTTGGCGGATGTGAAGTTGACGGCTTCGCGGCTTTGATCGAAAAGCTGTTTAGAGTAGTTTGTTGAGAGGGTCCGCGAATAATATTACCTGGGGATGGTACGAGAAGCTGATTTGCTAGAAAAACAGGAAGATCGGAAAATGATAAAAATAACGCGTTTATGCGTGGCGGGTGCGATATTTGCGACGCTGAGTACTGGACTTGCGGCGGAATCTTGTCAGCCTAATAAGTGGGGTGCTGAGGATGAAATTGGCGCGGCCAACTTAATTACTCCGCAGAGCGTGCTGTTGGCCTCGCAACTGGTAAAGCGCGGAAAAACCCACCATCTCGGCGTGATCATCGACAAAGATACTCCGGCCTTCGGTCCTCGTAGTCTTAATTTGCAGATTGTTCAGCCTGGTCAGGAATGGGGGCGGGAGGCCTTCCCCAATGGTTTTAACTATAACGACGATATGTTTCAGGGCTGGTTTGGTATTGGCTCGCAATTAGATGGTTTAGGCCACGTTGGTCAGCACGGCACTTTTTATAATTGCATGAAGGGTGAGGACTTTGTTACTACCACCGGCCTGACCAAATTGGGTATAGAAAAAGTACCGCCCATAGTTGCGCGGGGAATCGTGCTTGATATGGCCGCGCATTTCGGTGTCGATTACCTTAAGGGGGGCCAGGTGTTTAGCGTGAAGGATGTTAAGGCCGTTGCCAGTAAACAGAACACGCCGATTCGCCCGGGTGATGTGGTGTTGTTTCACACCGGTTGGACCGAAAACATGATGAGCCAAAATCCAAAAACCTGGGGTTCCACCGAACCGGGTATTGCCGAGGGGGTGGCCACATACCTGGCAGGCGAAAACGTGTTGGCGGTGGGCGCTGATACCTGGGGGGTGGATCCGATCCCGCCGGAAAAACCCGGACGGATATTTCAGGGGCACATTACACTGCTGCTGGAAAATGGCATTTATCTATTTGAAACCATGAACACCGGGCCGCTGGTGCGGGACGGCGCACTGGAGTTTTTCTTTGTGTTTGGCCCTCCTCGGGTACGGGGTGCGGTGCAGGCGCTGGCCGATCCGATCGCTATTTATTGAAAAAACTGCTGAAAAAATAATAGCGGGTGTACACGGTGTTTTTACACACGATGTACACCCCGTGTCTTGTTTAGTGTCTTAAGCAAACAAACCGGGCAAACACGCATTATAAATAAATCAGATAAAAGCTACTGAATAGAAAATTTTAAACAGAGGCATTAATGGATTCCTTACGAATATGGGCCTGGGGATTTTTGTTTTTATACGTGGGAGCCATGATCGGTTTTGGCTACCTGGGTATGCGTCAGGTAAAGAACAGCGACGATTTCTCTACAGCTCGCGGTGGTTACGGTCTGTGGTTTTTGGCCTTTGCAATGACGGCAACTACCGCCTCGGGAGCGACGTTTCTGGGGATTCCAGGCCTTGGGTATCGCTTTGGGTTTCCAGCCATTGGCTATGCTCTGGTCTATCCCCTGGCCACTTATCTTGGGGTATGGTTATGTTTTAAGCAGGTACAGAAAGCCGGCAATAAATTCAATAACCGCTCGATACCGGAATTCATTGGCGACCGTTATCAGTCAGAAGCATTGCGGGTGATTGTTGCGGTATTTTCGATTGTCCTGTTGTTCTATCTGGCAGCTCAATTATTAGCCGGTCTGGTTATGTTTGAGCAGATGCTGGGGCTCAGTGCCGTGAGCGCCCTGGCGGTGACTACCGGGGTCTTACTGGTTTACGTGGTGCTCGGTGGCGCTCACGCGGATATTATTACCGACGGCGCTCAGGGCGCGACGATGCTGGCGGTGGCGGCGATGATTATCGCTTTGTTTGTCTTAGGTGTTGGCGTGGATGTGGGCATAAGTACTGGTGTAAATGCTGGAGTTGAGGGTGGAGCAGGTAGCGGTTTATCGAATGTGATTGCGACATTATCCGCACTCGATTCAAAGTTGGTGCAGGTGCATTACGAGGGTTCCGCCATTCTTGATTCATGGTGGGATTTCAGTGCTATTTTTCTCGCTCACTTGTCTCTCGGTATGCTGCCCCATATTGGCAATAAAGTGTGGGCTTTGAAGGAAGGTATTGGTCGTACAAAATTTCTGGCGGTGTGTCTGGTTTTCGGTTTAATACTGGCGTCAATGGTGTTCGGCGGTATTCTTGCCCGCGCTGTGCTGGGGGATGTTCTACTGGAAATACCCGGCGGACCTAATCAGGCGATTCCCGCCTTATTTATTGAACTGTTCCCGGTTTGGCTCGCGGCCTTGTTGGGTATAGCGATTCTATCGGCGATTATGTCCACCGCCGACGGCCTGGTGATTTCCACCTCGCAAGTTTTTGCGAACGACATTTATCGTCGCACCCTGGTCAATGTTTTACATCCGGATGCGACTACGGAGGAGGTTGACCACAACGTGCTGCGTATTAGTCGCTGGTCAATTATATTTGTGCTGCTCGGCGCAGCGGTGCTGGCCTGGTTTTCCATTGGGCAGAATATTGCCTTAATGGTCTGGGTGGGTCTCGGGGGCATGATGGCGGCTCTGGCTGGGCCGCTCATTCTTGGCGTATTTTGGCGCGGGGTCACTAAGCAGGGTGCTATCTGGGGTTTTATTGCTGGCGCGGTGTCATTTACGGTGCTGCGTAATGCCTGGCTGCCTGGCGGCGCTGTGGATGGCAGTGTGATTCAACAGGGCTTATTCTGGGTGGCGAGTCAGGCGAATAACCCCTTTGCCTGCACCACCATCGGTGAGGCCTTATCGATTGTAGTCACCGTGGGAGTGTCACTGTCGACACCGTCTCTGCCTAAGCAGCATCTGGATATTGTTTTTGGTCGTGCTGAGAGTGCTTAGTTTGTCTGGCCTAATCGGTTTACGCTATCAATGTTATTGAGTCGCCGCTCGTTACCATGCCTTCAACCAGTACAGCAGCGTAAACCCCGGCATTACGTTGATGAGCCTGGGTGATGTTGCGCAAAATGGCAGGATTACTTTCTCCAGTATCGGGGTCGAACATGACCATTTCGCAGCGGGGATCTTTTTCGACAATGGAAATAATAACTTTGGGCCCGATTTTTAAGGTTTGCCCGACGAGGCTGTTTTCGGCAAAACCGGTCTGTTTTGAATCGGGTGATTTGAGTGAGAGATAAAGGTTCGCTCTAAAACGTCTAGGGTCGATATCGATACCAGTTTCTTCGCTCAGTTGTGTGACGGTTTGCTCGGAAATAAGCGAGAGGGGGCGGCAGTCGGTCATCGCTCTGGCGGAGTGAGTTAAGGACACCTGATGATCTTCACCCGCAGGGGCTTGAAGTTGTTTACATAGGTCGGGGTCATTAATGGCGAATGATTCGCCGCTGGGTGTTTCGACATCGAGCATCATGTTTTCGAGCTCGGGGTATAGCGGCGTAATGCCCACGCTGGTCGTTTCTGCGACCGCCCAGTTAACGGGTTGCTGGGCGGCGTCGGCACTGCGAAAACGCGGTGTGTAGCGCAGCATATCCTGGGTATCTCGGGCGGTGAAGTAGGGGAAGAAGTCGGGGCTTTTGGAGCTTTTAAAGGCGTAGAGCCGGTCGCCATAAACACCGGAATATCCGATAAAGGCGGTGTTCAGGTTTTCACCTCGCATACTTTTTACCGGATAGCGCCACAGTGAAGCGACTTGCCCAAGGATGTGATCGTCCATCATGATGACTCCGGCAGGAACTGGGTTTGTTGATTCGTCGCGTTCTGCTTATTTCTTTTCAGGGATTGTCTTCAAGAGATGTCTTCAGGATATGTCTTCAGGGTTTCTTTTTGGGTACCACATCGGCGACCACATCCCAGGTTTTCCATTCGGCGTCGGGGGTTTCAACACCGTCGACGGGGACATGGACTGACTGCTCTGTGCCAGCACCCGGGTGAATGTAGCGCGGGCAATTGATAAAGGTATTGCGTACCTCGATGCGAACAATCATGTCCGCCTCAGGATAGCTGTCGAGTAGTTCGTCGTCCGTGCTTACCGTCGCGGTACCGTGCAGGCGCAAGCGGTGAGGATTTTCAAAATCGATAAATAACAGACCCACATTATTGTTCGCGTTGATATTGCCTGCGCTGAAAAACATGCCGTTGCCATCGTAGAGAGGGAAAGCGATATTTTTTTCGTCCAGTACACGGACAAAGCCAGTCGCCCCGCCTTTGTAGGACACGGTAGGACGACCATCGGCATCAACCGTACTGATAAAAAACATATTGCGCGCGCTAATAAACTCTATTTCTTCTTCTTCGAGATGGTCCTTGCGAATCAGATCGTCGATGCGATCGGCCAGTGGTCGGGTACCAAACTGATCTTGAAACTCTCGGTTACCTTGATGATACAAATCGGACATGTCGACCCCGGCATAGTTAGTTGGTGTGTTGTTATTGGCCTATTCTATGGTTTGTTTAGGATAAAGGCGACCCCTTATTTGGCTGTAGATTGCAGCCAGGAATGACTAAGTTGTGCCGCCTTTGGGCGCCTACTTTGCGTTATTATAGACACCGTTATAGATTTATTTTTAAGGCAAATACATAGCGTGCTAATCATCACCCAGCATATTGCGATCCCAGACCACGAAATCGACATTAGTGCGATTCGCGCTCAGGGTGCGGGCGGACAGAACGTCAACAAGGTATCCAGTGCGATACATTTGCGTTTTGATATCAAGGCTTCGTCGCTTTTAGAGGCTGATAAAGAAAGTCTGCTTAACTACCGCGACCGGCGCATTACCAGTGATGGAGTGATTGTAATCAAGGCGCAAAAATTTCGCACTCAGGAAAAAAATCGACTGGATGCCAGGGAGCGTTTGCGGGATTTGGTGCTGGCCGCCACCCATAAGTACAAATCTAGAAAAGCCACCAAACCGACATTTTCCTCGCGGAAAAAACGGGTAGATAATAAAACCCGGCACGGTAAAACCAAGGCCTTGCGCGGCCGTGTCGATGTTGACTAAAGCTATTTTTCCGAACCATTTGATCCGAATGCGAGTTAGGCTGTGCCAGAACTCTCCCTGCTAACTATCACTGTATTGATCGCCACCGCCTTTGGTGCCGGTTTTATCTCCTCTATTGCCGGAGCAGGTGGCTTAATTACCTTGCCTGCGTTGTTGTGGGCGGGCTTGCCGCCACTCCAGGCGCTAGGTACCAATAAAGTACAAAGCGCTGTCGGAACTTTGTCGTCCACCTGGAATTTCTTTCGCTCCGGTCATTTGAAACTCGGGGAGATGAGCGGAGCCTTGGTACTCACCGGTTTGGGTTCAGTAGCGGGTACGCTGTTAGTGCAGCAAGTGAGTAGCGATATTCTCACCCGGCTGATTCCGATCTTGTTAATCGTCATTGCGGTGTACTTTGTATTTTCACCGCGCGTCAGTGACGACGATGCTGTTGCTCGCCTGTCATCCCATCGTTTTACCTGGTTCGCCGCACCGGTAATGGGTTTTTACGGCGGGTTTTTTGGACCCGGAACCGGTTCTATTTTACCGTTTTTGTTTGTCTGGCTATGGGGTCACAACTTGCGCAAGGCTACCGCGCAGACCAAAGCCATGGTGCTTACCATCAACGGAATTTCGGCCATACTGTTTGCCCTTAATGGCCATGTTTTGTGGGGTCTGGCCGCGATGATGGCGCTAGCGCAAATAACAGGTGCGTACTTAGGCTCGAGTTTGGTGATACGCCGAGGCGCCAGCATGGTGCAGCCGGTCATTATTGTGGTGACGCTGGTGCTGTCGATTAAATTACTGGTGTTTCCGTGATGACTTCACTGCTAACGCTGGTGCTGACTATTGTGTGCACTTTTGTAATTTTAGTCATTGCGGTAGCGGTATTTATGCGCATTGGTTCTCCAGTATATCGACTGGAAATAGAGAACTTGATCGCGCTATTGGAATTAGTGGTGAGCGAAGCAGCGACCAGGCAGGACTGGGATGTGTTTATGGCGGTACCGATCAGGCACAATGATCGACTGTTACAGGTTCAACGGCGCTGCCACGCTATTGCCAGTGAGCACTATGTCGGCGGCAAGCATTTGTTCTCTGATACCGGGCGGCAACTGTTGAATGGCGTTCTTGAAGAGTTGAAGCAAGACCTTAATATCGAGAGTGCCTAATAAAATCTTATTTCAGTATCAGCTCAAGGAGAAAATAATTATGTCCAGTAACTCGTCTACCTCGGCGCGCTTTATTTTGATAGCGGCGGCCTTTGTGGTGGTGGTCGCCGGCATGAAAGCTGCGGAATCACTATTGGTACCATTTTTACTGTCGGTGTTTATTGCACTGATTTGTTCGCCATTGTTAGCGTGGTTGAAATCCAGAAAAGTGCCGGGCAGTTTAGCCATTTTACTGATTATTCTTGCCGTGGTTGCGGTGGGACTATTACTGGGTACGGTGGTCAGTAGTTCTATTCAGGATTTTAGTAACGATTTACCAACCTATCAGGCTCGTTTGCAGGAAATGAGTTTCGGTTTGCAGCAATGGCTCGCGGGCGGTGGCCTCAACTATGACCTTAGCCAGTTGCGAGAAAGTATTAATCCGGGCGCCGTGATGCAGCTGGCGGGCAATACTCTGGCCTCGTTCGGCAACGTGATGACTAACGCCTTTATGATCTTGTTGACCGTGATTTTTATTCTTGCCGAAGATGTGGGCTTTAGTGAAAAGTTGTCGCGGGCGCGAAATATTCCCGAGCAATCTCTGGATGCGATTCTGCGTTTTAGGCAGAGCGTTAATAATTATCTGGGTATCAAAACCTTGATGAGTTTGTTCACCGCGATTCTTATCGTCATCTGGTTATGGGTACTCGATGTGGATTATCCGGTGATGTGGGGCATGCTCGCATTTCTGCTCAACTTTGTACCGACTGTGGGTTCCATCCTTGCAGCGGTTCCCGCCGTATTACTGGCATTGATTCAGCTTGGCCCAATGGTTGCGGGGCTTACTCTGTTGGGCTACGTGGCGGTCAATGTGGTGGTGGGTAATATTCTGGAACCCCGTTGGATGGGTAAGGGGCTTAATTTATCGCCGCTGGTCGTGTTTTTGTCCCTGGTGTTCTGGGGTTGGGTGCTGGGACCGGTGGGTATGTTGTTATCCATTCCGCTCACTATTTTGGTAAAAATTGCGCTGGAAAATGAAGAACAAACCCGTTGGCTGGGTGTGATGTTGGGTGGTGATGGCGGCGTTATAGCGGAAACCGCACTCACAGAAGACCCCGGAGACCCGGATGAGCTTACTTAGGGGAAAACCAAAGCAACTACGAAGGTATTTTTACTGAACACAAGGGCGGCGACACTATGTCAAACCAAAGTATTCAACTTAACGACGAGCTGTACCATTATTTGCTTGATGCCTCGTTACGGGAAAGCGAGGTGCTTAAACAACTCCGGCAACACACCGCCGGTATGCGTGGCAGCGTGATGCAAATCGCTCCCGAACAGGGTCAGTTTATGGCTTTGTTGGTGCAGATTCTGGGTGCCAAAAAAACCCTGGAAGTGGGGGTTTATACCGGTTATAGCGCATTGTGTGTAGCCGCAGTATTACCGGAAGATGGCCGGATGATCGCCTGTGACATCAATGAAGAAACCACTGCGGTAGCTAAAGAGTTTTGGCAGAAAGCTGGGGTTGCAGAGAAAATTGATCTGCGCTTGGCGCCAGGCGCAGAAACCTTAAATGAACTGATTGAGACGGGCGAGCAAGGTAGTTTTGACTTTGCTTTTATCGATGCCGATAAAACCGGCTATCACAATTACTACGAGCAGTGCTTGGTGCTGTTGCGCCCCGGCGGGTTAATCGCCGTCGATAATGTGCTTTGGACTGGCTCCGTACTTAATAATGAAAACCCCAGCGAAGATACCCAGGCTCTGCAGGCGTTTAATTGTTTTGTTAAAGATGATCAGCGCGTTGATTTGAGTATGCTCCCTGTTGGCGATGGTCTTACGCTACTGCGGAAGAAATAGTTCTGCCTGGTACTCAGGCTGCTACCGAATGGCCGGTGTTGCAGAATTTTCAGGCAACGAGATAATGCCATCTATGGAGATAGCAAGCGCGACTCAACGCAAAATTATTCACTGCGACTGTGATTGTTTTTTTGCGGCCGTAGAAATACGCGACGATGTTGCCCTGGTAGGGCTGCCGGTGGCTGTTGGCGGCGCCGAGCGTCGCGGCGTAGTGGCGGCCTGTAATTATGAAGCCCGGGAGTTTGGGGTGCATTCGGCGATGCCCATGGGCCAGGCCATGCGCCTGTGTCCTAATCTTGTGGTGGTGCCGCCGAATTTTGAAAAATATCGAGATATATCGTTGCAGATTCGGAAGGTGTTTTTCGATTACACCGATCATGTTGAACCCCTCTCCCTCGATGAAGCGTTTCTCGATGTCACTGGCAGCGATCAATGTGGTGGCAGTGCCACCATGATGGCACGGGAAATAAAAGCTCGAATCCGCAAAGAGGTGGGGATTACCGTATCGGCGGGTGCGGCACCGAATAAATTTCTCGCGAAAATTGCCAGCGACTGGGAGAAGCCCGACGGTTTGTTTGTTATTACCCCGGCGCAGGTGGATGAGTTTGTCCGCAAACTACCGGTAGGTAAGATTTTTGGGGTAGGCCGTGCTACCGAGAAAAAATTGAACGCGCTAGGAGTAACTCACTGCGATGACTTGCGGGAAATAACACTGCCGGTATTAGTTGAGCGCTTTGGCGCGATGGGAAAACGGCTTTACGAGCTAAGCCGGGGCATCGACCACCGGGAAGTAAAATCCGATCGACGCCGCAAATCCCTGAGTGTTGAACATACCTATTTAGATGATCTGGCCGCATTGCCCGACTGCTTGCAGGAGCTTAGCAGCCTGCACGAAAAATTTGTCGCGCGCCTGGCGCGAGTAGATAGCAGTTATCAGGTGGGCCGGCAGTTTATGAAATTGCGCTTTAATGATTTCACCACAACTACCATCGAACGTAATTTTTCAGCCGGCCCGGTGTTGGACAGTTATAAAACTCTGTGTGAAGAAGCCTGGCAGCGGGGCAAGCGCCCGGTGCGACTTATCGGCCTGGGGGTGCGGTTTGATGATGTAGTGGAATCCATTGATGCCGGTCAAACTGAGTTATTCTAGCGGTGTTGTTTGGATAATTTCGTCTATTTCATTGTATGTGTATTGCGTATCAAGTTTTCCATCGCGATCTGAATCTATTTTGCCGCTAATCAATTGAAGTTCGTCGTAATATAAAATTTTGATGGGTTGTTTAGAGGCAGGGTCAATATAGGTCGCTTTTTGTATAGTGCCACTTGTATAGGCCTCTCTATAATCTTGGAAACCATCTCCTGTTGTATCCGATCTGAATGAAATCGCCTGGCCCTGTTTGTATCTTATGTTTGACTCGAAAACCCCGTCGAAATTGTCATCAAGTTGTGATGATTTTATAAGGCTCGTTCTGCCGTAATCGTGAATAAGATCTACTTTCCCATCTAAGTTTCTATCGGCTTCTGTCCTGGACGGATTGCCGTCAAGATAAAATCATTTTTCGTCTAATGTTCCGTCGTTGTTATAGTCGATACCGTCATAGGTAACGGACGAGTAGTAATAAAGACTTAAGCTCGCCAAGCCGAGAATAAAGCCGATGAACCCGGCAAGTAAAGGGTGTGTCGTGGTCGTAGGTCTTGTTTCGATAACCGCGGGTTGTACTGCATCCCATTCGGTGACAATGGCTTTAGCGGCGGCGTAGTCACTTTCCTCGACCATGACGCGAATAATGCCGCTGGCTTGTAATTCGCCAACTCCACCTTGTAAAAATTCACCGTCAATACGACCGCTTAAGCCCGCTTGCTCTAGCTGGTGCAGAATCATGTGGGCTTCAATGGAGTTAGCGGCCTGGTAAACGAGCTTCATAAGCTAGCCTTTTTTATTTTTTTTGGCGATGGTGAATTCGGCCCTTGGGACCGAATTCACCACTTTTTTTCTTGTTCTGCTTAGAGCTTAAACTTGTTTAGCAGAGCATATAATTTTTCATGGGCATTGGTGTAGGGAGGATAGAACAGCTCCGGCTTGCCCACTTTAGGAAAAGTAAATTTTGGCCGCAGTTTACTCATTTCGAGAAAACCTTCGTGACCGTGGTAGTGACCCATGCCACTGGCACCCACTCCACCAAAAGGAATGCTGTGCTGGAGTACGTGGAAAACGCAGTTATTGATGGTGACGCCGCCCGACAAAGTACTGTAGAACAATTTGTCCTGAATGGCTTTGTCGTTACTGAAGGGATAAAACGCCAGGGGGTTTTCACGGTCGTTAATGTAGTCGATAACTTCGTCTAAAGACTCGTAGGTCATTATCGGCAGCAGTGGTCCAAAAATTTCTTCCTGCATAATGCGCATGGTGGGATTGACGTTGAGTACAGCGTGGGGTGGCAACTTACGTAATTCGTCATTGCGCTCGCCAGCAGTCAGTTGTATCACGGTAGCGCCTTTGGCTGCGGCGTCGTCCAGAGTATCTGTCAGTCGAACATAAGAGCGTTCGTCGATGATCGATGTATAATCATCGGTGTTGGTGTCGGGGTAGCGCTCTTTAAGTATTTCTCCCGCGATTTTGACAAATTCATCTACTTGGCTTTTGTGTACGAAGAGATAATCCGGGGCGACACAGGTTTGTCCGGCGTTGAGATATTTGCCGTACAAAATGCGATTTGCAGCTTCGCGAACACTAAAGTCTTCACAAATAACGGCGGGGGATTTCCCACCCAGTTCCAGTGTTACCGGGCACAGGTTTTGTGCGGCAGCGGCCATCACATTTTTACCGCTCTCTGCCGAGCCGGTGTAGACGATGTGGTCAAAGGGCAGGCTGGAGAATTCGGACCCGCTCACGCCGGGCAAGTAGGCTGCGGTGTCATCGCCAAAGGCTTCCTGAAACAGCCCCTGTAATAAAATACACAGATTTTGCGAATTAGCGGCCAGTTTAACCATGCAGCGATTGCCCGCCGCCAGCGCGTTGATTACCGGGCCGATGGATAAATACAGAGGGTAGTTCCAGGGAGTGCCAATGCCGATCACGCCCTTGGGTTGGGGAATGACTTCGTTTTTACCGGTTAAAAATAAAATGGAAGTATGCCGGCGCTGGGGTTTCATCCATTTTTTAAGGCGTTTGCGGGTATCGCGGATCGCGGTGAGTGAACCAAAAATTTCAACTAATTTGGTTTCGGTGGCGCTGCGGTGGCCGAAGTCGGCGGAAATGGCAGCGGTGATGGCGTCGGTATTGTCGCTGAGCAAGGCTTCCAGTTTAACGAGATTGTTGAGCCGTTCCTGCAGCGAGGGGTAGGGATTCGCCCGGTAGGCTTCTTTTTGTGCCTTGAGAATAGTTTCCGCTTCGGTTTGCGGGTTTTCGATGACTTTTAAATTCAAATTCTGTGCCATGGGGAAGGCCTCTTAATTTAGGTTGTGAAGTTAATGGTTAAAAATTTTATGGCTGGTCGAGTTTGATTGCGGTGACTGTTCAGGGTTTAGATACTAATCGATTGCGCTTGATATCGGTAGTTCATTGTTAGGGCTTATGTTTTAGATGAGCCTTAGGCGATAAGCAATAGGTAGCAGGTAGCAGGTAATAGATAACAGGTAAATAAGAAAATAGGCGCTAGGCTTCGTAGTCCGATAGTGGCGGGCAGGAACACATTAAGTTGCGGTCGCCATAGACATTGTCGATACGATTAACGGTGGGCCATACCTTGGCGTCGTGCAGCCAGGGTGCCGGGTGAGTCGCTTGTTCTCGGGTGTAAGGGCGGGCCCAATCGTCGTCGAGAATATCCGCCAGGGTATGGGGCGCATGTTTAAGAGGATTATCGTCGGCGTCCCAGGTGCCCTTGGCGACCTGTTCTATCTCTTCGCGAATGCGAATCATGGCGTCGATAAAGCGGTCAATTTCGGGTTTTGACTCACTTTCAGTGGGTTCGATCATCAGTGTGCCCGCCACCGGGAAGGACATAGTCGGCGCGTGATAGCCGTAGTCCATTAAGCGCTTGGCAATATCTTCTTCGGTAATGCCGGTGGCTGCTTTCAAGGGCCGAATATCGATAATACACTCGTGGGCGACAAAGCCCTGACTACCGGTGTAGAGCACGGGAAAGTAAGCAGCCAGGCGCTGGGCCACATAGTTGGCGTTCAAAATCGCCACCTGGCTGGCTTGTTTCATGCCCTCTGTACCCATCATGGTGATGTACATCCATGAAATGGGCAGGATGGAGGCAGATCCCCAGGGGGCCGCAGAAATAACACCGTTGACCAGATCGGTGCCGGGGATGGCTTGCACCGGATGGGCCGGTAGAAAGGGCTGTAAATGCTTGCCCACCGCAATCGGTCCCATGCCGGGGCCGCCACCGCCGTGGGGAATACAAAAGGTTTTGTGCAGGTTGAGATGGGAGACATCGCTGCCAAAAGCGCCCGGTTCGGCAATGCCGACCAGAGCATTGAGGTTGGCGCCATCCATATACACCTGGCCACCGTGGCGATGAATCAGGGCGCAAATTTCGGTGATGCCTGGCTCGAATACGCCGTGGGTCGAGGGGTAGGTCAACATCAAGGCCGACAGGTGATCGGCGTGGTGTTCGGCTTTAGCGCTGAGGTCGGCGATGTCTACATTACCCTGCTGATCACATTTGACCACTACCACGTCCAGTCCTGCCATTTGTGCGCTGGCGGGGTTGGTGCCGTGGGCAGAGGAGGGGATCAGGCAGATGTTGCGCTGCTGTTGACCGCGACTTTGGTGGTATTTGGTGATTGCTACGAGGCCCGCGTACTCGCCCTGGGAGCCGGCATTGGGTTGCAGAGAGACCGCATCGTAGCCCGTGCAGGCGGCGAGCATTTGCTCCAGCTCGCTAAACAGTTGTCGATAACCCTGGGCTTGTTCCATCGGGGCGAAGGGGTGGATGTTGGCGAATTCGGGCCAGGTAATCGGCATCATTTCTGCCGTGGCATTGAGTTTCATGGTGCAGGAGCCGAGGGGGATCATGCTGTGGTTGAGGGCCATATCCCGGTTTTCCAGTCGCGTCAGATAACGCAGCATCTCGGTTTCGCTGTGATAACGATTGAACACCGGGTGCTGGAGAATGGCGTCGCTGCGCAGCAGTGCGGGTGACAGCCCGGCGACGGTTTTTTGCTTCTCTACTTGAGCGCCAAAAATAGCTAATAATTGTTTAACGAGTTCGAGATTACTGGTTTCGTTCAAACTGATGGCGAGTGCATCGTCGTCGACCTTGCGCAGGTTAAGATGCTTCGTTTGAGCTTTTTGGTAGAGTGTATTTTGCTGACTGCCAACCTCAATCGTCAGTGTGTCGAACCAGGTTTGATTACGCAGAGTAAACCCGGCTGCCTGGAGACCCGCCGCCAGGACATTGGTCAGGGCATGAATACGCAGGGCGATTTTTCGCAAGCCTTCCGGGCCGTGGTACATGCCGTAAAACGCGCTGATTAGCGCCAATAAGACCTGAGATGTGCAAATGTTGGAGTTGGCTTTTTCCCGGCGAATATGTTGTTCCCGGGTTTGCATGGCCATACGTAGAGCGGGTTTGCCGCGCTGGTCCACCGACACGCCAATAATGCGGCCAGGTGCCGCGCGTTTATAGGCCTCGCGAAAAGCAAAAAATCCGGCGTGAGGGCCGCCAAAGCCCACGGGTACGCCAAAACGCTGGTTGCAGCCGACCACAATGTCGGCACCCATCGCCCCGGGCGATTGCAGCAAAACCAGGTTCATCAAATCGGCGGCGACAATGGCCAGGGCGTCGTGTTGGTGGATGTGGGTTATCCAGCTGCTCAAGTCGTTCACCCGGCCATCGCGGCCAGGGTATTGCAAGAGTGCGCCGAAATAGTCGCCTTGTTGGAGATCGGTGGCGGGATCGCCGATGCGTATTTCAAAACCAAAATGTTCGGCGCGGGTACTCACCACGGCCAGGGTTTGGGGCAGACATTGCGAGTCGACGAAAAAGCACAGGCTTTGATTGTTGCGCTGCTGGCGTTTCGCCATCGCCATCGCCTCTGCGGCTGCGGTGGCTTCGTCGAGTAGCGAGGCGTTGGCCATCTCCATGCCGGTCAGATCGATAATCATCTGCTGGAAATTCAGCAACCCCTCGAGCCGGCCCTGGGCAATCTCAGGCTGGTAGGGAGTGTAAGCAGTGTACCAACCGGGGTTTTCCAGCACGTTGCGTTGAATCACCGGCGGCAGAATGGTGTCGTGATAACCCAGTCCGATCAGCGAGGTGTATACCTGGTTCTTTTCGGCAATGGTTTTTAGCTGGAGTAGGGCATCTCGCTCGCTCAGCGCTTCACTTAAGTTTAGGGGCGTCGTCTTGAGAATGGCCGGTGGTACAATCTGTTCGATCAGTGCGTCGAGGTTGGGTGCGCCTAGCACATCCAGCATGGCTTGTTGCTGGGCGTGATCTGGGCCGATATGGCGGTGTACAAACTGGTCGGTGTTAGTGGTGATGCTGACATCGGTGCTGGGCAGTGAATCAGAGTTACATCGATCAGCCATAAGGGAGTCTACGTTACTTCAGTTGGTGTTGGGCTAAGCTTTCTTGTTGAGCAAGTGTGTACGTGTGGAGGATGATGGTAGAACTCGCGGAATCATAGCAGCGCCACCGTATCAGCAGCAAACTAACAGGTTGCGCCGATATGTGTCTACCAATCGCACTCAGAACCGGGAATGGAACTATGTCGTTGAAACCATGCCGCTGAAACCCTGGGTGACATGGGGTTTTAAAGAGGAAAAATCTTTAATTAACCGGATGTTAGAGCCGAAATTGTGAGTTAGTCGCCAAAAATGGGTTCTGATTAGCGGAATGGACGTTTTTATTGGGAATTGCTATTCCCTTAGCTAAACTTAAAGTGAATAATCATCAGGTGTAGGTAGGATAATAAAATAAAGCGACTTTGGAGGTTAGTGAGCGATGTCTGATAGTTATGGTCCGGATGATCAAGGACATTCTTCTGAGAACACGGTAGAGATATCTACCACTCAGTTACAGATTGGTATGTTCGTGGCGGATCTCGACAAGCCCTGGCTAGAAACCCCTTTCCTGGTGCAGGGTTTTGAGATTCGCAGCAATAGTCAAATTCAAACCTTAATGGAACACTGCAAGAGTGTCTTCATTTTGAGCGATGGCAAGGTTCGCGCGCCCTATGAAAAGAATACAGGGGCGCCACCACCAAAGTTATCTGGGCAGTCGAAACTTAAAGATGCCGGAGTTAGTCTCAAGCGTGGCGGCAGCAAAAAACCTGTAGCCAAAGTGAGTGCTTTACGGCGCATGGACAGCCGCCCCGAATACGAACCGAAAAAATCTGTGCGTGCAGAGCACAAGGTCGCTCGCGACATCATTGATGTTGGCAAGGTCAATATCAAAGGCATTATGAATTCGGTGCAGATGGGGCAAATGATCGATACCGATGTCGCCGAGACCACGGTGACCACCTGTGTGCATAGTATTATGAATAACCCAGATGCGATGATCTGGATGAGTAAGATTAAAGATGAAAATCAGTACACAGCTGAGCACTGCCTCAACGTGTGTATTTTGGCTATCGCCTTCGGCCGCCATTTGCGCTTGACCGAATCGGAACTACAGGTGCTGGGCCTTTGTGGTCTGCTTCACGATGTCGGCAAGATGCGAACCCCCCAGGAAATTCTCGACAAACCGGGAAAATTAACCGAAGAAGAATTTAAAATTATTCAGCAGCACACTATCGATGGGCACCGCTTGTTGAGTGACACCACCAGCGGAGCAGTACACAGCCTGGCCAAGGATGTTGTGCTTAATCACCACGAACGGCCCGATGGCAGTGGTTACCCGCGGGGTTTGGACTCTAGCAGTATTTCAGAGTTTTCGAGAATCATTGCGGTCGTTGATGCCTACGACGCCATCACCAGTAATCGTTGCTATTCTCGAGCCAAGTCGCCGGTGGAAGCGCAGAAGATCATTTTTGAAAATCGCGGCAAACAATTCGACGAAGAGATTGCCCTGGAATTTATCAAGGCCGTTGGCCCCTATCCCCCAGGCACTATTGTGGAGTTGCGCAACGGTATGGTGGGTATCGTGCTCACTGGTAAGCACAAATTCCGTCATTTGCCGACCATAGTGATCTTGCGTGATCAAAATAAAGATTCGATGGATGAGCGTACCGTTGAGCTGCATTTGACGGATAGTAATGAATTAAGTAAAGAGTTTTTGATTAAAAAGACCCTCACTGATGGCGAGCACGGTATTTATTTGAAAGACTATCGCGTTAAAGACGAAGCGGCTATGTTTTAAGGAAGCCTGTTTTAAGGAAGCCTGTTTTAAGGAGCATGTTTTAAAGAATTATGCTTTAGTCAAATTGAGCTTAAAAAATCTTACGATAGAAATACGAAAAACCCGGTTTAGATACCGGGTTTTTTTATGCGCCTACTACTCCGAATAACTTATCGCCCTTACCCGGTAATGTTGGGTGATTTCTGCGGCAATAAAACGAATGTCGGCTTCGACAGATTTTCCCATTAGCGCGCGAGCCAGCGGCGAATCAATACTGATATACCCGCGACCGGGATCGATTTCATCCGCGCCAACCAGTCGGTAGGTGACTTCGGGCAGTGTGGTTTTATCGGTATTGTTTTTTAAAGTAACCCAGGCACCAAAAAAAATGCGGCTGGGATCGGTGGGTGTCTGGCTGACGACGGTGACTTCGTCCAGGCGTTTATTCAGGTAACGCACTCGGCTATCAATCTCACGCAAGCGGCGTTTGCCGTAAATGTAATCACCATTTTCTGAGCGGTCGCCATTCTTGGCGGCTTCGTGTACCTGGGCGGTTACCTGGGGGCGTTCCACTTTCCATAACTGATGTCGTTCTGCGCGCAGTGTGTCGGCCCCTTCCGACGTAATGTAGGGAGAAGACTTTACTTGTGGTGCGCGGTAACGGCTCATGGTGTTGTGGTTATGCCTAGTATGCGCTGATAAAAGACGAGTTCTTCGCGAAATACCCGGGCCACATTTTCGGCTCGACGAAAGCCGTGGCCCTCGCCAGTAAAGGGTACGTAAACCACATCGAGTCCCTTGCTTTTCAGAGCGTCCACCATGGCCATCGCTTGATTAGGCGGCACCACTTTATCGTCCAGGCCCTGGAAAAAAATCACCGGGCAGTTGAGGTTTTCAACGTGGTGGATGGGCGAGCGCTCCACATAAATAGAGCGAGACGCTGGGTAGGGGCCGACTAGTGAGTCGAGATACCGGGCTTCAAATTTGTGGGTGTCCCGCGCCAGGGTTTCCAGGTCGCCAATGCCGTAGAGGCTGGCTCCGGCGCGGAACACATCGCTAAAGGTGAGCGCGGCCAATACGGTGTAACCTCCGGCACTGCTGCCCCTGATTAATAAACGCGCTGGATCGGCAAGACCGCGTTCGCAGAGGTGAGCGACTCCCGCGACCACATCGTCAACATCGGCGCGACCCCAGTTACCGTGTAATTTGTTGCGATAACTGCGACCAAACCCGGTGCTACCGCGATAATTAAAATCGGCGACAGCGAAGCCTCGGCTCGTCCAAAACTGCACTTTGTAATTTAGCGCGGTGCTGGTTGCTCCGGTGGGGCCGCCGTGACACAAGGCTATTAATGGAGGGGCTTCTGACTTGACAGCGGTGTACCCGGGATTAGTCGGTGGGTAGTAAAATCCGTAGGCGGTGTCGTGGTTTGTCGTCGGGTAGCGGAGTGCTTGAGGTTGGGAAAAATGTTCGCGATCAAGATCGGGCGCGTTAACCTTATTCTGATCTGCATTGCTCGGAGTGTCGAGATTACGCAGAACCACCAGACCTTGCGTGGCAATATCCAGTTCGACCAATTCACTACCGCGTTGCGGTGACGAGCCGATAAACCAGGCGCGATTACCCTTAACAGCGAGCGAGGAGAGTTGGGAGTAGGGTGTCTCGATCGGTGTTAGTGGGGTTTGCTTTGCAGCCGATGTCGTATTGTCGGTGAGAGAGTTGATGGGTATATCGACGCGGCCAAGGTGCCAGAGTCCGTCTTGAGTATAGCTTGCTATTACGCTGCAGGAATTGAGGTTGCGGTCATTGCTATCAGAATTACTGCCTTCCTGACTCCTTCCCTTACCGGGGGCTTCACTGATCCCGTAATTAGACATTCCTAGCGTCCATAGCGGTGTAGCAAATTCGGCTTTTAGTGCATGGAGCGGAAGACAGGTCTCGTCGTTTTTGTCGCTAGTAATCGCCTCTGCACTCAAGCGGTAAATATTCCACCACTCGCTACGATCCGACACAAAAAACAAACTGCCATCCGCTGCCCAGTTAGGTTGAACCAGCGATTCACTCTGCTCCGAGTTGCCCAGTGGCCGCTTAATGTTGCCAATGGCGCCATTTGTATCGAACTCAGCGATTTCCAGAGTGGTTTTATCCCAGGGCATATGTGGATGCTGCCAGGAGATCCAGGCTAAGTGAGAGCCGTCGGAGTTGAGGCGTGGGTAGGCATAAAAATCCGCGCCGCTTACCAGTTTGATCAGGGTTTGACTGCCGTCGAGGGGGATGGCCGCGATAAAGTTTTCGGGTTCTTGTTGCGGCTTCTCTTGTGGATTGCCTTGTGGATTACTTTGTGGATGATCTTGTAAATAACCCCGATGCTGTTCGCACACCGCGATCAATCGATTTCGTGGAGTATCCAGACACAGTTCAGCAAAGCGTAAGCCTTGATCCGTGGGGGTAAGTGCTTCGGGTAAGGCGTCAGGGCTAGTGGTATCTAAACGATAAACACACTGATCGTCCTGGAGTACAAAATACAGAATGTTATCTTTTACGGTATAGGGTTTGCCGCCGTACTCGTGAACCCGGCTGCGAGCATTTAAGGGGGAGGGCAAAACTTCTTCTATAGCGCTGGGTTTAGGGCTTGCTTGAGTAGGGCTTGCTTGAGTAGGGCTTGTTTGAGTAGGGCGCAGCATACGCATAATGGTATTGCGGCCATTGTCCTCGGGGCGGGATTCGAGCCAGTACAGGTAGCCGCTATCAAAGGTTGGGTAGTCCAGGGTACCCGCGGCACTGGCGGCCAATTCTGGAGTAATGGCACTCGGCCAGCTACCACAGGGCGCGGCAATTTTTGCAGAGTCTTTTTTAATATTTTGTTTAGTGTTTTTAACCACCGGCGAGTTTCACTTGATAGCCCGCGTCAGTGAGAATGTCGCGAATCTTATCGCGGTGATCGCCCTGTATTTCAATAACGCCATCCTTCACGGTGCCGCCAGTACTACAATTTTGTTTGAGTTGTTTAGCGAGGGCTTTTAGTTCACTCTCTGCTAGGGTTAGCCCGTTAATGGTGGTGACGCCTTTGCCCTTGCGACCACTGGTTTCGCGCCGAATGCGCACGATGCCATCATTTTTGTCTGCGCCTTGTTTGGCGCTGCCTGTTTTAGAGCGACCAGCTTTTGAAGGGCTATGTTTTGAAGGAATATGTTTTGAAGGAATGTATTTTGAATCATTATGTTTCGAATCGCCATCAGTATCCCCCGGGGTTTTAACCCGTCCACCATCGGTGCTGTAAACCAGGCGGGAATTTTTATTCATCACTGACGCGTAAAATAATTTTGCCGATATGGGTATTACTTTCCATCAGTTGATGAGCTTTCGCGGCATCTGCCAGTGGCAAGACGGTGTGTATCTGCGGCTTGACTTGCCCCTTGGCCAGCAGGGGCCATATCTGCTTGCGCAGGCCATTGGCGATGCGGGCCTTGTCGGCAACCGGCTGGCTGCGCAAGGTGGAGCCGGTGAGCACCAGTTGCTTCAGCATTACTGGCATTAGATCTATTTTGATTTTGGAGCCGCGCAGAAATGCGATGGAAACAATACGACCCTGAAATGCGGCGGCGCGAATGTTTCTTTGTACGTAGTCGCCGCCGACCATGTCGAGGATGACATTCGCACCCTTGCAGGTAGTTTTGATGCCTTCGACAAAGTCGTGGTGGTGATAGTTGAAGGCCTTTTCGGCCCCCAGCTTTTCGCACACCCGCACTTTTTCGTCATTGCCCACCGTAGTGAATACCCGTGCGCCTAATGCCTTAGCAAGTTGAATGGCAGTGGTACCAATGCCGCTAGCACCACCGTGAACCAATAAAACTTCACCAGCTTTCAATCGGGCGCGTTCAAATACGTTGTGCCACACGGTAAAAAAAGTTTCCGGTAGGGCTGCGGCCTCAGTGGCCGAAAGTGGGTCGGGTATCGGTAGACATAAATCCTGATGGGCGACGGCGTATTCGGCGTAGCCGCCACCGGAGAGCAGGGCGCACACTCGGTCGCCGACCTGCCATGGGCCGTCTTTGTTACCCAGGGCGACTATTTCTCCGGCGACTTCCAGTCCGGGTAAATCGGATGCTCCCTCGGGGGGTGGATAGCCGCCCTGGCGCTGAAATACATCCGGGCGATTAATGCCTGCGGCGATAACTCGAATTAATACTTCTGAGGCGCCGGGTGTCGGTAGCGCTCGGGTGGCGAGAGACAATACCTCGGGGCCGCCCGCTTCGGTAATTTCAATACACTGCATGGTTTCGGGTAGAGGCTTCAGTGTAGATGTAGGTACGGATACGGACATAAATAGGGTATCTCCCCTGAGTTGATTTTATTAACTTAATAAGTGCCGGGCAATAAAGCCGGCGCATAAAATAGTGCCCATCAATGGAATAAGTCGCGGCCAGAGCCCGGGAATGCCGTCTCGCAGATTTAACACAAACAGCGCCAGGTTCACCAGGGTAAATACCAGTAGGATTAAGCCGCTGGTTAATTGTGCAAGTGTCGATAACGGCAGCGCAAGTGCAAAACCTAATACTAATCCACCGATTAATACGGTCGCTAGCAGAGGCGTTTGCGTATGCTTGTTTACCGACGACAACAGCGCTGGTGCCAGCCCGCGTTTGCCCATCCCGTAGAGCATGCGCGAGGCCATAATAATTTGTAGCAAGGCGCCATTGACGACCGCAATCATACCAATACTGCCGATAGTCCATACTGGTATATTGGTATTGCGTTCAACAATCATGGCTAGTGGCGCTTCCGATCCTGCCAGCTCATCAATGGGCAAGGCTGCCAGTGCGGTCAGGGCGACCAGAAGGTACAGAATCGTCGAAACCGCCAGGGCAATCAGGATACTACGGGGCAGGGTGCGCTCCGGGTTCTTCACCTCTTCGGCCATATTGACCATATCTTCAAAGCCGATAAAGGCGTAAAAAGCGATAAAAGCCCCGGTGCCAACACCGGCCCAGGCGATACTAGTGTCGGGTATGAGATAGTTCGATGCATTGTCTAGCAGCGCCGGGATTTTTTCGCCACCCGCGTAGATGACTAAAATTAAACCCGCAAACTCCAGTATCGCGGAGACCGCTGCGACCGATACTGAAACACTAACACCCCAGGCGGCGATGCTGGTGAGCAAGGCTACTAGTAACACGATGATTAAGGGGGAGGGCCAGGCAGCGAAAAGCTTGAAATAGCCGGTGAAACCATTGGCGATGGTGGCCGCAGAGACTATACCGGCAACTACAATCACCCAGCCTACCGCGCTCGACACGGTGGGCAGGCCAAAGGCTTCCTGCACATAGACGGCCTCGCCGGCGCTTACCGGAAATCTCCGTGTTAGATGAGCGTAGGAGTAAGCGCTAAAACTGACAATCACCGCGGCCAGCAAGAATGATAGAGCCGAGAACGTACCACTGGCCGCGACAACTTCACCAAGCAGTACATAAATACCCGCACCGACAATAGTACCGACCCCGTAGAGCGTGATACGGGTGGTACCCAACACGCGTTTTAGTGGCGTTGGGGTAGTCATGTTTGCGTTGTTTTTAGAGCTAGTCATAAGGGGGATTATAGCGGTGCTCGGCTGCGGTTATAATGCTGGTTTGCGAACAGGCCTTACAGGCCAAATTTTTAACGGTGAGGGAAGATGTCAGAAAAACTAGATAGCTTGCGCGAGCGCCTGGAGCTTATTATCTTCGGCACGGATACCCCCGCCGGACAATTGTTTGATGTGGTGTTGATTTATGCCATTTTAGCTAGTGTGGCTGCGGTGGTACTCGATTCCGTAGAAGCACTGCATCTGAATTTCGGTACCTGGTTTTTGTATTTGGAGTGGATGTTTACGCTACTCTTCACGGTCGAATATTTCGTGCGTATTTATATTACAAATCGCCCATTTCGCTATATTTTCAGTTTTTATGGCTTAATTGATCTGATTTCAGTGATTCCTTCCTACCTGGCCCTGGTGGTTACGGGAGCCAAATATCTGCTGATTATCCGTATCCTGCGGGTACTGCGGGTATTTCGTGTCTTCAAGCTCATACGCTATTTGGCGGAAGCTAATATTTTACTGCATTCGCTGTATTTGGCGCGACGCAAAATGTTGGTGTTTTTCTTTACTGTAATGATATTAAGTTTTGTGTTTGGTAGCCTAATGTTTGTGGTGGAAGGACCGGAGAATGGCTTTACCAGTATTCCCAAAAGTATTTATTGGACAATTGTGACAATTACCACCGTGGGCTACGGCGATATTGCACCGCAAACGGTTCTGGGGCAGATGATTTCCACCGTAGCGATGTTGGTGGGGTATTCTATTATCGCAATACCTACCGGTATTGTTACCGCCGAATTGGCGGGCCAACTAGGCAGGGGGAGGCATTCGCGGACCTGCTCGACCTGCGAGCGTAGTGGCCACGATGTCGACGCCATGCACTGCAAGTTTTGTGGAGCGGGAATGGTATTGGAAGATTAGTGTTGGCAAGTTAATTGGTGTCTCGAAGATAGGCTATTAGCACGCAAAGCCGTAAAAACACCTATTTAAAAATACATGTTTGAAAATAATTGAATTGGGGAGAGCGCAACGATGTCGGGTGAATACGATGAGGTATATCAGCGAGCCTGTGACGACCCGGAAGGCTTTTGGCAGCAAGCGGCCAGTGGAATCGACTGGTACACCGAGCCGAAAATCGTACTCGACAATAGTGCGCCGCCATTTATTAAGTGGTTTCCCGACGGTGTGCTCAACGCCTGTTACAACGCCCTCGACCGACATGTGGCGGGTGGTCGGGCCGAACAGGCCGCACTGATTTACGACAGCCCGGTCACCGGCACCAAACAAACCTTCACCTATCGCGAGTTGCTTGACCGAGTGGCTCGGTTTGCCGGGGCCTTAAAAGCCCAGGGTATCGAAAAAGGCGATCGGGTGATTATCTATATGCCGATGGTGCCCGAGGCGACTATTGCCATGCTCGCCTGCGCCCGCCTTGGAGCGATTCACTCGGTGGTGTTTGGTGGTTTTGCGGCCAACGAGCTGGCGGTGCGTATCGACGATGTACAAGCCAAGATGGTGTTGGCGGCATCCTGCGGTATCGAGCCGGGACGTCTGGTGCCCTATAAGCCCCTGTTGGACGAGGCTATTGAACTGTCGGCACACAAACCCGAGACCTGCATTATTTTACAGCGCGATGCTTTGGCTGGCGAAATGGTCGCCGGGCGCGATCTGGACTGGAGCGAGCTGGAGGCGACGGCGACGCCCGCCGATTGCACACCGGTTGAAGCGGGTCATCCGCTTTATGTACTTTATACGTCAGGAACCACTGGTGAACCCAAAGGCGTAGTGCGCGATACCGGTGGTTGTGTGGTGTCGCTGCACTGGAGCATGAAACACGTCTACGACATTAATCCGGGCGACGTGTTTTGGGCGGCGTCTGACGTAGGCTGGGTGGTAGGGCATTCCTATATTGTTTATGGTCCGTTATTTAATGGCAGCACCTCCCTGCTCTATGAAGGTAAGCCAGTGGGCACACCCGACCCAGGAGCTTACTGGCGGGTGATTGCGGAATACGGTGTTAAAGCGCTGTTTACCGCGCCCACGGCCTTTCGAGCCATTAAAAAAGAGGATCCGCAGGGCGAATATTTAAAACAATATCAGCTGCCCAGCTTCGAGACCCTATATCTAGCGGGCGAGCGCTGCGACCCCGATACACTGAGCTGGGCTGAGGATAAGCTCAAAGTGCCGGTGATTGATCACTGGTGGCAAACCGAATTGGGCTGGCCTGCGTGCTCCAATTGTCGGGGCATTGAATTACTGCCGGTGGTGCCGGGTTCGCCCACTAAACCCGTACCGGGCTTTGTTCTTGAGGTGCTTGATGGTGAGGGCAAGGTCTTGCCCGCCGGAGAGATCGGGGCGCTGGCGCTGAAGCTGCCGTTGCCGCCAGGAGCCTTTACCACGCTATGGGGTAACGACGAGCGCTTTGTCTCTTCTTACTTTAAGACCTTTCCCGGTTATTACGAAACCGGTGATGCCGGTTATATCGACACAAATGGTTATGTTTTTGTGATGGCCCGCACCGACGACGTCATCAATGTCGCCGGACATCGTTTATCTACCGGTGCCATGGAAGAAGTGTTGGCCGCTCATCCCGATGTTGCCGAGTGCGCGGTGATCGGTGTTACCGATGCGATGAAAGGCCAGTTACCACTGGGCGTAATGGTGTTGAACGATGGGGTTAGTCGATCCGAGGATGAAATCTGTCGCGAGGCCATTCAATCGGTGCGTGAAAAAATTGGTCCGGTAGCGGCTTTTAAATTGTGCACGGTGGTGAAACGCCTGCCTAAAACTCGCTCCGGAAAAGTACTGCGCGCCACTATGCGCAAGATCGCCGATAACGAGGTTTGGAAGATGCCTGCAACCATTGATGATCCCGTGATTTTGGATGAAATTACGGCGTCGTTACTTACCCTGGGATACCCGGTGAATTAACGCCATATAACTTTTTCTACTGACCATATGCGATTTTTAACAGTAGATATAGCCAATCCCTAATTGCGTAGAGGTGGTGTTTTGAGGTTTAATTCATCAACTCGCGCAAACATATTGACCAACTCTCATCTCAGGTCTTATTCGCTTGTTCCTGAGGTCGGCGAGTACTCGTTTCTGCTGTGCGGTTTAAAATGTTAACTGATTGTATGTAATGATATTTTTGTTCAGGTTGCGGTACGCTTGGAAAATCCTCGTGAGAAACCTTTTTGGGAAATTTCAGTGGGAAATCCCTGTGAGAATAGACGCAAGAATGTTCGCAAAGTAGTACGCAAAACCGTTAACTCACCACGACCTCCGGAGGTTTGAGGTTGAAGCCAACAGATACGAGTAACCCGGAATATTTTCACCGGGTAGTGGACTGCCAACACGCCTGCCCGGCGCACACTCCTGTGCCGGAATACATCCGTTTAATTGCCGCCGAACGCTATACCGACGCCTATATGGTCAACTGGGAATCCAATGTGTTTCCCGGCGTACTTGGTCGCACCTGCGATCGTCCCTGCGAACCCGCCTGTCGCCGTGGCCGGGTCGAGGATGAACCGGTGGCCATTTGTCGCCTCAAGCGCGTCGCGGCCGATAACAAAGCCGATATCAGCGATCGTCTACCCAAAATACCGACGCAAAAAAACGGCAAGCGTGTCGCTTTAGTGGGCGCCGGGCCAGCGGCCTTGACCGTAGCCCGTGATTTAGCCCCGCTGGGTTATCAGCTCGACCTCTACGACGAGCAAATCAAGGGCGGCGGTTTTATGCGCAGCCAGATTCCCTCCTTCCGTCTGCCGGAAACCGTGCTCGACGAAGAGGTTAACTACATTCTGAATATGGGGGTGGTGAGTCAGTTCGATACCTACGTTGAGAGTCTGAAAGATTTACTTGGGCAAGGCTACGACGCGGTGTTTGTCGGTTCGGGTGCCCCCAAGGGTCGCGATTTGAATGTTCCGGGTCGCGAAGCGGCTGATGCTTCTATCCATATTGGTATTGACTGGCTGGGTAGTGTGGCCTTTGAACACACCAAAAAAATTGGCAAGCGGGTGATTGTGCTCGGTGGCGGTAATACCGCGATGGATTGTTGCCGCACCGCCCGTCGCTTAGGGGGTGAAGAGGTCAAGGTCATCGTGCGCAGTCCCTTTGCTGACATGAAGGCCTCGCCCTGGGAAAAAGACGACGCCCAAACCGAAGATATTCCCATTATTGATAATCACGTGCCCCTCGAATTTGTCCTGGAAAACGACAAGTTGGTGGGCATGACCTTTGATCGGGTTGTCGCCGAATACAACGATGCGGGCAAACGCTCTCTGGTATCTACCGGGGAAGAACCCGCGTTCTATGCCTGCGACGAGGTGTTGATTGCCATTGGTCAGGAAAACGCTTTTCCCTGGATCGAGCGAGACATTGATATTGCCTTTGATCAATGGGAAATGCCGGAAGTGGATCGCATTACCTTTCAGTCGAGTAATCCCAAAGTGTTTTTCGGTGGGGACGCGGCCTTCGGACCGGAAAATATTATTACCGCCGTCGCCCACGGTCATCAGGCTGCGATTTCAATCGACTCTTTTTGCCAGGGCGACAATGTCGCCGAGCGACCCTTGCCGGGCGTCACGTTGGTTAGCCAGAAAATGGGTATCCACGAGTGGAGCTACGACAGCTCGATAGAGGAGGATCTGCGTTACAAAGTACCCCACGCCGATAAAAAATCCGCACTTAAAGATCGTCGGCTGGAAGTTGAATTGGGTTTCGATATCGCCACCGCCTTTAAAGAAGCGGAACGCTGTCTTAATTGCGACGTGCAAACGGTGTTTTCAGAAGCTCTGTGTATTGAGTGCGACGCCTGCATGGACATCTGTCCAACCGATTGCATTAATTTTATAGACAACGATGATGAACCCGCGCTGCGGCAGAGTTTGCGTGTTCCTGCCGACGACCTGGAACAGGCGATCTACGTGTCCGATAATCTCAAAACTGGGCGGGTCATGGTTAAAGACGAAGACGTGTGTTTGCACTGTGGTTTGTGTGCTGAGCGTTGCCCGACAGCGGCGTGGGATATGCAGAAATTTCTCTATCAGGTCACCCAGGCGTCCGTGTTATGAGTAGTACTAACAGCACTATGCCTCGCCCTCGTGCAGTGAAGCCCATTGAGGCGGTTAACGATTTCGTTATTCGCTTCGCAAATGTGAACGGCACCGGTTCGGCCAGTGCTAATAATATGTTTGCGAAATCAGTTTTTCGCATGGGTATTCCGGTTAGCCCAAAAAATATTTTTCCTTCTAATATTCAGGGCTTACCCACCTGGTATGAAGTGCGTATCAGCGAGCGCGGTTATCTCGGTCGCCGTGGCGGTGTCGATATAGTGGTTGGTGTTAATCCACAGAGTATGGCCCGCGATATAGAAGAGCTAGAGCCGGGCGGCTATTTTATTTACGACAACACTAAACCTCTGGATTTGCGCTTAATGCGCGACGATGTGCAATTTATTGGCGTGCCATTCACCGCCATCTGTTTGCAGGAATACACTAATCCCCGCCAGCGCCAGTTGTTTAAAAACGTGATTTATGTCGGCGCCCTGTCGGCGTTGCTCGATATTGAATTCAGTGTGCTCTGCGATCTAGTGGGTGAGCAGTTTAAGGGTAAAGAAAAATTAGTAGCGCCCAATATTCATGCTCTCGAGCTAGGCTATCAATACGCTCGTGAACATTACCAATGCCCCCTCGGTATTCGCCTGGAGCGCCGCGACGCGGTGGGCGATCGTATTTTGATGGAAGGTAATACGGCTCTGGGTTTGGGTGCCGTGTACGGTGGTGCCACGGTTGCGGGTTGGTATCCGATTACGCCCTCGACCTCGATGGTCGAGGAGTTTGAAAAATACGCCAATCGTCTGCGCATAGACCCAGGCACCGGACAAAAAAAGTTTGCGATTGCCCAGGCCGAAGATGAACTGGCGGCCATTGGTATGGCCATCGGAGCGTGCTGGAACGGCGCGCGTGCCTTCACCGCCACATCGGGACCGGGAGTATCGCTGATGAGCGAATTTCTGGGACTGGCGTATTTTGCCGAAGTACCGGTGGTGTTGTTTGATATTCAACGAGCCGGGCCTTCTACCGGTATGCCCACTCGCACCCAGCAGTCTGACATCTTGGCGGCGGCCTATGCGTCCCACGGCGATACCAAGCACGTATTGTTATTTCCGGCATCGCCGAAAGAATGTTTCGAGATGTCCGCCGACAGTTTCGATCTGGCAGATCGCCTGCAAACCCCCATTATTGTGCTCTCCGATCTCGATCTGGGGATGAACGACAATATGAGTGATCCCCTGGAATGGGATGACCAGCGCAGTTATGACCGCGGCAAGGTATTTAATGCGCAGGAGCTGGAAGAGCTTGAAGAGCGTTTTGGCCGCTATGTCGATGTCGATGGCGACGGTATTTGTTATCGCACCTTGCCGGGCACTCATGCCACCAAAGGCAGCTTTTTTACTCGGGGTACATCGCGGGATGAATACGCGATTTATACCGAAGATGGTGAGGTCTATGAGCGCAATATGGAGCGTTTGTTGCTGAAGTGGGAAACCGCAAAAACCTGTGTGCCTGCGCCGGAATTATTTGAGGCACAGCAAGCGACGAGTGAGGGTGTGATCTTTTTTGGCACCAGTACGGATTCGACTTTAGAAGCCCTCGACCTGCTGCGGGATGAAGGCCTTCATTTTGACGGCCTGCGCATTCGAGCATTTCCCTTTAACCAGCAAGTCAGCGATTTTATTGATCGGCACGAACGGGTATTTGTGATCGAACAAAACCGCGATGGTCAGTTACGAAAATTATTGATTGGCGAATGTGAAATCAATCCGCGCAAGTTGCTGTTATTGAATTATTTCGCCGGCATGCCGATTACCGCCCGCTTTATTCGCGATCAGATCAGACTTGGTGTGAAGGGTGGTTCTGTGGTGCCCTTGCACGGTAAATCAAAAGACGCGTAAGTTAAGAAAAGCCTAAACCGGAAAGTGGATCAACAATGAGTTATATTCGTCCCGAGTTTCGTCACCCCAATTCCCCGGCCAATGAGCGGGGTTATACCCGTAAGGATTACGAGGGCGGGTTATCTACTCTGTGTGCCGGTTGTGGTCACGATTCGGTTAGTGCGGCAATTATTGATGCCTGTTTCGAGTTGTCGATTGAGCCACATCGGGTTGCGAAAATATCCGGTATTGGTTGTTCATCCAAAACGCCTACCTATTTTCTCGGTAATTCCCACGGCTTTAATTCCGTGCACGGGCGTATGCCCTCCGTCGCTACCGGCGCTAATTTGGCTAACCGAGAAATGATTTATGTCGGTGTTTCCGGCGATGGCGATAGCGCTTCCATTGGCCTGGGTCAGTTTGCCCACGTCACTCGGCGTAATTTGAATATGCTCTATGTTGTTGAGAACAACGGTTGTTACGGGCTAACCAAGGGGCAGGATTCTGCTACCGCCGACATAGGTTCCGCCAGTAAAAAGGGCGCTCCGAACCCCTATGCCCCCATAGACCTGTGCACACTAGCATTGCAGTTGGGGGCGACTTACGTGGGCCGTAGTTTTTCTGGTGATAAAGCTCAGCTAGTGCCCTTGATCAAAGGTGCCCTGGCCCACAAAGGTTTCGCCTTTCTCGACGTTATTTCGCCCTGCGTTACCTTCAACGACTCAGCTAAATCTACCAAGGCCTACGATTTTGTGCGCGAGCACGCCGAAGCGACGGGGAAAATGGATTTCGTGCCGGTAAAACAGGAAATTACTGCCGACTACGAACCCGGTTATACGCAGGAAGTCACGCTTCACGATGGCTCGGTAATTCATCTGTATAAGCAGGACGGTGATATCGAGAATATTGCTGGACGGAAGTCGATCCGCGATCGCAACGAAGCACTACGCCAGGTTCAGCAATACAAAACCAATGGCAAAATTCTTACCGGCCTACTTTATGTCGATCCAGACAGCCAGGACTTTCACAATACCCTGGGTACGGTTAGTGGCGCTCTGCGAGACCTGGGTGAGAAAGAATTGTGTCCGGGCAAACAAACCCTGGCAGACATTAACGCCAGCTTCCGTTAAGAGTCCATTATTTTCCAGCACTGACCCCGGTGCAGTACCCCGGCACAGAGTTTTACTTCTATTTAATAGCGCCCTCTGTTTTAAGCTCGGCCAAACGCTCCGCACTAAGACCCCAGTCGCCCAATACTGCTTCGGTATGCTCGCCCGGTGAGCAGGGCGCACCTTTAATACTGGATGGCGTTTTACTAAAGCGAGGCGCGGGTGCAGGATGCATTTGACCGTCTACATCGATAAAGGCATTGCGCTCTTTGTTGTGGGCGTAGTCCGGCGTTTCTGCCATGGATAATACCGGGGCAAAGCAAATATCGGTGTTTTCCATCAAGGCGCACCATTGGTCGCGAGTTTTAGTCAGGAAAATATCTTTGAGTTTTTCTTTTAATGCGGGCCAGTGTTCGCGGTCCATTTGTTTGGGCAGGCTATCGGGATCAATTTCTAAGGTGTTTAACAGCAAAGTGTAAAATTTAGTTTCGATAGAGCCGATGGAAACGTATTTTCCATCTTTGGTTTCATAGGTGTTATAAAAGTGCGCGCCGCTGTCGAGAATATTGGAACCTCGCTCGTCACTTACTACGCCCGAAGCGTGCATTCCGTAGGTGGGTGTCATCAGTGCCAGTGCGCCATCTACCATGCCGGCATCAACCACCTGGCCGGTGCCTGATTTCCCGCATTCCAGCAGCGCGGCAAGAATGCCTGTCAATACGAACATGGTGCCGCCGCCGTAATCACCCACCAGGTTCAGAGGAATGGCGGGCGGTTCGTCGTTGCTGCGACCAATGGCGTGCAGTGCACCGGATAGCGCAATGTAGTTTAGGTCGTGCCCGGCGCTTTTCGCCAGTGGGCCTTGTTGTCCCCAGCCGGTAATGCGCGCGTAGACCAGTTTGGGATTGCGCTTTGCACACACCTCCGGTCCCAGGCCGAGGCGTTCCATAACGCCTGGACGAAAGCCTTCCAGTAATACGTCTGCCTGATCAATTAATTCCAGCAGAGTGCTGACGGCTTCGGGATTCTTTAAATCCAGCGCCACTGAGCGCCGACCCCGGTTGGTGAAGTTGAACTGGGATTGCATAGCGATGCCGAGTCCCGCATCCTGGGTACGGTCGACGCGAATTACTTCTGCACCCATATCCGAGAGCATCATTGCGCACATCGGTGCCGGTCCGATGCCCGCCATTTCAATCACTTTGTATCCAGTCAGTGGTCCGCTCATTTTTGTATTCCTAATTTCGTAAGTGTATTTTTTTCGAATAGTTAAAGCGCTGCAATTTTTTCTCGTTGCAGAGACAATTGCTCAATGGCCTTTTGGTTTTCTTCGGCTTTACCGCGTTCTTTTGCAACCACTTCTGGCGGAGCGTTGCCGATAAATTTTTCGTTGTTGAGTTTGCCATTAAGTCGCTGGATTTCTTTTTCCAGTTTGCCAATTTCTTTGTCGAGGCGGCCTAACTCTTCGTCCTTGTTGATGACTCCAGCCATGGGTACGTGGATTTCGAGTTCGCCTGCCAGGGCGGTAGCCGAGGGTGGGGCATCGGTATCAGCTTCAAGCCAGGTCAGTGATTCCAGGTTAGCCAGCTTTGATAAATACGTACGGTTGGTTTCGAGGCGACGTTGATCTTCCGGGCTGCCGTTTTTTAAATATACGGGTAAGGCTTTTCCGGGCGAGATATTCATTTCACCGCGAATGGTACGCACGGCAATAATCACTGACTTTAGCCATTCCACATCGGCGAGTGCCTCTGGGTCGAGCTTTTCCGGCTCGGGTACGGGGAAGGCTTGCAGCATAATGCTATCGCCCTGTTTGCCCGCAAAGGTTTTGACGCGCTGCCAAATTTCTTCGGTAATAAACGGCATCAATGGGTGGGCGAGCCGCAGGGTGGTTTCCAGTACACGTACTAAAGTTCGTCGAGTACCTATTTTTAGGGCTTCCGGCGCTTCGTCGTCCCAGAGGATGGGTTTTGACAGTTCCAGGTACCAGTCGCAGTAGTCGGCCCAGATAAAATCGTACAGGGCCTGTGACGCGAGATCGAAACGATAGCTTTCGATACCGTCGGCAACGGCCTGTTCGGCCTGTTGCAGGCGACTGATAATCCAGCGATCGGCGAGGGAGAGTTGGTAGCTGCCGTCATTTGTTTTACTGCTTTGTCCGCAATCCTGTCCCTCGGCATTCATCAACACATAGCGGGCGGCGTTCCAGATTTTATTGCAAAAATTTCGGAAGCCTTCGATGCGGCCGACATCAAATTTAATGTCTCGTCCGGTGGAGGCGAGGGAGTAGTAGCTAAAGCGCAGGGCGTCGGTGCCATAGGATTCGATGCCTTCTGGGAATTCCTTGCGCGTTTGTTTTTCAATTTTTTTCGCATCCTGAGGGCGCATCATGCCGGTGGTGCGTTTACTGACCAGAGCTTCCAAATCTATGCCGTCGATGAGGTCGATGGGGTCGAGCACATTGCCCTTGGACTTGGACATCTTCTGCCCCTGGCTGTCGCGCACCAGACCGTGGACGTAAACGGTGCGAAACGGCACGTCGTCCATAAAGTACAGGGTTAGCATAATCATTCGTGCCACCCAGAAGAAAATAATATCGAAACCGGTGACCAGCACATTAGTCGGGTGAAAGGTTTTTAATTCCGGGGTTTGTTGCGGCCAACCGAGAGTGGCGAAGGTCCACAGGCCGGAGGAGAACCAGGTGTCCAGGACGTCCTCGTCCTGACGCAAGGTTAGATCGGCGGCAAGGTTGTGCTGTTGGCGAACCTCGTCTTCAGTGCGCCCCACGTAAACATTACCGGCGTCGTCATACCAGGCGGGAATGCGATGTCCCCACCACAGTTGGCGGCTGATACACCAATCCTGAATATCCCGCATCCACGAAAAATACATGTTTTCATATTGCTTGGGGATAAATTGAATTTCGCCGGTTTCGACCACATCGATGGCGCGGGCGGCGAGTGATTTGGCGTCCACGTACCATTGGTTGGTGAGCCAGGGTTCAATCACTACACCGGAGCGGTCACCGCGAGGGACTTTCAAAGTGTGCGGATCTATTTTTTCCAACAGGCCGAGGGTATCCATATCGGCGACCACACGCTTGCGCGCCTCAAAGCGGTCGAGGCCGCGATAAGCTTGCGGTGCCGCGTCGTTAATTTGCGCGTCGGCGGTGAGAATATTGATCATCGGCAGGTTGTGACGTTGACCCATTTCGTAATCGTTAAAGTCATGGGCGGGCGTAATTTTTACACAGCCGGTGCCGAAGTCCTGATCCACGTAGTCATCGGCAATAATCGGTATGTCTCGATCCGTGAGCGGCAGGCGTATGGTTTTACCCACTAAATCGCGATAGCGTTGGTCTTCTGGGTTCACCGCCACGGCGGTATCGCCGAGCATGGTTTCCGGGCGCGTGGTGGCAACGGTAAGGTGGCCAGAACCATCGCTCAGGGGGTAGCGAAAATGCCAGAGATGGCCCTGGGCCTCTTCGGAAATCACTTCGAGATCGGAAATGGCGGTGTGTAATTTTGGATCCCAGTTGACCAGTCGCTTGCCTCGGTAGATCAGCCCATCTTTATGGAGACGAATAAAGGCTTCCTGCACGGCGGTATAAAAGCCATCGTCCATGGTGAAGCGTTCCCGCGACCAGTCGGGGGATGCGCCTAAGCGGCGTAGCTGTTGAGTAATGGTGCCGCCAGACTGGTGTTTCCATTCCCAGACTTTGTCGATAAAGGCATCGCGCCCGAGATCGTGGCGACTCACGTTTTGCTCGTCGAGTTGTCGCTCTACCACCATTTGCGTGGCGATGCCCGCATGGTCGGTGCCTACTTGCCACAGAGTGTTACTGCCGCGCATACGCTGGTAGCGAATCAGCGCATCCATAATGGATTCCTGAAAGCCGTGGCCCATGTGCAGGCTGCCCGTAACATTGGGCGGTGGAATCATCAGAGAGTAAGGCTCGCCTTCGCCTGAGGGCTTGAAGTAGCCCTGGTCTTCCCAGGTGGAGTACCACTGGGTTTCAATGGCTTTAGGTTGATAGGTTTTTTCCATGGAGTGTGTTTCTCAAAGCGTCTCGAAGGCTTGCAGTCAGTATCGGGACAGGTAGGAATTAAGACGCGAAATTATACGGGCTACTTGCCCTTCTCACCAGTTGAATGCTCAAGCTGTTTACCGAGTTCGGGCTTTTCATTCGATGTTTTTAATATTCATGTATTTAAGATTCATTCATTTAAGGTTTTGCCTGTGAGGCATTATCTGTTTGGCCTTTACTTACATCGTGGTAGGCCAGTGGATAGCCGCGATCGCGGTAAAAGCTGTAGCGCTCGCGCTTGATTTTTTTCTGTTCCGGGTCGGTGTTAACAATTTCAGCCAGGGTTTCAAAACGTCCAAACCACGACGGTGTTTCGGCGACCAGGTTGATCAGCATACCGTGGTGCTCCGGAGTATCCTCACCCCAGGTAATGCCGATGGGCGCAGTGCTTTGGGCGGTACTTTGAGTAGTGCTTTGAGCAGTGCTTTGGGCATGGGACTGAGCCGGATCAATAAGCTGGTGGGGAATAAAACTGGTCTCCGTATGTCCCCACAGTAACTCGTCCAATTGTTTGGCAGAGGCTTCGTCAGCACAAAATAACAAAGTGTCTATATTTTGCTTAAAGGCTTTTTCGGCCAGTCGACAGGCCAGTGATAAGGAGGCGTCGACGCCCCCATTGACGGCGTAGAAATTAACGCGAGTCATAAGGTAAGGCTATTCATGAGGCCTTGCCACGCAGGTATTCCATCAGTAGTGGTACGGGTCGTCCGGTGGCTCCTTTGGGGCCAGAAGACCAGGCTGTACCGGCGATATCGAGATGGGCCCAGGTATAGTCTTTAGTGAAGCGGCCTAAGAATGCGGCGGCGGTAGCGCTGCCGCCACCCCCTCCACCGATGTTAGCCATATCGGCGAAATCGCTTTTTAGTTGTTTGTCGTATTCCTCCCACAGTGGTAGTTGCCAGGCGCGATCTCCCGCGATGATACCCGCGCTAAGCAGGTCGTCGGCCAGTACCTGGTCGTTGCTAAACAGGCCGGTGGCATGACTGCCCAGTGCGACCACGCAGGCGCCGGTCAGGGTGGCAATATCAATCACGGTATCAGGTTTAAAACGTGCGGCGTAGGTGAGGGCGTCGCACAAAATCAGGCGGCCTTCCGCATCGGTATTGAGAATTTCAATGGTTTGCCCGGACATGGATTTCACCACATCGCCGGGTCGGGTGGCGGTGCCACTGGGCATATTTTCCACCGTGGGGACGATGCCCACAACGTTAATGGGTAGCTGGGCAGCGACCAAAGCTTCCATCACGCCAAACACACTGGCAGCGCCGCACATGTCGTATTTCATTTCATCCATTTTGCCGCCGGGTTTCAGGCTGATGCCGCCGGAGTCAAAGGTGACGCCTTTACCCACTAATACCACGGGTTTTTGATCGGCTTTACCGCCCTTGTATTCCATGGTGATCAGGTAGGCGGGTAACTCAGTACCGGCGGTGACGGATAGCAAGGAGTGCATGCGAAGTTCGGCCATCTGCTTTTCGCTGAGCACTTTAGTGGTAATTTTTGGATGCTTGCGCGCCAGTGCTCGCGCCTGTTTGGCCAGGTGTCCCGGTGTGCAAACATTAGCGGGTAAGTCGCCCAGCAAACGGGTGACATTACTACCCGTAGCAATCGCAGCACCGAGCGCGTTGCCGGTGCGTACTGCCTTGAGGGTTTTAGCGTTATTACACAGGGTGGTGACTTTGCCGAGTTTGCCGCGATGACAGACTGTGGTCTTACCCGCTTCAAATTTGTATTGCGCCTCGCCGAATTGTTGCGCTAGTTGTGTGCCGATCCAGGCGTCGTCGGAGCGCGTATTTTTTGCCGTCGTATTCTTGCTTTGCTTGTCATCTGGGTTGGACAGAGTCAGCTCAGTAAACAATCCGGCAGCGTTGCGAGCCGGGGTTTTAAGCACTTCTTTTGCTACCGCAGACAGCTGTGTAATCAGCGCCTGGCGATTTAGAGGTTTATCGCCAACGCCCATTAACAGCAGTCGCTTGGCGGCAATACCTGCAGGTTTATGTAGCCAGCAGAAGGTGTTGTTGGTGCCCGTCATATCGCCAGTGGTACGCAGGTGGCTAAGCATACCGCCGGTGGCGACGTCGATGGCCTTAGCTTCCGGGGATAGGGTCTTCCCGGAGATCGGCACAATTAGGCAATCGGTTTTAAAAGTGGCGGCGTCGGCAAGGCGTGCGGCAAACTCCATAATGTCTCCAAAGAGGGATAGGTCCGGGCGTTTTACATCACCCAAGACAGGGACGGATAAATACTAGATAATTCCCGCCAAGTGTAAGCCAAGCTCCGCTGCTTACCAAACATTGGGCGTGATTTATCCTAATAACGCATATGGCCCGAAGGAATAAATAAGTTTGAACCTGACAAGCAAGAAGCTTAGAACCCTCTCCCCGTGATAATTTTTCGCTACCTCGCCCGCGATTTGTTGGCAACGACGGCAGCAGTTTGCGCCGTGTTGCTGATGGTAGTGATGAGCAGCCGCTTTGTGAAATACCTGGCGGATGCCGCTGCGGGTCAGCTCGATGCCAATATTTTGTTTGCGGTGATTGGCTATCGCCTGCCGGGTTTTATTGAATTGATTTTACCCCTGGCCTTCTTTTTGGCGGTACTGCTGGCCTATGGGCGGCTCTATCTCGATAACGAAATGACCGTGCTGCATGCCTGTGGCGTCAGTCCTGCGCGGATTACCGCCTACACTCTGGTGCTAGCGGTGTTGGTGGCGCTGGCTGTAGCCTGGTTGAGCTTATCGGTCAGCCCGTCCGGTCTGGCCCGGGCCGACGTGCTGCTGGATTCTCAGAAACAACGAGGTGAGTTTGAGGGCATGGAGGCGGGTAAATTTTATCCCATGCGCGGCGGGCGCGGTGTCAGCTATGCCGAGAGCGTAACCGAGGATGGCGTGCTCGAAGATATTTTTATCATCGATTCCACCAGCGCCGAGGGCGAAGATCCGCAAATTGTCGCGGTGGTTGCCGACCGCGGCACGGCGCAGGGTGTCGAAGGCGAGAAAGCCTCTTTCCTGGTGCTTGAAAACGGTCAGCGTTATCAGGGTGTACCGGGGCGTGCGGAGTTTCAGGTGACTCGGTTTGCCGAGTATGGCCAGCGTTTGAGCAGCCCCCCCAAGCGCAGCGTGCGCGCCAATGCCGAGTCCCTTGCCACGGCCGAATTACGTCAATCCGATAAGCTGGAGCACATCGCAGCATTGCAGTGGCGCTACTCGACACCGCTGCTGGTGCTGGTGGTGACTTTAATTGCGATTCCCTTGAGCCGCACGAACCCCCGGCAGGGCAGGTTTGCCAAAATTTTGCCTGCCGTAGTGCTTTATATTTTATACCTGGTCGGGCTCAACGCTGCACGTGGTGGGGTTGAAGAGGGTGATATTTCGCCCGCCTTCGGCTTGTGGTGGGTTCATCTGGTATTTTTGATTATTGGCCTGGCATTAATGGCCTGGACATTTGGCTGGAAGGTAAGCGGTTGGACAGCAAACCTCGGTCTCGCGCGGCGAGGGTCACCGTTGATTGTTAGCGCCCCGAGTGTTGATGAGAATCCTCCGGCCGGGGTCGACGAAGGGGCTGATAAAGAGGCCGATGACGGGGCTGACGAAGGGGCTGACGAAGGGGCTGATAAAGGGACCGACGAAGGGGAGAAAAGCTAATGAGGCACTTATCTCTCTATGTGGGCAAGACCGTGCTCGGGTCTATTTTAGTGGTGTTATTGGTAGTCTTGGCCATCGACGTAATCGCAAGTGTGGTGGACGGCCTGGGTGAAATACGCAACCAGTATCGCTTCAACAATGTGTTGATGAATACGCTGCTGACGCTGCCAGGGCGTATTTATGCCAACATTCCCTTTGCGACCTTAATTGGTTCTTTGGTGGGGCTGGGAATTCTAGCGGGCAACAGCGAGTTGGTGGTAATGAGAGCGGCGGGGGTATCGCTGCTGCGCATCACCGGGTTTGTGGTTAAGCCGGTGTTGTTGGTAATTGTGCTGGGCGCGGTGCTGGGTGAATACCTGGTGCCTGTTACCGATCAATGGGCGCAAAGTCTCAAGCTTATGTTGCGCGGAGATCAGGAGTCGGTGTCGGCGCACAGCGGGGTATGGAATCGTGAAGGTAACGAGTACATGCATTTCAATGCGGTCTATCCCAATGGTAAATTGATTGGGGTAACACGTTATCGTTTTGACGATGAGCGCAAGTTGCAAGAGGCGAGTTTTTCCGCCCGCGCCACCTACCTTGATAGCCACTGGCTGGAAGAGGAAGGCCAGGTCACCCATTTCTTTGACGATCACACCGAGGTAGAGCAATTTATTACTCGCCGCTGGGAGACTGAGTTATCCCCGGACTTGCTCACCCTGGTGCTAATGCCGCCGCAATCCCTCGCCATTAGCCACTTGCACAGCTACGGCACCTATCTCGATATTCAGGGGCAAAAGTCAGGCGCTTACTGGTTGGCGTTTTGGAATAAGGCCTTGCAGCCCCTGGTCATTATTGCTCTGGTGCTGATCGCCGTATCGTTTATCTTTGGACCCTTGCGGGAAGCCACCATGGGTTACCGGATTTTTTCTGGGGTGGTAGTAGGTATCGTATTTCAGACCAGTCTGGAGATGCTCGGACCATCGAGTATGGTGTTTGGCTTTTCGCCGTTCTGGGCGGTGATGGCGCCGGTGACGGTGTGTATTTTGGTGGGGCTAGTGTTGCTGCGCCGCGCGGCTTGACTGCGTTACTTAATCGCGCGTCTTAACCCCACGACTAAACCCCACGACTTAAAAAAGCCCGAGCTAAAAAATCGAATAATAAAGAAGACGTCATTTAGGGAGATGGACCGGATTAGGGAGACGAATTGGACTTTGGTAGTACTACCACCTGAGTACCCGTCCAGCGATCGTGCAGGCAGTTACCGTCGGCGCTAAATAGCACCCAGGCATAGCCGACAACAGAGGCCAGCGATAGCGGTGCAAGCACGCAGCGCAGCCAGCATTGCTTCCAGGTCGGAGCGCTGCCATCGGCTTGTTGCAAGCGCAGTCGCCAGGTTTTCATCCCCAGAGTCTGTCCGCTACGTCGCCAGCACCACACGTAAAATAAAGAAAGCACTAACCACCAGACCCCCAACTGCGCGGCCTGAAATATCTCGCTGGTCGGCGCGGTGCCAGCGTCCTGACCGAGTAGCCAGATGCGGGCGTATAACACCAGGCCCCCATAGGCCAGACTGATGGCAAACAGTAGGAAGCCGTCGTAGATAAGTGCGATCAATCTACGCCACAGGCTGGCGGAGGGGAGCTTGCTAGAATCACTGTGGGGTTCAACGCTGTAAGAGGGGGTGGCCAAGATCAATTCCTGTGCATAATGTGCCTTAGGGGCAAGTCGGTAGATACATAAATCGCGGATCGAATTATACCAGCTTGATTCAGTGTTGATGGCGAGGCCTTCCTGTTGCGTCCAGCCTTAGCGCACCACCTTAAAGAGGTTTGCTATCGCGGGCAGTTTTCCCTAAAATACCGCGCCCCTGGCTATCCCTGATGGTCAGGAGCGAATAAGCACTCGAGAATTTCTCGGTGGCTCCTTGCTACACCGGCTACACCATTTTGGTTGTCGGGTGGCTAAACCCTTGAGGAGAGACAATGCGACATTACGAAATTGTGTTTTTGGTTCATCCGGACCAAAGCGAACAAGTCCCCGGCATGGTTGAGCGTTACCGCAAAACTATTGAAGCGGGCGAAGGTAAAGTTCACCGCCTGGAAGATTGGGGGCGACGTGCGCTGGCCTACCCTATCCAAAAAATTCACAAAGCCCACTATATTCTGATGAATATTGAGTGCGGCCAGGAAGTGCTCGACGAGCTGCAAACGGCGTTCCGTTACAACGATGCCGTGTTGCGCAATCTTACGGTTAAGCGCGACGAAGCCCTGACCGAAGCCACCGAGATCATGAAAGAAGAGATTGCTGACAAGGCTGAGAAAGAAGCCCGTCAGCAACGCGATGAAGAGCGTGCCGCGCGCACTGCTCAGGAGCAGGCCGAGAACGCTGCCACAGCAGCCGCCGAAGCTGAAAAAGCAGAAGCAGATGCCGCCGCCGAACCGGAAGCAGCCGCTGAGCCAGCCCCCACAGAAGCCGCTGCGCCAGAAGCCGCAGCTCCAGAAACTACAGCTGCAGAAACCACAGCTGTAGAAACCTCAGCCGAGACGGAGAAATAATCATGGCTCGTTTTAGTCGTCGCCGTAAGTTTTGCCGTTTTACCGCTGAAGGCATCAGCTACATCGATTACAAAGATCTTGAAATTCTCAAGGCCTATGTGTCCGAAACTGGAAAAATAGTACCGAGTCGTATTACCGGTACCAGCGCTCGTTACCAGCGCCAATTGGCCTCCGCGATCAAACGCGCGCGGTTTTTGGCCTTGCTGCCTTATACCGATAGCCACGAATAAGCACTCCCGGGTTACGGGCCCTGCTTAACCGAGTTTAGACGCATGCACGCTCTGGCACAGTTTATTATGAGCAGTCGGATGCGCGCGTTGCTGGTGGCTTTTGTCGGCAACCTGCTACCCTTGTTGAGTCCGGCAACCGTGGCTTTGGTCGCCATGCGAAAAGGCACCAACGAAGGCGCATTGGTGTTGCTTTTTTCGGTGTTGTCGCTGGTCTTGATGTCGTATGTCAGCGAGCTCAACCTTTTAATGGTGTGGGCGTCGGTGGCCTCGGTCGTCGTGGTATTACTTGGAGCGTTGCTGCTTAAAGCAACAGCATCCTGGCAGTCCACCTTGTTGATGATTGTTTTGCTCAGTGCGGGATCGGTTGCTGTAATGGATGTGGCCATGGCTGAAGCAATGGCTAAAAACGTTGCGCAGCTACGAGTTAATTTGCTGGAAATGTTGGGGCAAATGAACGCGCCAGCGTTGAATGAGGCGAGTCAGCTCGAGCTCAACCAGACCGGGAAAAGCCCGGTAGAACAAGGCCAGGCCGGAAACAGTAAACCGATGGCCCTCGAGCTGGGCGATCAGTTTATTTTTGGCCTGCTGGCATGGGTTGTTGCCATTAGTTCGATAGCGAGTTTGGTCTTGGGTCGTTGGTGGCAGTCGCTACTGTATAACCCCGGTGGTTTTGCCGAAGAGTTTCGGGCTTTAAGGATTCAACCGCCGCTAGCGTTAGCATCGCTGGCTGGAATGACAGGGTGTTACCTGTTCTCTGCTGACTACGTCGCCTGGGGCAATTTATTGGGCTTGCCGCTGTTGGTTGCTGGCCTGGCACTGGTTCATCATCTGGTGGCGTCAGCTAAAAAGGGCGCACATTGGCTGGCAATATTTTATGTTTGCCTGGTGCTGATGTTAGGGCCACTGAGTATGTTGCTACTTGGCTTGGGTCTGGTTGATAGCGTGCTTGATTTACGTTCGCGTTGGGCCAGGCGTTCCGGTGATACTTGAAAGTGAAAGCTGTAAATAACGACACAGCATTATTCGCGCGATAGCGGATTTGCGTAACAGATGAAAGTGAGGATAGAAAAATGGAAGTAATTTTACTGGAAAAAGCTGGAAAACTCGGCGATATTGGCGATAAAGTGTCGGTAAAAGCCGGTTACGGGCGCAATTACCTGGTTCCTCAAGGGAAGGCCGTATTTGCCACCCGCGAAAACCTGGAAGCGTTTGAGTCGCGACGTGCTGAGCTAGAGAAGGCAGCTGCCGAAAAACTCGCTAAAGCGCAAAAGTTAGCGGCTAAAATCATCGAAGTGGCGTCTATTACCATTACTTCGGTTGCAGGCGAAGAAGGCCGGTTGTTTGGTTCTATTGGCCCTCGCGATGTGGCCGAAGCCTTGAACACTGCGGGTGTTGAGGTGTCCAAGTCGGACGTTAAGATGCCAGAGGGCGCGATCCGTGAAGTGGGTGAGTTCGACATCGATATTCAGCTGCACTCAGATCTCACGCAAGCGATCCAGGTCATCGTTCTTGCCGAATAGCGGTTGCTAAACAGCCCTTGCCGAATCAAGGGCTGAGCGACGGTGGCTTCAGTCTCCATCAAGCCAGCTATTCAGGGCCAGTTATATCAGGGTCAGCTATCATCAGGAACTATCCAGAATCAACTGTTCAGGATAAACCGTTCAGGATCAACAAGGATTCCGAGCTTTGTTTTATACTCCCCGGAGTATGTATTACAACGCTAGGAATTCTTAGCCGGATCTAACACTATGGCGCAATCGCTATCCGAGTCCATTCACAGTCCTGAGCTTCCCCATTCGCTGGAAGCTGAGCAGGCTGTACTCGGCGGTTTAATGCTGGTTAACGACGTCTTTGACGACATCGCCAACATTATCTCCGAAGCCGATTTCTTTCAGCGCGATCACCGTATTATTTTTTCTACAATGATGGAGCTAGCGGCTAACGATCAGCCGCTAGACGCCCTGACGCTGTCCGAAACCCTTAAAAATACCGATCAACTAGTGCAAACCGGTGGGGATTCCTACCTGGTTGAACTGGTCAATAATACCTCCAGTGCGGCCAATATTCGTGCCTACGCGCAAATTGTGTTGGAGCGTTCGGTGATCCGCCAGTTAATTGGTGCGGCCACTGACATTGTCCAGAAGGGCTACAACCCGCTGGGTTGGGATAGCAGTAAATTATTGGCCGAGGCCGAGCGGCGCTTATTGGAGGTGATGGAAAACCGACCTAAATCTGGTGGTTTTCGCCATGTCACCGACTTGCTCCGGGAAGTCATTGCGCGCATTGATGTGTTGTTTGAAAGCGACTCGGCAATTACCGGGCTAAGCACCAGTTTTACTGAACTCGACGATATGACTTCCGGTTGGCAGCAATCCGACCTGGTTATTGTCGCTGGTCGACCCTCGATGGGTAAAACTGCCTTTGCGCTGAATATGGCCGAGCACGCAATGTTGACGCAGGATCGCCCGGTGCTGGTGTTCAGTATGGAAATGCCGGCTAGCCAATTGGTGATGCGGATGCTGTCCTCCATTGGTAAAATTGATCAGACCGCGTTGCGTAGCGGCGATCTCCATCCCGATGATTTTTCACGACTCGCGACAGCCGCGGCTCGGCTCAAAGATCAGCCGCTGTACATCGACGATACTCCAGGCATTAACCCCATGGAGTTGCGCAATCGCATGCGCAAACAGGTTAAGGAGTGTCGAGACCAGCTTAAGAAAGACAAACCTGATTTGACGCCTGACCAGTTGGACGACCAATCCCGCCCGGCGATGGTGATGGTGGACTACCTGCAGTTGATGTCGGGTAGCACACAGTCGGAAGGCCGAGTTCAGGAAATTTCACAAATTTCGCGGGAGCTGAAAACCATCGCTCGCGAATTTTCCTGTCCGGTGATTGCGCTATCGCAGTTAAGTCGAAACGTAGAGCAGCGCCCCAACAAGCGCCCAATTAATTCCGACTTACGGGAATCCGGCGCCATTGAGCAAGATGCCGACGTAATCGTGTTTATTTACCGCGATGAAGTCTACAACGAAGAATCGCCGGACAAGGGCATGGCCGAAATTATTATCGGTAAGCAGCGTAACGGTCCTATTGGTACCGCGCGCCTGGCCTTCCTGGGTAAGTACACCCGCTTTGAAAACCTGGCTCGGGATTACTTCTCTGGTGATGAGTAGCTCTGACAATGAATAGCTCTGGTGATGAGTAGCTCTGACAATGAGTAGCTCTGGTGATGAATAGGTCTGGTCATGAACCAGTCGAGCAGATGGTGTTAACGGTTTGAGGAACGAAAATTTGTCCACACGAAATGAGAGTGTCGTTGAGTTTAACGGCTCGCAAAAAACCGGTGCGGCGACGGAGTCGCATTCGATGCAGGTGTATCACACGGTAGCCGCTTTGCGTGATTGCCTCAATGCCGAGCGTGCGCAGGGCCGCAGCGTTGCCTTTGTGCCGACTATGGGCAACCTCCACGAAGGGCATCTGCAGCTCGTGCGTTTGGCCCGGCAGCACTGCGACGTGGTGGTGGTGAGTATTTTTGTTAATCCGCTGCAGTTCGGCCTTAACGAAGATTGGGAGCAGTATCCGCGCACCACTGAGGACGACATTAAAAAACTGGAGTCCGAGGCCTGCGATTACCTGTTTCATCCCGACGAAAAAGAGATTTACCCCAACGGCATGGCCGACCAGGCTCGGGTTGTAGTACCAACAATGACTGATATACACTGCGGCGCGAGTCGTCCAGGGCACTTTGAAGGGGTCACCACAGTGGTGACTAAGTTGTTTAATATCGTCCAGCCCGACAAAGCGATTTTTGGCATTAAGGACTTTCAGCAGTTGGCGGTTATCCGGCGGATGGTCGAAGATTTATGTGTTCCGGTAGACATCATCGGGGCGGAGATTGCCCGCGATCACGATGGTCTGGCGCTGAGTTCGCGCAATAGTTTTTTAGCGCCGGATGAGCGCCTCAAAGTAAATCATTTGTACGAAATATTGTGTTGGTGCCGAGATCAGATTTCGGGTCAAAATGGCCAGGCAGGGCGACGGGACTTTGCTGCGATAGAAGCGTCCGCCACTCAGCAAATAGCCGAGTTGGGTTTTCGAAGCGATTATCTTAGTGTTTGTAATGCTAAGACTTTGGAGCCGGCCGCGCACGACGATAAGGACATCGTAATACTGGGGGCCATGTACACATCTGGCGCCCGCCTAATTGACAATGTCACCCTGACACTTAAGTAGGAGGAGGGTAAACCATGTTGAGCACGATGCTGAAAGCGAAATTACACATGGCCGCTGTTACCCAGGCAGAGCTTTGGTACGACGGTTCCTGTGCTATCGACAGCGATCTATTGAAGCTGGCGGGTTTGCGCGAGTTTGAGCAAATTGACATATTAAATGTCAATAATGGCGAGCGCTTTACCACCTACATCATCAAGGCCGAAGCCGGTTCCGGTACTATTTCCATGAACGGCGCGGCGGCACGTAAAGTGCAAGTAGGTGACCGCGTGATTATCGCGGCCTACGCGCAGTTTACCGAAGAAGAGCTGGCCCGCCACGATCCCAAGTTGGTGTATTTGAACGACGATAATAGCGTCGAACGCACCTCCAATACGATTCCAGTACAAGTCGTTTGCTGATTCTCCCACTGTCTTCCTGACGCGGTTCAATAATAAGCATCATTTAACAACGACCTTTAGCACCTGATAACCGCTTTGTTGGCTTTCGGCGCGGGGTCGGTTGTGCCAAAATGGCTGCCGCGAAAATTATTAAAAATGCCATTAGATTTATTACACGGGGGAGTTATGTCCGAGGTTTCAGTGCATAAAGTACCAGCAGTTTGGGCAGAGCAGGCGCATATCGACAAGGCGCGCTACGATGATATGTACCAGCGCTCAGTGGCAGAGCCGGATGCGTTTTGGGCCGAGCAAGCCGCCGAATTTTTACAGTGGGATAAACCCTGGTCTACGGTGTGCGATTACGATATGCGCGAGGGTCGCGCCGCGTGGTTTGATGGTGGTGAGTTAAATGCCTCGGTCAATTGCATCGATCGCCACCTGGATGAGCGCGCTGATCAGGCCGCGATTATTTGGGAGGGGGATGATCCTTCCGTCGATAAAACCATTACTTATCGCGAATTGTACGAAGAGGTTTGCCGACTCGCTAATGTTTTGAAAACGCGAGGCGTGAAGAAGGGTGACCGGGTATGCATTTATATGCCGATGGTACCCGAGGCTGCTTACGCCATGTTGGCTTGCGCGCGAATTGGTGCGGTGCACTCGGTGGTGTTCGGCGGTTTTTCTCCCGAGGCGCTGAAAGATCGCATCCTCGACTCCGACTGCCAGGTAGTGATTACCGCCGACGAAGGTCTGCGTGGTGGCCGCGCCGTGCCGCTTAAAGACAATGCGGATAAAGCCTTAGCTCAATGCCCCAGGGTGCATACCTGTTTGGTGCTGCAACGCACTGGCGGCGATGTGCAGTGGACCGATAAGCGCGATGTTTGGTATCACCAGGCGGTAGCAGCAGAGGCCGCCGAGTGCCCTGCCGAAACAATGGCAGCGGAAGATCCCTTATTTATTTTGTATACCTCCGGTTCCACCGGCAAACCCAAGGGCGTATTGCATACCACGGGCGGCTATTTGTTACAGGCCGCCATGACCCACAAATACACCTTTGATTATCACGATGGCGATATTTTTTGGTGTACCGCCGATGTCGGCTGGGTGACCGGCCACAGTTACATTGTTTATGGCCCGCTGTGTAACGGTGCCGTGACCTTAATGTTTGAAGGTGTGCCGACGTATCCCGATGCCTCCCGCTTTTGGCAGGTGATCGACAAACATCAGGTTAACCAGTTTTATACCGCGCCCACCGCTTTGCGCGCACTGATGGGGGCCGGTGATCAGTTTGTCAGTTCATCTTCCCGCAGCAGTCTCAAATTGTTGGGCACGGTCGGTGAACCGATTAACCCCGAAGCCTGGGAGTGGTACTACCGGGTGGTGGGTGAGTCTCGTTGTCCTATTGTGGATACCTGGTGGCAAACGGAGACTGGCGGCCATATGTTGACGCCATTGCCGGGTGCGATTGATCTCAAACCGGGTTCGGCCACCGTGCCATTTTTTGGTGTGCAGCCGGTGTTACTCGATGCCGAAGGCAATGAAATTGACGGTGCCGGTGAGGGCAACCTGGCGATTAAAGCCTCCTGGCCGGGGCAAATCCGTTCGATATTTGGTGATCACCAACGCATGATCGATACCTATTTTACGACCTATCCCGGTTATTACTTTACCGGTGATGGCGCGCGCCGCGACGACGACGGTTACTACTGGATTACTGGCCGAGTGGACGATGTGATGAATGTCTCTGGTCATCGCATGGGCACCGCCGAAGTGGAAAGTGCACTGGTATTACACCCCAAAGTCGCCGAGGCTGCGGTAGTGGGTTACCCCCACGATATTAAAGGGCAGGGCATTTATGCCTACGTCACGCTAATGAGTGGCGATCAACCTTCTGAGGAACTACGTAAAGAATTGCTTGCGATGTGCGTGCAGGAGATTGGCCCCATCGCTAAACCGGACGTGATTCAGTGGGCGCCGGGCCTACCCAAAACCCGTTCTGGAAAAATTATGCGGCGAATATTGCGTAAAGTGGCGGCCAACGAGTTGGATAATTTGGGCGACACCTCTACCCTGGCAGACCCTTCGGTGGTCGATGAGTTGATTGAGAACAGGCGCAACAAATAGCGTGCCTGTGTATTTTATCGGCCTTGAGTGCTGATAAGAACGGGGAGCGGGGGGCGGAGAGGTAAATAAGTAAATAAACTGGGTTATGTATTTAGCTGTCCAAGCCTTCCCTCGTTTAACTTTTTCCTCGATCAACAATCCCCATCATTTTATATACCAGAAAAGCAGCTGAAAATTCGTAGGCGTGAAAACCTTCGATAGGAGCGAACTCCATCAGGTCGAAACCAATAATTTCACGCTGCCTGACCACGGATTCAAATAATGACAGAGTTTGATACCAGCCCAGGCCGCCGGGAACTGGCGTCCCCGTTGAGGGAAATATCGAGGGATCCATACCGTCGATATCCAGTGTAAAAAATACTTTGTTGGGGAAGTCGTCGGGCAGGTCAAATTGCATAATATTTTTCGGCACTAGAATATCTGCGTCTAGATGATGCACGCCATAGGTTTTTCGGGTTTTTATTTCTTCCTTACAGAGTGCGCGAATACCCAGTTGAAATAAGGGTATGTCTTCGTCGACGATACGCTTCATCACGGAGGCATGGCTGTAAGGGTTGCCTTCGTAGGCCTCGCGCAAATCTGCGTGGGCGTCAATTTGTACGACACCGAAATCGTCAATACCCGCGGCTAACAGGCCCTTGATAATACCGTAAGTTACGGTGTGTTCTCCGCCTAGAGCAATGGGAAAGCCGCCATGTTCGATAATTTTTTGTGTGGTCGCAGCAATATTGTCGATAACTTGCTCTGCGCCGCCGCTCAGGTCTACCGGCGGGTGAGTGAAAATACCTTGCGTGCACGGCTCACTTTTTCCGTCCCAGGTTTCTAGTTGCCAGGAAGCGCCGAGAATTGCAGAGGGTCCTTTTTTGGTGCCTCCGCCGTAAGAAACCGAGTCTTCGTAGGGTGCGGGAAGAATATGAAAAAAAGCCTTATCGGGTTTTGGCTGTTGAATTTCTGAGCCTAAAAATACGGGATAACCGGGTGCGGCGAGTTGGTCAAAGTCCGTCATAGTGTTCACCTTGGTGCCTTTATTTGGTATTACAGCCCTTCAATATTGTATGTATAAAAATACTTAAGACAGCCGATTCTTAAAATCTTCATAGCAAAAATTGCGTACAATTTTCAATGTGTCCGTGCTCGAATTCCAGATCGCGATGGAGGGAAGGGCAATACCATTAAAGGTGCTGGTCTTCACCATTGTGTAGTGGCTCATATCGTCAAACATTAAACGCTGGCCAATACTTAATGCCTGGTCAAAACTATAGTCGCCCATCACATCCCCCGCAAGGCAGGTTTGACCGCCGAGACGATAACAGTGAGGTTTCTCGCCGGCTTCACCAGCGCCGAATATGTCGGCGCGATAGGGCATTTCGAGGGTGTCGGGCATGTGGCAGGTGGCAGAGGTGTCGAGAATCGCCAAATTTATATTGTTGTGGGTTAAGTCCAGCACTTCGCTAACCAGCACGCCAGTATGGATGGCAATGGCCTCTCCGGGTTCGAGATACACTTGCACCCCGTATTTGCTCTGGAAGTGTTTGATGCGTTGGATTAAGGCATCGATGTCGTAATCTTCTCGGGTAATATGGTGGCCGCCACCAAAATTTACCCATTCCAATGTGGGGAGCAAGTCTGCGAATTGCTCTTCAATGACGTCGAGAGTTCGAGCAAGTGGCGCAAAATTTTGTTCGCACAAAGTATGAAAATGCAAACCGCTAATACCGTCTAATAGTGAAGATTTCGAATCTAGTTCGCTGAACTCTGTATAGGGAATTCCCAGTCTCGAACCCGGCGCACAGGGGTCGTAAATGGCAGCCGTATTTTCTGAGTGTAGCGGGTTAATACGCAAACCAAATTTCAGTTCGGGACGAGCTTGTCTGGCTTGTTTAATGATTGGCTGAAAACGCTGCCACTGACCAAAGGAATTGAATACCACGTGACGGGAAATAGTTAAAATTTCCTCTAAGGCGGCTTCCGTATAGGCCGCTGAATAGGTGTGAACTTCGCCGCCGAATTCTTCGCTGCCTAGTCGGGCCTCGTATAGGCCACTAGCGCAGGTGCCAGTCAGATAACGGCTTATTAGGGGCGCAAGGCTGTACATCGAAAAAGCCTTAAGGGCGAGTAGTACCTTTGCCCCCGATTCAACTTGAAGATGATTGAGAATTTTTAGATTACGTTCAATCGCCACTTCGTCCACCACAAAGCAGGGCGAAGGCACTCGCGTGGTATCGAAATTAACAAAGCTTTGGCTTTTGATCACCGTTGTCTAACCACTCTTGTTGCTTAAGATGTTGTTGGGTTTTTGATTTTTAAGTGATGGAGTTATAGCAGTTTAAGCTCAGGTTCTTCAATTACCGTCCAGGGTAGCCCGTAGCGATTCATATCGGCCATAAATGCATCGGGGTCGAGCTGTTCCATATTCCATACTCCGGGCTTCATCCAAATATTTTCCAGCATCATTTTCGCGCCGATCATTGCCGGTACTCCGGTGGTGTAGGAAATAGCCTGGGATTGAACTTCTTTATAGCAGTCCTGATGATCGCAAATATTGTAGAGGTAGACGGTTTTTTCCTTGCCGTCCTTAAGGCCGCGTACCACGCAGCCAATACAGGTTTTACCTTTGGTGCGCGGCCCTAACGTAGAGGGGTCGGGTAGCAAGGCTTTCAAAAATTGAATGGGCACAATTTGTTGTCCTTGATACTCCACCGCGTCAATACGTGTCATGCCGACATTGCCAAGTACCTCAAGGTGTTTGAGATGGTTGTCAGAAAAACTCATCCAGAACTGGGCTTTTTTTAGGTCGGGGAAATGTTTGCTCAAGGATTCCAGTTCCTCGTGATACATCCGATAAATATCGTAAGTGCCGACAGCTTCTGGACAGGTAAAGCTTTGTTTGAGTGACATCGCCGGAGTGGTGACGAATTCGCCATTCTCCCAATGGCGACACTCTGCAGTGACTTCGCGAATATTAATTTCGGGATTAAAGTTGGTGGCAAAAGGATAGCCGTGATTGCCACCATTCACATCGATAATATCGAGATAGTGAATTTCATCAAAATAATGTTTGGCAATATAAGCGGTAAACATATTGGTCGCTCCGGGATCAAAACCAGAGCCGAGTAGTGCCATTAATCCCGCTGCTGCAAATTTCTCCTGATAAGCCCATTGCCATTTATATTCGAATTTCGCCGTATCCAGAGGTTCGTAATTGGCGGTGTCCAGGTAATGCACTCCCGCTTCCAGGCACGCATCCATAATAGTTAAGTCTTGATAGGGTAAGGCGACATTGATGACCAGGCGCGGTTTCTCTCGGTTCAATAAGGCGACTAACTCAGGGACGTTATCGGCGTTGACCTGAGCAGTTGTTATCGGGCGGCTCAGCTGGCTGGCAATGGCTTTGCATTTGCTTTCGGTGCGACTGGCCAGCACGATATCAGTGAAGACCTCGGGCAGTTGCGCACATTTGTGCGCGACAACACCGCCAACGCCTCCGGCACCAATAATCATCACTTTTGCCATAATATTTTACTCCTCAGTTGCTATCTATTAATAGCCGTATCCATTCCGTATCCAGGCCGTGCCCATTAATGGCGCTAATAGCTACGCCATATTTTAATGTTCGAAATAGGTGTAACCCTGCATACTTTCTTTAAAGGCGGTTAGCATTTTTTGGCGCATAGTGACCGATATCTTGCCCTGCCGTACAGCGGTTTCGGCGACGCGGCGGAACTGTTCTTGCATGGTTTTAGGGTTGTATTCAACGTAGGTAAGGACGTCGGCAATGCTGTCGCCCTGAAACTCGTGAACAAAACTGAATTCTCCATCCTCGTCGATTCGTACGCTGACTACGTTGGTGTCGCCGAACAGGTTGTGTAAGTCGCCCAGGGTTTCCTGATAGGCGCCGACTAAAAATACGCTGAGAAAATAATCCTCGTCAGTTTTTAAAGGGTGTAAGGCCAGTGTTTTTTGTAAGCCGTCAGGCGAAGAAAAACTATCAATTTTTCCGTCGCAGTCACAGGTCAGGTCGGCAATAATTGCCTGCCTTGTGGGGCGTTCGTCGAGACGATGTATGGGCATGATAGGGAAGACTTGATCAATGGCCCAAATGTCGGGGAGTGACTGAAATAAACTGAAATTACCGTAATAAATATCGGATAACAACTCGGGCAAGTTTTCCATTTCTGGAGGCACTCGGTCGACTTTCTCGAGTAGCAGGGCAATACGTTCGAGAACGGCCAGGGTGATATTTTCTGCCAGCGCGCGATCCCGTAAGCTGGCCTGTCCGTGACGAAATAGCTCGCGTATCTCATCGCGATAATACAATGCATCGTTGTAACATTCTTGGAAGGTATCTGGATTAACTAACTTAAGTGCGGCAAATAAATTCCCCAGGAGTTCATGGCCGTCTTCGGGTATTGCTTCAGGTAGTGGAGACGGTCGGTGATCGCGAACATCTAGAATGTTAAACAGCAACATAGACGAATAGGCGACGGTGGAGCGCCCCGATTCAGTAATAAGAACCGGGTGGGGAATGTCCAGCGGGTCGAGGCTCTCACAAATGGTTTCGACAATGTTCGAGCAGTATTCCTGCAGTTGATAATTCATACTGTGGGTACTGTTAGTGCGTGCGCCTTCGTAATCAACGGCGAGGCCGCCACCAAGATCGAGGTAGCCCATAGGTGCGCCTTCGGCGATTAGGCCGGTATAAAACCGACAGGCCTCGAGCACCCCGCTGCGAATATTACGAATATTGGGAATCTGCGAACCCAAATGACAGTGCAGTAATTGCAGGCAGTGCAGCATGTCGGCCTGTTTTAATTGTTCCACCACGTTAATTAAGGTGGTGGTAGATAGGCCAAAAATAGAACGATCACCGCTGTCTTTGTTCCAGTACCCATCGACCGGAACCGTAGTTTTGATACGCATGCCGAGCAGGGGTTCAATACCTAGTGCCTGGCTGCGCTGAAGAATAGTGGGGAGTTCTGCCGGGGTTTCCAGTACAAAGAAACAGGGAATACCAATTTTTATCGCGTAAAGACCCAGGTCGACAAATTCTGCATCTTTGAAGCCATTGCAAATAATGAGGCTGTCGTGATCGCGCAATTGAGACATCGCAACAATTAGCTCGGCTTTACTACCCGCCTCAAAGCCGTGGTGATAGTGGCGACCAAAGTCAGCGATTTCCTCAATAACATGGCACTGCTGATTAACCTTGATAGGAAACACGCCACGGTAATGATTGTTGTACTGTCCCTGCGAAATTGCCTCAGCAAAGGCTTCGTTAAGGGTTTTGATGCGATGGTCGAGCAAGTTTTCGATGCGCAATACGGCGGGCATCTCCAGGCCACGGGCTTTCATACCCTGGACAATATCGATTAAAGGCACCGATATGGTGTTCTCGCCAAAATGCACATTCACAGTGACCTCACCTTGCTCAGACACTGAAAAGTGATCGTCACCCCACTCGTGGATGCCATATAACTCGGCGCTCTCTGCTGCCGACCACGGAGTATTAGAAGATGATTTCATAGTCGGACGCCGTTCTTTAGTGGAGCAGAAAGTGGTCGAGCGAAAGCTACTATAGCAATGACAGTAAGGGTGCACTGCACAGATAGGTTGAGGTAGGGCGGTAGGCTGATCATCAAACGATCCTCACGGTATGGCAATAAGGGCGGTTAGCAAATATCTTGCTTTCGCGTCTCCTTACCGTGAGTGCCCGGTTATCAGTGCCTGGCGATGAACAGTGGAAACACTTGGGCTAGAAGTACATAAAGGCTCAAGGGGCAAATAGTTGGCGGATTTTAAATGGTTTTTTGTGGGGGTCAAGGGTATTTTGTGGGGGTCAAGGGTATTTTGTGGTGGGGTAGAGTTGTAATTATAGCGTAGCATGGGGCGATACCTGAAGGTCTATATTACGCACTAAAAAACTAGTTTGTAAGTAAGCTTCTGCAAGAATACAGAGCTATGTCTTTGTCTGATACCGGAGGCTACGGTTTCTCTATCTTGTTCCAAATTTGATGCGATTCGGAAAAGGCCACGGGCTGGATAGTATGCAAAGTGGCTGATTTTAGAGGGTGGTTATGTATTAGGTGGTTTTTTTAATCATGCGTTTGAGTAACTTATCTCGGAAGCGCTTAGCCCATGAGGGGGTATCGATTAAGTAATGTGCCAGGAAAAATTCTTGTTGAGACCCGCTTAGGGGCGTGTGGCGAAAAAACTGGCATATGTCCCGTACCCTGGGTGTAAGGTGTCGAATATAGGGGCGAAGAGTTTCTAAATCTATAAAGTAATGTTTCGGTATGGTGGCGGTTTGATAGTTCTCCAGCAAAATATGTTTGCCGTGGAGTGCTCGATACTCGAAGCCGCTATCATGTATTTTACGGATATCCGTGGCAATATTTTGTAGTACCTTGCTGGTGCTGTCTTGATCCCTTGGTTCGGTTCTGCTTGTTAGCCACGCACTAAGTGAAATTGGATTATTGATTCCTATAGTGGCCATAATTGCACGCATGCCAGAACACTTTTTTTCTTGATAAAAAACTGGGATAGGTACTGAAAACCCTTTTTTTCTCATTCTCTCGTTGTTTTGATATTCTCTCCAGGCGGTAGACTTGGAGAGAGGATATCTAATCGAACGGAAGGTATGAGCGTGCTGTCTTTTTACGTACAGAGTTACAGTCTCGCCACATTTTTTTCTGATGTCCGTTGTGGTGACACCACTCCAGCCACCCCTTCTTTCGTTAGGAGGTTCTACCCAGTTTTTAGGCAGTCGCCAAAAATCGTCAAACTCGGATAAGTTCTGTTGTTCGAGTAAAGATTGGTAGTCTGGAGAGAAAAAAGCTTTCATGGTCATTGATCTATATTTGAGAGTATTGGTTTGCCGCAGCTCGCTGCCAAGAATTGCATGATTCTGGTTTTTATTTTCGACAGTCAGCGTTAAGTCTGGAGGTATGCGCTGGATTTAGAGCTTGGGCTAAACCGTCGGAGCTAAACTTCAATTCTAATAGTACCAGAGGCCGAACTCGAACCGGCACGCTTTTAAGGGAGCGGAATTTTGAGTTCTTTCTTTATAATTATTTCTCCACCTTGGGTAAGGTGTTTTTAGGTGGCTTAAGCCCCTATATCTTGGTGATATAACTAACGTTAACTCTCATTTTGGTTTTTCTTAGGGTGAGTTTGGATGCATTAAGGGCAAAAAAGCCCTTACTTTTCTTCAGGCGGCTCTGAAAAGGCATTAAGCTTGTCGATCGCCGTATCTTGGCGATCCAAAATGCCAATATCCAATACCGGCGAGGCGTCGATATCTTGAGCATCCATCATTTTAGCGACTCTCTGCAGTGACGAAATGATCATGGTCTGCTCCCATTCTTGTAGGTCACCAAACTGCCGCGTAAAGTGCTCCTGTAGCGGGATGGGCGCTTCTTTTAAGGTTTCAGTGGCTTGTTCTGTAAGGTGTGCATGCACCTTGCGCTTATCTTCCAAAGAGCGTTCACGGTATACCAGTTCTCGTTTTTCGAGTCGATCTAAGATGCTAGTTACCGTCGCCTGGCTAAGACTCACTTCATTGGCCAGCTCACCGATGGTGATCTCACCTTTGTCTCGAATGGTTTGCAATAGCAAAATTTGAGGTGTGGTTAACCCTGTCGTCTTCGCCAGATATTTGGAGTGGAGGTCTGTGGCTCTGATGACACGACGCAGTGCTACTAATACTTCTTCAATACTGTTCAAAGCATTTCTCGGTATAAATTTAATAAGTAGATTATAAAGCAAACTAGTTAGAATACTAAATAAATTATTTTGCTTTCCTTGATGATGCCCTGTGGTTTGGCGTGTCGATGCTATGACTATCCCATAAAGTGGGCTATCCAGGAGACCTTTCTGATTGAGCTGGAGTTTAATATTTGCTTAGTGTACAATGCTTTTTTTTTGCTGACAGATTATTTTTTATTCCCTTTAGTTTAATCCTGCCTTTAGGCTTCAGTAGGGCTTTTAGCCCTAAAAATATTTAGTTTACTAATTAAGAAGTCAGGTTTGATGGGTCATAACTGGAGATTTTTTTGTCCGATTTAGAAGATATTGCGCTTAGGTCTCCAGTTCTCGGAGACGGTATGGCGGTGTTTCGTTTGGTTGAGAATTGCCCTCCCCTGGATATGAACTCCAGCTACTGCAACCTCCTTCAGTGCAGCCACTTTGCCGATACCTCGGTCGTTGCCCAAATGAATGGGGCTTTAGTTGGGTTTATCTCTGGGTATGTCATACCTGAGCGTCCGGACACCTTGTTTGTTTGGCAGGTGGCCGTTGCCGAGCAGGCCAGAGGGCTCGGTTTAGCATCCCGCATGTTGGCTCACATTATTGCTCGCCCCCATTGCGTAGATATTGCTTATTTAGAGACCACCATAACCCAGGACAACCCAGCATCCTGGGCTTTATTTAAACGCCTGGCGAAGGCGCTGTCAGCAGACTTCCAATCATCAGAGTGGATGGATAAAAACACCCACTTTGCTGGGCAACACGACTCTGAAACCCTTGTACGTATCGGTCCTTTTAACTCACGCAGTTAACTCGAAGTAAGAGAAGCCACATGAAAATTTTTAATGAAATTGAATCTGAAGTACAGAGTTATGCCCGCGCATTCCCTCGCGTTTTTAATCGCGCTCAAGGTGAGTTGATGTGGGACGAAGAGGGTAATCAGTATTTGGATTTTCTGGCCGGAGCTGGAACCCTGAATTACGGTCATAACAACCCGCTGTTTAAAGAAGTATTACTCGATTACATCCAAAACGATGGCATCACGCATGGTTTGGATATGCACACCAAGGCGAAAGGCGAATTTTTACAGACGTTTAATGACAAAATTTTAAAGCCTCGTAACATGGAGTATATGGTGCAGTTCACCGGACCTACCGGTACCAATGCGGTAGAGGCTGCGATGAAACTCGCGCGCAATGTGACGGGCCAGCAAAACATCGTCACCTTTACCAATGGCTTCCATGGGGTAAGTTTGGGTGCGCTGGCAGCAACAGGGAATTCTCATCATCGAGATGCGGCTGGTGTGAGCTTGATCGGTACGCACCGTATGCCCTATGACGGCTACCTGGGCGAAAATATCGATACCACAGAATACCTGGATAAAGTGTTGTCCGACTCCAGTAGCGGTATCAACTCACCCGCTGCGGTGATTGTAGAAACCGTCCAGGGGGAAGGTGGTATCAATGTGGCTAGTATTGAATGGCTGCAAAACTTACAAGCTGTCTGTAAGAAACACAGGATATTGTTCATTGTGGATGACATCCAGGCGGGTTGTGGGCGTACCGGTGACTATTTCAGTTTTGAAGAAGCCGGCATTGAGCCCGACATTATTACCCTGTCCAAATCCTTAGGCGGTTACGGTCTGCCTTTTGCTGTGGTGCTAATAAAGCCGGAGCTGGATGAGTGGAAACCAGGTGAGCATAACGGCACTTTCCGGGGTAATAATCTGGCGTTTGTAACGGCTAAAGCAGCTATAGAAAATTACTGGTGTGACAATAAATTCTCTGAAGATATTAAACGAAAAGGACGATACGTCTCCGAGCGACTTGAAAGTATTGTGAGTCAATACGGTGAAGGCAACTTTTCCGCCAGAGGGCGGGGTATGTTCCAGGGTATTAACTGCGTCAATGGAGATATCGCAGGAAAAATCACCCATAACGCCTTTAAAAAAGGGCTTATTATTGAAACCAGTGGTGCCGATGATCACGTCGTGAAATTCCTGTGTCCATTAATCATTAGTGACGACAACCTGAAAAAAGGCATTGATATTGTTGAATCCTCGATTCGGGAAGTTTGTGCTAAAGAAAGCGAAATGCCAGAAGAGAAAATGTATTTCGAAGTCGACTAAATCCAGAGCTTTGCCGCACTAAGGGGTGTGCAAGTAATGCTTATTGAGCTAAAAAATTGAGGAAGTGAGACCGTTTATGATCGTAAGAAAATTATCAGATGCCAATCAAACGAACCGAAGAGTCGTTTCCCCAGACGGTAACTGGGAAAGTACGCGACTCTTATTGAAAGAGGATCAGATGGGGTTTTCCTTCCATATTACTACCATCTATAAAGGCGCTGATTTTATGATGCATTACCAAAAACATCTGGAGTCGGTGTACTGCATGTCAGGCAAAGGTGAAATAGAAACTCTAGCTGATGGTAAAAAATATCCCATAGAGCCGGGCACCATTTACATGCTGGATAAGCACGATAAGCACATGTTGCGAGCTTTTGAAGAAATGACCATGGCCTGTACTTTTAATCCACCACTTAACGGCAAAGAAATACACAATGCCGAAGGTGCCTATGAGCTGGACGCGGAAACCATCGAGAAGTAAAGATTAACATTATGAGTGAATTGATATTAGAGCAAGCATCGGATGATTTTCTCGCGAGAGAAGCTGATGTATACCCGTCGAGAAATGGACAAAGCGCCAGGCTAATAGGCAGGCAGGACCCCGTTGTGCATGCCTCTAAAGAGCAATCCCCTCCGGTTGATTGTTCCTTTATCGATGCCTATAACGAGCAAGGTTTTGTCGTGCTGAACGATGTGTTTACCCCGGATGAGGTAAGCACGTTTCAGCGGGAGCTTGATCGCCTCAGGGCCGACCCGAAGACTCAGCAATCAGCTGATGTCATTACCGAACCGAACAGCAATGACCTGCGTTCACTCTTCCGTGTGCATGAAAACAGTCCGAATTTTAAAGCGCTTGCAGCTGATGAACGCTTAGCTGACCTTGCACGATATCTGTTGGACGATGAAGTTTATATCCATCAATCTCGACTGAACTACAAACCGGGATTTAGGGGAAAGGAATTTTACTGGCATTCTGATTTTGAGACCTGGCATATGGAAGACGGGATGCCTCGTATGCGCGCTCTCAGTATGTCGATTACCTTGACGGAAAATTTTGACTGCAACGGCCCCTTGATGCTGATCCCCGGATCGCACAAGCAGTATGTCGTGTGTGAGGGGGAAACGCCGAAGGACCACTACCTCACCTCGCTAAAAAAGCAAGAGTATGGCGTGCCTTCTGATGATTGTCTGAAAACCTTAGTGGCCCAGGGTGGTATTGTGTCAGCCGCGGGCAAGCCAGGCAGCGTTATCGTATTTGACTGTAATCTCATGCACGGTTCTAACGGCAACATTACCCCGTTTCCGAGATCCAATGCCTTTTTTGTTTATAACGCTTTGAGTAATAAGGTAGTTAATCCATTTTGCGCTCAAACACCCAGGCCGGAACATGTCTGTACCAGAAAAAATATTATTCCAATACCTAAGTTAAAGAGGCGAATATAAATGCTTAAAAACGATCGCCTTCAGCTTATAGCATTAATAGAAAAGCGTGCCAGTCTCTTGGAAAGTACACTGTCTGATTGCAGTCCCATATCCGATAGGAAGCGGAGTCAGTCGGATGATGCCGCCGCCAATCTCGATTTGACGATCAATGCATCCGTTGATGAGAAAGTCCTGCTAGAGCACAAACTGGAACTTGCACAACTAACAACGAGTTTGTCATGGATGCAGACCGATGATGCCGGAGTATGCGCTCTATGCGTCCGTGATATTCCCATTGGCCGGCTAAAAGCCGTTCCTAGTACCCGGTTATGTGTGGCGTGTGCAGACAACAAAAAAGATTAAATTAAAGGTTTACAGCTAACTATGCATACGATTGAAAAAATTGGCGGTACTTCGATGCTTGATTACCCGTCGGTTCGAGACAACATTATCCTTAGAGGTGGTGGAAAAGACCTTTACCAGCGTGTGTTCGTGGTTTCCGCTTATGGTGGCATTACGGATCAGTTACTGGAGCATAAAAAAAGCGGCCAGCCCGGTGTTTATGGTTTGTTTGCCAGCGGTATGGAGGATCATAGTTGGTCGGAGAAGTTTGAAGAACTGACTGTCCAGCTGCGCAACATGAACCATCAACTTTTTGGCGATGGTGAACTGCTTCAGCAGGCGAACAGCTTTCTGGATGAACGGATGGAAGTCGCCAGGCAATGTTTGTTGGATTTACAGAGCCTTTGTCAACATGGGCACTTTGCTCTGGAAGCGCACCTGGGGACGGTCAGAGAGATGCTCGCTAGCATCGGTGAAGCGCATAGCGCCTGGAATACCGCTAAGCTGTTGAAACGAGATGGCGTTAATGCTTGTTTTGTTGACCTGACGGGCTGGCGTGCCAGTAAGCATATATCACTGGATGAACGCATTCGGGAAGCCTTTGCTAGTATTGATCTCAGTAAACAGCTTCCGATCGTTACCGGTTACGCCCATAGCGATGCAGGCTTGATGACCTCATTTGATCGTGGTTATAGCGAGATGATATTTAGTCGTTTGGCGGTCTTAACGCAAGCAAAGGAAGCCATTATTCATAAAGAGTTTCATCTCAGCAGTGCAGATCCGCGTCTGGTTGGTGAGGACAAGGCCGTGCCTATTGGCAGAACTAACTACGACGTGGCTGATCAATTGGCTAATTTGGGCATGGAAGCGATTCATCCTAAGGCGGCCAAGGGGTTGAGACAAAACAACATTTCTTTACGCGTTAAAAACACCTTTGAACCGGAACATACAGGCACACTGATAACCGGTGACTATGTGAGCAATTCTCCTTGCGTGGAAATTATTGCTGGCTGTAAAGGCGTGTATGCACTGGAGTTATTTGATCAGAATATGGCCGGTAGCATCCATGACTATGATTTCGAAGTGCTGGCAATCATAAAGCGCTTCAACGCCCAAATTGTTTCCAAAGATATTAACGCCAACACATTAACGCATTTTTTAGCCACTAACTTGAAAACAGTAAGGCGCATTCAGTCTGCTGTTGAAAAGCGCTTCCCAGAAGCAGAACTCAATCAGCAAAAGGTGGCTATCGTATCTGCCATTGGTAGTGATATGCAGATGCCGGGTATTTTGGCTAAAGCGGTGCAGGCCTTGGCCAGCAATAATATCTGTGTGCTGGCGGTGCATCAATCGATGCGTCAGGTTGATATGCAGTTTGTCGTAAGTGAGTCGGATTACGATGTGACGGTCAAGAGTTTGCATGCGGCCTTAGTCGAAGTGCACGACCATGGGAGGGCGATATGTCTCGCCTCCTAGCAACGGTTATTTTGCTCTCCTGTATTTTATCCGCGCCTTCATGGGCCGAAATCGCGGATGAAAAAAAAGCGCAGAACGCAGTTGAGTCATTAGCAAAGCCTCTCTATTCACCCTTTGTCGAGCGCTATGTGCTGGATGAACTCAAGCAGCTACGTACCGATCAAGCAAAAACAAAACAAGAGCTGATCCAGCAGATTGTAGACAGGGAACATCAGTCGGTCGATCGCGGGGTCAGCTATGCCACGGATACGATAACCTATTTTTTCTATTTGATTGCGGCGGCAACATCCGTATTGGTGCTGGTCGGTTGGACATCAATGAGGGATATCAAGGAGCGCGCTCATTCCTTCGTGGACGAAGAAATCTCCAAGTTGATCAATGAATATGAAAAACGCTTAGCAATGATCGAAACGCAATTACAGCAAAAAACCCAGCATATTGATGAGAATCGAGAAGAGATCGAGCGAACACAGGAAGTTCAATCGCTTTGGTTGCGCGCGCAACAAGATTCATTTCCTGCTAATAAAATCATTATCTATGACGAGATTTTGAAACTTCGTCACGAAGACTGTGAGGCGATGACGTATAAAGCCGATGCCGTATTAGAGTTAAATGAGCCACAGTGGGCCGCTAATTTGTGTCACCAGGCACTCAAAATTGATCCCGACAATAGCCATGCCTTTTATCAATTGGCCTGTGCGTATACCGCTATGGAACAGTTTGATGAAGCGCTGCGTTTTCTGGCCGAAGCGCTTAATAGACGGGATAGTTACCATGAAGATCTTCTTGAAGATCCTGCACTGCGGGCGCTCGTAAATGATGAGGTATTCAAAGAGCTGGCCAACTTGATGAATAAATTGCCGTCTGTTTCAAGCGCTAAATTTTAAGGGTGGTGTTGTGAGCATAGTTCGCGGTCGAACAGCACCTATGCACGTCGTTAGTGACAGGAGCGGGGCTGAATGACAAGCCTGATAAACCAGCAATGATAGGTAAATATTGATGGTTTATTCGTTCGTTGGATTTTTATTGCTGTTTACATTCATTGGTTTGTCGTCTGCCTGGAGCAGTCGAGGTACCAAAGAGGATTACTATCTGGCCAGTGGTAGCGTGCGCCCCTGGTTAGTGGGCTTATCGGCAGTCGCAACCAACAATAGCGGCTATATGTTTATCGGTGTTATTGGCTACACCTATGCAACGGGGCTTGCTTCGATTTGGTTGATGGTCGGCTGGATTACTGGTGATTTCCTTGCCTCATTGTATGTACACAAGCGCTTGCGAAGAGCAACCGGCGAGAGTGGTGAAGTGAGTTATGCCGGCGTGCTCAGCAATTGGTATGGCCAAAACCACTCCTCTTTACAGCGCTTGATCGGAATAATCTCCCTGTTGTTTTTGTTGACCTACGCCTCGGCTCAGCTCGTCGCTGGGGGGAAAGCGCTGCATGTTCTATTAGCGTGGCCCCTATGGTCGGGTGCCGTTGCTGGAGCGGTACTTGTCAGCCTGTATTGTTTTGCCGGAGGTATTCGCGCATCGATCTGGACAGATGCCGCCCAGTCCATCGTGATGATTTTTGCGATGGGAGTGCTTTTGTTTGTCGCGTTAATGAATCTGGGAGGGTTATCCAGTGCGGTTGAGCAGATGCAGAGCGTGGAAGGGTTTATGGACTGGCTGCCAAAAGACCTGGTATTTCCCGGGTGGATCGGCGGAGCTCTGTTTATTGTAAGCTGGTTATTTGCTGGCTTATCCGTGATCGGGCAACCCCACATCATGGTGCGCTTTATGACACTAAACAACTTAGCGAGTATGCGGCTGGCCAAGGTGTGGTATTACTTATCGTTTACGCTCTTCTACTGTATGGCAACCGGTGTTGGCTTGCTTGCTCGCATCTACTTGCCCGATGCTGGGTCGTTTGACGCGGAGCTAGCCCTACCACTCATGGCGCAACAGTTACTGCCTTCGGTGCTTGTGGGATTAATGCTGGCAGGTATTTTTGCAGCGACAATGTCGACTGCTGATTCATTAGTGTTGAGCTGCTCAGCCGCTATAACTCATGACATTCTGCCGCACAAAATAGAGAAGACCTGGTTGTTAAAATTGGCGACCGTTATGATTACCGGTATCGCACTTTTACTCGCGCTGATGAATAATCAAAGTGTTTTCAGTATGGTGATCATGGCCTGGTCAGGTTTGGCCAGTGCGTTTGCGCCCCTGTTGATATTTTTATGTTTTGGCAAGCAGCCGTCACAATTTTTCAGCATTGCAGCAATGCTTGCTGGTTTTACTGTAGCACTGGTTTGGCGGTTATTTGGATTGCACGGAATGGTTTACGAAGGCCTGCCTGGAATTTTGACAGGTATCATTATTTTATATACGGGTTGTTTTTTTTCAGGTCGGAGAAGCACCTGAGAATGCCCGCGTGGAATAGAAGCCATTGCCTTCGAAGTATTGCCTTCGAAGCATTGTCTTCGAAGAGATGCAGGGTAAATAATCTGTTGGGTCTGTATAAAGGAATAGCTAGAGTAATAGTTAAAGGAATATCTATTGGGTCTATAAGTTAGATCTATAAGTTAGGTCTATAAACAAAAATAAAGATGGTACCAGAGGCCGGACTCGAACCGGCACGCTTTTAAGGGCGCGGGATTTTGAATCCCGTGTGTCTACCAATTTCACCACTCTGGCACGGGCCGCGAATTATAGCAGCGGTAGTAGGGTGGTCAACGTGGAAATGCTTTATTTTCTGCGGTAGCGGCTATAGATACCCAAATGGGTTTGGTAAAATCCCGGTTTTCCGCTACGCTGGCGCGGTTTTCGTCACAACCACACCGCAATAATACCGTGAACCCTATGCGTCTTGACCAGTTTCACTACGACCTGCCCCCTGGTCTTATCGCCAACCAACCCACTGCCCACCGTACGGATAGCCGCTTGCTGGTATTAGACGGAGGCACGGGCGAGCTTGAACACCACCCGTTTACCCGGCTACTAGACCTGGTGGAGCCGGGTGATTTACTGGTGATGAACGATACGCGAGTAATCCCCGCCCGCCTGTTGGGTAAAAAATCTACCGGCGGCAAGATTGAAATCTTGATTGAACGTTTATTGAGCGATAACACTGCGCTGGCTCAAGTTCGCGCCAGTAAATCACCTAAGGCAGGGGCTGAGATGCTGATCGACGGCCAAAGCTCGGATGACCAAGGCCCTGATGGTCAAAACTCGGGTGATCAAAGCCCTGATGATCAAAACCCTGATGATCAATATAAGGCAACTGTTCTGGGCCGCGAAGGGGATTTGTTTCTATTAGAGTTTAGTGGCCGTTTGGTGGGGGAAGAGGGGAGTGATCAGCCATCGCTACTGGAAATACTGGAGGCCGTAGGCCACGTTCCTTTGCCGCCGTATATTGAACGCTCGGATGCAGAGTCCGATAAAGAGCGTTACCAAACCGTCTACGCAAACACGCCCGGTGCGGTGGCTGCACCCACAGCGGGGCTGCATTTCGACGAGGCGATGTTAACCCGCCTGCGCGATAAAGGCGTCAATATTGGCTTTGTCACTTTACACGTCGGCGCGGGGACGTTTCAGCCGGTGCGGGTAGAGAATATTATCGAGCACCATATGCACAGCGAGATTCTTGAGGTCAGCGCTGAGCTTTGCGAGCAAGTCGAGGCGACGCGCGCAGCGGGCAAGCGGGTGATCGCGGTTGGCACCACTAGCGTGCGTTGCCTGGAAACGGCTGGGCGCAGCGGTAAAATGCAGCCGATGCAGGGCGAGACCGATATTTTTATCTATCCCGGTTATCGCTTTAAAATGGTCGATGCGCTACTGACTAACTTCCATTTACCGGAATCTACCTTACTGATGCTGGTCAGCGCCTTTGCAGGTTATCGCCACACGATGGAGGCCTACCGTGTGGCCGTAGCCGAGCGCTATCGCTTTTTCAGTTATGGCGATGCCATGTTTATTACTAACAACCCCCAGGCCCCTGAAGAAAAATTACCTTAACCTGATTATTATGCCTCGACTATTGTGACTACTATCATGCCCCAAGACTGTTTTATGACCTTCGAACGCACCGCCGAGGATGGCTTTGCCCGTCGCGGCCGGCTGAATTTCCCGCGCGGAGTAGTGGAAACCCCGGCCTTTATGCCGGTAGGTACCTACGGCACGGTGAAAGCCATGTTGCCTCGCGATATTGTCGATACTGGCGCGCAGATGGTACTGGGCAATACCTTTCATTTGATGTTGCGGCCCGGCACCAGGGTGATTCAGCAGCACGGTGATCTCCACGACTTTATGCAGTGGTCGGGGCCCATCCTCACCGACTCCGGTGGTTTTCAGGTATTTAGTTTGGGCGATATGCGCAGCATCAGCGAGGCCGGTGTGGATTTTAAATCCCCCATTGATGGAAGCCCGGTGTTCCTCGACCCCGAGCGCTCTATACAAGTGCAGCGTGAATTGGGTTCTGATGTGGTGATGGTGTTTGATGAATGTACCCCTTACCCGGCAGACGAGAAGCAAGCTCGCGAATCTATGGAGTTATCCATGCGTTGGGCAGCGCGCAGCAAGCAAGCCCACGGCGATAGCCCCTCGGCGCTATTCGGTATTGTGCAGGGCGGCATGCACGAGCAGCTACGCAGCGAATCTGTACAAAGTTTGCAAGACATCGGTTTTGACGGTTATGCCATCGGTGGTTTATCCGTGGGCGAACCCAAAGCCGATCGCCTGCGCGTACTCGACTGCCTGGCACCGCAAATGCCAGTGCACGCCCCTCGCTACCTGATGGGGGTAGGTAAACCCGGCGATATTATCGATGCCGTGCTGCGCGGCATTGATATGTTCGATTGCGTTATGCCCACGCGCAACGCACGCAACGGCCATCTGTTTACCAGCACGGGCGTGATTAAAATTCGCAACGCCCGCCACCGGGAGGACACGGCTCCCCTGGACAGCGAGTGCGATTGTTATACCTGCCAAAATTTTAGTCGCGCCTATTTATATCATCTCGACAAATGCAAAGAGATGCTGGGCTCCCAGCTCAACACCATTCACAACCTGAGTTTTTACCAAAAATTGATGGCCGACATTCGCGCCGCCATCGAAGTCGGCAATTTGCAGGGCTTTGCGCAGCAATTCCATTTGAAGCAAGCCCGCGCTGAGCAAGCTCAGGATTCGACTTAAAGTCTCGGTATGTAAAACCCGATATTCAAACCTGATACTCGAATTTGCCGGATGGGCCGTTGGTTGCAGTGCTCAATTGGCCTATAATCGCGACCTTTGTTCAGAGATGAAATAAGCGCCCGTATGAATCGTTACCCGCTGTGGAAATACCTGCTCATTGTCGTCGTCGTCGCTATGGGCCTGTTCTATGCTGCCCCCAACCTGTACGCGCCGGATCCCGCCGTGCAAATATCTGGGCAGTCGAGCGTCGCCATTGATGAAACCCTGTTAGCGCAGGCCACTCAGGCACTGGATGCGGCGGGTATTACCTACTCCAGCGTCGAACCCGGCGAGCGCAGCGGTCTTATTCGTCTGCACGAGCGCAAGCAGCAGTTGGCAGCGAAAACCGCTATTCAGCAAGCGCTGGGCTTTGACTATGTAGTCGCGCTCAATCTCGCGGCTACAACCCCGGCATGGTTGGCGGATGCCGGTGGGCAGCCAATGAAGCTGGGTCTGGATCTCTCCGGTGGTGTACATTTTTTAATGGAAGTGGATACCGCACAAGTGGTTGTCGCTTATTTGGAATCCCGCATTAGCGAATTCAAAGACGCTTTGCGTAAAGACAAAGCCCGTTATAAAACTCTGGATATTAAAGATGGGGCGATAGTCGCCAGCTTTATTAAAGCCGAGCTGCGCGAAAAGGCCGAAATCATTGCTCGTCAACGCGAGTTTAACGACTTCCTGCTCAGCACCAGTGAGCGCGGTGGCCGTTTTGTTTTAACGCTCACTCCCACAGAGGGGGCGATTCGCGAGCGCGAAGAATATGCGGTTACCCAAAACTTAACCACCCTGCGCAATCGGGTGAATGAGTTGGGCGTGTCCGAACCCATTGTCCAGCGCCAGGGTCGCAATCGCATTGTGGTCGAACTGCCCGGTGTGCAGGACACCTCCGAAGCCAAGCGCATTATCGGTAAAACTGCCAACCTGGAATTTCGTCTCGAGGCGGAATCCAACACCGTTATCGGGCGTGAACAATTTGAATTCCGCAGCGAAGGTTCGCGCGAACGCACGGCCTGGCTGGAGAAAAAAATAGTGATTGCCGGTGACAATGTCACCAACGCCGGTGCCGGTTTTGATGAGAACGGTGGTTCGCAGGTCAATATCACCCTGGACGGTCGTGGCGGTCGCGACATGCACAACGCGACCAAAAATAACGTGGGTCGGCGTTTAGGTGTGTTGTTTGTCGAGACCAAACAGCGTACCGAAGAGCGGCGCGATGCCGATGGGGTGATGAAAAAAGTCCCGGTCAGCTATCAAGAGAAAAGTATTATCAGCCTGGCCACCATTCAAAGTGCGCTGGGTGTGCAGTTTCGAGTAACCGGACTGGATGATCCTCAGGAAGCCTCCGACTTTGCTTTGCTATTGCGCGCTGGTGCCCTGGCCGCACCGATGACCTTTGTCGAAGAGCGCACCATCGGGCCATCTCTGGGCGCGGAAAATATTAATCTGGGTATTAAGTCGGTTCAGCTCGGCATGTTACTGGTGCTGGTGTTTATGCTGGTCTACTACCGGGTGTTTGGCCTGTTTGCCAACCTTGCCCTCGCGCTTAACCTGGTGGTACTGGTTGCAGTGATGTCTATTCTTGGCGCAACACTCACACTGCCCGGTATTGCCGGTATCGTATTGACGGTGGGTATGGCGGTGGATGCCAACGTGCTGATTTTTTCTCGTATCCGCGAAGAATTAAGAAATGGGGAAACCCCACAGGGGGCGATCCACTCCGGTTACGAGCGGGCGATTGTGTCGATTTTCGATGCCAATATCACCACCTTAATTGTCGCGGTTATTCTTTATACCGTGGGCACCGGGCCGATTAAAGGTTTCGCGGTGACACTGTCCATCGGTATTGTTACTTCAATGTTTACCGCCATTATGGTGACACGGGCGCTGGCCAATTTGGTGTATGGCGCGCGTACTGTCGACAAACTTCACATTTAGGCGGATAGCTTATTATGGGCAAGAAAGCTATGAAAAATAAATCTCAGAAAACCAAAGCTCGGGAAACCAAAGCTGGGCAAACAAACGCTATTCAAAATATGGCTGATAAGACCAGCGGCATGCGAAAAAATATTCCATTTATGTCACAGCGAAAACTGAGCGCGATGTTTTCTATCGCACTGTTAGTTATTTCCATTGGCTCGCTAATCAGCAAAGGTTTAGTGCTGGGTCTCGATTTCACCGGCGGTACGCAAGTAGAAGTGGGCTATTCGAAAGCGGTGGAAACTTCCGCCGTGCGTGGGCAATTGATTGACGCTGGTTTTGAAAACCCAGTGGTGGCGCATTTTGGTAATGACAGTGAAGTGCTGATTCGACTGCGCAGCCAGTTTGATGCTAAAGCGGGCGATAAGCTCGGTGATCAGGTGCGCGCCGCGCTTGAAGCGAAACAGACACCCGATCAAACCGTAGAAATACGCCGCGTTGAATACGTCGGCCCGCAAATTGGCGAAGAACTGCGCGACCAGGGCGGTCTCGGCATGTTGCTGGCGCTGGGCGTGGTGATGCTCTACGTTGCCATGCGCTTCCAATATAAGTTCTCTATTGCGGCGGTGGCAGCATTAATCCACGACGTAATTATTACGCTGGGCGTGTTTTCCGTGCTCGACCTGGAGTTTGACCTCACCGTACTCGCGGCAGTGCTCGCCGTGATTGGTTACTCGCTCAACGACACCATTGTGGTGGCCGATCGCATCCGAGAAAACTTCCGACTGGTTCGAGAGGCTGCCTCCGAAGACATTATCGACGAGTCCCTGACCCAAACCCTGGGCCGTACAATTGTTACTTCCTTAACCACCTTACTGGTATTGGCGGCGCTGTATTTTGTCGGCGGAGAATTAATTCATAACTTCTCCATCGCACTTATGGTGGGAGTGGTTATCGGTACTTACTCATCCATCTACGTCGCCGCCAATATGTTGCTGGTATTAAAAATCACCCAGCAAGACCTGATTCCCGCCGATCGAGATGTAGACGGTGCAGAGTTTGAGGGTTTGCCCTAGCGTTTATTTGGATATGTCGTTAAAAAAATGTTAATGGCAAAAAAGCGACGGGTAAAAGATTAATTTTTCATAATAAAGATAAATGGTTAAAAGTTTTTTTTGCCAATAATTTAGCAACATGTACCGTACCTGCTTTATTAGCCAACATATACTGCGTGTGCAGCTAACTAATAATTGGCAGGCAGGAAAGCTTATGAACCCTATAAAAGCGATTGTATTAACTTATGATAAATATCGTAGCTTCACGGACCACATGATTCTTCGTTACGAAAAGCTATGGCCTGACCATCCGTATTTATTTCAAGTTCCTTATCAGGAATTGTCTCCAACTGTACATTCTAATAGAGTGCAGTATCATCAATGTCCTCCGGACATTAAGGGAACGGTTCTAACTCTGCTTGATGGTTTGGATGATGAGGAAATGATTTATTGGTGTATAGACGATAAGTATCCAATTAAGCTTGATACTGGAAAAATTGAAAAAATACATAAATGGTTGTATGCAGAAAATAAAGAAAATATTAGCGGGCTATTATTTTGCCGTTGCAGAGGAATGCTGAAAAAGGCAAACCTAACTGGTAATAAATTGCTCAATGGTCAAGGTGACGTTTACCTGGAAAGAAAGAATTATCGTCAAATATGGATGCATCAGTATTTGAAGGTCAAAGTAATACGTCATCTATTTGAGTCGTTTCCTGACAAGATACCTTTGGCCATAACAATGGACGCTTTTAAGAAGCAAATAGAAAAACCAAAGTCTCATCAAGTTTTTGTGACTAGCAATAATTTGGCTGTTTTTGGTGAAAGTACCTCTCGGGGAGTAATAACCAAGAATTGTATTAAAAGCATGAAATTAAATAATATGTCCATACCATCATGGGTATTGGAAACAACACCCCACGAAATAATTATGGGCAATGAGTCTCAAGATAAACTTCCTCGTTTTATTAATAGGCTAATAAAACGCTCCACCTGACAGCTATTCCGCTGGGCTTCATGCGGCAGGTAAGCTTAATATTGCGCAGAATAAAAACCACTAAGTCATTCAGCGATCTATTCAGTGAATAAACCTACCAAATCTTAACCCGTTGCTCTGGCGGTAAATACAAATCGTCTCCGGGTTTAGCATCAAAGGCCCTGTAGAAAGCATCGATATTGCGAACCACGCCATTCACGCGGAATTTAGCCGGGGAGTGGGGATCGGTTTTTACCAGACGTTCGATAAGTTCATCCCGTCGTTTGACGCGCCAGGCTTGCGCCCAGCCTAGCAGCACTCGTTGTTCGCCGGTAAAGCCATCGAGGTCGGGAGAGGACTCCTGCGCTAGCTGATAGGCTTTTAAGGCGATGCTTAAGCCACCGAGATCACCGATATTTTCGCCCAGGGTTAGTTCGCCATTGAGTGTGAGTTCCGGCATGCGCTCGGGGAGTGGTCGGTAGTTGCCGTATTGTTCAACCAGGGTGCGGGTGCGGCTTTCAAAGCGCTGGAGATCTTCATCTGTCCACCAGCTTTCGAGATTACCTTCGCCGGTGTATTTACTGCCCTGGTCGTCAAAGCCGTGACCAATTTCGTGGCCGATGACACCGCCAATGCCACCGTAATTTACCGCATCGTCGGCATTAAGATCAAAAAACGGCGGCTGTAAAATAGCGGCGGGAAATACAATTTCATTCATACCGGGGTTGTAATAGGCATTAACCTTTTGTGGCGGCATAAACCATTCGCTGCGATCAACGGCTTTGCCGAGTTTGTTCAGTTCGCGCTGGTGATTAAACAAACGGGCACGGCGGATATTGCCGATCAAGTCGTCGGCGCTGATGGTCAGTGCCGAGTAGTCTTTCCACTGGTCCGGATAGCCAATCTTAGGAGTAAATTGATCGAGTTTTTGCAGAGCGCGTTGGCGGGTTTCTGCACTCATCCATTCCAGTTCATTAATGGAGAGCCGATACGCGGCGATAAGGTTGTCGACCAGGGACACCATGCGGATTTTGGCTTCGGGCGGGAAATGTTTTTCTACATAGAGCTGTCCCAATAGCTCGCCCATGTTGCCATTGATACTGTTAACGGCTTTTTTCCAGCGCGGTTGCTGTTCGGCTTGACCACTGAGGGTTTTTTGATAGAAATCAAAATCTGCGTTTTCAAACTCTGTGGGCAAATAGGATGCGTAACTAACGAGCAGTTTGAAATATAAATAGTCGCGCCAGTCGGCCACTTCAGTTTGTTGAAATACCTGATTCAGCGCTTTGATATAGGAAGGCTGGCGGACGACAAGGTGTTTCGGATTTGAGCGCGCACCGAGTGCGCTCAAAAATGCATCTACGTTGTAGTTGCTGAGTGTGGCATTGAGTTCTGGTGTGCTAACTTTGTTGTAGGTGTTATCGGCGTCGCGATTTTCTACCCGTGTCCATTGGTGTTCGGCGAGCCGGGTTTCCAGGGCGATAATGCGCTCCGCGGCTTGCGTCGGTTCGGCTAATTTTGCCAAGCTGAACAGTTGCTGAATAAATGCTCGATACTTTCCGACTATTTCCTGGCCGCGTTCGGAGTCGTCGAAATAGTAATCTCGATCCGGTAAACCGAGACCGGATTGATTGAAATAGAGAATATATTGGGAGGAATCTTTGGCGTCCTGATCAACCCAAACACTCAGGGGCGAATCGACACCAAGGCTGTTGCTCGCACCAAAATAGGCGGCAACTGCGTCGTGATCGGAGAGCGCTCGAATAGCCGACAGTTGATCGGCCAGGGGGCTAAGGGCTTGCCTGGCTATTTCGGCTTCGTCGAGATAAGCCTGGTAGAAGTCGCCGATCTTTTGATTGGCGGGTTTAATATCTGTTGAGCTTTTGGCCTGCTGAGCGGCATCTTGAATAATAATTTTAAGTTGGGCCAAACTTTGTTCGTGCAGAACGCTGAACGAGCCCCAGGATGAACGGTCGGCCGGAATCTCAGTTGTTTCCAGCCATGTGCCATTAACATAGGCGAAAAAATCATCCTGAGGTCGAACCTCAGTGCCCAGGTTTGCTATATCGAGACCTGATGGGAGCTTCCCTTTACCCGCGACTGCGGGCTGAGAAGACGCTGCGTGACTGATATTTAGATCAATGCTATCTAGACCAATACTTTGTTGATCTTTGTTGTCCAGATAAAGGCTGTCCGATGTTTCTTCACAGCTCGTTAACAAAAAGCTGGTTAACAAACAAACGGCAAACAAACGTCCAGTAAAGCCTTTAGTGTCTTGCAAAGGGAATATCCTTGAGGTCATTGTTATCAATCAGGTTGTTAATCAGATTATTCTTTATCAACGGCGAATTTACCTGCACCAAAGGCAGCGATAAATAATAAGCCACCCATAATGGCGATATTTTTCATAAAGGCGATTTGCTCTTTAGATTGCGCGGCGGCATCTTCAATGCCCCAGTAGCCGTGGAACACAACGGTGACGGGGATCAGGAACAAAAAGATAATCAGTGCAACTTCTTTAGCGCGTACACCGGCCAGCAACATAATGCCGCCACCTAATTCAATAATAATGGTTAGCACCAGTAGTACGTCGGCCATCGGCAGTCCTTTCGATGCCATGTAACCAGAGGTGCCGGCAAAACCGGTGATTTTACTGATCCCTGCGGGGATAAATAAAGCGGCAATTAAAATACGTCCGAGTAATGGTGCGAAGCTATTTATAGTGTTCATCATGGTGGTTCTCCGTTAGTTTATTGGTTTTGTTTTGAAGTTTTGGTTGTGACTTCTGTTGTGAACAGCAGCTATAACGTGAAATGTTACATAAAACATGGCGCAAAAATAGTTTACCGCAGTTTTGCGATGGTCAGTAGTTGATCTTCGTCGCGATACAGATAGAGCACAAAGCATGCCGCCAACATCGGCCAGGCGGCGAAAAACAGCAGGTTGGGGCCTTCGAATGGATTGGCATACTGCTGCCACGACGACAGTGTGGATACGCCGTGGAGGATCAATACCGCGCCGTAGGTAATGCGGCGTTTTACGCCCAATAAAAATCCGGTTAGTAACAACAGCTCGGCGACGGCGAGTACGGTTAGTAGCATGTCCCCGGCACTCCCTCCTAGATTGATGCCGTAGAATTTTTGATATACCTTGGTGGCGTGGGCCGGGTTAATTAACTTGTCGATGGTCCACATAAACATCACCAAAAAAATACTGATGCGTAGTGAAAATAGTGAAGCGGTCTTGCGGTTTATAGTCATTATTACCTCTTCAGAGTGTCTTCGGTGTCTTTACAGGTTCAGCAGGTTCCAGGTTCCCAATTCATTGACCCAGCAATTCGGGCAGCATTAAGTCCAGGGTGAAATGGGTCAACAGTGTGACCACGATAACACCACTCAGGTTTAACCAAAACCCGACGCGCGCCATCGCGGGGATGGTGATCATCCCAGAGCCAAACACGATGGCATTGGGTGGCGTGGCCACCGGCAACATAAACGCACAGCTCGCTGCCATGGTTGCGGGTATCACCAGTTTTAGCGGTTCGATACCCAGCGCCGTGGCGATGGCTGCGACGATGGGAATCAATGCTGTGGTGGTCGCGACATTGCTGGTGAGTTCGGTGAGAAACATAATCAAACTCACAATCAATAAGGTCATCACCAGCGGCGGCACGTCACCAATGGCGGTGAGCTGATAGGCGAGTAATTCGGCCACGCCGTTTTGGCGAATGGCTCCGGCCAGCGCCAGCCCGCCACCCATAATAATCAATACGCCCCAGGGGACTTTGATGGCGGTTTCCCAGTCGATTAAAAAGCGTCGCTCGCGAATGTTTTCGGGGATGGCAAACAGCAGTAGGGCGGCAATAATAGCGATGCCGGTATCACTCAACTGACTTAAGGGTGGCCAGCTAACCAGCAATGGTCGGGTCATCCAGGCCAGTGCGGTGAGGACAAAGATAATCAGCGTGAATACCGCGCCCCGGTTCCAGGCTTCGGACGTCGTATCGATTGAGCTGTTATCGTCGTCCTCGACGTTAAAACGCTTGGGCAGAGGCAATAGCACGCGGGTCATTAACAGCCAGATAATCGGTACAAACACCACTACCAACGGCACGCCGATTTTCATCCACTGGGCAAAGCTTATGGAGTGGCCTAATTCGTTTTCGATAAACGATACCGCGAACATATTGGGTGTGGTGCCAACAATAGTGCCGATGCCACCGACGGATGCCGCGTAGGCGATACCTAGTAACAAGCACAGGGCGAAGCGTTTTTTGTGGGGTGAATCCGGTTCCATCGCGATGACGCTAAGTGCGATGGGCAACATCACAATGGTGGTGGCGGTATTGGTGATCCACATGCTGAGTGTGGCTGAGGCAATCATAAATCCGCCTACCAAACGGCGGGGTTCGGTGCCGACGATGCGAAGAATAAACAAAGCAAATCGCCGGTGTAGTCGCCAGCGTTCCAGCGCCAGTGCCAGAATAAAACCACCGAGAAACAAAAAAATCAGCGGGTGAGCGTAAGCCGCAGAGGTGTCTTTAATACCTTGTGAGCCGCTGAGCGGAAGTACCGCCAGGGGCAACAGTGCGGTGGCGTAAATCGAAATGGCTTCGGTGAGCCACCAAACTGCCATCCAGGTGGCGAGCCCCGCCGTGATTTTTCCCGGTAGGCCCAGGATCAGTGCGCTGCCGTCGGCGGTAATGATTTGCTGCGGGGTGATGGTGACGATGAGGAGCGCCAGCAAAGGGCCGCCGATCAGGCCGTACCAGCGCAGGGGGTGTAGGTTGTCGTCTATATCGGGTGCTTGAGTCATGGTTTTCTTAAGTGATTGTTATTTTGAGTTAGGGTTATGTAGCATTGAAATTTTTTCAACTACTTCCAATCTAAATTATCAAGGAGTCTGACCCCTTGATTTTTTGATTATTTATCTTCGTTATTATCGGTTTCATCTACAACTTTTGGCCGAACAAAAACCATTAAGTCAAAGCATGTGGCGACCAAAAAAAATAACAAGAATACGATAAAGGTTTGCCCAAAATAGTACCCAAGGAGCAATAGAATAACTAGATATACTAAGTATCTAATCATTGGACTAAACTGGTTTGCTATTAAGCGGGCCTTACAGCTAGAGCATATAAAACCCTGCGTACTGGAACTTAAGCACGCCTTAAAGCCTACTCTGGCCCCACAGCTTGGACAATTCATTAAGCTTTCCTGTTCACGAGAGAACTTGTTTCTTCTGCACCATAGTCGCACACCATTATTTCAATAACCATTCCACATAACAGGGAAATTCCTGCATCGGCAGTAGGGTCAGCGACAGCAAGATAGATTCCTTTGCCATATCGCGAACTCAATTTCCATTTCATAAATCATTAAAAAAGGCAAAGGCAGTTGTTATCGATAAGGGGGTAGATGATTTGATCAGAGCCTGCTTTCCTTTCTTACCTTCCCTCACCGGACTGGCCTAGCAACAGCCGCCACCCAGGCCGCCATCGTAGGGATCAACCCAGTGCGGCAAGCCGACTAATAATTGTTGTTTGGCCGCGACCTTGAGCGTAGCGCTGGGATTAATCACCAGCGGGCCATTGCGTGTCACTGTCAGCGTAGCCGTTTGGCCTGCAGCCAGTTTGCGTTCCCGGTCGCCGTCAAACGCGAGTATGCCTTCCCCGGTGACCGTGACCGGCGTACCTAGTTCGACAGGTTTCGCGCCACGGATATGGGCAGAGCGAAACAGACCCGGTGATACCGGTGCACGCAGTAATTTACCGCCTTCACTGTGAGCGCAAAAATCGACTTGCACGCCAAAGTCATCTTCAAAGTCGGAGGGGCACAGTAAGCCGCCCAGCGGCGACATGCCCACGGCGTCGGGTTCCGCTCGGGTGAGTAGCATGGTTGTCATCAATTCTGGCTCAAAGGGCCCAAGGTTGCCGATACGGTCGCCTTGCAGAAACAGCGCATCGACTAGCGCCAGGTCAGGCTCTTCGCCATCAATGTTGACCTCAATCATCTTGGCTTGCTGGGCTGCCTGCTCGCGAGTGACCTGGCCGCTAGCTACCAGGCCCGCCGCCATGCCCGCAATGGTGGGTTCTATCCACAGCGGGAATACATTATTGGTGCCGGTGGACAGCGGCATCATCAGCACTTCTGGCCAGGCTTTGGTAACGATGCGGCTGGTGCCGTCGCCGCCCAATACGATCAATAACTCGCAACCCCGTTCACGCATCTCCAGCACACAGGCACGGGTGTCCTCGGCCGAGTGAGTAATTGGCGTTCGGACTTCCTCAATTTCGGCACCGATATTCATATGCTCAACCGCGCCAATCGCCAGGCGGCGTGGCTCCCAGGGCACCATGATTTTGGTACAGCCTGCGGCCACCGCGCCAACTACAATACGAGAAATCTGATTGCGCTTGTTTTCGTGGCTGACGGTGTCAGCGCGTGCGGTGAGGCGGCGACAGTCGCGGCCCGACATGGGGTTAACAATAATGCCGATACTACTCATAGATAGCCCTGCTGAAATTGAAGTTAATTATTAGAGATGACCCATTATAGGGCAGGTGCCTGTTTTGTATCAGCTGTCTAAAACCAGCTGGCTAGTATGAGACAGGGTAGCAAGCATGAGACATACTGATACAGGATTATAGTAATCGATGACTTCGACATGTTACGGTTTTCAAATGAGACGTCAAAAGAGCGCATGACATGAAAATATATCTTTGTTCTGAAGGCTTTCGCCGTATCCGCGAGGTTTTGCAAAAACACCTGCCCGATGACGAGGTGCTGGAATGTGCTCCAGATAAATTAACGCAACAAGCCAGTGATGCCGAGGTGTTGATTCCCACCCTGAGCCCGCTCGGCGCGGCGCAACTCGCCCTGCCAAACCTTAAACTGGTGCAGCAGTTTGGAGCGGGCCTGGATGCCGTCGATATCGCAGCGGCTACGCGCAACGGTGTCCATGTCGCTAATGTCCCTGCGGCGGGAACCGGCAATGCCGAATCGGTGGCCGAACTGACTATTTTATTCATGCTCGCACTTGCCCGGCAGTTTCCTAAAGCGCAGGAAAGTATCCGCATGGGGCAGTTAGCAGGGGCCACAGGCTGGACATTAAAAGGCCGAACCGCGGTGATAGTAGGTTACGGCGGTATTGGCCGAGAAATAGCGAAGCGTTTATTGGGCTTTGAGATGAAAGTGCTGGCCGTATCCAGAAGCGGCCCCAAAACCAGCGCGCAAGAAGCCGAGGTTCCAATACAGGGACATTACCCTCAAGAGGGCTTGCACCAGGCGCTCGGTGAGGCAGATTTCGTATTATTAGCCCCGCAGCTTAACGACGAAACTCGCGGCTTAATGGGCAGTAAAGAATTCGCCTGCCTCAAACCCACCAGCTTTGTGATTAATGTCGCTCGCGGTGCAGTGATCGACTACGACGCTTTGTTGACCGCATTAAAAGATAAAAAAATAGCCGGGGCCGGACTCGATGTGTTTTGGCAGGAGCCGATTGATCCCAAAGACCGGTTATTACAGTACAACGTCATCGCCACTCCCCATATAGGCGGAGCCACCGACCTCAGTTTTACCGGCATAGCCCGTAAGGTAGCAGAAAATATTGGGCGGCTTAAGCGGGGAGAGCTGCTGGATAATTGTGTGAATAGCGATTTAGTGGGATAACTAATTGCTGCCCGAAATGGGATTAATAATAATGCCGATATCATCAGCAGTGCTAAAACCTGAAGAATCCATTAATACTCAGCTTACTTGACATTCTATGTGTATAAAATGTACTATTAATACACATTCGGTAATGCATGGATAGTGAGGCTAAACATGAGAACTAATATCGAAATCGACGACAAGTTGATGAATGACGTGCTCAAGGCTACCGGGCTTAAAACCAAGAAAGACGCGGTGGAGCTTGGCCTTAAGACTTTGCTTACACTCAATAAACAGAAAAATATTAAAAATTTCCGGGGTCAGTTGGAATGGACAGGCGACCTGGATGATATGAGAAGCGCCTCGTGATAGTGGTGGACTCCAGTATATGGATAGATTATTTCACTGGCGTTGATAGCGAACAGACGAACACCCTGGACAATACCCTTGGCCTTAAACCTGTGGCCATTGGTGACTTAATATTGACTGAGGTATTGCAGGGATTTAGACATGATAAAGACTACAAAGCCGCCAGAACACTATTTGAGGGAGTGACCATTTTCGAGATGCTTGGTACCGAAATGGCCTTGAAAAGTGCTGACAATTTTAGAGCTTTGAGGAAGAAAGGCATTACTGTACGTAAAACTGCCGATGTCATTATTGCTTCTTTTTGTATAGAAAAAAAACTTCCTCTTCTTTTTTCGGATAAGGATTTTAAGCCATTTGTGAAACATTTAGGGTTGAAAGAGGCTTATTAGAAAACTCCATCGTTGGCTCGGCGTTATCGCGGCAATCCAGTTATTTATCTGGATGGGGTCAGGCTTGTTTTTTGCCGTGATGCCGATAAATGACATCCGTGGTTCGTATTTGCTTGAGCAGCCCGCAGTTTTTCGGCTGGGGCATGTGAAGCTGGTTTCACCGAGTTCTCTAGTGAGTCAACATCAGGAGTTATCAACGGTGAACCTGGATCAGGTGCAGATCGCGCAGCGCTTAAATACCCCGATCTATATGGTTGAAGCCGAAGCGGGATGGTTGGTGTTTAACGCGGAAACAGCGGAGAAGTTAGCCCCGCTGACGGAGCAGGAAGCGCGTGTACTTGCATCCAGTAGTACGCGCTTGCCGGTTCGGTCAATAAGTTGGGTGAGCGCAGTGGAGCCCGGTAGCGAGTATCGAGGGGGTGAGTTACCGGCGTGGAAGGTCGAGCTGGAAGGCGATGCGCACGCAAACCTTTGGCTTGGCGCTAACAGCGGTAAAGTAGAAGCCGTGCGCACCAACAACTGGCGAATCTACGATTTCCTTTGGAGTTTACATATTATGAATTACGGCGACCGGGAGGGTTTTAACTCCTGGCTGCTCAGAGGCTTTGCCCTACTTGGCGTGGTCACCATCGTTTCCGGGATTGTTTTGTTTGTTCTTTCCTTAGTTCGGAGAAAGTAGCGCGGCGAAAATAGTCCGGCGAAAGCAGCGCGGTTAAAATAGTCGAGTAGACGTTTAGCTTACCGCTCCCGTGGTGCGCACACGTTTTGCACCTTTTACTGGTTTGGCTTTTAGCTCGGCGCGGCGAGCATTGGCACGCAGATCAATGGCGTTTTTTGCCGCAATCAACAGCCCGGTAATTAGAAAAGCTCCGGGTGGTAGTACCCAAATTAGAAAGCCGTAGTTGTCGCCGAATAGTTGTAACTTCCAGCTTTGTGCCACTGGGCCAAATAGTAATTGCATGTCGGCAAACAGGGTGCCGCTGCCGAGTATTTCTCGAATGGCACCCAGCAACACCAGCACTAATCCAAAACCGAGACCCATCATCAAACCGTCGATGGCGGCGGGGAATACGCGGTTTTTACTGGCGAAGGCTTCTGCGCGCCCGAGGATGGCGCAGTTGGTGACGATCAGGGGAATAAAAATTCCGAGAATTTGAAATAGCTCGTAGGTGTAGGCCTTCATCAACAGTTCGGTACAGGTGGTGAAGGTGGCGATAATCATCACGAAGGCGGGAATACGAATCGCATCGGTAACGCCGCCGCGAATTAACGAAACCGCGATATTGGAGCCCATCAATACCGCCAGAGTTGCCAGGCCGAGGCCGAGAGCATTCACCACCGACCCGGTGACTGCCAGCAGGGGGCACAGGCCGAGTAATTGCACTAGTGCGGGGTTGTTGTTCCACAGGCCATTACCGGTGATTTCCCGATAGTTGATTTCGGGTGCGGGAATAGTGCCTGGAGCGGCATCTGGAATAGTGCCTGGAATAGTATCTACGGCTGAATCATTCATGGTTGGCTTCCCAGGGTTTGTTGGGCAGGGAGTTGGGCAGGGGGTTTGGCGGGGGATTCGGCGGGGAGTGCTGCTTGCTGAATTAAACGCTTACCGTCATCGCGGTAGTAATTCAGAGTGCGGAATACCTGTTTTACCATCGCTCTTGGCGTGATGGTCGCGCCGGTGAATTGATCGAAATCGCCTTTATCTTTTTTAACATTCCAGCGGGATGGGCTGGGGTTGCGCAAAGATTTTCCGTTAAAGCTCAAAATCCAGTCGTGTTTTTTGAGGTCTACTTTATCGCCCAGCCCCGGTGTTTCGGCGTGGCTTAGTACCCGTACTCCGGCAATGCTGCCGTCGATACTCTTGTCCATGTTGTCGCCGACACCTTCGCCTACGTTAATGCCCACAATAAATTTAATATCGCCACTGTAACCATCGGCGGCGACGGCGGGAACAATAATTGCGACGAGTTTGCCGTCTTGCCGGGCGATATGAATATCACCACCGGCTTTGAGCCCCAATGTCGGCCAGTAAGATTTCGGTACGGGCAGGGTGTCGATAAGCAGATCGTTGTTGTGGCGCTCGACGGGAATGATTTCAAATAAAGCTTTTTGTGCAGCTTCGCGTTCGGAGTGTTCTATTTTTTCGCGGGTAGATAAATAGGTTCCGCCGAGTAGCGCGGTGGTGATCAGCGCAAATACCGCGAGGGTGAAACTATTTTTCTGGATGGCGCTTAGCATTGCCCTTAATCCTTTTTCTGTAGCGCGGAACGTGCGCGGTCGTGCCCGTAGGTGCGGGGCACGGTGTAGTAGTCGATAAAGGGTGCGGCAAAATTCATCAACAACACCGCGAAGGCGAGGGCGTCGGGATAATTACCCCAGGCGCGAATAACAAACACCAGTAGCCCGATTAAGCCACCGTAAATAAGTCGTCCCCTGTTACTGACGGCGGAGGTGACCGGGTCGGTAACAATAAAAAATGCGCCTAACATGGTAGCCCCGCTGAGCAGGTGCAAGCTGAGTGGTCCCTTGCTGGCGGAGCTGCCGCCGTCGTAACAAAACCAGGTCATTAGCGCTAAGGTGCTCAGCATGGCGACGGGGGCGTGCCAGGTAAAAATGCGTCGCGCCAATAAATAAATGCCACCGGCTAAAAAAGCCAGGTTGACGGTTTCCCAGCCGATGCCCGCCAAATCGCCGTGTACGAAGAGTGCTTCGCTTTTATAAAGTTGTTCGACTAACTGTCCGGTGTTTTGTTTAAACACGTCGAGGGGTGTGGCCATGGTAAAGGCGTCGATGGGTTCGGCGGCCAACATGGGGAAAACAATTTGTAGCGATGACCATAAGCTCGGGACATCGACACCTTCTGGCAGCAGAGGCCGAGGTGCGGGCCACATGGTCATCGCGACTGGGAAGGAAATCAGTAGCACCACGTAACCGACCATGGCGGGATTAAAAGGGTTGTAGCCGAGGCCGCCGTAGAGGTGCTTGGCCATAATCATCGCAAACGCGGTGCCGGTAATCACCAGCCACCAGGGCGCGAGCGGTGGCAGTGCGAGGCCGAGTAAGACGGCGGTCACTAAGGCGCTGCAATCTCGCAAGTAGAACATTACCGGGCGCTTGCGCAATTTTAAAATGACGGCTTCGCAGCTGATGGCGGTGATACAGGCGAGGGTGATATTGATTAAGGTGCCCCACCCGAAATACCAGGTCAACGCTGCCATGCCGGGTAGCGTTGCTAACAGTAATTGCTGCATTACCCAGCTAGTACTTGCCCCTTCGCTGGTGTGGGGAGACGTGACTTGAGTCAGAGCCATTAGACGTCGCCCTCAGATGGGCCTTGTTGAGCGGATAAAGCGTCCAGTCGAGCGTTGATGTCCTGATATTGCAAGCGGGCACCTTCTATTTTAGCCAGTAGCGTATTGTTTTGATCCGCAGTGCGCTTATTGATAGTGCGCTGATCGTCTGTACTGTCCGCGTTGGCCAGTTGCGCCTCATAGCGCTGTAACTTACTTTGCGCGGCGCTTAATGCGCGCTCCAGTTTTTGACGTTGTTGGTCGGGGCTGGTTTGAGTGCTTTGCAAACGAGCCATGGCGGCTTTGACTAAATCAGATTGGCCGCTGTTTGTATCTGACTCGTTCGTATTTAAATTGTCAGAGCTGTTCTCCGAGGCATTCCCAGAGCTATTCTC
>JAGPUQ010000004.1 GCA_018069525.1 Porticoccaceae bacterium | reverse complement strand
CAGACCAAAAGGTTATTAACCAATCGGCTTTTCATCCCGTATGACAGGACTTTACATTCCGAAAAACTTCATCGTCCACGCGGCGTCGCTCGGTCAGGGTTTCCCCCATTGCCGAAGCCTCTCGACTGCTGCCTCCCGTAGGAGTCTGGGCCGTGTCTCAGTCCCAGTGTGGCTGATCATCCTCTCAGACCAGCTACGGATCGTCGCCTAGGTGAGCCATTACCTCACCTACTAGCTAATCCGACGCAGGCTCATCTGATAGCGTGAGGTCCGAAGATCCCTCACTTTCCCCCTTAGGGCGTATGCGGTATTAGCAGTCGTTTCCAACTGTTGTCCCCCACTACCAGGCAGATTCCTACGTGTTACGCACCCGTCCGCCGCTCTACTCGCTCCCGAAGGAACTTTCTCGCTCGACTTGCATGTGTTAAGCCTACCGCCAGCGTTCAATCTGAGCCATGATCAAACTCTTCAGTTTAAATCTTTTACCTCTGCCGACTACATAACTGACAAGAGGAGACAGTTTCGCAAAACCTGCTCTACTATCTAAAAACTCGGCTCAAATACTTTGGCTAACTAATCGTATTACGTTTGTATTACTTTAGTGAGTTACTTGCATTTGATGATTCATCTCTACTGAATCATCATCGCAAGCACCCACACGCTTTGCCTGATCAATTGTTAAAGAACGTTCGCTCCGTTGAGCGGGCTGCGTATTCTACAGATGGCAGCCTTTAAGTCAACCGGAAATTTAACAAAAATGCCTTAAATTTCGCGGCCTACGCACGATTCTGGTGTTGCTCTCGAATCGACGAGGCGCGCATTCTATCGACTTACGGATTACTGTCAACATAAATCGTTATTTAATTAGTTATACTCTATATTCGGCGCACAAATTAACGCCCATAAAGCGCTCGTTAAGGCTGTTATAGCGGCCTTTTACGCAGAAAAAGCTACATCAACTAACGCACCAGAAGGTGGTAGTTCTTTTTACCCAGCTTGACTACAAAATAACGGCCGCTGAGCGCTTCACTAGCGGCGAACAGTTCTGCGCAGGCCATATTCTGGCTTGCGGTAACGGCCTTACCATTAATCCACACCGCTTCACGGGCCAGGGCGTCTTTAACTTGCTTGCCGGATTTCGCTACGCCGGCGTCGACCAGCAGTGTCGTCAAGGGTATTTCGGCCAGATTCGCACTGGGCAACTCCGAGGTCGGCAAGCCATCCTGATGTAACTGCTTAAAGTCGTCGGCACTCAGCGTGTGGACTTCGCCACTGAACATAGCGGTGCTAATGCGCTGCGCGGCACGCAAACCCTCGGTGCCGTGAACTAACTCGGTCACACTGCTGGCTAACAGCGCTTGCGCCTCCGGTCGCCCCTGGCGCTCGGCATCGGCGCGCTCGACCTCTTCGATCTCGTCGCAATCCATAAAGGTGAAATAGCGCAGAAACTTGTAAACGTCCGCATCGGCGCTGTTAATCCAGAACTGGTAGAAGGCGTAAGGCGAGGTTTTTTGTGGATCGAGCCAAATGGTGCCGGACTCGGTCTTGCCAAACTTAGTACCGTCGGCCTTGGTGACCAGCGGCAAGGTCATACCAAAGACCTGAGCCTGGTGCATACGGCGCGTCAGGTCGATGCCGCCGGTAATGTTACCCCATTGATCCGACCCGCCCAGTTGCACGGTACAACCATGGCGCTTGTACAATTCGGCAAAATCGTAGGACTGCAAAAGAAGATAAGAAAACTCGGTAAAGGAGATACCCGCCCCCTCTCGATCAATGCGCTGCTTGACCGACTCTTTCTGCACCATGGCATTGACCGAAAAGTGCTTACCCACATCGCGGAGAAAATCCAGCGCCGAGATACCGTCCATCCAGTCGAGATTATTCACTACGACTGCCGCATTAGCGCCGCCGTCAAAATCAATAAATTGTGACACCTGAGCTCGAAGTCGCTCTACCCAAGCCCCAACCACCTCGGCGGTGTTGAGCTGACGCTCTTCAGCCTTATGGCTGGGGTCGCCGATCAAGCCCGTGGCACCTCCCACCAGAGCGATGGGCTTGTGGCCTGCACGCTGCAAGCGCCGCAAGGCCAGCAGGGGCACCAAACTGCCGATATGCAGACTGTCCGCAGTGGGGTCAAAACCACAATAGATCGTGCGCGGGGCATCCAAATGCGCGATCAGCTCGTCGCCACTGGTCATTTGCGCCAGCAACTGCCGTCGCTGGAATTCACCGATTAATTCGGCACCTTTTACACCTATTACCGTCAAAACTTTACACCTGTCACCGTCAAAACTCTCCAACACTGATCAAAAAGATCGCAAACCTTACCTGAACCCAGTGCAAAAACAAATGAAGACCCGTTCAAAAAAATGACAATTAAGGTTTTATCTGGGCCGAAAATTTGTTATAAATTCGCATGTTATAACTTAAAACTAAATACTACTTCACAAAAATTATGATACTTCGTAGGCAACAGTCCGGAAACCATCGCAAAGCCCCTGGCGGAACATCGCTAAAAGCGGTGCCGAAACCCCATATGTTTGCCGCTGGCGCCGCGCTAGCGGTCATCGTCGGAGTAGGGCTATTAGTCGCTCCTGCGGAGCGCGTGCAGGCCAAACGCACAGCCCACGCTGTCGCTTTATTCGACGCTCAAAGCACCCTCTCTGTTGATGCGGGTACTGACCTGAATGTTAAACCGAACCTTAGCGTAGAACGGCCTGAAATACGGGCCAACTCTGCGCAACATGCCCTGTCGGGTAACACAGCCTCGATAAGCATAAGCTCTGAAACCATAGACTCTGAAACTACTGCCTCTGAAACTACTGCCTCTGAAACTACAGCCTCAGAAACTACAGCCTCAGAAATCCTATACGCAGAGCCCCTCTGGCAAAAAGAAACCGTACTTCCCGGTGACAGCTTAACCACCATCTTTAAACGGTTGTCTTTGAGCGAACGGGATGTTTACCTGGTGGCGCAAGCCGACAAGAAACTGAAAGCCTTTGCTCGGCTAAAACCGCTGGAAACCATTGCCGTGGCACTGGATGACCAGGGCGCACTTGAGCAGGTGAAGTATGCTCGCTCTCAGCTCGAATCTTATCTCTATCAGCGCGATGCGTCGGGCTTTAGTGCCGAATCAACGCTGGCGCAACCGGATTTACTACCGACATACGTCGAGGGGCGTATCCAAAACTCGCTGTTCCTTGACGCCACTGCCGTTGGCTTGCCGCAAAAACAAATCATGGAACTGGCACATATCTTTGGCTGGGATATCGATTTCGCCCTGGACATCCGCAAGGGCGACGCCTTTAGCGCACTCTACGAAGAGCAATACCTAAACGGCGAAAAAATTGGCACCGGAGATATTCTGGCGGCACGCTTTACCAATCAGGGCGACACTTATACAGCGGTTCGCTTTATCGATGAAGATGGCGTAGCGCGCTATTACACCCCCGAAGGTCGACCGATGCGCAAGGCATTTTTGCGCGCGCCCTTAGACTTTACCCGGATTAGCTCCAATTTTAATTTACGCCGCAAACACCCTATTCACAAAAGCATTCGCGCCCATCGCGGTGTCGATTATGCCGCTCCGCGCGGGACTCCAGTCTACTCCGCTGGCAAGGGCCGGGTAACGGCATCCGGCTACAGTAAAGCCAATGGCAATTATGTGTTCGTACAACACGGCGGCCAGTACGTAACCAAGTACCTGCATCTAAATCGCCGCAAGGTCAAAAAAGGCGCGTCGGTGAAACAGCGCCAGGTGATTGGCACGGTCGGCTCCACCGGCTATGCCACTGGACCTCATCTGCATTATGAATTTTTGGTCAGCGGTGTACATCGCAACCCGCGAACTGTAAAACTGCCGAAAGCAGAACCTATTCCCTCTCGGTTGAAGCAGCGCTTTGTCGACGAGACCACGCCGCTGCTCGCCCAACTAGAAACCTATACCGAGTATCGTTTCGCGGCATTGCAGTGAGTAAATCCGGCACCGGGAAATCCGCGGCCTTAGCCAATAAACAACCAAACCTCGAGTACTATGTCGGTCTGATGACCGGCACCAGCATGGACGGCATTGACGCCGCGCTGGTGGAATTTGGCGGCGACGATAAATCGAAGCAGATACGCGTAGTAAGCACCCTCTCCCACCCTATAACTGAAACATTAAGAACAGCATTGCTCGATTTATCATTGCCGGGTCGGGGCGTGGCGGGTCAAGATAGGATTGACCTGATGGGCAGCGTTGACGCCCAATTGGGTGAACTACTAGCGAACGCGGTAAACAGCTTATTACTCAAAGCGTCGATGGCTTCAACACAAATCACCGCTATCGGCAGCCACGGTCAAACCATACGGCACCGCCCCCCCGGCGCTAGCTCGGAACCTCCCTTGCCCTTTACCTTGCAAATTGGCGACCCCAACCGCATCGCCGCGCACACGGGTATCTCCACGGTGGCCGATTTTCGTCGTCGCGATATCGCCCTTGGTGGCCACGGTGCGCCGCTGGTGCCCGCATTTCACCGGGCGGCATTTCGGGACGCCGAGCACCACCGGGTCATTGTAAATATCGGCGGTATCAGCAATATCACCTGCCTGCCCGCTCAGGGCCTTGTCTCCGGCCCTGTCTCCGGCCCTGTCTCCGGCATTGTCACCGGCTTCGATACTGGCCCGGGCAACGGGCTCCTCGACGCCTGGATCAACCGTCACCGCGGACTAGCCTACGACGATGGCGGCCAATGGGCGGCCAGCCACATCCCTCACCCGGATTTACTCGCGCATTTAAAACAACATAATTTTTTTAATCAGCCGCCGCCCAAAAGTACCGGGCGCGAAGACTTTAATTTGGACTGGCTCGATCGCCAACTGGAAAATTTCGTGGACATCGACACCGGTAGCGTCCAGGCCACACTGCTCGCACTCACCGCGGAAAGCATTGCAGAAGCGATTGCAAAAACCTCAAAGCTCGCAACAGAAATTTATATTTGTGGTGGCGGCGCACTTAATACCGCCTTAATGGATGCGCTAAAAACGCTACTCGCGCCGGCTAAGGTCGCCAGCACCAGCGCATTAGGTATCGATCCCGAATGGGTAGAAGCAGCCGCCTTTGCCTGGCTGGCTCGACAAACCCTGGCACGCCTGCCAGGAAGCCTGGCCGAAGTCACCGGCGCTACAAAAGCGGAAATTTTGGGCGCGATTTATCCGAGCGCTTACTAAGTCGGCCCACAGAAAAATAACAATAATATTTTCGGTTTAGTTATTTTTTATTGTTTTGTTTTTTTTGTATAACGCGGCAGACCATCTATTACTATTAGACCGAAAACGATGCCCCACAACCGCAGGTTGCGGTAGCATTGGGATTGCGAATCAAGAAACGCGAACCTTCCAGACCTTCTTCATAATCGACTTCGGAACCCGCCAGGTATTGAAAGCTAAGGGGGTCGACCAGGACCGTGACACCGTCTTTTACTACCTGGGTGTCATCCTCGGCAACTTGTTCGTCAAAGGAAAAGCCATACTGGAAACCAGAACATCCGCCGCCGGTAACAAACACGCGCAGTTTAAGGTCGGCATTGCCCTCTTCCTCCACCAAAGAATTTACCTTGGCAACAGCTTGTGGAGTGACAATTAAGGGGGTCGGGGTAAAGGTTTGTGCGGTCGACATAGTCGCCACCTCACTTAGTTACTACGTGGATAGGTAGACAATATGGGGCTTCCACTGCCATTTAGCAATGGCAAGCCGTAAACATTTGTCTACCGAGCATCCAGAATTAGTTGCTCGGGGTTATCGATCTAAGTCAACTAAGACGAAGACTCAGCGCGCTTTTCGCCAATTTTTTCGCCTATTGGCAGCACGACATTTTTCGCCGCTCCGGCCTTCTCCAGGACAAAGTTGCCGTTGACCTGGGCACCGCGCTCGACTTCCAGCAGGGTATAGTGAATATTGCCATCTACTTTCGCGCTGGCGGCTAGCTCGACTTGCTTGCTGGCAAACACGTCGCCGGCCACTGTCCCGCTGATAAACACTAAGGGAACCCGCAGCTCACCTTTGACGCTGCCCGAATCGAGAACGCGAACTTCGCTATCGCTGCCATCGGCACCAATCACGTTGCCGGTTACTTCGCCTTCGATTTCCAGATTGCCCTGGAAATGGATGTCGCCTTTGACGTGCACGCCCTGGGCGAGCAAAGTAATGGCGTTTTTACTGGTATTTTTTTTCGACTTACGCATCATGGAATCACCTGCTAAATTTATGGCCAGTTGTATTTAAGGTCTATTTAAAGTCTATTTAAAAAGACTCTGGGCTTCCCTACCTGAGACAAATCAGCCTTCGCTGTTCCATTCGAAGGTTTTCTTTTCCTTATATTTTGAACTCCCTGTGCGCTGCACGACCACCTCTATTTCTTTAGGCTCAAAACCCGACGGTAGCTGCAAGCGACCCCGCAAGAATTTAAAATAACGAAAAGACAGCCGTATGGATTCGTCGTTCACTTCCGAATCGAGCCCGGAAAGCGGATAACCGATCGCTCGGCCTTCCTTCTCACCAAACACCACGACTTCCAACTCTGCTGAAAAGGTGGTTTTCAGGTCTACATTCTGCCGGATTACCAATTGATAATCGTAGAACCCGGTCACATCTGCTGGCACTACTTTCCAGTGCTCGATGTGCACGCCTTTAACGTTGCTATCCCGATTAAGCAGTAAACGATAAAGATCCAGCTCTTCCTTCTGCAGGGATAACTGTTCTTCCAGCTCCGCGATCATCTGGCGCACCTGCTCGATACTTTTCCAGTCGATTTCCGCTGCCATGAGCCGGTTGGTGAGCTGTTGCTCCAAATACGTACTTTTTGTTTGCGCAGCTTCGAGCCTGCTCAAAAGCTCGTGGGACGACATGGCATCCTCGCGACCATCATTGGCCCCGATACGGTACCCACCGATCGCAGCCGCCACAGCACACACTGCCAGCGCCAGCAAAGTCCATAACCAGCGCTGCCAGAGGATCTGGGTACGGTTGCGATCTCGAAACGAGCGACTCATCATTATCAGTATCGCTCTTTAGGGCAGCAAAGCGGGCGCATCCAGCCCGAGAGTTTCGGGCAAGCCCATCACAATATTCATATTCTGCACGGCCTGGCCGGAAGCGCCCTTAACCAAATTATCTTCAGCCACCATCACTACTACTTTATTGCGCCCCTGAGGACGCGCCACCGCAATGCGCACCATGTTAGAGCCACGCACGCTACGGGTTTGCGGGTGTTCTCCCGGCGGTAATACGTCGACGAAAGGCTCATCCTGATAACGCTCTTCAAACACCGCTTGCACATCCACACCAGCGTTTTCATTAATGAGATTTGCATACAGCGTAGAATGAATACCGCGAATAATCGGCAGCAAATGCGGTACAAACGTAAGCGACACGGCACTGCCCACGATATCCGCGAGGCCCTGTTCGATTTCCGGCAAGTGGCGATGCCCCCCAACGCCATAGGCCTTAAAGTTATCGCTGCTTTCAGCAAGTAAGTTGGGGATGGAAGCCTGGCGACCGGCACCGCTCACGCCAGACGCCGCATTGGCAACCAAATCACCGGGATCAATCAAGCCACGCTCCAGCAGGGGTAAAAACCCCAGTAGTACGCTGGTGGGATAACAACCGGGACAGGCAATCAATTGCGCCTTGCGAATATGCTCGCGATTCACTTCTGGCAAGCCGTAAACCGCGTCGCCAATACGCTCCGGGCAAGCGTGGGTTTGGCCATACCACTGCTCCCACAGGGGCACCGAGCGAATGCGGAAATCTGCCGACAGGTCGATAACCTTAACATTTCGGTCGAGTAATTCCGGTACGCTGGCCTGGGCTACACCGTGAGGCGTGGCGAAAAATACCACATCGCAACTCGCCAGGACCTCCGTATCGGGCTCGCTAAAATTCAGGTCAATATGGCCGCGCAGATTGGGAAAGATATCCGCCACCGCGCGTCCCGCTTCCTGGCGCGAAGTAATAACCGTAATTTCCGCTTGCGGATGCATTATCAACAGACGCAGCAACTCCACTCCGGTGTATCCGGTGCCGCCAACAATTCCTATCTTAATCACGGCTTACTCACTGTTTTCCGCCACTTCCACTATTTAACTAGCGCACAAACTGTGCAAAGTTCGAGCGCGCATCATACCCCAGGACGTATACTTACGGATATTCCCTAAGGCTTTGAAACCATCGAAACCTGTTAACTCCAGCACGCTTTCAAACTATGCCGTCATTTCTATCCACCGCGCCCCGCCGTATTTTCTTATCGTTGCGCCATTTGCTATCTACACTGAACCGTTGGGCCAAAGCGCTGCTCGACAATTTTCGACTGCGACTCGCCTACGGCAACGCCCTACCTCAGCTGGCCTTGCTCGGCATCGTCAGCGGCTTGATTACGGGAGTCATTGCGGTAGCATTTCGCCTGGCAGTAGAGCTGCCGCTGACAACCTTGCTACCCAACCACAGCGACGAAGGTTTTGAATCTCTAAGCCCGGAGATGCGCCTGCTGCTGCCCATTGTCGGCGCGCTCGCTATTATCGCGCTCAGCGCCTTGATCGCTAGAGTACTCGGCAAAGACAAGTGCTCGGTCGGGGTTGGCCATGTCGTTGAGCGCTATCAACAACACCAGGCCAGATTGCCCGCAGGCAATGCGGTGATGCAGTTTTTCGGCGGTATTATTGCCTTACTTTCCGGGCATTCCGTAGGCCGCGAAGGCCCCGCCATCCACCTGGGCGCGGCTTCGGCCAGCCTGGTAGGCCAGCGCTTTGGCCTGCCCAACAATAGCTTGCGAACCCTGGTTGGCTGTGGCGTTGCCGCCGCCATTTCCGCCTCCTTCAACACGCCGTTGGCCGGGGTTATTTTCGCCATGGAAGTGGTGTTGATGGAGTACACCGTCATCGGCTTTGTGCCAGTTATTCTCGCGGCAGTCGCGGGAGCCCTGGTCAGTCGCGTTGCTTTCGGTGCCGCGCCTGCGTTTGAAATACCCGTAATACACCTCGCCGGCTTGATGGAGCTGCCTTACCTCGCCGCCTGCGGCGTAGCTATTGGTCTGGTGTGTGCGCTAATACTGACCTTGCATGTCGCAGTCGCCAAATTTGCCCAGCGACCGGCGTGGGTCAACTTACTGCTTGCCGGATTACTGGCAGGCGGAATCGGTATGGCCGTTCCCGAAGTAATGGGCGTGGGTTACGACACCCTGGAACTGGCGATGCTTGGCGAACTCGGTGTTGGCCTGCTGCTCACTATCGCCGCAGCCAAACTGTTACTGTCGACCACCACTATTGCGCTGGGCATTCCCGGCGGTAGTATCGGTCCAGCACTGGTGATTGGTGCCTGCCTGGGTGGTTGTCTGGGCGTCGCCGCCAACTTTATTAGCCCGGAAAACACCGGAACTCCCGGCTTTTACGCCACCCTCGGCATGGGGGCTGCCATGGCCGCGGTACTCAATGCTCCGCTGGCTGCGCTGGTGGCCTTAATGGAGCTGACCTACAACCCCGGTATTTTGATGCCCGCGATGCTAGTTATTGTAGTGGCGACGGTGACCACGCGGATGGTGTCGCGCTTGCCGGGTATCTTCCTGATTGGTCGTGACCCGAAACGTTTTTCATCCCCGGTGTATCAGATGTTAAGTGGCGTGGGCGTCACCAGTATTATGAATCGAAATTTTTTGCCCCATAGCCGTCAACTGCCCTGGGACAAGGCTCTGGAATTGCTGAAGCAACGTCCTGAATGGCTGGTGGTCGAAGACGTTGGCGAAGACAAGTACATCATTCGCCCAAGCGATCTCGCCCGCTTTCTGGAACAAAGCGACACCTCTCTATGGGAACACGACGAACTCGTTGATCTGCTGGAAATCCCCGGGCAGCGCTGGCGCATATTCCCGGTACACCCGAGGGCAACCTTGCAGGAGGCCCTGTCTGCTATCCGTCAGAACAACGGTAACGCTGCATACATTACTCGTACCGCCGCGCCGGTGATGTCCGACGTCGCTGGTATTATTACCCGGGAGCAGATCGATAACTATTACCAGTAACGGCTATCAGTGGCTGCTATCAGTAATTATCAATAACCACTTTCAATAAGCACTATCGACAACTGCGCTGGCAGCGGTTTCGAGAACGTTACTTCACCTTTTTAAAACACCCGCCTCAGCGACTTAAAACACCGAGCATCAGCGACGCCAAAATGTCGGCGTCAGCAACACTAACAAAGTAAAAATTTCTAAACGCCCCAGCAACATGCCGCCGCACAATACCCATTTGGCAAAACCACTGATATCGCCGTAGTGGGCGGAAACAGTACCAAGACCGGGACCGAGATTATTCAGCGCCGCTGCAGTTGCCGACCACGCGGTGACATAATCGAGACCCGAGGCTAGCAGCAGTAAAACGATAATGTAGAAAACCGCTAAATAAACCCCGAAGAAAGCCCAGATAGCGTCGGCCACCCGCTCGGACACGGTGCGGTCGCGCAACTTAAGCGGCAATACCGCGCTGGGATGCACCAGTCGATACATTTCTCGCAAACTCTGGCGCGCCATAATTAACATGCGACCCACCTTCAGGCCACCGCCCGTAGAGCCGGCGCAAGCGCCAAAAAACGACAGGAAAATCAGGAAAAACGGTACGAAGGTCGGCCACAGACTGTAATTGGTGGTGGTAAACCCGGTGGTGGTCATAATCGAGACTAGCTGAAAAACCCCGTGGTGCAATGCGTCACTGCCGTTGTAAACCCCCTTTAAATAGAGAAACAAACACACGATCAGCGCCCCCACCCCCAGCATCATCAGGTAGACCCGCGCTTCTGGATCACTGAAGTAGTGCCGGAGGCTGGTGCGGTTCCAGGCTAAGAAGTGAAGGCCGAAATTAAGCCCCGAAATAATCATAAAAATGATGCACACCGTGGAAATCAGTGGGCTGTCAAAAAAGCCTATGCTGGCGTCGTGAGTAGAAAAACCGCCAATCGCCACGGTCGAAAAACTGTGTCCGATGGCGTCGAAGGGATCCATGCCCGCCGCCCAGTAGCTAAGTGCACAGGCACAGGTAATAGTCAGATAAATTAAAAACAGGGCTTTGGCGGTTCCGGTAATCCGCGGCGTGAGTTTGGTATCTTTCACCGGGCCCGGACTTTCGGCGCGATACAGCTGCATACCTCCAACGCCGAGCATGGGCATGATGGCAACGGCGATCACCACGATACCGATACCACCCAGCCACTGTAACTGCTGGCGATAGTAAAGCACGGATCGCGGCAGGTCATCGAGGCCGGTAATCACCGTCGCCCCAGTGGTGGTCAAACCGGAAATAGATTCAAACACCGCATTGGTAAAAGACAAGTTTAGGGGATCGACCAGCATCAGCGGAATCGAACCCACCAGCCCAAGCACCAGCCAGAACAGTACCGTGACCAGAAACCCGTCGCGGGTGCGCATTTCAATCTGGCCGCGGCAGTAGGGTAGCCAGGCCAGCATGCCGATGGAGAAGGTAAATGCGAAAGCGAGAAAAAAGGCCTGCTGAGTGCTTTCATCGTAGTAGCTGGCCACCATTATCGGCGGCAGCATGGTAATGCTGAACAACATCAGCAGCAGACCGAGGATCCTTGCGATTGCGGAAAAATGCATTAGAAGAAGGTGAACCCCACTTGAAACAGTTTTTCCACATCTCCCGTATAACGCTTGTCGATAATGAAGACGATGACGTGGTCATCGCTTTCAATCACCGTATCGTGGTGAGCAATAATGGCTTCGCCGTTGCGTACCAGTGCGGCGATAGTAGTCCCCGGAGGCAGCTTAATGTCTTCGATAGCACGTCCCACTACCTTTGAGCTTTTGGCGTCGCCGTGGGCGACAACCTCTAGCGCCTCCGCAACCCCACGCCGAAGTGAGTGCGCACTTACGGTATCGCCTTTGCGAACGTGGGCGAGCAGCGTGCTGGTGGTGGTCTGCTGGGGGGAAATCGCAATATCAATTTCGCTACCCTGCATTAAATCAACATATACCGGATTACCAATTAAGGTCATCACTTTACGAGCCCCGAGCCGCTTGGCGAGGATGGACGACATAATATTGGCCTTATCATCGTTCGTTACGGCAAGAAAAACATCTGCCTTATCGATATTTTCATCGAGCAGTAACTCTCTGTCGTCCGCGCGTCCGACCAGCACCACGGTGCGATTCAGGTTTTCCGCTAAAAACTCGGCGCGATCGTTAAACAGCTCGATGATTTTGACGTTAAATTGGTGCTCGAGCACGCTGGCCAGGCGAAACCCAATATTGCCACCGCCAGCAATCACGATGTGACGATAGGCCGACTCAGTGCGCCCCAGTTCGGCCATCACACGGCGGATATGTTTGGACGCGGCGATAAAAAACACCTCGTCGCCTTCTTCAATCACCGTGTCGCCTTCGGGAATCAACGAGCGATCCTGTCGATATAATGCCGCCGCACGAGCATCCACATCGGGCATATGCGTACGTAAGTCGCGCAGTTCATGGCCCACCAGCGGCCCACCTTTTTCTGCGCGCACCGCAACCAACTGGACCTTACCGTCGGCGAAATCTAGAACCTGGAGGGCGCCGGGCTTTTGAATAAGTCGATGAATATAGTCGGTAATCACTTGCTCGGGGGTAATGAGTACATCCACCGGGCAACTGCTGTCGTTAAACAGGCGCTCCCGATAAGTCGCATCGACATAACTCGCGGCGCGCACCCGAGCTATCTTGGTGGGAGTTTTAAACAGCGAGTAGGCGACCTGGCAGGCGGTCATATTGACCTCATCGCTATTGGTCACGGCAACTAGCATATCGGCGTCCTCAATACCTGCAGCCACCATAATATCGGGGTGAGAACCCATGCCCACTACGGTGCGAATATCCAGGCGATCCTGCAGTTCACGCAGGCGCTTTTCGTCGATATCAATCAGGGTAATGTCGTTGGCTTCACGGGCCAGGTTTTCCGCCAGGGTTCCCCCAACCTGGCCAGCTCCGACGATGACGATTTTCATTGCGTGTCTCTACTCCACCAGTGCTTATTATTGTGTCGGACTTATTTAGTAACTACTTTCATTAACTAAAGTTTATTAACTGCTAAGCGAGCTTTTCCAGCAGTGCGTAATAAAACCCATCGTGGCCGTTTAGAGTCGGCAGTAACTGTCGACCCACCCCCGCAGGTAAGCCCGCGTGCTGTTCCACCGATAACTCAAATGGTAAAGCTCGAACATCATCGCGCGATTCGATAAACGCGGATACCACATTTTCATTCTCCGCCTTTAACACCGAACAGGTGGCGTACAACAACTTGCCTCCCGGAGCCAGGGTCTTCCACAACTGACTCAGCAACTCGGCCTGTACGGCGGCTAGCTTAGCAATATCGGCGGGCTTGCGCAGTAATTTGATATCCGGGTGCCGGCGGATTACCCCAGTCGCTGAACAAGGCGCGTCCAACAAAATTCGATCGAAGGGTTTGCCGTCCCACCAGTCGTCGAGACTGGCAGCATCGGCGCATTGAATGTTCGCATTCAAGCCGAGGCGTGTCAGGTTTTCTTCTACTTTGAGTAAGCGCTGAGCATCACTATCCAGGGCAATTAATTCGCCAATTTCAGATTGATATTCGAGTAAGTGGCAAGCTTTGCCACCGGGAGCCGAACAGGCGTCGAGTACCCGGTGACCAGGCCTGGGATCAAGCAATGGCGCACACAGTTGCGCGGCCTCGTCCTGCACACTGAGCCCACCCTCCGCAAAACCCGGCAAGCTGGTCACGGCAACAGGCGCGGCGAGCTGAACACCATCGGCACTTAAGGCCGTGGGCTGCGCCGCAATATTCGCTGCCCTTAACTGATCCAAATAGGCGTCTCGAGTGCCGTGCTGCCGATTAACCCGTAGGGTCATAGGCCCGCGACCGTTATTAGCCTCGATAATAGTATCGAGTTGATCGGGCCAGCTCTCGCGAAGCTCTGCGATCAACCAACCCGGGTGGGCACTTTGGTAAACCTCGGTTTCGGCAAACAGTTGATCGAAGGTCTCCTGCTCCCGCTGGTAGCGGCGCAAAATCGCGTTGATTAAACCTTTAGCCCAGGGCTTGCCCAGTGTCTTGCATGCGGCAACGGTTTCGTTGATGGCAGCATGGGGCGGAATACGCGTCGCACTCAATTGATAAACAGCACAGGCTAATAAAGCCTGTAAATCCGTATCTTTGGTTTTAAAGGGCTTGTCCAGAAGATGATCGACAATCAGAGCCAGCCGGGGATACCAGCGCAAAGTGCCGTAACAAAGTTCGCTGAGTAAGGGTAGATCGCGCACAGCTACTTGATCTTTTTTACCAGCGACTTGGTCTTTTTTACCGGCTACCCGTTTACCGCTAGCTTTGCCCTCCACGGGTTTTTCATCGACAGCGTCTTCCCGGGGCAAAGCATTATCCAGAGACACACCTTTTGCGACCACCTGAGTGATCACCTTCGCGGCAGCGGCGCGCACGTTCATAAGCTAACAATCATCAGCTAACAACCATAGACTAACCATGCTGGGTGAGGAACAACACCGAGGCTTAATCAAACTGTTGACCCGGCGCGAACAATGCTGCACGACTGTTTAAGACTTCACGCGCTGGCAGGCGCTTGCGACCTGGCAATTGCAACTCCTCAATACGGTAAACACCCTGGGCGCAGGCAACCAGAATACCTTCTGCGCTTGCAGAAAGAATGCGGCCTGGGGCAGCACCGGAACCCGAACGTATTTCAAACTCTGTCTCAGATTCAAGGTCAACAGGCGCTCCCGACCAAATGCGAATGCGCTCACCCCCAAGCTCGCCATAGGCGACCGGGAAGGGATTAAACGCCCGCACTTTACGATCAATTTCAGCGGCGCTGGATGTCCAGTCAATGGCCGCTTCAGCCTTGCTAAGTTTTGGCGCGTAAGTGGCCTGGGTGTCATCCTGAGCCTGAGCCACAACCGCGCCCTGCGCCAAGCGCTCGATGGTTTCCAGCAATAGCTCGGGGCCAAGCTGCGCCAGCGTGTCGTGCAAACTGCCGCCCGTTTCATCGTCAGCAATAGGGCAAACCGCGGTGGCGAGCATCGGCCCGGTATCCAGACCCGCCTCCATCTCCATTATGGTAATGCCACTGGAGCCATCGCCTGCTGCAATAGCCCGCTGAATCGGCGCAGCACCCCGCCAGCGGGGTAGTAAAGAAGCGTGTACATTGATACAGCCAAGCCGGGGAATGGCCAATACCGCTGGGGGTAGAATCAAGCCATAGGCGACCACCACCATCAGGTCTGGCTTAAGCTCAGCAAGCCTTTGCTGATCGGCGGGATCTTTAAGGTTCAGCGGCTGAAACACCGCGAGCCCATGCTCCTCAGCCAACGCTTTCACCGGGCCAGGCAGCAATTTTTTACCCCTGCCTGCCGGTCTATCGGGCTGGGTATACACCCCAACCACCCTGTGCGGGGAAGCCAGCAAGGCGCGCAAATGCTCGGCAGCAAAGTCGGGGGTGCCCGCAAAAACGACGGACAAAAACTGCACGTTAGACGAAGATAGCGTCAATTTTTGGCCTTTATAGCGCTTGCTTGTGGATTTTTTCGAGTTTTCTGCGAATGCGCTGACGCTTTATCGACGATAGATAATCGACAAACAACTTGCCATTAAGGTGATCGAGCTCATGTTGAATACACACCGCCGTCAGGCCATCTGGCTCCAGCTCGAAGGCCTCGCCATGCTCATTTAATGCCTTGACGCGCACGTGCTCGGGCCGCTCAACCTGCTCGTAGAATCCAGGTACCGATAAACAGCCTTCATCGTGATCACGGAGCGTGTCATCTAGCACTGCTATTTCTGGATTAATAAAAACCAGCGGCTGATTCTGGTCGTCAGAGACATCTATCACCACTATGCGTTGATGAATATTGACCTGAGTCGCCGCCAAACCGACGCCTGGAGCGTCATACATGGTTTCAAACATGTCTTTTATTAATCGACGAATACTCCCATCGACCACCTGCACGGGCTTCGCCACCGTGCGTAGACGGGGGTCAGGAAATTCCAAAATTGTCAAAATTGCCATAAACTTGTGACGGGTTTCTAGTAAACAGCATTAAATCACTGTTAAGATGTATTGTGAATGGGACTTAGGTGGTCGACACTGTATTATTGGCACTGCCGGGGCGGCCATGAATAAATTAAACAATATAAATTAAACAACAATAGACAGACCAGGCAAAGTATACAACACGGTAAAGCACATAGGATGAGCCTTATGAAAAGAGTAATGTCGGCCCTGTTAGGGCTTTGGTTTCTAGCCGCAGCAACCATCGCGTCGGACTCCCCATTCAACAGCAATGTTCCCGATCAGTACACCGTTAAACGCAACGATACCCTGTGGGACATCGCCGACCACTTTCTCAACGAACCCTGGGTCTGGCCTGAAATTTGGCACGTGAACCCTCAGATCAAAAACCCCCACCTGATTTACCCGGGCGATATCATCAATATGGTGTATATCGATGGCAAGCCGCACCTGAGCCTGTCCCGCGGTCGCAACGTCAAATTAAGACCACAGGTTAAAGAAATTGCCCATACCGACGCCATCTCCAGCCTGCCATTGGATATTATCGATACCTTTTTATCGAAAACTCGTATCGTCAACGTCGGCGAATTAGAGCTCGCTCCTTATGTACTCTCCGGCTACGAAGGTCGCTTGTTATCCGGCGAAGGTGACAGCTTATATGCTCGCGGCAGCTTTGCTGAGAACGAAAATTTTTATGGTCTCTACCGCCAGGGCGACCCCTACGTCGACCCAACAACTCAGGAAGTACTCGGGATTCGCGCGCAAGATATTGGCTCCGTAAAATTGATGGCGATAGACGACGATATTGCGTCTCTCAATGCCACCCGCACTACTGAAGAAATTCGCGTAGGCGATCGTTTGCTGATCGATGAGAACTTGAGTGTCGACCCGATTTTCTATCCCAGCGCCCCTCCTGCAGACAGTGATGGTATGATTATTTCGGTGGAGGATGGACTCCACTCCATCGGCACCCTGGACGTAATTGCTGTCAATTTAGGTGAGCGCGACGGAATCGTTAATGGCAATTTGATGGCCATCTATAAAATCGGCATTGAGGCAAGAGACCGGATAGTCGGCGATACCGTGCGCTTACCGCCCGAGCGCGTAGGCCTGATGATGGTTTTTCGCACCTTTGAAAAAATGAGCTTTGGCCTGGTGCTGACCGCCCAACGACCCTTTAATGTCGGTGACCTGGTGCGCAGCCCCTGATATAGGTTTAAAGTACCAGGCTGGCTTAACTAAGCTAAATCAATTTAGCCTACTCCAAGGATGGAGTTATGCACCCCGAAACACTATACGCACATCTATTAGTCAACCAGCCCGGCCTGGGCGCGGTTGGATTGCAGTCTCTACACAAACAATTCGGCAGCTTTGCTAATATTTTATCCGCTAGCCCGGAACAGTTACCCCCGCGTTCCCGCAAACCCGTCTCTGAAATTCAGCGACAGTTACATTCATTACAAACCGATGCCCAGCAGGCCCTAAGCGCGCTCCAGCAATCCGGGGTAACGCTGCTGTGCTTATCAGACGATACCTATCCGACATTATTGCGAGAAATCCCCTCGCCACCGCCGCTGCTCTACGTGCGGGGCAATGTCGATGCACTTTCACTACCAGCCATTGCCATCGTTGGCAGTCGCAACGCCAGTCGCGGCGGCGTTGAACACGCGACGCGCTTTGCGGCAACACTGGCTACGGGCGGCTTTGCTGTGACCAGCGGTTTGGCTCTGGGTATTGACGGTGCCGCGCATCGAGGGGCCTTAGCCAAAGGCATTACTATCGCGGTGATCGGCACCGGTATTGATCGCGTTTATCCCCGCGGTCACCGCGACCTGACTGCGGAAATTATTGCTCACCACGGTGCTATTGTTTCGGAGTTTCCGCCGGGAACCCCGCCCTTAGCCAGTAACTTCCCGCGCCGCAATCGCATTATCAGCGGCCTAAGCACCGGCGTGCTGGTGGTGGAAGCGGCGCTCAAAAGCGGCTCGCTGATTACCGCCCGACTCGCTATGGAGCAAGGTCGCGAGGTTTTTGCCATTCCCGGTTCGGTGAACAACCCCCTCGCCAAAGGCTGCCACCAGTTAATTCGCGAGGGCGCAACGCTGACCGAAACCACGGACGACATCATTCAACAATTGGGTGGCATGCTGTCGTTTAAACAAGCCGAGGTGGAAACCGAAACCCTCGACGCTTCGACCGCACTGGGTACCGATGCTGGTCATTTACTGGCGGCTATGGGCTACGATCCGGTGGGTATAGATGCCCTCGCCGGACACCTGGGTCTGGATATAACAATACTTTCGGGACTCTTAGTCGAGCTAGAGATACAGGGTCTGGTGGAAAACCAGGGCGGGCTTTACGTCAGAACAGCTTAATCAGGCTTGCCGCAAATCCTCGCTTGAGGTAGCCTTCCCCGCTCTTTTACATCTAGCAAGTACTTAACATGAACAAACCTTTTGTTGCGATTTTAATGGGCTCCGATTCCGACCTCCCGGTGATGGAATCGAGCATGGACACCCTGAACAAACTCGGCGTGGCTTTCGAGGTCAAAATCACTTCGGCCCACCGTACTCCCGAAGCCACTCACAGCTACGTTAAAAGCGCCGAGCAACGAGGCTGTGGGGCCTTTATCTGTGCTGCAGGTATGGCCGCCCACCTGGCCGGAGCTGTCGCAGCCGCCACCTTGAAACCCGTTATCGGTGTGCCCATCAACGCCTCGCTAGAGGGGCTCGACGCCCTGCTCGCCACGGTACAAATGCCCGGCGGCATTCCCGTTGCCACCGTTGCCATCGGCAAGGCCGGAGCTAAAAACGCCGCCTATCTCGCCGCACAAATCCTCTCCACTGCCGATGCTGAGCTCTACCAACGCCTGGTCGATGAGCGCGCCGAAGCTGCCGAAGCGGTCATGGCTAAAGACGCCGCTTTGCAGGAAAAGCTCAAGGCTTGAACAAGGCTCCGCCCTTGCATCAGCAAAATCTGCCGGACTGGTCGCGGCACCCCCGCATTCAACGGGCTGCCGCTGTCATCCGCGGCGGCGGAGTGGTGGCTTATCCTACCGAGGCGGTTTGGGGTCTGGGGTGCGACCCGTCCAACCGGGATGCGGTCGAACATATTCTTCAGCTCAAGCAACGGCCTGTCGGCAAGGGTCTGATTCTGCTTGCCGCCAATATTGAGATGCTGCGACCCTATCTCATCGGGCTGGATCAACAACACATCGCGCAAATGCAAAGCACCTGGCCTGGCCCGGTGACCTGGTTAATACCCAATAACGGTATGGCCAGTGACTGGATTAGCGGTGGACAAAGCACCTTGGCGGTACGCGTTAGCGCCCACCCGGTGGCTGCGGGTCTAAGCCGAGCGCTGGACACTCCTATTGTCTCCACCTCGGCGAACCCCGGCGGTCGACAACCCGCTACCTCTTTGACCCGGGTCAAAGTCTATTTTGGCAATCAGCTGGATGATTACACTCCGGGAGCCATCGGCAATGCCGCTAAGCCCAGCGAAATTCGAGATATGCTGACCGGTAAAGTAGTGCGGCCCGGCTGATTTTTTGTTACCCGCATTCAACTCTCAAGCCAATATGTGAAATAAAGTGATATGGATAAATCGGCAGTAAAAACCTATTTGCTAGCTTTGCAGGACATTATCTGCGCAGCCCTACAGGAGGAAGACGGCGGCGCTACGTTCCACGAAGACACCTGGCAACGCGAAGGTGGTGGCGGCGGGCGCTCTCGAGTACTGAAAAATGGCGCTGTTATTGAACAGGGCGGAGTAAATTTCTCCCATGTGTTTGGCGATCAACTTCCCGCATCGGCAACCGCAGCCCGACCCGAACTGGCCGGCCGCTCCTTCGAAGCCATGGGCGTATCGCTGGTCATCCACCCACACAACCCCTATGTGCCAACCTCTCACGCCAATGTGCGATTTTTCATCTCCGAAAAACCCGGAGAGGATCCCATTTGGTGGTTTGGCGGCGGCTTTGATTTAACCCCCTATTACGGGGATAAAGCCGATTGTAAACATTGGCACCAGGTCGCCAAAGCGGCCTGCGAGCCCTCCGGCCCGGATATTTACTCGCGCTTTAAACAGTGGTGCGACAACTATTTTTACCTAAAACACCGCAACGAAACTCGGGGCGTCGGTGGCTTATTTTTTGACGATTTTAACGAACTGGGCTTTGACGACAGCTTTGCTTTAATGCGCCGCGTCGGCGATGCCTATCTCGATGCCTACCGACCCATTATCACTCGCCAAAAAAACAAAACCTTTGGTGAGCGCGAGCGGCAATTCCAACTCTACCGCCGAGGTCGCTACGTGGAATTTAATTTGGTTTACGATCGAGGCACTTTATTTGGTTTGCAAACCGGAGGCCGTACGGAATCCATTTTAATGTCGATGCCACCCTTAGTGCGCTGGGAATACGACTGGCACCCCGAACCCAACACGCCAGAAGCCGAACTTTATGATACCTTTCTCACACCACAAGACTGGGTGAATCATTAGTGGGCACGCAAAAAATACGCTCTCCGATGTGCAAGCTATGAGCAGCGACCGCTACGCCGTGTTCGGCAATCCGGTCAACCACAGCCGCTCTCCCGATATTCACGCGGCCTTCGCCAGGCAGACCGAACAAAATCTTATTTACACCAGGCAACATATCGGCCTGGATACTTTTGCCGACCATGCGCAGACCTTTTTTGCCGACGGCGGCAAAGGCTTAAATATTACCTTGCCGTTTAAAACCGAGGCTTTTGACTTTGCCGCTACGCTTACCCAACGCGCCCGACGCGCTGGCGCAGTCAACACCCTGACAGCAAACACTGACGGCACTGTTCTCGGCGACAATACCGACGGCATTGGCCTGGTTCGCGATATGCTCGACAACCTCAATTGGAAAATAAGCGAGCAGCGAGTCCTCGTTATCGGCGCGGGCGGTGCAGTGCGCGGCATTCTGGAACCGCTACTTTCGCAATCTCCCGCCAGCTTAGTGATCGCTAATCGTACGCTGACAAAAGCTTTACAGCTGGCAGAGGACTTCGCGGACTTAGGTAAGGTACTCGGAGTCGGCTTCGATGGCCTGCAAGCACTCAGTCCTTTTGATCTCGTCATCAACGGTACCAGCGCCAGTCTCTCCGGTGAACTTCCTCCACTACCAGAAAACCTCGTCGCCGAAAATGCTTGCGCCTACGATATGATGTACGCTGCCGAGCCCACCGTATTTATGCAATGGATGGAACAGCGCGGAGTTAATCGGCTTGCGGATGGCCTCGGTATGTTAGTGGAACAGGCCGCCGAATCGTTTTATCTTTGGCGCGGGGTGCGGCCAACTACTTCTACGCTGATTACCGAACTGCGTGAAGACATCCAGAAACAGCTCCGAATCACCGACAAATAACAATTCAGCGCTCGGCAGAGTAAATTATTTCAAATAAACTCAACACAATAAACAGGGGATAAAAGATGCAAACCAAAGCCGCAGTTGTTAGAACGAAAGGCGAAAAATTCACCATTGAAGATGTCACCATCTCTGAGCCCGCCGACGATCAAATTCTCGTTAAAATTGTTGGTGCGGGCATGTGTCATACCGACCTGATCATCCGCGATCAGGGCTACGAAACTCCGCTGCCCATGGTGCTCGGCCACGAAGGCTCCGGCATTGTGGAAAAAATCGGCAAGAATGTCACCAAGGTAAAACCCGGCGATCATGTGGTACTCACCTTCTACACCTGTGGCTACTGTCGCAATTGTTTAGCCGGTGAACCCCTGTCCTGCGAAAATGCCTTCCCCTTTAATTTTGGTGGTCGTACGCCCGATGGACAATGCTGCATTCACGCCGGTGACGAACCCCTCGGCTGTAGCTTCTTTGCGCAATCTTCATTTGCCGGTTACGCCCTGAGTTACGAGCGCAATACCATTCCGGTTGATAAAAGCGTTCCCCTTGAGATGCTCGGACCATTGGGCTGCGGTGTACAAACTGGCGCGGGCTCGGTACTCAACGCCTTAAACCCGCCCGCCGGTTCGGATATTGTTATTTTTGGCGCGGGTGCAGTGGGACTTAGCGCAGTTATGGGCGCGGTGGTTGCCAACTGCACTACGATTATTTGCATCGACATTAAAGAAAATCGTCTGGAGTTAGCCACAGAACTCGGTGCTACTCATGTTATCAACGGTGCAGACGGCAATGTTCTCGAAACCATTATGGAACTCACTGACGGCCTCGGTGCCAGCTATATGCTGGAAACGACTGGCAACGCAAAAGTACTTGAAAGCGCGATCTACTGCCTCAAACAAGGCGGCCACGGCGGTATTGTCGGCGCACCCGCAATGGGCACCACTATCAATATGGACGTCAATTTTTTGTTATTTAACCGTCATATTCGCGGAATTCTCGAGGGCGATAGCAACTCGGATATTTTTATTCCGCGCCTCATCGAACTTTACAAACAGGGCAAGTTCCCCTTCGACAAATTAATCAAGTACTACACGCTTGATGAAATTAATCAGGCAGCAGAGGACTCTGAAAACGGTTCGACTTTGAAGCCAGTATTAAGGCTCACCTAACGTTATTGACTAAAGCAACATTGACTAAAACAAAATTGTCTAAAACAAAGCCCCGCTGTAAAAAATAATTTGCAGTGGGGCTTTTTCGTTTAATTAGTTAATAAGACTTAGGCAAACCCAGCACCTTTTCCGCAATAAAACACAAAATCAATTGCGGGCTAATCGGCGCCAGGCGGTGGATCATACACTCCCGCAAATAGCGCTCTACGTGATATTCCTTGGCGTAACCCATACCGCCGTGGGTCATCACTGCACGCTGGCAAGCTTTGAAGGTGGCTTCTGCGGCGAAGTATTTCGCGGCGTTGGCGTAGGCTCCACAATCCTCACCGTTGTCGTAGGCCGCTGCGGCCCTGAATACCATTAAATTAGCGGCTTCTAGCTCGACCCAGGATTCCGCCAGGGGGTGGGCGACGCTTTGATTTTGGCCGATGGGGCGATCAAACACCACGCGATCTTTTGCGTATTGGGTCGCCCGCTGCAACGCGGCTCGGCCCAGGCCAACTAAGCCCGCAGCAATAAGAATGCGCTCCGGGTTTAGACCGTGTAATAAATAACGAAAGCCTTTACCTTCCTCGCCAATGCGATCTTCCACCGGAATTTCTAAACCGTCGATAAACACCGAGTTAGAATCCACACACTTACGACCCATTTTATCGATACGTGTAATCTCGCATGTCGAACGGTCAAGGTCGGTGTAAAACAATGTCAGCCCGTCGATGGGGCGTTTGGTTTCTGCCTCGGGTTTGGTGCGGGCAATCAACATAATCTTATTAGCGACCTGGGCGGTAGAGGTCCACACCTTTTGCCCGTTGACAATATAACGGTCGCCTTTGAGCACCGCTTGCGTGGTTAAGCGCGTGGTATCCAGTCCAGTATTGGGTTCAGTCACCGCAAAGCAGGGAATATCCTCGCGACGCATCACCGGCGGCAACATACGCTGCTTTTGCTCTTCGCTGCCGTAGACCGCAATCGGGTTAACCCCAAACAGTGGAATCGCTATAGACGAGACGCCGCCATTAGCTGCGCCAGACTCGGAAATGGTTTGCACCATTACGGCAGCTTCCGCTATTCCCAATCCGCTACCGCCCACGTCTTCTGGCATACAGATGCCGAGCCAGCCATCTTTGGCCAGGGCACTGCAAAACTCTTCGGGGAATTCACCGTCGTTATCCCGGTCGAGCCAGAATTGATCGTCGAAGCGAGAACACAGCTTTCTAATACTGTCGCGGATTTGGTTTTGTTGTTCGCTAAACTCGAAATTCATTATTGATTACAGATCCATCACAGAATTGTTTAACAGAGATCGCTTAAACCTGGCACTAATTACTACCCAAATCACCCCATAGTGTTTGGCATTGGGTGATCGCGGCCAGCGGCGCAGTTTCGGTACGTAAAATCCGTGGCCCAAGCGTAATACCGACGAAACCCTTTGCAACACTCTGCTGCACTTCCGACTCAGACAATCCGCCTTCCGGACCTACCAATAATACGACACCTGTGGGCTTTGCCTCTGACTTAACATCCTTAGCCATCAATTGAGTACCGGCCTCCGGATCGAGCACAAAACGAGGGCTTGCCTCCGGCAGCCAGTCTGCCAGAGCAATGGGTTCGGCTATTTCAGGCAAGCGCGTTCTACCCGACTGCTCGCAGGCACTAATGGCAATCTGCCGCCAGTGAGCGCATTTTTTATCCAGGCGTTCGCCGTCGAGTTTGACCTCGGTGCGCTCGGTAAAGAGTGGTATTATTTTTTGTACGCCAAGTTCGGTGGATTTTTGAATCACCCAATCCATGCGCTCACCACGGGAGATCCCAATGCCCAACTCTATAGACAAAGGCGACTCTCGGTTTACCTCGATAAATTTCTTGATGCTAACAGTAGCGACTTTTTCTATTTTTGTAGAACGTGATTTTTTTCCAGAATTTTTATTTAAGGTCTGAGCTAAAGGACTAACGCTCTGCCCAAGGTCACGATGATCGAGCAAAACGCCACGATATTCGCCGCCATTACCGTTACTAAAGCCATTAAACAAAATCAATTCAGCTCCGGGCTTAAGGCGCAGCACTGACAATAAATGTCGAGAACTTTGCGCGTCAAGCGCGACAGTGCCGTCGAGCGCTAATACTTCCGGTGTGTAAATTCGAGGAATTCGCATTACCTTATTTAAATAGCCTTATCTAAATTGCCTTACTTTAACTGCCTTGTCTCAACAGCCTTATCTTAACAAGCTTATCCATCCTAGCTGCCATTCATATCAGCCACATAAATTACGCACGATAGCACTGGTGGGATTAATTTGATTCATTGTGTAGAAATGTAGTCCTGGGGCACCACCGACGACCAATTTTTCACACAGCGCAGTAATTATTTCAACGCCGGCCGCAACCATGCTCTCCGAGTTATCCTCATAGCTCTTTAGTTTCTGCACCATCCAGCGCGGCACCTCCGCACCGCAATTGGCCGAGAAGCGCTGCAAACTGGTGAAATTGGTAATCGGCATAATACCCGGAATGATCGGCTGGTCGACACCCTGCTTATGGCATTCATTCACAAAGTGAAAATAAGCATCTGGATTAAAAAAGTATTGGGTAATAGCGCTATTGGCACCAGCGTTAAATTTTTCTTTTAACCAATGCACGTCGTCTTTATAACTGGCGGCTTCGGGATGAATTTCCGGGTAGGCGGCGACATGCACGGTAAAATGATCGCCGAAGTGCTTGCGAATAAATTCAACTAATTCATTGGCGTGTACCAGTTGCGCAGCGCGACCCATACCGGAAGGCAAATCTCCGCGCAGTGCAACGATACGACGAATACCGGCGTCGCGATAACTGTTTAACAATTCCAGCACCCCGGTCTCATCGTCACCACCGAAGGAAAGGTGGGGGGCAACGTCAGAACCTGCCGCTTTAATACCCAACACCGTATCCCGAGTGTTACTGCGGGTAGAGCCACCGGCACCGTAAGTCACCGAAAAAAACTCCGGGGCTAATGCCGCTAGCTCACTATGCACTGTGACTAACTTTTCTTTACCCGCTTCGGTTTTCGGTGGAAAAAATTCGAAGCTAATTGGTAGTACTTTAGACATAATCGTATTTCACAAAAAGTTAAGCTTTACTATTATTAATATCGACAGATTTCTACTAATATCGATAGGCTTCTGATTTAAACGGCCCATCAATCGGCGTATTAATATACTTGGATTGCTCCTCAGTAAGCTTGGTAAGCACACCACTAAAGCCTCTGACCATATGGGCGGCGACTTCTTCGTCCAGATGACGGGGCAAGACCTCTACGGTGAGCAATTTCTTTTTAACTACATCATTTTGATCCGCGTAGCGTTCGCCATAGAGATAAATTTGCGCGAGCACCTGATTGGCAAAGGAGCCGTCCATAATTCGGCTTGGATGCCCGGTGGCATTGCCCAAGTTTACCAAACGACCTTCGGACAATAAAATCAAATGATCGCCGCCGGCTTGTTCTTTGGATTTGCCGCGATAAATTTTATGCACCTGGGGCTTAATTTCTTCCCAAACCCAGTTCTCACGCATAAAGGCGGTATCAATTTCGTGATCGAAGTGACCAATATTAGAAACCACACACCCGGGCTTCAGAGCCTGCATTATATTACTGTCGCAGACCTTACAGTTGCCGGTGGCCGTGACCACCAAATCAATCATTCCCAGTAGATCAGTATCTATGCAGGATGCATCACCAGTATTAATACCATCTTTATAAGGTGAGACGACTTCGAAACCATCCATACAGGCCTGCATGGCACAAATAGGATCGATTTCGGTGACACGCACTATCATGCCTTCCTGTCGCAGCGATTGCGCTGAACCTTTACCGACATCGCCGTAACCGATGACCAGCGCGCGCTTGCCGGACAATAAATGATCAGTACCGCGTTTGATGGCATCGTTCAAGCTGTGACGACAACCGTACTTGTTATCGTTTTTAGATTTGGTTACCGAGTCATTGACATTAACCGCCGGGATTTTTAACTTCCCCGCTTCGAGCATTTCGTTTAAGCGAATTACACCGGTGGTGGTTTCCTCGGTGACGCCATGTACTTTTTCCAAAACTTGCGGATAATCTTTATGGAGAATCGCGGTGAGATCTCCACCGTCATCCAAAATCATATTGGCATCCCAGGGCTGACCATCTTTATTGATGGTTTGCTCAATACACCATTCGTATTCCTCATCGGTTTCGCCTTTCCAGGCAAATACCGGTACGCCGCTGGCGGCAATCGCCGCCGCTGCGTGATCCTGGGTAGAAAAGATATTGCAGGACGACCAACGCACTTCTGCACCCAGAGCGATTAATGTTTCGATTAACACAGCCGTTTGAATGGTCATATGAATGCAACCGAGAATTTTTGCATCCTTGAGTGGCTGGGCCCCACGGTATTGCTCACGTAGAGCTATCAGCGCGGGCATTTCGGTTTCGGCGATTTCGATTTCGCGACGACCCCAGCCAGCTAGTTCGATGTCGGCAACTTTATAGTCAGCGGTAGGTGCCGCTTTTGTAAAACTTGTCATTGAGTATTCCTCATTAAATTCGGTTTAGTTTTTTCTAGGGCGACCTTAGTAGAGCCGCTTTTAAAGCAGCTTTATAGCGCTGCGCGAAGCGCCTCGGCTTTGTCGGTACGCTCCCAGGTAAAATCCGCATCCTCGCGACCAAAATGACCATAGGCCGCCGTTTTACGATAAATCGGTCGCTTAAGATCGAGCATGTCGATCAGGCCTTTGGGACGCAAATCAAAATGTTCGCTAACCAGTTTTGCAATTTCTGCATCGGGTAATTTTCCTGTACCCCCGGTATTAATTGATATGGAGGTGGGCTCGGCAACTCCGATGGCGTAAGAGATTTGAATTTCGCAACGCTCGGCCAGCCCAGCCGCAACAATATTTTTCGCCACATAGCGCCCAGCATAAGCCGCCGAGCGATCGACCTTGGACGGATCCTTACCAGAAAATGCACCACCACCGTGATGGGCCATGCCGCCGTAGGTATCGACAATAATTTTTCGGCCGGTGAGACCACAATCTCCCATCGGCCCACCAATAATAAATTGGCCGGTGGGGTTAATGTGAAAGCGGGTGCCCGCGTGCAACCACTCGGCAGGCAATACTGGTTTAACAATTTCTTCCATCACCGCTTCCTGCAAATTGGCGAGGGAAATATCAGGGCTGTGCTGGGTAGACAAAACCACCGCATCGATGGCTACGGGTTTACCTTGCTCGTAACGCAAAGTGACCTGGCTTTTTGCATCGGGGCGCAACCAGGGTAAGATTTTTTTCTTGCGCAATTGAGCCTGCCGCTCGACCAAACGGTGGGAGTAGTACAGCGGCGCAGGCATCAACACTTCCGTTTCGTTAGTGGCGTAGCCAAACATTAAACCCTGGTCGCCGGCACCCTGTTCTTTTTCCGAGGCTTCATCCACACCGATGGCAATGTCGCTGGACTGCTTACCAATGGCATTGATCACCGCACAGGTCGCGCCATCAAAACCCACATCGGAGCTATCGTAACCAATATCGAGAATCACCTGACGCACGATGTCCTCCAAATCAACATAGGTATTGGTGCGTACTTCGCCCGCAATAATCGCCACGCCGGTTTTCACCATAGTTTCCACGGCGACGCGAGAATTCACGTCGTCTTTTAACATGGCATCGAGAATGGCATCGGAAATCTGATCTGCCATTTTATCCGGATGACCTTCCGATACGGATTCAGAAGTAAAAATATCGTACTGGCTCATACTGGTTTTCCTCGCAATAAAAATACGGTCATTAGTAATAAAAACTACTTATAAAATTGGCGCAACTGAATTCGAAACCCGTTGCGCAAGGCCAGATACTGGCTATCTCCACAACGCAAACCCGCCGCCAGCGCCCACTGGCTCAGTGCTTCTGGATCAAAACCCAACCAGACATCACCGCAGGCTTCTCTGGCCCAGTCCTGATCGTGCTCGCACAGCTCTGTAACTAACAAGATGCCAGTTTCATTGAGCAAATGAAAAACATCTTTAAATATTTCGCCGGGTGATGGCGTGTGATGCAGCACCATATTCAAGGTCACCACATCAGCGGGCGTTAAATCCTTAGATGTAAGGCTCTGTACCGCCAGGGCGGTATCGCCACACACAAAGCGAACATTTTCCAGGCCCTTACGGTTTGCAAAATCCTGAGATTTTTCCAACATCGCCGAGGAGTTGTCCAACGCGATCACTTGATCAAAGCGGGACGACAAGTCCGCCAATAGTTCACCTTCGCCGGGACCAATCTCTAGTACACTTGCAGACTGGCTCCAGGTCAGCGCATCCAACGACTGCACAATCAATTCGCCGTATTGTGTGTAGCTGGCAATTAAGTCCTGTTGATCTCGAAATTTTTGCGCATTGCTGTGGAAAAAGTTTACCGAGCGCTCGGCTCGGGTTTGCTGCTCAAGCAACAAGCGCTCGGCTATGTCGGGCGCAAGTTCGGCCTTATCGATATTGGCGAATATCTGCTGGCGCAAGTCATCCAGACCGTCGTCCTCCCGGGGGGCGCGGCGGTAGTAAATATAGGTACCTTCACGGCGAGTCGTCACTAGTCCCGCGGTAGCAAGAATTTTTAAATGATGACTCAAGGCTGGTTGCCGCACCTCGAGGACTCGACACAACTCCAACACCCCGAAGGCGTCCTGCTCCAGTAATTGCAGGATGTGTATTCGCAAAGGATCACCTGCCGCCTTACACAGCGCTGCAACATCCAGCGCGTTTATTGGAACGGCTGCGGATTGCAGTGGCTGCTTCTGTCCCTGCTTCAATGCCTGGTCTGACACAGACTGGGAGTTGGTGGCGATATTCATAGATCGGCAGCTTACACACTCGCCTTAGATAAATCAAAATTTATTGATGTATATAGCCAGCAATGCCAAATAGCTCACATAGCGCTGATTTCCTGCCCTTTACCTTTACTGGTGCTGCCGAGTACGGGAGAATAGCGACCCTCGACTCACACCCGGATTAAGGCTTTTTCAGCCCGCCAGTAATGTGATTCCCCAATTTTGCATCCACACCACCAACCGGAGCAGACCTTTGATGTCCGACCGCCGCAATCTCGCCAATGCCATCCGCGCCCTCAGCATGGATGCCGTCCAACAAGCCAACAGCGGCCACCCCGGCGCACCCATGGGTATGGCCGATATTGCGGAAGTGCTGTGGAACGACTATTTAAGCCACAACCCCAACAATCCAGACTGGACCAACCGAGATCGCTTTGTGCTCTCCAACGGCCACGGCTCGATGTTGCTGTACTCCCTGCTTCACCTGAGTGGCTACGATCTGCCCATCGAAGAACTGAAAAACTTCCGTCAGCTACATTCCAAAACCGCTGGGCACCCGGAATACGGCGAAGCGCCCGGCATTGAAACCACCACCGGGCCACTGGGCCAGGGTTTAAGTAACGCCGTAGGTATGGCGCTGGCGGAGAAAATCCTCAGCGCACAATACAATCGCCCCGGTCACGATATTCTTGACCACCACACCTACGTGTTTCTCGGCGATGGCTGTTTAATGGAAGGTATTTCCCACGAGGTTAGCTCTTTCGCCGGCACTCACAAACTGGGCAAATTGATCGCCTTTTACGACGACAACGGTATTTCCATCGACGGCGAAGTGGAAGGCTGGTTCACCGACAATACCCCCGCCCGCTTTGAAGCCTACGGCTGGCAGGTAATTCCCAACGTTGACGGCCACGACGCCGACTCTATTAAAGCCGCTATCGAAGTTGCGCGGCTGGAAAGCGATAAACCCACACTCATTTGCTGCAAAACCGTCATCGGCTTTGGCTCCCCTAATAAGGAAGGCAAGGAAGACTGCCACGGCGCACCGCTGGGCGCAGAAGAAATCGTCCTCGCCCGCGAGAAATTGGGCTGGAGCCACGGACCCTTCGAAATCCCCGACGACGTTTATGCCGGCTGGAATGCCGCCGATAAAGGCGCTAGTGCTGAAAGCGCCTGGCAAGCTCAGTTTGAAAACTACCGCAGCGCCCACCCAGAACTAGCCGAAGAATTAGAGCGCCGCTTAAGTAAAACCCTGCCCGCTGCGTTTACCGAAGGCGCGCAAGCCTACGTCGAAGCCTGCCAGGAGAAGGGCGAATCCCCGGCCACTCGCAAAGCCTCACAAAACACCCTCAATGCCTTTGGCCCGCTGCTGCCGGAACTGCTCGGCGGCTCTGCCGATCTGGCCGGTTCCAACAACACCATCTGGAAAGGCTGCAAGGACATCTCCGCAGACGACGCCAGCGGCAACTACCTCTATTACGGGGTTCGCGAGTTCGGCATGGCGGGCATGATGAACGGCATCGCGCTCTACGGCGGCTTTATCAATTACGGCGCGACCTTTTTAGTGTTTATGGAATACTGCCGCAACGCCGTGCGCATGGCCGCGTTGATGAAACAGCAAAGTATTTTTGTGTTCACCCACGACTCCATCGGCCTTGGCGAAGATGGGCCGACTCACCAGCCCGTCGAACAACTCACCAGCTTGCGCACCACGCCGAACCTGAATACCTGGCGACCCTGCGACGCGGTGGAATCTGCCGTGGCCTGGAAGTCGGCGATTGAACGCAACGACAGCCCCAGCGCATTAATCTTTACTCGCCAGGGCCTGCCGCACCAGCCGCGCTCACCCGCACAACTGGCCGCCGTCGCCAAAGGCGGCTATACCCTGGTTGATTGCGACGGCACCCCGGACATTATTTTTATTGCCACTGGCTCCGAAGTACAGCTGGCCGTCGCGGCGGCAGAAATTCTCAGCGACAAAGGCCAAAAAGCCCGCGTGGTATCCATGCCCTGCTGCGAAGCCTTTGAAACGCAGAGTGCCGCCTACCGGGAACAAGTACTACCCGCCGGTGTTCGCAAGCGCGTTGCCATTGAAGCCGCCCATCAGGACTACTGGTACAAATACACGGGTCTCGACGGCGCAGTGGTTGGCATGAGTACCTTCGGTGCCTCCGCACCCGGCAACCAGTTAATGGAGTTATTTGGTTTTACCGTCGACAACGTCGTAGCGACGGCGGAAGCCCTCTTCGACTAATGACTAAGACAAAGACAAACCATGTCCTTAGACAAGCGGCGCTAAACTAATGCCCCTGCGCCTCGCCATTAACGGCTACGGCCGTATTGGTCGCAGCGTATTGCGCGCCCTGGTTGAGCGCAAACTGCTGGGTGAATTACAGGTGGTGGCCATCAATGAGCTGGCCGATCTCGATACCATCGCCTACCTCACCCGCTACGATTCTACCCACGGACGATTTCCAGCGGCTATCAGTATTGATGGTGGCGAACTCCATCTCGGCGATTGGCCCATTGCCATCAGTCATATCGAAAACACCGCCGACCTGCCCTGGGCGCAACACAATGTTGACGTGGTGCTGGAATGTTCCGGCGCGTTTTCCGACCGACAAACCGCAGAGCAGCATTTGGCGGCGGGGGCAAAGCGGGTGTTGTTTTCCCAACCGGCATCGGCGGACGTCGATGCGACCTTGATATACGGCATAAATCACCAGCAATTAAAATCCGAACACAGCATCGTCTCAGCGGCATCCTGCTCGACCAATTGCGTCGCACCGGTTATTAGCGCCCTGCACGATGCCCTGGGTATAGAAGCGGGGGTGATCACCACCATTCACTCCGCGATGAACGATCAACCGGTACTGGATTCCTACCACCACACCGATTTACGCAAAACTCGCGGTGCTCTTCAGTCGATTATTCCCGTCGATACCGCGCTAGCCAAAGGCATTGACCGGGTATTACCGCAGTTGGCCGGACGCTTCGAAGCCCAGGCCATGCGTGTGCCGACCCAAAATGTATCTGCTATCGATCTGTCCATACAGGTAGAGCAAGACACCAGCGAAGCCGAGGTGAATCGAATTTTGCACCGCGCCGCACTGGACGGATTAAGTGGCGTACTGGCTTATACCGAAGAGCCGCTGGCGTCCTGCGATTTTAATCACGACGCCCACTCCGGCACAGTCGACGCCAGTCAAACCCGAGTGGCCGGAAAGCGCCTGGTAAAAGTATTAATTTGGTTTGATAACGAATGGGGCTATGCCAATCGGATGGTGGATATTTTAAACTATTGGCGGCCGATGGTTTTGGGGATTGATGTCAAATAATAATTACTACGGTATATTTTTATTTAATTTCATCTGTCACTAGCGATATTTTTTATCAGTAGCATTTTCAAATTTTAATTAAATCTTTGGTAACAGCCCAAGATCCAAACCACACAAAACACCTGAAACTATCTCCATAAAACCATGCCCATAAAACTATGCCCATAAAATTAATGACCCAACTCGATCTAAGCAACAAGCGCGTCCTGATTCGAGAAGATCTTAATGTTCCCATCAAAAACGGCGCTATCACTTCCGATGCCCGCATCCGTGCCGCGCTACCGACCTTGCAATTGGCGCTGGAAGCGGGAGCCGCCGTGATTGTGATGTCCCACCTGGGACGGCCAGAAGAAGGCCGCTACGACCCCGCGTTTTCCTTAGCGCCGGTTGCCAAGCACCTGGGCGGCTTGTTGGGTCGCGATGTTCCCGTTATTAGCGACTGGCTAGAATCCGGTGTCGATATTGCTCCCAGTGAATTAGTTCTGTTGGAAAACGTGCGCTTTAATAGCGGCGAAAAGAAGGACGCCGACGAACTCGCCCGCGCCTACGCCAAGCTCTGTGATATTTTTGTGATGGATGCCTTTGGCACCGCCCATCGCGCCCAGGCCTCGACCCACGGCGTAGCGAAATATGCACCCATCGCCTGCGCCGGGCCGCTGTTGGCTGGCGAGCTGGATGCCTTACATAAAGCCCTGGCGAATCCTGCCCGGCCTTTAGTAGCGATTGTGGCTGGCTCCAAGGTCTCCACCAAGCTGGAAGTACTGGAAACTTTGTCCGATAAAGCCGATCAACTGATTGTCGGCGGCGGCATAGCCAATACCTTTTTAGCCGCAGCGGGCTACCCGGTGGGCAAGTCTCTGTGCGAAGCGGATTTAATTCCCGTTGCCAAAAGCCTGATGGCCAAGTGCGAAATCCCACTCCCAGTCGATGTGGTCACCGCGAAACGCTTTGCCGAAGATGCCCCTGCGGATATTAAAACCGCCGCTGCGGTCGCCGACGACGATATGATTCTCGATATTGGCCCAGAAGCGGCCCGTAAACTTGCCACAATTTTGCAAAATGCAGGTACTATCATCTGGAATGGCCCGGTGGGTGTATTTGAGTTCGACCAGTTTGGCGAGGGCACTCGGATTATCGCCGAAGCCATCGCAGCCAGCCCGGCGTTTTCCATTGCTGGCGGTGGCGACACCCTGGCCGCAGTGGATAAATATGGTATTACCGATCAGGTAAGTTATATTTCCACCGGCGGCGGTGCATTTTTGGAATTTGTAGAAGGCAAAACATTACCGGCTGTCGCGATGCTGGAAGCACGCGGCGCTTAACCAGAATAGCTACACACAGGAGAACGGATCATGGCTTTAATCAGTATGCGGCAGTTGTTGGATCACGCGGCGGAGAACACCTACGGCGTTCCGGCTTTCAACGTTAATAACCTGGAGCAAATGCGCGCCATTATGGAAGCCGCCGACGAAAGTAATGCGCCAGTGATTGTGCAGGCCTCCGCCGGAGCGCGTAAATACGCGGGTGCACCGTTTTTGCGCCATTTAATTCAGGCTGCGGTTGAAGAATTCCCCCACATTCCAGTGGTCATGCATCAGGATCACGGCACCAGCCCCTCCGTGTGTCAGCGCTCTATTCAACTGGGTTTTTCCTCGGTGATGATGGACGGCTCTTTAGAAGAAGATGGCAAAACCCCGGCTAGCTACGATTACAACGTCGACGTCACTCGGCGTGTGGTCGAGATGGCCCACGCCTGTGGCGTGTCGGTAGAGGGTGAACTCGGTTGCTTGGGTTCACTGGAAACCGGTGAAGCCGGTGAAGAAGATGGCGTTGGCGCAGCGGGTGTATTAAGCCATGAGCAAATGCTCACCGACCCGGACGAAGCCGCCGACTTTGTGGCCAAAACCGGCGTCGATGCGCTGGCTATTGCCATCGGCACGTCTCACGGGGCTTACAAATTTAGCCGCCCACCCACCGGGGACATTCTCGACATCAATCGCATCAAGGCCATCCACGGGCGTATTCCCAACACCCATTTGGTGATGCACGGCTCCTCTTCCGTACCCCAGGAATGGTTGACGATTATTAACCGGTACGGTGGCGAGATTCCCGAAACCTACGGCGTGCCGGTGGAAGAAATTATCGAGGGCATTAAACACGGTGTGCGTAAAGTAAATATCGATACCGATTTGCGTCTGTCATCCACGGGGGCGACGCGGCGCTTTTTAGCTGAAAACCCCACCGAGTTTGATCCACGTAAATATTTAGCCGCCGCAACTCAAGCAATGAAAGATATTTGTTTGGCCCGCTACGAGTCCTTCGGTTGCACCGGACAGGCCAGTAAAATTAAGCCTCTAGGTCTGGAAGCGATGTTTGGTCGCTATTCGGCGGGGGAGCTGGACCAGCACGTGGCGTAAAAGTCTCCAGGGAATTACTACCTTAAGTGTTAAGCGTCTTTAACCAGAGCGAGGAATGATTGTGCCCCCGAAAGGAATGAACCTGAAAGGTAAGTCAGCCATTGTAACCGGCGCAGGACGCGGCATTGGTCGCGCCATTGCGCTAGAACTTGCGAATCAGGGCGCTCGTATTGTGGTAGCTGATCCCGGTGCCGGTCGCGGCGGTGAGGCCACGGAGGAAGCCCCCGCCGATCAAGTGGTCGGCGAAATTCAGGCTCTCGGTGGCGAAGCCATCTCCGCACTCGCACCAGTCGATGATTATCAAGCCGCTAGCGGCATTATCGGCCAATGTGTCGAGGCCTTTGGTTCGGTAGATATAGTGGTTAACTGCGCGGGCGTGTTGCGCGAACGCATGATCTGGAATTTAAGCGAGGATGACTGGGATACCGTCATCCGCGTCCACCTGAAAGGCCATTACAACATGGCTCACCACGCTGCCAAAGTCATGCGAGGTCAGCGCTCTGGCCGTATCATCAATTTTTCTTCCGATGCCTGGCGTGGCAGTGTCGGCCAGGCCAATTACGCCGCAGCCAAAGGAGGTATTGTTTCTCTCACCCGTGCACTGGCCCGAGAGTTGGGTCGCTACGGCGTTACCGCCAACGCCATTTGTCCGATTGCCGCGACTCGCATGACTATGGATCAGGGCGTGATTGACGGCATGAAACGTCGCCTCGAAACTGGGCTGATCACTCAGGATCGTTACGATTCGATCATGGCAATGCCCGGGCCAGAGTTTGTTGCGCCCATGGTCGCCTACCTGGCGACCGATGCGGCCGAGGATGTTAACGGCCAAATTTTTCACGTAGAACAAGGTCGTGTGTCCATCTACTGCGAACCCGTGGAAGAAAAAGCTCTGTTAAAAACCCAGGACGACGGCATGTTCACGGTGGAAGAGTTGATCGATTCAATACCCGGCTCGCTGATGGTCGGACACCCTAATCCGGCTCCGGCTGAACCCGAGAGTTAAAAGTCCCGGGGCAGCGGGACACAGCGGCGGTGAGAATCGATTTATAGTTAAGCAAAATTCAACATCATTAACGCCTGCTAACGCCCCACTAACGTCCCACTACGCTCGCAGTCTCAACCAGCACCTCTCCCAGCTCTACTCGCAACTGATCTCCCAATGCTAGCGGGCCAACGCCTTCCGGGGTTCCGGTAAGCACTACATCGCCGGGCTCCAAAGTGAAAAATCGGCTGATATAAACAATCAACGGCAACACCGGCGTTAGCATCTGCGCAGTATTGCCGTCCTGTCGAAGCTGTTCATTTTGATAAAGACGAATACGCTGATTTTGAAGATCAGCGATTTTTTCTGGTTTAAGAAAAGATGTCAGCGGGCAAGCGCCATCCCAGGCTTTCGATTTTTCCCAGGGCTGGCCGCTGGTCTTTAATTCGGTTTGCAAACTACGCAAGGTAAGATCGAGCGCCAAACCGATACCAACAATGGCTTTCTGCGCCTGGGCCTGGTTACAGCCGCTTAGACGCTCGCCAATTAAAATTGTCATTTCAGTTTCAAAATGACAATCGCCAAGCTCGGTGGGAATTTTCATTCCGCCCGCCAGCGGCACCAATGCGGTACTGGGTTTTATAAACAGCAGAGGGTCCGCCGTTTGCTGACTACTCATTTCCGCCGCGTGGGCCGCATAATTCAGCCCCACACATACGGCTTTACCTACGGGCAAGTTACAGGGGCTGTAATCTATAAACTGATGCCGGTAGTTTTCCATTGCTTTTTTTCCTCTAATACCGCGCTATCACTGCAAATATTTTTTCCCTGATCTTTTGCGTTTCATTCACCAGATGATGCTGTGCACCCGACAACATATGCACACGACTATTTGGAAACTTGTCGCGTAATAGATCCAAATTACCTTTCCAGTCGACCGTTGCGTCTCGGTCGCCCTGGATAATCGTTATCGGGAAATCGCTGGCAGGCAACTCGATAAATCTCGCAATCCATCGTTTCATAGCACCAATCCACTCTAGCGATAAGTGTCGAGCCTGCAAGGGGTCTTTGGCTTTAATAAATTCGACAAAATCCCGATCTCCTGAGTTGGGCACAAAAACGCGATCTATGCGTTGCAAAAATCGGCGTGTGAGCAAATACACCCAACCGTTAAATCTCCAGAACCGCGGACGAACTAGCGGCGCCAGCAGGATTGCTTGATCAAAAACAGATGACTGCCCTCTCGAGCCTGCTTCGAGTATATGTTTCAGCACAATCGAACCACCGGTGCTTTGACCAATAGCGCGCCAGGGTTTGGGGAAATGGGTTTTGGCCATCTGACAAATAGCATCGAGCACTTCTACGTAGTGATCAAAACTGGCAATCGTCGCACGCTCGCCACTAGAAATACCGTGACCCGGCAAATCGAAGGTCACCACATTGGAGCCGCGCTCCAGTAAATCTTTAATCAGATGCCCATATAGACCCACGTGATCAAAGTAGCCATGCACTACAAAAGTAGTATCTTTAGCTTCCGGGTGTAGCCAGTAATGACAGACAACCGTAAAGTGTTCGCCACTAGCCATGCTCACATTTGTTGTGCCCAGATAGTGTTGCACCTGGGGGAGGACATCTTCAGGACGTAAATTATAGTAACGTAAATATTCCTGCGCTACGGAAAGTTGCTCACTAGCGGCGTCAGTATCTGGATCGAAATTTAAGCTCGGCAGGTGTTGATGAAGTGCCGCTAATGTTTCAGTTGAAATTAGGCTTGATGTTGAATGCTCACTCATTATAAAAGCAGCGCTCTGTCTTTCTGCATAACCCATTTGAACTCAACACTTTCCACCAATTGATCGAGCCAGGCCTGTAAGGGCTCGATCGGTAAACTGTGGAACCACGTAATATCAACGTTAGCGAACTGCCGAATAAAAGGAAAAATAGCGATGTCTGAAAAACTTAGCTCGGCACCTGACAAATAAGTATTTCCTTCCAGCGTACGATTTAATTTTTCGATAAACTGAAGACCTTGATCCCGTGCCTTGTCACAAGAGCCACGTAAATCAGATTCGTTTTCATCGGCAAAACGCTGGGGATATTTGTAGCTATCAAGCGCCTGCTTAAAAGCACCGTCGTTTTCAGCAATCAACGCATCTGCCGTCGCATCTTTTTTTAACAGCCAATTGCCGGGATCGTTTTTCTTTAACGCCCAGCGCATTATATCCAGGCTTTCATCAATCACTCGACCATCTTTGAGCTGTAACACCGGGACTAAACCCTTCGGAGAAATTTTTAACATTGCCTCGGGTTTTTGTTTTAAATCGACTTCGAAAATTTTAACTTGTACATGCGCCTGATACAGCGCCATACGAGCACGCATGGCATAGGGACAGCGCCGAAAAGTGTACAGTAAAGGCAGGGACGCTAAATCTACTTCGTTACCAATCAAGTTAGCAGCAAGCACTGTCCTCTCCACCCGCCTGCTTGCCGCCTTTGGTTTCCGCGGCGGGCCTTAGTGCACCCTGGGGCTTACAAAAACCACCGTGATTAACTTGCTCAGAAGGTTCGATGCCGATAAAGCCTCCCTCGTAGGGCTGAGCCATAAGCAGGTCGTAGGTGCGTTTAGATACCGCCATGCGCTCGCCGCGCAGATAAATGTTGCCCAGGTCATCGTAAACTTTGGCGTAGGGGCCTTTGTACAGTACACCATGGCCACCATCATAAAGATCCGCCTTACTCGGCTTTACCGCCGTTAGCGTGACGGAGCGGAACTCAATACCCTCGACCACTTGCCATGGCGCGGCGTCCCATTTGTCGTAACTGGAGCCAACAAATCCGGCATCGGTAAACGCCTGTAAAAAATCTTTTTCGTGGAAGGCACCAGAAATACACCCGCTCCATAAGGTAGCGTCATTTTTTAAATGTTCTGGCACGTATTCATCGGCGACAATATCTGAAATAGCCACGCGGCCACCCGGTTTTAATACCCGGAATATTTCAGCAATCATTTGTTTGCGATCTTGCTCGGCAACCAGGTTAAGTACGCAGTTAGAAATAACCAAATCAACGCTGCCGGTTTCGATTAACGGCGCTTCTACACACTGTTTCGTTTTCCAGCTTTCAAACTCGCTTAATACATTAGCATCGTTGATGGGATGCTCGCTTAAAAAATGATTCACTTTATTAACGTCCAATGCCAAATTTTGAATATAACCTTTTTTAAACGCTACCCGATCACCGCCTAATTTCTCGGCCATTTCACCCTGATATTTTCGCGCCAGGGCCAGCATATCGTCGGTCATATCGACGCCAATCACCTGGCCGGTATCACCAACCAGCTGCGCTGCCATATAACAAATTTTTCCGCCGCCACTGCCCAGATCGAGAACGGTGTCGCCGCTACGCACATAGCGGGAGGGATCACCACAGCCGTAGTCTTTTTCAATAATTTCCTGCGGTAGCATTGCCAGCAACGACTGGTCGTAGTCTACCGGGCAGCACAAAGACTCTTCTCGAGCCTGCGCGCCTTTGGCGTAACGCTCACTCACATCACTATAAATACTCATTTACTGTTCCTCATACCTTATGTCTTATGACTTATGACTTATGTCTTGCGCCTTATGACTTACGTCTTCTGGTTTCTCATCCAGCGGTGGTATTTCTCCACCCAACTTAGCAATTTTTCCGGCGTGTGTTCCCGTTTCCAGTTGCCCGCCACATATTTATTGGCCTCGCTCATGGTCGGATAAATATGGATGGTGCCCAAAATTTTATTGAGCCCCAAATTACGTTTCATGGCGGTGATAAATTCGCTGAGTAATTCGCTGCCGTGGTGGCCAACAATAGTCGCGCCCAGTATTTTATCCTTACCCGGCACGGTTAGCACCTTTACAAAACCACTAGCTACATTATCCGTAAGTGCGCGATCCAGATCACTCAGATCGTAGCGCGTGATTTCGTATTCCACGCCCTGCGCCCGCGCTTGCTGTTCATTTAAACCGACACGCGCAACTTCCGGGGCCGTAAAAGTTGCCCAGGGAATCACCGAATAATCGACTTTGAACTTTTTAAAGCGTCCAAACAAAGCGTTAACCGCCGCATACCAGGCTTGATGGGCAGCGGCATGAGTGAACTGATAAGGTCCGACTACATCACCGCAGGCATAGATATTAGGGTATTTGGTGCGTAAATATTCATCCACTTCGATGGTGCCATTATCCGCCAAAGCAATACCCAGGCCTTCAAGCCCAAAGCCCTGAGTATTGGGCTTGCGCCCAAGCGCCAACAGGACTCGATCAAAGGGTATGCGCTGTTGCTGACCCACCGACTCAAACACCGCCGTATTTACAGGTAGAGAGTTACTGGCAAGCTCCTGCTCAAAGCTCTGAAGGTTGTGTCCGCATAGAACACGCAGACCTTCACGAGCAAAAGTTTGCATCATATATTCTGACACTTCCTCATCTTCTCTCGGTAACAGACAGGGCGCACGACCAGCCAGTGTTACCTTGCTGCCAAGGCGCTGGAAAGCCTGAGCTAACTCGCAACCAATCGGCCCGGTGCCGATCACCAGTAGATTCTTCGGTAAAGTATCCAATTGCCAAACCGTATCCGAAGTTAGGTAGTCAATGTCCTCTAATCCAGGAATATTCGGCACTGCAGGGCTCGCACCGGTGGCGATAATTAGGCTTCTGGCCGCTACGCGCCGCCCATCCACCTCAACCTCCCAGGGAGACACAATATTTGCGGTGCCAGCCACGCAAGTGACACCAAGGCTACCGTAGCGTTCGACGGAATCGTTAGGCTCAATTTGGCTGATCACCTCTCGCACGCGAGCCATCACTTTGGGGAAGTCCACCTCCACAGGGCCCGTATTTATACCCAATTGATCCGCCTGCTGAATGTCGTGCACCGTATTAGCTGCACGAATCAGGGTTTTACTGGGCACGCAGCCTGTGTTGAGGCAATCGCCACCCATGCGGTGTTTTTCCACCAGGGTAACGTGAGCCTTCACCGCGGCGGCAATATAGGCGGATACCAGGCCGGCGCTACCCGCACCAATCACCAGTACATTGGTGTCGAATTGCTTTGGGCGCTGGTACCCACGATAGACCCGCTGCCGATTGATCGCCGCCACGATGCCCCGTGCGATAAAAGGGAACATGGCCAGTATTACCAGGGCGAAAATCAAACCCGGTTGTAATATTCCCGCTGTCGAAAATTCCTCGACCTCGCCCAATTCCGCCCCGGCGTAGACGTACACCACCGTGGCAGGAAACATGGCCAGCTGGCTCACCCAGTAATAGGTCCAGGTGCGAATAGGCGTCAAACCCGTTAATAAATTGATCACCAAAAAGGGAAATACCGGGATCAGTCGCAAGGTAAACAAGTAGAATGCGCCGTCTTTTGCCATACCTCGATTAATAGGCTGCAAATAAGCACCCAATTTTTGTTGCACCCAGTCTTTCAATATAAAACGGGAAAACAGAAAGGCCAGTGTGGCACCGATGGTGCTGGCAAAGGAGACTAAGCCCGTACCAATGACCAAACCAAAGGTCATCCCACCGATGATGCTCAGCACCGCGCCGACAGGCAGGGAGAAAGCCGTGGCCGCTACGTACACCACAAAGAAAGTCAATGCCGTGGCGACCGGATGACTGGCAAAGCGCTCACGGAACAAGCTAACGCTAATCACCTCGCCCAGATCAAACCAGAAAAAAGCTGCGACCACGCAGACCAAAACCATCAATAGAACAATTTTTTTGTTAATCGTGCCGCCCTCGTTAACTAGCCTTTTATTCTGACTTACCTATTTACCTATTTACCTACTTGCCTACTTGCCTACTTGCCTACTTGCCTTCATTACCTGCCTTTATTACTCGCGGGCTTCCTCGCAACTTGTCCCAAGCCAGCTTCAGGCTCTTAGCACCCTGGTTACGACAAGCGTTTGTGGACAAACTATCCGTCGCCCGTGTACTTATCTCCCAGATTAGCATTATTAAGGACGAATCAATATTTAGGGCAGCTCAGTGTTTTAGCTAAACCAGAAGCTAGCCCGCTCCAATCAATCCCAGGATATGGCCGCCTGCCCAAGCAGGTGCTATCATTCCGGGCAGGTGACGACTCACACACTCTGACCATCCTTATTTTAGAAAACCCGCTTTGGAGAAACTTATGGGCGACAAACTCGTACACACCAGCGATGCTAACTTTGACAACGACGTGATCAACTCCGACCTGCCCGTACTGGTCGATTTTTGGGCAGAATGGTGTGGCCCCTGTAAAATGATTGCCCCCATTCTCGACGAGCTCGCCGATGATTACGAAGGTCGCCTCAAAATCTGTAAGCTGGACGTAGATTCCAACCGGGATTCGGCCGCCAAGTTCAACGTTCGCGGTATTCCTACCCTGGCCATATTTAAGAACGGCGCCCTGCACGATACCCGCGTTGGTGCGCTGGCAAAAGCTCAGCTGGCCGAATTTATCGACGCCGCCCTGTAAAAACTCAATGAAACTGGCCTAAAAATACCCCTTGCCATCTGCTTGTCAGGGGGTATACTAGCCCCATTATTTGCACCATCCTGTCTCAATTTTGGCCTTATTCTGCCAAGCTACAATCAAACTACGTTGCGGATTCAAGCTCCTACCTTCTCTAATCACGGGCAGGAATTATGGGCAAGCGCTATGGTAATAAACAATTCACCACGGCTACAAAAATCCGCCACCAGGCCTAAAGTAGTTACAGACTTTATACGTGCAGAGCGATAGCCAATAAACCTATATTAAAACAGCAATATTAAAAACAGTTCCATTAAAAAATTTCGGCCGCCTAAGCGCTCCGATTAAAATAGTCCTGATTAGCTATAAATTTCTTTAATTCAAAACAACTTCAAACAACACCATGAAAACCACCGAGGGCTTGTTCCTCAAACCCTTCCCTTTACCAACTTAAACCAATTGAACTCTATGAATCTGACTGACCTAAAAACCAAACCCATTGATGACTTACTCACCATCGGCACCGAAATCGGCCTGGAAAACCTGGCCCGCTCTCGCAAGCAAGATATTATTTTCACCATCCTTAAGCGTCACGCCAAAAGTGGCGAAGATATTTATGGCGATGGAGTACTGGAAATTTTACCCGATGGCTTTGGCTTTTTACGTTCCTCCGATGCCTCCTATTTAGCTGGACCAGATGACATTTACGTCTCTCCCAGCCAAATTCGACGCTTTAACTTACGCACTGGCGATAGTATTTCCGGAAAAATTCGACCCCCAAAAGAGGGCGAGCGCTATTTTGCCTTGCTCAAGGTCGATCAAATCAATTTCGACAAACCCGAAAATGCTAAAAACAAAATTTTATTTGAAAACCTGACACCGCTGTTTCCAGATGATCGTATGGTACTGGAGACTGGCAACGGCAGCTCTGAAGATTTGACCGCGCGCATCATCGACCTCATTGCCCCCATCGGCAAAGGCCAACGAGGACTGATTGTAGCCCCGCCAAAAGCGGGCAAGACCATTATGATGCAGCATATTGCGCAGTCTATTACGCGCAACAATCCAGAAGCCCATATGATTGTGCTGCTCATCGACGAACGCCCTGAAGAAGTGACCGAAATGCAGCGCACCGTGCGCGGCGAAGTCGTGGCATCAACCTTTGACGAGCCACCCGCCCGCCACGTGCAAGTCGCCGAGATGGTGATCGAAAAAGCCAAACGGCTGGTAGAGCACAAAAAAGATGTGGTGATTTTACTCGACTCCGTCACTCGCCTGGCACGAGCCTATAACACAGTGATTCCATCATCCGGCAAAGTATTGACCGGTGGTGTTGATGCCCACGCCCTGGAAAAGCCCAAGCGTTTTTTTGGTGCGGCCCGTAATATCGAACAGGGTGGCAGCTTAACGATTATCGCCACAGCCCTGGTAGATACCGGTTCAAAAATGGACGAGGTGATCTACGAAGAATTTAAAGGCACCGGCAATATGGAATTGCACCTGGATCGAAAAATCTCCGAAAAACGCGTCTACCCTGCCATTAATATTCGTCGCTCCGGCACCCGTCGCGAAGATCTATTAATGAAAGAAAGTGATTTGCAACGCGTTTGGATATTACGCAAACTACTGCACGATATGGAAGACTTGAACGCACTGGAGTTTTTGATCGACAAATTGAAAGGCTTCAAAAATAATCTCGAATTCTTTGATGCTATGAAAAGAAAGTAAAGCTCTTTAAACACAGTAAAGTTAAAACTTTAAATGCTGTCCATAAAAAACCCCAGCCTGGCTGGGGTTTTTTATTTCTACTTCATCAACTTCAACCGATTTCGTTACCCACGATGGAAACAAAACTAACACAACGACCCGGCTGACCACCCAGGTTGTGGGTCAAACCCAATTTAGGATCCTCGATTTGCCGCTCGCCAGCTTCGCCGCGCAGTTGTAGCCACATTTCGTACATCATGCGCAGTCCGCTAGCACCAATAGGATGGCCAAAACTTTTCAAACCCCCATCCGGGTTAATCGGCTGCGCACCATCTCCGTCAAAGCGGCCTTCCATCACATCGCGCCAACCCTCGCCGCGCTCGGAAAAGCCCATATCTTCCATTAGCACCAACTCGGTGGCCGTAAAACAGTCGTGCACCTCTGCCATACTGATTTGCTCTCGAGGGTTGGTAATGCCAGCTTGCTTATAAGCATCCTGAGCTGACACCACGACTTCCTGAAAAGTGGTGAAATCGTATTCCTCACTAATAAAACCTTCGTTGGGACCAGCGGCGACGGAACAGGCTTTTAGATAAATCGGTTTGTCGGTGTATTTATGGGCATCTTCGGCCCGGCACAAAATCGCTGCCGCCGAACCATCGGAAACGCCGGAACAATCGAACACCCCAAACATGCCCGCGATACGCGGCGAGTTACAGATGGTTTCCAAGGGCACTTCTTTACGAAATTGGGCTTTCGGATTTTTTGCCCCGGCCACGTGATTTTTCCAGGCGATGCGCGACAGCACATCTTTTAATTCACCTTCTGAAACACCATATTTTTCACAGTAGGCAGGAGCTAATAACGAAAACATCGCCGGAGCGGTCATGCTGGATTCCGTGCCGTCTCCATCGGGACTGGGTACCACCAAACCGGAGTAGCCACCGTCTTTAAGTTTTTCAACGCCAACCGCCATCACCAGATCGTAGGCTCCACTAGCTACGGCATAGGCGGCATTGCGAATGGCTTCGCTGCCGGTGGCACACATATTTTCTAAACGAGTAACCGGCTTGTACGGGGTTTTCAGCGCCTCCGAAAACACCATGCCAGACACACCGCTGGCAAAGGTGCCGAGCCAATAGGCATCGACGTCCTCGGGAGCCACTCCCGCAGAATTATAGGCGTCGGTCGCCGCGTCGATAAGCATGTCCGAGGCATCCTTATCCCAATGCTCGCCAAATGGCGTACAACCCATGCCGACAATTGCTACCTGATCTTTTATACCGTTACTAGCCATAGTAGTTTCCCCTAGCGCACCGGGCGCGCTTTCCAGAAATAATTGTGTACGCCCTGCCCCGTATAAAAACGGCGGAAGGTCATTTCAAGGCGATTACCGATTTTAACCTCGGCGGGATTAACATCGGTTAATTCGCAGGCCAATCGACCACCGCTGTCAAAATCCACCACGGTAGAGACCACCGGCGGCTGCAAACTGTAGGCCAGGTGATCCAGGGTAAACGTGGTGATGCGACAGGCTTGATCAGCGAAACACTCTTGTTTCATCTTATCCACCGAACGGCATTTCACACACACTCTTTGTGGCGGCAGATGGCCCAGACCACAGGTCTCGCAACGAGAGCCATAAAAAGCGTATTTCCAGCGTTCGTGGCGCTTCATTATCGGGGCCGCAGGTCGATCCGGATCCGGACGTCGTGGCGGTTCAAACGGCAAAATACCGCGCCATTTCAAATAGCTGTTGTAAGCTACATCAGTGGATTTCGAATTTAACCAATGTTCAACACTGCGCGCAGGCCGCCCTTTGGCAATGTCATCGGTCACTTCCAGTACCACTGCATCACAACCGTCGGCGGTGGAAAGCACCAGAATTTTGTCTCCCGGTTCCGCCGTATCAAGTACACCGGCCAATACCAGACCCGCATGGGCAACACCGGTACGGCCGACATTATCGGCCATCATGTTACTTACCTGTTCCGGCTTAAGCCCCAGTGCTCGCGGCACACCAGCTACATCGCGGCGATTGGTGGCGTCGAGAATGACCGCCGATAAGGCTTCCGGAGCTACTCCTGCAGCACTCAAGGCACGCGTTGCTGTATCGATACTGACCGGCCCCAACACTTCAATACCAAAGCGTTCTTCCCATTGCCGGGCAAAAGGATCCGAAGGTAAACGCCACACATCAAGCACTTCGGTTGTGGTTGAAGCACTGCCAAGCACCCGGGCAATTTCGCCACCGGAACCAGTAACAAAGGCCACCGCACCGTCACCACTATCGCGCTCGCGTGCACCGCCGGGACCACCTACAACAACATCTCCGGCACAAACCAGCGTCGTCCGCCCAGCCTTGCCCAAATCACTGCCTAGCAACAAAGCGGCAAGACCCATTCGGCTGGTGCCACCAAGCTCCATTGACCTTACTTGATCGGGGAGATCCAGAGCGGCCTTAATCGCCGCCGCATTTAATTTTTCTGCGTAGGGTGGACTAGTGGTGGCAAACACCAGCGTGTCCACCGCGCTATCACCCAAAGCCTGCCGACCCGCTTCCACCGCCATTGATACCGAATCTTCATCATAGCTAGCAATGGCACGTTCACCGCGCCCAATGCCTGCGACCTGGCGATCCAGTCGAAAGTAGGGAAGATAGGTCCCATACCGCAAAATACCGGACACATTACACCTCCATTAAATCGTTGGCCGAGTGCTTATCAGCCACCCGGTAGAACATTAGTAAGCCCCGGCAGAATACAATCTGAGAGTACCGGTATTGAAACCTTGTGAAACAAAAAACCCCAATGTTTTATCACCAGGGGTTTTTTATCTGCAACTCAACTTAATTGAGTAAATATTCCTGCACCCGCGGGTTTTTCAAATCACCGCGAAATTTGGTCGCAGTCCAGGGCCAGGAACCCGGTACGCCATTTTCGTCGAGATACCAACTGCTACAACCCGTTGTCCAAACGGTGTCTTTCATATCAACGAGCATATCTGCATTAAATTTATCCGTGGCGTCCTCGCGCGGTGAAATTTTGTCAAATTTGCGCTCAGCCCACATTTTTACAAAGTGCATAATGTGCTCAGACTGAGTTTCGGCGATAGAAGCTAGTGAGAAATTGCCGACGGGGCTATGCGGTCCCATTACCATAAAAAAGTTAGGGAATTTAGGCATGGCCACGGTGCGATAACCCCGAGGACCTTTTGCCCAGGCTTGATCCAGGGTGTAACCATCTTCACCGCTCATCGTCATCGGCAACATATATTCGTTGGCGTGAAAACCGGTGGCCAGTGCAATGACATCCAGTTCATGTAGCACGCCGTCTTTGGTGACGATGCCATTAGGCTCTACCCGATCAATATTTTCCGTCACCAATTCAACATTGGGCATTTGCATCACTGGGTAAAAATCCGATGACATCACCAGGCGCTTGCACAATGCCGTGTAATTCGGAGTCAGGCGCCGCCGCAACTCAGGATCTTTAACGGTATTCAAATTCCACTGACACAACTTGCCGACCATCTTTCGAGACCAGCCATCCTTAATAATGCCGCGCCCCATCATCTGCTCCATAGCAAAGCGAAACACTTTGTAATAGAACTTAGAAATAATCGGAAATTTTGCAGATAGTTTATGGCCAAACGCGGTGTATTTGCGATTGGGTACCGGCAACACCCATTGCGGTGTGCGCTGGAAGCTCACCACTTTACTGCACACCTCGGCCAACGGTTTATGCATTTGCACACCGGTAGAACCACAACCAATAATCGCTACTTTTTTATCGGCGAGCTCAAGGTCGTGATCCCAACGCGCCGAGTGAACTACCTTACCGGCAAAGGTATCGAGACCGGGAAGATCCGGGTGCTTGGGCCGCACCAGAATGCCAGCGGCGGAAATCAAAATATCGCTGACTAGCTTATCGCCAGCTCCGGTTTCCAATTCCCACTCACTGCCGTTCCACTCTGCATGTTTGGCGGTAGTATTGAAACGGATACGATCAAACACCTGATATTTTTTCGCCATGCGTTCAAAGTATTCGCGGATTTCCGCGCCGCCACAAAAGCGGTGGCTCCAGGTAGCGCTGGGCTCAAAACTGTACTGGTAGTAGTGCGACGGAACATCACAACGCAAACCGGGATACTGATTGTAGTGCCAGGTACCACCGCATTGATCGCTCTGCTCAAGCAATATCAGGTCGTCATAGCCTTCGGCCATTAAACGCATACCCATAACGATGCCGGATAGACCGGTGCCGATAATCACCACCCGAGGCTTGCGCTGTCCGGAATCCAGAGATTTTAAAATTTTCGCACTTTCACTAACGCCCATTAACTGCTCCCGTTTACGGCTTACGCGCAAACTTATGGCTAATTGAAAAATAGTTGAACAACAAAGAAACGAAACCCGCGTTCGACAATCCCCGCCTTAGGCGTAGCTGCCAAACTTGTCGATCTAACGATGGGTAACATAAAGTAATACTAAGTAACCTCCGCATTATCCGAAAATAACGTATAGAAGTCAAGCCACCGACAAATCGACGTCTTCCACAAAATCAACAACTTAGGGGTGAATAAGTGGGCCTGGAGTCCGAACTAACCAGGCCTAATATCGGCACTTAAGGCTTATGGAGGACTCCTTACAAAGCCATTGCTTGACCAGCGTAGCGGGTAATTCGGGGCTGATCCCCGCCTGGCGCGGCCTCCAAAATGCTGTGGGAACAGTTGTGCATTCGCGGTGGCTGCCAAAACTCACTCAAGGGCCGACCTTCGTAATGCGAGAGCACCGCTTTAATCCAGGCGCCGTGACTGACCACTGCAACGTCAAGCCCCTGGCTTTGCTGAATAATATCCTGCACCGCCGCTAAACCGCGCGCCTGCAACTGCAAAAATGTTTCAGCTCCGGGGTAATTAAACTGATGAGGGGCATTGCGGAAATGATGAACTTCCTGTGGATGAGTAAGCTCTACCTCGGAATACAGTTGCCCTTCCCAGTCGCTCAAATAAATTTCCCGCAGTTCGTCGAGATAAATAAATTCCACCGGCAAGTGGCCGAAAGCCAGGGTCGCCGTGTCGCGCGCGCGAACACTGGAGCTCACATAAACGCGGGCAATGGGAATATCGCTAAGATCGTGTTTTAACGCTGAGGCCTGTTCGCGCCCGGTATTATTAAGACTGGCGTCGGTCTGCCCCTGAACACGTCCCTCGGCATTCCATGCGGTTTCGCCATGACGAATTAAATGTAAACGAGTCATTATTGTGTGTCTAAGTCTCGTGCCAAAAAAGAGCCTCGCGCCAAATAAGGAGCCCCGCCCAAAAAAAGTTTCATTAAGGTGCGAGCCGGGTGATTGTCCAGCCCGAGGCCTTATCATCACTGGCGTCCGGCAGATATTGAAAACGATCGTGCAAACGCATTTCACCGCCCTGCCAAAATTCAAACTTCTCGGGCACGACGCGAAAGCCTCCCCAAAAATCTGGCAGGGGTACATCCCCACCGTCAAATTTTTGTTGGTAATACGTAAAGGCGGCCTCCAGTTCCTCTCGCGAGGCGATGGGTGAACTTTGGCGCGAGGCCCAGGCGGCTAACTGACTTTCGCGAGGTCGATCGGCGAAGTAGTTTTCAACGTCCTGTCGCGATACCAGTTCCGCTCGACCGCTAACACTGACCTGGCGATCCAGCAAAAACCAGGGGAAATGCAAACTGGCCCTGGCATTATTCTTTATTTGCTCCGCCTTATGGCCGCCAAGATTGGTATAAAACACGAAACCTTGCTGATCAAAACCCTTTAATAGCACCGCCCGTTGCACGGGGCTTCCTTCCTCATCGAGAGTCGCGACCGTCATTGCGGTGGGGTCCTTAATCGGCGACGCCAGGGCATCGTCGAGCCAAGCTTGAAATTGCTCGAAAGGACAATCCTTCAGCGACTCTCTTGTTAAGGTCCCGTAGCGATATTCTCGCCGTCGATATCCGATAGACATAATCTTAAACCTTAGGTAGCGGCCAAACCGCCATCAATGGGAATCACCGCGCCGTTCATAAAACTATTGTCGTCGCAGGCCGCCCACATGATGGCCTGCACGACTTCATCCATTTCTCCCAGGCGTCGCATGGGGTTTCCAGCTTCGAGGTTTTCGCGGCTTTTACCGGTTCCCGATGCAATAGTGGCTTCCACCAAGGGAGTTAAGGTAAACGCCGGGCAAATAGCGTTGACCCGTATGCCCTTGCGCCCGTATTCGAGTGCAGCAGATTTAGTTAAACCGATCACGCCGTGCTTGCTGGCGCTATAAACACTAATAAAAGGCGCACCCATAATGCCAGCCGCCGAACTGATATTAACAATAGCACCGCTATTTTGTTTTACCATTCCAGCGAGCTGGTGTTTCATACATAAATACACGCCTTTCAAATTGACGTTGATGGTACTGTCCCACATATCAAGATCGGTCTCATGCAAACGTAGTTTTGCGTGGGAGATACCGGCATTATTAATACCCACGTCGATGCGACCAAAACGTTGATGACAAGCCGTAACAAATGCTTCAACCTGTTCTGGCGAACTGACATCACAAGCGCTGGCCATGACCTCTGCGCCCTCGGCCTGTAATTGTTCGGCAACGGCATTAACTGATGCGGCGTTAATATCACAAATGGCTAGCTTTGCTCCGGCGGCGGCAAAACGCTGGGCCGCTAATTTACCAAAGCCAGAACCAGCACCGGTGATCATCACTACCTGATTGCTAAAATCGTATTGGGTTTTCATCAATTATTTTCCCGTTTAACTTTTTGTTCACTTAACTATTTAATTAAAGTCTATATCGACGTGACCAAATGTCCGCCATCGACGGGCAAAGCAATGCCATTAATAAATGAACCCGCATCGCTGGCCAATAACAATAAGGGCCCGTTCATTTCCTGCATCTCTCCCAGGCGCTTGCCCGGCGTTGAGGCGATATATTGCTTCCCTGCTTCGCTTGCAAAATATTCGTCGTTCATTTCAGTTTTGAAATAACCAGGACAAATCGCGTTGACACGAATATTTTTTCCCGCCAGCTCCAGGGCCATATGTTTAGTCAGCTGAATCACACCTGCTTTGGAAGTGGCATAAACACCGTGGCCCATACTGGTCGCCAAACCCAGCACCGAAGCAATATTCACAATCGCACCGCCACTATCCGCTGCCACCATACGTCGCGCGGCTTCGGCAGCGACTAGCCACGCACCTTTGAGGTTGGTGTCCATAACAAAATCCCAATCCTGCTCACTGGTTTTATGAGCTTGTTTGGGTACGGCCACACCGGCGTTATTGATTAATACGGTCACTGGCCCAAAGTTTTGTTCGGCGGCTTCAAATCCTGCTGCAACACTACCCGCATCCGTCACATCCATGGCCACGGCAAGAGCTTCTCCCCCGCTCGCAGCAATTGCGTCAACTAATGTTTCAAGCCGATCTTCACGGCGGGCGCACACCACAACCCTTGCACCTGCTGCGGCTAATACGCGGGCAAAGTGCTCACCAAAACCACTGGAGGCTCCGGTGACCAGCGCGACCTTGCCACTTAGATTGTAGGTCGGAGCATCAATAGGGGCTGTCTTCATATGATTGCCTTTTATCTGCCTGGATTTATTTCCTGATTTAAGGACGAATTACGACCTTGCCCTTAACACCACGCCCGGTGACATGCTTGATAGCCTGGACACCGTCCGACAAACTAAACACTTTGTCGATGACCGGTACCACTTTACCTTGTTCAAACCACTGAAATAATTCGCGCATATTGTCGGCATGATCCTTCGGTTGTTTTTGGGTAAAGGCTCCCCAAAATACACCCACCACCGAATAACCTTTTACCAGGGTTAAATTCACCGGCAAGGTCGGAATACGCCCGGAGGCAAAACCCACAATTAACAAACGACCATCCCAGGCCATCGCTCGGGAGCAGGCATCAAAGGCGTCACCACCAACGGCGTCGTAAACTACATCGGCACCACGACCGTCGGTTAAATCCTTAATAGTTTGCTTAAGGTCTTGTTGAGAATAATTAATGCCATCGTCTGCACCCTGGGTTTTGGCAAACGCAATTTTTTCATCGGTTGAACACACCGCAATCACCCGTGCGCCCATGGCTTTACCAATTTGTACGGCGGCGATTCCGGTGCCACCCGCAGCGCCGAGCACCACCAAAGTTTCACCGGCTTTTAATCGCCCGCGCTGCTTGAGTCCGTGGTGGGCAGTCGCAGTTGCGCAAATTAATGCTGCACCTTGATCAAAAGACATGCTCTCGGGCATTTTATAAATAACGCTTTCTGGCACCGCAATTTTCTCCGCATAGGCACCAAAACCCGATTGCCAGCCAAGTACTCGATCACCTACTAAAAAATCGCTGGAACCTTCGCCCAGAGCGCTAACCGTACCGGAAAATTCGCCACCGGGCATAAACGGTGTTTCCGGTTTCGACTGGTACTTTCCTTCCACTAACAAGCCATCGGGGAAATTCACACCAATGCCTTCGATGTTAACCAACACTTCTCCGGTACCGGGTATCGGGTCGGGCATGTCCCGATACACTAAATCCTCTACCTTGCCGTAGGCTTCACACACCAATGCTTTCATTATCTTTCCTCAAAAGTTTATATTCATCGTGTTCTTTAATTAGCTAGTAATTAATTGTTAAATAACGGGCGCATAAATAGTTTATAGCTCGCCCTGTTCGCGCAAGAACTCCACTGCTTTTTCCGCCATGGGTCGCGTCATGCGGCCATAACTGAGCGCCTCCGTGCTGGAAGCAGTGCCGTCTTGATAGCGTTTCATAATGCCCTGCAAAATTGCGGCAAATCGGAAAAAACTAAAGGCCAGATAAAACGACCAATTAGGGATTTCGTCCAGACCCATGCGCTCGCAGTATTGAGCCACATACTCTTCTTCCGAAGGAATACCCAGAGCTTTGCGATCCAGCCCCGCCAAACCACTAAGATTACCCAGGGCCGGATCGGTGGGCATACGCAGTTGCATACACTGATAGGCAATATCGGAAAAAGGATGACCCAGAGTGGATAACTCCCAATCGAGCACTGCTAATACTGTCGGTTTGCTGTCGTCGTTAGAAAACATCATATTATCCAAACGATAATCGCCGTGAATTAACGAAACCCGACCATCGTCGGCGGGCATATTGGCCGCCAACCATGTCATTAATTGTTCCATTTCTGGAATAGTTTCAGTCTCCGCTGCTTTGTACTGTTTACCCCAACGATTTAATTGCCGCTCGAAATAATTACCCGGCTTACCAAAGGTATCCAAACCGACCGCAGACACATCAACCTGGTGTAACTGGGTCAGCACCTGATTCATTTGGTCGTACATATGTCCGCGCACTTCTGGCGATTTACTCGCGAGGCTCGCGTCCCAATAAACCGTGCCATCGACACAATCCATCACATAAAACATGCGCCCAATAATGTCGTCGTCTTCACACAAATGCCGCATAGTGGGTACTGGCACCGGTGTATCGGCCAGCGCTTTCATAACCCGGTACTCTCGATCTACCGCGTGAGCGGAAGGCAGTAATTCACCCGGTGGCTTACTGCGCAAAACATATTTCGCGGTGTCGGTGGTCAACAAAAAAGTGGGGTTGGACTGCCCGCCCTCAAATTTTTCTGCATTGAGTAATGTTCCAAAACCACCGATATGCGCAGCTAAATATTCATTCAACCGAGCTTCTGGTAATTGATCAATTGCTGTGGTCATTTATCTGTAACCTCAATAACTCATTAATTATATTTCTTAACCAGGGAACGACCCAATTGCATCATATGCACTTGATCCGGGCCATCGGCAAAGCGAATTTGTCGAGCGTAATTAAAGGCTTCGGCGAGAAAATAATCTTCGGTTAAACCACCGGCACCGTGTACCTGTATCGCCCGATCAACCACTCGCTGTGTCATCGAGGGCGTAACAATTTTAATAGCGGCAATTAAGTCACGTGCGGCCTTAGTGCCTTCCCGATCTATTTTTTCGGCAGCGCGCAAGGTCAGTAAGCGCGCCTGCTCAATATCGCAAAACGATTGCGCTATATCTTCACGAATGGATTGATACTCGCTCAGCTTGGTGCCAAAAGTGGCGCGCTCTTCAACGCGCTTGCACATTAATTCCAGCGCGCGCTGGGCACAGCCAATTAAACGCATGCAATGATGAATACGCCCCGGCCCTAAACGCCCCTGGGCAATTTCAAAGCCTCTGCCTTCACCCAATAAAATATTTTCGACCGGCACCCTCACGTCTTCAAAATTAATTTCGCCGTGCCCCAGGGGAGGGTCGAAGTAACCCAGGGTGGACAAAGGACGAACAATCGTTACGCCAGGAGTATCCTTTGGTACCAAAATTTGCGACTGCTGAATATGTCGGTTGGGATTATCGGGATCGGTCTTGCCCATCACGATCATGATTTTGCAATCGTCGTGCATGATGCCGGTAATAAACCATTTCCGACCATTGATAACATACTCGTCACCGTCGCGCACAATCGAGCATTGCACATTGGTGGCATCAGAACTTGCCACGTCGGGTTCGGTCATCACAAAGGCGGAGCGAATTTCACCTGCGAGCAAAGGCTGCAGCCACTCCTCCTTTTGCGCTTCCGTTGCATATTTAATAAACACTTCCATATTGCCGGTATCGGGTGCATTACAGTTAAAAATTTCCGGCGCCCATAGTACTCGGCCCATCACTTCTGCCAGTGGCGCGTAATCTAGGTTAGTCAAACCGTCTTCGCGGTGGTGGGCGGGCAAAAATAAATTCCATAAGCCTTCTTGTTTCGCCTTGGCTTTTAGCTCTACCATCAGGGGCGGACTGGCCCAGGGGTTTTCGGCCGTTTTCAGGTATTCCGCGTACTGGTGTTCGACCGGATACACTTCTTTATTCATAAACTGTTCTAAGCGCAGTTTTAGCTGTTCGGCTTTTTCGGAAAAATCAAAATTCATATCCGTACTTCCTCTTCTTACTCTAAGTTTAAAATTCGTGTTCTATGTCGGTTTAAGCCGCAGCTCCTCAACTTAAACCATAGTAATCGCGTGGCGTCGATCTGTGCGCTCCATATGCGCCAGGCCATTAAATGCCCGCAGCGACATCCGTTCAGCACTGCTCAAAAATCGAGTCACCGAGGTATTGCGGATTTGCAACATCAACTCGATGGTCGCGTCATTCGACAAACCCATAACATGTTTCATCGCCAGGGATTTAGGGCCGCCGGAGGAGACGATCAACACCCGCTCTCCCTGCCGGCCCTGCTGTACCTCATTCAGGCCTGCTACCACGCGCTGGTTAAACTGTTCCCAGCTTTCAGTGGCGCTATTTTTTTCTTCATCGTGGCGCCGTAATATTTCATCCAGCTCGCCTGTAATCCAGGCCTCCATTACTTCCCGCAACATACCAAAAAATTCTTCGGCAGTTGTCGGCGCTTCGGCTTCAGGATTGTTGCACTGTTGATACAGACGCATAACCGGTCGAAAAGTAAACTCGTTGAACCGAGGATCTACCTGAGACTCCCAGCTTATTCCCATACCCTCGCTGAGACCTTGCAGGGTTTCCCGATGACGGCGCATGTCGCCGACAATAACCCGATCGAAGGATAGTTCGCGCTCCCGGAAATACTCCCCCAGCCAACGCGCCTGCTGCCAACCTAAATCCGAAAGCTGATCATAGTTTTTAGAAAGTAGTGAGGCCTGCCCGTGACGGACAAAATAAATTTCGCTCATGGAGTACTGCATGAATTCTTTTCTGAGGGAATAACATGGTACACGGCCTCTTCCAGACTGTCAGTATTGCCGCTCTAGTCGGCTACCAGTGATTCCTAAAGCTAACTAAGATCGTATGGTTTAATGTTCCACGCATTGATAGACTATCTAAACTAATAAAACTATCTATCCAGCCAAGAAAAAACTATGAATATTAGGCAGCTACAGATGTCTCTTCGCCCATTAAAACCCTGCGCCGCCTACCGCTCCCTCGAGACCGCGCTCGGCCTTGTCGGCTGTCTCCTGGTGTCATCCAGCGTTAGCGCCAATCCGGAACCGATGCTGACCGAAGCGGATTTGCTCGGCAATATTGCGACAATCAGCATCGCCAGCCGTCTCGAACAGACACCGGCGCAAGCTCCGGCTAGCGTCACCATTATCGATCGGGAGATGATTCGCGCTTCTGGGGCACTGAATTGGGTGGATGTATTTCGTTTGGTACCGGGTTTCCAGGCCTATGCACCGAATGCCAATCGCTACGGGATTTCCTACCACGGCCAGGGCCGCGAGCTACCGAATCACCTGGAGGTGATGGTCGATGGCCGCTCGGTGTACGACCCGATCCAGTCCACCGTGATCTGGGGTGCTCTAGGTATCGATTTTGACGATATTGATCACATTGAAGTGGTGCGCGGTAGCAGCGCCGCCGCCCACGGCTCCAACGCCTTTGTAGGCGCGGTCAATATCATTACCCGCAAGCCCATACAAGACCAGGGCACCCGCCTTAAAGCCATTGTCGGCGAAGACGGCACGCGGGAGACCACCCTGCGACACAGCGCCCAAATTGGCGCTGCCGACTACCGACTCTCCCTGGGTCACCGCCGCGATGACGGCTTCCCCGATTTCGACGCCTTTGGCCCGGACGATGGCGAAGAAGCCTGGCATATTAACTTGCGTAGCACCTATACCCCGTCGCTGAGCGACACGCTGGATATTGATGTTGGTTTTAGTCGCCAGGATACCGAATTTGGCGACGCCGATCGCACTGAAGAATACATTCCCATACGCTATGACAGCCAATACCAGCGCCTGGCCTGGCAGCGCCTGATCTCGGATAAAAGCAGTTTACAATTGCAATTTTATCGCAATCATTTGCAAGCGGATGGCTCTCGTAATTTCGGTTTACTTTCGCAAATCCTGAATGTTCCTCCCGAATCGATTGTCGTGTTTCCGGGCATCCTCATCCCGGACCAGTCCATAATTCAGGGCTTCGATTCTCTGGAATCCGAGCGCTATGATCTGGAAGGCAGCTATCGCTACCGGTTTTCCGACCACTTTAATTCGATATGGGGATTTGGTGCGCGGCACGAGACCGTGGATAGTGCGACCTTTACCAGCTCAAAAAGCATCGACGAACAAACCTGGCGCTTTTTTGCCCACGGCCAATGGTCACCTCTCGATCAGTGGACGGTGAATGCAGGAGCCATGGTTGAAAAAACGCGCGTCGGCACTCTACTGTCACCCCGAGTGTCTCTCAATTACGCACTGACACCAGATCACACCCTGCGCGTAAGTCTGGCGCAGGGTCGTAGGGGGCCCTCTATTAGCGAAACTAACGAAAGAAACCTATTTGCCCTCAACGGGGGCATCGTCGCGGAAGATATACGCCGTACAGAGGCCCTGGACGAAGAACAGATCTCTAGCATTGAACTCGGCTATGTGGGGCACTTCCCGGAGCTGGGCTTAAGTATTGATATCAACCTATTTCGCGAAGAAATTCGCGACGGACTGGATGACTACCGCGAGGTCATCCCGCCCACCGCCTTTCTGGATGCAGAACGTCTGGTCCGCGATAACGTTGCCGACTGGAACACCACGGGCGCCGAGTTACAGCTCACCTATCGACCTGGCAGTCGTACGTTTATCCGCTTGCACTACGCCTATGCGGATATCGACAGTACCCGGATAGACAGCTTCAACCCATGGGTGACGAAAGACTTCGACGAAGGCACCCCACAACACAGCGGCGGTTTATTGGTTAACCATCAGCTGACACAAAATTTTGACCTCGGCTTTTTCGCCCAATATCAAACCGATGTCGACTGGCGCAATGGTAACTTCACCGAGCAATTTACCCGCTTTGATGCCCAGGCCACTTATCGCTTTCAAGTGGGCACTTCAGAGGCCACCTTACAGTTGGTAGGCCAAAATCTGTTTGACGACTACAGCGAATTCAACGAAGAGAACCTGTTTGAAACTAAAGTATTTCTACGCGCCCAAATAGAGCTGCCTGATTAGCGCCGACCTCGCACCAGGGATTAAACAAGGCTAGAATTAGCCTTTAAGGCAGTAGCACCAAGGCTTGTTTGCCCCGCTGGAATCGCTACACTGATAGCGCCAGCCCGTTTTCAGGGAAGAAAATAGTGTTATTCACCCCCCACACATCTAAGGCCTGCCATCCATCGCCGCTCCGCGGTGTAGATCAGCTTTCGGCTGCTGCCTGTGTGTTTGGGATACTGTTGAGCTGCGGTAGCACCAATGCCGCTTTCGCAGCACACGACAGCCTTACTGAAGCTGATTTATTAAGCGACATTCCCGTTATCTCTGTCGCCACCGGAATGGATCAGGCCTTAAATCGCAGTCCCGCCAGTATTACCATTATCGACCAGCAGATGATTGCCGACTCCGGCGCGCTGAACTGGGTCGACGTGTTTCGCCTGGTACCGGGCTTTCAGGCCTACGCGGTTAACGCCAATCGTTTCGCAATTTCCTACCACGGGGTGGGCCAGGAATTCCCCAATCATTTAGAAGTCATGGTCGATGGCCGCTCCGTATATGAACCTATCCAGTCGACGGTAATCTGGAGTTCCCTTGGCATCGATCTCGACGATATTGAGCGCATCGAAATCGTGCGCGGCCCCAACGCGCCCACCCAGGGCTCCAACGCATTTTTAGGTGCGGTGAATATTATTACTCGCGCACCGATACAGGATGCCGGTACCCGCCTCAAAGTCATTAGCGGGGATAACCGTACCCGCGAGGTCGCCCTGCGCCACAACAACAACCTGGGCACCGCCGATTATCGCTTATCGGTGAACTACCGACACAATAACGGGTTCCCCGACATCGACGCCTTCGGCCCCGACGATGGCGAAGAAGCCCTCAGCTTTGCCCTGCGCACTACCCTGACCCCGAACCTCAACAATAGCCTTGATGTAGATGTCGGTTTTTCCCGCCAGGATACTGAATTTGGCTATCCGTCGAGCACCGAGGAATTCATCCCCGTGCGCTATTACAGCCAGTATCAGCGCCTGCATTGGGATCACCTGGTTTCCGATAAACAGGACTTCCAGCTGCAGTTTTATCGCAATTACTTTCGCGCCTACGGCACCGCCAATCTTGGGCTACTCTCTACCTTGGTTCCTCCGTTTTTATTTGGGGCACCCTTTAATCTTGTCGATCAGCCCTTTATTTTTGGTTTTCACACCATGGAATCCGAACGTTACGACCTGGAAGGCCGCTATCGCCATCAGTTTTCAGACCGTTTAAAATGGACCGTCGGCCTGGGTGCCCGCCACGAGTCGGTTGACTCCACCCTGTTTCTCGGCGACAGGGGCAAAGTAGACGAACAATCTTTCCGCATCTTCAGCCACAGTGAATGGTCGCCCTGGCAGCGCCTCACCTTCAACGCCGGGATGATGGTCGAGCACTCCATCCAGGGCACCTTGATCTCCCCTCGCCTCTCCCTTAACTACGATCTACACCCGGATCACACCCTACGTTTAAGCGGTGCTCGGGGTAAGCGCACGCCCTCCATCACCGAAACCAACGAGCGCCTCGTCTATCGAGCGGGGGACTTGATACTGGAAGACCAACGCCGTACCGAAGAGCTCGATGAAGAGCAAATCACCAATATCGAACTGGCTTATTTGGCGCGCTTGCCCGACCATAATATGACCCTTGACTTCAAGTTGTTCTGGGAAGAAATTGACGATGGCCTGGAAGATTACAAGGAGTCTTTTAACGACTTTCCTGCAAACCTTGATACCAGCCGCCTGGTACGGGACAACATCGCCACCTGGGAAACCCGAGGCGCCGAGATGGAACTTACCTATCGCCCAGGCGATCACACCTACATAAGGCTGCACTACACCTATCTCGACCTGGACAGTGAGCTGATTCAAACGCTCGCGCCGCTGACTTTCACCGACGTCGATAATAGTATGCCTCGTCATGCCGGTGGCTTGCTCGTCAACCACCGGCTCAATGACGCCTTCAGTGCCGGGGTCACGCTCTATCATCAAAATGAGGTGGAGTGGCTTTCGGGTGATTTTATCGATGAATTTACCCGCCTAGACGCACAAATCACTTATCGCTTTAAGACCGGCTCGAGCGCCGGAAAACTGCAACTGATCGGCCAAAACCTGGGCGATAACTACAACGAATTTTATGAAGAAAACGTGTTTGAAACCAGAGTGCTGTTGAAAGCAACGCTGGATTTCCCTTAAACCAAAATGAATAAGCGAGACTAAATGGACGGGAACAACCCTAACTACTCACCTTAGTGGGGGTGAAGGTTCTCAAAAAGGATATGATGGAATTGTTGGCAATTAAATCCAGGGAAGGCTTAGTAAAACGGATCGGCGGGTGTCACAGATATCTGCGGTGGGGCCTTATTGTATTTATTCTGAGCTGTGGTTCAGCACAGGCTAATACCGTCCGCCTGTTGGTGTCGGGCGAACAAAACTATTATCGAGAAACCCAGCAGCACTTCTCTAGCACCCTCCTCGCCCTGTCTCCCGATACCCGCATCGCAGTCACCGTGCTGGGCGACAGCGCGGAGCAAAATGCACTGCTCGCGCCCTGGCCGGAAGACATCATTGTCACCATTGGCACCCCGGCCACCGAGCTTGCCTATCAAAATCGCTCTGGTAAAAAAACCATTAACCTGTTTATTACCAGCGATGTGTGGCAACGCCTGGAAGGCGAGACGCCCGATCAAAAAAATGTCGCCTCGGTGGTGCTCGATCAGGCGCCTGATCGAATTATGCTATTAGCGCGAATATTAGCGCCCAACGCGCGCAAGGCGGTGACCGTAACGGGACCTATTTCCAGCGCCAACATTGCCGCACTGGAGCAATCGGCCGCAAACCTCAACTTTACCCTGGCCGCAAAAACCCTCAGTGAACACGATAATCCGGTGGCCGCTATGTCGCCACTGATCAAAAACAGCGATGTCTTTGTCGCCCTGCCGGATAGCGCCGTGTTTAATCGCGCCACCGCCAAGTGGGCACTGTATTTGGGGTTTCGCAGTAAAATTCCAGTCATTGGTTTTTCCAAGGCCTATACCGATGCCGGGGCGCTGGCGTCCATTTATGCAAGCCCCAGCGATATCGGGCGACATGGTGCGGAATTAACCGCCGACGCCCTACTAGAAACCAAAGCCTTCAGCGCTGGCCTCCACCACCCCCGCTATTACACGCTACACTCAAACCCCTCCGTCGCCAAAGCGCTTAACATCTCCCTCCCCAATGAAAGCGCTCTGTACAAAATGTACGAAGATGCTCTAGTTAAGCGCCCATGATGTGGCTTCCGCGCGCCTTGAGACAAAGCTTACAGGCCCGATTACTGCTTATTGGCTCACTGCCCTTATTGCTGATCACCTCCCTGCTTACCGCCACTAACATCTATATCCGGCAAGGCGATATTACCGCTACCATGAATCAGTCCGGTCACCGCATGGTAGATCACCTGTCGCGCACGGCTGACTTTGCGCTGTACACCAATAATCAATCTTTGCTGGTCAGCATGGCCAATTCGATAGAACAGATGCCGAATATCCTCGGCGTTGCTTTTTTGGATAGCAAACGCCGCGTGTTGTTGCCCAGCGCCTCTTTTCCCGCCCGCGAGAGCATTAGCTTGACCGAGCCTCTCGGTGCTGGTCCGCGACAACACGATGACTTCCTGTTGTTTGAAAAACCCGTTTATACCACTAGCCTTGAGGTCGAGGATTATCCCGATAGCGATCAGCTTGCGGTTACCCGGGAAATCCTCGGCTGGGTGGTGGTCGCGATAGATCTTGCTAGTGCGCGCAAACAGCAACGGGATATTATTTTTACTAGCATCGGCATTGCCGCCGGGGTTATGGGTACCGCTTTCCTGCTAGCCCTGGCTTTATCCCGATCAGTACTCACACCCATTCGCAAATTGACCCAGACGGTTGATTCTCTGCAGCATGGCGACTTAAGTGCACGCGCCCTGGTCTCCACCGAAGATGAGCTCTCTGTTCTCGCCACCGGTATCAATCATCTGGCTGAATCGGTAGCCCGCAGTCGATCAAACCTGGAGCAGCGAGTCAACACCGCGACAGTGGATGTAACCAGAGCCCTAAAAGATTTGCAGTCCAAAAATACCGCGCTGCAGCAGGCGACGGCGGCAGCGGTGCAGGCCAGCGAAGAAGCCGAGGCCGCAAACCATGCCAAAACTGACTTTCTTGCCCGCATGAGCCACGAATTACGCACCCCGCTCACCTCTATTCAGGGTTTTGTGCGCCTGCTCGAACAATCGCCACTGGACAGCAGCGACAAACACTACTGTCAAATTATTGATAGTGCTTCAAGTCAGCTATTAACCATGATCAACGATATTCTCGAATTCACCAAACTGCAGTCCGGTGCCCAAACCGTCATCAACGAACCTTACGACGTGTTCGAGTGTATCGAACAGCCGATTCAGTTACTGGCCCCAGCCGCCCACCACAAGGGCATTGAACTGTACTGCGACTTCGACCCCGACATTCCCGACCGCTTGATCGGCGACGCCATGCGCATCCGGCAGATTATGACCAACTTAGTCGGCAATGCCATCAAGTTTACCGAGCGGGGTAGCGTGACGATCCGCATTTCCATCGATCGCCAGGACCCCCTTCACGACAAGATGATTATTGCCGTGAGCGATACCGGCATCGGCATGAGTCCCGCCCAGCAGGAGCAAATTTTTGAAGCTTTTGTGCAAGCCGACACCACCATCAGTCGCCGCTTTGGTGGCACCGGCCTCGGACTGCCCATTGTTAAGGCCTATACCAATCTGATGGGCGGCACCATCCATTTCCACAGCAAGCCGGGAAAAGGCACTCTGTGTAGAATTGTCTTACCCCTGACTCAACAACTTCCCAAGCCGCAAGCTGCCGATATTCCCGGCCCGGTACTACTCTATGACACCGACGAGCAGAGCCGTAATGCCGGCCGGCATTTATTAACGCGCATAACAAACGAATTCATTGAAGCCGCTAGCTTTGACGAATTAATTGATACTCTCGCCGCACATACTCCCACCGCGGTGCTGATCAACTGGTCGCTCGGCGAACCAGAGCATCAACAAATGGCGGCACTCGAATATGTAATCGACAACTTGCCCTGCCCGGTAGTAGTGCAGGCACCTCTGCAGGTTATTCGCGAGCAATTACCCGAAGCGCTGGTCAACGGCCACCCGACAGCCACCTTTATCGCGAAACCCGCTGGCCTGGCGGAACTCAAGGCGGCGCTAGTTAATGTTGGGTCAACATCGAATGAAAACGACGCCAGCGTCAACCTGGACGGTATCCAGGTACTGGTTGCCGAGGATAATGAATTCAGCCGTTTGCTATTGTGTACTTTGCTTGCGCGTACCGGTTGTCAGTATCAACAGGCCAGCAATGGCCGCGAAGCGATCAGCGCCTGCCAGAAGACCCATTACGATGTGCTATTGATAGACCTGCACATGCCGGAAGTCACCGGCGTAGAAGCCATCCACGAGATTCGACAAACCGACAACCCAAACCGGGATACCCCGGTGATAGTGCTCACCGCCGATGTACTCATAGACATCCGCCGGGAACTCGAGCCACTCACGGTAGAGCGAATTATCAACAAGCCCTTTAATGAAAAACAACTTCTACAGGCATTGTTTGAGTTATCTGGGCGCGCCGGAGCACCCTCACCAGAGATGCTCGACAGCGCGGCCAGTATTCCGAAAGAACGCTACTTTGCTGAAATTTATCGTTTACTAAGCAACATCAACACGGCACGAAACGCACGGGATACGGATGCCATGAAGGAGTTTTGCCACCAGCTTTCTGGTATCGCAGCGGTATATCATTTAGGTGATCTGGACGAACAGGTAAAGTTATTGCACACCCTGGTGCGTGCAGAGGAACTTGATCGCATCGACGGCGCTGTTAACAGTATTCGCCTCGAAACCACCAAACTGAAGCGAGCCGACGAAGGCCGGGCAGCTCCGGCACCAGCCTGACGGGCTAATTCAGCTTGAAAGTCTTCGATAAAAGCTAAAAAAGCCGTCTTTTAAGCAAGCTTCGTTAGCAAATTTCATTAGTAATGCTTACAACAAGCGCACGCGCTTGACGCCTTCCACTGCCTTAATAGCATCGACAATGCACTGATCCGGCGCTTCTTCCACGTCGATGATGTTGTAGGCAATGTCATCCCGACTTTTATTGACCAGATCGAGCACATTGTTGTTGCAGTCAGAAAGTACCGCCAGCACATTACTCAACACCTTAGGAACATTGGCATTGTTCACAGTAAGGCGATAACCACCATTGTGGGCCATGGTGGTGGTGGGAAAATTAACCGAGTTGCGGATATTGCCGTGTTCGAGGAAATCCATCAGCTGATCTGCCGCCATAATTGCGCAATTTTCTTCTGCTTCTCCCGTGCTCGCGCCGATATGTGGCATCGCAATCACATTGTCGCGACCCAGCAAGGCCGGTACCGGAAAATCAGTAACAAAGCGACGCAGTCGACCGCTATCCAGAGCCGCAATAACCGCTTCGGTATTAACGATTTCTTCGCGGGCAAAATTCAATAGTGCCGCACCCGACTTTAAGCTGCCCAGGGTTTCCTCGTTGATCAGATTTTTAGTAGCTTCCATCGCGGGCACATGCAGCGTCACATAATCGGCGCGACTAAGCAGGCTTTGCAGGTTATCCATTTTCTCGACGCGACTGGACAAGCGCCACGCTGCCTCGACCGAAAGCGCGGGGTCGTAACCCAAAACTTTCATGCCCATATCCAGCGCCATATTGGCGACCACCGCGCCAATGGCACCGAGGCCGACTACGCCCAGGGTTTTACCGGTCAACTCGCAACCCGCAAAACGTTTTTTCTCTTTCTCAAGCAACGCTGCCATCTCGGCGGAATCACTGATTTCGGTCAAGCCCTGAACGTAGCTCATGCCGGTAAAAATATCTCTGGAGGCCATTAGCAAACCGGTCACTACCAGCTCTTTAACCGCATTGGCGTTCGCGCCCGGCGAGTTAAACACCACAATTCCGCGTTCGCTGTAATCCGCTACCGGTACATTATTAACCCCAGCGCCGGCGCGCGCGACCGCCAACAAGCTATCTGGCACAGTCTCGGTGTGAAGTTTTTGGCTGCGCAAAATAAATGCTTCCGGCGCATCAAGGTCGGGGCCAACCTGGTAGTTGTCCCGGGGAAAGCGGTCGAGACCCAAGCTGGAAATTTGGTTGTAGGTGCGGATTTTAAACATGTTGCTTCCTGTTGTTGCCTGTAGATTGCCTGTAAATTGTCGATACGTTATTTGTTGCTAGTTAACGTACTTGATAAATGCATGTCGGATGACTGCGTATTAAGTTAAAGGTAGCGTGTCTGAGCCTTGCCTCACCGAGGATTAGCCTGGGCTAATCAGCCCGTCGCCTGAACGTAGGCCCAGCTTAACCAGGGCATCAAGGCATCGAGATCGCTGGCCTCGACGGTCGCACCACACCAAATTCGCAAGCCTGCCGGAGCGTCTCGGTAAGCGCCGATGTCGTAAGCCACGCCTTCGGCATCCAGCAATTTGGCCATCGCTTTAACCTGGTCGTCGGCGGCGTCCACCACCAAACACACACTGGTATTGGAACGTGTCTCTGGGCTAGCAGCAAGAAAATCGATCCAGTCGTTGTCGGCGACAAAAGACTCTATCACAGCGAGGTTATCGCGAGATTTGGCAATGGCCCCATCGACCCCGCCCAGTGAGCGTACCCAATCCAGGGCGTCGAGATAATCCGCCACGCAGAGCATAGAGGGGGTATTGATAGTCTCGCCCCGAAACACGCCTTCGATTAGTTTATTGCCCTTGGTCAAACGAAAAATTTTCGGTAAGGGCCACCGCGGCGTGTAGTTTTCCAAACGCTCCACCGCACGAGGGCTCAGTATCAGCATGCCGTGGGCGCCTTCGCCACCCAATACTTTTTGCCAACTAAAGGTCACCACGTCGAGTTTGTGCCAGGGCATTTCCATGGCAAACACCGCAGAGGTGGCATCACAGATGGTCAGTCCTTCACGCTCATCGCTGATCCAGTCGGCATTGGGGGTCTTAACGCCAGAAGTGGTCCCGTTCCAGGTAAATACCACATCGTGTTTCGGGTTGGCCTTCTGTAAATCTGGCAGCTGGCCGTAGTCGGCGGTATAAGCATTCACCGCATCAAGCTTAAGTTGCTTGTTAATGTCCGTTATCCAGCCCTGGCCAAAAGATTCCCAGGCAAATACATCGACCGGACGAGCACCCAGCAATGACCACATCGCCATTTCCATCGCGCCGGTGTCCGAAGCCGGTACCACGCCGACCCGATAACCCTCGGGTAAATCCAATAGCTCTGCGGTATCAACGCAGGTCTTGAGCAAGGCAGCCTTACCTGCCGCTGACCGGTGGGAGCGGCCCAGCGTGGCAATATCCAGATTTTTCAGGGCGTAACCGGGGCGCTTACTGCACGGACCTGAAGAAAAATTGGGGTTTAGTGGCTTGATTTTAGGTTGGTTTAGGGTATCGGCCGTGGGCTTCATACTCGTCCTGTTAGTCGGAGATGGCTCCGGGAACAACTCAATCCCGAATCCTTGAAAAAAGGGCAGCAATTCTACTGCCCTTTGGCCTCGCGGGAAAGCAAAAACCCTTACTCTTCATCTATTAAGCAGGAAAATCGACAGAGGAAGCCCGTCTCCCAGTGCTATCCCCTGAACCACCCCTGCACTAAAGGCTCCGGTATACTTTTAGCATGGGCTTGCGAGCAGGTCTCTGCGCTACGAGATGAGCCCCCTAATAATCAGAACGCCAACCATGTGGTGCCCACTATGGATTTCAGTTTTAGTGCCGAACACAATGCCCTGCGCGAAACCGTACGCAAATTTTGCGCTGCGGAAATTGCGCCCCTGGCCCGGGAGGCCGACGACAACGAAAGCTTCCCCCGCGAACTGTTTAAAAAGTGGGGCGATATCGGCTTGATCGGTGTGCGTTATCCAGAGGCCGATGGCGGTTCTGGTTTCGACAAACTATCCGAATGCATTGTGCGTGAAGAAATGAGCCGGGTAAGTCAGGCGTTTTCCTCAGCCTGGTCCGCCCACAGTCACTTAGGTATCTGGCCAATCTGGCGAGCCGGCACTGAACCGCAAAAAACCCAATTTTTTAAACCCGCCATAAAGGGCGAAAAAATTGCTGCCTTCGGGCTTAGCGAGCCCGATGTTGGCTCTAATATCCGCGCTATGAAAACCACCGCCACCAAGGTCGACGGCGGCTATCGCATCAATGGCAGCAAACTTTATATCACCAATGCGCCCTTTGCCGATTTTATTACGCTAGCGGCGCGCACCAGTCCCGAACCAACGGCCGAGGCCATCAGTTTATTTTTAGTGGCACTGCCCAACGAGGGAGTCACCATTAGCAAACTGGACAAAGAAGGCATCCGCGCTTCGGAAACCGGCCTTATTTATTTGGAAGATGTGTTTGTACCGGACGACTGCCTACTCGGCGGGGTCGAGGGCACCTACTCCATCATTCTGGAATGCCTGTCGGAAAACCGAGTCGGTGTCGCCGCCAATTGTCTGGGCATGGCAAAGGGCGCAATGGGCGTGGCCCACCGCTATGCGCAGGAGCGCGTGGTTGGCGACAAAACCATCGGCAAGTTTCAGGCCATCGCCCACAAGCTCGCCGATATGGCGGCGGAAATCGAAGCCGCTCAGTGGTTGGTATACTATGGCGCGTGGCGCATCGACCAGGGCACACTCGATTCCGCCACAGCGGCAAAGGTAAAACTTGTCGCGAGTGAAACCGCACTTAAGGTGAGCGAAAATGCGATCCGTATTCTCGGTGGTGCTGGTATTATGCGAGAGTATCCTGTCGGCCGCTTTCATCGAGACGCTTTGGTTTATGTGATTGGCGAGGGCACCAGCGAAATCCAGCGCAATATTATTGCCCGCGACCTGGATCTTTAAATTAGGATCTTTATATTAAAATACTTAAACTATGCTACCTAACTGTTCGTTATGGCGTCTAATTCTTAACATAGCCTCTAATTGTTAACGTAGCCTCTAACTATTCATTATGGAAAAACATATCATGAATAAAATTCGAATGACTCTTCCCACCCTGCTGACCGGATTAATTTCTGCGCTGTGGGCCCTTAACGTCTGCGCCGGACCTTCAGCCGATTTTATTGCCGATGGCAAACTTGCTCCCTGCCCTTCCACACCCAACTGCGTTAGTAGCCAGGCCGCCGACCAGAGCCAGGGAATCAAAGCCCTTGCCGTGACCGGCGATGTAGCAAAGCAAAACGCGGCCCTGCTCAAAGTTATCGCCGACATGCCGCGGACCGAAATAAAAGCACAAAGCGATAATTATTTGTGGGTAACGTTCACCACCTTAATTATGCGTTATGTGGACGACGTGGAATTTATTCTTGCCGAAGGCAAACCCATAGCGGTGCGCTCTGCCTCGCGAGTAGGTCACTCCGATCTCGGCACCAACCGTCGTCGCGTAGAAAATATTAGGGAAGCGCTCGCAGCGCTAGAGAAACCAGACCAGTAAACCACCATCAAAGTGTTTACTGATTGCTTGAAGGAAGTAGCTTTTCCCAACGCTGTTCGAGTAATTGATTAGCTCGCTCTGGATCGACTGCAAATAAGCTATCGCCTGCTGAATCTGTCACCAGGCCATCGAATATTAATTTACGCAAACCATCAGCGACTTCGTAATCCAGTCGGCAGTCAAAACGTTGATTTAAAAACTCTTCAATGGACGCATCCAGCTGCGTCCGACTCATACCCTCTTCCATACTTCGTTCAATTAAAAAACTGTAGGCGAGCATCGCTTCTTTAACATCTTCCGCGCGCGCCATTTCAGCGAGATACGCCACCGCGCCCATATTATTATCCAGATTATAAAAATACAGTCGTTTCGACAGGTTGATTAAATATTTATTGCGCTGGGTAAATATTTTGGCGATCTGTCGCCACAAAATTGCAGCAAAGCCACCGATGGCGACAATAATGGTAAAAGGTTCCGCTGCGGCAGCGAGTTTAGTTAACGTCGTCGCTGCGCCGGCGACCGTACCACCCCCACCGGTAATACCCAATTTTATTTTATCGAACAAGCGAATACGGACTTTGCTATCGGGAAATAACATTTCGAGATCGGATAAGGGAATATCTCGGAATAATTTAATATGTATAGGCGGGATGGAGTTTGAATCCTGATCGTCAGTATTTAGATCGCTGGCATTCAAATTAATATCGGCGTCTTTCTTTCGTACTAGTAAAAACAGCTTTCGATAAATCGCTACCTGCTCAGTAATGGGTTTTATATAAAGTTTTCCAGTTACGTCGTGTTACTTGTTGCGAATCCAGCCCCGGTACCACAACGCAAGTTCGCCGTACTGCGTCATATCGACGGAGACCTCAACGCCGTGGGGAGAAGTTTTATTAAGCGCCCGATTCAGTGCAGCTTCCGATAACTGCGTAAAATTGGCTTTAGTGAGTAAGGCTTCCAGTTCATTTTTGACGACGCGTAATTTTTCCGCCTCGTCCCCGGAAGATAGTTGCAGGGGTTTTTCCGCGTGGGGCTGGTCGGGAGAAAATGCGGCATACGCGTGGCGGATCCGATCAAATTGTTGCGTTTGATCCGCTCGGTACAGCCATTGCAAGCGCACGCAAACCAGGGCGAAGGCAGCTAACTGCTTTGAGTCCAAATGATGTGCGAGGCGCTCCTGCAAGGCCTCTACCAGGGTATCGATGGCTATAGGGATGGCGCGCTCTAAGGTTTTTCCCGAGGAAGCTGTTGCTGGAAGGTCGGACGGCGCCGGGCGAGCAGATGCCTCGCTGGAGGATTCAGTTCCGATCATTAAGTAACCCTGGCCCCTGAAGCCGCCGCTTTGTTATTCTGCATTGGGGTTATGACGAGCCACCAGTTCCCGGCGCAGAATTTTGCCCACATTGGATTTTGGTAACTCATCGCTAAACTCGATGTGTTTCGGTATTTTGTAAGCCGCGAGGCTCTCCCGTGCCCAGCTGCGCAGCGCTTCTTGATTGAGAGGAGCTTGATTGAGAGAGTCTTGGTTGAGAGCGTTTTCGTGTAGCCCCCGCTCATTGCGCACCACCACCGCCATCACCGCCTCGCCGCTGCGCTCATCAGGTACACCTATGACGCCGCACTCAAGCACCTGCGGATGGTTATTCAGCACCTGCTCGACTTCCGTTGGATAGACGTTAAACCCCGAGACCACCACTATATCTTTTAAGCGATCAACCAAATAAAAATAACCGCGCTCATCCATGCGCGCAATATCGCCGGTGCGTAGCCAGCCATCCTCGGTAATCATTTTCGCGGTGGCTTCGGGTCGCTGCCAGTAACCTTGCATCACCTGCGGTCCTTTTACCCAAAGCTCGCCCTCGTCGCCAACGCTGGCGGGGCTACCATCCTCCCGATTAATCCGACAGTCGGTGGACAATATCGGCATACCGATACTGTGGTTGAACACGGTTTGATTGAGTGGGTTCATCGTCACCGCAGGGCTGGTTTCGGTCAGGCCGTAGGCTTCCGTTAATGGGCAAGCCGTGCGCTCGTTCCAGCGTCGGGCGACGTCTTCCTGCACCGCCATACCGCCCCCAAGGCTCAGCTTGAGCGCAGAAAAATCGATTGTCTCGAAACCCGAGGTATTCAGTAAGCCGTTAAACAAGGTGTTGACGCCGGTTATACAGCTAAACTTGCTCTTCCTCAGGATACTGATAAAACCTGGCAAATCCCGTGGATCGCTAATCAAAAGATTGTGGCCGCGCAATTTTAAAAACGCGAGGCAGTTCGCGGTTAAAGAAAAGATATGGTACAGCGGCAAGGCCGTAATCACGGTTTCGCAGCGCATGCCGAGACTCTTGCCCGCGCCCCCGGTCTGCATGAGCCACTGCGCTGACTGCTCGACGTTGGCCAGTATATTGCCGTGGCTGAGCATTGCGCCTTTAGCCACGCCGGTGGTACCGCCGGTATATTGCAAAAAAGCTAAGTCATCACTCGCTAACGCGACCGGCTTAAATGCCTTCGCGGTACCCATTGCCAGGGCTTGTTTAAATGACACGGCATCCGGCAAGTCATAGCTGGGAACCTGCTTTTTAATATATTTAACCGCGACATTAATCGCCAAGCCCTTCACCGGGCCTAACAGGTCTCCTATGCCCGTCAGCACAATGGCTTTAAGGGGAAGTTGATCGCGGATTTCCGCAAGCACCGAGGCATAGTTTTCCACCGCCACAATGGCCTTAGCGCCTGAATCGCTAAGTTGGTGGCGCAACTCTGGCGCGGTATACAGGGGATTAGTATTGACTACGGTCATGCCCGCCAGCAGGGTGCCAAAAAGCGCGACGGGGTACTGCAGGAGGTTGGGCATCATCAGCGCGACGCGGTCGCCGGTTTGTAGGCCCGCATCGTCACGCAGGTAATTCGCAAACGCTCGGGCCCGTTGATGCAACTGGGCATAACTCATGGTTACGCCAAAATTAGTATAGGCCGGTAGCGCGGCCCCATCGACACAGGCGTCGTCGAAAAACTCGGCCAGCGAAGCAAATGGGCTGGGTGCGATCGTGTGTGGTATCCCGGGCGGGTAGTGCTCCAGCCAGGGTTTGCTCACCCGATCTCCTTGATCAGTAAAGACGAATGATTATTCATCGGGCTCTCAGTCTGCTTGTTATTCCTCTGCTGCGGCTTCTTCCCTTGCAAGCTGTAGCGCAACCCGTTCTTTTTCAACCAAATGGTCAACGACTGCGAGCATACCTAGATGACCACCAGCCATTGCTGCGGTTATTCGATACTTGCCGTTCACTATCATTTCGGGCGTGCCAGTGATTTGGTAAGCGCGCTGGCGAGAATCGGCTTGCCTGACCGCGCTGTTCACACCAAAAGAATTAAAGGTTTTACGAAATTTTTCCGGATCGACTTCCCCGTATTTAACAAATAAAGCTTCGATGGTTTTTTCTTTATCGAGTTTTTGTTTTTTTACATTCATGGCTTCAAAAATAGCTTCGTGTACTTTATCAAGCACCTTAAGCGCCTTGGCGGTATAAAATGCGCGCGCGTGTAGCTCCATATTGACATGCCAATTAGCCGGGGTTTTTACCAACACCGTATCGTCGGCAATACTCTCCGACCAGGTTGCCACCAGGGGTTCAAAAACAAAACAGTGATGACAGCCATACCAAAATACTTCGTTGACTTCGACGCGCTTGGCGTCAACCGTTGTCACCGGATTGTCCAGAACAATGTAATGTTTGCCCGCCTGGTAATCAATTTTTCGTGCAGGCGCGGACGGCGTTTTGATACTGGGGGTGTCGGTTTGCACTTGCGCGGAGGTCTCGGTTTTAGCCACGGCAGACGCTGTGACGGCCTCCCCTTCTGGCTCTGCCTGACAGGCGGCCATCGGTATTAACAGTGCTATCAATACAGCGCTGAACGCATGACGAAACGTCCAGCTAGGGCTTGTTTGTCCAGGAACTGTCTGTCCGGAAAAAAGTTGGTCCATGAGTGTTACATCCTTAAAGGTCGCGGGTATGTTGAGTGACAACGTTTGTGGGCTTGAGCTGCAAACTTGAGCTTCATGCCAGTTTTTGAGGCCACAGTATAGACCCCACTTATTATTCAGGTTCCCGGGCGTGTTGCAAGGGCATCGATAGCAAAATCACCTTAAATTACACTTTACCGGCAGGCCCCTGACTCGACGAGGTCGCGGGAAGATAAAGTGACGGCCACAAAAAAAACAGCCGAAGCTGCCTTTTTGTAGTTCTTACGCCTGGAGCGTGTCTCACACTGTTATACAAGCCTGTTAATGCAAACCCCTCAATGCAAACCAGAGATATAGTTAGCAACGGCTTTGATTTCCTGATCGTTCATCTGCGCAGCAACACCACGCATCACTTTGGACACATCATTTTGACGGGCGCTGGGGTCCTCTTCGTCGTGAGCACCGGTGCGAAACGCATGTAATTGTTTCGCAAGGTAGTCCGCATGCTGACCACCCAACATCGGATAACCCGCTGGCGCGTTGCCCTGACCCGCTGGCGAGTGGCAACCGGTACATGCCGGCACACCAGTTTTCAAATTGCCCGCGCGATACACTCTCTCGCCCAGGGTCAGCGACTTGGCGTCGTCTATGGAACCGGCAAGCTTTGGTGTTTGAGCATCGTAAAATGCCGCAATATCGGCCAAATCCTGCTCACTCAAACCGGTCAGCAAGCCGGTCATTTCGGCAATCGGTCGATCACCCGACTGAATATCGACGAGTTGCTTGAGCAAGTATTTTTCACCCAAACCTGCCAGGCGGGGGAACGACGCCGCGGCGCTATTGCCATCGCTGCCATGACAGGCGGCACAGGCGGCAGCTTTACCTTTACCCGCGTCGGCATCACCGGCGGCTAGCGTGGGCTGAAACAGCATTAATGCTGCGATGCCGGTTAAGGCAACAATCATTGTTCTCATGGTTTGATCCTTACTTTGGTTCTTTGCTGCAGTTCTGCGTTTGATTCGCATTTTTTGACGATAGCGTGTCGTTTTGGCTCTAAGTCTGGGCCGCGAGTAAGTCCGAGGTGTATGAAAGCCGCAGTTTAGCTACACTGTGAGCCCTGAAATCCACCGGCTAAATCGACAGCGCATTATATACTAATCCAGATCACGAGCTAATCGATATAGCTTCCGGTATGAGATTCCGCTTCCCAATCCCACTAAAACGAGATACCTACGCGTGACTAACGCCACCCCTTTTCACCAAGCTGCGTTTTTCAAAAGTGCGCCTTCGCTGGCCGAATGCCCTGCGGATACCGGCGTAGAAGTCGCTTTTGCCGGACGCTCCAACGCGGGTAAATCCAGCGCCATCAATACGCTGACCCGCCAGGGCAAGCTGGCGCGCACCAGTAAAACGCCGGGGCGCACGCGCCTGATCAATTTTTTTACACTGAGCCCCGATACCCGGCTAGTCGATTTGCCCGGCTACGGTTATGCCAAAGTGCCCAAGGCGATGAAAGCCGAGTGGGATCGGCATTTAGCTGAGTACCTCCGCGACCGGCAGTCGCTGGCGGGACTGGTGTTACTCATGGATATTCGTCACCCCTTGCAGGAGTTCGACTGGCATATGGTGGAATGGGCGATGACAGCTGAGCTACCCGTCCACCTGCTGCTAACCAAGGCCGACAAGCTTAAACGTGGCCCGGCGCAAGCCAGCCTGCTGGGGGTAAAAAAACACCTGGCGGACGCCGGATACGGCGACATGGTATCAATACAGACCTTTTCATCGCTAAAAAAGGTCGGCCTACCGGAGCTCGAAGCTACGTTAATGGGCTGGTTACAGCCCGTCGTGCCCGAATCTCCTGAACACCAGAATTGAGCGCGTTCAAAAGCGGATGCAGCAACCAGTAAACGTAAAAAAAAAGCAAAAAAAACCGGTGCACTTGGCACCGGTAAGGTATTAAACCAGGCCACACCTAGAGGGGGAGGGTACCTGGTCAGCTCAAAGTAGTAAGACTTCAAAACTATAAGTAATACAACTTACGCTAACTATGACTGGGGTACTTGAGAATAGTTCACAATTTTTAAATTTCCAGCAAAACTTTGCGCTCTGTCCTCGTTTCCCTCCATCTCAATTTAACATAAGGCTCATCTGAATAGGTTTAGGCTATAAGTACCCGTGTCTTTATTCAGGTCAGCGTCCAAGTCAATATCCCGGTCAGTGCGCCTGATCCCAGTTGTCGCCCACCCCGACATCAACCAGTAAGGGCACCACCAGCTCCGCAGCCGATGACATGAGTGTAGCCAGGGTTGCCGCTACCTCGTCCACTTCCGCCTCCGGCACTTCCAGCACCAGCTCATCGTGTACCTGCATCACCATTTTGGCATCCAGGTCACTCTCTGCGAGCCATTGGTCCACCGCAATCATCGCCCGCTTGATAATGTCTGCCGCTGTACCCTGCATCGGCGCGTTGATCGCGGTGCGCTCGGCAGCCTGGCGACGCATGCCGTTGCGGGCATTAATTTCTGGCAAGTACAGTCGCCGCCCAAACAGGGTTTCCACATAGCCCTGCTCCGCCGCGCTCTCGCGAGTGGATTCCATATAGTCTTTAACCCCAGGGTAGCGCGCAAAGTAGAGGTCGATGTATTCCTGCGCCTGGTTGCGACCCAAATTGAGTTGCCGCCCCAGGCCAAAGGCAGACATGCCGTAGATCAAACCGAAGTTTATCGCCTTGGCGTTGCGACGCTGGTCGTTCGTCACCTCCTCCAGAGTCACACCAAAGACCTCCGCTGCCGTGGCCCGGTGCACGTCCAGACCTTCGGCGAAGGCGCGGCACAAACCCTTATCTCCGGAAAGGTGGGCCATGATGCGCAATTCAATTTGGGAGTAATCCGCCGCGATTAGTTTGTTGCCCTGCCCAGCAATAAAGGCCTGGCGGATACGCCGCCCCTCTTCCGTGCGTATGGGGATGTTTTGCAGATTGGGATCGGAGGACGACAGGCGCCCGGTGGCCGTTACCGCCTGGTGATAAGAGGTGTGTATCCGCCCGCTATCCGGATCAACCATAGTCGGCAGCTTGTCGCTGTAGGTCGATTTCAGCTTGCTCAGGCTGCGATATTCCAACACCTGTTTGGGTAGTGGGTAGTCGAGTGCGAGTTCTTGCATCACTTCTTCCGCCGTCGAGGGCTGGCCCTTCGGCGTCTTTTTGATAATCGGCAAACCGAGTTTTTCAAACAGAATTACGCCCAGCTGCTTTGGCGAACCCAGATTAAAAGGCTCGCCCGCCAGCTCGTGAACGCTGCGTTCGATATCGATAATGCGTGCGCCCAGCTCTTCGCTGTGCTTGCCTAGCAAGGCCGAATCCACCCGCACGCCATTGCGTTCGATACGGGAAATAACCGGCATCAGGGGTATCTCAATGGCCTCAAATACCGACTTCAAGGTTGGTTCGGCCTCCAGCCTGGGCCACAAAGCCTGATGCAGCCGCAATGTCACGTCGGCATCTTCTGCGGCATAGGGAGCGGCTTGCTCTAGCTCGATTTGATTAAAAGTAAGCTGACCCGCTCCCTTACCGGCAATGTCTTTAAAGTGGATGGTACTTACACCCAGGTGTTTTAGCGCCAGGGTATCCATATCGTGGCGGGAACCGACGGAGTCGAGCACGTAGGACTCCAGCATGGTGTCGTAGGTCACGCCGCGTAACGCTATGTCGTAACGGGCCAGCACATTGGTATCGTATTTCAGATTTTGCCCAACCTTGCGCAGCGCCTGATCTTCCAGCAGCGGCTTTAGGCGGCCAAGCACCCAGTTGCGATCAAGCTGGGCGGGCGCACCCAAATAATCGTGAGCCAGTGGCACATAGGCGGCTTCGCCCGGCTCAATGGCAAACGACAGACCCACCAATTCGGCCTGCATATAATCGAGGCTGGTGGTCTCGGTGTCGAAGGCGAATAACTCAGCTTTGCTTAAGCGCTCAAGCCAGACCTCAAACTCGGCAATTTCCAGCACGGTTTGGTAATGTTTTTCGATGGTTTCGGCGGCGGCTACAGAGGGTGCCGCAGCGGTTTCACTAGAACCTAGCTCGTCCGTCCAGCCTCTAAACTCCATCTCCTGGTACAAACTCCGCAACTGCGCGGTGTCGGGTGTCCCCATATCAAGATCGTCGATGCCGAAATCCAGCTCCACATCCAGTTTGATGGTGGCGAGCGTGCGAGACAGGAAACCATCGTCTTTATGTTCAGCGAGTTTTTCCGGCATTTTTTTCGCGCCGCGAAACTCCAGCTCTCGCACTTTTTCAAGATCGGCGTAAATCGCGTCCATATCGCCCAGGCCGTTGAGCAGCGCCAGTGCCGTCTTTTCACCCACTCCCGCAACACCGGGAATGTTGTCGGATTTGTCGCCCACTAAAGCGAGGTAATCAATAATCAGTTCCGGCGGCACCCCGAACTTATCCTTCACTCCCGCGGGGTCCAGTACGGTGTCCGTCATGGTATTCACCAGCGTGACGCGCTCATCCACCAACTGCGCCATATCTTTATCACCGGTGGAAATCACCACTTTGCCGCCCTTGCCACTGGTATAAACCGCCAGGGTGCCAATCACGTCGTCCGCCTCTACACCCTCGACGATGACTAGCGGTAAACCCATGGCTCGCACAATGTCGTGAATCGGTTGAATTTGCGTGCGTAAATCGTCAGGCATCGGTGGCCGATGAGATTTGTATTCAGCGTAAAGCTCATCGCGGAAGGTTTTGCCTTTGGCATCGAACACCACGGTCACCACGCTGTCCGGGTAATCCTTCACCATGCGGCGCAGCATCGCAATCACCCCCTTTACCGCACCCGTGGGCTGGCCTTTGGATGTCTCCAGCGGCGGTAAGGCGTGGAAGGCTCGATATAAATACGAGGAACCATCTACCAATACCAGGGGCCCGGTAGTGGACGATTTTTCAGACGGAGTTGTAGCAGTCATAATCTCTCTCTCGACAATGGCCGGAAGGATACCGCAAAGCAGCGGGTTCGCGCGGGGAATGGATAAAAACTGGTTTGATATCTACCGAAACGATCCCAGGCAGAAATATCTATTTGCTGCCTATTCGCCTTTCTTATCGAACTTATCGAAACTCAAGACAGTCGACAAAACCCTCAGTAACAGTATTTATCAGGCCTGCATAAGCGCTAAATTCCACCTCGGGCTGGTCTTCAAACCCTATTGCCTTTGCCCCGAGAGGATCAATAATCGCCAACTTAGCATGCCATTTTGTCGCCAGCCCCTGCAGTCGGTCGATCCTCGATTCGGGTTCTGCGATCACACAACGAATCTCCTCCTGACTCATTATTTTAGCTCGGGCCCGAGCACCAATTTCGAGGCCGGAACTGTCGCGTAAATACCCCGCACCGCGCAGGCCAAAGGTCTCGGTGAAGTGGCCGAAGGCATCGTGATCTACTATAAATTTATTACCTTTTAAGGCGAGTAAGCGCTCCCCTACCACCTGCTTTAAAGTAGCGATCTCGTCCTCGAAATTCTGCAGCCGGGCCTTTAATACGGCCTTATTAACTCCGCTCAATTCACTGACCTGCAGCACTAAAGTACGAGCGATAAGCAGAGCATTATCGGGATTGAGCCATAGGTGATAATCCCTGCCCCGCTCCACCGTCTCCGGCCATACCATCCCGCTCAACTCGGCAGCCGTGATAACACTGCGCGGCTCGCGCTCAGTCACCAGCGCGCCCATAAAGGTTTCCAGCTCGGGACCAATCCACAGCACCAACTGGCCTTGATCAAACAGGCGGCGATCCGACACTCGAAGTGCGTAATGATGGGGGATTTCCTGGTCGGGCAATAACTGCCTGATCTCTACCTGGTCACCGAGCACCGCCGTAGCGATCATCGTTAAGGGTTTTATGCTGGTCAGTATTACCGGCTTCACCTCTATTGTTGGCTTCACCTCTAGGGCCGGCTCCTCCCCTGCGCTTGCCATAACAGCAGGCGGGACCGAACCCAGACCTATCAATAAACCAAGGGCCAGTAAGCCAATAAGCAACAAACGACTAATGCTCAGCACATATTCCCCCTGCAGTCGGCTGGGTTCGCTGGATAACAGGGGTTTAACGACAATATAACGGGACATATTTACCACATATTTTGATATGTTATAACATAATATTTTTTAGCGCCCTAATCCTGCAAAACCCTGCAAATCTGACGCTGACAAAAATCACTACCGGCCGCTTTGCAAGTTGGCCAAAACTCTACTATAGCTTTACGTATTGTTATATCATAACATTTACCAAGACAAAACCCATCACCACGGGGGACGCACGATGATCACTAATACCACCGTTGCTCACCGCGAGCACGATCACGGTCGCTGCCTCAATGCCGCCCTGACTCAAGCGCAAACCCTATGCAAAGCGCAGGGTGCCCGGCTCACCACGACCCGCGAAGCCGTATTGCGCCTGATCTGGCAAAGTCATAAACCGGTGGGCGCCTATCACATCATCGAACAATTATCGGCGGAGCAGGGCAAGCAGATAATGCCGCCCACCGTGTATCGCGCACTGGATTTTTTACTTACCCAGGGTTTGATCCACCGCATCGCCTCCCTCAACGCTTTTGTGGGCTGCCCCTTTCCCGGTGCCGACCACAGCGATCTCTTCATGCTGTGCAAAGCCTGCGGCAGTGTCGCGGAATGCAGCGCGGACAATATTGACCAGGCCATCGCCAGCACTGCGGCGAAATCGGGCTTTATGGTGGAAACACATGCACTGGAAATAATCGGGCTGTGTCCGCAGTGCCAATAAACCCCACAACGTAAGCAATTTCTACAAAACCAACAACACTAACGATGCCCGAGCGGCCCTTATGCTAGACAAATCCACCTTAAATCAGCCCAAGTTACCCACCAAAGGGATCGAACCACTGCTATCTCTGCGCGGCATCGAGAAACACTACGATGGCCAGACGGTATTGGACCATGTCGATATCGACCTGATGCCAGGGCGACTACTGTCGTTAATCGGTCCCAGCGGCTGCGGTAAAACCACCCTCGTTAAAATAGCCCTCGGCTTACTCAAGCCCGACGGCGGCGAGGTGACTCGCGCTGCGGGACTGCGCATCGGCTATATGCCACAAAAACTGGTGATAGACCCCACTTTACCGCTGCGGGTTGACCGCTTCCTGCAATTGGCTGAGCACGACAAAACCCTGTGCCTGGAAGCGTTAACAGAAACCGGTGTTGCCCATCTGATAAACCGACCTTTGCGAGCCTTATCCGGCGGCGAAACCCAGCGTGTGTTGCTAGCACGAGCCTTGCTGCGCAAGCCCAATTTACTGGTGCTCGACGAGCCAGTGCAGGGCGTGGACGTAACCGGGCAGGAAGCGCTGTACCAGCTTATTGCGGATATTCGCACCCACCTGCACTGCGGTATTTTGATGGTATCCCACGACTTGCATTTGGTGATGGCGGCTACCGACGAGGTGGTGTGCTTAAATCGTCATGTCTGCTGTCACGGCAGCCCCGAGCAAGTATCCGCCGATCCGGCATTTGTCGAGTTGTTCGGGTCGCGGCAAGCCCTGTATACCCATCATCACGATCACCACCACAACTAAGCGGGGCAGGGCGCATGAATATCGACTTTCTGTATTTTGCACTGGCCGCCGGACTCGGTATTGCGCTGCTGGCCGGGCCTTTGGGTTCGTTGATGGTGTGGCAGCGCATGGCCTATTTTGGCGATACTCTCGCCCATGGCGCGCTACTCGGAGTAGCCATAGGTCTATGGTTGTCGCTTAGCAATGACCTTGCGGTGTTGTTGACCTGCCTTGGACTCGCCGGATTATTGATCGTGCTGCAAGAACTACATCTACTCGCCACCGACACCTTGCTGGGTATTTTATCCCACACCGCGCTAGCACTGGGCCTGGTAGCACTTGCACTGATTCCCGGCGCACGGGTGAATATGGAAGGACTGTTATTTGGCGATCTACTCGCCATTAGCAAAACCGAAGTCTTCACCATCTGGGTATTAGCAGGCCTGGTGCTCGCAGGCTTGGGCTACTGGTGGCGGCAATTAGTCGCCGTCACCGTGCACGAAGATTTAGCTCAGGTAGAAGGCGTGCCCGTGAGACGGGTGAAAACCATGCAAAAGCTGATGCTCGCCACCGTGGTGGCCGTCGGCATGAAGGTCGCTGGAGTATTATTGATTACCGCCTTGCTGATTATTCCTGCCGCAAGCGCGCGACGCTTTTCTCATAACCCGGAGCAGATGGCGATTTTGGGTAGCGTCATCGCCGCCCTGGCCGTACTGCTGGGTTTAACCGCATCGTGGTTTCTAGATACCCCGGCAGGCCCCTCTATTGTGCTTGCCGGCGGAGTTTTGTTTGGTGCTGCTTCCTTGTCTCCAAAAGCAGACTAAGTTTTTATAATTATTTAATTTTTAAATATTAAAATACGCGCTGGCCTTAATAAGTCGTGCGAATAGAACGCCACAACACGCGCAAACTACCGTGCTCCAGCGGTGGCCGAATAAAACCGTGTAATTCTCCTTTAGGATTCAGCAACACCAGGCTACTACTGTGCGCCACCTGATAATTTTCTGAGTCCGCTGTGTTGTCGTCAGCAGGCGCTTCAAAACCGGTATTCCACTGTAAGGACAATTGTTTAATCTGCGCGGCCTCGCCGGTGACACCGGTAAAGTCTGGATTAAATTGCTTCACGTAATCAGCCAACACTTGCGGGGTGTCGCGCTCGGGATCCACAGAAATCAGCACCACATTTAAATCGGCTTTTTCTTTGGGTTTTAACTCCTGGTACATTTTTGCCAGAGTCGCCATCGTGGTGGGGCAAATATCGGCGCAGTGACTAAAGCCAAAAAACACCAATGTCCAGGAACCGGGGAGCCGAGCTTCGGTATAGGCTTGACCCTTGTGATCGATCAGGGCAATCGCATCAGTCGCGCGCGGTGAATCTAATAAATAGGCACCGTAATCACGCAATTCGTATTGATTTAAAATGCGCGGCTGGGATAACTTATTGACCAGGGCCGCCACCGTAATCAAAGCAAAGGTCAGTGCCACCGCTACAGTAATGCGGATATTACGCCGAACCAGGGGGTCGTGATGCGTTGCCATAAATCTTCCTTAACCGAGCCCGCCCGCCGAGGGCAGCGCTATTAAATAATGGTCCAACAACATAATCGCAAACAAGGCCAATAAATAAATAATAGAATATTTAAATGTGGTCATGCCCAATTCACGATCATCGCTGAGCATCAAGCGCAGCGCCCAATATAAAAACCCACCGCCGAGCACCAACGCGCCAAGTAAATATAACCAGCCACTCATACCCGTGGGGTAGGGCAGCACGGTTACGATGATCATCAGTATGGTGTAGAGCACGATATGCAGCTTGGTGTAACGGTCGCCATGGGTGACCGGCAACATAGGGATATCGGCTTTGGCGTATTCTTCTTTGCGGTGCAAGGCCAGCGCCCAAAAATGCGGTGGTGTCCAGGCGAAAATAATCAACACCAAGAGCAGGGCATGGCCGTGTATTTCATTGGTAACAGCGACCCAGCCAAGTAGTGGGGGAGCGGCACCGGCTAAACCACCGATGACAATATTCTGTGGCGTCGCGCGCTTTAAATACAAGGTGTACACCACCGCATAACCCAGCAGCGATGCCAGGGTCAGCCAGGCGGTGAGCGCGTTGATAAAGACCAGCAATATCACCATGCCTATGCAACCCAGCACGACAGCAAAAATCGTCACCTGCCTGGGCGTTAAGCGGCCCTGGGCCAGGGGTCGGTTTAGGGTGCGCGCCATTTTCTGGTCGATGCCGCGATCCACCAGATGATTAACCGCGGCTGCCGATCCCGCACACAGGGCGATGCCGAGATTACCCAGCACCAGTACGTCCAGCGGGACCATGCCCGGCACTGCTAGAAACATACCAATGATAGAAGTAACGATCATCACCACCACTACCTTGGGCTTACACAGCTCAAGATAATCGTGCCAGGCGGCAGGCCCAGTATTTAATGCAGTTGTTGTCTTCACGTGTCGCTACTTTTATATGTCACTTGGGTTTACCGACTTACCTTATTTTAATTAATCGACGACTCATCTTCTTCTACAGGCAACCGCTCCGCCGTCCACAACTTAATGCCCAGCGTTACCAGTGTCATTAACAACAGCGCGCCCCCGGCATTATGCGCAACTGCCACCACCAGGGGAACCTGAAACAGTACATTGCCGATGCCCAAACCAACTTGCAGCGCCAGTGCGGCAGCAACAATAAACGCCATACGCCGCGCCTTGCCGTAGGGCACCATCAGTAAGGCTATGCACAGAGCCAGCAGATACACAGAAACGACGAGCGCACCGATACGATGGGTAAGGTGAATCGCGACACGAGCTTCACTGGTCATCAAACCGCCAAGATAATTCGGACCGATGCCTTGCAGCACATTAAAACCGGTACTGAAATCCGTCGTCGGCCACCAGGTACCATTACAGGTGGGGAAATCCGCACAGGCAAACGCAGCATAGTTAGAGCTGATCCAGCCGCCGAGCGCGACTTGCAAAAATACCACAATCACTGCGCCAATCAACATCGGCTTTAACCTGAAAAGCCGCTGCCAAATCACAGCGGGCACCTGCCAACGCTGATCATCGAGGCGTACCGTTAACAACCAGAGCAAGGACAAAATACTGACGCCACCCAACAAATGAGCCGTCACCACTTGTGGCCACAGCTTGAGTGTCACCGTCCACATACCAAACAATGCTTGCCACACAACCAAAAATAATAAAAACATCGGCAGCCGAAAGGGGAAGCCTCGGGCCTCCCGATGTCGCCAGGCCAGCAGCGCCAAAGCGGCAATAAACAGACCGAGGGTTCCGGCAAAATAGCGGTGTACCATTTCCGGCCAGGTTTTATCCGTCGCTACCGGAGCGTCGGGAAACCGGGTTTCGGCGACAGCAATTTCTGCTGCGCTATCGGGCCACAACACGTGCCCATAACAACCGGGCCAATCGGGGCAACCTAAACCGGCATCAACCAGACGGGTAAACGCACCCAATACCACCACCACCACCGCCAAACAGGTTGCCGCCAAAGCCAGGCGAAAACCCTGTTTCCGGTTTTTCGGCAAATTAAACAGCCTTATCTGTGATCCTGGTGTATTGCCCAGTGACATAGCGACTACTCCGGCGAATATTTCAGCAAGTGGCGCAGGTCTGCCAATATTTGACCACCACTGTGCTCGGCAGTATAAAACATCATTGCCGCACCCTGTTGATCGACCACAAAAATCTGCACTTGCTCTGGCCGCCAGTGAGCATTAGTCTGGGCCAGCACTTGTTCAAACTCTACACGGCGGCCGTTGATCACTTTCACATAGCGATAATCCCGCGCCAGCAAGGTTTTGGTGTCGTCGTCGAGAGCACCATCCAGATTGAGCAGCACACGCTCAACGCGATGGGATTTTTTATCCAGGCGAACATGCACTTGCCGGATCAAATGGATCGCTTCACGGCAGGCCTCTGCACAGGGAGCAGCCACCGGAATCAACAAGCGCCATTTGACGGCTTGTTCATCCAAAGCCCAGGGCTTGCCTTCGACATCGAGAAGGGCAAGCTCAGTGACCACAGCCAGAGGCTTAATTAGCACGCCCTGATTACTGGTGCCCAGCTGCTCGAGCAAGCGTATTTTGCCTTCCTCCGAGCGCGGCAACAACACAAAACCCGCCACTAATACCACGGTCACCGTAGCTATAATCAGCAGCAGAGGAAAATTACGCTTTAACCAGCTGGTGTTCTTCACTTTATTCATTTCGTTCTTTGTTTCGCTCTTTATTTCGTTATCCGTCACTCTTTGTTGCCCCGCGTCGGTACTGTAAGCATTCATGTAGATTCGAATTGCTGACCAAGGTTAATATCAACAAAGCCAAGGCCATCGCAAACCACTGCACCGCATAAGCGGTATGTTTCTCGGGCAGAACATTAACAATAATCCACCCGGTTTTTAACTCGTTGCTGGGCACTTTTTGTGATGTTCGTTGCTGCGTTACTTGCCGTGTTTCTTTCCACATAGCTTGCCGACTGGCTTCTTGCCTTAACACGTAGGGAAACAGCGTCGCCCCGAAGCGACTTTCCAGTAGCGCCATATCTACTTGCTGAATCACCTGGGGCCAGCCATTCACTTTTTCTTCCTGCCCCAGAACCAGCGCCTTACCTTTGCTCCGGTATAAATAGCCTTCCAGTAGATATTCGTCCGCGCCCGACGCCGTAACTTCCGGCGTTTCAAACCCAGGCACTTTCGGCAACTCTCGGCGATCCAAACCGCCAGCAATCCAGCCGCGATTAACCAGCACCCATTTTCCCGCTGCGGTTTTTACCGGCCATAATACTTCGTATCCGGAGCGCCCATTACGAGTGCGGTTATCCAATAAAAAATAACGTTCTCCATCGGGCTGGCCGCTGACTTCCACGCGACGATACTGATGATCATCTCCTGGCTGGAGCGTTGCAAGCGCGACCGGGTCTGCCTGTCGGCGTTGCTCGTGTTCAGCCAACATCTCGCGCTTTTGGTCTGCGCGGTGTAGCTGCCACACCCCAAGCGTTAAAGTGAGCGGTAAAAATATTCCGGCAAATATCAATAGTCCAACATTCCAACGCCACTTAAAGGCGGGGGAGGAGAGCGTTTGCTCGGGTATTTTTAGGTTGCTCATTTCCGCTCTACTGCCTCCCAAGCAAGCATTTATGCTTAAATAGCCCGCTCAATTCGACGCCTAACCTTGTGAGCATCCCTATGTGGCTAAAAATTCTGATCGTCATCCTGTTTATCGGTGTACTCATCAGCCTCAGTAGCGGGCTGGTGTTTCTATTAAGAGATACGGGCAACAGCAATAAGCGCACGCTGTACGCCCTGGGTATCCGAGTTTGTTTGGCCAGCGCCCTGGTTATCGCCATCATCTACGGCTTGGCCAGCGGTCGTTTAAATAGCACCGCACCCTGGGATCGACAATTACATCCAGAGCAAGTGGCGCCGACGACTCCAGACAAACCTAACTAAATTTTTCGTACTTCTCACAGACTAAAACGGCCAGTATTACTGGCCGTTTTTGCGTACTTCCTATACTAAAATCAGGACAGGATATAAACGAAGATAAACAGTCCAAACCAGACCACGTCAACAAAATGCCAGTACCAGGACGAGGCTTCAAAGCCAAATTGATCATCCGATTTAAAATGGCCCTTGAAGGAACGCATGAACTGGACAAACAACATAAACGTGCCCATCGCAACATGGAAACCGTGAAAGCCGGTCAACATAAAGAAGGTGGTACCGTAGATACCGCTCTCTAGCGTCAAGCCCATTTCAACATAAGCTTCGTGATATTCCGCGTACTGCAAGTACAGGAAGATAACACCTAGGGCCACCGTAATGCCGAGCCAGCGCTGAAATTTGGCGCGATTGTTATGCTTTATCGCGTGGTGGGCAACATGCACCGTCCAGCTAGAGGTCAACAGCACAATAGTGTTCCACAACGGCAACCAGTGGTACCAGTTCGCCCATCCAGGAAAACTCATGCTGTGCTCTGGGCCAACAAAGGTGCTTCCGCCAGCCACCTGGTCCGGGTTTATCATCAGCGGCCATTCCGCTTTAAAACCTTCCCACAGCAGCGCATTGGTTGAAGCCGCCTCGCTATTAAAATCATCTATCAGCGGGATAGCCGCTTCGCCGCCCAACCAGGGCACTGCGAATACTCGTACATAAAAAAGTGCGCCAAAAAAAGCGGCGAAAAACATCACTTCAGAAAAAATAAACCAGCCCATGCCCATGACATAAGAACGCTTTAATTGCGCGCTGGGCAAACCGTCCATATTTTCCTGAATGACGGTGCTGAACCAGAAAAACAACACTACCGCGATCATCATCAAACCGAGCAATAAAATCAGTGGGGTTTTGCCCTGCACCGCTAGCCCCGCGCCCAGAGCCATAATCCCCAAGCCAGTCGCTGCTGCAAATGGAAGTACGCTTTTCTCTGGAACGTAGTAGTTGCTCTCAGATGACATGTTATTTCTCCTCAAATGCCGCGTCGCGACAATTCACTCAGTTAATCGTAATGTTTAATTAATACTTAAATTAAAGTACAGCGGCCAGTGGGGGCGCATCCTGTTCTGTATTTTTTCCGGTACTTTGCTCTGCTTTTTGTTCCGTACCTTGCTTAGTGATATCAAACAAAGTGTAGGAGAGCGTAATCGTGTTCACGGTCCTGGGCAGCTCGGCGTCGATAAAAAACACCAGTGGAAAATCCGCTGATTCGCCCGCCTTTAGGGGCTGATTGTTAAAACAAAAACATTCGGTCTTGTGCAAAAATTTTGCCGCGCTAATCGGCGTTACGCTGGGAATTGCCTGGGCCACCATATCTCGTCGAGTGGCGTTGCGTGCATAAAACGCCACTTTTTGCGCTTGCCCCGGATGTACTTTCACTTCCTGGACAAGGGGCTTAAATTCCCAGGGCATCGCGCCATTGTTGGTGGCGACGAACTGCACCTTTACTACGCGCTCCAGGTCGACCGGTCTTTGCTCCGTACCATTTTGCTGAGCCCCGTTCTGCTGAGCCCCTTGCTCCTGAGTATAGGGCCCAGAAGTTTTACCACCGAGACCGGTGATCTCACAAAACACATCGTACAGTGGCGGCAGCACAAACAAGGCAAAACAGAACATACCAATCCCGCCGAACAACAGCCATACAGCAGTTTTTCTAACTGGATTGGTCGCCATAACTTAGCCTACTTAACGTCCGGTGGCGTTGAAAACGTATGGAAGGGTGCCGGTGTGGGCAAAGTCCACTCCAGGCCTTCTGCGCCTTCCCACACTTTGGGATCGTCGGTTTTTTCGCCAGATCGAATCGTGCTAATCACGTTGTAAAGGAACAACAACTGCGACGCTCCGTAAATAAATGCACCAACGCTGGATACCATGTTCCAATCGGTAAACTGCAACGAGTAGTCGGCGTAGCGACGCGGCATACCCGCCAAACCCAGGAAGTGCTGCGGGAAGAAGGTTACGTTGAAACCAATAAACGAAATCCAGAACTGAGTTTTACCCAGTGCTTCGTTGTACATACGGCCACACCACTTGGGCAGCCAGTAGTACACCGCAGCGGTCATAGAGAACACCGCACCCGCAACCATTACATAGTGGAAGTGCGCGACCACAAAATAACTATCGTGATACTGAATATCCGCCGGTGCAATGGCCAGCATCAAGCCGGTAAAGCCGCCCAGCGTAAACAAGATCACAAAGGCAATGGCGAACAACATCGGAGTTTCGTAAGTGATCGCACCGCGGAACATGGTGCTGATCCAGTTAAACACCTTCACGCCCGTCGGTACAGCAATCAGCAGGGTGGCGTACATAAAGTACAGCTCGCCTGCCAGCGGCATACCCACGGTGAACATATGGTGAGCCCAAACCACGAAGGACAAAATCGCAATCGCGGAGGTGGCATAAACCATCGATGAATAACCAAACAAGGGCTTGCGACTAAAGGTGGGGATAATCGCCGAGATCACGCCAAAGGCTGGAATGATGATGATGTACACCTCGGGGTGACCGAAGAACCAGAACACGTGCTGGAACAACACCGGGTCTCCGCCACCAGCGGCATTAAAGAAGCTGGTGCCGAAATTAATGTCCATCAACATCATGGTGACCGCGCCCGCCAGTACCGGCATCACCGCAATCAACAGAAAGGCGGTAATCAACCAGGTCCACGCGAACAGTGGCATTTTCATCAAGGTCATGCCGGGAGCACGCAGATTGAGAATGGTAGAAACAATATTAATCGAGCCCATAATCGAGGACGCGCCAATAATGTGAATACCGAAAATAAAGAAGTTAACGGTGGGTGGTGCGTAAGTAGTCGATAACGGCGCGTAGAACGTCCAACCGAAGTTAGGCGCGCCACCTTCCATAAACAAGGTAGAAGCCAACAGGGCAAAGCCAAACGGCAAAATCCAGAAGCTCAGGTTATTCATGCGCGGCAAGGCCATATCTGGCGCACCGATTTGCATCGGGATCAGCCAGTTCGCCAAACCCACAAACGCCGGCATGATGGCACCAAACACCATAATCAAACCATGCATGGTGGTCATCTGATTAAAAAATTCGGGTTTAATAATTTGCATACCCGGCTCGAACAGTTCAGCGCGAATCACCATCGCGAAAAAACCACCGAGCAAAAACATTGCGAAACTAAACCACAGGTACATTGTGCCGATGTCTTTGTGGTTAGTGGCAAAAAGCCAGCGACCAATACCTTTAGCGGGACCGTGTGCCATGTATCATTCCTCCCCTTATTGGCCTTGCTTGAATTTAAGAACATCCACAGGCTGCACTGTCTTATCAGCCTCTGGTACGTTGCCCCACGCGTTGCGCTCGTAGGTAATAATCGCGGCAATATCTGCCTCGGATAACTGTCCTCCAAAGGCCTGCATCGCGGCATTGGTTTGACTGCCGTTAATCACCATGTCGAGGTGATCTGCGACCGGGCCAAGCGCAATGACACTGTCTTTAAGCGCCGGGAACGCACCCGGGATGCCTTCGCCAGCCACGCCATGACAACTTGCGCAAGAGCGGTTGTAGGCGGCTTCGCCAGAAGTCATCAGCTCATCAAAAGTGAGGGTGTTATTAATCGCCTCTTTCTCAACTGCGGCCTGGGCTTTTTGAGCCGCCAGCCAGGCCAGGTATTCCTCTTCTGGAACTGCGTTCACCACAATCGGCATAAACGCATGACCTTTTCCGCAGAGCTCCGCACAACGACCCCGGTAAATCCCCGGCTCGTCGGCACGCGCCCAGGTTTCATTAATAAAGCCTGGAACTGCATCTTTTTTAACGCCTAGCTGAGGCACCCACCAGGCGTGAATCACGTCTTTGGCGGTAATCAGGAAACGAACTTTTTTGCCGACGGGAATAACCACCGGCTTATCGACTTCTTCGAGGTAAAACTCGCTCTTCGGAGCCTTGCCATAAATCGACGCCTGAGAGGTCGACGACTGACTAATAAACTCGACGCCTTCACCCAGATACTCGTACTGCCACTTCCACTGATAACCCGTGATCTTGATATCGATATCGGCTTCACTGGTGTCGTAGAGATCTTTCAAACCCTTAGTGGCAGGAAATGCCATCACCACCAAAATCAGCGCCGGGATAATGGTCCAGGCCATCTCTACCGCAGTGCTTTCATGGAAGTTAGACGGCGTGCGCCCAGAGGATTTGCGATGGGCGTACATGCTGTAAAACATTACGCCGAAGGTAATAACACCAATCACCACACAGATCCAAAAAATCAGCATGTGTAGGTCATAAATACTGTGGCTAACGCCAGTAACGCCTTCTGTCATGTTAAGAAGGCTCCAACCGTCTGGTCGCTCAGCCTCGCCGCTGGCACTGGCCTGGGTAGCAAAACCCAGTAAAACCGTACCAAGCGTGCTCAGGATAAGCCGCTTTGCTTTAGATACCATTGGCCTTTCGTTCTCCATTTTAATGATGTGTTACGCCGCGTCTTACAAGCCGTTTCTCTGCTACTAATCGCTAGATTAGAAACAGCAATGTGCGGAATAAGATAAGTACGCTTATAAAAATCGATAATAAGTGGTGTTCCAAAAAGGTTTGCCGGGAGTTCTACGCAAAGATCACTGCTGATCGTCACGGTCCCGAAACGCGTCGGCGCGGAAGTATACCAGAACAGAATTCACGGTTCACCGGGCAACCGTGGATTTTTTTACTTGCGGATCACCTGTAATTCCGCCGTTTGATTTGTATCAACTGAGCTCCGCAACCTTGCTGTTGCGCCTGGAAGATATCAATCTTGATATTAGGTATCGGTATTAGGTATTGATCGTTGACATTCAACTCTCGGACTCTTTACCCGGCGCGCTCACTTCTCCTCGCCAAAACCCACAAATTTAACCGGCTCGGCAACAGCAGCATCGCGACGCTCCGACTTATTGATACGGGTATCCGGTGCTGGTGCGCTGGGACCAACCAGCAATTCGTCGATAAACCCGCAGGCAACGCATTCGCGGTAATCCTTATCCGCCTTGCTATAGGCCACCACCTTATCCATCGCGGCGCATTTGGGGCACACCGCCCCGGCGATAAAACGTTTTTGTTCGCTAAACATAAGCTACCGTGGGCGCTATTGCCCAGTTTAATACTGGTTACTTTGACGACACCTGAACTCGGCTATTATAGTCTGCTTTATCTCTATCATATCTATCTCCTTGCGCTTAGTTAGCGCCTCGCCAAGCCTTTAGACCAAGTCTTTGGGTATAGACGAAAAACCACAGGAAGCATCATGACACAGACTAATATTCGATCGTTTCAAGGTATAACACCCGCACTAGGCAAGCGCGCTTATGTGGATGAAGCCGCCACCGTGATTGGCGATGTCCAACTCGGCGACGATGCTTCGGTATGGCCCGGCGCCGTCATCCGTGGCGATATGCACCGCATTCGCATCGGCTGCCGCACCAGCATCCAGGACGGCTCGGTGCTGCACATTACTCACTCCAGCGACTACAACCCGGACGGCTGGCCACTGATTATCGGCGACGATGTTACCGTTGGCCACAATGTCACCCTGCACGGCTGCACACTGGGCGATCGGATTTTGGTGGGGATTGGCTCCACGGTGATGGATGGCGTAGTGGTCGAGGACGAGGTAATGATAGGCGCGGGCGCTTTGGTGCCGCCGGGTAAACGCCTAGAAAGCGGCTTTCTTTATGTGGGCAGCCCCTGCAAACAAGCCCGCCCGCTAAAAGACAGCGAGCGCGCTTTTTTCACCTACTCGGCGGGCAACTATGTAAAGCTGAAAAACCAGTACCTGGAAAATACTGCTTAGACCCTAACTCATATCCTCGTAGGGGTTTTCCCTGGACAGGGGAATCGCCTTACCAAAGCCCGGCACCGCAATACTCTCGTCGGAGATCAATATCTCCTCGTCGGGGATCGCACCCTCGCCAAAACGATAAATCGGATCAAACTGGGCGCGGTCGGCCCTAACTTCGTACTCTGCTGCTGCCGAACGGGTCGCCTCGCGGCGGTTCACATAGTCGCTCCACTGATCACTGTGACGCTTTGCCAACATCTTCTCAGTGGCTCGCGCCGACAACACTACCCCCGTGGCATTGTTGCCGCCGAAGCCCTTGGAGTTCAGCAAACTAATATCCAGGCCCTGTTCCACCTGTAAATCCTTCAACGGAATATTGAGGTGCTGTTGATGGACATCGTCGGCCACCGCGTCCATGGTTTTGATGCCCGGCACCCAGCCGTATTTCATCGCACCGATGGCGGCGACCATCTGGTCGGCACTGGCCGGAGCCAGGGGATGACCCAGGTAGGCTTTTACCGCACATAAAGGCCACTGCTCAACACCAAAAGCCTCGGCAATGCGATGGAAAATAATCGATTCGGTAACGCGGTTCTGCGGAGTGCTCGAACCGTGGGCAAAAATCACGCTGCGCTTGCGTAGCGCTTCCTCGCCGAGAATAGCCCGAGCCGAGGCGGCGGCCTTGCCGAAACTTAAATAATTGCCAGGACCGGGGCCGGAGATGGATTTTTTGACACCGTCAGCATCGATAAACACATCGGGCACCGCGCCGTGAATATCCAGGCCCAGCTCAACTGCAAGGGCATCGTCCATCAGGAAAAAGTACTGAGTGGACTCGGCCATCACAAAGCCCGCATTCTCTCCAAAGGGGCGGCTGTAACGGCGCGGGTCGGCATCACCCAGACGCAGCATATTTTCCTCGGTGGCCAGGGCACTCATATTGTTAAAGCCGTCGATAACTGCTGGGTTAATCGGCGCTTCGCAGGCCCCGACCAAAGCCACTCGGCGCACGCCGCGACGAATATCCCGCACCGCCGCATGAAGATTATAGAGAAAGCTCGCACAGGCACCCGTGACCGCCTCGGTGTGGCCAAGGCTGCCCAGCACATAGGCGTTAATGAAGTCGGCGGGCATAGTGTTAAGGCCCATTGGCATCTGCTTGGAGCTAACACGCCCGCCTTCGAGCCGCGCCCGAATCATGCCGCCAAAACCCTCTTCGCCAAGCTGCCCCAGACCGGAGGAGGCATAAGTGCCAATTTCATCCGGCCGCACGGCCGCGCAAATAGTCTCCCAGGACACTCCCATAGAGCGCAGGGCATCGGTAGCACCGCACACTGCCATTTGTAGTCCGCGGGGCTGAAAGCGGGACTGGTATAAAATACTTGGGTCAAAACCCGTGGGCAGTTGTCCCGCCGCCTTGACGCCAATGGCCTGGGTACCGGCGACTCGGCAGGCCTGCTGGCCAGAGATACGCACCTGCACCATGCCCGTACCGTTTGAATCCGCTCCAATTGAACCGTCCTCAACGGGACTCACTTCCCAGCCCTGGGGTAGTGGGTTAGGCAGTTGTTTTTTGGGCAGCGTAAAGCTCGCTCCCGGCCCTTCGGCGTCAAGATCGGCGTTCAAGTTGGCGTATTGAGGTACCGCGTCGGGATCGAAATGATTGGCTTCAATTCGGCGAATTAAGGTGCCCTCGACGACCTGGGTGCCAAAGTGTTCTGCGACTTCTTTAGGGCCACCCGCAAAACCCTGATCGTTAACAAACTGCCCATCTTCCCAGCGCACCAGGTTCATCATCGCCGCTAAACCGGAAAGGGTTTTGTCCCGCTCGCTAGCCGACAGGCTTTCCAGAATCATGCGCCGATAGGACTGGTCAAAGGAACTACGGCCTGCCGCATTAAAACCGCCATAGCCAACAATTACCGGGAGTACCGCCATTCACTTCACCGCATCTACTTTAAGGCCGGGAATTCTAGGGCTGCAAGGGCTCTTGAGAAACCGGCATTTAGGCCATAAACTATGGCGAATTAGCCAAAACCCAGAGAAAATGGACAAATGGTGAGTAATCAACAAAATAAAGGGCAACAACAAAACCCCATCGACGACCCGGTGCGAGTCGGGGTTTTCCTGGCGGACGGGGTGCTCGGCACCAGCGCCACCTTACCTATCGAGATCCTGCGCAACGCCGAAGCCTTTGCCGCCCAGGGTCGCAAGGAATATCGCCGTATTGCCATCACCACCCTTAGCCCGGACGGAGAGATGGTGGCTTCCGCCTCGGGGTTTAATCTGCAACCCGACATCGCCCTCGATACCGGCACCACTTACGATCTAATCCATATACCCGGCTTTTGGCGCAGTCCCCGTCCGGCCTTACGCCGGGCCGACAACGTATTGTCCTGGCTGCGCCATCAATACGAACACGGCGCCATCCTCACTGCCGTTGGCACCGGAGTGTGCTTTTACGCCGAAGCAGGTTTGTTGGACGGCAAAGCGGCCACCACCCACTGGCATTATTTTGACCGCTTTCAAAAACTCTATCCAAAAGTGTTACTGCAACGCCAGTACTTCACCACCCAGGCCAATAATATTTACTGCGCAGCTAGCGCCAACGCCATGGCCGAATTATTTGTGCATATTGTGTATCGCATCTACGGTCGCGAGGCAGCGCAGCACGTCGAGCGGGTATTTTTTCACGAAATTCGCAATACTTTCGAAGGCAAAAATTATTTTAATGCGGAGGTTCGCCAGCATCCCGATGAAGACATACTACAGGCACAAATCTGGATTCAGGATAACCTGGCAAAAACCATCACCATAAAGCAGATTGCCAAACAATTTAGTATGAGCTCGCGAACCTTTAATCGCCGCTTTCGCGCCGCGACGGATAAAACGCCGTTGGCGTATTTACAGGCACTGCGCTTAGATAACGCTCGCCAGTTGTTGCAAAATTCTAATGCGACGACGACGGAAATCGCCCACCTTTGCGGTTATCAAGACACCACCTGGTTTACGCAATTATTTCGCAAACATCACGACGTCACCCCGGCACAATATCGACAAACCGTGCGTGCAAAGCTGTTTGATCTTGGCAAAGCCGATCCCGAATAAAATCCGTTTTACATTTTTATGTTTTATTCGCTAGTCGTCATCTTTGGTAATAGACGTTTTTGATAATAACCGTCGCGTTTGGTAATAGGCTTCTTCAGAAATTTTATGGTACTCGGACACCTGAGATAAAAACGCCTGCTGTGAATCGTAGGCGCGTTGCGCCAGGGCATCGCTCGCTGCCAGCTCCGTTAATACTTCGGCGGAAGCCCTGTGCAACTCTATCAAGACGTCGTCCGGCAAGCGTCGCACTTGCACACCGTGCTCGTCGACCAATTGCACCAGAGAAGCATTATTGCGGGCGGTGTATTCGTCCAGCATGTCCTGATTCACAGCGCGCGCTGCGACTTCGACAATGGCCTGTAAATCTTCCGGTAACGTGTTCCAGGCCTCGGTGTTAATAATAAATTCCAGCGACGAACCCGTCTCGTGCCAGCCCGGGTAATAATAATATTTGGCGATTTGATGAAAACCAAAGGCCTGGTCGTTATAGGGCCCCACCCATTCCGTGGCGTCGATTACCCCGGTTTGCAAAGCGGTGTAAAGCTCGCTGCCGGGAATCGTCACCGCCTCGCCACCGACGCGGGTAATCACTTCACCTCCGAGACCGGGAATGCGCATTTTTAAACCTTTGAGATCGGCCACGCTGTTAATTTCCCGATTAAACCACCCAGCCATCTGCACGCCGGTATTGCCACCGGCCATAGGAATTAAATTAAAGGGTTTATAGGTTTCACGCCATAATTCCATGCCGCCACCGTGATAGAGCCAGGCGTTCATTTCCTGAGCATTTAGCCCGAAGGGCACCGCGGTAAAAAACACCGAAGCCGGAATTTTTCCTTTCCAGTAATAGGCCGCGCCGTGGCCCATTTCCGTGGTACCTCTCGATACGGCATCGAAGACTTCCATGGCCGGTACCAGCTGACCATCACCATAGACTTTTATTTTTAAGCGTCCCGAACTCATACGCTCGACCAGTGTTGCAAATTGTTCTGGCGCCGTGCCCAGACCGGGATAATTTTTCGGCCAGGTTGTCACTAGCTTCCAGCGGAAATTAGTGGCCGCTGGCTCGCCGGCCGCAGATACGCCACTTGCCTTATTAGGGGAGGACGCTTGCTGCCCGCAAGCCGTTAGCGCGGCGAGTAATATTAAAATACTGCTGAATCGGACCAACATATTTTCCCTCTGATATTATCGGCTTAAGTTCTTGTCTTATGCTTTAATTTTTTTCAATTTATAGCGCTTCTAGCTTAGCGTATTGCAATACTAACCACTTTGCATCGCTACCACTAAAGTTAACCTGTACTCGGGTGTGGGCGCCACTACCTTCAAAATTAAGCACCACGCCTTCGCCAAATTTTTGATGATTGACTCGCTGGCCAAGGGCCAAACCGCTGTCGTTATCTTGCGCTAAGGAATGACCACGCTTGCCACTATCCGCCGCATAGCTGGTGGGGCGACTAATATTGGTTTGCATGCGCACTTCTTCAATTAATTCGCCGGGAATATCCCGCAAAAAGCGGGAAGGGCTATTAAATGTTTCCGAGCCGTACAACTGCCGCGCCTCGGCAAAGGTCAAATACAGCTTTGTCATCGCGCGGGTGATACCTACGTAACACAGCCGTCGCTCTTCTTCTAACTGGGAGGCATCGTCCATCGACATTTTGTGGGGAAATAAATTTTCTTCCATGCCACAGATAAATACCAGAGGAAATTCCAAACCCTTCGCCGAGTGCAGCGTCATTAGTTGCACTGCGTCTTCACCGCCATCGGCCTGACGCTCTCCTGCATCTAAGGCAGCCTCGTCGAGAAATTGGGGCAGGGCGGGAAGGCCTGAGTCTTCGGGTTCGTAGGCTCGGCAGGCATTAACCAGTTCGCCGAGGTTTTCCATTCGACCCTGACCGCGCTCGCCTTTTTCGCGGCCGTGAAACTCAACTAAACCACTTAGCTGTAAACAGTGATCGGCAATTTCATGTAGCGGTAGTGGCTCCGCCTCAGTAACCAGGGTATCGGCAATTAATGAATTTATTAAATTCAAAAATCCACGTACGGCGCCCGCCGCCCGCGGTGGCAGTTCTGGTGCCAGCTTGTCCGCCGCGTCCCATAAAGAAACATTCTGCTCGCGAGCACCTTCCCGAATTATTTGTAAAGTTTTATCGCCGATGCCCCGAGTTGGCGTATTAATCACTCTCTCAAAAGCCGCATCGTCGTGGCGGTTGAGTAGCAAGCGTAAATACGCCAGGGCGTTGCGAATTTCCAGGCGCTCATAAAAGCGATGGCCGCCATAAATGCGATAGGGCAGTTGAGCGCGCAGTAAAGCTTCTTCTAATACTCGCGATTGCGCGTTAGAGCGGTAGAGAATGGCTGCTTCTTGGTAAGCGTGACCGTCTTCGCCCCACTGACTAATGCGCTCGGCAATAAAGCGGGCTTCGTCCTGTTCGTTAAATCCGGCGTAGAGTGAAATCGTTTCGCCGTCTTCACCGCTGGTCCAGAGGTTTTTGCCCAGGCGTCCCGCATTGTGGGCGATTACGGCATTGGCGGCATTGAGAATATTGGCCGTGGAGCGATAGTTTTGCTCCAGCCGTACCACTTTGGTTTCGGCAAAATGCTGGCCAAAATCGCGAATGTTTTCAATACGCGCACCGCGCCAGCCATAAATGGACTGATCGTCGTCGCCCACCGCCGTTACCAGGGAGTCGCCACCCGACAGCATGCGTAACCAGGCGTATTGAATGGCATTGGTATCCTGGAATTCGTCTACCAGGATATGTTTAAAACGCTCCTGGTAGTGCTTGAGTAATTCCGGCTTATTCAGCCATAGCTCGTGGGCGCGCAGTAGTAGTTCGCCGAAGTCGACCATGCCCCCACGTTCGCAGGCGTCTTCGTAACCCTTATAAACAGCGCGCATAGCGGTGGTAAAGGGATCCGAGCTTTGTTGAATATGACGGGAGCGCAAGCCCTCGTCTTTTTGTCCGTTAATAAACCACTGAGCCTGCCGCGGCGGCCAGCGCTCCGTGTCGATACCGAGGGTGTTGTACACGCGCTTAACCAGTCGCAGCTGATCGTCACTATCGAGAATTTGAAAGTTTTCCGGTAGTCCGGCATCTTGCCAATGGCTTTTCAGCAAACGATGGGCGAGACCGTGAAACGTGCCCACCCACATGCCTCGTGGATTCATTTCCAGTAGGTCGTTGATGCGCTCGCGCATTTCGCGAGAGGCTTTGTTGGTAAAGGTGACCGCCAGAACTTCATAGGGCGAAACGCCAACGCCGCGCACCAGCCAGGCAATGCGATGCACCAGCACGCGAGTTTTACCGCTACCGGCACCGGCCAGCACCACCAGGTTACCGGCGTCGTGGGTGACGGCTTCGCGTTGAGCGTCGTTGAGCGGATTGAGAATCGGGGATACGTCCATTGGGCGCGGATTCTAGCAAATTCTGCTGTGGTTCTGGGGATGCTTGCTCGTGATTCGCCAAAGTTTTCTAGATTTCCTCATCGCAATTACAAAAATGGCTTTTTCCTGTAGTTTATTTACAATCAAACCCTTATTAAGGCGGCACCGCTTCTAACACTGCATCGCCCCAAACTATGTTGCTCTAAACTAAGTCACCCCGAAGCCAAGCCATTCCAGGAGAATGCCCGAGTGAAACCCGCCGAACTCACGCAAACCATTAGCGACGAACTCGCCAACCTGCGTAAATCCGAACGTAAGGTGGCCGAGTTTATTCTCGCCAGGCCCATCGATGTGGTGCGCATGCGTATTGTCGACCTGGCCCAACGCGCCGGCGTCAGCGAGCCTACCGTGGTGCGGTTTTGCCGCGCTGTAGGTTGCGAGGGCTTTCAGGACTTTAAGCTGGCACTGGCGCAACAACTGGCTTCCAGCCCCAGTTACGGCCAGATCGCGGTGACCGATTCCGATTCCGTCGCTGAATACTCCTTCAAAGTGTTCGACTCCACCGTCGACAGCCTGCTTAAGGTGCGCGATAACCTCGACCTCACCATGCTCGATCGCGCGGTGTCTGCTTTGTGCGCGGCTAAGCGCGTGGAGTTTTATGGCTTTGGCGCATCAGCGGCGGTCGCCTTCGATGCCCAGCACCGCTTTTTTCGGCTCCAGCTTTCGACAGCCGCCTATTCCGACCCCCATTTGCAGAACATGTCGGCCACCTCGCTGGAACCCGGCGATGTGGTAGTCGCTTTTTCTCAGTCGGGACGCACCCAGGCCTTGCTGGACTCCATGGAACAAGTCAAAAAGCGCGGCGCCGTGGTGCTCGCCCTCACCCCCAGTAATACGCCTATCGCGGCGGCGGCCAGCATTACCATCGCTATTGACGTAAAAGAAGACATTCAGCTTTACACGCCTATGTCTTCACGCATCGCCCATCTGGTGGTGATTGATGTGTTGGCCATTGGCGTTGCGCAGCAAAAAGGGCCACAGCTACAGGAACATTTGCAGCGTTTACAGGAGGGGCTCAGTACCTTGCGCACCCGCTAGCCGATAAACCATCCGTAATTCGTTCGAACTAAGTATCATCCGCTCTCAAACCATCCTTACCAACGAGGAAAATCATGGAAACTCATCAACTTACCAAAGCCCTCCACGTTACCAGTCAAATCACTCTGGAAGACGTGCAAACAGCTGCCGAACAAGGCTTTACTACCATTATTAACAACCGCCCCGACGGCGAGGAAGCCGATCAACTCACGGCGAGTGAAATGGAAGCTGTCGCGCAACAGATGGGCATTCGCTACATTCACCAGCCCGTGGTGGGCGGCAATATCTCTGCCGACGATGTCGCCACCTTTAGTCGGTTAATCGGCGAGCAACCTGGCAAAGTTCTCGCTCACTGTCGCACGGGGACTCGTTGCACCATGCTGTGGGCCTTATCGCAGGCGGGCAAGCAGTCGGCCGATAGCCTTCTGGCAACCGCAAAAAAAGCCGGCTACGACCTGGAGCAATTGCGGGATCGTCTTAATTAAGCTGTAGCGTGATACGCGATAGTACCCTGCGCAGTGGATGCCAAAATGAGTGACCAGGAAGAAGTTCTGTTCTGCAACGACACCTTCTATCAAGCCTTCTTGAATAAAGACTTCCCGGCTATGGAGCAGGTCTGGGCTGCTCACACGCCGCTGCTATGCATTCACCCCGGCGGCCATCCGCTGATCCGGCGAGAGGATGTGCTGGCAAGCTGGCGCCAGATTTTTGAGCACGAATCCGCCCAGACGATTGTTCACGCCAGCCATGAGGTAATTCATTACGAGGGCATCGTGCTGATCACTTGCTACGAATGGGACGAACGCCAACCGGCAAACCGCTTGCTGGCGACCAATGGTTTTGTCAAAGAAGATGATCGCTACCGCATGGTTATGCATCAGGCCGGGCCAACCTCCGGACCCGCCCCAGGACAGTCGAGTAAACCCACAGTGCACGCAGTTCACTGACAGGGACGCTCAGCGATCGATTTACCGAGCGCGGCAGGTGCCCCTGCGAAACTAGCCTTTGTCGGCAGTTACTATCAGCGCCGCGGCATCCATGGTTATCCCTTTCGCTCCCTGACAGGATTTCAGCATGTCGCCGAGGTCGGTGGCAATCGCGGCGCGAGTCGCAGCATCGGGGTCAGCGCGATTAACGGCGCCACCGGACGGCGCCATGTTCATCAGGAAATCCACCGCTTCGGCAACACCATCACCCAGGACCATAGACGCATGAAAGATTTCGACGGCGGTATTGATAAACCCGGCCTCCGCTAATAAATCGCGCAAGCGAGCCTCATCGCTCAACGAAAAAGGCCCTGGCGTACCCGGTTCGGGCGGGGGAGGCAGCGGAACGTGTTTGGCGACAAGCGCCAGGGGCTCTGCCACCCAGGGGTTTTTGCCTGGCGCGGCCCAGCAGGCGAAGGTGATGCGACCATGAGGTTTTAAGGCCCCGCTGATATTTTTGAATGCACGTACCGGGTCGTCGAAAAACATCACCCCGAAGCGCGAAAATGCCAGGTCGTATTGCGACACACCCAAATCACCGGTTTGAGCATCGACGCAATCAAATGAAATATTACTCAGCTTGTTGGCCACTGCATCCTGTCTGGCCTTTTCGAGTACAGTCGCAGAAATATCGAGACCCCGCACCTGTCCACCACTTAATTTTTTAGCCAGGTCGATGGTATTCGGGCCACAACCACAACCGACTTCCAGTACATTTTCGTCGCCCTGCAGCGCCGCCGCTGCAATAGCGCGGACGCCAAAGGGTTTGAGGCTGGCTTCGAGGCGATCGCCAAAACTAACCCATTTATCGCCGCCTTCGCCATTCCAGTAGGCGTCCATATCCGCATTCGCTTTATTTTCCATCACTTCACCACTCCTTCAAGGCACTAACTGATTGATAAACTTTGTTGCGATCAACTACCAGCTATTGCGCAATTCTCGCAATTTTAAAAATACGGTTTTAGCGTCGGGGTGTTCCGGTAAATCTGGAAACTTCTCCTGCAGCCGAGCAATCACGGATGGACTTTGCAGTCGGAAAAAAGTGTTAATTTCTTTTTCCTGACCCAGCGTGGTAACCAACGCCTCCGATAAGTCTTGATTTTTTATTTCGCCAAGCAGGGTCTTTGCGCGCCCGTTATCGGGTTCGCGATCCAGAGTAAATTCCAAATTGTTAACGATGTAGTCATGGCCGGGGTACAGTTTGGTATCATCATTGAGTCCGGCCAACTGCTCTGCAAAGGTATCGTATAGCTCGGCGGGATGGCCGCCGTGATGGCAATTGCCCGCGCCCGCGTTAAACAGGGTGTCACCGCTGAACAGGGCCGGTTCATCGGTTTTCGACAGCAAACAAATGTGGCACATGGTGTGGCCGGGGGTGTCGAGGGCCAACAATTCCACCGTACGACCGACTTTAATCACGTCGCCCGCGTCGAGTCCGATGTCCATGCCTGGAATACTGTCTTTGGCATTTTTGTGCGCTAACACTTTGGCGCCCGTGGCATCGACAATGGCCTGGTTGCCACCAATGTGGTCGTGATGTTCGTGAGTATTGAGTATCTGGGTAATATTCCAACCCCGGTCTTTGGCCACATCGAGACACATTTGATGAGCCAGGGGGTCGATAGCCAGGGCTTCGCCCGTTTCGGGACATACAATCAAGTAGTTAAAGTTTCGGTAGTCGTTTCCGGTCCACACCTGCTCTACGATCATTGGGATACCCTCTTAATTTAAAGTGATATTTAACTGCTTCTACTTAGACTGTAAGTTAGCCCGCAAGCTGCTTAATTAAATCCGGGTGCTGGGCGGGCGAAGCAAAATCAAAGTTGATGGTAATACGGTCAACCAGACCCGTATAGCGCTGCTTAATCTTCGGCACAATTTGGTCTGGCTCGCCGACGACGGCAAACGTATTCAGTATATCGTCGTCAATCAGACCGCCCATCTCCGCCCACATACCGCGCTTGGACATCTGATTAAGTTCCGGTTGCAGAGTTTCCCAACCGTGAGCTTCCAGCACTCTTTTGTAGGCCGGGGTCGAGGCATAAAACGCGATGCGCTCCCGTATCGCCTTATCGCTCTGCTTAAAGTCCTCCTCGGTTTGACCGGAGACAACAAACACCGGGTAGGACAATTCAAAGTCCCGACGCGCTAAGCCACGCTTCGCCAAACCCCGCTCGATAACCGGGAGGATATTTTCCTTAAGGTAGCGCGTAGAGGTGAGCGGGTGTACCAGCATGCCTTCGCACAAATCCGCCGCCACCTCGATCATCATCGGCCCTACCGCAGCAATAAAAACGCGGGGCGGGCCGTATTCACTGGTTGTCGGCGTAAATACCGGCGTCATTAATGTGTGCTGATAAAACTCGCCACGAAAATCCAGTGGCTCACCATCGTACCAGGTCGCCCAGATCGCGCGCATGGCCAAAATCATTTCCCGCATCCGCGCGGCCGGTTTCGACCAGGGCATGGAGAAGCGCTTTTCGATGTGGGGCTTTATTTGCGAACCAAGGCCGAGAATAAAACGCCCCTGGGAAAAGGCGTTGAGGTCGTTGCCGATGGCCGCCAGGTTCATTGGGTTGCGGGCAAAGGCTACCGCGATCGCGGTCATCAGATCGATGTCCTTACTGTGTTCCGCCGCCAGTACCAGCGGTAGAAAAGGATCGTGCCCGGTCTCGATGGTCTGCGCGCCGGTGTAGCCCGCCTCGACCAACTGGCCAATGCGCGCGATAGTGTTACCCATGCCCATGGGCAATTCGCCATCTACCTTCATTTTAATTTCCCCTTATTTTGCCTTATTGATTGCCCCGCACCGAGGTGCTTGCCGCGAAGTTAACCCCTATTCAAGCACATTCGACCGGGTACCGCACAAGCGCATATTTTCGCAGCCCATAGCCCTGTGGGCAGTACCTCTGTGACCAGCACCCCTGCGACGCTAGGAATTTAGCTGCGTTGCGACTATTCTGTCGAAACCTGTTTGCGGAACCTAGATTATGGAAATGCCCGCCGCCGAAGCGACTATTTTAAACCAGCGCGAAGCCTTGATCACCGACTTGCGGAGCTTGTTACCCGCCGATCGCATCGTTATAGATCAGCCCAGCTTGCGTGCCTACGATCGCGATGCTCTTACTGCTTACCGGCAACTGCCCTTATTGGTGGTGCTGCCGGACACGGTGGCAGAAGTATCGCAAATTTTAGCCCTGTGTAACCGGCGCAATATAAAAGTGGTGGCGCGCGGGGCGGGCACCTCCCTGTCCGGCGGGGCACTGCCCCTGGAAGACGGGGTATTACTGAGCCTGGGTCGATTTAACAAAGTCCTCGATATCGACTACGACAACCGCTGCGTCACTGCGCAAAGTGGTGTTACTAATTTATCCATAAGCGATGCCGTAGCAGATCAGAATTTTTATTATGCTCCCGACCCCTCCAGCCAAATCGCCTGCACCATTGGCGGTAACGTGGCGGAAAACTCCGGCGGGGTGCATTGCTTAAAGTACGGCATGACCACCAATAATATACTCGGCCTGGAAATGGTGTTGATGGACGGCACCGTGATTCGTCTCGGCGGGCAACATCTGGATTCCGAAGGTTACGATCTGCTCGGCCTGCTCACCGGTTCCGAAGGTCTGCTCGGCGTGATTACCGAAGTCACCGTGCGCATTTTGCCGCGCCCCGAAGTCGCGCGCGCGGTATTGCTGGGTTTTGATAACAATGAAGACGCCGGGCAGGTGGTCGGCAACATTATTGCCAACGGTATTATTCCCGCCGGACTGGAGATGATGGATAAATTTATTATCGCCGCCAGTGAAGACTACTGCCACGCCGGTTACCCGCTGGATGTGGAAGCGCTGTTAATTGTCGAGCTCGATGGCAATCCGGTAGAAGTCGATCATTTAATCAATCAGGTCGTCGACATCGCTAAGGCAGGGGCGAGCACCTCGGTACAAGTTAGCAACAGCGAAGCAGAGCGGCTACGTTTTTGGCTGGGCCGTAAATCTGCCTTTCCGGCATTGGGTAGTCTATCGCCGGATTATTTATGCATGGACGGCACTATTCCCCGCAGCCAACTTCCGGACGTGCTGCGCCGCATCAGCGCCCTCGGCGTCCACCATGGTTTACGGGTCGCCAATGTGTTTCACGCCGGCGACGGTAATTTGCACCCGCTGATTATGTACGACTCCAATATTCCGGGAGAGCTGGAAATCGCGGAAGCCTTCGGCGCGGATATTCTAAGACTCTGTGTCGAGGTCGGCGGTGTGCTGACCGGCGAGCACGGCATTGGCGTAGAGAAACGGGATTTAATGGGGGTTATTTTTGACCAGGGCGATCTCAACCAGCAGATGCGGGTAAAGTGTGCTTTTGATCCCGAAGGTCGGCTTAATCCCGGAAAAGTATTCCCGACCCTGCATCGCTGTGCCGAACTGGGCCATATGCACGTTCACAATGGCGAACTACCGTTTCCCGAACTGCCACGTCTTTAATCGCGCAGGAAGCTCACAGAAAAAATAAGATGTCTGAAATATTTAAGCCAAATACAACGGAACAATTGATCGACGTTATTCAGTGGGCCAATGCCCACGAGTCTGCCTTGGCCGTGCAAGGCAGTGGCTCCAAAATCGGTATTGGTCGCCCGGTGGATGCCGAGGGCATTCTTGATTTATCTGGCTTTTCCGGTATCAGTCAATATGAACCCAATGAACTGGTGCTCACCGCCGGGGCGGGAACGCCACTCGCGGATATCGAAACACTGTTAACTGAGCACCGACAAATGCTGGCTTTTGAGCCCCCGGATTACTCCGGGGTTTTTCACGATCATTTGTCTGAAAAACAAAGCTCTTCATCTCAAAAAAAAGGCACCTTAGGCGGAGTACTCTCGGGAAATATTTCTGGCCCGCGGCGATTTTATGCCGGCGCCGCACGCGATCATTTTTTAGGCTTTCGCGCAGTGAGCGGTCGCGGCGATCCGTTTAAGTCCGGTGGTCGAGTGGTTAAAAATGTCACCGGTTTTGATTTATCAAAGCTAATGGCCGGCTCCTGGGGGACTTTAGCTGCATGCTGGGAGGTGACCGTTAAAGTGCTACCGATGCCAGAAAAAACACGTACGCTGTTGTTGTTTGGGCTGAGTGACGAAGATGCCTCACGCTGTATAGGCTCAGCAGCGGCAACGCCCAATAGTATTAGCGGAGCGAGCTATTTGCCTGCATCTTTGTTCACGCGGTCTCCACAGTCCTCAGCTTCCAGTGTTTTTGCAAACAACCCTCAAAGCTCAGTAATCGCTTTGCGCGTCGAAGGCCCGGAACCTTCCGTCGAACATCGAATTAATGCTTTGCGGGAATTACTTACTACCAGTAAGAATTATGCGCGCCCAAACCATGTGGAAGTATTGAACAGTACAGATTCCCGCGTGTTCTGGAATGAAATCGGAAACTTACATTTTTTGTCCTCTGACTTTCAGGCCAGCAACACTCAACAGCAAGCGTGCTGGCGACTTTCAGTGCCACCCGCGGTCGGCTGGCAAGTGGCCCACAATATTACCGAGAAGGTCTTCAAAAGTAATCCCAAGGTATCGTGGTTTAGCGATCAAGCCGGGGGACTAATTTGGCTGTCGTGCCCGGTAAATAGCCCAGCGGGCGCCCCAACAAAGAATTCCGAACACTCCATACGTTCGGCAATGGAACCCTGGGGCGGCCACGCCACTTTATGGCAAGTCACTGGCGGTGATAACGCCGCCGACCACCGCCGAAACACCCAGGTCTTCCAGCCCCAACCGAAAGCACTTGCGGCCTTAACCCAACGAGTAAAGCGTAGCTTTGATCCAAACGGCGTATTAAACCCTGGCCGAATGTATACCGGCCTTTAAGACACAATAAATATATGCAAACTCATTTTAGCGAACAACAAAAAACCGACCCTGCGATACAACGGGCCGAGGATGCTTTGCGAAAGTGCGTGCACTGCGGCTTTTGTAACGCCACTTGCCCCACTTATCAACTGACGGGAAATGAACTGGAAGGCCCGCGGGGACGCATCACTTTAATTCAGGATTTACTGGAAACCGAAGCCGAGCCCAGCCCCGAAGTTATTACCAGTCTCGATCACTGCCTGTCCTGCTTAAGCTGCGAAAGCACCTGTCCTTCCGGAGTTTCTTATCGACATTTAATCGATTTGGGTCGCGAACGCATTGAGCAAAGTGGCCGACGGTCTTTCAGTCAACGAACCATACGTGGAACGCTGGCTCGTCTCTTGCCCAACGTCGTCTGGTTTCGCCGCGCACTGCGCTTTGGGAAGATGCTCAATCCCCTGGTCAGATTTACGGGACGTTTTTCTTCCTCCGTCGCCGCGCTGGGCGGCTTGGTACCCGAGCATATCCCCGACGCGAAGGCACTCATCGCACCCGGAGTCTATCCCGCTGAAGGCGAAGAACTAAAACGAGTTGCGCTGATTTTGGGTTGTGTGCAAAACGCGCTTGCCCCGGAAATTGATGCCGCTACCGTGCGCACCTTAACTCGTCACGGCTGTGCGGTGGTCGTCCCCGAAAAATCCAAAGCGGGATGCTGTGGTGCCTTGCCTCATCACTTAGGCAAAAGACAGCAAACCGAAAACATGGCGCGACAAAATCTGGAGGTCTGGGACTTGGAAGCCTGGGATTTAGAAGCGATTGATGCGGTGTTAATGACCGCCTCAGGTTGTGGATCAATGTTGAAGGATTATTCCGATCTGCTACCAGATGAGCCCAGCGCGAAATTATTAGCCGACAAAGTAAAAGACCTTTCCCAAATTCTTGCCGACTTAACGCTCAAAGTTGAAAAACCTCTGCTGGGACCATCCGGCAAACCACTCGTCGTCGCCTGGCAAAACCCCTGTTCATTGCAGCACGGATTCAAGGAAAAAACTGCGCCGATAGACGTTCTTGAAGCCTGCGGCCTTACAGTAATGCAACCTCAAGACGCTCACCTGTGCTGCGGATCGGCAGGAACTTACAATTTACTGCAATCTGAAATTGCATCACAGTTAGGCAATAATAAAGTCACGGCGCTATTAAATACCAGGCCCGATATTATCGTGAGTAGTAATATTGGTTGCATGACTCAGATATCCACGACCATGGGAAAACATAAACTTCCGGTCGTGCATTTAGCAGAGATGGTCGACTGGGCAAGTGGTGGAGAAATACCAGGGGCAGTCAACAATCTCTAAAGCGATAAGACATTCGCCACAAAATCCGCGTCTTTGTCACCTCGGCCGGACAGGTTAACCAGGATGGTGTCTTCCTTGGACATGATCCTGGCTACTTTCATCGCATAAGCAACAGCGTGAGCGCTCTCTAAGGCCGGGATAATGCCCTCCAGGCGAGACAGTTGCATAAATGCGTCCAGGCACTCGTCGTCATCGATGGCTTTATACTCTACGCGCTTAATGTCTTTTAGATGGCAATGCTGGGGGCCAACGGCGGGATAATCCAAACCGGAAGCGATAGAGTAAACCGGCAAGGGATTACCGTCTTTATCCTGCAAGTTATAACACTCGAAGCCGTGGAGCGCGCCTTTCACACCCAGCGTCATTGTTGCCGCGTGGTCATCGGTATCGAGGCCCTTACCCGCAGGCTCCACGCCAACCATCTTCACCGACTCATCCTCCAGAAATGCGGAAAACAAACCGATGGAGTTAGAGCCGCCACCAACGCAGGCCACTAACAGATCTGGCAACTTATTTTCTCTAGTCAAAAACTGTTCCCGCGCCTCTCTGCCCACAATACTCTGGAAGTCCCTCACCATTTTAGGGAAGGGGTGTGGCCCCACCACCGAGCCAATGGCATATAAATAATTCACCGGGTCTTTTAGATATTCTTCAAACGCACTGTCCACGGCGTCTTTTAAGGTTCGAGTGCCGCGCGATACTGGGACCAGGGTACAACCTAAAATTTTCATTTTGGTGACGTTCGGATGCTCTTTCTCAATATCCACTTCACCCATATGAATTTCGCAATCAATGCCCACCAGAGCGCATGCCGTCGCCAAAGCCACGCCGTGTTGACCCGCACCGGTTTCCGCCAACACTTTAGTTTTGCCCATATGTTTCGCTAATAGCGCTTCGCCAAGGCAATGGTTTATTTTGTGGGCACCGGTATGATTTAAATCTTCGCGCTTCAGAAAGATCCGCGCGCCGCCACAGCTCGCGGTTAAACGTTTTGCTAAATAAATCGGACTTGGCCGACCCACGTAGTCGCGATAGAGCATTTGCAATTCAGTTTGAAACGATTCCATTTGAATAATTTCATCGTAGGCATCGTTAATTTCATTCATTATTTTGATTAGGTCGGGCGGAATGATCTGGCCACCATACTCGCCGAAATAACCTTTTTTATCGGGCATAGTATTTAGTGGATTACTGGAAGTGTGTGATTTTGTTTTTGACATATTAATTACCTTACCTCCTTTTTTATTCCACCGTAACGGACTTCGCTAAATTCCTCGGCTGATCAACATCGGTGCCTTTTAGCACAGCGACATGATAGGACAATAGCTGCAGCGGGAGAGTGTAAACGATGGCCTCGATGCTTAGCGGTACATGGGGAATGTCCACCACGGTGAGACCGGGTTGGTTTTGAAAGCCGGCATCGTGATCGGCAAATACAAATAATTGTCCGCCTCGTGCCTGTACTTCGTGCAAATTAGATTTTAATTTTTCTAATAACTCGTTATTGGGGGCGACCGCGACCACCGGCATATCGGCATCGACCAGCGCCAGCGGGCCGTGTTTTAACTCGCCTGATGGATAGGCTTCAGCGTGAATATAGGAAATTTCTTTGAGCTTGAGCGCGCCTTCCATCGCAATGGGGTATTGCACGCCTCGACCCAGAAATAAGGCGTGGTGTTTATCGGCAAAGCTCTCGAAGGTCTGTTCTATATGGGCGTCCAGCGCCAGCACGCGCTCGCACAGTTCTGGCAAGGCATGAAGCGCGCTAACCAGGGTTTGTTCATCGGCTTCCGATAAAGAATTACGGCCTTTTGCCAGGCTAATACACAACAGCTGCAAAGCAACCAACTGGGTAGTAAAGGCTTTAGTGGAAGCAACACCAATTTCTGGACCTGCCAGGGTCATTAAAGCCAGGTCGGATTCTCGCACCAGCGAACTGTTAGCAACATTACAAATCGAAAGGGTGCTGAGGTAGTTGGCTTGTTTCGCGGCATAAAGTGCGGCCATGGTGTCGGCGGTTTCGCCCGACTGGGAAAGGGTAACAAACAAAGTATTTTTCGGTACCACCACCGCGCGATAGCGATATTCGCTGGCGACTTCAACCTGACAGGGAATACCCGCCCAGTCTTCGAGCCAGTAGCGCGCCACTAAACCCGCGTGGTAGCTGGTGCCACAAGCGACGATGTGAACATTTTCGACTTGTTTAAAGCACTCAACCGCATCGCGGCCAAAGGCTTCCGGCAAAACATGTTTGTCACTAATACGGCCTTCGAGCGTAGCTTTTAATACCTTCGGCTGCTCGTAGATTTCCTTCAGCATAAAATGCCGATAACTGCCTTTGTCACCGTGGTCCGGGCTGTCGGTGAGCGTCACAATAGCCGGCTCGACTACTTTACCCGCGCGGTTTTCAATACGAATGTCTTTGGTGTCGAGCTGTACCAGGTCGCCTTCCTCCAGGAAAACAAAGCGATCGGTGACCTGGCGTAAGGCAAGCTGATCGGATGCGAGAAAATTCTCTTCAATACCCACGCCGAGCACCAGCGGGCTGCCACTACGGGCGCCGATCAAAACCCCTGGTTCTCTGCTGGAGACCACCGCTAGCGCATAGGCTCCTTCGAGTCGCGCAATGGTTTGCCGAACCGCGCTAAGCAGTGAATCGCTGGAGTTCGCCAGGTGGTTAATAAGATGAACGACGACTTCGGTATCGGTTTCGGATTCGAAGTGGTAATCGAGCTGCTCCAGTTCGGCGCGCAATGTCCGGTAGTTTTCGATAATGCCGTTGTGTACCAGGGCAATATCGCCCGATTGATGCGGATGAGAATTAACTTCGTTGGGCACCCCATGAGTCGCCCAACGGGTATGGGCAATACCCAATTGTCCCTGCAGGGGATTGGCGTCGAGATCGGCTTCCAGAACCGCGACCTTACCCTGATGTTTTCGGCATTCCAGGCCATCGCTTTGGGCGATCACCAGCCCGGCGGAATCGTAGCCTCGATATTCGAGACGACGCAAACCTTCCAGAAGAATACCGACAACATTGCGTTGGGCGGTCGCCGCGACAATTCCACACATAGCTTACTTCTCTTGTTTCTCGGAGCTGTTTTTCTTTGGTCTGTTTTTCTCAGGTCCTTTTTTTTTCAGGACGCTGCCAACCCTCGATGGTTTTTTGTTTGCCCCGCGCCACACTTAAACTATTTGGCGGGACGTCGCGAGTAATAGTGGAGCCAGCGCCAATCGTTGCGCCTTCGCCAATAGTCACCGGTGCCACCAACGAGCTATTGGAACCGACAAAGACATTATCACCGATGTCGGTGCGGTGTTTGTTAACACCGTCGTAGTTACAGGTAATGGTGCCCGCACCCACGTTAACGTCTTTGCCGAGGCGGGTGTCGCCAAGATAACTAAGATGGCTGGCTTTGCTGCCTTCACCGAATTCGGTTTTTTTGGTTTCGACAAAGTTGCCGACCTTGGCGTGTTTGCGCAATACGGTGCCTTCCCGCAGCCGCGCAAAGGGACCGACCTGAACACCGGCCTCAATCGTCACCGGGCCTTCTATTACAGTGTTGGCTTTGATGATCGCGCCATCGCCGATGGTCGCATTAGCGATAGAGCAATTGGGGCCGATGCTAACCCCGTCTCCCAAAGTAACCTTACCGGCGAACACGCAATTGATATCGATAAAGACATCGCGACCCGCGGTAATCCTGCCACGACAATCAAATCGAGCCGGGTCGGCCAGCGCAACCCCGGCCTCCATTAAAGTTTCGGCCTGACGAGCTTGATAGTAGCGCTCGAGCCGAGCCAGTTGACTGCGATTGTTGACGCCTTCAACTTCTTCTAAGGATTCCGGGTGCAGTGTTTCTATAGCAATTTTTTGTTGGGCAGCAAGTGCAACAATGTCGGTGAGGTAGTACTCGCCCTGGGCATTGTCGTTGCTGAGTTGCGGTAGCCATTCTTTCAAACGAGTCACCGGCATCGCCATAATGCCGGTGTTTATTTCCGCAATAGCGAGCTGGTCTACGCTGGCGTCTTTTTGTTCGACAATACCAATGACCTGATCTGCCGAGTCGCGAAGAATACGACCGTAACCGGAAGGATCCCTAAGCACCACGGTCAATAAAGTCAGCTTGCCCTGTGCCGCACTGGCCAGCATGCGCTCCAGGGTGCGGGTGTCGAGCAAAGGCACATCGCCGTACAATACTAGCGCGGTGCCCGCGCTGTTATCTAGACCGGGAATCGCCTGTTGCACGGCATGACCGGTGCCAAGTTGTTCTTGTTGTTCAATACACTTTATCGGGCAGCTGTTTTTAGTGCGCTGCTGAAGCTCCCCTTGGAAATTCTCTATTTCGCCTTGTACCAAATCCATACCGTGCCCGGCAACCACCGTAATGCGGGCGTCGGCCAGCGCACTTGCCGCATCCAGCACATGCGTAATCAGCGGCTTGCCTGCCAGGCGGTGCAGGACCTTGGGCAGCTCGGAGCGCATCCGGGTGCCTTTGCCTGCGGCGAGAATAATAATATCAATGGCGCTCAAGGGGTTTTCCTTATTCTGGTATAGCGGTTCCACTCATCACGCGAATAGTATCAAGTCGGGAGATCAGCACCAAGCCTGATTCTTCTTCGTTCGGACACCATTTTGGTACATTATCTCGGCACATAATCGAAACAGCATAACTTGCACAATAATTCGAACAATAAAAAAGGCAGCCAAAGCTGCCTTTTAAAATCACCACTTAATGGCATTACCACAAAGATTAACGTCCGGACTTGGCTCGACGTCGCAGCTCATCAATGGTGCGCAACTGGGCAGAGGCCTGAGCTAGACGTGTTGCTGCTAAGGTAAGGTCCATGTCACCGGACTTATTCAACATTTCTTCCTCGGCGTCTTTTACTGCCTGTGCCGCGGCCGCTTCATCGAGATCGTCAGCGCGAATGCCAGTATCAGCAAGCACTGAAACCAGATGCGGCTGAACTTCGAGAAAACCGCCGGAGAGAAAATAAATTTCCTCTTCACCACCTTGCTTGATAACACGCACAGGGCCGGGTTTGAGGTCGGTTAGCAAAGGCGCATGGCCATAGGCAACACCGAGCTCGCCCTGGGAGCCGTTAACAATAATCATTTCGGCCAAACCGGAGAACATGGACTCCTCGGCGGAAACGATATCGCAGTGAAAGGTCATGGTCATGTATTACGCCTTCAGTTCCTTGGCTTTTTCGACAACTTCTTCGATGGAACCGACCATGTAGAAAGCCTGTTCGGGCAAGTCGTCATATTCGCCTTCGAGAATGCCTTTAAAGCTGGCAATGGTTTCTTTAATGGGAACGTACTTACCGGGGCTGCCAGTAAAGATTTCCGCAACAAAGAAGGGCTGCGACAGGAAGCGCTGAATTTTACGGGCGCGATCTACGGTTTGCTTATCTTCTTCAGAAAGTTCGTCCATACCGAGAATAGCGATAATGTCGCGCAATTCTTTATAGCGTTGCAGTACAGATTGCACACCGCGCGCCACATCGTAGTGCTCTTGACCAATCACCAGAGGATCGAGCAAGCGTGAGGTGGAATCGAGAGGATCTACCGCCGGATAAATACCCAGCTCGGCAATTTGACGGGACAATACCAGGGTCGCGTCCAGGTGAGCAAAGGTAGTTGCGGGCGATGGATCGGTCAAATCATCCGCAGGTACATAAACCGCCTGGAACGAAGTAATAGAACCAGTTTTAGTGGAGGTAATACGCTCTTGTAATACGCCCATTTCTTCCGCCAAAGTAGGCTGATAACCTACCGCAGATGGCATACGACCCAGCAGCGCCGACACTTCGGTGCCCGCGAGGGTGTAGCGATAAATATTATCGACGAACATCAAGACATCGCGGCCTTGATCGCGGAAGTGTTCCGCCATGGTCAAACCCGTCAGGGCAACACGCAAACGGTTACCGGGAGGCTCGTTCATTTGACCGTAAACCAGAGCCACTTTGTCGAGTACGTCGGATTCTTTCATCTCGTGGTAGAAATCATTACCTTCACGAGTACGCTCACCTACACCGGCGAATACGGAGAAGCCGGAGTGCTCGATAGCGATGTTACGGATCAACTCCATCAGCGTTACGGTTTTACCAACACCCGCACCACCAAACAGACCGACCTTACCACCCTTGGAGATGGGCATAATAAGATCGATAACTTTAATGCCGGTTTCCAGCAGCTCAATAGCCGAAGACTGATCGGCGTAATTTGGTGCTTCGCGGTGAATCGGCAAGCGCGTGTCGTGGTCAATTGGGCCCGCTTCGTCAATGGGGTTACCCAGTACATCCATGATGCGACCCAGAGTTCCCTGACCAACCGGCACCATAATCGGTGCGCCGGTGTTGGTGGCAACTAAGCCTCGGCTTAAACCTTCGGAAGCACCCATGGCGATGGTGCGCACTACGCCGTCGCCCAACTGCTGTTGGACTTCCAGAGTTAAGTTACCTTTCTCGACCGAGAGGGCATCGTAAACACTGGGTACCTGGTCGCGAGGGAATTCTACATCCACTACAGCGCCGATAATCTGAACGATACGTCCGCTACTCATTTTCGATCCTCTATTTCTGTCTTGCTGGTCTGAATTAAGGTATTTAAGTTAACAGGCATCTATACCGCTGATGCGCCACTTACAATTTCTGACAACTCTTGGGTAATAGCCGCTTGTCGCGCCTTGTTGTACAACAATTCCAGTTCATCAATCAGCGTGGAAGCATTTTCGGTGGCATTTTTCATCGCTACCATTCGTGCCGCCTGCTCACAGGCCTTGTTTTCGATTACGCTTTGATACACCTGAGACTCGATGTAGCGGGTCATCAAACCGTCGAGTAATTCTTTTGCGTCCGGCTCGTAAATGTAATCCCAGTGATGGGACATTTTCTGATCTTCCGCCGGATCCAGAGGCAACAACTGCTCTACCTCTGCCTGCTGATTCATGGTGTTCACAAACTTATTGCCGACCACGTAGAGCTTATCAATGCGACCTTCGGCGAAGGCGTCCAACATAACCTTAACGCTGCCAATCAAATCGGTGGCGGAGGGTTTGTCGCCCATATCTTTTACCGTGGCGACAATATCGGCGTTGATGCTGCCAAAAAAAGTGCCGGCTTTATTGCCAACGGTGCACACTTCGATCTCGGCACCCGCTTCGGTCCAGACTTTCATTTCGCGAATTGCGGCTTTGAATAAATTGGTATTCAAACCACCACACAAACCCCGGTCGGTAGAAATCACAATCAGGCCGATACGCTTAACGTTGTCTTTCTGCGTCATGTACTGGTGACGGTACTCGCCGTGGGCGTTGGCAATATGACCCACTACGGAGCGAATACGCTGCGCATAGGGCTTACCCAGTTGCATGCGTTCCTGGGCACGGCGCATTTTACTGGCCGCAACCATTTCCATTGCACTGGTGATCTTCTGCGTACTTTTTACGCTGGTGATCTTAGTTTTAACTTCTCTACCGACGGCCACTATGTGCTCCCACGCTTTCTAATATAACGCTGGTAATGTTGCTTACCAGGTTTGAGTAGCGACAAATTTGTCGAGTGCAGCTTTAAAGCTCGCCTGAATGTCTGCACTCCAGGAACCCGTGCTATCGACTTCATTCATCAGGTCGATGTGCTCGGATTTCATATACGAGAGCAATGAAGCTTCGAAATCACCAATTTTGTTGATTTCGACTGTTTTCAAATAACCCTGGTTCGCCGCGTACAAAACAACACCCATTTCCGCGACACTTTGCGGAGAGTATTGCGCTTGCTTCATCAGTTCAGTTACGCGCTGACCGTGCTCGAGTTGAGCGCGAGTCGCATCATCCAGATCCGATGCAAACTGGGAGAACGCCGCCAGTTCACGATACTGAGCCAGGGCCAGACGAATACCGCCGCCGAGCTTTTTAATAATAGATGTCTGTGCCGCACCACCCACTCGCGATACCGATAGACCCGCGTTCATTGCCGGACGAATACCGGCATTAAACAAATCGGTTTCAACAAAAATCTGACCATCGGTAATAGAAATTACGTTGGTCGGTACAAACGCAGATACGTCACCAGCCTGGGTTTCAATAATCGGCAGCGCGGTTAAGGAACCGGTCTTACCTTTTACTTCACCCTTGGTGAACTTCTCAACGTAGTCGGCGTTAACCCGAGCAGAGCGCTCCAGCAACCGGGAGTGAAGATAGAACACATCACCGGGATAAGCTTCACGACCCGGGGGCCGACGCAGCAACAAAGAAGTCTGGCGATAGGCCCAGGCTTGCTTGGTTAAATCATCATAAATAATCAAAGCATCTTGACCGCGGTCACGGTAGTACTCGCCCATGGTGCAACCGGCATAGGGTGCCAGGTATTGCATGGAGGCGGGATCCGCCGCAGTAGCAGCAACCACAATGGTGTGCTCCATAGCGCCGTGCTCTTCGAGCTTACGTACCACGTTAGCAACCGTGGCGTTTTTCTGGCCAATGGCTACATAGACACATTTAACACCGGTGCCTTTCTGATTGATGATGGCATCAATCGCAATCGCGGTTTTACCGGTCTGGCGATCGCCAATAATCAATTCGCGCTGGCCTCGACCTACTGGCACCATGGCATCAATGGCTTTCAGTCCGGTTTGCACCGGCTGATCTACCGATTGACGCTCAATAACGCCAGGCGCTACTTTTTCAATAGCGTCCGTTAATTTGGATTCAACCGGGCCTTTGCCATCGATAGGATTACCGAGCGCATCGACCACGCGGCCTTCCAGCTCGGGGCCGATCGGCACTTCAAGGATACGACCGGTGCAGCGCGCCTTTGCGCCCTCGGCCAAACCAAGATAACTGCCAAGTACGATCGCGCCAACGGAGTCGCGCTCCAGGTTGAGAGCCATGCCGTAAAGGCCGCCATCAAACTCGATCATTTCACCGTACATCACATCGGCCAGGCCGTGGATACGCACGATGCCATCTGAAACGGAAACAATGGTGCCTTCGTTCTTGGCCTCCGTTGATACGTCCAGACTTTCTATTCTCTGTTTAATCAGTTCACTGATTTCAGATGGATTCAGTTGCTGCATTCTCGATTCCTCGACCCTACGAATTTAATGCTTCAGCGAGCTTACTCAAACGGCCCCGCACGGAACCATCTATGATCATATCGCCGGCACGGATGACGGCACCACCTATTAAGTCACTATCGACAGAGACGGAGATATTAACCTCGCGCTCTAAACGTGCCGCCAGTGCCTTAGCTAATTTTTCCTGCTGGGCTGCGTCCACAGCTATGGCGCTAATTAATTCCACATCGACCACTTTCTCACGCTCAGTTTTGAGCGCATGAAACTGCTCGTGAACTTGAGGAAGCAAACCAAGACGATGATTTTCAGCCAGCAGCGTAACGAAGTTTGCAGTCTTGCCGCCGACCTCGTCGCCACAAAGCTGTAACAGCGCGTCGGCTTTTTGCTCTACGGTTAGACTTGGCGCCTGTATTAACGCGGCAACTTTATCCTGCACAGCAATACCAGCGAGCAAGACCAGGGCGTCGGCCCATTGTTGCAAACTGTTATCAGCAGCGGCGCTTTCAAAAGCTGCACGAGCATAAGGCCGAGCCAGCGTGCTAAGTTCAGCCATTATTAAAGCTCGGCTGCCAAGTTATCAATCAAGTCGCTATTCGCGGCCTGATCAACGGAGCGCTTAAGAATGCGCTCGGCACCGCTAACAGCCAGGCTTGCAACCTTGCCGCGCAGTTCTTCGCGAGCCCGATTCACTTCCTGTTCGATTTCTGCCTGGGCAGAAATTTTCAGGCGATCACCTTCTTCGCGTGCTTTGTCTTTAGCTTCTTCAACGATTTGGCCTGCGCGCTTGTTCGCTTGATCAATAAGCACAGCCGCTTCTTGCTTGGCTTCTTTTAGTTGATCAACCGCCTTATCCTGCGCCAACTCCAGATCTCGCTTGGCGCGATCAGCAGCTTCGAGGCCATCGGCAATTTTTTCAGCGCGCTCATCCATAGCGCCAATAATTGGCGGCCATACATATTTTGCGCAAAACCAGACGAAAAGGAAAAACGAAATCGCCTGGCCAACGAGAGTCATATTAAAATTCACGCTAACACCCTTTGGTTAGTTACGTGGTATTGGCTATTTTTTGCCGGAAGCAATTTAGCCGCCCTTGGCAAATACTAGGAACAAACCAATTACCAAACCAATCATTGGGATCGCATCAACCAGACCCATAACAATAAAGAACTGGGTACGCAATACCGGGATTAGTTCAGGCTGGCGAGCAGCACCTTCGAGGAACTTGCCGCCCAGAATAGCTACACCGATACCGGCACCAATTGCGGCTAAGCCCATGACTAATGCCGCAGCAATATAAATTAAAGAAGTTTCCATTATCACTCCAAGTGGATCGTTGATTGAACGAAGGTTAGTGGTTAATTAATGCTCATCTACGGTAAAGGCCTGAGCCATATATACCACAGTTAACACCATGAAAATAAACGCCTGCAAAAAGATGATCAAAATATGAAATATTGCCCAGGGCACCGATAAAAACGGCTGCGTCCAAAACGGTAGCAAAGCGATCAGAATAAAGATCATTTCACCTGCATAGAGGTTTCCGAACAATCGTAAACCCAAAGACAAGGGCTTGCTGAGCAGATTAACTACTTCCAAAAACAAATTTATTGGCAAGGCCATCTTACCGAAAGGGTGGAACGACAACTCCGCCGCAAAACCACCAGCGCCTTTCTGCTTAATGCTGTAAAACACCATCACAATAAAGACACTTAGAGCCATACCCATGGTGACGTTGACGTCAGTCGTGGGCACGACTTTTAAATAAGGGACACCAAACAGACCTGCGAGCTTGGGCAGAAAGTCTATCGGCACCAGATCCATCACGTTCATCAACAGCACCCACATAAACACCGTAAGTGCCATCGGCGCAACCACTGGGCTCTTGTGGTTAAACATGCTTTTAACATTGTCGTTGATCATCTCAACGGCCATTTCGACCATGTTCTGCATGCGACCCGGAACACCGACCGTGGCCCTTTTCGCAACCATGCGGAACACCAACAAAAACAGGCCACCCAACAACAGCGAGAAAAACATGCTGTCGAGGTTAATCGCCATAAAGCCCATTTCGGCAATATCGGCACTACCGTGAGCAATACCCCAGGTACCATCGTCGTGACGGCCATAGGTGAGGTTGGTCAGATGGTGGGCGATGATCTCGCTGGAGGACTGTGTCTCGCCAGTTGAGCTCATAGTGTGTGATTCCTGCCGTGTGCTCTAAGTAACTGCATTAAACCGCCTCGCTACTTAAAGAGATTTTGTTTGTGGGGCAAAGATAACCCCTCCAACCGCATGTACAACGATAACTGTCGCGCATGTGGCGATTAACACGAAAGCGTTGCCGCCTTCTTTTAATGGTTCAAAAACCGGTATCGCGCCTACAAACACCACCGCGAGACCTAAAACTATAACGCTGACCTTGATCAGCTCGCCAGCAATAACCCGGGTAACAACCCCGCCTGCCGACTGGCCACCCCCGGCCACTAAAAGCACGGCGCTGGATAAGGTGTAGGCCAACAGGCCAATACCTCCACCAACCATCGTCGCGGTTGGGGCCGAACCCTCACCAAAAACCCAAACCAGGGCAGCAAGGCCCACGATAACAAAACACATCAGCAGGAGCTGCTTAACCACTAGCTTGCTACTCAAGTCTCTGCCCGTTCCATTTAACCAATCCAGCTAACATGGGTTTTTGCGGGCGGGCATTATAATCTTGGGTTAGTAAGGGATCAAGGACTCATAACACCCATTTTAAAAAATACTGACCCGAGCGTTCTGTTAACTGAAGAAAGTTAACATCGCCTCAGGACATTAGCCCAGCTTTTCCAGGATGCCTTCCAGCACATCAACACTAGTGTAATGAATGACCAACTTACCCCCTTTTCCGGCATGCTTAACCTTTACTGGCGCCCCCAGCCTGGCGGAAAGGTCGTCTTCAAGGCGGCGGATGTCGGGATCAGCCTGCGGCGCTCGCTTGCTACTTTTCGGCGAGGCCTGTAACGATTGCACCAGTTTTTCGGTTTGGCGCACGTTGAGACTGGCGTCCACCACCCGTCGTGCCGTATCTATCTGAGCCGAAAGGTCGAGAGCTAGCAGCGCCCGCGCGTGACCCATATCGATGTCGCCCCGGGACAACATGGTTTGCACTTCCGGGGCCAGCTTGGTCAAACGCATTAAATTAGCGACGGCCGCTCTGGATTTGCCGACCGCGTCCGCCACCTGTTGCTGGCTCAACTCAAATTCGTTTTGCAGACGCAGCAGGGCCTGACCCTCCTCCATCGCATTAAGATCTTCGCGCTGAATATTTTCTATCAAGGCCAGCGCCAGGGCGGTTTGGTCATCGACCTGTTTAATAACGACCGGGATTTCAGCCAGGCCCGCTAACTGGCAGGCTCGCCAGCGGCGCTCTCCGGCAATGATTTCGTAGCGCTCGGGACCCAACTCGCGAACCACCACGGGCTGCATCAAGCCCTGCTTTTTTATTGATTCAGCAAGCTCTTCCAGGGTTTCCGGATCGAACTCGCGCCGGGGCTGGTATTGCCCTCGACTTAAAAACTCGACCGGCAACTCCGCCAACCCCGCACTGGGCAAGCGTGATATCGCGCTTGCGGCTCGGTTTTCGGCGCCGCTTTCCGTGTCGTTGGTTGCCGGGTTTTCTGCCACTTCCTGTAGCCCGGCCGTACCCAGCAGTGCATCCAGACCCCGGCCCAGGCCTTTGCGTTTCGTCGCCATCAGCCTGCCTCTCTACCGGACACGGTGGTCGCGGCACCCTCTTTGTTGGCACTTGCCGACTTGTCACGGCGGCGCAAAATTTCATCTGCCAGACCCAAATAGGCAACCGCGCCTTTTGAGAGGCGATCGTACAACAGTGCCGGCTTGCCATAGCTAGGAGCTTCGGCGAGGCGAACATTACGGGGAATAACGGTTTGATACACGCGTTTACCAAAATGGTGGTGGAGTTGATCGGACACTTCGAGGGTCAAGCTACTGCGCGCATCGTACATGGTGCGAAGTATGCCTTCGACCCGCAAGCCCGAGTTGGCGACTTTGGCGACCTGCGCAATGGTGTTTACCAGCGCGGTAAGGCCTTCTAACGCATAGTATTCGCACTGCATGGGGATGATGACGCTATCGGCTGCGACCAGGGCGTTGACGGTGAGCATGTTGAGCGATGGCGGGCAATCGATAATCACGTAGTCGTAATTTTCAGTATTGCTTTCGGTGTTACTTTCGGTATTGGCAAGCACGGTTTTTAGGCGTTGCTCCTTGTCGGCAACGCTCAGCAGCTCTACTTCCGCTGCGGTCAGGTCGTCGTTGGCCGGTAGTAAGTCGTAGCCCGCGTCGGCGCAAGCCACACAAGCCTGGGTAAAACTGGCCTGATCAGTGAGCACTTCATAAATCGAAAATTCGAGCTGGCTTTTGTCCACTCCGCTACCCATGGTCGCGTTGCCCTGGGGATCCAGGTCTACCAACAACACGCGCTTGCCTAAATGGGCTAACGACGCGGCTAGGTTGACGCTGGTGGTGGTTTTCCCCACGCCGCCTTTCTGGTTCGCTATGGCATAAATATGTGGCAAAAGTACGCTAGCCTCGACGGATGGTTTAAGGTTGACGGGTCAATTCGACCAGGTGTCGTTGTTCATCTCCACCGGGAATATCAAGCGCCCGGGCGGCACGGAGAGTATAAGTTTTTGGCAGGGCGGACAACTCCTGATCGGACATTCGGCCCTTCATGGCATAGAAAGCACCATTATCCGCCAACAAGCCATCACATTGTTCCACCATTTCGGCGAGACTGGCAAAGGCGCGAGTTAATACGCCATCAAAGCGTGTTTCAGCTTGATGCTGTTCCACCCGACTATGAATAACCTCGACGTTCGACAGGCCTAACTCCAGCTTCACCTGCACCAGAAAGCGCGTTTTTTTGCCGTTGCTGTCGAGTAGCGCGAAGGACTTATCGTCCATCCAGATCGCCAACGGTATGCCCGGTAAACCTGCGCCGGTACCCACATCGATAAAGCGCTGGCCAACTAAGTGCCCGGCGATCGCCAGACTATCCAGCAGATGCCGGTAAATCATTGCTTCGGGATCGGTAACGGCGGTCAGGTTGTAGGTAAGATTCCAACGCACCAGCATATCGAGATAGCGCAGCAGTTTTTGCTCTCGGTCCGGGTTTGACCCAAAGCCGAGCCGCTCCAGGCCAGAGGCGAGGAGCTGACAAAACTCTGGGGTGTCTGCTATGGGTTGGGGCATTTTTTATGTGGCGGGGCGGTTGATCAGTTTTGAGCGCTGTTAGGCGCGGAGCCTGAGGTCTGGTTTAATTTCGCCGCATTTGTTGAGGCCCGACCCGCTTCTAAAGAGTGTTTTTTCAGATAAATAAGCAACAGCGAAACCGCTGCGGGCGTGACACCGGGGATGCGCGCCGCTCGGCCCAGGCTTTCGGGTTCTGCGGCAGTGAGTTTTTGAACCACTTCATTGGATAATCCAGATACCGCACTGTAATCAAAACTGCTGGGAATAATGGTTTGCTCATGGCGGCGCAGGCGTTCTATTTCGCCCCGTTGACGATCAATATAACCCTGATATTTAATTTCGATTTCAATTTGTGCGCCTGCGGTTTGACGCGCAGCCGTCTCTTCCGAGCTAGAACCGTCATCTAGATTAGAGCTGTCAGGGCTAATGCTCACTAAACCGGCTATATCGCCATAACTTAAACCCGGCCGCTTCAGCAGCTCTAGTAAGTTTGCCTCTCGCGACAAGGGCTTTTCCAGCAGCGGCTCTAACTGCAAGGCCTGGCTTGAACCAGCCTGAACCCAACTGTCCTGCAAGCGCTGACGCTCCTGTTCCACGGCCTCGCATTTATCACTAAAGCGCTGCCAGCGGTGATCATCGACCAGGCCGAGTTTACGACCGAATTCAGTCAGGCGCTGATCAGCGTTGTCTTCGCGCAGCATCAGTCGATATTCGGCGCGACTGGTAAACATCCGATAGGGCTCACGGGTTCCGGTGGTGACCAGGTCGTCGACCATCACCCCCAGGTAGGCCTCATCCCGACCCGGCGTCCACGGCTCCTGCTGAAGGGCTTGTCGAGCGGCGTTAAGTCCCGCCAACAACCCTTGCGCTGCGGCCTCCTCGTAACCGGTGGTGCCGTTGATCTGTCCGGCGAAGTACAGACCTTTCAAGGCTCGTGTTTCCAGGCTGTGACGCAAATCTCGAGGATCAAAAAAATCGTATTCGATAGCGTAGCCCGGGCGGGTAATGTGGGCGTTCTCAAAACCTTTGATAGAGCGCACTAAGTTCAACTGCACATCAAAGGGCAAACTGGTGGAAATGCCATTGGGGTAGAGCTCATGAGTCTCCAGGCCCTCCGGTTCTATAAAAATTTGATGGCTGTCTTTGTCGGCAAAACGCACAATTTTGTCTTCGATGGAAGGACAGTAACGCGGACCAATGCCGTCGATCACTCCGGTGTACATCGGTGAGCGATCCAGACCGCCGCGGATAATATCGTGGGTTTGGGTATTGGTATGGGTCACCCAGCAGCAGGTTTGCCGAGGATGATCTGCGACGGAGCCCAAATAGGACATAACCGGTGTGGGTTGATCGCCCCACTGCTCTTCCAGACCCTCGAAATTAACCGTGCTCGCATCAATGCGTGGCGGAGTGCCAGTTTTAAGCCGGTCTACCCGGAAGGGCAGTTCGCGCAGGCGTTCCGCAAGCCGAACGGAGGGAGGATCACCTGCCCGTCCGCCGGAATGATTGTCGAGCCCAATATGGATACGGCCACCGAGGAAAGTGCCTGCGGTTAACACCACGGTGGGCGCGCGAAATTCGACGCCCATTGCCGTTACTACTCCGGCGACCCGGTCGCCCTCGACAATGAGGTCGTCCACGCCTTGCTGAAAAATAGTGAGGTTGGGCTGGTTCTCCAAAATACCTCTTATGGCCGCTTTGTAGAGCACCCGATCCGCCTGCGCTCGGGTGGCGCGTACCGCCGGGCCTTTGCGGGCGTTAAGCACGCGAAACTGTATGCCGCCACTGTCGGTCGCCTGTGCCATGGCTCCGCCCAGGGCGTCGATTTCTTTGACCAAATGACTTTTCCCGATACCGCCAATGGCGGGATTACAGGACATTTGACCCAGGGTTTCTACGTTGTGCGTAACCAACAGAGTCGCACAACCCATGCGCGCCGACGCCAAACACGCCTCGGTGCCCGCATGGCCGCCACCAATAACGATGACATCAAAGGAGTCTGGGAAACGCATAATATTTATGTCGCGGTTGAGTGAGGTTATGTGAAATCGGGACAGTCGAGCATTGTATCCTGATTGGCGCAAAGACGGCTATATTGATTTATTGAGCTATTAAATAACTATTCTTATTAGTATTTAATTAAATATGTATATATTAAGTAAGTTAATTATAGTTATAGTTATTAGGGGCCTTAAAACAGTGGATATACCGAGTTTTAAAAATAGAATCAAGGCCTTAAGCCCTATGAAAGTCCAAGGGAAAGCGCGGGGTTTCACACCAATAGCGTGGTTGTAAGCTTTGGATAGTTTAAGCCCGCCAACAAAAATGCTGATTTTTTGTGGATAAAGCGATATTGATACACAGATCAAGTCTGGCTTATCCACAGGGTTTATTCTCAGAACTTATATTTATCTGAGCCCGGTTTATCGAATCCAGTCTCTAGTAAGCCCTACAGGCCCATACAAAAGACTGATAAAAAGACCCGTAAATGGCCAGATTAGGTCAGGAACTGAATTTAGGCATTGATACCTGAGCGCTTTTTTCCTAAAATGCGCGGCCATTTGATGGCAGACCCTTGCGGCTGTGCTGGAGTTTAGTTAAACCCAGGGCTAGCTTTTAACAGGTCCACAGGCTCTCGAAGTAGTAAGCAACTCGGATTACGGCAATGAAAAGAACATTCCAACCTAGCGTGTTAAAACGCAAACGCACCCACGGATTTCGCGCGCGCATGGCGACAAAAAGTGGTCGTCTAATAATAAAGCGTCGGCGCGCCAAAGGCCGCAAACGTCTGGCCGCTTGATAGACTGTTTGTAAGCCGATCCAATAGCACTGGGTGGGGGTGATGCCCAGCGCACTTGTTTCTAGCACTCCCGCCTCCCCAGGTTTAGCTTCGCAGCGCTTTACTCGGCAGCAACGCCTGTTGTGCGCCAGTGATTATAAAAGCGTATTTGACGACGCCACTTTTCGTGTTTCCCATAAGTATTTTCTCTTGTTGGCTCGACCCAACAGCGCAGCGCTATCTCGGCTAGGCTTAGTGGTCGCCAAGAAAAACTTGCGGCGCTCGGTAGATCGCAACCGGATAAAAAGGGTGGCCAGAAACACTTTCCGTATTAGTCCCGCAATACAACAACTTAAACTAGATATCATTTTTTTGACGCGTCGAGGTGTAGACGAACTCTCCGTGGAAATGCAGAATCGCGTATTGCAGGAAGGTTGGCAGCAGTTAATCAACAAAGTAAACCAGGCAATAGAAAAGTCAGCGGCAGCTGTGCCGGGAGAACAGGCGTGATAGCACGGGCCATGGTGGCGCTACTAAAAATTTATCAATGGACGATAAGCCCGTTTTTGGGTTCGAACTGCCGGTTTTACCCAACGTGTTCCCAATATGCTATCGAAGCAATCCGTGAGCGTGGCGCGATTTATGGCGTCTGGTTAACACTTAGGCGTCTGGTTAAGTGTCATCCCTATCATCAGGGTGGGCACGATCCGGTGCCAGAGAAACCACAACACGCAGCTAGCCAACCCCCAACACAAAGCCCAACACAAAGCCCAACACAAAGAGAGAATGGTTAATTATGGATTGGCAACGCAATGTTTTAATCGCCGCAATGGTCGCTATATTTGCCGTGCTATTTATCCGCTGGAATGATTTCCAGGATAGCCGTCGACCGGAAGCCTCGGTGGCAAACCGAGAAGCGGTGATTATTCCCGACATTGATTCGACCGGTAATACCCGCCTGGGCGAACAAGCTGATTTGGCGCTCGGTGCGGATTTAGTCCCGACGCTTGATAAGCCTTCTCTCGATGAGTCCGCCCCGGCGAGTACGGACAGCAAGGCGGCAACGCGTCTGGTAACCATTACCACGGATATGCTCGAGGTAGTGATAGATACCCGCGGTGGAGATATTGTGCGGGCCTCCTTGTTAGCGCATTTAAGTGAGCTTAAAGACGACGCCGACCCGTTTTTAATGCTTAATCGTTCGCAGACTTACACCTATATTGCGCAGAGTGGACTGATTGGAAAAAGCGGCACCGATACTGGTGGCGAGCGACCCGTGTTTCGCGCAGCTCAGGAAAGTTATCGGCTGGAAGAAGGCGAAAACGAAATTCGAGTGCCCTTGCAAATGTCTCAGGGCGAGAGCCAGATTACTAAAGAGTTTGTGTTGCGCCGCGGCGATTATTTAATAGACGTTAATTATCGCGTAGACAATCGTGGGTCGGAAAGTTGGCGCGGACATTTGTTCGGACAAATGTTGCGAGATACTTACAACCCCGCGCAAACGGGTCGGGTCGGGTTAAAACCTTATCTCGGTGCAGCGCTTAGTACCTCGGAAACGAATTACAAAAAAATTGATTTTGACGATCTCGACGAAGAGGCATTTAAAGCCGAGCGCGAGGGCGGCTGGGTCGCCATGGTGCAACACTATTTTGTTGGTGCATGGGTTCCGGATCAGGGGGAGCTTAATCGCTACCAGTTGCGCAAACTAGCGGGTAAAGAATTGTACGCGTTTGGCTTTACTGGCCCCGAGTGGGTGGTTGAGCCCGGGCAAACGGGAAGCACGGGAGCGCAGTTTTACGTTGGGCCGAAAGATCAGAAACGTTTAAAAGAAATAGCGCCTTATTTGGATTTAACCATTGATTACGGCTGGCTGTGGTGGATTGCAAAACCCTTATTTTGGGGCCTACAGTGGCTTCACGGAATTTTTGGCAATTGGGGTTGGGCGATTATTGGTTTGACCGTGGTGGTAAAAACCGTATTTTATCCACTGTCTGCGACCAGTTACCGGTCGATGGCGAAGATGCGTAAATTGCAGCCGGAAATGGCTCGCCTGCGAGAATTACACGGCGACGACCGCGCTAAACTTTCTCAGGAAGTTATGGGTTTGTACAAAAAGGAAAAAGTAAACCCGATGGGCGGCTGCTTTCCTATGTTGATCCAGATGCCGGTGTTTATTGCTTTGTATTGGGCCTTAAGCGAAAGTGTAGAATTACGTCATGCACCGTGGATTTTTTGGATTACGGATCTATCGGTAAAAGATCCCCATTATGTTTTACCGGTAGTAAATGGTATTTGTATGTTCTTCCTGCAAAGCCTGCAACCGACACCGCCGGATCCGATACAGGCCAAGGTGATGAAAATTATGCCGGTGGCTTTTGCATTTTTCTTCGTCATGTTTCCTTCTGGTCTGGTGTTGTACTGGACGGTGAACAGTCTTTTGTCTATTGCGCAGCAGTGGGCGATTACGCGAAAAGTCGAAGCCGAATAAACCAAAAACTTAATACCGGTTGAGGCCTATTAATAAAAACTATGCCTACCGCAACGAGTGACACGATAGCCGCAATCGCCACCCCGAGTGGGCGTGGCGGTGTAGGCATTCTGCGTATTTCTGGCAATCAACTCCAGGACCTTATTCCCGCGCTGGTGGGCAGAACACTCCAGCCCCGGGTGGCGAGTTATGGCCCATTTTTGGGTGCCGCTGGCGAGGTGGTCGACGAAGGCATAGCACTTTATTTTCCCGCGCCAGCCTCCTTTACCGGCGAAGATGTTGTTGAGCTTCAGGGCCATGGCGGCGTGGTGGTGTTGGGGATGTTGTTGCGTCGGGTGTTGGCGCTCGGGGTGCGGCAGGCGCGTCCCGGGGAGTTCAGTGAGCGCGCCTTTATTAACGGAAAAATGGATCTCACTCAGGTTGAAGCGGTGGCGGATTTGGTTAATGCCAGCTCTGAAACTGCGGCACAAAGTGCGGTGCGCTCCCTGCAGGGAGAATTTTCCGCACACATCCACGTTTTAGTGGAAGCCCTGATTCATCTGCGCATGTATGTGGAATCGGCGATAGATTTCCCCGAAGAAGAAATTGATTTTTTAGCCGATGGCAAGGTTGGCGATCGGGTTTCTGCACTGCTGGCACAGGTCGAAACCGTGCTGGGTTGTGCTCAGCAGGGCGCATTATTAAGGGAGGGTACGACGGTCGCCATTGTCGGCCGACCCAACGCCGGGAAATCCAGTTTGATGAATGCGCTGGCCCAGCGTGATACGGCGATTGTTACCGAGGTCGCGGGCACCACGCGGGATGTGCTGCGTGAAGCTATTTTGTTAGATGACCTGCCCCTGCATTTAGTGGATACCGCGGGTCTGCGCGATACCGACGACCTGGTGGAGCGCGAGGGGGTTAGGCGGGCCTGGGGTGAAATCGAAACCGCCGATCAAGTGCTCTACGTTATTGATAGCACCCTGTTAAATAACGGCGGGGAAGCGCACGCCAAAGAACTTGAAACGCAGCTAGCCGGGGAGTGGCGCGAGCTGGTTGAGCGTTTACCCGTGCAACATGTATTCCAGCAACACGCACCTCTCCAGAATGACTCAGCTAAAACTCGGGTCGCCATTGTGCTGAATAAAATCGATCGCTCCGCCCAGGACTTGTCTTCAATAACGCCGGTGATCGCGGCTATAACCGGCGGCGAAACCGGTGTTCCGGTAATTGCCTTGTCTGCTAAAACGGGCGTAGGTATGGATACACTCAAGGCACACCTGCAAGCCAGCGCGGGGTTTCAGCACGGTAGCGAAGGCGTGTTTTCTGCCCGTGCACGCCACCTGGTGGCGATGCAAGCGGCCCAAAAACACTTGCGTCTGGCTGAGGGTTTAATGTCGAGCACCGCTGCGGGCGAGCTGGTCGCAGAAGAGTTGCGGTGCGCGCAGGAACAGTTGGGCAGCATAACTGGTGAATTTACCAGCGATGACTTGCTCGGAGAGATTTTTTCCAGTTTTTGTGTTGGGAAGTGACTGCACGCTAATAAAAAGTCACTAACTGCGGCCCGCGCAAGGGGCCAGAAGATGGCGCGTGGCAACCGGAATGCCGATCACAGGTAATACCGGTCTTATACAGTAAATGTCTACAGGTTATCCACAAAATGTGCTTATTTATTGAGCAATCTGCTGGGTAATTCTGTGGATAACATAATCCACGACGGAAGCATAACCTTTTGTTTTTAAAATATAAAAATTCTTTATTAAAATAAAGTTATTTTTTCAAAACTGTGGATAACTCGACCAAAGTCTTTTAGACTGCATTCTCGCCGGCACAGCAAAAAAGACGGTAAATAACGCTGTAAAGAGAGTAAAAAGCGGTGAAAGACGTCGCAAGACAATAAAAACCCATAACAGAATAAAAGACCACAGGAGGTTTTCTTGGCGCAGTTGGTTTGGCAGCAATGCCTCGGATACTTGCGGGACGAACTGCCCGCACAACAATTTGAAACCTGGATACAGCCGCTTCAGCCGGACAAGGCCGACAATGGCGATTTACGCCTGGTCGCGCCTAACCGCTTTGTGCAGAGCTGGGTAGAGGACAAGTTTCTCGAGCGTATTCGCGAGCTTTACCGAGATTTGGACAGCGGTGTTGATGCTATACAAGTAAGCTCCGTGGCCACCGAAGCTGCCTTTTTGAAGGGCGCAGAGGGGTTGGAGACGACAGAAACGATGGAAGCCAGGGTAAAAACCGAGGCACCGCTTGCGGAGAGGCCTGTCTCGGGCGCGATCCTGACCAATACGCAGCTAGAAGGCTCGATAGTGAGCAGCTCTGTCGTTAACGGTGGCCTGGTAAGCCGCCCGGTGCTGGAACAGCTGAAAACGCAAGGCGCCGCTGCCGGGGTAAACGGCGCTCGGGCAATTAATACGCACACACAACAGGAAAGCAATGCCTGGGCCGGAGGTGGGTTCGGCGGATCGAGAGATGCGCAGCCAGGCGCAGATACTCCGGCAAAAGCTGCTCTGCTGGCGCGGCGCAAGGAGCCCCTGGAAAACAACCTGAATGACAAATTTCGCTTTGATGCTTTTGTAGAAGGTAAGTCTAATCAATTGGCTCTGGCGGCGGCCCGGCAGGTGGCAGAAAACCCGGGTGGCTCTTACAACCCCTTATTTATCTATGGTGGCGTGGGTTTGGGGAAAACCCATTTGATGCACGCGGTTGGCAATCAGTTGCGCTTAAATAAGCCTGACGCCCGCGTCGTGTATTTGCATTCCGAGCGCTTTGTCGCCGACATGGTAAAAGCCTTGCAGCTGAATGCTATTAATGAATTCAAGCGCTATTACCGTTCGGTCGATGCGCTGTTAATTGATGACATCCAGTTTTTCGCCAAAAAAGAACGCTCTCAGGAGGAGTTTTTCCACACCTTCAATGCTTTGCTCGAAGGTGGTCGGCAGATGATCGTGACCTGTGATCGTTATCCGAAGGAAATCGACGGTCTCGAAGAAAGATTAAAATCCCGCTTTGGTTGGGGTTTAACCGTGGCAGTAGAGCCGCCCGAGCTGGAAACACGGGTAGCCATTTTGATGAAAAAAGCCGCGGAATCAAATTTGGACCTGCCCTACGAGCCCGCGTTCTTTATGGCGCAGCGCATTCAGGCCAATGTAAGAGAGTTAGAGGGCGCACTTAAGCGTGTAATGGCAAGCGCCCACTTTACCGGACGAACTATCGATGTAGAGTTTGTGCGCGAAACCCTGAAAGACCTTTTAGCCTTGCAGGACAAGCTGGTTACCATTGAAAATATTCAGCGCACGGTGGCAGAATATTATAAAATCAAGTTGTCGGACATGCTTTCCAAGCGGCGTAATCGCTCGGTGGCACGGCCTCGCCAAACGGCGATGTTTCTTGCTAAGCAGTTGACGACGCGCAGCTTGCCGGAAATTGGTGAAGCCTTCGGTGGCCGCGATCACACGACGGTTATTCACGCGTGTCGAACTATTAAGGCGCTAGAGGAAACTACGCACGAGCAACGTGAAGATATAAAGATTCTTACCCGATCGCTAAAGACCTGAGCTAAGGCGAGACGACTCACTCATTAATTATGTAAGCCGGCACCCAGGTGTCCCGTGTATAAAGGAAGATCAATGAAATTTACCGCCAGCCGAGAAACGTTGCTGAAACCCCTGCAATTAGTCGCGGGCATTGTTGAGCGACGGCAGACCTTGCCGGTATTATCCAACGTGTTGTTAGTGCTGAATGAGCAGGAGCTATCGGTAACCGGCACAGATTTGGAAGTGGAAATCCGCAGCCAGGTGCAGTTAGAGGCTGCAGGTGAAAGTGGTGAGATCACTGTTCCGGCGCGAAAGTTTGTCGATATTTGTCGCTCGCTACCGGATGGCGCGGAGATTAAATTTTCAACGGAAGACGGCCGCGCCATTCTACGCAGTGGCCGGAGCCGCTTTGCCTTGTCGACGCTGCCGGCCAATGAGTTTCCCAGCGTGGAAGAGCAATCTGGCCGCATGTCGTTTACCGTGGCCCAGCAAAAATTAAAACAGCTTATCGATAAAACCGCCTTTGCCATGGCCCAACAAGACGTGCGTTATTATCTTAACGGCATGTTGTGGGAGGTGAGCGGCAATCGGCTGCGAGTAGTTGCGACCGATGGGCACCGACTGGCGATGAGTGATGGCGATATTCAAGTTAACCCCAATAACGTTGGCGACGACAAAGCCGAGCAATCCATTTTGCCCCGCAAAGGTGTAGTGGAGCTGGCTCGCTTGCTGAGTGACGAAGGCGAGGTGAATGTGGTTATGGGCACCAATCATGCCCGTATCGAAGGGGAAGACTTTCGTTTCACCTCCAAGCTGGTGGATGGCGCGTACCCAGATTACGAGCGCGTCTTGCCCAAAGGCGGTACCCAGATATTGGAAGGTGAGCGTGACGGTCTGAAGCAGGCCTTTCAGCGGGCTTCCATTCTATCTAACGAGAAGTATCGTGGCGTGCGCATGCAGTTAGAGGGCGACCAGCTCACTATTATGGCTAATAACCCAGAACAGGAAACCGCCGAAGAAGAAATAACCGTGGATTATAATGGCGGCACCCTGGAGCTTGGCTTTAATGTTAATTACATCATTGATGTGCTCAATGTGCTTGGTGGCGATAAGGTGCGTTTTACTCTTTCCGATGCCAATAGCAGCGCGCTGATGGATGACCACAGTGACGACAGCAGCGTTTATGTCATTATGCCTATGCGGCTTTGAGCCCCATTTGTACTACTAATATGATCGTTGCGGGCCTCCTGCTGTGCATATCAAGCAATTGACCGTGCAGGGGGTGAGAAACCTGGGCTCCCAAACTTTGGAGCCAGCCCCCCAGATTAACCTGTTTGCTGGCCCTAATGGTTCCGGCAAGACCAGTATATTGGAGGCCATACATCTTTTGGGCCGCGGCCGGTCGTTTCGCTCGCGCTCCATTAAAGCGGTGATTAATGTTGCCGAGGACGTTGGCCAGTGTACGGTGTTTGGTTTGTTGGCGGGAAAGCTAAAAGACGGGGAAGAAGGTTCGGCCGGGCTTCCAGTGGGTGTTTCACGTGAAACAAAAGGTGGATTCCGCTTTAAGGTTAACGGCGAGTTAGTTCACACCGCCTCTGCCCTGGCCGAAGTCCTACCCTTGGTGCTAATCAATACCGAGAGCTTCCAGTTATTGGCAGGCGGGCCGCAAAACCGACGCCGCTATTTAGATTGGGGTTTGTTTCATACTCACCCAGCGTTTAGAGAGCTGTGGCGCCAACAACAACGGGTTTTGCAGCAACGTAACGCCTTACTGAAGCGGGGCAAGGGCGGGCATTTGGCGGAGCTCGATTGGTGGGATGAGCAGTTTGCTGATTTGTCGGAACAAATCACCCTATTGCGCCGAGAATATCTCGAGACCATAGCGCCCCTGGTGGCAGAAATACTACAGCGGCTGTCGCCGATACCGGAAATTAGCTTTTCCTACTCCCAGGGCTGGGATAGCAGTAAAGGCTTAAAAGAAACCTTAAAGGCTGGGCGCGACCGGGATATAATGACAGGTTCCAGCCAGCACGGCCCGCACCGTGCAGATGTGCGAGTGCGTTGTCGGCAGCAAAATGCCGCAGAGGTGTTGTCGCGGGGCCAAACTAAAGGCCTGGTGATGGCGATGATGATGGCCCAGGGCGTCCATTATCGAGCGCAGAATGATAGGCCCAGCGTGTTTTTGATCGATGATTTGCCCGCGGAGCTGGATATGGAGCAGCAGAAAAACGTCGCCGCCTTGATCGCCGAAATGGGCTGCCAGACGTTTATTACTGGCACCGATGCAGAGCAGCTGCTAGCGCCGTGGCGAGCATTAGGTTGGACGGATATGAACATGCACATAAATACAGAGGCGACGGCGAAAGGAAGCGTCGAGGCCGGAAACGGCCAGCAAAACGGAAGCCTTAAAGTGTTTCACGTGAAACATGGCGAGATTTTGAGTGGCGAGGTGAGGGTATAAAGGCGAGGGTATAAAAAGCCCGCTCCACACCAGACACGCAGCAATTAGTAGTACAAACTAGATAATTTAAAGGCATTTTATGAGCGATGATACGGAAAACAAAGTAGGCGACGGCGAAAAACTTGGCGAGAGCGCCCAGGACGGTGCTTATGATTCATCGAACATTAAGGTCCTCAAGGGCCTGGATGCCGTTAGAAAACGCCCCGGTATGTATATTGGCGACACCGATGATGGCACCGGCCTACATCACATGGTGTTCGAGCTGGTTGATAACTCTATCGACGAAGCACTGGCAGGCCATTGCACGGAAACCACGGTTACTATTCACACCGATGAGTCGATTACGGTAACGGACAATGGTCGGGGAATACCGGTCGATGTCCACGAAGAAGGGGTTTCGGCGGCGGAAGTGATTATGACCGTGCTCCATGCCGGTGGTAAATTTGATGACAATTCCTATAAAGTGTCTGGGGGCTTGCACGGGGTAGGGGTTTCGGTGGTGAATGCACTATCTGAAAAATTACAGCTGATCGTGCGCCGAGACGGCAAAGTACACGAACAGTTTTACAGCCACGGCGTTGCCGATAGCCCACTGGCCGTAGTCGGCGAAAGCAGTAATACTGGCACCCAGGTACGCTTCTGGGCGTCCGCCGAAACCTTTACCAATATCAGCTTTCACTACGATATTTTGGCCAAGCGCTTACGTGAGTTGTCGTTTCTTAATTCCGGCGTCAAAATCCAGTTAAGTGATGAGCGCAGCGGAAAAACTGATACTTATCAATATGATGGCGGCCTTAGGGCCTTCGTTGAGTTTCTCAACGAGAACAAAGCACCCCTCAACAAGGTGGTTCATTTCAACAACGAGCGTGAAGACGGCACCAGCGTAGAAGTGGCTTTGCAATGGAATGAAAGCTACCAGGAAAACGTCTTTGCCTATACCAACAATATTCCACAGCGCGATGGCGGCACCCACCTGGCTGGCTTCCGCGCCGCGCTGACCCGCACCCTAAACACGTATATGGAGCGCGAGGGCGTACTCAGTAAAGCGAAGGTTAGCGCCACCGGGGATGATGCTCGCGAGGGCCTGACCGCGATTATTTCGGTGAAGGTGCCCGATCCCAAGTTTTCTTCCCAGACCAAGGACAAGCTGGTCAGCTCAGAAGTGAAAACCGCCGTCGAACAGGAAATGGGTAAGGCCTTTAGTGACTACCTACTAGAAAATCCTCCGGAAGCTAAGGTTATTATTAATAAAATTATTGATGCTGCCCGTGCTCGAGAAGCCGCTCGCAAAGCCCGGGAAATGACCCGACGCAAGGGCGCACTTGACCTTGCTGGCTTACCTGGCAAGTTGGCGGACTGCCAGGAGAAAGACCCGGCCTTGTCCGAACTCTATCTGGTGGAGGGTGATTCTGCGGGGGGCTCGGCCAAGCAGGGCCGGGATCGTCGTACGCAGGCGATTTTGCCACTGAAGGGTAAGATTTTAAACGTCGAAAAAGCGCGCTTTGACAAAATGCTGTCCAGCGCCGAGGTCGGCACCTTAATTACTGCCCTGGGTTGTGGCATTGGTGCCAGCGAGTTTAAACCGGACAAGCTGCGTTACCACACCATCGTCATCATGACCGATGCGGACGTGGATGGCTCGCATATTCGCACTCTGTTGCTGACCTTCTTTTTCCGGCAGATGCGAGAGTTAGTGGAGCGCGGCCATATTTTTATCGCGCAACCGCCCCTATATAAAATTAGTAAAGGTAAGCAGGAGCGCTATTTAAAAGATGATGAGGCGCTAACCGAGTTTCTGACGCAATCGGCGATAGACGGCGCAAGCCTGCATGTTAATGCCGATGCTCCCGCCATCACTGGCGCGGCCCTGTCTGATTTGGTGACGGAATACCGTAGCGTGATAGCGATGATCGATCGCATGGCCCGCGCTTATCCCATCGTACTGCTTAAAGAGATGATCTACGCCCCTGCGCTGAGTATGGAGGATTTAAGTAGTCAAAGTGTTATTGCTGAATGGGCGGAAGGTATAGAGGCTAAGCTGGCAGAGCGGGGTTTAGACCAGGCCGCCAGCTATAGCATGAGCGCGCACCACGATACAGAACGCAATATTTTTCTGCCGCGATGTGGGGTTCGAGCCCACGGTAGCGATGACAGCTACACCATTTCCCACGACTTTATTGGCTCGCCAGAATATAAAACCATCACCGGTTTAGGGCAAAAGCTGTTGGCGCTATTAGAAGCCGGCGCCTATATCAGCCGCGGCGAACGGCAGCAGCCGGTAGTCGAGTTTGAAGAGGTGATCGACTGGCTAATGAATGAGGGTCGAAGAGGTTACGCGGTGCAGCGCTACAAGGGTCTGGGGGAAATGAATCCAGAACAGTTGTGGGAGACCACCATGGACCCAGAGTGTCGTCGGATGTTACAAGTGACCGTTGAAGATGCGGTGGTGGCGGATCAGATGTTCAACACGCTGATGGGTGATCACGTCGAGCCGCGACGAGCGTTTATTGAAACTAATGCACTGTCTGTGGCTAATCTCGATATATAACGGCGGGAATGTATAAAAGTAAGCGCTTACTTCCGGAGTAGAGGCTTATTTTTAGACCTTTCCTGTTTTGTTAGCCTCTTGGGTGACTTTCTTGCTTAAGGGCTATGGTTACGGGAAAAGTGGCTAGGGGAAAGGTGTCCCACGGGGATCCCGCGCGGAAAGTGGTCGCGGACTTAGTCCCAAAACAGGTTGTCTTCCTTGCGGCGGCCTCGCTTATCCCGGCGATCATCGTTTTTGATGTCGAAACGAATATCTTCGCGTCGATCAGTGCTCTCGCGTCGCGTGGTTCTGCGCTGATCTGGGCCGGTGTATTCTCCGGGTTTGGTGTCGTCGGTTTTGGTACCGCCGGACTTAGTGTCGCTGGGATCATTCCCAGTCTTTTGCTTGTCGTTCATCAGCATGCGCCTCCCATCCATTGAGCTGGAAAGTCTAGCACAGCTTGAAAGCCGGGTTAAGACGGTGTTTTAGGGCAGGTTTTTAAGCGTGACGTCCATCCAGTTTCTGACTTCATCCGTGAGCGCTTTGCTATCGTAACCCTTAGGATCAATGGCTTTGCTGAATACCACGTGAATGGTGCCGGGATACTTGATGATTCGATGGGCGGGCCAGCAGGTTCCAGCGTTATGACAGATCGGTAACACCGGCACCCCGGCAGCAATGGCCAGGGCTGCGCCACTACGATTGAATTTCCGAGTGTTGCCGGGAGAGACTCGAGTACCCTCTGGGTAAACCAGCACATTCATCTTCTTATTGAGTAAGCGATCTTTGCCTTGCTCCATCACGTCCCGCAGCGCTTGCCTGGGATTGTCCCGATTAATGGCGATGGGCGCCGTGGTGGCCAGCCCCCAGCCAAACACCGGGATGCGTAATAATTCGCGCTTAAGAATGGTGCTCACCGGGCGCAGCGTGCGCTGCAAATAATAAGTCTCCCAGCTCGACTGGTGTTTGCTCAGGGCGACAAAGGGCTCCTCTGGAATATTTTCCAGGCCCTCGACTTTTAGCTTCACGCCACAGCACAAACCTAACCAGGGCACGATCAGTTGATTGGCCGTGGTGACCAGGGTTTGTCGCTGCCTCATCGGTAATAACCAGCCGACCGTACAGCCCAGTAGTGAAAAAACACCAATGGCGGATAAGTAGCCGAAATAAAACAGCAAGGAACGCAGCAGATAAATCGCCTTCACCGGAGGTTACCGCTGATGATCTCTGTTGTCGCTGCGCGAAGATCGTCGTAGACGGCGGTTTTGCGAATAATAGGATTTCTGTGTTCAACCAATTCGCTCTCGGTTTTGTTGCCCTTGCCGGTGCGTACTAACACAGGCCGACAACCGCTTTCGACGGCGGCTTCCAGGTCGCGCAAACTGTCGCCAACGGCAATGGTTCGTTCGCTACTCAGATCGAGTTCGAGTTCGCGGGCGATGGCATCGAACAATCCGGGTTTAGGTTTGCGGCAGTCGCAGTTGTCGTCCGGGTGGTGGGGGCAATAAAAAATACCGGCAATCTCGCCACCAGCGGCTTCGACCAATTCGCGAAGCTGTTCGTGCATCGCTTCAAGGTCGTCGAGATCAAATAAACCCCGGCTCAAGCCCGACTGGTTAGTGGCAACCACTACGGTAAAACCTGCTTTACAGAGAGCGGCGATGGCCTCAATGCTGCCCGGCAGGGCTTGCCATTCTTCCAGCGTTTTTATGTAGTCGTCGGAGTCCGCATTAATAACACCGTCGCGGTCGAGAATAATCAGCGGCATCAGTTTGCACCCACTTTACTGGCCAGCAGCGAAACGTCGGCCACCTCTAAAAATAAATGGCGTAGTTTTGCCAGCACCCGACAGCGGTTAAGGCGAATGGCCTCGTCATCGGCCATGACCATCACGGAGTCGAAGTAGGCATCCACCGGCTCGCGCAGCCCGGCAAGCAGGGACAGTGCCGCTTCGTAGTCGCCCTTGTCGATAAGGGGTTGCGCGTGCGTGCCCATTTCAGACAACGTTGCCCACAAAGCGTGTTCCGCATCGTTCTCAAATAAAGCGGTATCGACGTCGCCAGTCAGTGACGAGGCATCCTGTTTTTGCAGGATATTCGACACCCTTTTATTAGCGGCGGCTAGACTCGCTGCTTCGGGGAGCTTTGCAAAAGCATTAACCGCGAGGATGCGGCGATGAATATCGAGAGGCTTACTTAATTGTTTGGCCGCAACTGACAAAAACATTTCGGCAGGAATATGGCTTTCCTCGCACAGCGCCCGTAAGCGGCCAAGTACGTAATCCTGAACCTGCGCAACCAGTCCATCCTGCTCCGGTAGTTCGCCGTGACCCGCTGCTGCGAGTGCAATAAATTCACCGAGGTCGAGATCAATCTTTCGTTCAATCAAGATGCGCAATACCGCCAGGCTGGCGCGGCGTAATCCAAAGGGGTCGCGGGAGCCGGAAGGACTTTGGCCAATTCCAAAAATACCACTCAGGGTATCGAGGCGATCAGCCAGAGCGAGGGCAATACCGACCGGGTTGGTGGGAAGTTCGTCACCGGCAAATCGCGGCAGGTATTGTTCGAACAAGGCATCGGCGACCTGTGCATCTTCGCCATCGTGATGAGCGTAATAACGCCCCATCGTGCCTTGCAGGTCGCTGAACTCCAGCACCATCTCGCTCACTAAATCGGACTTGCTGAGTTTGGCGGCACGCTGAGCCAGGTTTGCTGGTGCGTCCACATGGGGTGCGATGGCGCTAGCGAGTTTGGCGACGCGTTCCGTTTTATCAAACACGGAGCCGAGCTTAGCCTGATAAACAATATTTTTTAAACGTTCCCGCTGCGCGGACAAATTGGTTTTAAGATCGGTTTCGTAAAAGAATTTTGCATCGGCAAAACGCGGGCGAATTACGCGCTCGTTACCGGCAATGACCTGCTCTGGAGCCTTGCTTGCAATATTGGCAACGGTAATAAACAGCGGCAACATCGTTCCGGCTTCGTCCACCACCGGGAAATATTTTTGATGTTCCTGCATGGAGGACACCAGGGCTTCCTGGGGAACCTCCAAAAAAACTTTATCAAAGCGGCCGAGCAAGGGGTTTGGCCACTCGTTCAGTGCGGTGACTTCGTCGAGCAGAGCGTCATCCATTACCGCGACGCCACCGGCCTCGACGGCAAGGGCGTTGACGTGTTGACGGATATGTTCACGGCGCTCGTCAAAATCGGCGAGCACGTAAGCTTCGCGCAACTGTGCGCAATAGTTAGCCGGTGATTCGATACTGATGTCCTGGTCGCAATGCACCCGGTGACCGCGAGACAAGCGCCCCGCCTGCAAGCCGAGAATGTCGCCGGGCAGCACCTGTTCGCCAAATAGCATCACCAACCAATGGGCCGGGCGGACGAATTCTTGTCGCCGCGAACCCCAGCGCATACGTTTCGGAACCGGCAGGGACTTGAGTGCGGCGCTGACAATACCCGGCGCTAGTTCAGCGGTCGTTGCGCCGGCTTTAGTGTCCCGGTAGCAGAGTTTGGGGCCTTTGTCGGTGTCAATGTGTTCAAGGGTGGCAAGGTCGTCGCTGGTAGCGCCAAGACCACAACCGCGAGCAAAGCCCTGCGCGGCTTTGGTAGGTTGGCCGTCGGCGTCAAACGCCGCGCTCACTAGCGGGCCAAGTTTCTCAATTAAGATATCGTTTTGGGTGTCGGCGAGATCGGTAACCACAAGGGCCAAACGTCGCGGGCTGGCAAAGCCCTTAATGTCGGAGTAGCTGAGTTCGGCTTTTTGCAGGCCGTCTGCAACACCGGTAACGAAGGCGTCCATTAGAGTTTTAAGTGCTTTCGGCGGCAGTTCTTCGGTGCCGAGTTCAACCAGAAAATCTGCGCTCATGATTTGTCCCCGGCGGCTTGAATCACCTCTTGGGCAATGGCCTTATCGGCGAGGGGGAAACCCAGTGCGAGTCGGGAATCGAAATAGGCCTGGGCGACGGCGCGAGATAGCGTGCGTACCCGCAAAATAAAGCGTTGTCGCTCGGTGACCGAAATCGCGTGGCGGGCATCGAGCAGGTTAAAGGCATGGGAGGCCTTCATTACCATTTCATAAGCGGGCAGGGGCAGGCCCTTCTCGACCAGGCGTTTGCTGTCGCGTTCGCAGGCATCAAAGGTTTGAAACAGAAAATCCACATCGGCCTCTTCAAAATTAAAGTGCGACATTTCCACTTCATTTTGGTGGAAGACATCGCCGTAAGTTACGGTGTTGCCGTCGCTGGTGCGGGTCCACACCAGGTCAAAAATACTATCGACGCCCTGTAAATACATGGCCAGACGTTCCAGGCCGTAGGTGATTTCACCCGTTACCGGATAGCATTCCAGGCCGCCCACTTGCTGAAAATAGGTGAATTGCGTCACCTCCATACCGTTGAGCCAGACTTCCCAGCCCAAACCCCAGGCACCCAACGTGGGCGATTCCCAGTTATCTTCGACAAAGCGAATATCGTGAACGGAGGTATCAAAGCCCAGCTCTTTTAATGAGCCGAGATACAAGTCCTGGATATTATCCGGTGAGGGCTTGAGTACCACCTGAAACTGATAGTAGTGTTGCAAGCGATTGGGGTTCTCCCCGTAGCGGCCATCGGTGGGTCGGCGACAGGGTTGTACATAGGCGCTGCTCCAGTTTTCTGGGCCGATAGCGCGCAAAAATGTCGCCGGGTGAAAGGTACCTGCGCCCACCTCCATATCCAGGGGCTGCAAAATCACACAGCCCTGGCGCGCCCAATATTCCTGTAAGGCCAGGATCAATCCCTGAAATGTTGAAACGTCCGCTGCGGCCACTGGAATACCCCGTGAGGAAAAGCCGCAATTATATAGACAGCCTGCAGGGGATACGAGGGCCGGCGGGGGTTCTCGGGCCATTTACTCAAGCCGTTTGCACCGCCCTTGGGGACTGCTATGCTACTTGAGAGCAGACAAAACCCGGGAAGTGACTTAACAGGAGTCTTCATTATGAAAAAAATTATTCAGCATTATGGTATTACCTTGGGCATTGCCGCCGCGCTTATGGCCACAAGCCCTGGGGTTTTGACTAGCGAGCACTGGGACGAAGTTGAAATTAAACCGATTCCCCTCGGCGCTGGCTTGTATATGTTGATGGGCAATGGCGGCAATATGGGGCTGTCCATTGGTGAAGACGGCACTTTTATTATCGACGACCAGTACGCTCCCCTCGCCGATAAAATTCAGGCCGCTATCAATAGCCTGTCTGGCAATGATCTGTCCGGTAGCAGCCCCCGGTTTTTGATCAACACCCATTGGCATGGCGACCACACCGGTGGCAACGAGCACTTTGGTGGCGGGGGCACAGTTATCATTGCCCACGAGAATGTGCGCGAAGCATTAAAAGGCGAAAAAACCATCCCGCTGTTTAATATGCACAAGCCGCCATCGCCCAAAGCCGCATTGCCGGTGATTACCTTTAGCGAAGAAATGAGCTTGCACCTGAACGGCGACGACCTGAGCTTACGACATGCCCCCAGTGCTCACACCGACGGCGATGCGCTGATCGTCTTTAACAACGCCAATGTCATCCATATGGGCGACACTTTTTTTAACCGTATGTACCCGTTTATCGATGTGGATTCCGGCGGCAGCATTGCCGGACTAATCGCTGCAGCCGATCAAGTCCTGGCTATTGCCAATGACGAGAGCAAAATTATTCCCGGCCACGGTGCACTTGCCAACAAAGCTGATCTGCAAGCCTACCGCGATATGCTTGCCGAAGTTGAAAGTAACATTGCTGAATTATTGAAAGCAGGAAAAAGCGCGGACGAAATTGTCGACGAGTGGCCCACCGCAGATTTTGATGGAGCGTGGGCTAACGGTTTTCTTACCGCTGATGTGTGGGTGAAAATTGTGGTGAGTAGTATGCAACCGTAGGTGCCACCAGATTACAGAGCAAGAGGTGTTGTTCTAGAAAATGTAGGTAGACAAGATACTGATTTTTCAGAAAACAGGAATATTTATACGAGGTAGTTTTATAGAGTCAAAACCCGTGATCAAAAAACTTTACCCGGCAACCATGTCGCAATCGCTGGCCACAGCGCAAGCAGAGCCATTAATGTCAGTTGAATAATAATAAACGGCACCACCCCTCGGTAAATATCGCTGGTGGCGACTTCCTTGGGAGCAACGCCGCGCAAATAAAATAGCGCAAAGCCAAAGGGCGGAGTTAAGAACGAGGTTTGCAGGTTAAGGGCAATCATAATGCCCAGCCACACCGGGTCAACGCCGAGGGTGAATAAAGCGGGAGCCACGATGGGCACCACCACAAAGGTGATTTCGATAAAGTCGAGGATAAAACCGAGAAAAAAGATTACCGCCATAACCACTAGCGTTGCCGTAAATACCCCGCCGGGCATATTGGTAAATAAACCGGTGACCAGTTCTTCTCCGCCAAAACCACGAAACACCAGAGAAAACACCGCCGCGCCGATTAAAATCATAAACACCATGGCGGTGACTTCGGTGGTGGAGTTAACCACCTCTCGTAGTTTTCCGAGGTTGAGCTGTCGATTGGCCAGGGCCAGCAAAGTGGCGCCCAGTGCGCCTACGGCGGCGGCTTCGGTGGGGGTGGCGACTCCGGCAAGAATGGAGCCGAGCACGGCGAAAATTAGTACGGCTGGTGGCAACAAACTGGTGGCGAGGGCGCGCAGTGTCACTGGCGCACTATCGGCTGCGTTTACGGGTGCCGCTTCGGGTTTGATCCGGGCATAGACCAATATATAGAGACAATAGAGCACGACCAGTAACAGGCCGGGAACAATCGCGCCGACAAACAAGTCACCAATGGAAACGGTTTTGGGGGTGAAGATGCCCATATTAAGCTGGGCCTGAAAGTAAGCGCTGGACAGAATGTCGCCCAGCAATACCAGCGCAATAGATGGCGGGATAATTTGCCCGAGGGTGCCGGTCGCGCAAATAGTGCCGGTAGCCAGTGCCGGGCTGTAACCTTTTTTTAACAGTGTAGGCAGGGAAATCAAGCCCATGGTGACGACGGTCGCGCCGACGATGCCGGTACTGGCAGCCAGCAACATGCCGACTAGCACGATCGATAAGCCTAGCCCGCCGCGCAAACCACCAAACAGTGAGGCCATCACGTTGAGCAAATTTTCGGCGATGCGGGATTTCTCCAGCATCACGCCCATCAACACAAACAGCGGCACCGCAAGCAAGGTGGTATTGACCATCGTGCCGTAAAGGCGATTGGGCAGCGCGTATAAAAAGGCCATATCGAAATGACCCGTTAACGTGCCGATTAAGGCAAACATCATCGCTGTACCCGCTAGCGAAAAAGCGACGGGATAACCCAGCATCAAGGCCAGACAAACTACTAAAAACATCAATAAGGGGATGTACTCGACGATCACAGGACCTGCTCCAGATGTTCAGCGGATGGAGTGATGCTGCGCCCCAGGACAACCATTAAACTTTTAAGTATTTGAGAAATGCCCTGCAGCAGCAAAAATATCGGCATGATTATCATCAGCGACTTAAGCAGGTACACGGTTTTTAGGCCGCCGGGTTCGCTGGAGGCTTCGCGAACCGCCCAGCTATCGCCCACGTAGCCCCAGGACAGAGCCAACAACAAGCCGCATACCGGTAATAAAAATACCAGGCCGCCAATAACATCAACCATGGCCTGGCCACGTGCAGACCAGCGACGGTAGAAGATATCCACTCGAACGTGGCTGCCCCGCTTTAAGGCAAAGGCCGCACCGAGCATAAATACCGTGGCGTGGAGGTAGCTGGAAAATTCTTGCAAGGCCAGCGAGCCGCTTTCAAGGAAGTAGCGCATAAACACTACGGTGCAGATAGTCAGCATCATCAGCAGGGTCAGCCAGGCAATGGCCTGGCCGGTGAGCTCGGTGAAGCGGTCAATAAAGGCGGTGATTTTCGCGATCATGGTATCCGGGGCAATGGTCTGTTACGTCATTTTTTATGAATTTAGTCCCTTAAGCGGAGCCATTATAACCAGCCCTGCGCCGCAGGCCTACGCGTGGGGGTGAGAGTTGACAGTGAGGGTTATAGCTGGAGAATGGCCGAAGAGATAAAAACTGTTAATGAAAGACGCGAAACAAAACCGTAACTAACGTGAAATAAATTTGATGGCAACTTACGTTATCGTTCATGGCGGCTGGCATAGCGGAGAATTATTTGAGCCTACCGCGGCGTTTATCCGCGCGGAGGGCCACGAGGTCTTTTTGCCAACCTTGGCCGGTAATCGTCTCGGCGATACCAAAACCACGGGTCTGGAAAAGGTAATTCGATCCCTGGAAGATTTCTTTATCGAGCACAATATTAATGACGCGGTTGTTGTCGGCCATAGTTATGGTGGGATGGCAATTACCGGCGTTGCGGATCGATTACCGAGTAAAATTCGTCGGCTGGTTTACTGGAATGCTTTTGTACCAAATAATGGCGAAAGTCTTAATGATATGCTGCCGCCAGACTACGTGGAGTTGTTTGAGCAACTTGAGAACCCCGATGGTTCGATGATGTTGCCGTTTTCGGTGTGGTGCGAAGCTTTTTTTAATGACGGTTCTTTAGACGCGGCGCAGGCGGCCTACGATCAGCTTAACCCGCATCCCAATAAGACTTTTAAAGACTCGATTGTACTATCCAGGAATCCTGCCGAGATGCAGATACCAAAATCCTACCTTAATGGCACAGAGGACATAGCGATGCCGCCAGATTATCCATGGCATCCCAGACTTTCGGATAAACTGGGTGCTTATCGCCTGGTAGAAATGCCGGGTAGCCACGAACTGTGTTTTACCAATCCTGAATTGCTGGCGGAGAAAATTCTTGAGGCAGGTCGGGACTAGCAGCACGATATAGCCGGAACCTCTTTGCGTGATTGAATACAACGACCAGGAGAGTAATGTTATGGCGCGAGTTAAAATTGTAAAGCCGGATGCCGTCGATGATCCGATTATCCAGGAAATTTTTAGCTGGGTAACGGATATGGAAGGCGCGGTGCCCAATCACTTTCATGTGGAAATGAATTTTCCAGAATATTTAAAAGCCAAACTCGGTTCAACCAAAGTGTTGTGGCAGTTCGGTGAATTGACACTACCGGAAATTCAGCACGTCGGGATTTTAGTGTCCAAGGCTAATGGCTGCGCCTATTGTACAGCGGCATTTTGTACCATACTAAATTACGGTTTGGATGTGGACGACGCCTATGTTCAGGCTCTGGCCGCGCAGGGCAGCGAAGTGATCGAAGATAGTCGATTGAAGACCATCACTGCTTTTGCCCTGAAAGTTAATGCCGATCCGAAATCCATTTCTGATGACGATACCGATGAACTGCGATCCATTGGCTTGGGTGATAAAGGCATCGTGCAATTAATCCATGTAGTGAGTGATTTTTCATCCTACAACCGGCTAAATTTAGCGCTGCAAACCGACTATGACTATCAAGATATATGGCGTACAGCGGCGTTTGACTGGGATGAGAAAACAGGTGGGCCGGCGGGTGATAATACTCGCGGTCTTAAAGAGAAGTAGAAGCGAATAGGAATGGATACAACTATGAAACTGGAATCTTTGGCGTTACACCACGGCTATCAATCTGAAGCGACCACGAAAGCGGCGGCAGTGCCTATTTATCAAACCACTTCTTATACGTTTGACGATACACAGCACGGTGCAGATCTTTTTGATCTTAAGGTTCCGGGTAACATTTATACGCGAATTATGAACCCGACCACGGCGGTGCTAGAGGAGCGTCTGGCGGCGATGGAGGGGGGCGTTGGCGGCCTGGCCGTTGCATCGGGAATGGCCGCGATCACCTATGCGATTCAATGCATTTGTGAAGTGGGCACCAATATTGTCAGCACCAGCCAACTCTACGGCGGCACCTACAATTTTTTTGCACATACCTTACCCAGGCAAGGTATCGAAGCTCGAATGATTTCCCACGATGATTTCGAAGGTTTTGAAAATGCCATCGATGAGAATACGCGAGCTATTTTTTGTGAGTCTATTGGTAATCCGGCGGGCAATATTGTCGATATTGAGCGGCTTGCAGCAATTGGTCATAAACACGGCGTGCCCTTAATTGTCGATAATACGGTAGCCACTCCTTACCTATGCCGTCCCTTAGAGCTGGGTGCGGATATTATTGTTCACTCGTTAACTAAATATATTGGTGGGCATGGTACCTCCGTCGGTGGCGTTATTATTGATTCCGGTAAATTTGATTGGGTCGCTAACAAGGAAAGGTTTGCAATATTGAACGAACCCGACCCCTCCTATCACGGCGTTGTTTACACTGACGCCTTTGGGGCAGCCGCGTATATCGGGCGCTGCCGGGTTGCGCCGCTTAGAAACACCGGGGCGGTGATCTCGCCTTACAATTCTTTTCAAATCCTGCAAGGGCTCGAAACCCTGGGCCTGCGAATCGAAAGGCATTGTGAAAATGCCGAAAAGCTAGCGGACTATCTTGATAAGCACAACAAAGTGGCATGGGTAAATTATGCCGCCTTACCGGACAGCGAGTATTACCAGGCCTGTCAAAAAATTACCGGGGGTAAAGCCTCAGGCATTTTGAGTTTCGGTATTAAAGGCGGGGCAGCGGCGGGAGCACAATTTATTGATGCCCTGGAAATGATTCTTCGCCTGGTGAATATCGGCGATGCCAAATCCCTTGCCTGTCACCCCGCATCAACCACGCACCGACAGTTAAATGACGAAGAACTAGCCGCAGCCGGTGTGAGTGCGGACCTGGTGCGGATATCGGTGGGTATTGAAAATATAGAAGATATTATTGCCGATGTAAGTCAGGCGCTGGATAAAGTGTCTGGATAGAATGTTTTGATATGGCGTTTTAAAAATCAGTAGCGGTGGGCTTATGCTAGAAATGGATAATGCATTTACGCAAAAATTTGCTCGAGAGTGGGTGGCGGCCTGGAATAGTCACGATCTCGACGAAATTCTTTCCCATTACACCGATGATTTTGAAATGACCTCGCCGATCATTGGCGAGCTAATGGACGAGCCAGGCGGTACCCTAAAAGGTAAAGAGCTTGTTGGTGCATACTGGTCTAAAGCCTTAACTGCGTTTCCCGATCTACGGTTTGAATTTCTACATGCGTTCGCGGGCGTGAATAGCGTCGTGGTGTATTACAAAGGGCCCCGAAGTTTGTCGGCGGAAGTATTTTATTTTAATCACAATGGCAAAGTGGAAAAGGCCTTTGCCCACTACGAATAAGACCATCTACCGTTATTAGTTATTGCCGCGACCTCGCTGTCCCTTCTTATTGTCCTGATAAGGTTGCTAGTCGTTCTTTAGCTGCCGCACCTACTTCTCCGCCCGCTTGCGCCGCTTCCTGATAATAACCGGCAGCCTGTTGTTTTTGCCCACCCGCCAGCGCGATTTCTCCCAGATAAAAGCTGGCAATGGGTGTCGGTAATAATTGTCGGCTGCGCAGCAAATCGTTTTGTGCACCCTGGTATTGTTTTTGCTCGTAGCGCAAGACGCCGCGTGCCAGATGGTGGGCGACATAGTTGGGGTTTTTATTAATGGCAGAAGAAAAAGCTTTTTCGGCATTATCTAGGTTGCCGGCCATTTTCCAGGCGTGGCCGCGCAATTCCCAAAACTGACCTTCGCGGGGCTGAATTTTAATCGCCCGGTCGAGATGGCTTAGCGCGGTGCGGTGGTCCTTAGCGTTGAGGGCTTTGATGGCGTCCGCCTGGGCTTCGTAGGCCGGGGCATCGCGCAGAATTTGCCCGACGGCGCGGCGATAGCGATCGCGACCGACAACGCCGCCCTGAGGCAGGCTAGCGGCTTTGGTTTTATTGGCATTGACCCGGGCCTG
>JAGPUQ010000003.1 GCA_018069525.1 Porticoccaceae bacterium | reverse complement strand
CGCCGCAGTGCTGGCTCCCCTCGCACCAATCGGCGTGCGATTAGGTTATTTTTTACTGCATAAAATCAGCGAACAACTGGTCTATCGACTGTGCTATTTCTTTTTGTTTGTCGTCGGCATCAAACTGCTTTATGACGGTGGAATGGGGATACTAGTGTAATGTTAAGTTTGACTCTCAGGCCCTAATGGCCAAGATCACTGGCGGCAATGAAGCGCAGCGGAATTGCCGCCCGCGTGTAGCGCTTTATAGTTAAACTGTTCCATCATTGAGTTTTCAAAAACCCCTGCTTTCAGTTAATAATAGATTCCCGTTAGCTCTGCCTGGTTACTGCCGCTTACCTCCCCACGCCGCGATAATAAGCGGCGCGGAGAGGCACATCGGGAATCAGACCAGGTCGAAGCGATCGGCGTTCATAACCTTCGCCCATGCCGCGACGAAATCCTGCACAAACTTTTCCTTGTTGTCATCCTGTGCATAGACTTCGACATAAGCACGAAGGATCGAGTTGGAACCGAAGACCAGATCAACCCGCGTCGCCGTCCACTTGACAGCACCCGTCACACGATCACGGACTTCATACAGGTTATCTCCAGCTGGCTTCCACACGTAGTTCATGTCTGTCAGGTTTACGAAGAAGTCGTTCGTCAGTGCGCCTACTCTATCGGTGAAAGCCCCATGGTTCGTACCACCGTGGTTAGTGCCAAGCACACGCATGCCGCCAACAAGCACGGTCATCTCATGGGCAGTTAGTCCCATCAGTTGCGTGCGGTCGAGCATCAGCTCTTCCGCGCTGACGACATAGTCCTGCTTCAGCCAGTTACGGTAGCCATCATGGAGGGTTTCCATCGCCTCGAAGGAATCGGTATCGGTCATCTCGTCTGTTGCATCCCCGCGGCCAGGCGAGAAGGGAATGCTAATATCAACGCCAACGACCTTTGCGGCCTGCTCGACACCGACATTACCGGCGAGAAGAATCACATCGGCAACGCTTGCACCGCTCTCAGCGGCAATAGGTTCAAGAACGGCCAGTACTTTATTCAGACGCTGCGGCTCGTTACCCTCCCAGTCCTTCTGCGGGGCCAGACGGATACGTGCCCCGTTGGCACCGCCGCGCATATCCGAACCACGGAAGGTTCTTGCACTGTCCCAGGCGGTTGAGACCATATCGCTCACGCTCAGACCACTGGCTGTAATTTTGGCCTTCACGGCCTGAACGTCGTAGTTGTTACTCCCGGAGGGAACCGGGTCCTGCCAGATCAGGTCTTCTTGTGGCACATCGGGACCGATGTAACGCGCCTTCGGCCCCATGTCACGGTGGGTCAATTTAAACCACGCCCTCGCAAAGACTTCAGAGAAGTAATCGGGGTCTTTATAGAAACGTTCAGAGATCTTCCGATAATCAGGGTCCATCTTCATGGCCATATCGGCATCAGTCATAATCGGGTTTTGACGGATCGACGAATCTTCGGTATCAAGCGGTTTATCTTCTTCCTTAATGTCGATCGGTTCCCACTGCCATGCACCAGCAGGGCTTTTCTTCAGCTCCCATTCGTAGTTGAGCAGTAACTGGAAATAACCGTTGTCCCATTGCGTGGGGTGAGTTGTCCATGCGCCTTCGAGACCACTGGACACAGTGTCGTTACCAATGCCACGCTTTGTTTTATTGACCCAGCCAAAGCCCTGATCTTCAATATCAGCAGACTCAGGTACCGGGCCAAGCAGTTCGGCATCTCCGTTGCCGTGAGCTTTTCCCACTGTATGGCCGCCCGCAGTGAGGGCCACGGTTTCTTCGTCGTTCATGGCCATGCGCTCAAAGGTCACGCGAACATCATGAGCTGTCTTGAGTGGATCCGGCTTACCGTCCACACCTTCGGGGTTGACGTAGATCAGCCCCATCATTACGGCGGCTAGTGGATTTTCCAGGTCGCGCTCGCCGGAATAACGGCTGCCTTCGCTACCGCTGGGAGCGAGCCATTCCTTCTCCGAACCCCAATAAATGTCCTTTTCCGGGTGCCAGATATCTTCACGGCCAAAACCAAAGCCAAAGGTCTTCAGGCCCATGGATTCATAGGCAATAGTTCCCGCATAGGCGATCAAATCTGCCCAGCTGAGTTTGTTGCCGTACTTTTTCTTTATCGGCCAGAGCAGACGACGCGCCTTGTCCAGGTTTACGTTGTCCGGCCAGGAGTTAATCGGCGCAAAACGCTGGTTTCCGGTGCCCGCACCACCGCGACCATCAGCGATACGATAAGTACCGGCCGCATGCCACGACATGCGAATCATGAGACCACCATAGTGACCCCAGTCCGCCGGCCACCAGTCCTGGCTATCAGTCATTAGTGCATGCATATCTTTCTTGAGCGCAGCCACGTCAAGCTTCTTAACCTCTTGCTGGTAGTTAAAGTCCGCTCCCATCGGATTCGTCTTGGCATCTTGTTGATGCAGAATATCGAGATTAAGGGCCTTGGGCCACCATTTAATGTTCGACATGCTACTCTCTGTAGCACCACCGTGCATCACCGGGCATTTGTTATCAGACATCGTGATCTCCTTACATTGATTCGTTGTTCGTTACCGTCATGGCCAGACAATCATGCGCAAGTGTTGGCCGGACTAATTAATTTGTTAAACCGTTTATTTCTTCAGATTGGCTTGGCTACCCACTATTAGTGATAAGAACAATATTAACCTACTCCAAAAAAATGTATTAACTTTTTCATTAATCTTAAAAACGAGCTTTCTTTGGGTAACTCAAGTGCTCTTTTGACCTCTTTCACTACAAGAGCTATTCAATCACCATAGACCATTTTCATTATATATAACAACGGAACTAATTCGCGCCGCTTTTGGTCGTCGAATTGAGTGGCGTGTCATGTTTTTTTGCAGCGACAAATCGAATATATAACACGCCGAGAATTGCAGAAATTAATGAAGCAATCAGGATCGATGATTTTGCACTTTGGAGATGCTCTGGTTGGGAGTCAAAACCCAACGTGGCTATAAAGGTGGACATAGTAAAACCTATACCGGCTATAAGTGAGACGCCAATGACGTGTTGAAGATTAACACCGTCGGGTAAACAGCCAATTTTGTAACGCAAACCCAACCAACACGCGCCGGAAATGCCGATTAATTTTCCGAGGACTAATCCAGCAACTATGCCCAGACCAGTTGGGTGTTGAAGGCTTTCGATAAATGCGGTCAAATTGAAAGGTACACCGGCATTGGTTAGCACAAACAGTGGCAAGATAAATAGAGCGACGGGTAACTCCAATGCATCTTCCCAGCGACGCAGTGGTGTGCTGGCACGTTCCGCAAAATTACGCACCTCGAGCACCTGCTCATGATCCGTACGGCTGCCGAGAACATCGACAGGTTTTGACTGCTCCTGCATTGAGTTGATTGTTGTCTTTGCTTTATCGAGTAGTTTTTCCGATGTCAGCTTTGGACGTGCTGGTACAGTCAAGGCAATTGCTACACCGGCAAACGTAGGGTGAACGCCGGATTTAAGCATCATCCACCAGCTTGCTATCCCAACGAAAATATAGAAATACGGCTGGCGTACGCCTGCGTAATTGCCTAATGCTAAAAATGCAATAAGTGCAAATGCGCTTAATAGATGCACTATAGATAAATCCTGAGTATAAAATATTGCAATGACCAATATAGCCCCGACGTCGTCCACGATAGCGAGGCCTACAAGAAAAGCCAATAGACTGCCCGGAATGTGTTTTCTTACGATAGCCAGTACCCCCACAGCAAACGCGGTATCGGTTGCCATTGGTATGCCCCACCCAATCTGTGAATCAAGTGACCAGTTGAACGACAAATAGATTGCCGCCGGACAAACCATTCCACCAATGGCACAAAGAATTAGCATGCGTCGATTGTCTGGCCGAGCGAGATCTCCAGCAATGACTTCTCGTTTAATCTCAAGCCCAAGGAGGAAGAAAAATATCACCATTAAACCATCATTGATGATGTGCTTAAGAGAAGCGTGCAGTTTAAAATCACCCAGGAAAAACCCAATCGATGTATGTGTTAGATTCTGGTAGGAAGAATAATAATCTGAGTTAGCCCACCACAGCGCCACGATTGTCGCTAGCAGAAGAAACCAGCTGATTGTTGTCTGCGCACGGATAAAGCTTGAAAAAGGATTGTGTATATTTTCAAGGCCACGTTGCAATACATTATTTGAGTCATTAGTCATTTTATTAAGTCACCGTACAACGTAAACCTGCATTAAGCGATTTGGCTCTATTTAACACTGAACATCGAGGTATCTAATCGTATGTAATAGTGTGATTGCCGTGTAAAAAACACCTCTTACCCGAAATACTATGGTAGGCACATAACGTTACAAATAACCAGAACCGCTATTTGTAATGCTCAGCATTCCAAAAATGAAACAGACGATAAAAGTAATGAAATGCATTACAGCACATTGTCTAATTGATTTGTTTTACTAGGCTAAGACTACCCTTTGAACTTCGACTTAGCGCCACTGACGGCAGACTTCAGTGAATCCCAGGCGGAATCCATACCTTCTTTGATGGGCTCCCACGCATCGTCGCTAGCGGCCTCAATTTCTGCAAGCTTGGTCTTTCCCTGCTCAATTTTGCCTTTTAGTGCGGCCGGCCGTCCATGCTACCTTACGATGTCACGCTCGGCATCCCATATCCAGTATCCGGTTTGATCGTGGAATATCTCGTCGTTTGATTTTCGTTGTACAATTTGCCGGTAATGCAGCGCGGTTAATCGTTGCGATTCTGCATTAGTAACATCTCCAGCGGCAACAAAGGTAATGGTTTCGTAATAGGGGCTATTTTCTGTGCCATCGGGTTCGGGCGAGATATCATGGCCTTTATCACCATGCCAAGCCCCAATCAGCTCGGTTAAGGGGCCATAATTTACCTTCTTTACTTCATTCATCGAGCTACCTCGATCGTGTATAGATCACTCGATTAGTGATCCCAGGGGGTCTTCGAGTCTTTGGGAATAAAGTCGAGAGCTTTCAGGAAAGGCACAAAATCCACCGCATCCCACTCTTCGATATTGAGACCGTCTTTGATGCGCATGATGTGGATGGCTTCAAGATCGATGTACTCATTAGTGGGAGCCACACCATTGAACTCGCCCACGTGCTTCATGCGCAGCAACATTCGGCTTACCACCTTATCGCCCTCGGCGATCTGGTCGTGAAAGTGGCGGTCGAAATCTGTTAAAGACTCCTGCAGTTTCATATTCATCTGCATATGCGTTTCTTTATCCAGTGGCGTATCTGCCATGGGCAAATGGAATAAATGATCCGGGTGCAACATTGCCTCCATATCATCAAATCGACGATTATCCATAGCAGCAAAAAAATCCCTGACAATTTGTTTGTTGGCTTCTAATTTATCCGACATTGACTAGCTCCCCCAGTAGTTGAACTATGTGTAAAAAGAATAGGTCGATCATTTTTCAAAAGAAAACCTAACCCCCTATGCTGAACTTGTTAAGAAGACAACGCGTTAGCCAGAGCTCTCAAAAGTTTTCCACCATCGCCCCGCCATGCGCTTCCGTGCATACAGGCCAGAATTTTTGGCTCGGTAGACGCTAAATACTCAAGCATGGCCCCTGTATTCTTCGCATGTGAAAAATAATCCATCTGCTTACGAAAAGCTTCGCTGGGTCCGAGAATATCCGACTCTGTGATGGCGGGAAGATCTGTTCCGCTCTGGGTAAACAGGTCGCCACAAAATAAAGTTTGCGTGCTTTCCTCTGTCAAATAACCACACTCCCACCCATGCGGCAGATGCGGGGTATCGTGCCAACGCACGCTATGGCTTCCCAAAGAAAGCACCTCATCGTTTACAAGAGTGCGGGGACTCCGATCAGCAATATCTTCAATTGAGGTCATACCGGCAACCCTGCTGCACAGAGGTATAGATTCTGGAGCAGCGGCGAGCCATTCGTTTAGCGAGCCGCATTCGTCGCCCTCCACATGAGAGAAGCCGATATAACGCAGTCGATCCACCGGCAGCACACTCGCTACGGCCTCACGAACCAGAGGAAACATTTTTCGCGGCCCCGTGTGAAATAGTAAAGGCTGGTCAGCGGCGATCAAATATTGATTAAAGGAAAACCCCGCCCCGCCTTCAAATGCAACTGGCGTGTTGATACGGTAAATTCGCTCAGTGATTTCGTGTACGTTTGTTCCAGACTCGCTATTGGTAATCATTATAATTTCCTTATCTGCCACATTATTTAAAACAACAATGCCTTGATTTGCTGATAATAGAACACTTTCTAAGTTGTTAATAGCTCACTAAGTTACCAGAATAAATACCGCTGCCTACCCTACAGAATGCTTTTTAAAAACTACATCACCATACCGCGAATATCGCTAAGCAGTTCTACTAAACGCGTCATAAACCGTCCGCCGTCACCGCCATTTACGGCTCGATGGTCATAGGATAAGGCCAGTGGTAATAATTTTCGCGGGCCAAACTCGGCACCGTTCCACACCGGCTGAATCGCCGCTTTGGAAACACCCAGAATAGCGACTTCGGGGGTATTTACTATCGGGGTAAAACCACGCCCGCCGATGGCACCTAAACTGGATACGGTAAAACACCCGCCCTGCATATCGTTAACGGTCAACTTACCGGCTCGGGCTTTGTCGGCGAGTTCAAAAATTTCTGCCGCTATCTCCCAAATACCTTTTTGGTTAACGTCGCGAATCACTGGCACCATTAAGCCTTTCGGCGTATCCACGGCCATGCCAATATGAAAGTAATTTTTTTGGACGAAGTGCTGGCCATCACTGTGCAAGGCCCGGTTGAGCACGGGGTTTTCCTGCAAGGCCAGCGCACAGGCTTTGAGTAAAAACGGCACCGGGGTAATTTTGACACCCCGCCGCTCGCCTTCGGTTTTAAGCGTCTGCCGAAATTCTTCCAGCTCGGTTATATCGGCATCATCAAACTGGGTGACGTGGGGCACGTTGAGCCAACTGCGCTGCATATTGGCCGCAGTTAATTTGGCAATTTTACTCATCTCCTGGGTTTCAATGTCACCAAATTTAGTGAAATCAATATCCGGTACCGAGGGAATGGCCCCGCCCAATCCTGACGAATCAGCATTCTGCGGATTTACGATGCGTTGTTTTATAAACTTATGAACATCTTCTTTGATAATGCGCTGGCGCGGCCCACTGCCCGGCACCTGAGTGAGATCGACGCCCAATTCCCGCGCCAAACGGCGCACGTAGGGCCCAGCGTAAACGTCCGTTGCCGTATCGGCAGTGATCAAGGTGGATGCTGTATCGTCGGCGACCGGTGCAGCAGTGGGCTTGCTAGCTACTAACTGGGGTTGTGATTTAGGTTCTGCTTTAGGGACTGCCTTAATTTCGGCTTTCGACTCTGGTTTTGGCGCTACATCAGGGTCTGGCAATTCTTGATTCGGAGAAGATGTGGCTTCTGTTTCTCCAGTAACCTTCACTCCCACATCGGCTTCGGCTTCGACCTCAACTTCCATTATCGGAACACCTTCGGCGGTAATTTTATCGCCCTCGGTAACCAGTATTTTTACAATACGCCCCGCAAACGGCGCGGGTAATTCCATGGTGGCTTTTTCAGATTCCAGCACCACGATGGTATCGTCGAGGGCGACCTGATCACCCACCTTGACCGGTATTTCGATGACTTCAACTTCATCGGCACCACCTAAATCTGGTACCCGAACAATTTCTACTGCCACGTTATATTTCCTTGTTTTCGACCTGGCTTGCTGGCTGCCAATCGCATATGTTTACACATGCAGTGGATTAGCTTTTTCTGCATCGATACCCAGGCTAATAATCGCATCACTAACCACCGACGCCTCTATCGAACCCTGTTTGTAAAGCGCATGCAGTGCAGCGAGAGTAATAAAGTTTCGATCCACTTCAAAAAATTCTCGCAGCCGCTCACGAGTATCACTGCGCCCGAAACCATCGGTGCCGAGCACGTGGAACTCTCCCGGTACAAACGCACGCAACTGCTCCGTTAGGGATTTAACGTAATCAGTCGCGGCAATCACCGGCCCTTCACGGTCAGCCAATAGTTCAGTTACGTAGGGTGTACGTTCTTCGGCATCGGGATGCAGGCGATTCCAACGCACTGCTGCCTGGCCATCGCGGGCCAACTCACCAATACTGGTGACACTCCAAATATCGGCGCTCACATTAAATTTTTGTTGCAAGATAATAGCAGCTTCGCGAACTTCGTTGAGAATGGTTCCGGACCCCAGCAGTTGTACTTTGTGCTTTAACTTACCGCCTTTTTTAAGCGCAGCCCCTTGTTCCAGTAGGTACATGCCTCGTACGATGCCAGCTTCCGCACCTTCCGGCATAGCTGGATGCCGATAATTTTCGTTCATGGTGGTGACGTAGTAAAAACAGTTTTCTTTGTCGCCGTACATACGCTGCAAACCATCTTGAATAATCACCGCGAGTTCGTAACTGTAAGCGGGGTCGTAACTGCGGCAATTAGGAATAGTGCCCGACAGCAGATGGCTGTGACCATCCTGATGCTGCAAACCTTCGCCATTCAGGGTGGTTCTACCGGCGGTGGCCCCGATCAAAAATCCGCGCGCCTGCATATCCCCCGCCGCCCAGGCCAGATCACCAATACGCTGAAAACCAAACATGGAATAGAAGGTATAAAACGGCACCATCGGGCAATCATAATTGCTGTAGGCGGTGGATAGCGCTATCCATGCGGACATGGCTCCGGCTTCGTTAATACCCTCTTCGAGTATTTGGCCCTTCTTATCTTCTTTGTAATACAGAATTTGTCCGGAATCGTGGGGCACGTATTTTTGCCCGGCGGACGAATAAATACCCAACTGGCGAAACATACCTTCCATACCGAAGGTACGCGCTTCGTCCGGCACGATGGGAGCAACACGATTACCGATATTTTTATCCTTCACCAGCGTCGACAAGATACGCACAAACGCCATGGTGGTGGAGATAGAACGTTCGCCGGTGCTTTCTAGCTGTTTACTGAACGCGCTCAGCTTTGGTACTTTAAGTGCTTTAAAGTCCGCTTGTCGCGCGGGGAGATAACCGCCGAGTGCTTCGCGACGACGGCGCATATAGCTCAGTTCCGGGCCATCCTCCGGAGGGCGGTAATACGGAACGCTTTCCAGCTCTTCGTCGGGAATCGGCAAGCCAAAGCGGTCGCGGAATTTTTTGAGACTATCGAGACCGAGTTTTTTCACCGAGTGCGTGTCGTTGGACGCCTCGCCTGATTCACCCAGGCCGTAGCCTTTTACCGTCATCGCCAGGATCACCGTAGGTTTACCATTATTTTCCACCGCCTTAGCGTAGGCGGCATATACTTTATAGGGATCGTGACCGCCGCGATTGAGATACATAATGTCGTCGTCGCTCAAATCGGCAACCAACTCCAGTAGCTCTGGAGAACTGCCAAAGAAGTGTTCGCGAGTGTAGGCACCGCCGTTAAATTTATAATTTTGAAGCTCGCCGTCGCAGACTTCGTCCATGCGTTTTTGCAACAGACCTTCCGTGTCTTTTTCAAACAACTGATCCCACAGTCGTCCCCACACCACCTTGATCACATTCCAGCCAGCACCCCGGAATACGCTTTCGAGCTCTTGAATAATTTTGCCGTTGCCGCGCACCGGGCCGTCGAGGCGTTGTAAATTACAGTTCACCACAAAGGTCAGGTTTTCCAGATGCTCGCGGCCTGCGAGAGAAATTGCGCCGAGGGATTCTGGCTCATCACACTCACCGTCGCCAAGAAAAGCCCAGACCTGACGATCGCCCCGTGGGACTAAATCCCGCGCCGACAAATAGCGCATGATGTGCGCCTGATAAATCGCCTGAATCGGGCCAAGGCCCATGGATACGGTAGGAAACTGCCAGTAATCCGGCATTAGCCAGGGATGGGGATAGGACGACAGCCCTTCGCCATCGACTTCCTGACGGAAGTTATCCATTTGTTTTTCGGTCACCCGCCCTTCTAAATAAGAGCGCGCATAAATACCGGGAGAGCTATGACCCTGGAAATAAATTAAATCGCCCTGATGCTGCTCATTACGAGCGCGAAAAAAATAATTAAAGCCGATGTCATACAAAGTTGCCGCCGATGAAAAGGTGGCAATGTGGCCGCCCAGACCGTGATCATTTTTATTGGCGCGCACCACCATTGCCAGCGCGTTCCAACGAATCAGCGAGCGAATGCGACGCTCCATAAACAGATCGCCGGGCATGCGCTTTTCGCGGGTAACGTGAATGGTATTACAAAACGGGGTGGTTACCGCTCCGGGAATAGGTACGCCTTCAACGGCGGCGCGGTCAACCAATTGCTTGAGTAAAAACCCGGCGCGCTCATAACCTTGATGACGAATCACAGCATCGAGGGAATCGATCCAGTCCTCGGTTTCTGCGGGATCGGTATCCTGGGTTGGAATATTCGCGACTCCGGTTATTTCGCCCTGCGCGGGCACCACGAGCGGATCACTGGCCTCAGGTTTAATCGATTTGTTCATTACTCTCCTCGTAGCTATTTTAGTAACGGTCCTCGTAGCTATTCTAGTAACCGTCCTCGTAACTGCCCTCGCAGCCCTGAACAGCTCCGGATTCACACCGGTCTACAGTTTATTTTAAACAGTAAAACACCGAAAATCTCAGGTGTTGATTGCCACTAATTTTAATGTAAATTATTTACAAAATATAGGGCGAAATCCGATTTAAAACAAGAATAAAGCCGAATATTTCTCAAAAGCGCCAATTTACTGTCAGAATAAAGTTAAATTATTTACAAGAAGACTTCCCAATCACAAAGCTGGGTAACTATAGGTCTGCCCTTTATTCAGCTCAGACAAGCCTTCGGCAGTTACTGTATTGTCATCTTCACCCAAACTACCTTTCTCGGCACTCAACCACAAACCGCGTCGGGCTTCGCTCTGTAACTCTCCGTAAGCGGCTATTAACTGATCCCGCGAAACCTTGCGGACTTCTGCCGCCAGGCGATCACGAAAATCAAAGCCCTCATAATCCAGAGCTAAGCTTTCAAGATGTCGCCCGGCCAGCTCCATTAAATTTTTCGGGCGCTCCTCCAACACGGACAGTACCGACTGTTGATAACGTGCCAGATCATCTTCGCTCATCGCCTCGACGGTAGCTTTTTGGCTATCCAGAAAACCGTCTATTTCGCCTATTAAGCCCGCGCTATCCAGCACTGGTGACTGCACATACAGGACCATACCCGGCACTCTATGCATGGGCATAATGCGATTCCCGACGATGTAGCCCAACTGTTTTTCGGTGCGCAGGGCGGTGTAAAACGGCGCTTCAAGCACGTTCTGTAAGAGCGCAAACTGAGCACGTGCCGTCAGGGTATCTGCGTCGGCCTGGATATATAACACCGCAGAGCTATCTGCATGGTCAACGTCGATGCGGCGACGCGGCAGGTTTGCCGATGGCGATAACTTGAGAACCTGGTAGCTCGCGCCCTCACTGGGCAAGGCGTTTATATTCAGAGCATCAACGACGGACTGCGCCATCACCCGAGCGGCATCCTTACCGAGCACGCCGCCGGCATAGGCCTCGACTTGACCCTGCTGATACAAATCGCCAACAAAGGCCTGCAATGCCGCTAACTCTATCGGTGCGAGCGCCTCGGCCAGCTCCAACGGTCGATGCCCGTCGTTTAGCAAGGGTGCTACTTCGCCAAACACTTGACGCACCGGCCATTGCTTGCGACTGTTTTGCCACTCGCGGATGAGTTGAGTTTTAATTCGCGCAAAGCGCTGCTCATCCCATTCCGGCGCGGCTAGCACTTCGAGTACTCGCGCCAGCAATACACTTTGTTTATCCGTGTAGCCGCTCACCGACACCCCTAGCCCGTGAGTCCAAAGCTGCAAACTAAAATCTAAACCAGCGAGCATCGCGGGATACATTTCGGCATTGAGTTGATCGCGCACCATCGCCAAATACAAACTGCCGAGCGCCGTACCTTGTCGGCTGGCAATCGCCGGGCTTAAAATTTTTGCCCTAAAAATAGATCGGGGAGAGGCAAATTGATTATCCGGGTAGTGCCAAAGCGCGAGCAGCTCGGTGTTGATAATCTGCTCGGGTATGCGGGGTTCTTCGCCTTTTTCCGACACCGGAAAATGCTCGGCAAGGTAGGGGTTTTTATCCGGCAAAGCCAGTGTGGCATTGTTTGATTGATCGCCAGTCGTATTCCAGACCGCGATTCGCTCGGCTGCAATTTTTTGTACCGAGTAAGGCGCCTGGTAATGTTTCGAGAGTTGCTTAGAAAGCAGATCTAACTCTTTAAATTCGGGGGCCACCAAAGTAATCAGCACATTGTCAGCGTTCAACTTATCCGCAATGTCGGCAATTAGCTCAGCGTCAAATGTTTGATAATCAAACTGACCGCGCAGCACCTCCGCTGCGGGGTAGTCGTGCATCGCCGCCGCCAGGGTTCGGGCATAGGATGCCGATGGTGACTTTTCGAGGAAACGAAAATCGACCCGCCTTAACTCCGCCAGCTCTCGATAGCGCCAATCGACAATACCGTCGCGTTTGACTCGCTCTATCCAGGCAAAACTAGCATCTTGCACTTGCTGATAGTGCTCCACGCCAGACGGCGTTAAGGCTATGGTCATAGAAAATGCTGCACCATGGCGAGAATCGTAGGCCGTACCGGCACTTAAACTTTCGGCCCAGCCCCGCCGCTTTAATTCGGCAAGTAAACTGTGTTCTCCTTCATCACCGAGTAAGTGACCGAGGAATACCGCAGGCTTAGTTCGCCAATACCTCTGTAAACTTTCTAAGGGAAACAAAAAACTCAACTCTCGCCGTTCTTTTTCCGGGGTGATGCGCGCCTCGCTGTTGCGGTGCTCAAGCAAAAGCTCGATGGGCGTATTCGCAATCGTTGTATCCCTGTTTTTGACGTTCTTAAAGCGGGATTCAACCATGTTTTGTAAATGATCCAGCGGCTCTTTACCCAACACCACCAGCGTCATTAAATTGGCCGAGTAATACTGCTGATAAAAGGCCAGCAAGTCCTCGCGCACGGGGTCCTGCTCTCTATCCGCCAGGGTTTCAAGGCTGCCCACCGAAAACTGTGACAAGGGATGTTCGGGATTCACCAATTCACTCAGCACTTCCCATTCCCGACGGCCATCGTCTTTTATTTTTAGTCGATATTCAGACTCTACCGCTTTGCGTTCGCGATCCACATAGGCCGCATCAAAGCGCGGAGCGACAAAAAATTGCGCAAACTGATCCAGGGCCGCATCGAGATAAGCAGGATCAATATCAAAAAAATAGTTGGTGTGCTCGAGACTGGTATAGGCGTTATGACTACCGCCGTGCTCGCCGATAAAGGCCTGATAAGCGCCGGGCTCGGGATATTTCTCGGTGCCTAAAAACAGCATATGTTCCAAAAAATGCGCCAGGCCTTCTCGATCAGCCGGGTTCTGAAAAGTACCCACATGCACATCGAGTGAGGCCGCGCTTTTGTCACTGGCTGGATCGGAAACCAATAACACTTTTAACTTATTATCGAGCTGTAAATAACGATAAGCGCGATCATCCGCCAGGCTGCGATAGATCGGTGCATCGCCCTCTTCACCCGCTTGCGCGCCGCGCCACCAATTCTGTTCAGTTGCCTCTGTGCTAACTGCGTCGGTAGCAGGGTCGGGCGACATGGCGTGCGCAGGCTGTACCGGTAATAGGACCGGTAGCAACACCGGAGACAGAACCGCTAGCAATACTAAACCAACCACGCCCCGTTTTTTAAACATCAACTTTCTCATTAATTCTCTAACTCGACAACAAGCTGGCCCTCGTCATTCGGCGATACAGCCTCATCCAAAGCTGCTTCGAACTCGTCTTCGTTGCGTGGCCAGGCGTTGTAAAGCGCCTTGATCAGCGTCGCCAGAGGGATCGCAAAAAACAAACCCCATACGCCCCAAATACCACCGAACAACAACACCGCAAGAATAATCGCGATGGGATGTAAATTAACCGCTTCGGAAAATAGTAAAGGCACCAGGACGTTGCCATCTAAAATTTGAATGGTCATATAAACGACAAACAACCACAAAAATTCAGTGCTCGAACCCCACTGAAAATAACCTATCAGCAGTACTGGAATCGTCACCACGGCGGCTCCGATATAGGGGATCACCACCGACAAGCCCACTAACAGACCCAACAGTGCTGCGTAGTTAACTCCGAGTAATTTGAACGAAACGTAGGTACTCGCACCCACTATTAATATTTCTATGGCTTTACCGCGTACGTAATTAGCCATTTGAATATTCATTTCCAGCCATACCTGATTCATCACCGGGCGCTTACGAGGCAGCAATTCACTTAATGATCGGCCCAGTTGGTCCTTATCTTTCAGCATAAAAAACACCAACAGGGGAACCAGAATGAGGTAAACCAAAATACCAATCAAATTAGCAAATTTATTTAATGAGAATGAGAGTGCCGCCTCCGCGACGCGGGTTGATTCGCTGGTGACGTACTGCATCAACTCAGCCAAACGTTGCTCGGATATAAATTGCGGATACTGCTCGGGTAGTAACAAAACCGCCGCCTGCCACTTGCGCAACATGCGCGGCATTTCCGCCAGTAAATTAGCAGACTGCTCTATGACAATGGGCATCAGAAAAATAACGGCAAGTAAAAAAGCGCCAACAAAGCAGATAAATACCAACATCACCGCAACGGTATGGGGTAAATGCCAACGCTTGAGCCGTGTTACCGCGCCTTGTAATAAAAAGGCAAAAACCAGCGCCGCCAGAAAAGGCGCCAGCACATCGCTAAGGGTAAACACCACCACCAGAGACGCCAGCATTAACAGTGATAACAGCACCGCCTCTTCATTGGCAAAGTAGCGCTGGATCCAACTATCAAGTACCTTCCACATCAAATTCACTCCGGATCAATCATGGGACAAACTACCCCGTACATTATCATAGAGCCGCTATCAGCATAAGCGCAGAAAACATACGCAAGCGGCGAACCAGTGCTAATATCCACTGTCATAACTTAGCTGTCGAAGGTGAAAGCCAGCGCAAGTCCCGAACAATAATTAAAATAATCAACTCACTGAACAGGAGCCACAATTTAGCGTGCGACACCATCTCCCCAGCCCTGCTATTCCCGGACCTGGAATTGCCTCTCGTATTACCTCCTGTATTTCCTGCCATGCAGCCGCTCTCTATTTGAGTGTTACTTTAATAGTAACAATGGCCTTACCTACGGGACTTAGCGCCAACGATATTCGGCTACCCGAACTGGGCGGCTCCACATCCAGTATTATTTCGCAGCGGCAGGAGTACGAGCTGGGCCAGGCCTGGCTTAAAGCCTTCCGTCGCCAGGTGCGCACCCACCACGACCCTCAATTGCAGCGTTATCTGGAACAACTTGTCACCAGGCTTGCCCTCAGCAGCGAGCTTAAAGATCGTCGTTTCGAACTGGTACTGATCAACAACCCCTCCATCAATGCTTTTGCGGTGCCCGGAGGCGTGATTGGCGTACACACGGGTCTGTTCTTTTACGCCGAGAGCGAACACCAACTGGCCTCGGTGCTGTCCCACGAACTCGCGCACTTGGGGCAGCGTCATTTCGCACGACGCCTGGAATTACAGCGCAAAACTTCCCTCGTCAGCTTAGCCGGCTTACTCGCCGGCCTGGTATTGAGCGCGACAGTAGGTGGCGAAGCCGGTATGGCGGCAATGTCCGCCGCCCAGGCCGCCAGTATGGACACCCAACTACGCTACAGCCGCCAAAACGAACAAGAAGCTGACCGCATTGGCCTTGAAACCCTGTTTCGTAGCGGTATGGACCCCGCCGCTACCGCCGCCATGTTTGAGCGTATGCTGGCCGCGACGCGCTACGTGGGCAAGCGACCACCGGAGTTTCTGCTCACTCACCCACTTGCCGAAAGCCGAATATCGGATGCCCGTGGTCGCATCGCAAAATACCCGGCGCGGCAATATCTCGATAACCTGGAATACCACCTAATGCGAGTGCGTTCGGTGTTAGCGCTGGAAGCCACGCCAGCTCTGGCGGCGGCCCGCTTTGAAAACGAACTCACCGGCTCAAGTTTATCGCGACAGGCCGCGCGCTACGGTTTAGCCCTGGCCCAGAGCGATATGAGCGAACACGCTACGGCACGTAAAACTCTGGCCCCGCTACTTGCTGCCGAGCCAGAGCGCTTCACCTATCAATTGGCTGCCGCCACTATTGAGCGCAATGCGGGTAAGTACCCAAACGCAATTAATCATCTGGAAAAACTGGCGGCGGAATATCCAGAAAATTATGTGGTGCAAATGGAATTGGCCGAAACCCTGCTTAAAGCGAATCGCTACGGCGAATCAGAGCGCATACTGGAAACCCTGTCGCGCCAACGCCCCACCGACCCTAAGATTTGGTTTGAGCTCGCGGAAGTCAGTGGTTTGGCTGGGGATATTTCCGGTGTGCATCTCGCCCGCGCGGAATACTTTATTCTCACCGGGGTGTTTGATAAGGCTCGAAACCACCTGGGCTATGCCCGCAAACTGGTCGACCAGGATTTTAAACAGTCGGCCCTGATCGAGCAGCGTCTGCGCGATGTCGCCGCAATGGAACAGCGCAACGAACGACTTTAAAACTGCTCAGTACGCTTTAGCGCGAGCAATCACCCGCATGGCCTGCGTGTAATGAGGCTTATCCAACATAATGCCATCGAGTCCCACTACGCCCAGATCGGGATTATTGTCGAACACTTCAACCACCCGCCGCGACCACTCCAGTTCTTTTTCACTCACGGAAAAAACTTCGTTAATGATGTCCACCTGGTTGGGGTGAATCGCCATCATGCCGGTAAAGCCCGCACGACGAGCGCCCCGCGCCGCATCCTCAAGACCTTTATCGTCTTTAAAATCGGTGAATACCGTATTACAGGCTTCAATTTCTGCCGCCGCTGCCGCCGCCAGACACAAGCTGCGCGCGGTGCGGAACAGGTCGTCCCAACCACCGTCGGGCAAGAGGTGGGTTTCTGCACCCACATCGGCGGATAGATCGAATTCACCCCAGCTTACGTGGCTCAGCCGTTCACTGGCCCCGGCTAAATCGCCAAGATTAAATAAGGCCTGGCCGGTTTCAGTGCCAATCACTAAAATTTTAGTTTGGCCCAACGGTATACCTTCGCGCACTTCAAGGGCGCTGATATAATTGTCGAGGGTGATCACATCGGCACGAGTGCGATATTTCGGTAGCAAAACGTAATCCGGCGCGCCGCCTATGACTGCAGCGAGATCGCCCAGGGTCATGTCGCCGCACAGGGGGTTCACCCTGACCAAGATACTTTTGGTACGTGATTCACGAGGGTTGGCATCGAGAAATTCCCGCGCCAGACGACGACCCTCGGCCTTGCGAGGCAGGGCCACCGAATCTTCGAGATCCAGAATCAAACCATCGGCATTAGTGCCCTTGCCTTTAGCAATTTTTTTCTCGCTGTCGGCCGGTAAAAAAAGCATAGAACGCATAATTTTTCCTCTGCCTGGATTAGGCGGGTGATTTAACTTTCATCAAAGCAGTGCGCTTGACCGTGGCCACCAACTCATCGCGCTGATTAAAACCTTCGTGCAGGAAGTTAACGATGCCGGAGTCGTTGCGCGACTTACTGATGCGCTTGTCGAGTACTGTAGTGCGGGAACGAATGGTGTCGCCGTGAAATACCGGGCGCGGGAAAGCAACATCGGTCATCCCCAAATTACCCAGCGTCGTACCCAGCGTCAATTCAGTGACCTGCACACCCACCACCAGCGCGAGGGTAAACATACTGTTGACGATACGCTGACCGTAGATGCTATTTTTGGAAAACTCCTCGTCGATATGCAGCGGCTGGGTATTCATGGTCAAGCAGCTGAACATGGTATTGTCGTACTCGCTAACGGTGCGACGCACTTCGTGGTCGTACACCTTACCTTCTTCAAAATCTTCAAAAAATAAACCTGCCATCTCGTCATCCTCGTTTATAGTGTTTAGGGTCAAGGCCTGTTGCCCATCGAAAAAAATGAGGCCGAATTGTAGCACCGCCCCACAAGTACTCAAACCCCAGCTCGTGCTGCCCTTTCACCTTTCACCTTGCACCTTGCACCTTGCACCTTTCACCTTTCACCTTTCACCTTTCACCTTGCATCTTTCACCTTGCACCCTGGCCCAGCGGACGGCACAGTACCCCTAAGCTTTATCCGTACAGATCACTAATACTGCTTCAATAAGCGCTGGAGAACTCACCCTATGCCCAAACACTTAACACCCACCACCACCGATTTTGAAACCGTCGTCGCCCAACGGCGCTCGGTGCGTGGCTTTTTACCCGACCTGGTACCTCAGGAGGTACTCACAAAAATCTTTGGTCTCGCGCAACACGCACCGTCAAACTGCAACGTGCAGCCCTGGCAGGTGGTGGTTGCCTCAGGGGACGCCTGTCGGGAAATCAGCGACAAGCTGCAAGCCGCCATCACCTCGGGTGAGCCCATGGTTGCGGACTTCCGGCAGGTAGAAAAATTTGAGGGCGTGATGCGCCAACGTCAAATAGACACAGCGGTAGCACTCTACGGCAATATGGGTATCGCCCGGGGCGATAAGGCCGGGCGTATGCAAGCGGCGATGCGCAATTATGAATTTTTCGACGCGCCGCACATCGCTTTTTTAAGTATGGATAAAGCTTTTGCCGAGCCAGTCGCCCTGGACATCGGTATGTACGCGCAAACTTTAATGTTAGCGATGACCGCTTACGGTATTGGCTGCTGCGCTCAGGTGAGCGTTAGCCGCTACCCGGCTATTGTTCGCGACTATTTCGATTTACCCGACAAACAAGGTATTTTGATGGGGGTTTCATTTGGCTACGAGGACACTAAAGTACCCGCCAACCGCACAGTCGTACCGCGCGCGGCCATTGAGGAGAACGTGCGCTTTTTTAGCTAGCTATTACCGTATCCAGGTAGCCTGTCCAAGCTGCATATCCAAAATTTTAGAATAAAAAAACCGCCTGTTGGCGGTTTTTTTCCTGATACTAATATCCAGCAAACGATAAACGTTTGTGCTCGTCTATTAGCCCAGTTTTTCTTTAATTCGCGCGGCTCTACCAGACAATTCACGCAAGTAGTAGAGTTTGGCTTGTCGTACATCACCGCGACGTTTTACGGTGATGCTATCGACCAAAGCACTGTAGGTCTGGAAGGTTCGCTCCACACCAATACCACTGGAGATTTTACGCACGGTAAAGGCTGAATTCAGCGCGCGATTGCGTTTAGCCAGTACCACACCCTCAAAGGCCTGTAAGCGCTCGCGAGTACCTTCTTTTACTTTAACTTGTACGACCACGGTATCACCCGGAGCAAATGCCGGAATTTCCTTGGTCATTTGTTCCGCTTCAATTTCCGCGATAATGCTGTTCTTACTCATTGCTGTCTCCGTAACTGCCTTTTGCGCCGCGCATTGTACACGGTGCATCGTGCCCATACTGTTGTAATCTTCAAATAGTTTGAAAACCGTTCTAAATTCTCTTTTCTAGTACTCACTTCACTCGGGTTTTAGCCCTTTTCGATATCCAGCCAATAACGTTCGCTGCTCGTCATCCAATTCTTGCTCATTGAGCAGTTCGGGACGGCGTTGCTCGGTACGCCCCAACGCCTGCTGATGACGCCAGCGCCGAATCGCGCCGTGATCACCGGACATCAACACCGGTGGCACTTCCAAACCACCCACTTCCGGGGGGCGAGTATAGTGCGGACAATCCAGTAAGCCTGCCACGAAGGAGTCTTGCTGTGCTGAATCCTGGTGCCCCAACGCGCCTGGTAACTGGCGAATCACTGCGTCCATCAATACCATTGCCGGTAACTCACCGCCGCTGAGTACGTAATCACCGATGGACCACTCCTCGTCGACTTCCAGCTCTAAAAAGCGCTCGTCGACACCTTCGTAGCGTCCGGCAACTAAAATTAGAGTCTCGGTCTGTCCATCCTTATCTGCGTCTGCACCTGCGGCCATCTCCGCCACCGCCTGGTGTGTAAGCATCTGGCCCTGAGGCGACAGGTAGATCACTCGTACCCGGCTTAACTCTTGTCCTAATTCGTGAGACTCGGCCCATTGTCGCGCCGCGCCCACTGCCGCTTGTAGCGGCCCTGCCATCATCACCATTCCGGGACCACCGCCGTAAGGCCGGTCATCCACCGTCTGGTGACGGTCGCTGGTAAAATCTCTTGGGTTGAAGCAAGCAACGCTCACTAAACCCTGCTCCACTGCCCGACCGGTAATACCGTATTCGGTTACCGCGCTGAACATCTCCGGGAACAAGGTCACGATGGCAATCTTCATCGTCGTCGCTCCGCTACCCGGCTGATCAGCCCTGTTAAGCTATTAAAAACTAAAATTCTAAAATTCCGGATCCCAATCCACGTCAATACGTCTGGACTCGGGATCAATGGTGAGAATGACATTGTCGACATAGGGGATCAAACGCTCGCCTTTATCCACACTGTCTTTATCACCCGCCACAACTAACACATCGTTGGCGCCGGTCTCGAGCAGGGATTTCACTACTCCAAGTCGCAGCTCAGGCTGAAGTTCAGGCCGGAGTTCAGTCTGCTGTGGTTCCCTTTTCCGAAAACCAGAGTACTGGCTATAAACTGCAAAACCGAGCAACTGGTGCCAATAAAACTCGCCTTTCGGCAATACCGCTAACTGCCCGCCCGAAATATAAATATCGCGCTGACAGTAGGTTTTCGCCTGATCCCGGTCGTCGACTCCGACCAGATGCACCGACAAAGGCTTCTTACCTTTACTCGAGCTGCCCTGATGTTGATCGCACTCAAGCCGTTGCCAGGCTTCGCCCTGACGTAACCACCAGGGCTGATATTGCAAAATATTACTCATCGGCTCGGTATAGGAAAACACCTTAACCCAGCCTTTAACACCGTAAACTATGGTGATACGGCCCGCGAGTACCGGGTTTTCGGGAGCCATCAAATTTTTCTGATCAGCGCTCACTGGAGTCTCGCCCGCAAACGCCCATCAAAACAGCAACCATCAACTGGGTCGCCAGCTAAAACTAAGAAGCTGCTGCAACCTCAGCACTTGCTTCGATAGTAGCCGCTTCTTTAACCAGGCTTGCCACGCGCTCAGATAACTGGGCACCCTGGGCAACCCAGTGATCGATGCGGCTTTGTTCGATACGCAGGCGCTCTTCGCGACCACGAGCGACGGGGTTAAAGAACCCGACGCGCTCAATAAAGCGTCCATCGCGGGACTTGCGGCTATCTGCCACCGTAAGGTGATAAAAGGGCCGTTTTTTGGATCCACTACGGGCCAAACGAATCGTTACCATGAATAAACCTGCTGATTACCAGTGATTGGCCAGGCTGCGATCAGCCCGACATCTATACTAAAAACTATACTTAAACCTATCCTAAAACCTATGCTAAAACCTACGCTAAAACCTACGTAAAACCTGGCTAAAAGTAGCCTTAGAGATGACCCTAAACCAGGGATTTCGAGGTCCGAAGTTAGCGTCCCACGAAAGGCGCGCAATTTTACGCGAAAGCGCCGTTAAATAAAACCGCTTTAGTGCACTAAATTACAAGGATTCGTGGCGCGGGATGAAGCGGGCGAATATCGCCGATCTGTCGGGCCCTATACATCGTGAATTGACGTACAGAACCGCATCCCAAAATCTCACATCAGCGGGGGAAACCACCCGGTGGCATACCGCCTCCAGGCCCTCCGGCCCCGCCCATCATGCCGTCCATACTGCGCGCCATGGCGGCCATATTCTTGCCTTTCATTTTCTTCATCATCTTCGACATCTGCTTGTATTGCTTGAGCAGACGATTCAAATCTTGAATAGAGGTACCGGAACCCTGAGTAATACGGCGCTTGCGGGATCCGTTGAGCAGCCCATCGGGATTGCGTCGCTCCGCCGGGGTCATCGAGTCAATAATGACGGTCATACGCTTAAATTGGCTACCCACCCCCGCCTGCTCGGCCATCTGGGCCATATTGCCCATGCCGGGTAACTTGTCGAGTATCCCGCCCATACCACCCATATTTTGCATTTGATCGAGCTGGTCGCGGAGATCTTCGAGATCGAACTTTTTACCCTTTTTTACCTTGTTGGCCAGTCTTGCCGCTTTCTTGCTATCGACCTTCTGCTCGACGTCCTCGATCAGACTGAGCACATCCCCCATACCCAAAATACGCGAGGCAATGCGGTCGGGGTGGAAGGGCTCTAGCGCATCGGTCTTTTCGCCAACACCCAGGAATTTTATGGGCTTGCCAGTCACATGCCGCACTGAGAGCGCGGCACCGCCGCGGGCATCGCCATCGACCTTGGTCAGCACCACACCGGTCAGCGGCAGCGCTTCATCGAAAGCTTTAGCGGTATTAACGGCATCCTGACCAATCATGGCGTCGATCACAAACAGCGTTTCCACCGGATTCAGCGCCTTGCTCAAGGCCTGAATTTCCGCCATTAGCTCACCATCAATATGCAGGCGACCCGCAGTATCGACAATCAGCACATCGGCAAAACTGGTGCGCGCCGCAGCGAGTGCACGGGCGGCGATATCGAGGGGTTTTTCATCCGCAGAGCTGGGGTGAAACTCGGCACCCACTTCTTCGGCAAGCGTGGCAAGTTGATGAATCGCTGCCGGTCGATAGACATCGGCACTCACCACCATGACTTTTTTCTTTTCTCTGTCCTTGAGAAAACGCGCTAGCTTGGCCACCGACGTGGTTTTACCCGCACCCTGCAGACCCGCCATCAGGATCACCGCCGGTGCTTGCACGGCCAGATTCAAACTCTCGTTGGCATCGCCCATCAAGTGTTCGAGTTCGGCCTGTACCAGCTTTAAAAATTGCTGGCCCGGATTCAAGCCACTACCAACTTGCGTACCAACGGCCCGTTCCCGCACCCGCTCCACAAACATTTTGGTTACGGGTAAGGCGACATCCGCTTCCAACAGTGCCATGCGTACTTCGCGCAGGGTATCCTGAATATTTTCTTCAGTCAGCGTAGCCTTGCCGCTAATTTTTCGCAGGCTATCGGACAGGCGTTCGCTGAGGTTTTCAAACAATGCCATAGCGTTTAATCCGTAGTGTTTAACCCCGCTGGGGTCAGTAATAAAAGGGGGGTTTCCGCTCGAGTTGCTAGACCACATACCGAGACTTTTAGTTTACATACTGAAACAAGGGGGATCCACGTAAGTAAGCGTGGCATTATATCGTATAGTGGGTATCGTAAAGCTAGCATTATAAAATTATCTGCTGCAAAGTCCGTATCGCCCGGCACTTTGCCAGTGAACTGGAATATGCCAAACTCCAATGCTTTAGGTTCACGATTATATCCAACACAACGACACCCAATACCCTATAGCGACGTTATACCCTATGACCAACCATCACCGGCCTTGCACCCGCTTCAACCTCAACAACTCGGATCTACTTTAGATGCTGGATAAGCTTTGGTTAGCCAGCGCTGTTGCCGTCGTCTGCTACAGCCTGGCATTTGCGCTGCGACTAAATCATTTTGTGCGCGCACGGGCTGATACCGCTGTCAGCAAAAACAGTCTGCGTATCGTCGTCGCCGTCGCCCTGGTAGCGCACACGGTTGCCAGTTGGCAGCAGTTGGTCACGGAGACCGGCCTGAATCTCAGCCTGATCCCCCTGTCGGTACTGATTTTTTTGATCATTAACCTGATCGTGGTGTTTAGCGCCCTTAAAAGCCCACTCGAAAATTTATATCTGCTGCTGTTTCCCGCCACCGTGGCCATGTTAGTGCTGTCGCGCATGGTAATTCAGCATAGCCGCGAGATAAGCACCCTGGCACCGGGCCTTGGCGCCCATATTTTGTTATCGATACTGTCTTACAGTTTAATGACCGTCGCGGCCCTGCAAGCGCTGTTACTGGCCTGGCAAAACCGGCAGCTACACCGCCACCATCCCGGTGGCCGACTCAAAACCTTACCACCACTACAGACCATGGAACAATTATTATTCCGCCTACTGTTGGTTGGCTTTGTACTGTTAAGTGCCGGGCTGGCGTCGGGCTTTTTTTATATCGACAATTTTTTTGCTCAGCGGCTAGCTCACAAAACCGTGTTCTCACTGATTGCCTGGGTGGTTTACGCCACGCTGTTATGGGGTCACTACCGCGCAGGCTGGCGCGGTAAAGTTGCGGTCTACTCGACCTTAGGTGGTTTTGCGGCGCTAATGTTGGCATTTTGGGGCAGCAAATTTGTCTTCGAGGTCTTGCTCAGCTAAGTCACTTTCAAGTAAGCCACTCTCAGCTAACTCACTCTCAAGTAAGCCACTCTCAACTAAGTCACTTTTGTTGACTGCGGCGGTTGCCTCCGCCGCTATTCTCAGCCATCATCCGCACTTCTATTACTGCAAGAGACCACCCAAGCCTTGAACGACACCCCCCTGTGGCTACTGGGTACAGTACTCGCCTCCCTCTTAGTTCTTTCTGCCTTCTTTTCCGGCTCGGAAACCGGAATGATGTCGCTCAATCGCTACCGACTGCGCCATATGGCCAGAAAGCACGCCGGAGCACGACGCGCCAAACGCCTGCTCGACCGCCCGGACCGCTTGATCGGGGTTATCTTAATCGGCAACAACGCAGCCAACATTCTCGCCTCTATTATTGCCGGGATTATCTGTACCCGCCTGTTTGGCCCGGAAATAGGCATCGCGGTTGCTACTGTGGCGCTGACTTTGGTGGTGCTGATTTTTTCTGAGGTAACGCCCAAAACCATCGCGGCGCTGTATCCTGAAAAGATCGCTTTTCCTGCCAGCCACATTCTCAAACCCTTACTCAAACTACTGTATCCACTGGTGGTGGTGGTCAACTATCTCTCCAATGTATTGGTGCGCCTGCTGGGCTTTCATCCCAATCCGCGCCGCGACGACAGCCTGACCCGAGAAGAGCTGCGCTCGGTGGTGTTTGAATCCACCGGCAAAACCATTTCCGAAGATCACCAGGACATGCTGGTTAGCATCCTGGATCTGGAAACGGTGAGCGTAGATGACATTATGGTGCCAAAGAACGAGATCTATGGCCTTAATCTTGAGGATGACCTGGACGTGTTGCTGGACCGAATTATTGCCTCGGAACACACGCGCCTACCGGTCTACGACGGCGACATTAATCAAACCATCGGCTTCCTGCACTTGCGCCATATGAGCCGCCTGCTGCGCGGTGGTGCCATCACTTTGACCAAGGAAGCCATCAAACGCTTTACCCGCGAACCTTATTTTGTGCCCGAAGGCACCCCGCTGAGCACCCAACTGATCAACTTCCGCAAGCATCGCCGTCGCCTCGCCATGGTGGTCGATGAGTACGGCGACATTGCCGGATTAGTCACGCTGGAGGATTTACTCGAAGAGATCGTCGGCGAATTCACCACCAACCTGATTGATGACGAAAACGAGATTAAAGCCCAGCCCGACGGCAGTTTTTTAATCGACGGCAGCGCCACGGTGCGCGACATCAACAAGGCAACCGCATGGAATTTACCCCAGGACGGCCCCAAAACGCTGAATGGACTGGTACTGGAAGCACTTGAACGCATCCCCGAGGGTAACGTCAGTGTAAAACTTAAGCCTTATCGTTTCGAAACCATTACCTTAAAAGGGAATGTGATCGAGCGTATTAAAGTCTGGCGCCTGGGACCGGTTAAACCCGTAGAGGATTAAATTATAGAGCTAAATTTTTCCCCTCAGGCAAAAGGGTTGTTTTTCCGATTCCGCTCTGCGGCCTTGACCAGTACCGCTCGGCGCTCGTCATCATTCAACACCATCCAATCACAAATTTCGTTGGCACTGCGGTAACAACCCACACAAATATCTCTAATATCGAGGGAGCAAAGCGACACACAGGGAGACGCTACCCGTGCCCGTACAGTCGCGATTGATTTTTTAGTTGGCGGTTGATTCATACTATTTAATACCCAATAACACTTACCTAGTAACACTTACCTAGTAACACTAACTACGAAATGGTCATAACGGACTGCACTCACTCAAGCACTTTTAAGCTACGAATAAAGGCAGCCGCCTTGTCGCGATAACCCGCCGCCGATTCAGCCAAACCCGCCACCGTTGCCTCATCAAGCGTGCGCACTATTTTCGCCGGGGTACCCAGTACCATGGAGTTATCGGGAATTTCCATACCCTCTGGCACCAGGGCATTGGCCCCGATCAAACAGTTGCGACCGATACGGGCATGGTTGAGGATCACCGCGTTGATGCCAATCAGGGAGTTCTCACCAATCGTACAGCCGTGCACCATGGCGCAGTGTCCGATGGTGACATTTTCGCCGATACGAACTTGTATACCGGGGTCGGTGTGCACCACGGCATTATCCTGCACATTACTACCGGCCCCAATGTAAATACGATCGGTGTCACCACGCACTACGGCATTAAACCAAATGCTGGCGTGGTCACCGATCACTACCTGGCCGATCACATCGGCACTGGGGGCAACAAAAACACCGTCGCCGATTTCGGGGGAGTGTTGGTCGTATTCATAGATCACAATATAATCCTCGGGTGATGCTGCTATTAGGCTTTAGATTAGGTACTGACACTGGAGAAAACGTGCAAGGCTGCGACTGCTGGTCGAATGCTGGTCGAATGCTACAATAAGCCGATTATATTACGTGTCATGCTCGACTTTAAATTTGTTCCTCCACCTTAATAACCGTAGCGGTAGTATTTTGTTGAATTTGATTGCTTATTATCACTACATTATGGCTACAAAGGCCACGATTTCTGCGAGTTACGCCGATGAAGTTTTGTAGCGCCTGCGGCAAGCCGGTAAACCTGCGCATTCCTTCCGGAGATGATCGCGACCGCCATATTTGCGATCACTGCGACACCATCCACTACCAAAATCCGCGCATCATCGCCGGCTGCGTGCCAATCTACCAAGGCCAGGTATTACTGTGCAAGCGAGCCATTGAACCCCGCTACGGCTACTGGACCCTGCCCGCCGGTTTTATGGAAAACGGCGAAACCACGGTCGAAGGTGCCATACGCGAATGCTGGGAAGAAGCCGAGGCCAAAATGAGCCAGCTCGAGTTATACACCATGGTGGACATTCCCCATATCAATCAGGTCTATATGTTCTTTCTCGGAGAGCTCGCGACACCGGAGTTTGCAGCGGGGGCCGAATCACTGGAGGTAGCCTTATTCGAGGAAGAGAATATTCCCTGGGATGAGATTGCCTTTCCCTCGGTCACCACAACCCTGGAACATTATTTCAACGACCGAAAAACCGGTAACTACGCGGTGCGCACCGACACCGTGCACCGCAAGTCCACCCGCGCCAAATAAATCGTCCGCGGCTATTCTAAGTAGCTGCTCCAAATAAAAGTCATTCCAAATAAATAAGCGCGGCCTGCCGCCCGGTATCTCCGTCGCGGCGATAGGAGTAAAAGGTCTCAGGTGCCTCTACCGTACACATCTCTCCGCCGTAAATATCCGCCACTCCCAGGGCGAGCAACTGCCCCCGCGCCAACTCAACCAGGTCCGCCAAATAATGACCTGCTCGCGCTGGCGAGGCCTGAAAACATTCGGCGATCCCCGCTCGTTGCACATCATCCTTCGCGCCCTCCAGAAAACTCTCCCGCACTTCTGGCCCCACTTCAAAACAGCGAGTGCAGATCGCCGGGCCCAGATACGCCAATAAACGTTGCGGCTCGACAGCAAGAGCAGTGACAGTCGAGTCAATCACTCCGGCAGCGAGGCCGCGCCAACCTGCATGTACAGCGGCCACCACGCTGGCGTCTCGATCACAAATGAGAATCGGCAGACAATCTGCGGTCATCACCGCACACACCACACCGGAATGCTGCGTCCAGGCCGCATCGGCGCGACGCACTTCACCGTCACCGCGCGCTTCGACCACCGTCGTGCCGTGCACCTGATCTAACCATTGCGCTTTAAGCTGTCTCTCAGATCGAGCGTCGCCTGGCTTAGTCAGCGCGTTTAGTAAGCCTTCGCGATTGCGCTGCACCGCCTGCGCTTCGTCACCCACATGAGTCGCCAGATTAAGCGTATCCCAGGGTGCGGAACTACAGCCGCCCTGCCGCGTACTGAGATAGGCCCGCACTCCCTTTGGCGCTGGCCAGTTGGACTGGAGGGGAATCAATACCAAACTTTCAGGGGACTGGGGCATCGTGACGTTCCAGCATTTGCATCAAATCGAGAATATCGTCCGGCAAGGGCACGGACCAGGTCATCAACTCTCCGCTGCCAGGGTGATCTAAAGCTAATTGCGCAGCATGTAAGGCCTGCCGTTGGAAGCCCGCCAGATAATCAAGCAGCTCCTGATCGGCTCCGGCAAAGGGCCTGGAGCGCCCACCGTAAACCGGATCGCCCACCAGCGGATAACCACGATGACTCAGATGCACCCGTATTTGGTGGGTGCGACCGGTCTCTAGTTTGACCTTAAGATGAGTATGGTGACCGTAGCGCGTGGCAACCCGGTAATGGGTCACCGCCGGTTTACCACCGGCAACGACGGCCATCCGCGTGCGCGCCGAGGGATGGCGACCGACGGGGGCATCCACCGTTGCACCGCTAATAATTACGCCACGGGCGATGGCTTCGTACTCCCGACTCACCGTGCGCGCCTGTAGCTGTTCTACTAACGCCGTCTGGGCAATCAAATTTTTCGCCACCACCATAACTCCGCTGGTGTCTTTATCGAGCCGATGCACGATGCCCGCGCGAGGCACCGAGCGCAGCTCAGGGCAGTAATTCAATAAGCCATTAAGTAAGGTACCGTCTGGATTTCCAGACCCCGGATGCACCACTAAACCCACGGGTTTATTAATCACCAGGATATCGTCGTCTTCGTAGACCACAGCAAAATCCACCTGTTGCGCCTGCCACTCGCCCGCATCCGTCAGACGGGCTTCCAGACGCAGCCATTCGCCGCCGAACAGTTTGTCCCGAGGCTGGCGCTGCTCGTCGTCTACCCGCAGGGCCCCCTCCACAATCCACTGCTGTAGCCGAGACCGGGAAAATTGCCCAAACAACTGCGCTGCCACCTGATCCAAACGCTTACCCATAAGCTCACGGGGTACGCGGGCAGCTTCACTCACTACGTTTTCTGTCATATCACCTGTTTACCTCTTAGCTATCATCATTACCGGGCTGATGGTGTTGCCGGTCTTTAGTCTGTGTTTAAATAGCGGCTTGTTAGCGGGGTCCACCAGCGTACTAATAGCGACTGATGGATCTCCGAATTAAACGCTCTGGATTGTAATAGTATAAAGTTGACTGTAACCCAAAAACTCACTCTAAAGATCGAACTTTCAGGAAGTCGTATGCGCACCCTTATTGTTATTCTAAGCTTGTTGTTGATTAGTGGTTGTTCCTGGTTTCAATCCGAGGAAGCCAAAGCAGCCAGGGCCAACCGGGATGATCCAAAAACCATCACCGAGCAAGCTTATTACGAGCGCGTGCAACGCAATCTAACTTCGCGCAGCTGGGCACTGGCGATAGAAAACCTCGAGGCCCTGGAAGCCCAATTTCCCTTCGGAACTTACGGGGAACAAGCACAACTCGAACTGATTTACGCCCATTACGAAAGTGCCGATTACGAGTCCGCCACCGCCGCCGCCGACCGTTTTATCCGCCTGCATCCCCAACATACCAATGTCGATTACGCTCACTATATTAAAGGCTTATCGCTCATTTCGGAAAGTAAGGGTTTCCTGGATTCATTTCTGCCTCGGGACGACAGCAAGCGCGACCCCGGCACCGCACGACTGGCCTTTGCCACCTTCACCGATCTGCTGCATCGCTACCCCAACAGCGTGTATGCCGCGGACGCCAGAAAACATCTGGTGCATTTGCGCAATCTACTGGCGCGCCACGAAATTCACGTCGCCAACTATTATTTCAAGCGCGAGGCCTATCTTGCCGCAACCAACCGTGGCCGCTATGTGGTGGAAAACTTCCAACGCACCCCGGCCGTTGCCGACGGCCTGGCTGTGATGGCTCAGGGTTATTATTTACTTAATCTTAAAGAGCATTCCGCCAATGCAGCGAAAACCTTAGCGACTAATTTCCCCGACCACCCGGCGCTTAACGCCAGCGGCGAATTCCAGTATCAGGATAACTTTAAGGACGATTCCTCCTGGTGGCGACGGCTGACTCTAGGTTATTACGTCCCCGAAAAAGCACCGGCCTACGATAGCCGTCCCGAGTCTCTTCGCGATTCCTCACCATCCTCGACAGAACAAGAACAAAACGAGCAACAGGAACCGGACCAGGAAAAATCCTGGCTCAACTGGTTGAGCTTCGGCCTTCTCGGCTAGGGGCCTTCTTGGCTAGAGGCCTTCTCGACTAGGGCTTAGCTGTCTATGGCTGCTGGTGCTGAGGTCTAGTCACCGGCTTTCCAGCCATTGGTAATGGGGTAGCGCCGATCGCGGCCAAAGCCACGTTCCGTGATGCGTAGGCCAATAGGCGCCTGCCGCCGCTTGTACTCACTTAAGTCCACCATCCTCAGGATGCGGTAAACCTCTTCGGAATTAAAACCAGCGGCAACGATCTCCTCGGCGCTCTCGTCCTGTTCAACGTAGCGCTGCAATATTTGGTCCAGCACCTCGTAGGGCGGGAGCGAGTCTTCATCTATTTGATCTGGCGCCAATTCTGCCGAAGGTGGTCGGGTAATCACCGATTCGGGAATTACCGCCGACAGGGTGTTGCGATATTTTGATAGCTCAAATACGGCAAGTTTAGAAACATCCTTGAGTACATCGAGGCCACCGGCCATATCACCGTAAAGTGTGGCGTAACCCACCGACATTTCGCTTTTATTACCGGTAGTCAGTACCAGATAGCCTTTCTTATTGGAAATCGCCATTAACAGTACGCCCCGGGACCTGGCCTGAAGGTTTTCTTCAGTGGTATCCACCGCGCAACCGACAAACTCATCAGCCAGGGCTTCCATAAACGCCTTATAAATCGGCTCGATGCCGATGCTTTTGTAGTTCACGCCCATGCGTTCGGCCTGATCGCTGGCGTCGTCCTGACTGAGCTGCGAGGTGTAACGGAAAGGCATCATCACTGCTTCTACCCGATCAGCACCGAGGGCATCCACTGCGATAGCCAGAGTCAGGGCGGAGTCGATACCGCCGGACAGACCCAGTACTACACCGCGAAATCCGTTCTTGTTGACGTAGTCTCGCACCCCCAACACCAGGGCCTGGTACATAGCTGCCAGGCTATCCAGCGCCGGGGTGATTTGCTGTGCCGGGACATTCACCCAAGTATTTATATGGGTGCTCACACGAGGATTAGCATCGACACCAACACCGGTGTCTCCGCTGTTAGTCGCTATATCCACCGCAACGGTATACAGGCTCTCTTCAAACTGGGGCGCCCTAAATGCCAGATCCCCATAGCGATCCATCACCATCGAGCCACCGTCGAAAATTAATTCGTCCTGAGCGCCGACCTGATTAACGTATACCACCGGCATATCGCCTTCTACGCTGCGCTGCTTCAATACTTGCTGCCGCATACGTTGCTTGTCTTTATGAAATGGCGAGGCATTGATATTGAGCATCAGGCGCGCACCTTGCGCCGTAGCATTGGCCATCACCTCGGGCGACCAAACATCTTCACAAATACTAATCGCTGTATCGACCCCGCACAGCTCAATCACACAGGTGTCTTTGCCCGCGGTGAAATACCGCTCCTCGTCAAACACTTTGTAATTCGGCAGCCGGTTTTTGTAATAACGCGCAACCAATTTGCCATCGCGAATCACCCCCGCGGCATTGAACAGCTCACTACCTTCTAAACAGGGATAGCCGACCACCGCTACAATTCCGGTGCACGCGGCAATAACCCGCTCCAAAGCGCGCTCAATGCGTATCTGTAAGCTGGGGCGCAACAACAGGTCTTCCGCGGGATAGCCGATCAAAGCCAGTTCGGGAAACACCACGATATCCGCCTTCAACTCATCCCGAGCGCGCCGCAAATAATCGATCACCTTATCGGTATTACCGGGGATATCACCCACTAAAGGGTTTAACTGACCGAGTGCAATTGTGAGCCGGGTCATAAATTGTTGCCGTGTCGTGCTAAGGGCGGCTATTTTCGGCTAAAATCGGGCTCCGAGTAAAGCTTCGTAATACGCCCTATGGTTCCAGCCTCAACAATATCGAATATCGCGGGACCCTACGCCGATTCAATCAAGGTGTATTCCTACTATCGCTTGCTCTTGTCGCTGCTCTTTTTGGGCATGATGTTGGCTGGGATATCCGACAAAACGCTGGGTACCGAACACCCACAAACCTTCACAATAACGGTATTCAGTTACGCCGGTTTGTCGGTTGCGCTGCTCATCCATTTATTGTGGCGGCGCTTTACCCTCGGCACCACCAGCCTGTTTCTGCATCTATTTATCGATATTGGCTGCATCAGCCTAATCACCTATAGTAGCGGCGGCCTCAGCAGCGGTATGGGCTTTCTACTGATTGTTACTGTTGCCACCGGCTCCATTGCTTTTACTGGTCGGCTCTCCTTACTGCTCGCGGCAGTCGCCAGCATCACTCTGCTCACCCAGGAGCTCGTCGCCTCTTTTTACTTCGACTCGGCAAATGATAATCTGATTCCAACGGGCATCCTCGGTGCCTTATTGTTTGTCACCGCGCTGATTTTTCGCCAGCTCAACAAACGCTTAAGGCTCGCTCAGGAAAGTGCCCAACTCCAGGCCAATGAAGCCGCACAACTCCAGCAACTCAATGCGCTAATCGTGCAGCGCATGTTAACGGGCATTATTGTGGCTAACCGGGATGGCGATATCGAGTTAATCAATAGCTCAGCGGTCGAATTACTGGGCGGTCACCAACCGCAAAAAACCCTGGGGGTCGGTCAGCATTTAAGAATCACGCCACAACTCCACCAGTTGTATATCCGTTGGCAAGCCTACCCCTGGCTCAAACCAAAGCCGTTTAAAAATCCAGCAGGCAGTGAAATACAGGCTAGCTTTGCGTCCTTTAATGAACAGAATTTAACCCGCACTCTGGTTTTTCTCGAAGATAATCGTTCGAGTGCGCAACGCGCACAACAACTCAAACTGGCTTCGCTGGGTCAACTCACCGGTAGCATCGCCCACGAAATTCGCAACCCCCTGGGGGCCATCAGTCATGCCGCACAGTTACTCTCGGAGGAGCCTAATCCCGGTGCGCAACAAACCAAGCTGTCTCACATCATTAGCAAACACGCTAATCGACTGAATCAAATTATCGAAAACGTCATGCAATTATCGCGACAAAAAAAACCTGAATTAAAAAAGTTTAATCTTAAAGACACGCTGGACACTTTTGTAGAAGAATTCAAGGATTCCCAGTCCGGAGAAGTCACCATTGAACTGAGTGGGGAGCCGGTATTTGTTTATTTTGATGCCTCCCATCTCCAGCAGGTACTAACCAATCTGCTCGACAATGCCATACGCTACAGCAAGGAAGCGACCGGGGAGGCCTGGGTCGGGCTGCGCTACGGCATCGAGATATCTACCGGCCACCCTTTTCTGTTCATCGAAGACCACGGTGAGGGCGTCGCCAAACAACACCGCGACCGCATTTTCGAGCCGTTTTTCACCACCTCACACACGGGTACTGGACTCGGCTTATATATCTCCCGGGAACTGTGTGAAATAAACTACGCCACGCTGGACTACGTCGATATGGAAGCTGACTCGAAATGCTTCAGACTTGGTTTTGCCCACCCCAACCGCATGCTACCCTGAACCAAAGACCAGGCCGCGACTCAAGGACAAGATATGACTCTGCGCAAAGCGCTGATTATTGACGACGAACCCGATATCCGCGAGCTGCTGACCATCACCCTCGAACAACTCGATCTGGTGGTAACGGAAGCCGGTGATCTCGCCGGCGGCATCGCCGCCTTAAAAGCGGACACCTTTGATTTTTGTCTCACCGACATGCGTCTTCCCGACGGTGACGGCCTTAACTTAATTGATCATATTCAGCTCAAGTATCCGGAGCTACCCGTCGCCATGATTACCGCCCACGGCAATACCGACATGGCTGTCGATGCCCTGCAACGCGGAGCCTTTGACTTTGTCTCAAAACCGGTGCAACTAGAACGCCTGCGCGCGCTGGTGCAAACCGCTCTGAAGCTTAGCCAGGCCGATAGTCCATCTAAAAAAACCGCCAAACGCAGTGAGTTTATCGGGCAGTCCCCGGCCATTAATCAGCTGCGTGATCAAATCGACAAGGTCGCGCGCAGCCAGGCACCGGTGTTTATCTACGGCGAATCCGGCAGCGGCAAGGAAATTGTTGCCCGTTCCATACACTACCAGGGGCCACGAGCGGAGGGCGCGTTCGTTCCCGTCAACTGTGGCGCCATTCCTTCGGAATTAATGGAAAGCGAATTTTTCGGTCATCTCAAAGGTAGCTTTACCGGCGCTTATCAAGACAAACAAGGTTTGTTTGAAGCCGCCAATGGCGGCACCCTGTTTCTCGACGAAGTCGCCGATTTACCACTTTCGATGCAAGTAAAATTACTGCGCAGCATTCAGGAAAAAACCGTGCGCCCGGTGGGCGACGATAAAGAAGTTAATGTAGATGTGCGCATATTAAGTGCCACCCATAAAAATCTGGAACACGAAGTGGCTACAGGGCGGTTTCGCCAGGACTTGTACTACCGTATTAACGTCATTGAAATTCAGGTGCCCAGCTTGCAGGAGCACGCGGAAGATATTCCTGAGCTGGCCGCTTATTTTTTACAAAAACTAGGCATGAGCGCGGATGCGGAAGTCACACCACAACTCAGTCCCCAAGCGCTCTCCCTACTGAGCGAATACGGATTTCCTGGCAATGTCCGCGAACTGGAGAATATGCTGGAACGGGCTTATACGCTTTGCCAGGGCGACCTTATTCAGGCCGAAGACTTACAATTTGCGGTTTCGGGTACACGTGGGGCTAGAGAGAAAAATAAACCGGAAGCGCTTAACGCAAACGGTGTAATTTCTAATGGCTTAACTTCAAATGGCTTAACTTCAAATAAAGGGGAACACCCGGATCAATTTTCGGCCCATACCTCGGTGCCAGCACTGGAAACACTGGAGAATATCGGCAATCTGGATGAATACCTGGCCAACATTGAACGCTCGATACTGGAAAAAACCTTACAGGAAACCCGTTGGAACAAAACCGCTGCTGCCGAAAAACTGGGGATTACTTTTCGGCAGATACGTTATAAATTAAAGAAACTGGGGATTGACTAAAATCGCCCATCGATCCACCCTCACTGAAGAGAAGCTGTTGGGGCAACGCGAACCTCTAACCCCAACAACGATCCCCACTTCCACTAGCAGTCTTATTGCCAAGATTATCTAAAGTGAGATTGCCACAGTCCGTATCCTCCGTCTGAGCGTTTCTTCGGGTAGCAGTTAAACTAAACGAAGTCGCCGTACCGGCGTTAGAGATAGTCATCTGATACACAGCCAAAGCTGACGTAGTCTGTGCTCCTTCCCGGTTAACATAGTAGGTTGCTGGATAGCCTAAAGCAGCCAAACTGGTGGTATAGGTTTTGTTGTTGACGAAATATTGCTCCTGTCGCCCGGCCATTTCTAATAGCTCTGCCTGAGCAACGGAGCGATTAGCGCGCAACACGTACTCCCGATAGCTAGGCAGTGCCAGGCCAAATAAAATGGCTATTATCGCTACTACTACCATTAGTTCTATAAAGGAGAACCCAGCGCTTTTCTGACTGTTCATATTCTTTCTCACCCTATAGGTCATCAATACCAAGTTCGCGCCAGTAAATTAGCCAGCTCCCTTTACTGGTACTTTTTAGAATTTTTTTGCGGTCCGCAGCACCATCCCCGTCCTCAATAATGCCACCGCCCGGAATAATAAGCGCTCCATTAATAGCCACTACTCCTGGCGGAATACCCTTCCCTACTGGATATTTTCGGATAGAATTCACGGCGGTACCATCAGCCAAATTCACTAAATAAGCGAAACCTTCCCCCTCGGTCGCGTCACAGGAACTAACACCAACACTCGGTTCAAAGCTGGTAAATACTGCGATACCACCATCAACTATGGGTTTGGATAGGCTTTTTTCACCCGTTCCTACTAACTGTATCCGCCAACCATTGGCCATACTAAGAGCCGCACAACCAGTTTCGGCGCCGGTTAGACAAGGGGTAACATCAGCTAGATCGCTTAACACATAGGGGCTTCTGGTCTTCACGGAAGCAGCGCCGCTAGTCGTAGTGCGATCCTTCATATAAAACAAATAATTCTCTGTATCTACTCCCAGCGGATCCGCCCTGTCTCCAGAGGAAATGGCAATACCATCGTAATCTCCAGTGTCATCTTTGGTTAAGACGATATCGACTGAATGAAAAAATCGTCGATCGTTCGGCGCGCCATCCGTACCCAGCTCGGCAAATTTACTGGCAAACCAGCTATCTCGCCGTTGATTTGTCGCACTGCCTTCCGGCATGTCGACACGCCACACTGCTCCACCCATATCACCAACATACAAACGGTCGGTAACACCATTGTTGTTTACATCTAAGGGCACCACCGTAGCCGGGATGCTGTCGACCATGTCAGCATGCTGAAACACCGTATTGCTCGCAGCGCCCGAGCCCTGTTTTACCTTCCAGATTAAAGCGCCAGTTCTGGCGTTAACCACGTAAATGGCATTACCCACAGTATCATCAGCATCGCCTAAATCTTTGCCAAGGCGAGCGGTGAACCCGCTATCCCAGCCGCCGTTGTAACCCCCGGCAAAAATAACCACATCCGTTATGGTGCCGTTATAATTCACCTTGGTTACTACCGGCTTCGAAAACGTCAAGCCCAACTCGTCAAAACTGCCCCCGCTGGTCTGAAAAATCTTCCAGGCAATAGTGGGCGGCACAGTAGCCACATCAGGATTACTGACATCCAGGGCGTAATAACCGTTGCCTCCGCGACGGAAACCGAAATACACATAAACTTCGTCACCGACCTCAATATTGCCATCCCGGTCATCATCGACCACTAGCGAAGCTGGCTCTCCGTCAACACCGTAGATCATCTTATTACTGCTTTGCGTATTAGTTTTGAAGGTTTTTACCCTACTCAGCATTTCCTGTGGCATAAATGCAAGCAACTCTGTTCCGCTTTGCAGTGCCAATAGAGCTGCGTCGGAGTCACCAACGCCAGGATCAGTATTTTCGAAAAAATGGAAATAGCCATCGTTAGTGCCCATCATTAACAAAATATTGGGATTAGTCGTCGAATGACTGTCTCTAGTCCCATAGTTAATTGCCAGGGGCCGAGAGTGAATCGACGCGCCCATGATCCAGGGACGTGCATCCGTGACACTGCTATCGCCATCGGCATCATTTACATCCTCACCGCGCATCCATTTGATGATTTCATTAGCATCGTCTTCGGCGGTATTTTTATCACCAGCACTCAGCGCGCTGTAATCAACCCCAAGCAATTCATTGATCACGATGATCTCTGAGGCACTCGGTGTCGCCCCAATAACACCCAGGGCCTCTAGCGCGGCACCCGAAGCTGGGGTCACGTAGACCTGCCGTGCATCGGTATCAGTATTCTCGTCGCCCGGTGCATCAGAGATAAAACCGGGTACCTGCTGCCCAGCGCCACCACGTAACACAGAACGGCCATCCCGATCCACGACCTCCCCTTCGTTGGTGTCAGGAGGCGGCAATTCGCCCACATCAGTCCAGAAGGTTAGCGCCCCTGTTCTTATTCGCCCAATATCATTACCATCAACTTCGAAGGCGTCGTTATCAAGCACATCGATAACATTATCAAAAAAGCCATCCGTTGAATCGGCAACACCATCGCCCGTGGTATCAACATTGATATCTTCATCCACCAATTTGAGCTTTTTTAAATTGCCGGGCCAGTCGATGGTTGTTCGCGCCTCAAACAGGGCAACGTATAAATTATCCAGGGATTCGGTACGGTTAAATACGTTAACCGGAACCGAAGCGGCAACGAAGGTACTACTCACGCTGATAATTTCGGTGAAAGCCTCTTCCAAAGTGGCCTGCAGCGCGACCGCATCTTCAAAATTCAACAAGCCATCTCCGGAACCGCCGGCCGCCGCCCAAACGCCAGTCGAACCCTTACTTCCCGAGTCAGAAATAACCCAGGTGATCAGGTTTTGGTCGCCGGTTGCCGCGCCACTTGTAGCGATGTCGTTAGCATTCATATACGTCAGCATGTCTTCGAATTTAACCGCCGCAGTGGCCGACATACTACTGGTAATTTCTGCGTCCAGATCGTTGTCGTTGTTGGCAACATTCATCGCCATCATGATCGCGTAAGTACTGGTACAGGCATAATCGGTGAACTGCTGAGGCACAATATAATTACCCCCGCTTTGAATAAAGGAGTCGAAGCCAGGGTTCGGGGGCGAGATACTTTGGAAGTTATTCGTGGTCCCCGCAGCGTCGCCAAACTGCACTGCGAGGCCGTTCAAATAACTGTACATCTCATAAAACGTTTCACTAGGCTGCAATTTGTGCGATTTGGAATTATTCGAAGGCTCAGTGATCTCACGTAGGCGGGAAATAAGGTAGTCCCTGTTTTGCGTCGTGACCGCCAGCGCAGGACGAATGGATTGGGTGTCGGCAGAAATGGTATCACCGAGTCTTTTATAACCCTCAAGAATAGTGCCACCATCGGTGAAGTTACTCAGCATTAAACCCATATGAATAGGATCAAAAGCCGGGTTAGCCACCACCACCTGCAGTACTGCGACAAAAGCTTCATAAAGAGACACGGAATCGCTTAATGGGGTTCCCGCATCTGCTCTGGCAGCTTTTAGGATAGCCGCGGCTTCCGGGCTCATTATCGCCTCGCACGAAGCATCCATTGAACTACAGAGGTTTGAAAAAACGCTGGGCCGCCAATCCAACATTAACATCACCAGGGGAGCAGAGGCAGGCTTTGACCCCAGGTAAATATCAATATCGTCGGCAAGCACGTAGCTATTCCAGCTGAACAAACTAACAAGCCCAATACAAATAATTTTTTTCATGTTGTTCATGGTTCTACTCCTCATCTCACTACTGTGCTGATGAAACAATTTTAATAGCGACGCCCTGTGCCACTTCAGCTCGCCCTAAACGTGCAGCGCCGCCATCGTAAGACGCGTGCGCTTCAAAAACGGCTGCGTCGTAACTCGTCACGCTGCTAGTACTGCTCTCGGACTCGCGAAAAGGCGGCGAATCTAATATCTCTGGCCCCTCGCGCGTTACCCAGTAATCCAAGGTCACTCCGGTGGGGTAGGTTACAATATCGTTATCTAGAGTTATGGATGTTTCATCACAGCCAGCAACACCGGTCGCTACGGTATTGCATAACACATAACCAACATCACCAGTGGTGGGGAAGTTATCTCTATCGTTAGCAATGGCCATAGCGATGGCCTGTACGCGCTGAAAGGCTTCCTCTCGAAACTGGGAATTCCCCGCCATTTGGGTTTCGCTAATACTGGTCTGCATCACTGTCGTCGCCACCATCGCCAGCAATAATAAAAACACTAAAGAAATTATTAAAACCGCGCCCTTCGATCGGGAGGGAGCGCTGCTAGTGGTGGACAATCGAATCATTTGCTTTCTCTCAATTCGCATATTAAGCACCTGGGGGAATGGCGTTGCGCATCTGCACGGTGGTGCTATAGACCTTGCGCATAAACCCATCATTTTTTGCCGGGAGGACTTTTCCACCCAGGGTATAAATTTTAGTATTGGTATAGCCGGGTAATTCAATTTCGCTACGCAGTAACAAATAAATACGTGCGGACACGACGCGTTCCAGATCAGCGGCCGTAGGGGTGTTTTTATATTGATCCGGCGTGTCGTCCTCGCCCGCATCAATACCGAATTCTATCTGCATGTCCTCAACACCCCTCACCATGGCATCGGTCGCCATGTCGTCGCCCTTCAGGGATTCAACAGCCAATGTTGGAATGCCATCACCTGACGTTTCTGCAAAATTACGGATATAAAACACCTTGGCGTAGTATTCCCAATAATCATAACCTGAACCCGCCGTTGCTTCGGCTGAGGGAATGCTTCCCGAATTGTTCAGATAAACCCAGGACACAGTCTTACCGTAATCTTCAACTCTCAAATACCATTGCGAAGTATCGGCCGCGATAACTCCCGTTGGAAAATCTCCATTTTTCAGGGTCGCCTGGCCCGCTGTTCTTTTCACAGAGATAATATCTGTGCCTAGTTGAATTTCGGTTGCATCCAGACAATTGCTAATATCCTCGCCCTTAACCGTGTTTAGCAAAATGGCAAAGGTGTCTATAAGATCAACCGGATCGCCAATTTGTAAGGCCCAGTTACCGGCACTCACGCAATCAGTAGTCACCGCTGCAGAGGGGATAGTGTCAAGCCTCCCCCCCCAATACCCGGCCTGCGTTAGTTCATTGCGAACCAGGTTAATCGCGTAGCGTCCATTTTCCTGTAATCGAGCCACTTCATCGTCGTAGGAGTAATTGCGTTTACTTTCTATGTAAACACTGATCACCCCCGAGGTTAATACAATCCCCAGTAACACGGCGATCATAAATTCAATGATAGAAAACCCCAGCTGATTGCTAACCCCCCTCCGGTTTACCCCAGCCTGGATCTTCGCGAAGCGTTTTCCACCTGCATCATTAACCAACATATTCATTAGCTCAAAGTCGCTATATAGGTATTGATAACCAGTAACCTGCGACGCACGTTATCGGTATCGTATAAAGTCACACTTTCACCGCACGTGGAAGTAGTTGGATTGAGCTGGTCAGTGGTACCACGCCACGCAATCGCCACTGTTATTTTGCCAAGTGTGTGTGTAATGCAGGCCCGTGGATTAACTAAACCACCGGTATTAGTGGTAACCCCACCGATGACAACAGTTTCATCCGCTCCGTCGAGTAGTTGTTCCCACTCAAAAAGATCCCTGGCAGCCAGCTGGGCGGTGGTGCAATTACTATTCCTACAAGTACTTGGCTCTGTTATTGTTCCACCACCTAAAGTGGTCTCGTAGGACTCCAGCTCCGATGGGTTGCTACGCATCCTTTCCGCTATATCTCGCGCCAGGCCAGTCGCGACCGAGCGCTGCGAAGCGTCACTCAAAGCTTGTTTTCCGGTGATCTGCAAAGCAGCCACACCCAAAATACCGACCGAAAGCACCAACACTGCAATCAATACCTCAATCAGCCCCACACCCTGCTGTAAATAACGCATTCCGACCCGCTCGCCACGCCTGGATTCGATCAACATATTCAATAACCTCATGAGCATCCCGCCACTGTCTTCGACATTCGCGGCCGGCCAACAATACTGATTACTATCGATAGCCCTGTCGTAACGTCGGCATCGGGGTCGCACACACGAAAGGTATCAAAGCTATTAGCCGTTCCATCGGGACGATAAATTAATTGATTTGCGAAGGTACTACCCGCTGTCGTTAAGGTATAGCCAGCGGCCATAGCCGGGTATCTCTTCAGAGCCGGCTCATTTGTCGCATGCTTATTGCCGGAGACATCAGTGTCTTCAAAAACAATCCAGCCTTGTTCCCAATCGCCGGTCGTCACGCAAGTACTACCGTTACTGCTTTTACACATAATGACTGGCACGTTCCGCGTCAGAGCCTCACTTCGCGCCAGGACAACCGAGGTATAAAAATTATCGGCCATCGTCTGCAGCCTATTGCTATTCATTAATTTAGTAAACGATGGTCCCGCAAGGGCCATCAAAATTGCCATCAACGCAACCACGATCATCAGCTCAATCAGCGTAAAGCCATTTTCCCGCGCCAAGCCCTTCTGAGAACAGGCCCGAGCGTCGTTACGATTATTTTGTGCTTTCATATCCATAGCGCCATTGGTAACAAAAAAAAATAATTGAATTTAAGCTAATCGACGAACGGGTAAATAGTCCGACAACCATCTATTGACATTGACAGACTGCGAAAAAACCGGACAAACGGTCGATTCCCTCGCTTTTAAATCGCTATTACCTTAGTCCAACCGGCATAGAAAAGCTGGTTTTTTCGATTTTTCCATGCTGATCCACTACCTTATTAACGCCAAATTCCGCCAGCCTGGCCAACACGTCCTGCACCAGTTTTTCGGGGGCAGAGGCGCCGGCGGTGACACCGACGGTCAATAAGCGGGGCGATTCCGTTTGTGTCAGCTCAGTTCGTGCCAACTCATTGCCGGGCGCTTCCGGTGCCAGCAACCAGTCTCGCTGTATTTCATCCGCCTGATCAATCAAGTAAGCACAGGCACCACAGCGCTCGGCAAGCTCCCGTAGACGATTGGAGTTGGAGCTATTGGGCGAACCTACCACTAACACCACATCGCACTCCAGGGCCAATTGTTTAACCGCATCCTGACGATTTTGGGTGGCGTAGCAAATATCGTCCTTGCGCGGGCCAACGATGGTAGGAAAGCGCTCACGCAAGACCGCCACAATGCGTTGGGTATCGTCAACAGACAGGGTGGTCTGGGTGACATAAGCAAGATATTCGGACTGTTGCACGGAAATCGTTGTCGCTTCCGCTTCGTCCTCAACCAAATAAATAGTACCGCCGCCGCTGGTATCGTATTGCCCCATGGTGCCTTCAACCTCGGGATGTCCACGATGGCCGACTAAAATGCAATCGCGACCTTCGCGACCAAAGCGCGCCACTTCTACGTGAACTTTGGTCACCAGTGGACAGGTGGCATCAAACACGCGCAAGGCACGTTGCTCCGCACCTTGTTGCACCACCCGAGAAACACCGTGGGCACTGAAAATAACGGTGGCATCATCGGGAATTTCGTCGAGTTCTTCGACAAACACGGCACCGCGTGCGCGCAAGGTATCGACAACGTATTTATTGTGGACCACTTCGTGACGCACATAGATGGGTGCCCCGTAAAGATCGAGTGCGCGATCGACAATATCAATGGCGCGATCAACCCCGGCACAAAAGCCTCGGGGATTAGCGAGGATTACTGTCATCGCCGACCCCCCTTAGGCCTTGGTTTAGACATTGTCTTAAACATTAACATTGCCTTAGACATTACCTTGGACATAGCCTTGAACTCCACTGGCGTCCTCAATATTTAGAATATGCACGCGAAATCCCAGGGTTCTACCCGCCAGCGGATGATTAAAATCAACCACCACCGTGGTATCCCCCACCTCGCTCACCACCCCGGGCAATTCGCCTTTGGCGGCATCGGCAAAGCTAATCACCAGGCCTGGCCTTAATTCCATATCGACCGCAAATTGATCGCGTTTAATTTCCTGGAGGTTGGCCGGATTACGCTGGCCGAAAGCGTCCTCGGGTGGCACCTCGAAAGCGTGCTGCTCTTCGGCTGCCATACCTGCCAGCAAGCGCTCAAATCCCGCGGGCAAATTACCGTCGCCAACAGTCAAACGTGCGGGTTTACCACCAAAATTACTGTCTAGCACCTCGCCATCTTCCAGGGTCAATTCAAAATGCAAAGTAACCTGCATACCCGGCTCGATTTTAATCTCGCTCACGACTCACCTCTGGCGTGGACTCCTCGGCACTGTCCACTACGGCATCGTCTACTGCGACATTGTCTGCTGAAACATCACCTGCTGCCGAGGTTTCAGAGGGACCGTAGAAAGAGTCAATCACCAGTAATACTGCCCCCACCGTAATGGCGGAATCCGCCACATTAAATGCGGGCCAATACCAGTGTTGATAATGTAGCTGAATAAAATCCACCACATAGCCAAAATGAATTCGGTCGATTAAGTTACCGACGGCACCACTCAAAACCAGCGCAAGTCCCGCGCCCAGAAGTAGCGATCCCGCACGCAATCGAGAAATCCACACCACCAGCACCACGCTAACCACGCCAGCGATACCACCTAGAAACCAATGCTGCCAACCGCCCGCATCACTCAAAAAGCTAAAGGCTGCGCCGGGGTTATGCGCCAGGGTAAAATTAAAAAAAGAGGTTATCTCTACCGGAACCCCGTAGTCGAGGTTCGCGCTAGCAATGTGCTTGCTCCACTGATCCAGGCCCAATAAAGTCAGTGCCAATATATACCAACGTACGACATACCAAGGCACAACATAGCGAGCTACGCTAGACCAATTCATGGGATGACCACGTAAGATAAAGCAAGACACGACAAAGCGAACTTTTTCATCACAATAAGCTTAGGCAAAACGCCGCACCTCGCCATCACCATCCACATTAGTCACGCAACGACCACATAGCTCTGGATGCTCTGCACTCGTGCTTACGCTCGGGCGACGGTGCCAGCAGCGCACGCATTTGTCATCGTCTGCCAGGTTCAGCACCACTTTTAAGCCATCGACTCCCGTTTCCTTCGCCTCGCTGCCAGCTTGCTGCAAAGGCAGTACCTCCGCCGAGGAAGTAATCAACACAAAACGCAACTCGTCACCCAGCTTGGACAATACCTGCTGTAATTCATCACTGGCATAAAGCACAACATTGGCATCCAGTGAACCTTTAATGCCGCCGTCATTGCGCGCTACTTCCAGCGTTTTGTTAAGGGCTTCTTTAACGCCGATCAATTGCGCCCAATCCGCTCGGGAAATGCTTTCGTGTTGATCGAGTCGCTCCAACTTATACCACTCGGCTAAAAACACGCTGGCTTCTCGCTCACCGGGCAAGCACTTCCAGACTTCTTCTGCGGTAAAACTCAGAATCGGAGCGATCCAGCGCACCAGTGCTTCGGCAATATGGTACTGCGCCGTTTGCGCAGAGCGCCGCGCCAAACTCTCGGACTGACAGGTGTACTGGCGGTCTTTAATAATATCGACATAAAAACCACCCATGTCGGCACTGCAAAAGTTGTGCAGCTTTTGATAAATCAAGTGGAAATTGTAGTCGTCGCCCAGGCTAATAATGTCTTCCTGCAAACTCGCGGCACGATCCACCGCCCAGCGGTCGAGGGATAACATATCGGCGAACGCCACGCAGTCAGTGGCGGGATTAAAACCATCCAGATTGGACAACATATAGCGCACGGTATTACGAATACGGCGATAGGAGTCAGCGGTGCGTTTGAGAATCTCATCGGACACCGTCATCTCACCACTAAAGTCCGACGAAGCAACCCACAGACGCAATACATCGGCACCCAGCTCGTTAATAACTTGCTGCGGCGCGATCACATTGCCCAGCGACTTTGACATTTTTCGGCCTTCGGCATCCACCGTAAAACCGTGGGTGAGCACCGCTTTATAAGGCGCGCTACCGTTCATGGCAATGGCGGATTTCAACGAGGACTGAAACCAGCCCCGGTGCTGATCCGAACCTTCCAGATACAGATCCGCAGGATAACTAAGGTAGTCTCGACGCTTGAGTACAGCGGCATGACTCACGCCGGAATCAAACCAGACATCGAGGGTATCCGTTACTTTTTGGTAGTGCTCGGCATCGGCGCCGAGCAGAGAGCTCGGGTCGAGGGTATGCCAGGCCTCCATGCCTTCCTGCTCTACCAGGGTGGCTACCGCTTCAATCAAGGCCGGTGTATTCGGGTGCAGCTCACCACTGTCGGAATGGACAAATAAGGCAATGGGCACACCCCAGGTGCGTTGACGGGACACACACCAATCGGGACTATTACCGAGCATGGTTTCCATACGCGCCTGACCCCAATCGGGGTACCAATTAACATTTTTCACTTCGGCCAGCGCTTGCTCCAGCAAGCTCTGAGTGCCGTCACCACTCGCTGACATACTAATAAACCACTGTGGTGTCGCGCGAAAAATTAACGGCGTCTTGGTGCGCCAGCAATGGGGAAAGCTATGGGTAATTTTACTGCACGCCAGCAAGGCCCCGCGCTCGGTTAATAGCTCGACAATGGGTTCGTCCACTTTGTACACATGCATGCCGGCAAACAATTCAACTTTGTCGCGATAAATACCGTGATCGTCGATATAGTTCAGCGTCGTAATATCGTATCGGGCCGAGACATTAAAATCATCGACGCCGTGATCCGGTGCGGTGTGCACCGCGCCGGTACCGGCCTCAGTGGTAACGTGGTCGCCGAGAATAACGGGGACTTGCCGCTGATAAAACGGATGCTGCAACAACAAACCCTGAAGTTTTTCACCGGTAAATTCGGCCACCACGGTATGCGCCTCAACACCCATGCGGGTCAGTGCGGAGGACAACAGATCGCGGGCCAGAATTAGGCGGCGCGCGCGACCTTCAACTTCGCACTCAAGCAGCACATAAGTAAAATCCGGATGCACACTTACCGCCTGATTGGCCGGTAGCGTCCACGGTGTTGTGGTCCAAATAACCAGCTCTATTGCGTCAGTTTGGTTACCACCTTCGTCGCCAGCCACAACGGAACCGATAGCCTGCTGTAACGCTGCGACATCCACTACTGGAAACGCCACGTCGATAGAGAACGAGGTTTTATTCTGATATTCGACTTCCGCTTCAGCCAGAGCCGACGCGCCCACCACACTCCAGTACACCGGTTTGTAGCCTTTCACCAAATATCCGTTTTCGGCAATTTTCCCCAGTGAGCGAATAATATCGGCTTCGTATTGATAGGCCATACTCAAGTAAGGGTTATCCCACTCGCCTAGTACACCGAGGCGAACAAAACCTTTTTTTTGCCCTTCGACCTGGCGCGCGGCATAACTGCGACATTTTTGCCGGAAAGCCGCGTGATCGAGCTTGACCCCGGCTTTACCGAATTTTTTCTCGACCTGATGCTCAATTGGTAAGCCGTGACAATCCCAGCCCGGCACATAGGGCGCGTCGTAACCGGCCAGGGTTTTGGACTTAACGATAATGTCTTTCAATACTTTATTAACGGCGTGGCCAATGTGAATATCACCATTGGCATAGGGCGGGCCGTCGTGAAGCACAAACGTTTCGCGGCCGGCACGAGCAGCTCTAATTTTTTCGTAAAGTTTATCTTCCTGCCACTGCTTGAGAATACCTGGCTCGCGCTGGGCCAGATTTGCTTTCATCGGAAATTTTGTTTTTGGTAAATTCAGGGTAGCCTTATAGTCCGTCATTTGACTCCACCAGTATCGCCACCCTTGTTAAAAACTTTAGTCATAGCACCATCTTTATATTGATTGATTTACACTTCTTGATTAACAGTCACTTGATTAATAGCTTGATTAACAGCTATTTTATTTTCCCATCTTCGTATTAGATCTGGTCGTAAAATATTGTCTCGCCGCTACAATATCTTGCTGAATGTTTTCCGCTAACTCATCCAGATCGGAAAACTTTTTTTCCTCGCGCAATTTGTATTTAAATTCAACCGCAACGCGCTGCCCGTATAAATCCCCCTGCCAGTCGATCAAATGTACTTCCAGTACCGGCTTTACCAAATCACCCACGGTGGGCCGTACACCCACATTGGCGACACCCGGAACCCGGGTGCCGTTGAACACCACTTCCACGGCAAACACGCCCTGCAAGGGCGCGCGATAGCGATGCAAATTGACGTTGGCCGTCGGCACCCCAAACTGTCGGCCTAATTGCTGGCCGTAAACTACGCGGCCCTCTATACAAAAGGGTTTGCCCAGCAGGGTTTCGGCCTGAGCAAAACGGCCCGCCTCCAGCTCGCCACGAATACGCGTACTACTAATGCGCTCGCCTTCGTGTTCAACGGTATGGGTTTCGAGTACTTCAAAACCGTTGAGTTCACCGGTCTGCACCAGCATGTCAAAATCACCGCGCCGATCGCGACCAAAATGGAAATCATCGCCGACCACCAAACTACGAATCCCGGCACCTTGCACCAACACCTGCTCTACAAATTCCTGTGCCGACAAACTGCGCAAAGATTGATTGAACTGGAGACAAAACACCCGATCCACACCGGCGTGCAATAAAGCATCGATTTTTTCACGAATCCGCATTAAACGGGCAGGCGCCTTCTCGCGGGAAAAATATTCTCTGGGCTGCGGTTCAAACATCATCACCATGGAGGGTGCCTGATAGTGCTCCGCACGCGCCAGCAACTGCGTGAGAATAGCTTGATGCCCCAGATGGACACCGTCAAAAGCGCCGATGGTCGCGACACAACCCCGGTGTTCCGGGCGCAAATTATGCAGCCCGCGAATCAGCACATCCTTTACTTTAACCACACCGGTCCGACCCTATAAATCAGCGCGCAAGGCACTGTGAAATAACCAGCGACGATTATAGCTCAGGCAGTTGTGATAGATAAGATCAAACGCAAAACCGGCTAGTCAACGTTCATCATTCAACAAACCACTAATCGCTGCCCACACGATGGCTATCCGCACGTAAATCTCGAGGCCGCATGCCACAAAGAAACAAGGTACCGCAATACACCAGGCCACCCGCTGCGCAGAGCGCAAGCATCATCGCCATCCGCGTCCAGAAGGCCAGTGCCAGCCAATACTCCAGCTCAAAATTCACTAGCAGCAAGAGTGCCGCCATCGCCGCATTGGCGACCAACAAGCTGGCTGCAAAGCGCAACCACTGCCGCTGCGGTCGATACACGCCAGCGCGCAACAAGCCACGCAACAGTAATATCGCATTGAGGACAGCCGCCAGCGACGTCGCCAGTGCCAGGCCGGTATGCCCGAGTTTGAAGTAGTGGTGCAAGGGAATAACCAGGGCGATATTGAGTATCATATTCGACACCATCGCAATCACCCCGATGCGCACGGGAGTGCGGGTATCCTGTCGCGAAAAATACCCCGTCACCAGGACTTTAATGCACATAAAGGCGATTAAACCCACGGCATAGGCCCGCAGACTGGCTGAGGCCATATAAATATCCCGTTGGGTAATTCCATCACCATCGTAAAACAGCGTTACCAGCACCGGCTCGGCGATAATAATCAAGGCTATGGAAGCGGGAACCGCGATCAGCAGCACAAAGCGCAAACCCCAATCCAGAGTGGCATTAAAATGTTGCGGGGATTCGTCCGTATTTTGACTAGCTGTGTTTTGACTAGATGTGTTGTGCCTGTCTGTATTTTGCCTGGCCGTGTTTTGTCTAGACAGGCGCGGCAAAATCACCGTGGCCGCTGCAACACCGAATACACCCAACGGCAGCTCCACTAAACGGTCGGAATAGTACAGCCACGACACACTGCCTTCCGGTAAGAACGAGGCAATCACGGTATCGAGCAGCAAGTTAATTTGACTCACCGAGACCCCAAATAAGGCCGGCACCATCAGTTTGAGGATGCGCCGTACGCCCTCGTGCTTCCAGTCAAACACCGGGCGCGGCATTAAGTGTAGTCGCGCCAAAAACGGCAACTGAAACACAAACTGCACAATGCCCGCAGCAAATACGCCCCAGGCCAGTGCGTACACCGGTTCGGCGAACCAGGGCGTGGCAACCAAGGCCGCACCGATCAGGCACACGTTCAACCACACCGGGGTAAACGCGGGCACGGCAAAGCGGTCGTAGCTGTTTAGAATAGCGCTAACTAATCCGGCCAAAGAAATAAACAGAATATAAGGGAAGGTCACTCGAATCATCGCGCTAGTAGCGGCAAACTTGGCCTCGTCACCGAGAAAGCCAGGCGCGAACACGGCGGTTACCACTGGCGCACCGGTAACCGCCAATATGGTCAATATCAATAGCACTGAACCTAACGCTGCCGAAACCCGCGCAATTAAAGCCCGTACGGCAGCGTGACTGCCCTGCTGCCGGTACTCCGATAACACCGGTACAAAGGCCTGGCTAAAAGCGCCTTCGGCAAACAAACGCCGTAAAAAATTTGGTATTTTAAAGGCGACAAAAAAAGCATCGGCCAGGCCGTCAGCACCAATCACGCGGGCAAACACCATATCTCGTGCCAGTCCCAGCACACGCGAGATCATCGTCATCGCGCTCACCACAGCGCTCGACCGGAACAGACCGCGCCCGGAGACTGAACCCGGTGCAGAGTCCGGGCTCTGCTTTGACGCACTCTTGACTGAGGCGATGTTCGTGTCTTGTTCGGTGCCGCTCAAATACAGTTCTCCAAAACTTGCTGCTCTAAAACTTGCGGCTCTAAAACTTGTCGCCCTAAAACTTGCCGCCCTAAAACACGGCTCTCTAACAGATAATGCATCAAAATCGAGCTCTTAAACTTTGCGGGTGAAGTGTAACCAGCCTGAGGGGTAGGGCCAAGCGCGCACTCCATCTAATATCATTGAATTTCAGCCCAGCCGCCCCCACTATGGCAGCTATATCAAGGCAAAAAACACCATAGGAGACATTTCAACAGTGGAACAGTATCGCGGCACGACCATTTTATCGGTGCGACGCAACAACACCGTGGTTATCGGTGGCGACGGCCAAGTCACCCTCGGCAACACCATTATGAAAGGCAACGCCCGCAAAGTGCGACGCCTGTACAACGATCAGGTGATCGCCGGATTCGCCGGCGGCACCGCCGATGCTTTCACCCTGTTTGAACGCTTTGAAGCCAAGCTCGATGAACATCGCGGCAATCTGGTGCGCGCCGCCGTAGAGCTGGCCAAAGACTGGCGCACCGATCGCATCCTGCGCCGCCTCGAAGCCCTACTTGCCGTGGCGGACAAAGAAGCCTCACTTATTATCACCGGCAACGGCGACGTGATACAGCCAGAAAATGACCTGATCGCCATCGGTTCCGGCGGCCCCTTCGCCCAATCTGCCGCCCAGGCCCTAATGGAAAACACCGAACTGGACGCTCAACAAGTTGTAGAAAAAGGCCTGCAAATCGCCGCCGATATTTGCATCTACACCAACGAAAACCGCACCATCGAAACCCTAAGCTGGGATTAAAGCTGGCTTGCCGCTGCCCATAGCTGTCCCGTTATTTAAGAGAAGTAACTATGTCCGAAATAAGTACGCCTGAAGTAGGCACGTCTAAAGCAAGCACGTCTAATTCAACTACCGACACGCTGTCATCCCGCGCCAATATGACGCCACGGGAAATTGTTCACGAACTAGACCAACATATTGTCGGTCAGGATGCCGCCAAACGCGCCGTCGCTATCGCCCTACGCAATCGCTGGCGCCGGCTGCGGCTGGACGAAGAACTGCGCGCCGAGGTCACCCCAAAAAATATACTGATGATTGGCCCAACTGGGGTGGGCAAAACTGAAATTGCTCGCCGCCTGGCCAAACTGGCTAATGCGCCCTTTATTAAAGTTGAAGCCACCAAATTTACCGAAGTCGGTTATGTCGGCCGCGACGTGGAATCCATTGTTCGCGACCTGGCGGAAACCTCGGTAAAACTGCTGCGCGAACAGGAGATGCATAAAGTTTCCCAGCGCGCCCGAGACGCTGCCGAAGAACGAGTGCTCGACGCCCTGCTCACACCTGCGCGAGGCAAGGCAGAGGAAAACGACTCATCAGCCGACCGGTCTTCGGAAAGCTCTGCTGCGCAACAGAAGGACTCTTCGACACGCCAACTGTTTCGGAAAAAACTACGCGAAGGTGATTTAGACGATCGAGAAATCGAAATCGAAATCAGCGCGACCCCGATCGGCGTTGAAATTATGGCCCCGCCCGGCATGGAGGAAATGACCAATCAATTGCAAGGTATGTTTTCCAATTTGTCGAACGAAAAAACTAAAAATCGAAAAATTACTGTCGCCAAAGCACTGACTCTCATTGCCGAGGAAGAAGCCGCCAAATTAATTAACGAAGACGACATCAAGGCTCGCGCCATCTTCAATGCCGAACAAAACGGCATTGTGTTTATCGATGAAATTGACAAAGTTGCCAAACGCGGCGAAAGCTCTGGATCAGATGTGTCTCGCGAGGGTGTACAACGAGATTTACTACCACTTATCGAAGGCTGCACCGTATCGACCAAGTACGGCATGATAAAAACCGATCATGTTTTATTTATTGCCTCGGGTGCCTTTCATTTTTCCAAGCCCTCCGACTTAATCCCGGAGCTTCAGGGTCGCCTGCCCATACGAGTAGAACTGGAGTCTCTCAATGCCGCCGACTTCAGCCGCATTCTCACCGAACCCAAAGCCTCTCTTACCGAGCAGTACCGCGAACTGTTAGCCACCGAAGGTTTACAGATACAATTTACCGACGAAGGTGTTCAGCGCATCGCCGAAATTGCATTTCACGTTAACGAGACAACCGAAAACATCGGCGCACGCCGCTTACATACCGTACTTGAGCGCCTGCTGGAAAAAGTGTCTTTTGACGCCGGAGATACGGCTTCGCGCGGAGAAAACATTGTAGTCAATGAAACCTTCGTCGACGAACATCTCGAAGCACTGTCGCAAAACGAAGACCTATCCCGGTTTATTCTATAAGGTCGCTATCACACATTATGACTAAGCCAATAAGCACGACGCCGACCCGCATCAAACTGCACACCGCCGACAGCAGTTTGGAATTAAGCTACGCCGATGGCAGCACCGCCACATTCAGCGCGGAATTTCTACGCGTGCACTCGCCCAGCGCCGAAGTCCGTGGTCATGGCCGCGGTCAAGAGGTGTTGCAATACGGTAAAAAACGGGTGCGTATTGCCCGCATCGAAAAATCCGGGCGCTATGCGCTGCAACTTTTTTTTGATGACGAACACAGTACCGGCATCTACAGCTGGGACTACTTCAAAGAGCTATGGAGCCAGCACGATAGTTATTGGCAAGACTATCTTGAAACACTCCGTTTGGCTGGAAAATCCCGCGACCCGGAAGAACAAGTAGTCAAATTTGTCGACTTATAAATACGGCCCGAACTATCAAGCCCAGACCACATGTTAAATCTGGCACCGCAATATCAGCCGGTGTTTAAATTTATGATTTAGAGTTCATGATTTGGGCGCGCGTTCGGCATCGAACAAAACAGTTTCCAGGCTCTCCATCGTCTGCGGTCCCAGCAGCACTTTAAACATCTTGCCTTCTCGGTCGAGCACAATGGTTTCCGGCAAAGCTTCGCTGGCTTGCACACCTAGCTCAGCGCGCGGATCCTGCGCTAAAGTGGGAAACTCGATACCCAACATTTTTATTTGAGCACGTAGGGTCTCGCCACTGGCGCCGTCAAAATTGACCGACAACACCACAACCTCATCGCTACGGGTTCTGGCAAACTGATTTAATTCCGGAATTTCTTCTCGACAGGGCTTGCACCATTCCGCCCAGTAATTAATAAACACCACTTTGCCCCGCAATCGCTCCCAGGGCAGACCATCGGCATCGATTACCAAAGCAGTGCTCGGGGCTTGCGAGCAGGCGGCGACCAGTCCAAGAACAATAACCCCGAGGGAAATAGCTCTAAAAATAATCACTCGGGCGCGAACAACAAACCCAGCAACCCTGCCTCTCTGCCCAACAACGGTCACGAGGCTTGCTCAGCGTTAATATTGTTTTTATCCGCTTTTTTTTCATTCCTGCCTTGTTGATCCGCTTCTGCCTCGGCAGCATGATCAATCAACGCCATTCCATCCGCAGCAAATAATTCTTTCAGTGAAACCGCAAACGCATTTTGAGCATTACTATGAACGGCGCGCAAGCGCTGCTCCAGTGCCGGATACCAGGCGTAACCCGCCAACAATGCTTGCCGATCCTCTTTGGGTTCAGTAGTAAAATTATCTCCCAGAAGATTGACTACATCCCACAACTGCATGTTGTTCGCATCGCGAGTCAACACATAACTGTCGCTACCGGTCATCATCAGCACTTTTTTATCGAGCAATAAAGTCCGCAACTTACGCCAGTGTTGCTCGTCGATACCCGCCGCAACGATATCCCGATCGGTAATCGCCTGGCCCTGTTCCTGCCGCCACAGACATTCCCAGCACACCAGCAACGCAGCGATTAAATCCGGGTAATTGTGGCCGCGCCGCGCCGACCGAAAAGTCTCCAGTGCGCGCACCAGTTCAGCGCCACCCAGCACAATCATCCAGCTTAGATGCACCCATAGCAAGAATACCGGCACCATCGCAAACGCTCCGTAAACGGTGTAGTAAACGCTATTGGTAATAAAATACCCAAACAGTATTTTTGCCAGTTGAAACAACACCGTGGTAACCAGACCACCGATGACGGCGTAACGAATCACGATCCGACAATTGGGCATCGCAATAAACAACAGTGCAAAGGCCATCCAGCTCAGCAACCAGGGCAGATATTCCAAAATAGCACCGGTAATCCCCAGGGTATCGACTTCATCTACCACCAATTGAAAAGACAGTAGATAGGTGTGCATCATGATGCCAATACCCACCATAAACGGCCCCAGAGTCAGCACCGCCCAGTACTGCATAAAACCGAGCAAGCCCTTGCGACTGCCCACCGTTCCCCAAATATGATTGAAGGTTTTTTCGATATTGCGCAACATCAGGTACGAGACCACCACCAGAATAATACCGCCGACCACGCTAAGCTTGCGTGCCTGTACAGAAAACTCGGTTACATACCGCCGCACTTCCGCCCCGCTCTCGGGAATAAAATTCTCGAACAGCAAGGCCTCTACCTGCACCCCCAGGCCCTGAAAAGCGGGAATAATAGACAGCAGGGAGTATATCAAGGTCAATACCGGCACTACGGCAAACAGGGTCATATAAGTGAGTGCCGCAGCACTGCCGCGACAACCATCGTCCGCGTAACGCCTCATCACGTAGCGTAGGAAGTCAAAGCTTAGCCTCGGCAAAGCCTTGCACTTCCTAATCAATGTGCTTGTTATAGACATCACAACGTTACCACTCCGCATTGAAGGTTTCTCGTCCACAGGCCTTATCCTATTATTTTGCCTTGCGCCTTCACGCCGGCAGGGAGACACAGGTAGGGCTTTGGCATTAGAATAGTCGCATCGCCTTGTTTATTACTGAGGTCTGTTCCACAAACCACAGCACAAACCACAGCACTAACCACAACAAAATCGACTTCAACCATCCACTACCGGAACTATTGTACACAAAGCTATGGTTACTATTTATCACAATCCGCGCTGTACCAAATCTCGACTTACTTTACAATTACTCGAAGAACGGGGCGAAAAAGTCTCCGTGGTACTCTACCTGGACACACCGCCCAACAAAAAAACCCTGAAGGAGCTTATCGCCAAACTCGGAATTAGCGCCCGGGAATTGCTGCGCAAGGGAGAAGCCGTCTACAAAGATAATAATCTTAACGACAGCGACCTGAGCGACGCCAAACTGATTGACGCCATGGTGGCCCACCCGATTTTAATTGAGCGTCCTATCGTCGTTAAGGGTAAGCGAGCGGCAATAGGCCGACCGCCAGAAAACGTTCTGGACATTTTATAGTGTCTGACCCTGAATCCAACACCCAACCTCAGCTCTCGGCTTTGCAGCAGAAGGTAAAATTCGCCCGCCGGGTCACGCTGATCAGTTTTGCATTGTTATTAATTGGCTTGACGGGCAGTGTCTTCAGCGGCAATACCTCGCCAAAGCTGTTGATTCCGGCACTGCTGCCACTGTTAATTTTTCTGCCCGGCATACTCAAAAGCCAGCCCAGTAGTTTGATCTTGCTTTGCTTTGTATCGCTATTGTATTTTTGCGTGATCACCGTCAATGTATTTGAGTCCGATCGTTCGATCTACGACATTCTGGCATTAGTGTCCGTAGTGGTTTTATTTGTCGTTGCCATGTTTTTCAGTCGTTGGCAAAAAGCATTAAACTACCAGGAAGATAAGTAATGAGCGAGAAAAAACCTGGATTTTTTGGTCGGCTGTTTGGTTTTATTGGCAAACTTGCCCGCGTTGCCCGCTCCCTGATCAACATCCTATTTTTGCTGATATTCCTGCTTATTATTTCCAGCTTTTTTACCAACAACCTTAAGCCCCTGCCGGAAAGCGCCTTTTTACGCATCGCCCCCGGCGGCGTACTGGTGGAACAAAAAACCTATACCGACCCCCTCGCCCAAATGTTCCAACAGGGCTCACCCGCCGATGCCGAAACCCTGGTTTCCGATTTAACCGATGCCATCACTGCCGCAGAGCGGGATGCTCGCATTACCGGTATTGCACTCGAACTCGGCTATTTGGCCGGCGGTGGCATCACCAAGCTGGAGCAAGTGGGTAAAGCGCTAGAGCAGTTCAAGCAAAGCGGTAAACCCGTCATCGCCCTTGGCGACAGCTTTACTCAAGAGCAGTACTACCTGGCCAGCTTTGCCGATGAAATTCATCTCAACCCCATGGGCGCGGTACTGTTAACCGGCTTCGGTAGTTACCGGCTGTATTTCAAGGAGGCCATCGACAAGCTCAAAGTTAACTTTCATATTTTTCGGGCGGGCGAATACAAAGATGCGGTAGAACCTTTTATCGCAACCGAAATGTCCTCTGCCTCGAAAGAACACACCTCCGCCTGGCTCAATGAGCTGTGGCAAAGTTATACCGACCGAGTCGAAACCCTGCGCAACCTGCCGGCCAGCGCCATTGCCGACTACGCCGATAACCTCGACCACAAACTCGCCGACACCCAGGGCGATGCCGCCCAGCTTGCACTGCAATTCACTCTGGTAGACACGCTCAGCACCCGCCCGCAAATGCGCGCTCACATGGAAGAATTAGCGGGCCCCGGCGACGACGATCAAGCTTACGCCTATGTCGATATCGGCCAATATCTCCTGCACCAACGTTTAGCCAGCAAGCCAGCCTCCGCCAATAAAGTCGGCGTAATCACTGCCAAGGGCGTGATTTACGACGGCGAACAGCCAGGGGGCTCGGTGGGTGGCGACACCCTGGCCGCGCTCATTGTCGAAGCGCGAGAAAACAAAGACATCAAAGCTCTGGTATTGCGCGTCGACAGCCCCGGTGGCAGCGCCTTTGCCTCCGATGTAATTCGCCAGGAACTGCGCGAAACCCAGGCCACAGGTATTCCAGTCGTGGTGTCCATGGGTTCCGTTGCGGCGTCGGGCGGCTACTGGATCGCCGCCGGTGCCGATGAAATTTGGGCCTCGCCCACTACCATTACCGGCTCCATCGGCGTGTTTGGCATGCTGCCCACCTTCGAGGAATCGCTGAGCGCTCTGGGCGTTTATAACGACGGCGTCGGCACCGGGGAATTCTCCGACCTCTATCAACTCGGCCGACCTTTAAGTGAGCGCGCCAATGTCGCCATTCAACTCGGCGTCGAGCATATCTACCGGGAATTTCTTACGCTGGTCGCTGAAGGCCGCGACAGTACCGTGGAATCCGTGGACAACATTGCCCAGGGCCGAGTGTGGACCGGTAAACGCGCTCAGGAATTGGGCTTAGTCGATAAGCTTGGCGATCTCGATAACGCCATTGCCGCCGCCGCTACGCTGGCCAAGCTCGACAGCTACGAGGTCGAGCCAATCACGCTACCCCTGGATTTTCGCCAGTTGCTGCTCAAGCAAATTATCGAAAACACCGGCGTTTCTCTCAACAGCAATAGCGCACTCACCCAGAGCGGCGCATTGCCAAACGCCCTCCATTGGCTCAGCCGCTTAGGTGGTGTTCGCGCCTTTACCGCACAGGCGGCAGCGCTGGAAAGTCTTAGCGACCCCCGGGGAATTTATCTACATTGTTTAGAATGTGGTGGGCTAAACTAGAGTGCCGCGGGCTGAATTAAGTGCCGCGGGCTAAACTAAGTGCCGCGGGTTGAACTAAGCCGTCACACCTAATAAAAAGAAACTTAGTAATCGAATACCAGCTTCACAAAAGGCACGGTGAGTCTGCGCTGGCCAGCCAGTGCTTCTCTATCCAGGCGATGCAGACATTCAATCAAGGTATTGATATCCCGAGGTGCTCGGCTGAGCAGATAGCGAGCTACCTCTTGCGGTAGCGATAAACCCAGGCGCTGGGCTCGAAAACACAAAATCTCCACTCTCTGCTCATCTGTATAGGCCGCCAGCGCAAAACCGGTAGCCGCTGCCAAACGAGATCGCAGATCGGCCAGAGCAATATCGCTATTGCCGGGAGAATCCACACCCGTCAGCACCAGGCGCCGGCCCTTGTCGCGCAGGCGATTGTAGAGACCAAACAGGCCCTGCTGCCAGGCGTCTTGCTGCGCGACAAGATGGATGTCGTCGACACAAACCAGCTCGTTGTGCTCCAGATCCGCCAGTACCTGTTGTGCTGGATAATCGATTAATTCGGCTAAGGGTAAATACATTGCCCGATGGCCCGCATCGACAAACTGTCGGCAACAGGCTTGCGCCAGATGAGTTTTACCGCTGCCAAGGGGCCCCCACAGATACACCGCAAATTCTGCGGCGAAGGTGCTGAACTGATCCCCAGCGCTCGCTATGGTGTTATTTAGAACACGAAGTAACTGTGTTGCTTCGGCTCTTGATGAAGCCTCTGGCGTCTCTCGCGTATAGAAATTTGCGAAACTGGCCTCGTCCCTAAGGGTAACTGGCAGTGGTAACTGACGAACCAATCACTGTCCTCCCCAACTGTAGCGACGCGCCTTATCCATACTGGCACCCACCTGAGCCACATAGATAAAACGTCCGTCCTTGTCCAAAGCTTCAAATAAACGTTGAGCTTCGCCTTCTAGTTGCAGGCTCAGACTCAACTCCGGCCCCTGCAAGGCACTAACCTGAACATCGCGCACCAGTTCCAGCGCTTTTAATATCGCCACCACCTGCTGGTAGTCTTCATAGGCGAGCACGTTGTCCACCATCAGGTGTAAAACCCGAGTGCTTTCGGCCGGCGCGTAGGCGGAGTTTCCAGAGAAATGCTCTACGACTCGGTCGGCACTGTCCACCATAAACCCGGTTAGCGAAGACGCTTGTACCGGCTCATCGGCATTGACACCCTCGCCAGCCAGGTTCCAGTTACCCCTCACTAAACCATCGCTCGGTTGATAGTTCACATGCAGCCAATGCTTGACGGGGTAGCGGGCTGATGCCAGCGCAAATTGGGTTTCAGTTTCTGCCTTACTATCTGCGTCAATATCTGCATCAATCTGGATATCGCCTAAATTTATTTGATCCTGCAAATCCAGCAGTGGTAACTCTACGGGCATACCCCGACGCGCAAGTACCGCCGCGAGTGCGCGATAAGCTGGCTCATCGGTATTAATCAAACGTGAGCTTCCATTACTGGTTTCCGTCACCCACAACAATAATAGTGGCCGATCGGCTGGCCACACGGGTAACTGTAAGACCCGGAGAGCCCTTTCCAGATCGGCCTGCAGGTATTGAACGTGCAACATAGGCACGGCCCCCGTAATAGGCACGGCACCTGCACCCTGGGGATACACATAGTGGTACTCGCCGACATAGCGTCGGGCACTGGCCAGCAATTCCGCGACACCGCTCGCCGCCATCGCCCTGGGTCTGCCGGTGGCTTTAACCACCACTTGAGCCAGCCCAGTGTTAATGGCCCGGGCGCGCTCAGCCTCACTTTCGTCCATCACTGGAATTTGTGCCTTATAAATATCCGGCACCACTTCAGCAGCCGAATAAATCGGCAATAACAGCAGTAGTAGCAGTAACAAAGAGTATTTAAGATAGCCTGGCTGGCCAGGGAGAAAGCGTTGTGTCATAGGCTTATTCTAGCAGTTGCTTGGCCGGGGTACAGAGAAGATGCATTCGCATCCTGACTTTATGCGGCGCTCGCGCTAAAATGCGCGGCTAGTGACTTGCAACTCATGACTCGTGATCTGACTCGCGGCTCATGAATCAAGCCAGACACCTCAACTCCAAACCCCAACGCGGAACCCGCTCACCATGACCAAACCTACCCACGCTGCGCCACCTTCATTGAGCTACAAAGATGCGGGTGTCGATATCGATGCGGGCAACCAGCTCGTCGAGCGCATCAAACAAGTGGCGAGCGCTACCCGACGACCGGAAGTAATGGCCGGACTGGGTGGCTTTGGCGCGCTGTGCAAACTCCCCAAAGGCTACGACGAACCGGTACTGGTCTCGGCCACAGACGGCGTCGGCACTAAATTACGACTGGCTATGGATTTGGGCATCCACGACAAGGTGGGCATCGACCTGGTCGCCATGTGCGTTAACGATCTCATCGTTTGTGGTGCGGAGCCGCTGTTTTTCCTCGACTATTACGCCACCGGAAAACTCGATGTAGATACTGCCGCTGCGGTGGTTACCGGTATTGGCGCAGGCTGTGAATTAGCCGGTTGCTCATTAGTCGGCGGTGAAACTGCGGAAATGCCCGGCATGTACACCGGTAACGATTACGACCTTGCCGGCTTTTGTGTCGGCGTGGTTGAACACGACAAGATTATCGACGGAAGTGCCGTGCGCGAGGGCGATGCCTTAATCGCCTTACCGGCGAGCGGTCCCCACTCCAACGGCTTTTCCTTGATTCGCAAAGTGTTGGACACCCACAACATTGATCCAACAACGGAATTACTCGGCGACGGCACACTGGCCGACGCCCTGCTCGCACCCACGCGAATTTATGTGAAAGCGGTATTAGCCCTAATCAAGAATCCTCCCACTGATGCTGTATCCGTGCATGCCCTCGCCCATATCACCGGCGGCGGCTTGCTGGAAAATATTCCCCGGGTGCTGCCAGAGGGCTGCACCGCAGAGCTCGACACTAGCACCTGGCAACTCCCCCCGGTATTTGAATGGCTGCAACGCACCGGCAATATAGAGTTGCGTGAGATGTACCGCACCTTTAATTGCGGCGTCGGCATGGTCATCGCCGTACCCGCAGACGGCGCGGCAGCGGCCATCAAACTACTCACCGAGCAGGGCGAGCAACCTTTTCAAATCGGCAAAATTACCAAAACCGGTGCGGGGCAGGAACAAGTCGAATTTGTAAGCTGATCGGCTTAATACCCTGATAGCTAAGCGACTTAACACCTTGATAACAGAAACAATATACCCGCCACCACTGCCCTAATAAAAGTGAACAACACAACGGTTTTAGACTCTAAACTCTATATTCCGACATTATCCAGGATGCACTATGCGCGTTACCCAGCTTATTACTCGCTCTCTACTACTGCTGCTGCTTATTACTGTGCAATCCGCACTCGCAGTCGATTCCCCAGCATCAACCCCGGCACCAACGTCGCCCTTACAACTATCACCCTACAACGCCACCTACGAAGCCAATTTTAACGGCATGGCAGTCGCCGCCACCCGCAGCCTGCAAGTCGTCGACGGTAACTACCGCCTCAGCACCACGGCCAAAAGTTTTTTAGGGGGCATAAAAGAAAGCGAAACCTTCCGGGTTTTAGACGGCACCATCGTGGTCAACACCTATCAGCACGAGCGCTCCTTGCTGGGTAGTAAACGAGAAGAAAACCTCACCGCAGATCACAATAGTGGCATCGCCCACTACACCCGAAAAAACAAGGTCCGCGACATTACTTTGCAACCCGGCTATCTCGGCCCGATGAGTTATCAGATACAAATTCGCCGCGACTTACTGGCGGGCGCAACCAGCTTCGATTACCAGGTGATGCACCGGGGCAAGGTGCGGGAATATCGCTTCGAGCAGATCGGTGAGGAAACCCTGACCACCGCTGCAGGCGACATTAAATGCGTCAAACTAAAACGCATACGCGACGACGACGAGCGGGAAACCGAATTTTGGATGGCCAGTGATATGGATTATTTATTAGTAAAACTTCGCCAAAAAGAAGATAACGAAATTTATGAACTGACTTTGTCGGGCATCCAGAAAACCCTTTTATAAGCTGTCTATTGATAAGGCCTTTTGATATAGGCCCCTATTGATAGGCCTCTATACTCTTAGAGCTTACATTTTAGGTAAGATTTTAGGCTTACGTTTTAGGTAAAGTCACCCCGGTCTGGCCCTGATATTTGCCGCCGCGATCCTTGTAGGATACCTCGCACTCTTCGTCCGACTCAAAAAACAACATCTGTGCCACGCCTTCGTTGGCGTAAATTTTGGCGGGCAAGGTGGTGGTGTTGGAAAATTCCAAAGTAACGTGACCCTCCCACTCCGGCTCCAGCGGGGTGACGTTGACGATGATGCCGCAACGGGCATAGGTGGACTTACCCAGACAAATGGTCAGCACGTTGCGAGGGATGCGGAAGTATTCCACAGTACGCGCTAACGCGAAGGAGTTGGGGGGAATAATGCAGCTATCTCCCCTGAAATCCACAAAACTATTGGTGTCGAAATTTTTCGGATCAACCGTCGCTGAGTGCACATTGGTGAAGATTTTGAAGTCTTCGGAACAACGCACGTCGTAACCGTAGCTCGATACCCCGTAGGAAATCACTTTGTCGCCATTGGCGTCAGGCTGCCGCACCTGTTGTTCGATAAACGGCTCGATCATGCCCTGTTCTTTTGCCATACGGCGAATCCACTTGTCAGGCTTAATACTCAACTCAATCTCCTCTCATCACTGATATTAAAAAAATATTCGAATTCTCACGGTTTTTATCCCGCTAATCCCCGATAATAATTTCCGGGCCACCGGTGTCCACACCTTCGAGAGCGGCGATCAACGCCCGCGCAATACCGCGATAACTCTTAGCGATGTCACCTTCCGGCTCGGCAAGCATAATTGGCTGACCCGCATCGCCTTCGCGTATGCGGCGATCCAGAGGCAGCGAACCCAGTAACTCGGCTTCGTATTCCCCAGCGACCTTAGCACCCCCGCCCTCTCCGAAAATCGGTTCCGCGTGATTACACTGCGAACAAATATGCAATGCCATATTCTCCACTACACCCAACACCGGAATATTAACCTTGCGAAACATTTCAATGCCTTTGCGGGCGTCAAGCAAGGCGAGATCCTGAGGCGTGGTAACAATCACCGCGCCGGCAACCTCAGCTTTTTGCGCCAGGGTCAGCTGGATATCCCCAGTACCGGGCGGCATATCGACCAGCAGTATATCCAGCTCGCCCCACAAGGTTTGCGTGAGTAATTGGGTTAAGGCGCCGCCAGCCATTGGCCCGCGCCACACCATCGGTGTGCTATCCGAAGCCAAATAGGCCATGGAATTGGTTTTTAAACCGTGGGCCTCGATCGGAACAAAGGTATTGCCATTAACGATTTTGGGCTGGGTACCTTGAGGCACTCCCACCAGCATGCCGATACTCGGCCCGTAAATATCCGCATCCAGCACGCCAACTCGCTGACCCTCGGCCAGTAAAGCCAGGGCCAAATTAACGGTGGTGGTGGATTTCCCCACGCCGCCTTTACCGGAGGCCACCGCGACAATATTTGCCACGGTGCTTAAACCTTCCGGCACGCCTTGCGCTGCTCCCGGTGCTGGTGTTCCTGCTTGAGCCATTACAACCGCCTCTAAACTATTGATGTTTGATGATTAAAAACCGTAAAACCGCTACAATCGCCGCTGCTTTAGGCGGTGGCGAATTACCTGCTTTCCCTAAAAAAACCGCTTTTTAAGAGCCGAATTTCGTTAAACCTAAATTTTGTTAAATCTAACAGTAGACCCCGATCAATGAGTTCACACGACACTAAACGCCGCATCCTGGTAACTAGCGCATTGCCCTATGCCAACGGTGCGATTCATCTCGGCCATTTGGTGGAATACATACAAACCGATATCTGGGTGCGCTTTCAGAAATTGCGCGGGCACGAATGTTACTACGTCTGCGCCGACGATGCTCACGGAACTGCCATTATGCTCAAAGCTGAAGAGCTAGGCATTAGTCCCGAACAACAAATTGAGCGGGTCAACGCCGAGCATCGCGCCGATTTTTCTCGCTTTCTGATCGAGTTCGACAATTACCACTCGACCCACTCCCCGGAAAATCGGGAGCTCTCCGAGCACATCTACCTGCGTTTGCGCGACAACGGCCACATTGCGACGCGTGAGATCAACCAACTCTACGACCCCGAAAAACAGTTGTTTCTGGCGGATCGCTACGTTGTCGGCACTTGCCCGCGCTGCAAAGCCGAAGGCCAGTACGGCGATAACTGTGAAGTCTGCGGCGCTACCTACTCGCCCTCCGAACTCATCGATCCCAAATCGGCGATCTCTGGCGCGACCCCGGTAGAAAAAAGCTCCACCCATTATTTTTTCACCTTACCCGACTTTAGCGATTTTTTAAGTCAGTGGCTCAGTGACGGCCATGTTGCTCCGGAAGTCGCCAATAAACTCCGCGAGTGGCTGGACGTTGGCTTAAAAGAGTGGGACATCAGTCGCGACGCGCCCTACTTCGGTTTTGAAATTCCCGATGCGCCGGGCAAGTACTTTTACGTGTGGCTGGATGCCCCCATCGGCTATATGGCCAGCTTTAAAAACCTCTGCGAGCGTACAGATATCACCTTTGATGACTTCTGGCAGCGCGATTCCACCGCCGAGCTATATCACTTTATCGGCAAGGACATCGTCAACTTCCACGCTCTGTTCTGGCCCGCCATGCTCGAAAGCGCGGGTTACCGCACCCCCACTAAAATTTGTGTCCATGGGTTTTTAACCGTCAACGGCAAAAAAATGTCGAAGTCGCGCGGTACCTTTATCAATGCGGGCACCTATCTGGAACACCTTGATCCCGAATATTTACGTTATTATTTTGCGGGCAAATTATCCTCTGGCGTTGAAGATCTCGATCTCAACTTAGAAGACTTTGTGCAGCGGGTGAACAGTGATTTGGTCGGTAAAGTCGTTAATATCGCCAGCCGTTGTGCCAAATTTATTACCCGAGACCACGACGGCCTCCTCGACGAAACCATTGCCGAACCCGCGCTCTGGGAACAAACCGTCGCCGGCGGGGAAAGTATCGCCGCCCTTTATGAAAACCGGGATTTCGGCAAAGCCATGCGTGAAATTATGGCGCTTGCCGACGCGGCCAATGAATACATCGCCGCAAAAGAACCCTGGAAACTGTCCAAAGACCCCGACAAAGCTGCCGAGGTTCGGGGCATTTGCTCGCTGGGTATCAATATATTCCGCGCCCTGTGCATCTACTTAAAACCGGTGTTGCCGGCTGTCGCTGTTCAGGCTGAAGCCTTTCTCAACGATCCCCTGCACTGGGATGCGACCATTGAACCCCTGCTCGGCCACACTATCGAAACCTTTAAGCCGATGATGCAGCGCGTGGACAAAGATAAAGTGGACTCGATGATTAATGCCAGTAAAGAGGAGGCACCTGCTATCAACAGCCCCAGCACTGAAACCGCTACCATCGAAAACCCTGCTATAGACGTCCCTGCCATAGAAAGTATAGCCGCAGAAATTAACTTCGACGACTTTATGAAGGTAGATTTACGGGTGGCAAAAATCGTTTCGGCAACAGCCGTAGAAGGTGCTGACAAACTCTTGCAGCTCACCCTCGATATCGGCAGTGAAACCCGCAATGTGTTTTCCGGGATCAAGTCGAGCTATAAACCCGAAGACCTGGAAGGTCGCCTAACGGTCATGGTCGCCAACCTCGCGCCGCGCAAAATGCGTTTTGGACTATCCGAAGGCATGGTGCTGGCTGCCGGTGATGACGAAGGTATTTACTTGCTCAGCCCCGATAGCGGCGCGCAGCCAGGTCAGCGTATTACTTAAAACCTGTGAGCGTGTTTGGAACCCGGCCGTATTTAGACGCAGACAAGCGCCTGGCACGATCATCGGCGAGCTGGTTATTACTAAATCGCCTAAAAACTCCGTTATCTATTATTGGAATGACAGGCCCGCTTCCCGGATAATCTGCGCTTAAAGGCAGGTATAAGGACAGGTACCCACAATGTCAGAGTTTTTCGTCATATTAATCAGCACCATCCTGGTTAATAATTTTGTCCTGGCCCAATTCCTCGGCCTGTGCCCGTTTATGGGCGTGTCCAATAAACTCGAAACCGCTATCGGCATGGCGGCGGCGACGACCTTTGTGCTGACACTGGCGGCGATCAGCTCGTATATGGTCAACGCCTGGATTCTGATTCCCCTGCACCTGGAATACCTCAAAACCATCGCCTTTATTTTGGTGATTGCGGTGGTGGTGCAGTTCACCAGAATGTTTATCGAAAAAACCAGTCCGCTGCTCTATCGGGTGCTGGGCGTGTTTCTACCGCTCATTACCACCAACTGCGCCGTGCTCGGCGTCGCCCTGCAAAACACTGCGAAAATGCGTACCTTTATGGAATCCGCGCTCTACGGTTTCGGTGCCGCTCTGGGATTTTCCCTGGTGTTGATTTTATTTTCCGCGATGCGCGAACGACTTGCAGCAGCGGATGTACCGACCCCCTTTCGCGGTGCCGCTATCGGCATGATTACGGCGGGTTTGATGTCCCTGGCGTTTATGGGTTTTGCCGGACTGGTATGAAATAACCGTGATTGAACTCCTTACCCAATCCCCGCTACTTACCGCATTAGCCGCGCTGGTCAGCCTGTCCGCGATATTTGGCGCGGTGCTGGGCTATGCCTCGATTAAATTCAAAATTGAAGGCAATCCACTGGTCGAACAGGTCGACGCGCTCCTCCCACAAACCCAGTGCGGCCAGTGCGGCTTCCCCGGCTGTAAACCCTATGCCGAATCCATCATCAATGGCGACGCCATCAATAAATGTCCGCCCGGTGGCCAGGGCACCATCGACGCCATCGCAAATTTACTGGATGTGCCTGCGCCCAGCCTGGACGAAGAACACGGCGAAGAAAGCGAAGTCAGAACCGTTGCCTACATCCGCGAGGACGAATGCATCGGCTGCACCAAGTGCATCGTCGCCTGTCCGGTAGATGCGATTCTCGGTGCCGCCAAATTGATGCACACCGTGATCGCCGATGAATGCACCGGCTGCGATCTATGCGTAGAACCCTGCCCGGTGGACTGCATCGATATGCTGCCGATTGCCAGCACCATGATCGACTGGCACTGGCAAACGCCTGAGCCTGCAGAAAGCCTGCTCATTGCCAGCGATCGGCGCGGGGAAGTGGCCGCATGAATTCTTCTTTAGGCCATAAAGCGAGCAAGCAAACTCCGCAAACGAAACAGTCTGATCGTTCATCGGGATTCACTTCGGATAGAGTCTCGAACAACGCTGATGCGATTGCTCAGGTGATTGAAGTGCGGGAAGTGCGGGAAATCCACGATTTCCACGGCGGCATCCACCCGCCAGAAAACAAGCGTCAGTCCACGGCTGCACCGATTCGCGATCTACCTCTGCCCGACCAACTGATACTGCCCTTAAGTCAGCATATCGGCGTCCCCGCGCAGGCTATCGTGGAAGTCGGCGAGCAGGTACTCAAAGGTCAACTCATCGCCGAAGCCTTTGGCCCGGTAAGCGCAGCGGTGCACGCCCCCACCTCCGGCGTGGTTACCGACATCAACGAATATCTAATACCTCACTCTTCGGGGATGTCCGCCCTGTGCATTGTGATAAAACCCGATGGCGAAGAACGCTGGATAAGCCACAGCGGCTGCAATGATTTTCGCGACGAGTTACCTCAGACATTGCTTAAGCGTATTCGCGACGCCGGCATTGCCGGAATGGGCGGCGCGGGTTTTCCCTCCGCCATTAAATTGCATCCGCAACAAAAAATAGACACGCTGATTATTAACGCGGCGGAATGCGAACCCTATATCACCGCCGACGATATGTTGATGCGCGAACACGCCGAAGAAATCATTACTGGTATCCAGATACTCGCCCACATTCTCGGCGAACCGGCATCGGTATTAATCGGCATCGAAGATAATAAACCCGAAGCCTGGGACGCCTTGTCGGCACAGTTACATAACAGCAACGTCCATACCAATATTGAGCTAATTGAAATCCCCACCAAATATCCTTCCGGTGGCGAAAAGCAGTTAATCGAAATATTAACGGGCACCCAGGTGCCCAGCGGAAAATTACCCGCCGAACTAGGTATTGTGTGTTTAAACGTGGGCACCGCCTTCGCCATTAAACAAGCCGTCTGCGAAGGCATTCCCTTAATTTCGCGTATCACTACGGTAACCGGCAAGGCCTGCGCACAAGCCGGCAATTACCGAGTATTAATAGGCACCCCCGTCAGCCATGTATTGTCGGAAACCGGAGTGGATGAAGCCCAGTGCTCGCGCTTAGTGATGGGTGGCCCGATGATGGGTTTCACTTTGCCCGACACTGCCGTACCCCTGATTAAAACCACTAATTGTATTTTGGCGCCGGACCAAAGCGAATTACCCACCAACGATTTTGCTCAGGCCTGCATTCGCTGCGGGCTGTGTGCCGAGGCCTGTCCGGCTTCTTTGCTACCTCAACAATTGTACTGGTACGCGCGCTCGCAAAATCATGAGCGCCTGGAAGCCCACAACTTATTCGACTGCATTGAATGCGGGGCCTGTTCCTATGTGTGCCCGAGCAATATTCCTTTGGTGCAATACTATCGCGCCTCTAAAGGTGAAATTCGCCAGCACGAAAAAGACAAAATTGTTGCCGACCGCGCCCGCCAACGCTTTGAAACGCACCAGCAACGCATTGAAAAAGAAGCACAGGAAAAAATTGCTCGTCGCGAAGCTCGCCGAGCGGCTGCGCTTGCCAAGCAAAACGCGTCCACAGAGAATGTGTCCGGCAGCACCTTAGAAAGCAGCTCTGAGAATAGCTCTGGGAATGCCTCGGAGAACAGCTCTGACAATTTAAATACGAACGAGTCAGATACAAACAGCGGCCAATCTGATTTAGTCAAAGCCGCCATGGCTCGTTTGCAAAGCACTCAAACCAGCCCCGAACAACAACGTCAAAAACTGGAGCGCGCATTAAGCGCCGCGCAAAGTAAGTTACAGCGCTATGAGGCGCAACTGGCCAACGCGGACAGCACAGACGATCCGCGCACTGCGGATCAAAACAATACGCTACTGGCTAAAATCGAAGGTGCCCGTTTGCAATACCAGGACATCAACACCCGACTGGACGCTTTACCCGCCCAACAAGGCCCATCTGAGGGCGACGTCTAATGGCTCTGACTCAAGTCACGTCTCCCCACACCAGCGAAGGGGCAAGTACTAGCTGGGTAATGCAGCAATTAC
>JAGPUQ010000023.1 GCA_018069525.1 Porticoccaceae bacterium | reverse complement strand
TAATGCCCAGTTTGGTGATGTCATCGTCTTCGGTGGTGTGAACTACCAGGATGGGGATGCGCTGGACAGCGTTGTGGGTGGTCAGCTCGGCGTACGCTTTAGCTGGTAAGCTCACAGTCACAAGCAGGACTCAGCCGGTGGCGTAACAGCCACCGGCTTTTTTAATGTCGTTGTCTTTCAGTGTCATCATCTTTCAATGTTATTGTCTTTTAATGTCATCGTCAGGGGATACGGCTTAAGAAGATGGTTTTGTGCGCGAGATTGTATAGAATATGCGCCACCACATATTTGTTGCCATATCAGCACTGCTGGCGGTGTATTGGTACCTCACAATTAAGGGATAATAATGACGGATTCAAAATCAAAATCTAGCAAAGATACTTCAAAAAAGACCAGGGGTAAGAAGGCGACACCAGCTACAGAGGCTACAGTCGATGCGTCGACGGCCGCCAGCGAAGTAGAGGCAACCACCGTAGAGGATGCGACGGGCCAGGGTGAAGTTGAGACAACCACCGTAGAGGATGCGACGGGCCAGGGTGAAGTTGAGGCAGAAACACAGGAAGACAAAAAACAGATCGACCCGGCGGCAGAAAAAGCCGCAGAAAAACCGCCTAAGCAACCGAAAGATCTGACTCAGTTAAAGGTGGAGCGAAGCTGTTCGCGGACGCTGGCAAATTGGTTAAAGAGTACCAAGACGTCGCTGGCGATTACCTCGTATCAGACCGGGAGGGTTTACCTGGTCGGCTGCGACTCTACGGGTAAAGTTTCCTTCTTTGAGCGTATTTTCGAGCGCGCCATGGGCATTGTTGGCAATGCGCAACGTATTTATCTGGGTAGCTTATTTCAGCTCTGGCGTTTTGAAAATATTTTGCAGGGTAATCAGGTTATCCACAAGCAGTTTGAAAAGTGTTATGTGCCGAGAAACGCACAAACTTTGGGTGATGTGGATATTCACGAATTGGGTATTCGGGATAACGGCAAGGTGGTGTTTGTGAATACCAAATACTCCTGTTTGGCTGAGCCGAGCTTGACTCATAGCTTTAAAGCTATTTGGAAGCCGCCCTTTATTAGCAAGCTGGCGCCGGAGGATCGCTGCCATTTGAATGGCCTGGCGATGGTCGATGGCAAGCCCAAGTACGTAACGGCGGTGTGTAAAAGTGATTCGGTGGACGGCTGGCGGGATCGTCGCGCCGATGGCGGCATCGTGATGGATGTGGAAACCGACGAGATCGTCTGTGAAGGTCTGTCGATGCCCCACTCCCCGCGTTGGGCTAACGGTAAGCTGTGGCTGCTGAATGCGGGTACGGGTTATCTGGGCTGGGTCGACTTTGAGAAAAAAGCCTTTGTGCCGCTGACCTTTTGTCCGGGTTTTACGCGGGGCTTATCCATTATCGGCAATGTGGCAGCGGTCGGGTTATCCAAACCAAGAAACAAACGTTTCGAAGGCCTGGCGCTGGACGATGAACTGAAAAAACGTGACGCAGATGCCTGGTGTGGGGTGCAAATTATCTCGCTAACTAACGGCGACGTAATGCACTGGATACGCTTTGATGGGGATATTACTGAGCTGTTTGATGTTAGCTTTCTGCCCGGGGTGCGCTGCCCGATGATGGTGGGTTTACGGACACCGGAAATTCGAGAGTTGATCACTTTCGAATCAGATATTCCTCAGGCGAATGCCGCCGCAACGACTGCCAACGAAGCCGTTTAAGGGGCGATGCGTATGAAACTCAAGAATGTATGGCTTTACGTGCTACTTGGCATAGCGATTATCTTAATCGGGCTTGGCCTTGTCTATACGGAAAACAAGGACGATGGTACGGATAAGGAGGGCAATGCGATTGCGGAGCCTATTGTTAAGCAGTTCGAGCAAGTAGATACCGATAAAGATGGCTCTATTAGTTTGCGGGAATTTGCCGAGCAGGTAAATATAAGGGTGCGCGCAACTAAGGCGCAGGCTAAGAAGGCTCAGCTAAAAAGGCTACAGGCACAGTTTGAGGCGGGTGACAAAAATGCCAACAGTTTTATCGACGCGGAAGAATATACCGAGTTAACGCTGATAAAACGGCAGGCAGACAAAGCGCCAGCTCTCGCCAGCTACGATACCAACGGTGACGGCAAGCTGGGTTTCCGGGAATACATTGCCTTTCGAGGCGAAATAGCTAACGCTAATTCCAGGTAACAGGTCTCGCCGCATATGCCCAGTAAAAAAGCACTGTTAATAAGTACTGAGGATAGCCCCGAGGTAAGGGTTTACGATAGCCTCGTGCCGGAAGATATGTACAAAAAGTTGTTGCAGGTTTCGCAGCGGGTTGGCTGGCGATATGGCTGGAATACGCCGTCTAACCCCGAGGCGCGCTATTGGCATCACGAAATTGGTTATGGTAATAAACAAAACACAGAGAGTGTGGCCGATAAAGTCAAAGAACATCCCGCACCGATATTTGCGACCTATCAAAGCTGGTTGCTAGAACAGCTTCCCATCGGTACTAAAATATTGCGTTTTTATATGAATGCTTATACTTTTGGGACAGATGGTTGGCCCCACACCGACACAGATCGTACCGGAGAGCGGACGGCTCTTTTATATCTTGCGCCAGAGTGGAGGCCAGCGTGGGGTGGTGAAACGGCTGTGTTTGACAAAAATGGGGATGTAGAACAGGCCGTGTTACCTGCCAGGAATCGCTTGTTAGTGTTTCCTTCTGACCGATTACACGCGCCGAGACCGCTTGCCCGTGCGTTTAACGGTTTACGAGTAGTGTTAGTGGTGAAAATCGGACTTGAGAGTGTTGCTCCGTCGAACCAGGAATAAAAACCTATTACTCGGTGGCTGAGGGATCAGCCGTCAGGAAATTGATAATCAAAGCGCTTTAGATCTTCGCCATAAATGTCCTCGATTAGCTCGACACAAGCGCGATCCTCATAAAATTCAGCGATGCGGTCGGTGGCATTGGTGATATGCCCTCCACGGTTGGCCGCTCTAAAATTAATCCCCAGAATAGATGATAGTTCAGCACCAATTTCATCAAGGTGTTCGATTCGGTATATCTTAGAGTAGGAAATAAGATCGTCAGCAATGTGGAAACTTTGTCCTCGATAATGCTGGTCGATGTTGGACCAGCCTGATTTGTCCCGCTCGTTCTTGAGTGCGGTGAGGAATTCAAAAAAGGTAACGTCCTGGCCAGCGACGGCGTCTTCTGAGATGTTTTTAACGTCGGCCAGCGCACGCCTCAGGGAATGAAAAGGCAAGCGTCCTCCTCGGACGGTGTCAAGATAGCCGGATAGTGCGCGCGGATATGGATTGCGAACGATTGCGAACTTGAAAGTGGCCGGATTCCCAACAAAATCATCGAACTGTTCGACACTGAGTTGATAGGGCTTGATAAAGACAGACCGGTTAACCGGCAGGTGAGGCGACGGTACCATGGCGTCTCGAAAAACGATGTTTGGGTCGGTGTGTTTGTAGGTGTCTGACCAAAATCCCCCTGCGGAAAGCTCCGCGAAACTAAGCCCAGTTTTCATATACGTGCAAGCGCATTTGGATGTTTGTACGTACAGATACCGGTGTTTAAATGAAAGATGGAAATGGTAGTTTAGCTGGGCTTTACCCAGTCTCTGCTGCAGTTGATTAAAATACATTGGATGCCTGTTAGCTATGCAAGTTTGGCGCGGCGTGTGGCCGCACCAGTGATGTTTAATGCTACCAGATATTGCCGGAATGTTGGGGAAAGTGATCGACGATGGTGCATATCGGACCACTTCGATGTGCTTTATTCGGGTTGTTAATGACTAGTCCCTCAACTTATCTAATTATTAGAAAAAGCCACGTTTAGATGGCGCGCCAATGTGCGCTGCCGGAGATGTGATTTGGCTCCCATTTTGTCAGTGCGCTATTTGTTAAAATTCAGAGGTTCTTATAAGATGTTACTTTAAGTTAGAGGCATTATCCGTTGCTATTGCAGCAAATTCACGGATAGTTCCTCGCTAGCGGGTGGCTTATCTACGGTAGGGAAGCCACCGCAAATGGATCACTTAGGTTCTGGTGCAAAGTGCAGTGGCCAGGCAAAGTAAAACACACGGTATGTGCATGTTATGACAGAAAATTTACAGGGTGAAGAGAGCCGGGAGAGCCTGAAGAAAGGGCGTGTCAGTATTGCTGGCAAGCTCGGCATCGTGTTGGTTGTTTCGGCATTGGTGGCGGCGTTGGCGCTGGCGGTTTGGGGTGTTCGCAGTTACCTACCGCAGAAAGAGCTGGAGGCACTACAACAAGCAAAGACTTTGATGCAGGCAACGGCACTAGCCGGTAAGCGTCTCTCTGAGGGGGCAGGGGTCGATCTGGCTACAAGTCGGGAGCTACTGATTATTGCTGGCCTGGCATTTGAGAATCCTGCCGTAGATTACCTTGCCTTGCATCAGAGTAATGGCAAGGTGATTCGCCTTAATACCCGTAATTCCGATCTCAGCGTTGCCCCTCTGAACTTGAGCCATCTGCCCCTTACTGCGGGCGGAGTCCGGTTTATGCCGTTTAAGGAGGATGCCGGGCAAGGTGCTTCTGGTGAGGTGTATGTCAGCGAAGGTCGACTTTCGGAGGGCAATCCTTTTCGGGGGTTAATGTCTGTTGGTGTTACCCAGGAAGCCGGCAGGGGCGGGGTGAAGTACATGTCAGAATTAAGCACCCGCGGGCAACATTACGTGGATATGGTGATGCGGTGGGGACGGGATGAGCGCTATGGGGAGGTGTATCTCCGGCAGGTGGTCAACCTGGACTACGTTCGTGGACAACTTTGGCAGCAGCTCAAAGTTGTCGTATGGCTGGCCGCATTCGCCGCGCTGGCTATTATTATTGGTGTCGCGATGTATGCGCGCCGAGTGCTGTCACCGCTGACTTTACTGGAAACCGCGACGGCAAAAGTCACGGAGGGCGAGGCGGTGGGAGAAATCCCCATTCTGCGCAGGGATGAGATTGGCGGTCTCACCGAGCATTTCAATGTGATGAATGGCGCGTTGACCAATTATCGCCGAGAAGTGCTGGAACAAAAACGCGACCTTGAGACCAAGGTAACGGAGCGCACTCAGGCGCTGAGCGAAAGCAATCGCAAAGCAAAAAATGTTATGCGCCAGGCGGTGGAAGCCAAACTGGGTGCGGAGGAAGCGAGTCGCGCCAAAAGTGAATTTTTAGCCACGATGAGCCATGAAATCCGCACTCCCCTGAACGGCGTATTGGGGATGGCTGAAATTATGGAGCACACGGCTCTGGATGCGGCCCAGCGTGAATATTTACAAATTATTTCTCAATCCGGCCGCACACTATTAGAACTAATTAACGATATTCTTGATTTTTCAAAAATAGAAGCCGGCACCCTGGATTTCAATTTTAGTGATTTTGATCTGCGCGACTTGATTGAAGAGGTCGGCGCGGTGTTCGCCGAGCCGGCGCAGAAGAAAAATGTTGAAATGGTATGTTCGGTGCCCCCGGACATGAATCTTATTGTTAATTCGGATGTTACGCGAGTTCGTCAGATACTAAGTAACCTGGTGAGTAATGCGGTTAAATTTACCGAGCACGGCATGGTCAAGCTCGGTGTTGAGGTGCTGGAACGTCTCGGGGATAAAGCCCAGTTACGCTTTGAAGTACGCGATACCGGCATCGGTATTCCCGAAGATATGCTGGAGCAAATTTTTCAATCCTTCTCGCAGGCCGATGGTTCCACCACTCGAAAATACGGCGGTACCGGTCTTGGGCTGGCCATCGTTAAACAAGTCGTTGAGTTGGCAGGCGGTAAAGTTGGCGTCGACAGCAAGCCCGGCCTGGGGACCATTTTTACCGTTGATTTGTGGGTTGGCGCTAAAGAGTTTGAGAGTGGTGAGTTTCAACAAACCATTAACCAGATGCCCAATCTTAAAGTTTTGGTTGTCGACGATCTGAGTGTGAACCGGGAAATTGTCGTTAATCAGTTGCGCATATGGGGTGTGGATTGCCACGAAGCCGCTAGCGGGGCAGAGGCGCTGCGTTTATTGCGCATTGCCGTAGACGGCGGCAGAGGCTACGACATTGTGCTGCTCGATTACCATATGCCGGAGATGGACGGCTTGCAGTTTGCCACGGCGGTAAGCGAGGATTCGGTATTGGCGGGTATTCCGATGATTATGCTGAGCTCGGTGCATAATCTCGGCAGTCGTGAATCGCTAAAAGAAGTGGGCATATTAAGTTATCTCACCAAGCCGGTGCGCCAGACCGATTTGTTTAATGCGCTGGTTAATTTGGCTTCCGGGCTGGATAAAAAAGACGATGAAGAAGACCTTAAAGCGGATCAACAGAAAAAAGCGATTAACGCGAAAGTATTAGTAGTTGAAGATAATGTTGTTAATCAAAAAGTAGCGCGAGCCGTGTTTGATTGGTTGGGCGCGGATATAACGATTGCCAATAATGGTGAAGAGGCGTTCACGCTACGTAAAAAATTCGATTACGATATGATTTTTATGGACTGCCAGATGCCGGTGATGGATGGTTATCAGGCATCTCAGGCTATTCGCCAATGGGAGCAAGAGACCGAGGGCGCAGGCCATATAGCGATCATTGCGTTGACCGCCAACGCGATTGAAGGCGATCGTGAAAAATGTCTGGACGCGGGCATGGATGATTATCTGTCGAAGCCGTTCAATGCTGAGCAAATCCGTCAAAAAATTGAGCACTGGAAAGGAAAAACTGCGTCGCAGCCGGAAGGTAGTCTGGCAGTGCCGGTCGATAAAGTAGTTGGTGAACCAGAAGCGGTAGATTCGGAAGCTGCCGAACCGAAGGTTGCGGAATCGAAGGTGGAGGATTCTAAGGTTGAAAAATCGAAGGCTGAGGATTCGAAAGTAGTCGATTTAAAACCCGTCGAATCAAAAGTCGTCAATTTTAAATCGGCAGATTTGAAGTCCGCCGAGTTAGACGCCAAAGCTGCGGAAGCCACGATCAAAAAACTCTCAGGTGAGACAGCAGAGCCTGCACAGGTCATAAAGCCTGCACGGCAAAAAATAGGAGCGAGGCCTATGGCGGTGCGTGCTACTGCTGCCGTCGCGGATGATTTAGTGGAACATTTAATCGATTTTGCCTTGCTGGATAGCTATAAGGAACTGCAGTCGCCCGGCGACCCAGATCTTCGCGTAATCCTGGTAGAGACCTACCTGGAAGAAGCGCCGGCTATTATCAAACGCAAGGTGGACGCAGCGGGGGCGGGTGATGCGGCCGGTGTCGCCGATGCCGCCCACGCACTGAAGTCTAGCAGTGCCAATGTAGGCGCAGTGGTGATGTCCCGGTTAAGTAAAGAAATTGAAGCCGATGCCAAGGGTGGTATGCTGGACGACATTACGGTGCGCGTTGCCAAATTAGAGCGCATTTACCAACAGACAGAACAGCAGTATCGGGAGCATTTTGAGTTGTAGGTTGAGCGTGTAGAAATATTGTCGGTGTGGGTAGCCGTTATTTTAAAGGAATATCTTAGGAGTTAGTGGAGCAAATGAAATGTCGATAATGAAAATCCTCGTCGCAGAAGACAACGTGGTCAACCAAAAGGTGGCCCAGGCGATGTTCAAATTTCTTGGTTGCGATGTCACCATTGCGAATAACGGTGAAGAGGCGGTGAACGCCTGTAAAGACGGTGACTTCGACATGATATTTATGGACTGTCAAATGCCGGTAATGGATGGCTACGATGCGTCTGGAGCTATTCGAGATTGGGAGCAGGCAGCCGGTGCAGTGCGAATTCCTATTGTTGCCCTGACCGCGAATGCGACGGAAGGTGATAGAGAAAAATGCCTCGCTGCGGGGATGGATGATTATTTGTCTAAGCCTTTTAGCGGTGATCAGATTCAGGAAAAAGTGGAAAAATGGATCGCAACTTCCTAGTTTTCAGGGCGGTATTGTTGCCAGCCATAAAGATATTTAATAATTTACGGAATGCCATAGCCTTGTGAACGATACCACTTTTAAACGAAAAGTCCTGGTCGCCGATGACGACGCTACGTCTTTGTTGTTGATGCGGCAAACCCTGGAACGTTTTGATTTCGAAGTGATACAGGCCAACGACGGTCAGCTGGCGCTGGATAAGTATTTCGAAACTCAGCCCCACGCGGTACTGCTTGATCTGAACATGCCGCGTAAAAACGGTTTGGAGGTGTGCAAAGCCATCCGCGAAGATATCGCTGGCAGGCATATTCCTATTTTAATGATTACGGGTGCGGATGACGTCGATTCTATTAACGCGTCGTATAGCGCTGGGGCGACGGATTTTTTATCGAAACCGATTAATTGGCATTTGCTGGGTTACAAGGTGCAGTATGCGCTGAAAAATGCCGATGCTCAGGAAGAAAAAGGCAAGGCGGAAGATCTTGCCGAACAGTTGGGCGTAGTGGTGGAAAATTCATCCAACGAAATTTTCTTGTTTAACGAAGACTCCCTCGTTATTCGTTATGTTAATGCCAGCGCCAAGAAGAACCTCGGTTACGAATGGCAGGAGCTGGTTAATAAATCGATTCTCGATTTGTTGGATAAATCCGAAAAAGATAATTTTATGAGTCAAATGGCGCCGCTGTTTGCGGATAATAAAAAACAGGCCTTGTTTGAAACGTTTATTACCCGCAAGGATGGCTCGGGTTATCCCATGGAATTGCATGTCAATCGGCTCACCCAGCACGGTAAGGTCGTGCAGATTGCGATTGGACAGGATATTACTCAGCGCAAAAAAGCGGAAGAGCGGATGCGCTACCTGGCCTACTACGATCCGCTGACTGGCCTGCCCAATCGCCAGTTTTTTAAAGAACAGCTGACCTTGCTAATCGATATGACCAAGCGCGCGGGCACGCGGTTGGCGGTACTGTTTGTCGATCTCGATAACTTTAAGCGTATCAACGATAGTCTTGGGCACACCAATGGTGATGTCTTGTTAAAAACCATCGGGCAACGCCTGAAAGAAAGTGTGCGCGGTAGTGATTTACTGGCCAAGCAAAGTCAAATGAACTCGCAGTCGGTGGTGTCGCGCCTGGGGGGGGATGAATTTACCTTAGTGTTAAACGACGTCAAAGACGCTAAAACATTGGAGATGGTGGTGACTCGCGTGGCCGAAATGCTCGCCAAACCCATTAAGATTGGTAACTACGAAGTGGTCGTTACGGCCAGTATCGGAGTGTCGGTTTTCCCGGACGACGGCGAGGATTTTGAAACCATTTTGCATTGCGCGGATACGGCGATGTACAAGGCCAAGCTGGATGGTCGCAACACCTACCGCAAGTACGATAACAGTATGAGTCAGAGTGGGATCAATTCCCTCGATCTTGAAAATGATTTGCGCCAGGGACTTGAAAAGCGCGAGCTGGAGGTTCACTACCAGCCCACGATTGACCTTGAAACGGGGCGCGTGATTGGTGCCGAAGCTCTGTCGAGGTGGACGCACCCGAAACATGGCATGATTCCACCGGCTAAGTTTATTGCCATTGCCGAGCAATCCGGTTTGATTTCAAAACTCGGGATGTTTGTTCTGGAAGAAGCCTGTAGTGCTATTAAAGAGTGGAAAACACAAGGTTTGTGGCGTGGCAAAATCGCAGTTAACGTTTCTGGCCTGCAGTTGCGATCGCCGAGCTTTTATCAGAACGTGCAGGAGGTCTTTGCGCGTTATGGCATCGAATCCACCGAGATTAGCCTGGAAGTGACTGAAAGTACCTTGATGCAGGACGACGCCACCACCCTGCAATCGTTGCGCATGCTGCAAGCGCAAAAAATTGATATTGCTATTGATGATTTTGGTACCGGGTATTCCTCTCTGGCCTATCTCAAACGGCTACCGGTGAACGTGCTCAAAATTGACCAAACTTTTATGAGCGAAATTCGCTCGGTGGATGACAGTGAAGAAGGGATTGTCTCCGCGATTATTGCCATGGCTCGCTGTCTGCGTTTGGGAGTGATTGCCGAGGGCGTGGAGACCGTAGAGCAATATGGTTATCTTCGACGTCACGGTGTCAGGCTGGCGCAGGGTTACCTGTTTAGTAAAGCCTTGCCGGGACCCGCTTTTGTGCGTTTCGCGCAGAAGGGCTTAAAGAAAAAAGTTGTCGAACAAGCACAATAAGGTTTGCCGGGCTGGACTCTACGGGCTGGATTCTTAAGACATTACCCCGTTGCTGATATTGGAGTCTTACCTGGGTTTGTTTTATCCCCGACGAATGCCTGGTGTTTCGCCAGTGTGCGTACAATAATACTCCGCAACTTTTATCGGGCCGCTTAACAGGGCCGTTATACAGGTGGGTCAATCTTTGGACGTTTTTGCTCTGTATCTTGCCCTCGGTGTATTGGCAGGCGTAATTGCAGGGCTCTTCGGCCTCGGCGGTGGCGCCATCATTGTGCCGGTGCTAATTATTGCCTTCACGGTAAGCGGGTATCCTCCAGAGCTGCTAACGCATTTAGCCATTGGCACCTCCCTTGCCACTATTGTTGTCACTTCAGTTTCGTCGATTGCGACCCACCATCAAAAAAATGCCGTGCGTTGGCCTCTTGTAGTTTCTATGGTTCCGGGGATTGTGCTTGGTGCAGCGGTCGGCGGACTGTTGGCCGCGCAGTTGGACGGCCCGCTGTTACAAATCTGTTTTGGTGTGTTTTTGATTTTTATCGCCGCGCAAATGGTTTTTAGCGCCCCGGTGAGCGGCCACCGCGAATTACCCAGTCTTGGTTCGCGCTCAGGTGTGGCGGGTGTGATTGGTTGTTTGTCGGGCATTTTTGGTATCGGCGGTGGCTCCCTGACCGTGCCGTTTTTATCCTGGTGCCGGATTCCCATGCCCCAGGCGGTAGCGAGTTCTGCGGCTCTAGGTTTTCCCATCGCGGTGAGTGCGACGCTGGTCTACGTGATTACCGGTTGGTCGGCGGCAGACTTACCGACGGGGGCCTACGGCTATGTTTACCTGCCGGCTTTTATTGGTATCGCGCTGACCAGTATTCCATTTGCTCAAGTGGGGGCAAAGTTGGCCCATCGTTTACCCGAGACCGGCCTGCGACTTGCGTTCGCCGCGCTGTCGCTGCTGCTCGGTTTGGTATTTATTGTTTCCAATATTGGTTTGGTAATGTGATGAAGGTTAAGCGTCCGTGATATTTAGGTGTCAATGATAGTTAGGTGCTAATGATGGTTAGTTGCCAATGATATTTAGGTGCAAATGATGGTTAGGTGCAAATGACAGTTACCGTGCGTCAACTGCTCGAAGTATTGGGCGATGGCAATTTCCATTCCGGGGAGGCCCTGGGTAAAGCGCTGTCGGTTAGCCGCACGGCGATCTGGAAGCAGTTATCGAAGTTGTCCGATCTACACATCGACCTGGAGAGCGTGCGCGGGCGTGGGTATCGTATCCCCGGTGGCCTTGAGCTGCTCAGTCCCGAGGAAATAACCGCAGGTCTCAAGCCAGACGCGGGTGCTCTGCTGACCGCGCTGCAAGTGCTGGATACTATCGATTCCACTAATGCCTACGCGCGTCGGCAATTAGAGCTAGACGGAGCTCACGGCAGCGCTTATCTCGCCGAATGCCAAACCGGTGGTCGCGGTCGTATGGGCCGCACCTGGGTGAGCCCCTACGGGCGCAATGTTTATTTATCGCTAGTATGGGAATACGAAGGCGGTGCGACGGTGCTGGAGGGCCTGAGCCTTGCCGTAGGCGTTGCCGTGCGGCGTGCCGTTACCGCCCTGGGGGTGGCGGACATTACCCTGAAATGGCCTAACGATGTGCTGCGGGACGGGCGTAAGTTGGGGGGTATTTTGCTGGAGATGACTGGCGACCCCGTCGGTACCTGTCGGGTTATTGTCGGCATTGGTCTTAATATCAATGTTCCCAGCGGGATTGCAAAAACCATTGACCAGCCCTGGCACGACCTTGCCGATCATGGGCTTAGCCGCAATACGATTGCGGCAGCGATACTATCGGAGTTGTTGCCCCTGTTAAGTGATTACACCCGGACCGGGTTTACCCCCTACCGAGAAGAATGGCAGGGTTACGACGCCCATCGAGGTGAAACGGTACAAATACGCACTCCCAGGCAAAGCGTAACGGGAGTCGCCAGGGGTGTGGCCGAAAACGGCGCGCTCTGTCTGGAGGTAGATGGGCAGTTACAGTATTTTAGTGGTGGAGAAGTGAGTTTGCGGCCGGCGGATTAGTCTGCGGGTGATCGAAGTTTGCCGCTGCCAACAATATAGATACGGCTAGACTTGTCGTTAGCTTATGTCGCTTTTGATGCTAGCGAGGTAGTCTTCACAGCGAGAGAGATTTGGATCAGCACACACAAAAAATTGATAAAACGACAACGACCGGCAAACGCCGAATGATTTAATTTTTACGTCGCAAAAAAAATAATGTAGTAAGTCATCAATCTCGCGCGCAGTATTGACGTGTTCATGGCTCATTAACAGGCCGTAATCGAGACCGTGACGTAGGCGGAATTCTATCCCCGTCGTCAATTTCCAACCCAGAGTCCACAACAATGTGCCTTCGCTGGGTATTGCTATTCGCAAATGGCCGCGTGCTTTTAAGTGTAATCCGCAGGTGGCGATTACTTCTGGTAAATTGCATATATGCTCAAATGCTGCGATAGACGTAATGCGGTCGTAATGTTGCGAGCCTGGCAGTTGAGAGATATCAGCGTAGGTGTTTCTGAGTCGGTTTGTTAGTGAAGACTGTTCATATAATTCGGTATAGGGTTCTACGATATCGTAATTACCGATATTTACTTCATGCTCTAGTTGGTTGAGGGTGCCTGCGCCAATCTCCAAAGTTTCCGTTGTTGGATTCATTTGATCGGCGTCCTGGGCTACCTGCCGGTGCATCCAGCGTTCGAGTTTGGACGCGAGAGAAGAAGCCGACGAAGCCCCATCGCGATTTTCCTTATAGTGTTGATGGTAAATTTTTTGATAGGTATCGGGCAGTGGCGAGCGCTGCTTTGGATAGTTATTTAGCATGTTAATACTCACTTTGGGCTGGTTAGTTCGCTGCGGTGTACTCCGGCAGGGTCAGGCTTAATTAAATAACCTATCACAGTTTTGGCAAGGTAATAGTCGCTTCCATATTGCCCCATTTTAGGTATACGCGATCTGTGTTAGCAGCGTCGTAGGGCAAGTGGTAGCTCTGGTAGCTTTGATAATGCCCTTCCAGATTTTGCACCACAACCATGTATTGATCGTAATATAAACGCTGGTTTTTGTAGAATGCGGTGGATCCGTCGATTGGGGTGGAGGTGAGATTAAACTGCCAGATGGCTGAACAAGCCCAGTTGCCGACCGCGAAAATAATATAGTGTTGCCAGTAATACGCCGTACATCCGCTCGATGTAAGTAACTGCGTGGCGCTGGTTTTTAGGGTCTCTTCAAGTTCAGGCGTGAGATCAATAATGGTCCGTTGCCTGGTGTCGGTGGTCGTGCCAGTCCAGATTAATTTTGTGTCCCTGGGAATATCGTAGTAACGATAATAAAACCGGATGAAATAGGGGCTTTGGTAGGGCATTTCCCAGTGGTGATCGGGTGATGGCAGGCGGGATAACACTATCTGTTTGGCGGTGAGATCGCTATTCAGGTAGCCATTAATCGCGTGTTGATTTGCCACCAGGGAGACTCGGTTTGAGTCGTACCCTGCAGCTATTTTCAGATAATTGTTGAGTCCAAGGCCCAGCAGTATTAGACAGATAACGATCGCTGCCGTGTAGCGTGCGGCGGGGCGAGTGGCGGAGCTTGTCCGAAACAGTTGATAGTACAGGCAGGCGGCAGAGGCGATAAATAGCATAACACCTGGCACAAATATACGGCCGGAATCTGGTGGCGCAAAAATAAACAACAACTGAGAGCCGATGGCGGCAAGAAAAAATAGGGGGAATAACATGCCATAATCGTCTGCGAAGGCGAGGTAGGCCATATAAAGGGCTGCGGTCAGGTAGAGCCCAAAAAAGACAGCGCTGAACGGAGAATCGATGGTAGGCAATGCATGGTTCGTTAGTGCGGCAAGAGAGGCCGGACCTATAATGATGACGCCTTGTAACAGGAGGAGCGCCACAAACAAAATAGGTGCAGCTCGATTCAACAACAGGTAGCCACGACCTGAATTGCGTAGGCGCCAGCTACAGGCGGTCAACAGCACCAAATGGAATACATTGAGCAATGCAAATGCTTTTGCACTGATTAACTGGTGAGATACTTCAGTAATTCTATGTGCAGTGCGCCCGACAAAGGCTTGTGAATAAAAATTATCGTGTCCTCCGATTCTGACGTCATTGCCTGGTGACAAGATCAGTAATCCGTAGCCTATAACCATGACTGCAAGGGTGACCCAGTGATAGGAGGGTATGTGCTTACCCTTGAGCAAGCCAAACCAGGCTATCGTCGCGCCGCTCATACCAAGCGCAATCGCGCCGCCTTGTTCGGTGCTCCAGCCCGCCAAAAAACCGAGCAGGGGCAGAAAATAGCCAGCGTAGGGTATTGATTTCGGTTCGGTATAGTGGCGAAACAACAGGCTGAAAACAACGACTGCAAGCATCGTGGGCCATGCGTAGTTAAGCGCGCCGGTTAGCCAGAACAGGCCTGATTGGGCCGAGGATTGATCGATGACCAACAGCAGTGCGATTAGTACTGCCGCCAGTGGTGCATTGGCGTGGTCGTTTCGGTTAATTAAGCGATACAACAGCGCGCTGTAGCCAACCATGAGCGCGGGATTTAACCATCGCCATAACTCGATGTCTCCGGTGGACAGCAAGCCAATCATTAAATGTACGGGCAGCCTGCCGTTCATTTCAAAATAATGGTGACGTGAAAAATCAATCAGTCCCATGGAGCGTAGCAGAGATCCATACTCCCATTCGTGGGAGTAGGGGTAGATAGACAGGTGCAATTTGTATAGCAGGAGAAATGCACTACCCATTAATAGCACGACACAGACCGTTCCCCAGCCGGCCGACCATCTAATATCGATGCCGCTGCGGCGCACACATAACTGGTTTTGATTATTAGTCATTAGCGCGCGAAGACCCAAAATTTAAAGGCGACGAAGGTGATTAAGGGTACACAAAAGACCGAGACAACAATGGCCAGCGCGTCGGCCATAAGACCCTGGGTTATTAATAATACCAGGATGGTATTATTTAAGAAGAAGCCACTTAATGCGGTTATAAGAAATTTCCCAGCTCTGAATTTGTTTTGTTCTTTAACGCGAAAAACCCATTTAAGGTTGCCAAAATAGGATACCAAAAGAGCGCAGCAGAAGGCGATGATGTTACTCACCAGTGCCGATATTCCGATTGCCATGTTAAGGCACAAAGCTACGCCGAGGTGGACAGCCGTGGCAGAGATGCCCACGACAGCAAATCGAACGATATGGATCATCGTATCAGTCCTGGCGAAGATACGCTGTATTCTCGTTACAGGTTGACAGTTGTTTGGCGAAGTTTGATCGGCACTGCCATCGATTTTGTTGTCAGTCATTAGTGTCGATGATTTCCGAGGTTAATATTGTATCGACAAGATACAGTGGCCGGTTTTTACTTTCGTTAAATATTCGGCCAACGTACTCACCTATAACACCGAGTGAAAATAGTTGTATGCCTCCGAAAAAAAAGATTGCCACCATCAGCGACGCATACCCCGGCAGGTCTTTACCAAAAATGATGGTTTGGGCGATCAGGATGCCGCCGTAAATAAAGGCCCCCAGAGCGAAAATTATACCGACGTAACTCCAGATGCGTAGGGGTAGGGAAGAAAACGCAGTGATTCCGTCCAGGGCAAAATTGAACAGCCTGGTGAAACCCCAGTTTGATGCGCCACCGTGGCGCTCGTCTGGCATATAGGTTACCCCAATACTTTTATAGCCAACCCAGGAAAACAAGCCTTTCATAAATCGAGAGCGTTCGCGTAGTTTGTTAAGGGCCGCCACTGCTTTTTTGTCGAGCAGGCGAAAATCGCTAGCATCCTCCGGCAGACTTAATTGTGAGAGTTTATTAAACACTAAATAAAAAATTCGGGTGGCGAATCGTTTTATCCACGATTCGTCGTCGCGTTTTTCTCGTACGGTATACACTACATCGTAGCCTTCCCGCCATTTTTCAATTAAAACCGAAATTAGCTCCGGAGGATGCTGCAGGTCGCCATCCATAGAAATTCCGATGTCTCCGCTCATGTGGTCGAAGCCCGCAGTAAGGGCCGCTTCTTTACCGAAATTACGAGAAAAATTAATTAAGGTAATAAATGAGGATTTTTCTTGCTCTGCACAAATCAGTTGCTCGGTATTGTCAGTGCTGCCATCATTAATAAACAAGAGTTCGTATCGATAGGGCGCAAGTAGTGGTGTTATCTTGCTAATAAATGCCGTTATAGATGCCTGTTCGTTATATACCGGCACGATGATAGAGATAAGTGGGTTTGTGGGTCGGCTCATGATTCAATTCCAGTGCAAACAATTTGATGAGTTAGAGTGTACGGTTGGTTAACTACCCAGCATCTCCTGAGTTATCAGAAGATGTCCACTAAAACGGGTAAGCTAACAGTTAGCTGCGTTGATTTTTTAGGGCTTCTCGTAAGTCAGCTATGCTCCACAGGCCGAGTGATTTATCTGTATAACTATCGATATCATCTGTTTCCGTGCAACCTTCGTTTATTATTTTGAGTGGCCTTGGTAACATAAAGGGAGCAAGCTCTAAGTTGAGAGGGCGCCATCGACCTGTTGTAATGTCGTAGTTGTTCGTTTTTTCTGTAAATGTTGTAGTGAGAAAGTATTTGGACTGACTATTGCATACATTGTCCAGCGCATAAAAAATGTCCTCAAAAGAAAAGTGCACGAGACAATCTCGACAAACGATTAAATCTACCTTGGGCAGCTTATCTATGGTTAGGTTTAGTTTTTGGAAGCGCGCACCGTCCCTTCCGTACTGCCCTATGTTTTTTTGTATCAAATCATCGACAATGTCTGCGCCCGTGTAATCTATGTTGCTTAAATCAACTGTCTTCATCCAGTGAAAGTCGCCACATGGAATATCCAGCATTTTTGAAATGCCGAAGTCACTAAATACGGCGGGGAGTTCTTTGGTAATGATTCTAGTTTGAAAAGCACCCGAACCCTTTCCAGAAACTGAGTCTTGCCCACGCCATTTATTATCTCTATAAATATCAGTGAACATCTGGTCTATATTTTTTGCGACTTTTTTGATTTTGTCATATCTCCCTCTTTAGCTTTAGAATCCTAATGCCTTAAGTCACTGGCGGCGTGAATATCCGACAAGCTTCGAATATAGCACAAACTTTTGAATCACTACGGGATCCGCTGCATCCGGTAGTTATACTATATGTGTATTTTTTCGGCATATGCTAGGTAATTCAGACATGTTAATCGGCAAGTGAATGTTGTGGAAAAATGAAAATAAACGCTTTGGTTACAACAGTGCCGGGGTAGCAATTACCGGAAACTACGAATTTAAGTTGTTGCTCGGAGTTTTTCTGATCGAGGTGATATTTATCCATATCGGTAGTTAACTGTCTAGCGCTTCTTGAATTAATTCTCGGTAGCCCTGTTGCACGGTTTTATTGTGAATAGAGAAGCGTTGGATAAACGCATTATTTTGTTTTTGTCTTGTGCCTACGGTTTTGTCTCGGATGGCGGCGATACATTGGTCTCGGCCCGCGAATACTTCGCACTCGGGGTAATAGTAGCCTACTTCCTTAAACGCCGGTGAGTTGTGGACCAGCGGGACGCCCTTCCATAGGGCCTCAAGGTACAGATAGTTAAGTTCGCAGCCCATTTGGTGGCCGAGAAGAATATCCCGTTTCTGGAATGCCTCGCCAAATTTATAACGACCAGTAAAATAGACTTTGTTGGCATGGCTAATAAGGCTATCGAAGTTCCTGACAATATTGCTAAGAAAATACTCTCTGTTCTGAAAATGAGTGCCATTTAAAATCGTGGCCTTACCGAAAACATTCGGTTCGCTCTGGTAGATATTCTCGATAATTGCGAGCGGGATTAATGCATTTTTGAGAACACTGATGTTGGGTTCCATCACATAAATGTCTGGTTTGTCGCGATAGTCGGTGACATCGAATGGGGTTGAGACGAAATCCGGCTCCCAAATGAAGGGGCACGCTCGCACCGGCGCGCTGTATATCGTTGCCAGGTAGGAGTAGGCACTTTTAAAGTGCGGTGAGGCCCAGACAAAATCCGGTTCCTTTTCGTAAAGACCGCCAGTGAGAGTGTCCTGGTAGCACATCTGTTCTATGTCCAGGAACATGCTGTGGCCGTAACGAAGCGAGATAATTTTGGCACCCCAGCGTTCGCGAAATAGCGCCCGCGTGGAACTATTGACAGTCACCCCCGCTTCAAAAATTAACGGAAACGGTTTTTTTGACTGTAAAATTCCTTCGTTAGTGATTGTACGGTAGTGTTTACCAGAGAGCAGTAACGTTTCATTTTCGACAGGCTTTCCCATTAATAGGTGAGGTCGATGGCCGATTTCTACCAGTAGGTCGTAAAAAAACTTAACATTTTGGCTGAAACCGCTGCCGAACAGCATTTGATCTTGCTGGAGATCGTCCCGCAAGGTTATAGCTATGTTTAATTTTGCCATCTTTCAGCCCTTCCTTCCGGTTTCTAGTAAGACTACTTTTTATTTTACCCGCTGAGTGCAAGCGGCGGTAGTTATCGGCGGCGATCTATATGGTTCAGGGGATCAAAAAAAACCCCTTCGCAAGAAGGGGTTTTTTTAACTCTATCAAGCAGAGTTTAGTTTACCACTGGAATGATATACCGACCTTGCCGCCGAATTCCAGGCCGCTAGTATCGGTACCGATACCAAAGTAAACGGCGGTGTCCTCAGTGACTCTGCCAGACCCGGTAAGGCCAATGGCTTGTGCGCCGCCGTAAAATCCACCACCTACCGTCATCCGGAAGTTTTTGCCTGGGTCGGGTAGAAATACTTGCATAGCGTTAGAAATCGCGATGCCGCGCATGGCCTTGTCTTCCAAGCGATCGACACGCTTGTCGAGTACCTGAATTGCAGTGGTGTTGGCCGCGATATTCGTGCGGTTCACAGTGATGTCCGACGTGTTGGTCGAAATATTACCGCTGTTCACGGTGATGTTCGACGTGTTGCCGGAGATGTTGGTGCTGTTCACGGTGATGTTCGACGTGTTACCGGAGATGTTGGTGCTGTTCACGGAGATGTCCGAGGTGTTACCGGAGATGTTGGTGCTGTTCACGGTGATGTCCGAGGTGTTACCGGAGATGTTGGTGCTGTTCACGGAGATGTCCGAGGTGTTACCGGAGATGTTGGTGCTGTTCACGGTGATGTCCGAGGTGTTACCGGAGATGTTGGTGCTGTTCACAGAGATGTCCGAGGTGTTACCG
>JAGPUQ010000022.1 GCA_018069525.1 Porticoccaceae bacterium | reverse complement strand
GAAGCTGCGACAGATGCTGCTACTAAAGCTGCTACTGAAGCTGCGACAGATGCTGCTACTAAAGCTGCTACTGAAGCTGCGACAGATGCTGCTACTGAAGCTGCGACAGATGCTGCTACTGAAGCTGCTACTGAAGCTGCGACAGATGCTGCTACTGAAGCTGCTACTAAAGCTGCGACAGATGCAGCGGCAAATATGTTGAACGGGCAGTAAACGCTTAAGACAGACGTTCACTGTGTTACTTCGGTAGCACTTTATCAAAAAAGGCCAACATATTTGTTGGCCTTTTTTGATAAAGTGCTTTTACCATCGTTATCGCCAGCGAAAACAACACTGACGGCAGTAAGTTCTTGAGCTATTCTATGTATCGATCAACATATCAATTAGTAGAGCTTAACCGCCGCTTATCAGCTCGAATTTTTTAGCGGCAACTCCTTTAGCGGTTTTTTGCAGATGAGGACTCGTTGTGAACCAACATACTCAGCATACCATTCACACTTCGATCAGCAACATTCGAGAGCACGGCTATACCATCATTGAAGAATTCCTGTCTCCACAACAACTGGTAGCGGTAAGAAAATTTCTTGATCGCAGGAATGAGGAATATCAGGGCCGAAATAACTTTGAGGGTAGCAAGACTGAGCGTATCTACGCCCTGCTGAGCCAGGATCAATTATTTCAGGACATTGTCGAAGACCAACGAATGATGGCCGTGTGCGACGCTTTTCTGGAACCCAACTACCTGCTGACCACCAGTCAGGCGATTTGTATTCACCCCGGTGAAACACCCCAGCCCTGGCACAGCGACGATGCTTTTTACGGCATTCCCCGACCGCGAAATGCGGCGATGTCGACCATTATCGCGATTGACGACTTTTGCGCCGAAAACGGTGGTACCGAACTTATTCCCGGCAGTCATCAGTGGACTGACCAAGAGATTGGCGGTGACTATCGCTTCGGCGAAAGTGAAAGCGATCCAGATTTTGCTGAACGCGTGGCACATAAATCCATCGCCGTGGAAATGCCTGCCGGCGCCTGCGTGATTTTTTCTGGCGGTACGCTGCACCGAGGTGGTCGCAATACCAGCACCGGTACACGGCGCGCATTGTCGAATCAATACTGTCAGCCCTGGGCCAGAACTATTGAGAATTTTTATCTCACTATTCCGCGCGAGGAAGTGCTGAAAATGAGTCCCCGAATCCAGGCCTTATTAGGCTACTCGGTACACGCGCCGTTTATGGGCCAGGTATCGGGTTCTCATCCTCTAAAAACACTGAATCCAGAGTTTGTGCCCTCGGTGTATAGGGGTAACTAAGCACACTCTCAATTACTTCTATTTCATAACGACGGGATAGTCCTCGCTTAATTCCAGGCAAGTTCCGCCTGTTTAATTTTTTTCATCAAACATCAATTCATGCGCTCAACCACCGTGCTGATGCCCTGCCCCATACCAATACACATGGTCGCTAGCCCCAAAGTACCGTCGTTCTGCTCCATCACATTTAATAAACTTCCGGTGATACGCGCGCCGGAACAACCGAAGGGATGACCGAGAGCAATGGCACCACCGTTGAGATTCACCTTGCGATCCATATCGTCGAGTAAACCCAAATCTTTCAATACCGGCAAAGATTGTGCAGCGAAAGCCTCATTGAGTTCCGCATGATCAATATCGCTGATAGTCAAACCCAGTTGCTTTAGGGCTTTTTTAGTGGCCGGCACCGGTCCGTAACCCATAATGGAAGGATCGACGCCCACCACGGTCATCGCTCGCACGCGCGCACGGGGACTTAAACCCAGTGAGGCAGCGCGCTCCGCAGACATCACTACCATGGCAGAAGCGCCGTCGGAAATTTGTGACGACTGCCCCGCCGTCACTGTGCCACTCACCGGATCAAACGCCGGTCGCAGCGCAGCCAAACCTTCCAGGCTGGTATCCGGACGAATGGTTTCATCCTTATCCATCCTGTAGACGTTACCCGCCTGGTCGTGGGCTTGCAGCGGCACAATTTCGTTGTCAAAGCGTCCTCCGACTGTGGCTTCTGCGGCCAAACGATGGGAGCGCACACCAAAGGCGTCCTGTTGCTCCCGCGTAATGCCGTGCATACGCGCTAAATATTCTGCGGTTAAGCCCATAGAGCCCGAAGCCCGAGCCACTTTTAGGCTCATCGCCGGGCTGGGATCTTGATCGTGGTCCATGGGGATATGACCCAAATGCTCAACCCCTCCGATTACATACACATCACCCAGGCCAGCCATAATATTCGCGCCCGCCGTGTGCAGTGCCGACATCGACGAACCACATAAACGATTCACCGTCATCCCTGGCACGGTGTGTGGCAAGCGGGTTTGCAGACCAATCATGCGGCTGACATTAAAGCCCTGCTCGCGGGTTTGCATTACGCAGCCCCAGATCACGTCGTCAACTTCCGCGGGATCAATACCGGGATTACGATCGAATAAGGTTTCAATTAAGGTCGCAGACAAACTATCCGCACGGGAAAAGCGCAGCGAACCGTTCTTTGATCGCCCCATTGGGGTGCGTACAAAATCAACAATCACCGGGTCTCTAGGATTCGTTTTCACAATAATGCTCCTCGATTGATGGCCACTCTATTTGGGCCGCTGCTTAACGTATATTTAGACACTTGTTAAAAATCACACCGTCGCAAAACAGCTTAAGAATAATAACCGCGACCGGCCTTCGCCAACTCCCGCATACCCGGTGTCGGTTCATATAATTTACCCAAAGCCTTATAGCCATCGGCAAGATCACAAAAAGTTTGCAAACCGGTTTGATCCAACCAGCGGAATACACCGCCACGGAAGGGAGGAAAACCAACGCCGGTAATCAAACCCATATCCGCCTCCGCTGGAGAGGCCACAATACCGTCTTCAAGACAGCGCGCTAATTCGATGCACATCGGAATCATCATCCGCGCAACAATGTCGTCTTTAGCAAATTCTTTGCGCTCGGCTACACCATCGGCAAATAAGGTGTAAACGCTTTCCTCAAAGACTTTTTTGGGTTTGCCTTTTTTATCCAGTTCGTAGCGATAAAAACCGACGCTGTTTTTCTGACCCAGGCGCTGATTTTCAAACAATGTTTGCGTCACCGTTTTGTAATCCGGTGCCATGCGGTCGGGAAAGCCTTCCGCCATCACCCCGGCACCGTGAACACCAGTATCAATACCCACCACATCTAATAAATAGGCAGGCCCCATGGGCCAACCCCAGCCTTCCATCACTTTATCGACCTGACGGAAATCGGCACCGTCGCGCAGCAACTGATCAAAACCATTAAAGTAGGGAAACAACACCCGATTGACTAAAAACCCGGGACAATCATTTACCACAATCGGCTTTTTACCCAGCGCCAGGGCATAACCCACCATGGTCGAAATAGTTTCTTCAGAAGTTTTTTCGCCGCGAATAATTTCCACCAAAGGCATGGCGTGCACCGGATTGAAAAAGTGCATGCCGCAAAACTGTTCCGGTCTTTGTAAGCCCTCGGCCAGACGAGTAATCGATATAGTCGAAGTATTGGACGCGAGAATCCCATCCTTCGCCATCAAGCCCTCGACTTCTGCTAATACCGACATTTTTATCTTCGGATTTTCGACCACCGCTTCCACGACAACAGTGCAATTTTCAATGCCGTCGTAGCTGAGCGTCGCATCGATTTGGCTAAGAGTTTCTCCGGCAGCCAGCGCAGTCATTCGGCCACGGCTGACTTTTTTACTGAGTAGTTTATTGGCTTCGTTCAAACCCAGCTGTAAGGCGTCCTGTTTGATGTCCTTCATCATCACCGGAATACCCCGGGAGACATTCTGATGGGCAATGCCGCCGCCCATAATGCCAGCTCCCAACACCGCGGCTCTCTCTACCTTGCGCCCAGACTCCTTGGCTTTGACCTTGGCAATCTTATCGATGTATTGATCGTTCAGAAACAGACCCACCAGCGCAGCGCACTGAGGGGTTTGCGCCATTGCGATAAGACCCTCTCGCTCCAGACCGAGGGCATCGTCCAAACCCATCGTCGCGCCCTTCACCATCACATCGACTGCAGTGAGGGGAGCTGGGTAATTTCTGCCGGCCTGTGCCATCACCACGGCTTTACCGGTCATCGCCGCCATTTGCAGCTCAATGGTATTGAGCGCTAAAGGCTGGTGTTTTTGTTCGCGACGCTCGGTATAGCTCAGCTCCCCTGCCGCGCAACGGCGCAATAACTTCTCCGCTTCTTCTCGCAAGGCTTCTGGCGCAACCACCGCATCCACAACACCGTCGCTCAGGGCCTTATCGGCGCGCTGATGGGCACCTGAGGCAATCCACTCCATAGCGTTATCGAGACCAATCAAACGCGGCAGACGCACGGTGCCACCCCAACCGGGGATGATGCCTAATTTCACTTCGGGCAAGCCAATTTTTGCCTTTGCGGACATCATTCGATAATCGCATGCCAGGCATAACTCCAAACCGCCACCCATGGCGTGGCCATTAATAGCCACCACCACCGGAAAGGAAAACTGCTCCAGCCGGGTCAAATTTTGAGTTACGTAAATCGAGCGCTTAACTTGCTCCGCCTTCGGCTGGGAGAAATTAGCGCCAAATTCGGTAATATCGGCACCGACAATAAACACCGATTGGCCGCTGGTGATTAATAGACCGCGCACGCTACTTTGCTGATCCAGAGTATCCAGCGCGGCAACAAATTCTTCGATGGTCTCGGTGCTGAGCTTATTAACTGAGCCCTTCTGGGCATCAAAACACAACTCAAACAAGCCATCGTCGAGGGCTTTAAGGGATAGGGTCTTGCCCTCAAACCCGGGCTTATTTTTCGAGCTAGTTTTAGCCTTAGACATCGTATTTTCTCCGCTGTGTTATCTGCGCGCCGCGCCTGTAAAACAGGAACAGCAAATTATGAATCACTGTACCCCCGTCGGGGAATAGCAACAAGCCTGCTCGACACTCTCGGCCGTAACTTACAAGAGCCTTCAGCGCCAAAATATAAAGAGCCCTCAGCCCCAAACGTAAGGAGCCTTCAGCGCCAAAATATAAAGAGCCCTCAGCCCCAAACGTAAGGAGCCCTCAGCCCTAAAATATAAAGAGCCTTCAGCGCTATAAAATAAAAAGGACAGCGGTCAACAACTGACACACTGCCCTCAGGTTTCTTATCGACACCCGCTTAGGTGAGACTAAGCACAAACCGGCCTAGTCATACACGATCACGCCACGTGCATTTTTACCGGCCTCAAGATCGGCAAAAGCCTGCGGTGCCTCGTCAATGGTATAAGTTTGAGTCACCATGCGATCCAAATCGAGCTTGCCCTGCTTATACAGCTCAAGATACGTGGGAAAATCTACTTTAAACTCAGCGCTACCGTACATAGAGCCTTTGAAGGTCTTGCCGGTCATCGGGAACATCAGCGCATTGAGTTCCAGTTTTTGGTCAAGCCTGCCCACACCGACAACGGTCATGGTGCCGCCACGACGAGTGGCTTTTTGCGCCTGGTCCACTACGGCTGGAATACCGATGGCCTCAAAACCATAATCGACGCCGATGCCGTCGGTCATCGCCATAATTTCCTTAACCGAGTTACCCGCAGCATTAATGGTATCCGTCGCTCCCACTTCTTTGGCAATAGCCAATTTTTCGTCGGAAAGATCAACGGCAATAATTTTCACCGCTCCGGCAATACGGGCACCCTGAATAATGGACAAACCCACGCCGCCTGCACCGAATACCGCAACCGTACTACCGGGCCTAACCTGCGCAGTTTTCATCGCAGCGCCAACGCCGGTAGTCACACCACAACCCACCAGAGCAGCGGCTTTCATGTCGATGTCTTTATCAATAGCAACCACAGACATCGCGGGAACCACCGCGTATTCCGCCATATTGCCGAGAAACTGCATCACGTTGATGTCCTCGCCGTTCAACTGAACTCGCGAAGTGCCATCCATCATTTTGCCGTCGGGCACGCTTTTGAGGCAGAGATTGGCTTCGGCACGCAAGCAGTGATAACACTCGCCGCAATTGGGTACAAATGACAGCGCCACGTGATCACCGGGCTGCACACAGGTCACGCCCTCGCCCACTTCTTCAACAATCCCCGCGCCTTCGTGGCCGAGCACCATGGGAAACGGTACCGGGATAGTGCCGTTAATCACCGATAAATCGGAATGGCAAACCCCCGTGGCTTTAATTTTGACCAATACTTCACCGGCTTTGGGGGCAGCGAGAGTCACTTCCTCCACTGAAAATTTGTTTAGTTCGTGGGCAACAACGGCTTTCATCTTTCTCATGAGTGTCCTCTTATGGATAGCGAGTAAAAAACGGCGGCCAGTTTATCACCAATCGCGCCAAACAAAAGATCAGGGGGGAAATCGCTGAAATTGGAAGCCTAACTTCCAGTGTCTATTACCTGACAGCCTGACAACCTAACAGCCCAACAGCCGGTAGGCTTTATTCAAATTCCATCTGCTCGAAAACACGACCCACATTTTTGACCGCGAGCTCATCAAAGGTATCGAGGCCCTTATAGGCTGATTGGTCGATGCGATAGGCGTCCTGCAGATCACCGCCTTCCTCGAGTAACTTGCCGACCTCACTGCGCAAGTACACCAGATAGTCTTTGGTGTAGCGCCTCACCTGATCCATATTGGTCGGGTGACCGTGGCCGGGGATGACGTAGGCTGCCTTAAGTTGCTCAAAGCGCTCCCAGCTCTCCAGCCAGGCAGCCGTATCGGTATCCTCCATTATGGGCAACAGGCGCTCGTGAAAGGCCATATCGCCGGAAATCACCAACTGCTGCTCCGGTAAGTGAACCACAATGTCGCTGGGCGAATGTGCCAGCCCCAGCCACAGCACTTCAATAGTAAAGCGCCCCAGGGTAATGACTTTTTTATCGTCAAAGGTTTGCGTCGGCGCTACCGTTGTAGTTAGTTCTGCCTTATCCCGGTTATAGCTTTTCATCCGCTCAAGGATGCTGTGGTTGTGTTTATTCCACTCTTCGAGAGCACTACTGTGGGCCAGAATGGCTACGTTCTGAGTTTGCCAATAGGAGTTGCCGAGCATGGCGTGGCCTTGCGCATTCTCGTTAATCACCAGCACCACTGGCTCCTCGGTGATCTGTTTGATTTCCTGGTGTAGCGCTTCTGCTAATTTGTACGCAGCCCCACCGTTGATCACCACCACGCCCTTGCCCGTCACAATAAAAGACAAATTATTATTGTGGCCAGAATTGTCGTAATGCGGCGGTGCAGTGGCGCCAATGGCGGACCACACGTAGGGAATCACTTCGACCGGCTTGGAATAGAGTACCGACTGAGGGTATTGATCGGGAATGGACTGACTGGCCAGAGCGGACCTACCCACTACCGACCCGCCGAGGAGAACCAGGCACAGTAAGCCCAGCCGCAATGATCCAGGCCCCATTAAGCCAAGCAAAGACAATCCAGACTGCGACAGCCCATTCCGAAAAAACAATCGTGACAACTCTATTTTCATAGGGGCTTCAGTTTCAGCTCTTCTGCCGTGGCGGGAATAAAACCGAAGTCCGCGTAAATACCCTGGGCTGCTTCAGTTCCCAAATAGGACAGAAAGCGAGCGGCGTTGTAGGCATTACGACCGGTAGACAAAATGCCAATGGCATAAGCCACCTTGTCTTGCTTATTGAGCGGCGCATCAATGGCGACGCCCTCGATATCGCGGCCTTCCGCTTGCGCGTGCGCTACTTCGGTCGTCCAGACAATACCCACGTCGGCTTCGCCTTTTTCAATACGGTCGGGAGTTTCGCGATGATGCCGAGACGTAAACCAGGTTTTTCCTTCTACCGCCCAGCAGCTTTTGCACTCTGCGCCACCCGTTACTTTTTCGTGCAGACCCAGGTCTTTTAGCATCTCACTACCGTAAAACTTAAAGATACCTTCGGTCAGCGGGTTCGGGTGCGACTGCAGTAAATCATCGCGACCCAGATCCTCAACGCTTTGAATCTGCTTGGGGTTGCCCTTAGCAATCATCAACTCCAGCTTGTTGTGAATATAAATTGCGTAATCGTGCATCAAGTTATCTTTTTTCAGGCGACGCAAGTGATTGATATTCACGCTGGCATAAATATCCGGGTTCATGGCCGTCTGCTGGCCATCAATTTCGCCTTGTTTTAGCAATTGATTTTTGAGTATCTGGCCCGGCGGAATAGTTTCGACATACACGGTTTTGACGTCTGGGTTTTTGCTCTGAAAATCCTGAATCAGGGTTTGCATCGCCATAAACTGATTGCCGGCTAAATACATCACCAGGTCGGACGAGTAGGAATCCTGAATCTGCCCATAGGCAACCGTGCCATCGGTATTAAATGTGCGGTAGTCCGCACCGTGGCCAGCGTCAGCTGCTTTGCCTTCCGCTTCGGCCAGGGCCAGGCCTGAAAAACCGCCCAGGCTCACTACCATTAATAGTGTAAAAATAATGTTATTCATAAGCCATCCTCTGTTAAAATTATTAGTTGGTTTTTGAACTGATTTTTTACTATTTACTTTTACTTTTACTTACTTTTTATTACGAAGCTCGTGCCTACCACAAACCTATTATTTATATCTATCACAAAGATAAAAAATTAAATTTTTATTTGGGGGCTTGCTTTAATATTTTCGTAACCCCAGCCCTCTCGAAGACGACCTACCACGCGCTCAAAAGCCGTGTAACGGAACTCCGCCTCGGCCACCAACAGTACCTGTTGATGCTGCTCCCGTAAATCCTCTAGACGGTGTGAACAGGCGATAAAAATAACATCCTGCTCGGCAAGCGCGGTGATACGCTTGGTATAAGGACTTAAATCGCTGCGCAACAAATCAACTCCCTCGCCATTGGTGATCACTTCCACCATCACCGGATGGGCGGCGGAGCGACTCGCAACCAGTGCCTCGGCACGAGTCAGGGCTGCGTCCATCGACGTGTGGTCCTTGCTGCGCAGGTGTACCAGGACACGCTCTGCGCCGGAATCCACACCTGCGAGCTGCGCCGCCTCAAACTTTCCAGGCCCAAAAGGGTTGCCGAATATGGCTCCCAGCACACACCCCACTACCAACAACATTACCGAGGCCCAAACGTTAATATTTTGCGGCCAGGCCTTTGTCTTACTGACAAGATGGGCGACGGCGCTATTTTTTTGCGCAGCCGGTACTGAACTATGCTGCGAAGCTGATGCAGAACCCTGCTGCGGAGCCGGTACAGAACTATAGGCATGCTGCACCAACTCTTTGAGCTTGCGGTAGTCGCTCAACTGGGCATCTATATTTTGATGCTTCTCGGCCTGATCGAATATCAAATCTCGCTCACTGGCTTCGAGTTCTTTGTCGACAAAGGCATTTAATTGCTGCTCCGTCATTAGCTCATCGTGTTCCACTGGACTCTCCTTTTTCGTTTAACTATCCCTGAAAACTGGTTATTCCTGATCCTTTAACTATCATTAATGTCTAACTTAAACTCTCTTTACCTAATGCTTCTGAATCGCTCTGATCGTGGCTGTCCCGGTTTTAGCTGTTCCGATTTTAGTTGTTCCAAAGCCCGAAAGACCATCTTCCTCTCGTTTCACCGCCAGTAGTCGCTTGTGTAGCGTACTTCGACCACGACTTAAGCGACTCATCACAGTGCCAACCGGAATATCTAAAATGCCGGCGACTTCAGCGTAGGTAAAACCTTCCAAATCCACCAAAGTCAGTACCTGGCGCTGCTCCACCGGAAGCCGACTCACCGCGCGTCGTACTCGCACTACAATTTCGTCCTCTCGCGCCGCATCTTCCGGGCTGAAGTCATCGACAGGACTAAACTCCATGTCCGTCGGCACTTCACCCGCTGAACGCCAATAATCTGCCAAGCACCGCGCCATAATCGTGAACAACCAACCATTGAGCGCGTCCATGTCACGTAATTGCGCATATTTTTGCAGTGCAACACAAATTGTTTGCTGTACCAGATCGTCTGCCAAATCCGGATTGTGGCACCAGGAATAAGCGGTGCGGTACAAACGGGGTCGACTCGCGCTGACCTGGCGACGAAATTCTTGTTTACGACCCAACTGGTTTAATATGCCCAAAGACACCCCCAAAACTAAACTGCATAATTATAGTTGGGGATATGATAGACGCTTTCTGAACAAAATTTATTCCATTTATTCCATTTATTTCTTCTGTTTTGTGATTCCCTGAAAAAAGATGGAATAAAACTACCCGCATCCCCGTCTTTGTACATACACCCACAGCAATGTATTTCCATTTCATTCACGCTTGGGATCTATAACAAAAGGAAGGGAACTATGAAAAAACCATATTTATCAATAGGTACGGTGATTGTTACTGCCGTTTTAACGCTGTTCGCCAGCATGAGCACACTGGCAGAGGATGAAAAAGCCTTCGCAGAACATAAATTTGTACTGCAAATCAGTGATATGGACGCCGCCAAGCAAACTCTAGTGCTCAACGTAGCAGCAAATATTATGAAACATTACGGCCCGGATAAAGCGGATGTAGAAATCGTTGCCTTCGGCCCCGGCTTGCGCTTGCTGTTTGAAGAAAACGTCAACGGTAATCGTATAGACGGCCTGGTCAACAATAGTGGCGTGCGCTTTGCGGCCTGCGGCAACACCATAACAAAAATGACCAAAACCCTTGGTCATCCACCAGCAATGAACAGCCACGCGACCGTGGTTCCCGGCGGCATTATTAGAATTAAGGAATTGGCAGACCAGGGCTACCTACTGGTTAGACCTTAAACTCTGAGTTTAAAGCGATAACAACTGTTTATTATCATGGTACAAACTACTATAAATAATCGATCCCGAATTCCGGGAGAGGGAAATCAATATGAAACACTCTTTAGCTGCTCGCCTCGGCGGGCTTATTCTTTGCGCAACATCGTTGAGCTTTACCAACATCGCCTCCGCGGCGGACTGGTTAACCCTGCAGGGCACTGAGCCTGCTGGCGCCTCCAACCCCGTCAACATCTGGGGCTTCATACAAGCTCAGTATCAGGACGATAATAGTGACGCCAATGCTGCGGATCAATATGTGCCCGCGAAATTAATTGGCCCCGACCTGGACAGTCAGTCTCAGTTCAACGTCAATCGCGCTCGGCTCGGTGCTCGCGGTGTCGCCATGCCCCTGGACAGCCAGATCAACTACTTTCTGCTGGCTGAATTCGGCAACAATGGCATTACCGATCCGGAAAACTCTTCCGCCAAGCTCACCGATGCCAGTATCACCTTTAACCATGTAAAAGGTGCGCGGGTCAGAGTCGGGATGTTTAAGACCCCCGGTTCGGAAGAAGGCTTGCAGGCCATTCACGTGTTCGACTACATCAACTTCACCAATGTCACCAATCAGATGATGCTGGAGCGCTTCCCCAATCGCCGCTACACCCCTAATGTTGGTCCCCAAACCATTACTCCCGAAAACGACTTCAACGGCTTTGAAGAAAGCGTTGGTGCTTTTCGCGATGTGGGCGTGCAGGTGTTTAACACCTTTAAACTCGACAACGGCTGGGAAGCTTCTTACGCGGCCATGTTTGGTAACGGCAACGGCTTAAACTTTGGCGACAACGATAGCAATAAAGAACTTTATCTCTATCTGGCCGCCGAAAAAGTATTTAGCGGTAAAGGTCCCCGCCGCAGCGGCATGAAGTTCTTCGCCTGGTCACAGGATGGTAAGCGCACCGCCGATTTCACCAACGACGCCACCCACAATCCGGAAGAGTACGACCGCGAGCGTAGGGGCGCTGGCTTTAAGTATCTAAACAAAGGCCTGCGCTTTACGGCTGAATACCTGGAAGGCGAAGGCATGATCATGCAGGGTGTACACAATCCTAGCTTTGGCATTGGCCCTTGCCAGGGTAACCCGACCAGTACTGCCGGTTGTCACGGCGCGGAAGCAGAAGCCAAAGGCTATTACGTGGAAGGCGGTTACCGCATCCCCTCTACTAACTGGGAGCTCGACGTGCGCTTTGACAACTACCAGCGACTCGACGGCGACCAATTTGAAGCCGAGTACGACAAGCTGACCCTTGGCGCACAGTACTTCTTCAACCCACGGGTACGAGTTGCCTTTAACTACGAAATGTCGGATGCAGAAGCACCTAATTTCGCTAAAGGCGCAGGCCCGAATGCTAACCTGGACGGCATCGAAGACCGCTTTTCAGTACAGGTTACTGCTATTTTCAAGTAATAAAACCACTTCATACCTGGCGGGTAAATTCGCCAACACTTAACCCAGGGGCAGCTATGTTGCCCCTGGGTTTTTGTTATCCGGGTAGCTTACGTCGCAGCTAGAAACCATAATAAATATTAGATTATTATTCTGTTTTATTGAGTATAAAATAATATTTAAGCAGGGCTATAAAAATGATCGTGCGTATCAAGGTGCCAGCTCACCGGGACGCAAACCCTCGCAATGGCACTATTAAAATAAGTATTAATTTGGAAGTTAAATACAAGGTAAGGAAGGACAAACACGGGATGGTGTATTAATTGGGGTGGCTGACGGGGCTCGAACCCGCGACGACCGGAATCACAATCCGGGACTCTACCAACTGAGCTACAGCCACCATTAACTTTTTGTCTCGGCTATGATTGCCTCGACGAGCGCTTATCGGAAATCTTTGCCCGCTGGCCGGCCCCACTTGATCCCACATAGAAGGCGGCGCAACCACATCAAACTCTGGTGCGCCCGGCAGGGTTGGGCAGGTTCTCGGACGAAATACTATTTCGGCCCTGATCAACGCCAGCGGCATTTTTGCCCGCTGGCCGGCCACTTGACCCCACATAGAAGGCGCAACCATACCGAACTCTGGTGCGCCCGGCAGGATTCGAACCTGCGACCCACGGCTTAGAAGGCCGTTGCTCTATCCAACTGAGCTACGGGCGCAAATCTGTCTCGACCAGCGAGTTCAAACCCGCAAAATTGGTCGGGGAAGAGGGATTCGAACCCCCGACATCCTGCTCCCAAAGCAGGCGCGCTACCAAACTGCGCTATTCCCCGAATACTGTCTCGAATACAATCCCCAATAGGGTATTACTTCGAGGCGCGCATAATACGCGCAGACCGCTAGCCGGTCAATTTGAACGTGGTATTTTAACGTGATTAATAACAGTTGCGCTAACGCCTTTTTTGCCATGCGAGGCCGTGCGAGAATAGCGGCTTTATAAGCACAGGATAAATTATGTCGGCACAGGCTGGTGATAGAACAGTAATTCTCGACGGCAAGGCGCTGGCAGCAAGCAGCGAAAGCGAGTTTGCGGCACGGATTACCCAACTCAAATCCGTTAACGGCAACCAGACACCTATCCTGGCCACCATTCTGGTGGGCGACGACCCCGCCTCCGCAACCTACGTGCGCATGAAACAAAATGCCTGTAAACGTGTGGGCATGGCCTCCACCGCCGTCGAACTGCCCACCAGCACCACTACCGAGGAGTTACTGGCCACCATTCATCAACTGAATGCCAACCCGGACTGCCACGGTATTCTGCTCCAACACCCAGTACCGGCACAGATCGATGAACGCGCCTGCTTTGATGCCATTGAGCTGGCCAAGGACGTAGACGGCGTGACCTGCCAGGGCTTTGGCCGTATGACAATGACTGAGCCCGCCTACGGCTCGGCAACGCCACAGGGCATCATGCGCCTGCTGGAGGCTTATGAGATCCCGCTAGAAGGCAAACACGCGGTGGTGGTCGGTCGCAGTCCTATTTTGGGTAAACCCATGGCAATGATGCTGTTAAATAAGAACGCCACTGTCACCATTTGCCACTCTCGAACTCAGGATCTTGCTAGTATCGTCGGCCTTGCAGACATTGTGGTCGGTGCGGTTGGCAAAGCGGAATTTATTAAAGGTGACTGGATCAAGGATGGCGCGGTGATCATTGATGCCGGCTATCATCCTCGCGATGGTGGTGGCGTAGGAGGCGGTGTAGGGGATATTGAACTCGCCGCTGTTATCGACCGAGCCAGTGCCTATACGCCCGTACCTGGTGGTGTAGGACCGATGACCATTAACACGCTGATTCTGCAAACTCTGCAGGCTGCCGAATTAGCCTGTCGTTCTTAACAGAAGCTTTAACGGCCTCCTTAATGACCGCAAATATTCAATAAACCTTATTTAATCAGGATTACCGCGTGTTCAGTTACGTAGATAAAACCATTCGAGAGCAGTTAGTCAACAACCACCAACTGGTTGATCTCGATATTGAAGGCCAGGAAATCAACGGCGAGGGACAACCGTTTATTTCCGTGCTCGGCCCGGTCAGTATTCCACGCATGATCGGCGATCGGGAAGTGATGCTGGAGTGGTATCCCTTTGTGCGCCGAGTCGAGCTCGCCCACGTTCTGGATGCCGCCAACGAGGTGAGCGGCGGCGATAGCGAAGCGTTTCGCGAACTGCTACAGAGCAATATGTCGGTTAATTCTATTTTTGCCCTCCCCGGCTTTCGCGAAGCGGAAAACCCGCTGGTGCGAGTTCACTCCTGCTGCCTGACCGGGGATATATTCGGCTCGATGCGCTGCGATTGCGGCCCGCAATTAACCGGTGCCTTTGAACAAATGCTGGAAGCCGGCGGTGGCGCCGTGGTGTATATGTCCGGCCACGAGGGCCGGGGTATTGGCCTTTGGGCTAAGGCCATTACGTATTTATTGCAGGATGCCGGGCAGGATACCTTTGAAGCCAATGTGTCATTGGGGCTACCGGAAGATTCTCGAGACTTTAGCGAAGCGGCAGTAATCTTGCGTTACCTGCTTGCGGGACGCGCCATCAAGTTACTATCTAACAATCCTCATAAGCGCGCTCACCTGGAACAAGGTGGCCAGGAAATATCCGAAGTCGTACCGCTGATCTCAGGTTTATCGAAACACAATATCCGCTACTTGCGCTCTAAACGCAGTAAGGGCCACACCTTGCCTGAGGAGCTCTTGTCTGCGGATAAGCTGCCTGCAGATAGCCAGCCTACGGATAAACTGCCTACGGATAGCCCGCCTGTAGATTTCGCCAACAAGGATTAGACCACTCATGCTAGCGGATCGAATCGTTGCTCACCGGGGTTATCAACACGCCTATCCCGAGAATACCCTGCTCGCTTATCGAGAAGCCATTGCCGCGGGCGCGCACTGTATCGAAACCGACATATCTCTTAGCGCTGATCACCAGCCCATGCTCTACCACGACCCCACGCTAAAGCGCGTCAGCAATAAAAAAGGTCGCGTCGAGCAATACACCGCCGAACAACTGCAAACCTTCCCTGCCTACGAACCCAAACGGTTCGGCGAGCGCTTTGTCAACGAAACCATCGCGTCACTCGCCGACTTAGTGGTTTTATTACAACAGCATCCCCACGTCACCGGATATATAGAAGTTAAAAAAGAAGCCGTGACCTTTGCCGGAATTGTCGATACTTACGCCATTATCAGCCAATGCCTAAAACCCGTTGCCCTGCAGTGCCCGCTGATCAGTTTTGATTACGATTTTATCGCCCACGCACGCGTCCAGGGCTGGCAGCGTTGCGGCGTGGTGTTAACACGTTGGGATGATCTCGACAGTAACACCGTAAAAGAAATCAACCCAGATATCGTATTTTGTAATTATAAAAAAATACCCGCTCAAGCGAACTTAGACGACTGCAATTTTGAATTGGTGCTGTATGAAATTGCCGAAGTGGAGCTAGCTAAACGCTGGTTTCGACGTGGCGCTGACAAAATTGAAACCTTCGATGTGGCTGACCTAATTCAAACACTGTCGCGACACAGCCTATGACTGAACTGCTTAACGAAGATAATGAAGAGAAAGGTATTGAAAACACCAGCCTCAAAGACCTTAATATCGACAACATAAGAGATCAACACTTTGACATCACCATCGTCGGCGGTGGTATTCACGGCGCGGGAGTGGCTCAGGCTGCGGCGGCAGCGGGTTATTCCACCCTACTGCTGGAGAAAACCGGCTGGGCGGCGGGCACTTCGAGTAAATCCAGTAAGTTAATTCATGGCGGCTTGCGCTATTTGCAGGGCGGGCATTTCAAATTAGTGCGCGAAAGCCTGCACGAGCGCGAGTTGTTATTGCGCCTGGCTCCCCATCTGGTCGAAAAAAATGAATTCCTGGTGCCGGTCTACAAACGCTCCCACTACCGACCCTGGCAACTGTGGTGCGGACTATCCCTGTACTATGCGCTTACTGGCTTTACCAACAACGGTCGTTTTCGTATTTTATCAAAATCACAACGCGCGGCATTGAATGGTTTAGACACACAAAATCTACAAAGTGTCTTTCAATATATCGACGCCCAAACCGATGACGCTGAACTCACCGAGGCCGTGGCTCTATCCGCACAACAACTCGGCGCACAACTAGCTTGCCCGGTGACTTTGCTCAGCGCCTCTCGCGAAAATAATAAAACTAACCTTAAGTTAAATTCAAACGGCGAAAACTTTAGTGCCTCTACCAGTATTTTAATTAACTGCGCCGGCCCCTGGGTTAACGATGTTGCCAAAACCCTAAGTCCGACGGTACCCACACTGCCGGTAGAATTGGTACAGGGCACGCATTTAGTCTTATCGGCCCCCATCATCGACCGCTATTATTATTTAGAATCCCCGAGCGATCAGCGTGCGGTATTTTTACTGCCCTGGAAAGGCAAGATGCTACTGGGCACCACGGAAACCGCCTTTGCTGGTGACCCCAGCCAGGCGCGGGCACTCGACAGCGAAGAAGCCTATCTACTGGACATACTAAAACACTACTTCCCCGACGCTAAGCCGGTTGTGGAGCGGCGTATGGCTGGACTGCGTGTGTTACCTAAAGCCTCTGGCAATCCCTTTCGCCGCAGTCGAGAGGTCGTATTGAGCCGCAATCTCGGGCCAACAAGCCACTACATCGCGGTCTACGGCGGCAAACTTACCGGTTATCGAGCCACCGCAGAAAAAGTGGTGCAGCTGGCTCAAAAAACCCTGGGGAAACGTCAGCGCATTGCCGATACCGCCGACCTGGTTTTACCCGAAATCAATTAACCAACAAAAAAGTCTTTTTAATTAGCCCGCGATACCATTGCCATTATTTGATATCGATCAATTACTCCTGTTCACGGCTGCGCGACACTGTCGCCTACAGTCTATCTATTACAGGAGAATAACCATGACGCATTTATTCATCTCGGAACCCCCCCACATAGCAGACTCCCACGAGCTGCTTACCGACAAGCAAACGACTGCCAGAATTGCAGCGGTTATTGGTGGCGTCACGTTGATATTGATCTTAGCGATTGTGGTATCTGGAGTACTGGCGTAACAAACCAACTTGACCCGCTTGCCAAAGAACTCTAAGCAAACGATCAAACGATCTATCGTAAGATCAACCTAGCGCCTCTTTAAATCGGTATCAGTGTGCTCAATTGGCCTTGAGCCACTCACAATTGCTGTGCTACCGCACCGCGCTTGCTACAATCCCCATCGCTACACATAACAAGAAGCGATCACTATCAGTGAAGGGGAATTCCGCTTGAACCTGCCAACAGCCGCCGAACAGCTCATCGTTTTCGCCTGCATGGGCGTTATTATTGTGGGCTTGAGTGCTACGCGCCTCAAACCCACCCTGATCTTCGGCGGTGTGATCTCCTTTCTCTACCTTATCGATATGATAAGCCTGGATGACGCTCTGGGCCACTTCACCAACAGCGCACTGGTGACACTAATATTGCTGGTTTTACTGATGCTGGCCATCGAAAAAACCCGCTTATTCCGCCGTTTTGGCAAGAAATTATTCAGCGGCAATTACATTTTCACCCTTTTTAAGCTAGGACTGGCATCCGGTTTAATGTCTTCCGTAGCCAACAATACCGCTGTGGTCGCGTCTTTTATGAGCGCCGTGAAAAATCAGACTCGATTCGTGCCCTCGCGTCTGTTAATTCCCCTGTCCTACGCTTCTATTTGGGGTGGCACGCTCACCCTCGTCGGCACCTCCACCAACCTGGTACTCAACGGACTGGTGCTGGACAACGGCATGGACAGCTTGCGCATGTTCGATTTCGCCCTGATTGGCCTACCGATATTTGTGATTTGCCTGGGCGTGCTACTGTTGATAGCACCCTACAGTTTGCCCAAACAAGAAATCGCTAACGACGATACTAAAACCTATTTCCTCGAGGCGCGCATCCAGGCCGACTCACCCCTGATCGGTAACTCCCTACTCGACAATGGCTTTCGCAACCTGGCCGATTTATTTTTGGTAGAAATCATTCGCGATGGCTACCTTATCCGTCCGGTATCCCCTGAGGAAATCATCGAGGCCAACGATATTCTGGGTTTTTCCGGGGACATAGAAAACGTGCAGGCATTGAATCAATTCAAGGGGCTCACCGTCTTCGAGGACGACCAGGCCAGCCTCTCCGACAATTTAGTTGACGTGGTTATTAGCCACAACGCCACCATTACCGGCAAGCCTATTAAAGCGATTAATTTTCGGGCCTTATTCGATGCGGCTGTGGTAGCGGTGCGTAGAGGCAATCAACGACTGGGGGGAGGTCTGGGTAAAATCGTCCTGCAACCTGGCGATAATCTAGTGCTCGCCACCGGCCACGACTTTAAAAATCGACATAATCTGCAACGCAATTTTATTATCCTCGGCGATATAGAAACCCGAGACCACCTACCCACCTTCGCCGAATACGCTTGCATCATAGGCTTTATTGGCATCGTTGCCCTGGCCGCGGCCGGAATACTCACGCTATTTAAAGGTCTGGCACTGATGTTTTGCCTACTGGTAGGCACTGGCTTACTGGGCGTTAACGAACTTCGTCGCAACTTCCCCTTTGAACTCATTATTGTTATCGGTGCAGCTCTGGGTTTTGCTCAGGTGATGCAATCATCCGGGGCCGCACAGCTTATTGCCGACGGTATCATCAGTGGACTTACCGGTTCGGGGGTGTACGGGGCGCTGATCGCTAGTTTTATCCTTACCTTACTACTCACCGAATTAATCACCAATAATGCCGCCGCGGTGCTGGTGTTCCCCATTGCCCTCAGCCTGGCGCAACAATATCAGGCCGATCCGATGCCCTTTATTATGGCCGTGGCTTTTGGCGCCAGTGCGAGCTTTCTATCGCCCTACGGCTATCAAACCAACCTGATGGTTTACAGTGTCGGCAACTATCGGATTACCGATTACTTGAAAACCGGCCTACCCATTTCGCTTACCTATACGGCGGTTGCCTTAACAATGATCCCGCTGATCTATCCTTTTTATCCCTAGTAAATAGGGTCTAAGCCTGGTTAGCAATCAGCCCACCGCACCCGTTTCACGTAACTGCTTAATCGTTGCTTCAGAGCATCCGACGGATTTAAGTAACTCATCGCTGTGCTCACCTAAACCCGGCGAGGGCAAACGAATTTCGCTGACCTCCCCGTCAAATCTAACCGGAGGCCTGGCCTGACGCATCCGCCCCCCGCGAGGGTGATCGTATTCCACGATAGAACGCCGGTGAATCACTCGCTCATCGGTAAACAGTTCATCCAAAGAATTAATCTTACCGCAGGGAACACCCTCCTTTTCCATCGCTTGAACCAGGTTGTCAGCGCTGCGCTTAATAGATTCGGCCTCCATTTCCTTAAACATCACGGCGTAATTGGCGAAGCGTTCGGTCATGGTATTAAACCGGGAATCTTGCTGAAGGTGCTCCATCCCCAGTACTCGACACGCGCCCTGAAACTCGGTATCACCGACGATAATCATGGTTATATGACCGTCGGACGTTCTCATCACCTTATAAAATTCGGCTAACAGCGGTTTGGGTTCAAAGCCCTCGTCGCCCACAAAACTATGATTCCAATAAATATCGGCCCAAAGGAAGGCCAGAGTGGCATCCAGCATCGCAATTTCAATGTGGTGCCCCTTGATTTTACCTCGCTCCCGGGCAAACAAGGCCGCCGAAATCGCCTGAGCGGTGGTGTATGCCGTAATCTTATCGCTGACAATCGTTTTAACCAGTTCTGGCTCACCGCCAATGCCCTGGGCAAACGCCAGTCCCGACGCCGTTTGAATAACAGGATCGTAAACTCGAAGTCCGGCAGCTGGGCCATCGGGGCCAAAACCGGATATTGATGCGTAAATTAAGTTGGGATTAATTTCATGTAGATCATCAAATCCATAGCCACTGCGCTCTAGCGCTCCTGGCCTGGAGTTTTGCACAAAAACGTCAGCCGTTTTAATCAACTCATACAGCGCCGGACGTAAATTTTGATCTTTTAAGTTTACTGCCATAGAGCGTTTATTGCGGTTTAGATAAGCGTTGTAGCCGGTCTCCCCACCGCGAACTCCACCGACATGTCGCGCCGGATCGCCAACCCCGATGGTCTCGAGTCGTATTACGTCCGCACCTTGATCAGCCAGCAAGCCTGTGGCTAGTGGACCAGATGCGTTTGAGGTAAGTTCAATAATCCGCACGCCTTCTAAGGGTTGCATATTTAAATCTCCTGCTCTTTGTTAAGTATTATTAGTCAGCACCCTATTCAACCGCGCCCGTAAGAGCTTGGCAAGTCAAATCACTAAAATTAAGCTGTTATTCAGCAGGTGTATTAAGGCTGTACCAGGCTCTATCGATAAACTCCCAAACCTGTTGCGCTGCCTTCACTTCGGCAGTTGTGAAGTCGACATTAGCAAATTCAACACCGTTGTTATTGTTAAGCGTATTTAAGATAAGCGCTTGCGATTTATATAATTGCCAATTCCGGATCAGCGCCACGTAATCCATTACCGGCCACCCGCCGCCCGCGTACTCCCAATCAAGCAGCACCAGCTCACCCCTTAGCGTCTCAATTACATTTAAAGGGCTAAGGTCGTGGTGGCATAGCACCCGAGGTTTGTCGCGATTAATCTCTGATAACTGTTCGACAGCTATTTTCGCTTGTTGAAAGCATGTTGTTAAGTTTTTATTTTTAGATCCGGCGCTATGCAAACCGCGCCAGTAATGCTCAACATGTGCTCGATAGTCAAATTCGGGGAAATCACCTCTTATCTCCCCTACTTGTTTAAACACCCGGAGTAATTTTTTTAACTCCCTGGGGTCCTTTAATTCCTCGACCCGCCAATGTCGGCCTTCGATATACTCCGTCACTAACAGGCCGTCATCGGAATTACAATAAATTATCTTAGGTACCAAACCTTTCCCCAGGGCACACTGCCCAGCAAGGCTCCCAAGGACAAGCCGTTCACGCTCTCGATCAATACCCAGCAACTGGCTTTCTGGACTATTAACACGCATTACCAGGAGACAAGTTTCAGTCTCTAGCAAATCCTTATCTCGTAAATCCTCATCTCGTAAATTGCCATTCAATAAATAATTACGATTGGTCAGACCGCCGCTCAATGCTTTTACAACACGAGGTTTATTCGCCAGGGAAAGATTCCATTGCGGCCAACTATCCAGTGCCCTTGCTAGAGATTGCTCAGGAAATTCATTCATCATACTGAATTTGGTTTTCCCGATAGCGCTTCAGCCAATTGAAGAAACCGAACATCACAATAATCACATAAGCGGCAAACAATACGGCGGTGAGATAAAGTTCGCGATCCACATAAAGCACCAGGGAGACACTATCGATTACCAACCAATATAGCCAATTCTCAAGTATTTTTTGCGCCACCATCCAGGTGGTTAACACACTGGCCCAGGTAGTAAAGGAGTCCACATAGGGCCAGGCTGCATCGGTATGCCCGGCCAATAAATACCCGGAGAATATTGAAAGCAGCACAACACCTGTCGCTGCAATACCATGATGTGCGAAGCGCCAACGGCGTATTTGAGGCTTATCGCTCACCTTGCTCTGCGCCTGATTGCTACGTATGCCACCCCCTTTTTTATTTCGCCCTTCATCGCTAGACGCTCCACCTCGCTGCCAATACCACCAGCCGTAGATCGCCATGCCCATGTAATAAACATTAAGCGCGGAGTCCATTAGCAAACTTACATCCCAAAATAACAGGGTATAGATAAGGGTCGAAGCAAAAGCAAAGTACCAACACAAACTGTTTTCGCGCATGGCCAGAAACAAATAAGCCAAACCCGAAATAACGGCCAGCCATTCCCAAAGCGAGGGTTGGTTTATCGCCTCCGCGATCACCTCACCCAATTACAGTGCCTCGTAATTGGGAATAATTTTAGTCACGTAAACTGCTTTACCCAAGGTATCGTTAGCCTCGGCAATAGTTTCCTGCAAGGCCGAAAATACGATGTCGTAGGCGCCACAGATAACCGTGCAAGTCGGACACGTAAGGACTTTAAAACCCGTGGCGCTAGCACGTTGGTTGAGCAAAGCAATAAACCCATGAATCGGTGGGACATACCCCTCTTGTAAGGGATACATACTGATTTCAATTGTCGTCATCATTACCATTTTTCTCCTTTTCTCTATAGGGTCTAACGTTTAACAAGCACTTACAGAAAGTGATAACGTAAATCTGCGCCAAACACTCTGGGTTCGCCAAATTGATAATAAGCCTCATTGGCATAAAATTTTCTCGGATCGTTGCCAAAGTAAAAGCCGCGCACCTCGTAATCTTTATTGCTTAGATTACGACCCCACAAAGACATTTCCCACTGCTGGCTTCGATAACCGACACTGGCATTGAACAATTCAAAACGGCGCGATTGTTGATCGTGGCTATCGGAAAAATAAAATTCGTCTTTACCTTCAATCTCAATACGCGCAAATAAGCCCCTAGCAAAATCGTACTGGGCTCCGACATTAAATTGATACGCCGGAGCATGGGCCTGCTGCCGACCGCTTTTATCCACCAGGCAAGCGCAATCTGCATCGTTGACCACAAAATCATCAATCTTGGTATTGAGCAAACCGAGATTGGCAAACAGCGCTAAATTTTCCCGTACCTGCCAGTGAGTTTCCCACTCGATACCATAGTTGCTGCCGTCGGAGGCATTATCCGTATACCCGACAAATAGCGGGCCGTCGTTGTACCAGCCCTGCAACTGGATATCCTTGCGATCCATATAAAACAAAGCCAGCCGGGTCATCAGCGTGTCATTCCAATAGCTGCCTTTCAGACCCAGCTCCCAGTTGAGTAAGGTTTCGGTATCGTATTCCAGGCGCTGCTCGATAAAGCTCACTACCGATATCGGCAAGGCTTGCGTTTTAGCCTTGCCCAGAGCGTCACCATTCACTCCCCCCGCCTTGTAACCTCGCGACAGCAAGCCATAAATCATGGTGGTATCGCTGGCCAAATACTCCACGCTGAACTGTCCACCCCAGAGATCTTCGTCGGGCTTTACGTTAACACCCAGTTCGTCGCGATAATCCGCTTCGAAGCGCTCCCAGCGCCCACCTAAAGTTACGTTTATCCGCTCGCCCAAAGGCTGGGATAGCTGGCCGTAGAACGCGAGATTTTCTGCTTCGTAATCACTGCTAAACGTCGCGTTCTCGATAAAAGGATTAAATTGAGTAAATTGCCGGGCGAGATCGGTATTTTCTCGATCGTAATAGATGCCCGCGACCCAAGCAGTTTGACCAAATAATCGTCCCGACTCGGTAGATAGCGCCCGCAGCTCCACACGCCGGGATTTGCGGTCGCGCTGATAGTTATCCGTGGAGGAATACTCCCAGCCATCGCAGGGTGTACCCGCACACAGCCCGGTATAGCTCCAGTCTTCGTCGTAGCCGTATTCCAGATTGCTATTGGTGTAACTAAAAATGGCTTCGATGGTGGCAAAACTCAGCCCCTGCCACTCGGCTTTAAGGCTTGCCGCTGAGGTTTCCTGGCGATCCTGCCCCGGTTCATCGGATAAGGAGTGGCGAGTATTGTCCAGGGAAAAACCATCGTAACCGTTGTCGGCATTGAGATAGAGCGAAGAGAACGTCAAGGCCAGTGTATCGCTGGCCTGCCACTGCAATTTGGCCCGCAGTGTTTGCTCGTCGATATTATTGGTATCGTCCCGGCCGAGAAAATCGTTGCGCACGTAACCATCGGATCGATTTTGCCGCCACGCAATGCGTCCCTTCAAGGTATGGCTAAGTGGTCCGCCCACCGCACCGCCCGCATACCAGGTATCGTATCGCCCCCACCCGGCTTCGGTATAAGCTTCAAGAGTGTCAGACGGGTCCTGCGTACGGATGTTAACCAGACCTGCCAGCGCATTTGCGCCATAGCGCGTACCCTGAGGACCCCGTAGAATTTCCACTTGCTGTACATCCAGCAAAGTCGCGGCGCCACCCAGACCAGTGACATCAATATCGTCAATAATCAGCCCCACCGATGGATTGACGGGATCGACAAACTGACTCCGCTCACCAATACCACGCAATTGAATAAAGCGACCACGAGAAGCCCCAGCGGAAAAATTAACATTAGGGGCGGCGTTCAATATATCTTGTAAATGCACCGCTCCTCGGGCGCGAGCAGCCTCACCGTCAATCACGCTGACGCTGGCGGGCAGATCCTGCAGCCCCACCGGTACAAAGCTGGAAGTGACGATAACTTCTTCTACCACCGCCTCTTCTAATATAGCCATTTGGCTGAAAACCAGGCCAAAAACCAGCGTCGCCAGGCGAAGCGATCGCGTGACAGGGAAGTATCGAGAGTAATATTTAAAACGGGATAGCGCGGCACAGCCACGCGTAATTGACATCGTATCGGTAGGGAGGGTTTTCATCAGAGTCTCATTGTCGGGACTGTATTGGTGTTCTGTCGAGACAGGTATGTCAGGACGGACAGCGTCGATACAGTAAATGGAGACCCGGGAGGCAACAGAGTAATAGCTAAATTCCTATTCCTACGCCGGCACAATCCGGATCAGGTTCAAAGGGTTTGCACGAGTGCATCTCAGGCCGGAGCCACCCCTTAGGACGTAGCCGAGACCTTATCATCGAAGCCCACGAAGTTCAAATTTCGGCGCACAAGTCAGTTAAATCTATACAAATAACCGTTTTTTCCTTGCACCTGCTGGCCACACTCTTATAATTGCGCCCGCCAGCCAGTTAGCCCCTTGCAACCGCCTCTGTCTTAGAGTTTTGGTTGCCGCCACGAACCTCTTATTGAAAGTAAATTAACTATGAGCTACGCCAAAATACCCCCCGGTCAGCACCTACCCGACGATATCAATGTGGTTATCGAAATCCCCGCCAATCACGACCCGATCAAATACGAAATTGATAAAGACTCCGACTCGCTGTTTGTCGATCGCTTCGTCGCTACCCCGATGTTTTACCCGGCTAACTACGGCTATATCCCCGGCACTCTGTCTGAAGATGGCGATGCCCTCGACGTACTCGTGGTATCACCCTACCCAGTCGTGCCCGGCTCAGTGATTCGCAGCCGCCCAGTTGGCGTACTCAACATGACGGATGAGGCAGGCCCAGATGCCAAGCTCATCGCCGTACCTCACGCCAGCTTGTCTAGCCAGTATGGCCATGTTCAACAAGTCAGCGACTTGCCAGAACTGCTGTGCAAACAGACCGAGCATTACTTTGAGAACTACAAAGATCTCGAAGAAGGCAAATGGGTCAAAATCGATGGTTGGGGCGATGCCGCTGCAGCTATGGAAGAGATCATGGCTTCGCGGGAACGCTATTTGAAAGACGCGGGCTAATTAGGCGAGTGTGGAGTTTTAATCGCACTGGCTATGCACTAACTACGCACGGACTATGCACCGACTATTAGTTAAACCGTAAACGCTAAAGTACGGCTAATATGCGAGAGCGGGAGACCGCTCTCGTCGTGAAAGCGGTTAAACACCGCTTGCACACTGGCTAAATCTCGCTTCGAGGTAGTGCTCAAACTCGATAGCAATTTATGATTCAGCAAGGCCGCCTGCACATCGGCGGACAGTAAAAAGGTATCCTTGCCCATCAAGCGCAGCGACATCGGTCCACTATTGCCGCCCAGTCGCGAGCCTTTTTTCTTTAATTCCAGCCACAAACCAACCATATTATCCGTAGGCCAATCCGCGATAAAACGCGCGAAGCTTTCGTGTCTTTTTTGTACATCGCAAATGTAGATGGCGTTATCCCGCACCGCTTTAATTTTTTTGCCGTGGCGAACGATGCTGGCATCCGTCAGCAGCTCCTCCAATTTCTCATCGCTGAAGTGGGCGACGCCGAGAGGGTTAAAACCACTAAAGGCCTTCTCAAAATTCGGCCACTTATTGTCTACCACCCGCCACGAAAACCCTGCGCGAAATATACTGCGCGCCATTTCCGATAAATAGCGATCATCCGACACCCTGGCTAGCTGTGCCGGGCTATTCACCTTCGGCATCTCTGCCTCAAGCTCCGCAAGGCTGCCTTTATTGCGAATAGCCACCTCTTGCAGTGACGCAAAAGAAATCATCTTACCCCCTACTACTTCAAGTAATCCGTTTAGCATCAGAGCTGGAATACCTCAGCCCTACTCCGATTTAGTGTATTCGACTCAGCCCAACAAGCCAATTCCTTGACCCAAACCATGCTATCGTACTTCAATCGATTGCTGCCATCACTCGGCATAAACTATAGTTAACACACTATCATTTAAGCGCCATCGCCCATGCACAGTCACCCAGAGCAGGAACTGCCACTATAGACAAGATGTCCTATTACTCGGTAAGTTACTCAATAGGTGACTCAACAAGACAGAGGAACAGCCTGTGCCCAAGCACTTCAACTTTACATCGATGTTCAGTCTCATTTTCGGACTCGCTCTCGCTACCAGCGTAGCGGCCAACGACCAGGACGACACCACCACGCTAAAAGAAGTACTAGCGGAAACCGCCGTTGGCGCGGTGTTTGGTGCCGAAGAACAACGCGTACTGGGGGAATACCTGCGACACAAACGAACACAGCGGGATCGAGACGAGAGTTCCGACCGGCAGTACAGCGACCGCCGCGATGATAACGAACCCACCTACAGTCAAGCCAAGCAATACCGCGATAATTTTAGTGGCAAAGGCAAGCGCAGAGTCAAAAAGCTGCCCCCTGGGCTGCGCAAAAAATTAGCCCGCGGTGGCGAGCTGCCCCCAGGTTGGCAGAAAAAAGTGGATCGCGGTGAGGTGCTAGACGATGACATCTATCAACACGCTTATCCGCTACCTGAAAATATTATCGATAGAGTACGTCGAATTGAAGGCACCACGGTGCGTCAAATTGACGACCGCATCGTACGCGTACAGGATGCCACCCGCACCGTGCTCGATGTATTTTATTTAATGCAGGGTGCTCGCTAGTTAGGAAAAATTATTTCCAGGCAAACTAGTTAGACAACCATTAAAAACCCAGCTCTTAGCTGGGTTTTTAATGCATTAATTTTTTACTCATTAATCATGCCCGACAAAATCTCTGCCTTTATTTTATTTGCCCGCAATAAAAGCACTAATACCTCGTATCGCCTGCCTGGCCTCGGGCAACACGCCCACCATTAAATGCCAAACGTGCATCATGCCTTCCCACACTTCCAGAGTAACCTCTACGCCCGCTTCTTTAGCAATTTTGTTGAGCGTAATCGCGTCGTCGTACAACACTTCCTCGCTACCCACTTGAATTAATAAAGGTGGCAAACCACTGAGATCGGCAAAGATCGGCGATGCTAAAGGCGCTTTGGCGTCCTGACCATTGAGATAGAGGTCGGCCATCCACGCCAACGCACCCGGCGTGACCATCGGATCGGCATCGGCCATCGAGGTCATAGAATGACCACTTAGAGTTAAGTCGACCCAGGGCGAAATACAAATTCCGGCAGCCGGCAGCGGCAGGCCCTGTGCTTTAGCTGAAACCAGCACGGCTACGGTTAAGCCGCCACCGGCGGAATCCCCCGCGATAAAAATTCGACCCGGCTCGTGACCTTCGTCCAGAAGTCCTTTGTAAGCGGCAACACCGTCTTCCACCGCCGCCGGAAAGGGATGCTCCGGTCCCAGACGATAATCGGCGATAAACGCGCGACAATAACTCATATCGGCAAGACACCCCACCATAGTACGATGACTGGCCGGCGAGCCCAGAGCGTAACCACCGCCGTGTAAATACAGCACAACTTTGCCTGAATCGCCCACCGCCGGATTCTGCCACTCTCCGGGCACCCCACCGACGGTAACGCTTGCGCCAGCCTTACGGCGTCCCATTAGTCCGGCCATTTTATCCAGGTTAGCGCGCTCTTTTTCCACCGAGCCGCTGGCACCCAATTTATTTTTCATTGCCTTGCGTGCAACACCACTGAGTAATTTACTTCTGATACTAGCCATCCTAATCCCCTTAATAATTTTTACTGTTTAAGCGTCTGCTAAATATACTGTTACCGAAAATACTTATATCACTAGTTCATAATCACCCGGCCGCCGTCGATCACCAGTGTTTGCCCGGTCATGTAATTACCTGCGGGAGAGGCCAAAAACACCGCCGCTCCGGCAATTTCTTCCGGCGTGCCAATACGACGCAAGGGCGTGCCGACAGTCGACTTTTCCAGATATTCCGGGTTGTCCCAAAGCGCCCTGGCAAAATCGGTTTTGATAAGGCCCGGCGCGATCGCATTAGCCCGAATATTATCGACACCAAATTCCACCGCGATATTGCGCGCCAAAGCCATATCGGCGGCCTTGGATAAGCCATAAGCTCCCAGGGTGGCGTGGCCAAGCACTCCGCCGATGGATGAAATAATAATAATGGCGCCGTCCTTGCGCGCCTGCATCTCCGGAATCACCATGGAACACAGCCAATGGTTGGATTTAATGTTGTTCTCGAGAATTTTGTCGAACTGCTCGTCGCTAATATCCAGCATAGTGCCGTAGTAGGGATTGCTAGCGGCATTACAAACCAGTACATCGATACGGCCGTAAACCCCACGAGTTTCAGCTACCAGATGCTCTAGATCCTCTTTACGGGAAATATTAGCGGCAATCCCTATAGCCTGCCCCCCGCCATCACCGACCATGGCGTTAATATCGGCAGCCACCTGCTCACAAGCATCCGCCTTGCGGCTCGACACCACCACTTTAGCCCCGTGTAAGGCCATTTGCTCGGCGATGGCCTTACCGATACCCTTGGTGGAGCCGGTAATCACGGCGACTTTTCCACTTAAATCAAATAAATTCATTATTTCTCTCTATTAGGGAATACTCATTACTCGATATCTATTACTAGATACCATTACTAGATACCATTACCAGGCAGCACTACTAGGCATCAGTGTTAGGCATCCGTACCAGGTAAAGTTACTAGATAAAAAATTATTGCGCTGTAATACACTCCAGCCTACCGGATAGAGCTATGCAAATGATATGACATTTCTCTCCAGACTGATATTATCGGCCCTGCTTTAGGCTAATCCCCCTAACACTAACATCCGCTGTAACAGGCAACAATAAGGATAACTTCATGTCTTCAACATCAGCTTCAAAACAGGCATCAAAGCAGCCACCAAAACATCTTCTCGACGGCATCAAAGTACTCGACTTCTCACACTACGTCGCAGGGCCACACTGCACCCGCCTGATGACTGAAGCTGGTGCAGAGGTGATCAAGGTCGAAGCATTCGCCGGCGATACCGCCCGCATGCTACCGGTACACCGAGAGGGCCGCAGCGGCTATTTTATCCAGCACAACCGGGGTAAAAAGACCATGTGCATGGATTTGCGCAAACCTGAAGCCCAGGAGATTTGCCACGAGCTGGTTAAACAGGCCGATGTTGTTGTGGAAAACTTTACTCCCGGGGTGATGAAAAAATTTAATCTCGACTGGGACAGCCTTAAGGCCATCAATCCCAATTTGATTATGTGCTCCATCTCTTGCCTCGGGCAAGAAGGCGAACTCTCCCACCTACCCGGCTTTGATTATATTGGTCAGGCCTACTCCGGAGTCCTGGGCATGACCGGCCAGCAAGGCGGCTATCCGGCATTATCGGGTATGGCCTTCGGCGATGTCTCCACCGGGGCACACGCCTACGGCGCGATTGTCACCGCCCTGTTTCACAAATTACGCGGTGGCGAAGGCGGTCAACACCTCGACATTAGCCTGCTCGACTGTCTATTCACCTACCACGAGATGAACGTCCAGGTAATCGACGCCTCCGACGGAGAAATGAAACCGGAACGCAGTGGCCACCAGCACGGTATGGTGGCACCACTGGGGTTATTTAAATGTCAGGATCGTTATCTAGTTATCATAGCCATCGGCAAGCAGTGGGAAAACCTGCTCAAACTCATTGGACGAGAAGAGTGGTCGACCGACCCTCGTTATCGGGATTTGGCTGGCCGTGCAGAAAACAAGCAAGACATTATCGATGCGATTGAACACTGGCTAGCCTCGGTAGGTGATGCCGATGAAGCTATCCGCCTGCTCGAAGCCGGTCACGTACCCTGCGCACCAGTGCTGGGCGTGGCCGAAACCATGGCTCATCCCCATATGATTAAACGGGGCACCATCCAGACCGTTAACGATCCCATTTTTGGCGACCTAAAAATTCCCGCCAACCCCTTACGCAACTCACAATTCCCAGAGCCACTGGAATTGCGCGCCGGCCTGCTAGGCGAACACAACCGGGAAATTGTGAAACAGCGCCTCGGCTATTCCGACGAAAAAATTGCCGACCTGGAAAACTCCGGGGTGTTTAACTCAAAGAATATTTAAACCAAAAGCGGCCGTTCTACGGTAATGCTCTATCAACATAGCGGTGTTTTTTTGTGGCGCAGTTCACGTTGACAGCACCGCGCCGTCCAAAATCTAAATCACATCTTGATGTACCGGAATTTATCTTCTAAATACCTGGCTGAGGAAGACATAGGTATTGTGCGCCTGGCACTTGCTACAGCAAGCGCATCGGCAACAAGGGGGCAAGGAGGAATTAAATTCTTAAATAGTCGGGTTCCGACTCAATCAACTAACTAGATTCGCAATATGCAAACACACCCATACCGGCTTTATATTCCCTTGTTACTGAGCGTACTGTTACTGTCTGCTTGCGCGGGCCAACAGCATCCGGCACAAATTCAGATGCAAACCCAAAGGCCAGGCTTCGGCGCTCTCGCTGGGGACACTAGCGATAGACCTGAAAACACCCTGATTGCAGTACTCGAAAATCAATATCAGCAATGGCGCGGCACGCCTTATCGCTATGGTGGTATGGAAAAATCTGGCGTCGACTGCTCCGGCTTCGTACACCTTACCTACCGCGACAAACTCAATCTCGACATCCCGCGCACCGCCGCAGCCTTATCTCGACTCGGCCAGGAAATTTCGGTGAGTGAATTAAAAACTGGCGATTTGGTCTTTTTCAGA
>JAGPUQ010000008.1 GCA_018069525.1 Porticoccaceae bacterium | reverse complement strand
AGGGATTGCGACTGTTATCGTCGCCAGCACGGCTCACCAGCAATTCCACCTGTCGTACCAGCGACTCTCGCCAGCGCGGCGAACCCTCCGGCGTTGCCGAGGCGATTTTTGCCCATGCCCGCTCTGCCTCAAACCAACGTTGATGTTTTTCTGCCGCTTCCGCGTAGGCCTGCCAGGCATCACCGGAATCCGCGAACTGCCGCACCATACCTTGAGCCAATTCAAAGGCCTCGGCAGGCTCGCCCAGAGCACTGAGACTGCGGATCTGCAATAAGCGCAACTGTCGTTGATCCTGTGGCTGCCCAGCCAGCGCCGGATAAAATGCGCTGGCCAGTTGCAGTACCAGCGCGTAATCACTGGCCTGCTCTTTCTCTAACAAAAATTGATAGACCTGGCGCTCGTTCGCAGCATCGTCTGACTGTGCTATCCAGGCGGACAGGCCACTGTGATCACCCTGAGCATCCAGTACTCTCAGCTTTGACCAAAACAACACGGCGCGGACACTGGCGTTATCAGAGACCTCCTTATCCGCTAACAGATTATTAATTTCCGCAGATAACTTGGACAAGTCTCGCCCCAGAATGGTTCGCATTTGGATGGATACCGCCCGAAACCAGGGCTCCCTTCGTTTACGCCGCCCCAAATCACCCAGGGCCCCGAGGATGCGCTTCGCCGTAACCCGCTGCTCCCGACTGTTGCCGGCACTGATTGCTTGATTAAAGCGATTAATATCGCGGCGAATCGCCGCCAGTGCGACTTCGCCTTTTAAATTGCGATCCCCTCGCGCCGCGCGTAAATGCCGGTCTGCTTCCTGGGAATTCTCACTCAACTCCGCCAGGGCAAGGTGGGCGCGGGCAATATCCGTATCGGCCGGAGAATGGCGGATATACGCCTTGGCCGTATTCACCAAACGCTTGCCGTGCCGTGTATTAGGCTGCTGCTGATAGTTCACCTGCGCCACGGAAAAGGCAAGTTTAGGTAGCGCGCTAGCAACACTGGGATTAATGCGCTCCGCCCTCTGCAAGCGCTCTACTTCCATTTGCGCCTTGACCGGCAAATCGGTTTTCATTGCTGCCACCGCGTAGTGATACTGAAATGGCGAGGTATCGATGCCGAGAAATTCACCACGGGCATCGCGAAACTGCTGGTATTTCAACACGGTGGTGAGATATTGCTGATAGGCGTAGGCAAATTCGGCATCGATCAACAACGACACCACACCGAGGTCCTGGCCCACGATTTCGTCCCGGTAGCTCAAGATGCGGGTCATTAGCGCATTGCTGAGAAAACCGTCGGCAATCACTTTTTTAAGCCGCTCGCCCGCACCGATGGCCCCGCTGCTACGCTGCCGATGCTGCTGGAGCAACAAAAAGGCTTCCTCCACCAACACACCAGCCAGAGAGGGACTCAACGCTTCTTTGGGCACCACCGTCAGCTTCTCTAGCTCACCGCGACGAATTGCCATCATCGTTAATTCTGCTTCGGCCAGCTTGCGCACCGGGTTGTCTCTAGCACTGCTGCCTGCCAAAGCTTGCAACAAACGCCGAAAACGTTTTTCCGCACCCCCTTGATCCCCACGGGCTTGCGCCACATAACCTAGACCCAGCCAACTGCCGTGCACAATGCCCGGATATAAAATCCGCACGGAGGCGACTTTAAAACCATTCTCGGCCCGGTTCAGCCACACCACCCGATCGTCGCCCTCACTCAAGGCACCCGCATAGCCCAGACTCGCCCAGGCCTTCCAGTAAACGGAAGCCGACAGAGCGTAGTTAATATCGTGCCAAATATCGGAGCGGTAAAGACTCTCCAGAGCGCTTTCATTCTCTCCCGTAGCACGTTCCAACATTCGAATTTTATCGCGGCAACGTTTATGGAGTTGCTCAGCGTGCGCAATCAAGACCTTAAATGCTGCGCCTTGCCCGCCTAGCTCCCGAGCCTTTGCAACCAAGTCACCCAATACCTCGGAGGCCAAGACCAAATCGTCCGGACTCATCGTTGCGACATCGCCATCGAGAACCGCTGCCAGTCGGGTACCTAAATTTCCCACTTCCGCGATACTGGATACTTGTTTTGACGCACTGCTAAGGGTTTGTAAATCGGCACTTGCCGCCGAGCCAAACCCGGCAAACAAACACAGTATCGCCAACATAAAAACATATATTATTTTGGACAATGCCGATTGAAATACGAAGTAGGGTTTGGCTTTCACTAATTAAAACCCTCCAACAGTAGCGCGGTTTCGGCAGCGAAACGTCCACCCATAATCAGCGATACCAATTGTCGCGTAACCTGAACATCACCATCCATAGTGGCGGCAATGCCACCCCCCGCCTCGGCAATTTGACGAAAATCGTAGATCGGTTGATTTCGATACATCCGATGATCGACGGCGCGCCCAACCACGGCTTCCAGTAAAGCTGGATTCGATTCGTGGCTGACGTCCAGCGTCGAGATCTGGCCCTGATCTGTGGCAAATTCCCGACTGAGCGATAAAATGCGACCCCGGTTTTCCATATGCGGCGGTGCATCACCGATCACAATCACCACTTTTTTTGCTCCCAGGCGCCAACCACTCTGCTGCAAGGCTACCCGTAAGCCCTCGGTGACAGCTTCTGCAACATCGCCACCACCCTCGCCAGTGACCGAACCGAGAAAGCCCGTCAATTTGTTCAAACTGTAGGTGAGCGGCCGTAGCCGAGTGACGTAATCGGGGTCGCCCTGATCTCGGTACACCACCACACCAAATCGCGACACGGGTACCAGCAAGCGCACCGCATCGACAATATCCACCACCCGCGCGCCGACTTCGTCGATCACCCAACCCATGGAGCCGGTGGAATCGATCACGAATACCACATCCAGTCCGGTCTCCCGCAGACCTTCGACGTAGGCCGCAAAGCCCTGTGTGGACAGATTGAGCCCCGTGCCCACGCCAGCGCCAAAGCCCGCTAAACCTTTACCCTGTGTAGCAATACTATCGCTCAACAAAGGCACCGAAAACCCACGACTGCTACCGCCCGCCGCCGCCTGCATCGACAAATTCACATCCGGCGGTGGCGGTGCCAGGGCGGCCGCCGGTACCAATACCTCCGGCGGTTCAAATTCAATCGCCTCTTCAAAAACTAATTCATCGCGCTCCGCTTGCTCTCGGCTCAATTCGACTTCAACCTCGGTAACACGGGTATTATCGTCAGCGTTCTGGATTTTCAGCACCATAGAACGGGAGGCATGCCAGGAAATAATCAGGTGCACCAGCAGCGACACCGACAACACCACGATCCAGATCAAAACCAGTTTAGTGCGCTGTATCAGCATGGCGACTCGCTTACTCCGCCCAGGATAGCCCCAGTCAAGACGACGAAAGAATTCACGGGGCTGCCATTGCCGCTTTAACGGTCACCAGGGCGACACGATTCACTGCGACCTGCTTAAAGTCGTCGAGCATGGGAATAATAAGCGCCGCAGGAGTATCTGCATCGGCGCGCACCCTAACCATCGCGGGGGGTGTCTCACCCGCGGCCCGTAGCTCACTATGCCATTGGGCAATCGTGATGGTTTTGCCGCGCCATTGCAGATCACCACTCGGCAGCAAGACAAATTCTTCGACCATGGATGACGCCGGAGTAGTACTCAAGGATTGCGGCGGCAGTACTTCTTTGGCGAAGGTTTCATAAAAACTTCCCGCCACAATAAAAAACAGTAATAACAGAAAGGTCATATTAATCATGGGGATCATATTGCCATCCCGGTGCTTGCGCATTTGCGATTCACTGCCAGCAACATCACTATCGAAATGAATCACCTTACTGCTCCAGGCGCTGTACTAAGACTTTATTCATCTCGGCACTATCCAGTTGATCCATAGCACCAACCAATACCTGTAACGACACGGTGTCCTCGGCTTTTAATATCACCAGAGTTTCGGCATCGGTATTCAAGGCTCTGAAATAGCCACCTAACCCGGCGACCTCCAGGGTACTGCCGTCAATCCAAACTCGGCCGGATTCAAATAATTGCAGCTCGACGTAGTCAGCCACACTTTCGCCTTCAGTTTTATTTTCGGGCAGGCGAAAATCCAGTTGGCGAAAATCGATAAAACTGGTTTCGAGAATAAAAAACACCAACAGAATAAACACTAAATCGGCGAGGGGCGTCAGACTAATACGTCGAGACTTGCGTGGCGCATGCCCGCCTAAGCTGACGCGCATTACTGCGTAGGGGACGACGAAGATCGATACAAATCAACCGTAAACAGCTGCGTCATTTGGTCTTCCATGCGTTTACGAATTTTATTGGCGCGCCCTTCAAGTCCAGCGTGCATTAGCGCAAAGGGAATCGCTACGATCAAACCCACTGCGGTGGTTAATAGCGCCTCCCAAATACCACCGGCCAGCGCTCCGGTTTCTGTACCCGCAGTGGTGCTGGCCAAACCCTGAAACACATCGATCATGCCGAGCACTGTACCCAGCAAACCGAACAAGGGTGCAAGATAAGCAATTTGTTCGATAAAGCCGTTCATACCATTAATTTGGGTCAAAATACCCTGGCCTCGTCGGCTGAGCTCTTCCCGAATTTTTTCGGGTTGACGGCCGGACTCCAGCCAATTCATGCCCTGGCGTAACAACTCGGTATAGGGCGTTGCTCTAAGGTCCTGGAAACTATCATCACCTACTATCCCAGCGCCTTTACTCCAATTAAGCAGGGCCTGCTCTGTTCGATTAAAACTCGTATTCGAATAACTCCGGTACTGTACCAATTTAAATAGAAATACCGCTAAACCGAGCGCCGAGAGCGCTAACAAAACCACCACCACCGGCCCGCCTAGTGCAATTAACTCCATAGGTCTTTACTCCGTCTTTAGGCTATTCAATGTGCAATCAGGGACACTCATAATATATTCGTCACCCTGAAAATGTATAGGTAGAGCAAAACACGACTGCGTCAAACTTGCAATCCACTTAAACTAACGAAAAGGCAGCTTTCCCAACATCACTCAAGACAAATTTTTAAACAAAAAAAACGGCACCCTGAGGCGCCGTTTTCTTGCAATCGTAACGCTTAAAACTGGTAGGTTACCCGCAGAGTAACATCGTCAGACCAATCTGAGCCTGCAAAGATAGACGCGTTGTCTTTCGAATCGATAAAATTAGCAAACGCCTCTATTGCCCAGGTGCCTGAAGGTTTATAACGCACTGCTGGCTGCACAAACAAACCGCCATTCAAGTCATACAATACCGACAGGTCAGCGCGCCAGATCAGGTTGGGAAAAGGCTGCTGAAAAGCAAACACCAAACCATCCCAACCTCGGTCATCCTCACCGCCACCGGGTCGGTGGGTGGCATCGCCGCCGAGGCCGCTGAGATGACGTCCCAGCATATCGCTCTGCGATTTATGCATCCACTCGAAGACAACGAATGTCGCCGGGAACTCATTGCTAAAGCGATGATATTTTTCAAAGACCAGGCTCGTCACCCACTCATCTTTCTCAAGGTGGTCAATCGACAGGCCCGGATCGGTGAATTTTTTATCCGGCGTATAACTGGCTTCAAAACGCACCACCAGTTGATCCATTAAAGTATCGGGTTCAGCGTAGAAGATGTAGTTAAAACCAAAACCGAACACGTTTTCATAGGCATACGTTGCCTCTAACTCAGCACCTATAGGCCCCAAACCGGTAAAGAAAGTATCAAGAATCGGATAGGCCTGATCAACCGTTGAAATATGTGGATCAGCGCCATCGGTCAAGCCGAATAAACTAAATAAAGTAAAAGCATCATTCGTGTAAGCATAGTCATCAACCAGGCGGTTTAAGGCTGCTACGCCATCCAGACCGGACAGACCTGCTACAGTAAACCACTCAACGGCGGAGTCAACGCCATAAGTTGGCTCCTGAACAAAAGGTTGGTCGGCAAAAGTACTGCCACTAGCACCAAACGGCCCATTCAACGCCGCCGCTCCACCCGTCAGCACCTGACCGCCGGATGCCCAGGTAAAAATAGGGTCGGGATTGTGGCGACTCACAGCAAAGAACTGCAAACCCAAATCGCCGAGCTGACCTCGCAAGCGAAAGCCCGCGTTCCAGTTATCATCCACCTTATCAAAACCTTCCTGATAGTTAGGCGTAAAGGCATAACTTACCAAGTTATAAGGAGAGCCCCTGACGGGTAACACGGAAGGCTGGAACATTTGCACAAACGCTTCTATTTCCCATTCGTTATTGATCACATAGCTTGCGCGTATACCGGGCGCAGACATGCGTTCATCTGAGTACTCTTCCGCACCGAAGTCGAGGAAGAGATGCCGTCTCAAATCAAGTCCATTAGCCACATCGGCAACCCGGAAAAACAACCCTTCACCCCAGGCGATTTGCTGCTGACCAACGCGCAACCACAGTGGCCCACGCTGATAGTCTAAATACAGCGAAGGGAAATCGATCATGTAGTCATCGTCGCTAAACGACAGTAATGTGGCTTCGTTACCACGATTATCAACACGAAAACCATCGTTGTCGCCAAACTCTTCAAAGACATCCGGCTGGTAGTAGCCGCGCAGCTTGATAAAACCGCTCAAATTATTCGAAATACCAAGACTGAAATCGATTTCAGTCTTGGTGGCAAACACGTTCCAATCGTTTTCGTTGCCCTCATCCAACTTGGTAAATGACGTCGGTAAAAACCCACCGCTAGCGGCTCCGCCTGTCAGTGCATCCAACAACGCAACACTTCCAGGATTAGTCAGCGCCGAGTTGGGCACCGTCTCACCGTTTAAGAGGCTTCCATGATGGTTCATCGGATTTTCATCATTGTTCAATTTATAGGCCATTTCCTGCCTTATAAAACCTGAAACACTGACGTCCAGGGCCTGGGTACTTGCTGAAAACAGCGCCGACGCAGCCAGTAATGATGCCGATACGAGGGCACCCTTTATAGAAAACTTCATGCTCAATCTCCAAATGCTAAGCAAACTAATAACTATATATGTGTGTCCTTATCTTAACGGTTTAGCCTTATAACTTATACAAATTAATATAATTTATACATACATGATAGTATATAATAATAATGCTTCTAGCTTATAATTTGAGCACTAAGGGCTTCCCCTCAGAAGCTCAACACCCTGGAGATCTCTACATCAAATAAAACCTGGCCATAAACCTGTATTGCTCCCATAAAAAAACGCCGCACTAAACTTAATTAGTGCGGCGTTTATTGTTACTACAACAGCGATTAAACCATTGCTATTACCTGGTTCTCGTCGTTTAGGTACCCAAGCGACGGATCGCCTGAACCGTCAGATATTTGTTATAGATATCTTCCTGGCTCTCGGTAGTAGTGGTATCGAAACCTTCCATCACCCCAGCACGCGTCTTCTCGGCGTGGTTAAAGCGAGTCATAAAGCCGGTCTGGATATCCATGGAGTGTACATAAGACCAGGACCACTCAGGATTACCTCTGAGGTCGTTACGAACCAGATCACCTTTCTTCTGTTGGCAGAAGCCAGCTTCAAAGGAACGCCAGATTTCACCGCGACGGTCATAGGTAATGTAGCCAACGTACACATTGTTACGTACATCGACATAAGCGCGTTTTCTACTAATGGGTGCACGGGGGTAACCCACCGGCTCCGCCTCGTAAATCGCCACTTCCGGACAAAACTCAAAATCCACCATGAAGAAACTACTGTCTTGAGGACCACCGTGCAAGGTATTATCTTTGGTCCAGCTATCCTCATCGCCCTCCCAGGTACCCGACTGGGAACCCAACATGGGTTGACGACCCACTTCTTTATAGTTACCCCAAGTTAGCGCCGGATCGCCCGCGCCCCAGGCATCGGACAGGAAAAAGGTCATACCCGGTACCAGCGGCTCAAAGCGCTGGTTGGTGGGGAAGCGACGTACCCGTTTAAAGGCTGGCAGATAGCCGTACAGATCGGGGAATTTACGCTGGTCGTAATCCCATATACTCAAGAAGGCAGTACCTTTGACATCGTTGGGATATGTAAACAGTGCGGTTTGGTTGCGCAGCAAGTGCTCCTGGCCCGGCTTGGCGGTCAAACCATTGGGATCACTGACCAGGCCCGAGGTGTTTTGCTCGACCCACAGAAAGTCGTATTCGTAAGCCATATTGCCTTTAGCGTCAATGGATTTGGAATCGACCGCAAAGATGGAGGTATCGTGCCGGCCCCAGCTCAGGGTCATGTTTGAATAACCTTCATAAGCGCTCTTCGGATCGGGGAAAGGCATACCGCCAATCCATCTCTCGCCCGTGTCTTTAACGATCACATTACCATCGGCGTCGAAACCGGCTTTACCCGCGTTTTTCAGCGAGGCATCGAGGAAATCCTTGGGAAACAGCTTAGTGACGTCGGTGGTCGTCGGGGCAATGCGAATCTTCCGACCCATTTGCGAAATTTGGGTATACAGGATGGGATCCAGCAGGTCTTTGACCAGCTCAACATTGCCAGCATCGATGACATCACCGGTACTGACCTTACCCTTGGTGTAGCCCTCGATCGACAGCATTTCCTCAGGATAGGCTTTGGTAATATCCGCAGTTTCGCCGATCAATGGCCACAGGGAGGTGAGTACACCAGCCCCCACGGTACCTTTAGCCGTTTTCTCCATAAAGAGGCGACGGCTGAAATCGTGATCGTATTTTTTAATGTGCATAATCTAACTCCCGTTTAACTATTTGTTGTCTAAGTGCTGCCAAATAAAAACTTTACCCTATTGGCCAAATAATTCCGTCCAGGCCAGGTGCTCTAGCCATCGATGTTAATTTTTACAATCTTTTCGATTCAAAGCTGTTTTACCTCATAATTACAGCTCATGCAAGCCATAATAAAATGTAATAGTCGGAGTATCAGACAGATCGGTCAAAAATCAGTTCCATCGATGAGCGATAGTGCCAATATCGTTCTTTTATAGTATGCCTTTTATAGTACGACTTTTATAGTACGACTTTTATAGTATGACTTTTATGGTATGACTTTGTTTTTCACCGCCTCACAGTTAGATAAAATCTCTCAATATCCCTTCGTAGCCCTATAGCTAAGCGCCAATATTATTTCATCCATAAAAAAACCGTACTACCAATGCGAATCAGTAGTACGGTTATTTCTTATTGCAACAGCAAATCAAGCCATTAGCAATATGGGGTCAAAACGATTAAGTACCCAGGCGACGAACTGCCTGAACCGTCAGATATTTATTATAAACATCTTCTGGACTCTCGGATGAGTTGGTATCGAAACCCGCCATAATCCCGCTGCGAGTTTTCTCACCGTGGGTAAAGCGAGTCAAAAAGCCCGTCTGGATATCCATGGAGTGCACATAAGACCAGGACCACTCAGGATTACCCCTGTTATCTGCATTGACCAGATCACCTTTTTTCTGCTGGCTAAAGCCAACTTCGAACGAACGCCACATTTCGCCACGACGGTCATAAGTGATGTAGCCGATATAGACATTATTGCGCACATCGATATAAGCACGTTTTTTGCCAATAGGGGCACGGGGATAACCCGTTGGCTCCGCTTCGTAAATTGCCACTTCCGGACAAAACTCAAAATCCATCAGGAAGAAACTATTGTCCTGAGGGCCACCGTGCAAAGTACCATCTTTGCTCCAGGCCTCCTGATCGCCGTACCAGGTACCCGACTGGGAACCCAACATCGGCTGGCGACCCACTTCTTTGTAGTTACCCCAGGTTAGCGCCGGATCACCCGCGCCCCAGGCATCGGACAGGAAGAAGGTCATACCCGGTACCAACGGCTCAAAGCGCTGATTGGTGGGGAAGCGACGCACCCGCTTAAAGGCCGGCAGATAGCCGTACAGATCGGGGAATTTACGCTGATCGTAATCCCAGATACTCAAGAAGGCGGTACCTTTAACATCGTTGGGATAGGTAAACAGTGCAGTTTGGTTGCGCAGTAAGTGCTCAGAACCCGGCTTGGCGGTTAAGCCATTGGGATCACTAACCAGGCCCTGGGTATTTTGCTCAACCCAGAGGAGATCATATTCGTAAGCCATATTGCCCTGGGCGTCAATGGATTTGGAATCGACTGCAAAGATGGAGGTATCGTGACGGCCCCAGCTCAGGGTCAAGTTCGAATAGCCCTCATAAGCGCTCTTCGGATCTGGAAAAGGCATACCGCCAATCCATTTTTCGCCCGTGTCTTTAACGATCACATTACCATCGGCGTCGAAACCCGCTTTACCTGCATTTTTCAGCGAGGCATCGAGGAAATCCTTGGGAAACAGTTTTGTGACGTCGGTGGTCGTCGGGGCAATGCGAATCTTGCGGCCCATTTGTGAAATCTGGGTATACAGGATGGGATCCAGCAGGTCTTTGACCAGTTCAACATTACCAGCGTCGATGATATCACCGGTACTGACCTTACCCTTGGTGTAGGCATCGATCGACAGCAGTTCTTCTGGATAAGCCTTAGTAATATCCGCAGTTTCACCAATCAGCGGCCACAAAGAGGTGAGTACACCAGCCCCCACAGTACCTTTAGCCGTTTTCTCCATAAAGAGGCGACGGCTGAAATCGTGATCGTATTTTTTAATGTGCATAATTTAACTCCCGTTTAACTATTTATTGTCTAAAGCACTGTAAAATAAAGACTTTAGGTTATTGGCCAAATAATTTCGCCCAAACCAGGTGCTCTATCCATCGATGTTTGTTTTACAACCTGCTCGCGATTCATCTAATGCCGTTTTACTCCATAGCTGCAACTTCATAGCTGCAGCTTATGCAAGCCATAATAAAATGTAATAGCCGGGGTATCAGACAGATCGCTTATAAATCAGTTCAATCAATAAGAAACGGCGCAAACGCGCCGTTTCTTATCACAACTCCATTTTTAGAACTGGTAGGTCAAGCGTACGGTTAAATCGTCGGACCAATCGGTGGTCGCGAAGATTGACGCATTATCTTTGGAATCAATCAGATTAGCAAAGGCTTCCACAGTCCAGTTTCCAGAAGGCTTGTAACGCACGGCAGGCTGGATAAACAGGCCGCCGTTAAGATCCCAGAGCACGGACAAATCAGCACGCCATACCAAGTTAGGGAAAGGTTGCTGGAAGGCGAACACTATGCCGTCCCAACCGCCATCTTCTTCACCGCCAGTGGGGCTTTTGTACTCAGTACCACCCAGGCCACTGAGATGACGGCCGAGTAAGTCAGACTCGCTTTTGTGCATCCATTCGAGGATAAAGAAAGTGGCCGGGAAGCTTTGGCTAAAGCGATGATATTTCTCAAACACAAAGCTGAACACATATTCATCTTCAACAATAAAGTTCGAGCTTAAATCGTTCGCCGTAAACTTCTTGTCCGGGGTATAGCTGGCCTCAAAGCGCATTACTAGCTGGTCGAAAAAGCTGTCTGGCGTGGAGTAATTAATATAATTAAAGCCAATACCGAAAACATCTTCAGCCGCGTAGGTAACGCCCAAATTACCGCTGATACCACCAAATGCGAAAAACGCATCCAGTACGTCGTAGCCACTGACGCCGGTAATAGAGTGGGGACCCAATGCAGACGTTACGAAGTCGCCGTTTGCGTCTGGCACCAGGCCGAAACCGAATCGAAAAGCTTCGTCCACCCAGGTTATAGCGGCTAAATTATCGAGTACCGCCGTGCCATCAACCCCGGCTAATCCGGCCGCCCAGTACCACATATTCGGCGAGTTGGTACCATCAGTACCCCCAAACCCATTGTTGAACTGGTCGTAAATAAAGGGCTGGTCGGCAAAGGATGTGCCCGGAGTTGGTACATAGGGGCCAGCAGGGCCGGTTCCAAATGGTCCATTAGTCTGCCCGCCCGCCTCTAAACTAAAGATCGGATCGGGGTTATGGCGACTGACCGCAAAGGCCTGTACTTCAAGGTCACCGAAGTTACCCTGTAAGCGCACACCAACGTTAACCTGATCTTTTACTTTTTGGAAGCCATCGTGATAACTGATACCAAAGGGCTGATACACCAGGCTCATGGGGCTGCCGCGAGGCGGGAGCACGGAAGGCTGGAACATTTGCGCAAAGCCTTCGATCTGCCAGGTATCACTCAGTACATAACTGGCGCGAACCCCGGGCGAAGCCACACGCTCATCGGCGTATTCCTCGGCACCCAGATCGAAAAACAAATGGCGACGCAGATCGAGGCCGTTAGCCACATCGGCTACGCGGAAGAACAGCGCTTCACCCCAGGCAATTTGCTGCTGCCCGATACGCATCCAGAACGCGCCTTTCTGGTAATCCAGGTACAGCGCCGGTATATCGATCATATAGTCTTCATTACTATAGGACAGGTAAGTAGCCTCACCATTGGCGAAGTTTTTGACGCCAAAATGGTCGGTGTCGTCGCCGAAGTCGGCATTGTCTTCACCGGGATAATAAACATCGGCTTCGTCAAACACGTCGGGCTGGTAGTAGCCGCGCAACTTGACAAAACCGGTCCAGTTTTGATTGATCTGGATATTAAAGTCCAGCTCCGCCTTGGTGGCGAAGACGTTCCAGTCGTTGTCGGTACTTTTGTCCTCTTGACAAGTACCGACAGAGAGCCCGCCGCAAGCAACTTCAGTGAGGGCTCCCCCTGTAAGGCCCGCTATAAAAGGACCATCAAGCAGCGGTGCCTCTTGATGTTTAAACCCACCCCTATTTGCCGGGTTTTCCTCGTTGGATATTTTGTAGGCCATCTCCTGACGGATAAAACCCGACATTGTGACGTCGAGGGCGCTGGCCAGCGGCGCGAACACCGCTGCGCATCCCGACAAGGCCGCTATTGCTGCCAGTTTAATTGTTGTTTTACTCATACCCCATTCTCCTAACTACTTTGATTATCTATAGTTTTTTTACTTTCTTTGTTGCTGCACTTAAGCTGAACTTAAGCTGAATTTTAATGGTTATCCCACTCATCATTTTCCGATCATTATTATAGGTAGTAACGTTTTGCTCGGTCGTTATTATTCAATCTCTATCACTCTTATTGGTTACTCTTGATAATTTATCAATCGAACGCTTATCGACCCAAACTTTCTTGACTCATACCCGGTTGAACCCGCTTTAATTCAGCGTCGAGCTGCTGAAACTAAGTCCACATACAAGTAAGACCCCCTCACCGTGGTCGTAACCATCAGCAATGACCGCAATTCTTGCACAATAACTGCTGCTTATTCAAGCCATAATATAACAATATGTCACTTCAATATCGCATGACCGCTTTAGACTCGGAAATCCCTCGCCAATAATCTAAAAAATTATTAGCTTTCATAGAGATACCAGTCATTTAATTAATCAGGTGTCGGAGCGAGCGGTTCCTGAATATTAACAATCTGGACTGGGTTGCCGACATCGTTCGCATAATTATTGACCGAACCATCAAAATCCTCACCGCCATCGTCGTTATTGCTACCCCGCTGATCCGGATTGAGCAGCTGCTGCCACAACGCGGCCCGGCGGCGGCGAACGCTGACCACATTAGCCTCTTTGACATGGCCATAGCCGCGAATAAACTCGGGCAGCGCCGCAATTTTAACGGCGAGGGCGTAAGCATCAGTAGAGCTGTCGGCTGCTAAAGACTCAAGCAACTGCTCGATCCCTGCTACATAATCATCGACTAGCTGCCGCTCCATCTTGCGCTCGTCGGTATAGCTAAAGGGGTCCAGGCGCGTGCCACGCAAAAATTTGAGCTTTGCCAGCAGTCGAAACGCCGGCAGCATCCACGCGCCAAACTCCTGTTTCAGCAGGCGACCGTTATCTTTATCGCGCTTCGCCAAGAGCGGCGGCGCCAGGTGGAAAGACAGGCGATAACCGGATTCAAACTGCTGTTCGAGCTGCTGAATAAATTCACCGTCGCTGTACAGGCGCGCGACTTCGTATTCGTCTTTGTAGGCCAGCAATTTGTAGTAGTTGCGAATGACCGCCTCGGATAGCTCACCTGCCGAACCGTGCAGAGCAATATCAACGCTACGCACCTGATCGACCAGCACACGGTAGCGCTCGGCGTAAGCGGCATTTTGATACTGGGTAAGCCAGCGCTCGCGCTCGCTAACCAGGTCATCCAGGCTGGGCATTGGCGGGTCGTAGTCAACTTCCTGAATGCCTGCGGCCTGTCGCACTTTATCCGGGCACTCGGCGTAGCGTCGTCCCCACTGCAGCGCATTGAGGTTTAACTCTACGGCAACCGCGTTTAAGCGCACCGCTTGCTCCAGAGATTCCAGCCGCAAGGGCAGCAAACCCAATTGCCAGGCGTAGCCCAGCAACAAAAAGTTACTGGCGATGGCATCGCCCATTAGCGCCGTCGCCAGGCCAGTGGCATCGACAAAGTGGCTGCCCGACTGGCTCTCCGAACCACTATTTACGTCATGCAAGGCATTAGTAATGGCGGCTTCCATCTCGCGACCGGGGAAAGCCGCATCCGGATTGTGGGTAAACTCGGCAGTAGGGGAATCGTGGCTATTTACCACCGCGCCAGCTCCGGCGTGCATCAAAGCCAGGCTATCTCGCGCCGAGGCCACCACCAAATCGGCACCCAGCAGCAAGTCACCAACACCCTCGGAAATTTGATAGGCGTGGATATCCTGCTGCCGAGGCGCAATGCGCACATGGGAGGTCACCGCGCCGAACTTCTGCGCCAGCCCAGTTTGGGTGATGACTGCGGTGCCTAGACCTTCGAGGTGGGCGGCCATGCCGATAACCGAACCCACGGTGAGCACACCCATGCCCCCAACCCCCGGCAATAAAATACTGTAGGGCTGAGTAAGTGCTGGTACCTGTGGCTCGGGTAGTGGCGGAAACTGAATATCACTGACACCACTCGTTGCATTGGGGTCTTTTTTGCGTAGCGCACTGCCATGTACGGTTACAAAACTCGGGCAAAAGCCCTTAACGCAGGAATAATCTTTATTACAGGAGTTTTGATCGATGGCGCGCTTGCGGCCCAGAGCGGTCTCTTTGGGAATTACCGACAGGCAGTTGGACTGCACACCGCAGTCACCGCAGCCCTCACACACACGCTCGTTAATAAACACGCGCTTGTCCGGGTCTTCGAGCAGGCCGCGCTTGCGGCGACGGCGCTTTTCGGTGGCGCAGGTTTGCTCGTAAATAATCACGGTGGTGCCGGGCAGTTCGCGCAGTTCGCGCTGGATGGCGTCGAGACGGTCCCGGTGATCGACACTGAGCCCGCCGCTGGCCAGACCACGTTTATATTTTTCTGGCAGATCGCTAACCAATGCAATACGAGTAATGCCCTCGCCCTGCAATTGCTGAATCATTTGCTCGACACTGAGACTGCCATCCAGGTTCTGCCCGCCAGTCATAGCGACGGCGTCGTTGTAGAGAATTTTGTAGGTGATATTGACGCCGGAGGCGATGGCGGCGCGAATGGCGAGAATACCGGAGTGAAAATAGGTGCCGTCGCCGAGATTTTGAAACACGTGGGCAGTTTCGGTAAACGGTGCCTGGCCAATCCAGCTTGAGCCTTCCCCGCCCATTTGGGTAAAGGTGTCGGTCTGTCGATCCATCCAGGTCGCCATAAAGTGGCAGCCGATACCGGCCAGGGCGCGACTGCCCTCCGGCACGCGAGTCGAAGTGTTGTGGGGACAACCGGAGCAAAACCAGGGCTGGCGCTGGGGTAAAGTACCGGGCGCGGGTAAAGCTGTTGCAATACCGTTTGACAGTAGTAAGCGCTCACGCCACTCAGCGGCATCGGGCAAGCACAGCAGGCGCTGGACAATAACCTGGGCTATGTCACCGGGGTTAAGCCCACCGACGTTACTCACTAATAATGCACCGGCCTCGTCGTATTCGCCGACGATGCGCGGACGCTCGCCATCGGGCAGCATATAGAGCTGGCCTTTGAGCTGATCCTCAATCAGGCTGCGTTTTTCTTCAATCACCAGCAGCTCGTCAAAGCCTTGCGCAAAGGCTTTGGCTCCCTGTGGTTCCAGGGGCCAACTCATACCCACCTTGTAGACGCCAAGACCTATATCAGCCGCCAGGCCCTCATCAATGCCCAAATCGCTGAGGGCCTGCATAGTATCGAGGTAAGCCTTGCCAGTGGTGACAATACCCAGTTGGCGCTTAGGATGGCTGATCGCCACGCGATCGATATTGTTGGCGCGGGCAAACGCCAGCGCGGCATAAATTTTTGAACGCTGCAGACGCGCTTCCTGGGCCAGCGGTGGATCGGGCCAGCGGCTGTTGAGCCCGCCCTCCGGCAAATCAAAGTCCTGTGGTATCACAATGTTGACGCGATCGGGATCGACATCGGTAGACACGTTGGCGTCCATATTGGCTGCCGTGGTTTTTAGGCCCACCCAGCAGCCGCTGTAGCGGGACATGGCCCAGCCCAGCAAGCCGAAATCGAGTACGTCCTGAATACTGGCGGGGTTCAATACCGGCATGGTGGCGGCGGCAAACATCGGCTCGCTTTGAAAGGCCAGGGTAGAGGACTTGCACAGATGGTCGTCGCCCACCACCGCCAGCACACCACCCAAGCGGGAAGCGCCAGTGTTGTTGCCATGTTTGATGGCGTCCATGGCCCGATCCAAACCCGGGCCCTTGCCGTACCAAAGGCCAAACACACCGTCGTATTTAGCCCCCTCAAACAGGTTGACCTGCTGGGAACCCCAGATCGAGGTGGCCGCCAGCTCTTCGTTAACGCCGGGCTGAAAGTGAATATGATGCTGTTTGAGATGGCTCTGGGCCTTCGACAAAGCGAAGTCAAAACCACCCAGAGGCGAGCCGCGATAACCGGAAATATAACCTGCGGTGTTGAGACCGGCGGCCAGGTCGCGCTGGCGCTGCAACATCGGCAATTTTACCAGTGCTTCGATGCCACTCATGTAAGCGCGACCGTTAGCCAGCGTATATTTATCGTCGAGAGAAACTGCCACTGCTGTGCCTCACTTTAGCGCTTTATAAAAATAGATAAAAGATGGGATATCGGTCATACGATGCTAGTCAATGGGCTCAACAGAGAGGTGAGACAGGTCAATATCAAGATCTTCGAGCACTCGCTTTTCGTCGTCCTTAAGTAGATCCCCACCTACCGGAGCGAGATCCAGCGCGCTGGTATCGACTTCGACGGCCTCCACCACCACCCTTTCCTCCGGGAGCAAGACATCGGCACCCGCGGGAGCCAGCGAAAAAGCTTCGGCAGATTCTGGTTCTGACTTCGACCCTGCGGCCTCAGCACTTAATTCAGAATCGTTTAACTCAGAACCACTTAACTCAGAATCGTTTAAGCTGGAATCCCTTGACGGGGTTTCAACTGACGACGCGGCGGGCGAACTTGCCGCAAGCACTTCGCCACTAGCCGATGACCGCAGCTCCACCAGCGCACCGGCCTTTAACAAAGTTTCGCGGTATTGTTCCGCGCCGGCCTTATCCAGGTCGCGGCGAATAGCTAGCGGTCGCCCGGAAAACAGTTTGGCGGCACGCGCGTCGTCTAGCTTAAATAGGGCCTGTAAACGCTGCCTCACTTCTACCATCTGATGTCCGGGTGCGATGTCGCCACGGAAATAAACGTCGTACTGTTCGCTCATAGCGTACTAACCACAGTCGGTAAAGAATTTGATCCTCAGATAATAACCGGGTTATCGCAAGCTCGGCAACCGGTGTTTTGACCGTAATAACTTAGAGCGGCAGTGCGCGTTCAGTTATGGAGGAATACACCACATACAAAAACACCCCGCAAAATGACTTTGCGAGGTGTTTGATTGCACTGGTGTTCGACCCTGTGCGCCCGGACTGACTCTTTTAGATCAGCCTAACTCATCTAGATCAGTTTACCTGTACGACGCGGCCAGAGTGGCCAACCATCACTACATTGCGCTCTGCGCCACCAGAAGCAGCTACCGCCTGATACCACTGCACGGACACATCGCCTTCTCGCACCGACAACCAACTCAAGCCCTTATCAGCACTTTTGAGCAGAGTACGAATACCACTAACCACCACGCTACCATCGGCGTCGGCCCAGACATCAAGTAAATTCTGATCGGTATCGACATCAAGACTTTCCCAGCTTAGGCCAGCGTCCGCCGTCCGCAATACCTTACCATTCTGACCCACCGCGAACCCGGTGGCGTCATCTATCCAATACATCGCAAATAGTGAAGAGTCGGACTTGTTTAAGGTTTCCCAGGTTTCACCACCATCGGCAGAACGCATGATTAACTCAAACTCGCCGGTGAGAATAATAATACCCGCTTCCGTTACGTGTACGTCGTAGAGGTGGGGCTCTAAAAAGTCGTTCAACACCGCTTCCCAATCGACGCTAAGCGACGCCCAGGTTTGACCGCCGTCGACAGATTTAAGCAAAGCACCAAAACCACCAACGGCAACAGCCAAACCCTGGCGATTGGCGCTAACGGACATCAGCCGCTCCTGCGTACCAGACTCGACTTGCTGCCAGGCACCACCCAACTTGGTATATATGATGCCACCCTGGCCCACGACAATCGGTCTTTGACCCAGGCAATCAACGCCCAGTAAAGCCGCCGGGAGGGCCATTGAAGTAGAGGTCCAGGTGATCCCGGCATCTGCTGTTTCAAGTACGGTGCCAGCAACGCCGACCGCCATGCCATTTTCTTGATCAAAACAGACATCGTAGAGGGCGTCGTGAGCAATGCCCCGATAGCGCTCGGTCAGCAGGCCTTCCTCAGCTTCAGCCCCATGCGCAGAGCTAATGCCAAGCAGTAACAAAATAGAACACAAAGCTCTAAACACCATTATTGAATTCCTCTTTTGCTCAGACGATACGCGTCGCCTGGTAACTAAGTATTGTTTCAACATTATTCGTACGCCTCGTCGCCAGCCGTGTAATCCGACAAATCCACGCTTTCGCTAACCAGCAGGTCTTTAGAGCTAACAAATTTCGGCTTGATCAACCACACCAGCAAAGGTACGACCACCAGGGCGATAACCATATTGATCAACATCACCATGACCAGTAACAGACCCATGTCGGCGAGGAATTTCAGCTCCGACATAAAGTACCAGGGCAGAATACCCATCAACACAATACTCGCGGTAAAGAAAATCGCTTTACCAGTTGTCGCAACAGCGGCGACAATTCCCAGACCGTAGTCCTGATGTTCCTGGTATTCCTCACAGATTCGACTTAAGAGGTAAATCCCGTAATCGATACCCACGCCGATACCAATGGCCGCAATCGGCAGGGTGTTTACATCCAGACCCATGCCCATATACACCATCACCGCTGCCAAAAAGCAATTGGACATATTCACTGGTATCAGTAGCAGTATTCCAGCGACAACCGAGCGATAGGCGTAGCTACAGGTAATCAAAATTGCCAGGTTAAGGAGGGCAAGAATGACGTACTGGTATTTATCCACCGTGTCGTTGATGGACTGCTGCAGAGCAATAGTGCCCGAGCCCAAACGAATATTGTAGGTGTCTCGCTCGATGCCCACTTCATCCAATGCGCCACGTACCTGCTCGAGAGCCCGGTCTACCGTCTCTTGCTTGTTGTCCTTGTACCACAGAGACACGGTGCCGTTTTGCTGAGTAAAGTCAGTCACGTGGGAGAAGGCTTTCGGACTACTGCCAAACAGCACTGCCCCCGCCGACGCGCTCACCGCCGCATCGTCATTGTCCAACGGGCCCCATTTGGGATTACCGCCACTAAATAAACGACTTGCCTCCGGTAAATAATCGGCAAATGACAGGGTCGCCACTGGCGGATTTTCGCCACTTTCCATCAGGCGCTGCAATTGCGTCATCGCAAAGATAGGATCGGCCTGCTTAAGCAAGCGCTGAGCCGACTCCTCCTTAACCTCATAAATAATTTCGAGGGTATTCAAACCGGGGAAATGGGCGTTGATTTTACCTACCGCCACATTGTATTCCGAGTCGCTCCACAACAAATTGCTACCCTCGACCGGGTTGCCGATTTTGATTTGCAGCATCTTGTAAATACTCAAGCCAAACAGCACCACCAATACAACAGTGGTCACTTTGGCTGGGCCACCGTAACTGACGCGCGCAACCTTTTGCAGCATATGCTTAAGACTGGCGTGGAAGCTAAAGCCACCACCGGTATCCAGACCAATCATCTTTTTAACGTTTTTAGGCTCAGGCAAAACTGCCAGCAATAGCGGGCCCAGGAACACGTTGGCAGGAATTAGGGTCATCGCCCAGAAGCCACAAAATACCGCAAAACGTTCCATGGTGGGAATCGGTGCAACCGCAATCAAAAACAAACCGATAGAGTCGGTGACAATACCCAGGATACCCGGAGCCATCATTACGCTAAGGGAAATTTCAGCGGCTTTCTTTTTGTCCTTAACGTGGTAGTAAACCTCGTAATAGCGTTCGATAAACTGCACACAGTGACTAAACGAGCGCGCAATCAACAGCAGGGGAACCACCATAATCAGCGGCTCGATGGGATCGCCGATCCAACCGACAAAACCGAAGCCCCAAATGGCCGACACGATACTGCATACCACCGGCACCACTACGCCGACAACATTTCTCATATAAAAAACTAAAGACAGCAACAAGGCTGCCGCAGTGACGGCGAAAATGCCCAGCATTTCTTTTTCGTAAAAATACACCCACCCGGTCAGCATCGGCTGGCCCGCCACGTGTATCTCGTGAACATCATCGAGTTCGGCCTGGATAATATTTTTCTGAATTTCCTCAAACACCACACCGTAATCGAGTACACGCTCGATAAACGTAGCCTGAATTAAGGTGGCGGTTTCATCCTGGGAGATCAAAAAAGTCCGGCTACCCGGAGATTTTTTCACCAAATCCCTGAAAATTTCCATTTCCTCATCAGTCTGAGGTGGGCGATCGCCCATCAAGGGTTGGCTATCAATACCAAAGGGCGTGGCCTGAGCGTAACGGGCCTTTTCTGTGGTAATGGACAGAATTTGATCGTGATCGACACCAGCGACCAGATCGATATTGCGGGTCATATCCCAGACTTTTTGCAAGGTCTCGGGATTGTAGATGGTTTGCCCATCGATCCGCTTGACCATCACAGTCACAGTCAGGGGGTTACCAAAATTGGGGTGATCTTTATAGGTTTGAACGAAAGGATGATCTTTCGGCAGCAAATCTGTAAAGATAGTTTTAAGTTCGACGTTTTTAACGCCAACCAGAAAAAACACCGTGATGGCCAATAATACGGCCATAGATGCCCACGTGTTAGCCATCATAAATCGGGCTATGCGATACCGTGTTGTCTCCAATTCTCCCCTCCTTACCTTAATTTATATAGTTGTGAATCTGTCGCAAAATAACGACGGCGAACTTTATCACGTTGAAATTAACACATCCACAATTTTGGGCCTCAATTTGACCGCCCAGGTGAATGGTAACGACTCGCGCCGCAGAAAAGAATCCAATTTTATATTAAGATTGCCTAATATAGCAAGGCGGCCCAAGAAGTTGGCATGGAAGCAGGGAGGGGGACGCAGCTGCGCTATGATTGAGCACAGGGCCAAACCGACAGCTGGCCGTGCTAACGACCTCTTTTAATCAACCGCGGCCACAGATAGGCCGCGCTTATAAACCCGACGAGTAACAAACCCAGCCATATCCAGCGAGGAAGAAATGTCGCGGTGGGTGGACGCTCGAACTTGGCTGTAAGCCCGGGGATGCTCCACAAATCGCCGTCGCCTCGGCCCACTACCAGCTGAGCCTTCATGCCTTTTTCCATATGCTGAGCAATATCGCAGTGAGCAAGGTAGGTGCGATCGTCGCTGGGTACGATAAAGGTGCCGACCTGGGTGTGACCCCCGGCCGCCTCCATGTGAAACATACCCTGATCGTAAATATACTTGGGTAAACCGTGCACCATCCACTGGTGGCGCACCTGATCTTCGTTTTTAAAGGTCACGGTAATCCGGCTGCAGGGCTCCACCTTCCACTCGTGCTGGTTAAAGCCGAACATGGTATCCGCAAAGGGCTCGGCGTATTTAGTGCCGGCGATAACAGTAAATTCGTAGTCCCGAGAAATTTTTTCGCAATCTTCCGGCAATCTCTCGCTGTTGGCATTCATCACCATCCCGGTGGCATCCATCACCATGCCGCCCTGCATGCTGTGATCCATGGCCATGCCACCCTTCTCTTCCGCAAAGGCATGACCGCCTATTAATAGACCTACTAATAATAGACCCCTTAATGACAGCCCTGCTGACGACGCCAGATTCAAACCGCCGCGCCCTGACCGTATCGCAACCAGATCAATCATGCCGATCTCCAGAGGTTTTATCTCCAGGGACCTTATCTCCAGAAGCCTTATCGTCAGAGACCTTAAGGTCCAAACCCTTGTCCCCAGTAAAAACCCAGCGATAGACAAGACCCAGGGCAATACCGGACAACAGCAATAGCAGCACGATTTTGAGCTTCGGCCAAACGCTGCCCTGCACATCACCGAAACGATTAGTGTCGTCGTAGCTACTCCACACCGGGATTTTGCGTTGATAGTAATCTTCGCTGAAATAGTTGCTCCAATCGACCCCAAAGGTCATCGGCCAGCCGTTATCCTCTAAATATTTATCGTAAACAATAATGCCCACGTTGCCACCCGGTCCGATGCCGCCAGTGGTAACACCTTTTTCCTGGTGGTCATGCAGTATCCACACGCCTTCACCGTAACTGTGCAAACCATCGTTTTTAGCCGACAGCTCGAGATCAAGTCGCTGGGCGGAAGCGATCCACACCACGTCGCGGGTAATACGCACCGGCTCGGGGTATTCGACGCCATCGTAATGAGAAATGGTGACTTTGTGGCCGTGGGTGTGCAGCGCGATACCTTCGCTGCCGCCGTTTAATACCCGCAACTTCAGCAATTCGTCGGGTTTGGTGACGATCAGGGCATCCCGAGCCGTATAGGGAAAGGAGTGGCCATTGAGGGTGAAATAGTCCGCGTCGGCCTGGGTGATGTCGTAATCCCGATGTATCAGGCGAGTAATAACGCGGGGATCGTTGGATGCCTGCACCCGCTCGCCGAGCTCCTTATCGATATCCTGATAGTGGAGATCGTATTCGCGGTCGTATTTCTCCCGCACCGCCACCGAACTGTGGCGCACATAACCGTCGCCAATATTGAAGGTCTGCACCCAGTTGTTAGGGCGGTTTTCTTCAATCACAAACATGCCCTGCAAACCCATCAGCACGTGGGCCTGCACCTGTACGTGGCAGTGGTAAAACATGGTGCCCGGCTGGCGGGGCTGGAAATTATAGGTGCGGGTATGGGCGGGCATCACCGGGGATTCGCTGGTCACCGGCACGCCGTCGTTACCCTCGCCCTCGGCATCGAGGAAGGGGTGATCCACCCCGTGAAAATGGATGGTGTGGGGCATGTAATGGGTGTTTTCGAGGGTCACCTTGACCACGTCACCCTGCTCAACCCGAATCGCCGGTGAAGGTAAACGTATCCCCGGCTGGGCCATTATCGACTCAAAGTTTTCCGTAGACATTCCCGAAGACTTCGGCGCAAACACCCACAGGCCCGGCTTAATACCGGGGGCGATGGGGAATTGCACCACAGGTACATCCAGATCGGGGGAGCCGCCGTTGAGCTCAAAGACTTCAAGCCGAATATGAATTTCATCGGGGTCGCCATCGCCGTCGAGATCCCTACCCTTGACCACCGCATCGGGGGCTAAGCGGGCATTCATCAAGGCCATATGTTTGACGTTGTTAGTGCCCTGCACAAAAGCGGCAATCGCCCAGGGGTTGTCGGGCATGCACACGGGGGAAGCAGAAATTTTGACCCCGGCGATGGTTTGAGCCTTGCGCCAACCTTTGACGTCCGCGGGACAAATTTCTTCGAAGTCTTCTGTCTGGGTAGCAGGCGGTGTACTAGGTACGGAAGCCGAGGCGGGGTTATAGGAGGTTGCACCGAAGGTATCGGCGTACCAAAGCTTCCAGCTGCGGGGGTAGGACTCCCAGGGTAATAGCAGCGCACACACCAGCAACAAAATAACGACAGTGGTTGCGCGCGCCAAAGACCCCATGAAGATTACTTCTCCTGGCGCTTGGTGAAAAACGCGTTGCGGCCCGCTCCCCAAATAAATACGCCACAAAAGGCAAACAGCAATGCGTAGTAAACAATATATTTACCGTATTGAGCCCCACCCACGCTGAAAGGGAATACAGAGCGGTACTTTAATCCGGTTTCAACATGGTGAACATTGACGATGCCAATATAGCCACCGTCCTCTGTAAAGGGATAGCGGACGTTGAAGACTCCCTTTGGGTAAATGGTCGGGGGATTGTAGAAAATAGTCGCCTCTTCGATAGCTTGCTCGCCACCCAGGTCTTCATAGGTCGCTTGAACACCGATGTCTTTAACATCGCGAACGATGCGAAAGTCCAACTCCATATCGCGCAATTCGTCGCTGATAAAATCAATCACAAAAATACTATCTGTGGCCTCGGGAATATCTTCACAAAATTCCTGGGTAGCACGGGTCTTAGGCAAGTAACCAGTAAAGTGCGCTCGGTAGGTTCCCAGCTTGATAAGGCATACGTCGTCCTCCACCGAAACGCCACCGTGACCCAGGGCCAAACCCGGAGCGAAGGTAAGCGATAGTAGAACAAGCATTGCAGCTAGTTTCATTTCTATAAAGCGGCACATAAACAAGCACTCCACATTTAACACTACCGGCTAAAGCAGGTTTTAGTTATTTTCCCCAAAACAAAACGGGCCACCTAATGGCAGCCCGCATCGAAGACGCATACATCGATGCACGCAGCGCCGTTTAGCATGTTTTTAGAAGTTAGAAGGCAATACTGCGCCGCCAACTTCCTGCTGATAACGATTGCCTTGGGCATCGTAGTAAAACAGCATGCCGGCAAAGCGGCTATCCGGATCGTAAATCAAACCGGTCATGCGATATTTCTCCCAAAGTGCATCTTCTGCCTTAAGCAACACATCCACTTCTTGTCCGGGCGCAATCACATCTACCGAAACACTCAGGCCGTCCTTAGAAACCATCTCTTCGCCAGCAACCATACCAGTACCTGGCACTTTGTCGTTGATAAAGCGTATGTTAGCGGTAATAAACTCAGCAATGCGTATCGGTGATGCACTGGTATTTTTCATTCGCGTGCGCATTGACAAGTTGCGGCCGGTTAATTCGTAGGTCGCGTTCTCGACCGCGATTTCCAGACCACCTGTAGGCACTTCGTAGCCGACCACTTCCACCTTACCGGTCTGTAGCGGAATAGTAACCGGATATTTGCTTTCCGCCCACAGATAACCAGTCAAAATAATAGCCAAAGTAACGGTAAAAAATACACCGGAAACCATAAAGTCTTTCTTGGTAACCAGGCTATTAGCTTTATCAATACCCGATTCAGCTATGAACATATAACGAGGAATAAACACGCCTTTTTTCGGCAAAATTAACCAGTAAACCAGGTAGGCGACACCTAAAATAATCCAAACTACATGCCAAAAATACACATTGCCTAGCGCATAGTTTTCCAGGTCAATAACATCCCCTTGCATGGTGGTGACTTCATTCACATAGGGGGCATCGCTGTCGCTTTCATCAACATCGATCCAGGTACCCTTACCTACCAAAGTACCTGCGTCCTTCACGTTGAGTAAAGGATGCATATGGTAACGACCGGCAACCCGCGCCCGCACCACAACTTTAAACTCGTAGAGCTTACCCTTTTCCGCTGCAGTAGAGCGGATCATTGGCACGCCATTTATTTCAGAGTTCACACGAATAAATTTTGGACCGGGCAAACCGACATTGAGAAAAAACGTATCGTCAACGCTAGGTAGTTGCTCTGGCCAAAATTTAGAAGGGATAAACTTACCCGTCATAACAATGGTGTCACCCACTTTCGCGTTCTGTGGCTCGACTTTAATATCGAACCAGTGAACAGTTCGCATGCGCATACTAGCCAACTGGGCGCGCTCGCCGTGAGCCATTGCATCGCCGGATACCAATACCAGCAAAGCCAGTACGCTGATAAGTTTTAAAAATTTTGTGCCAAGGTTCATAAAAAACACCTGTCGTAAGTAGCGCCCAAATGACGCTGCCAATAATATCGCACACTAAACGTGCTTTGAATTAACTAGCCCGACTTGCAAGGTTATTGCCAAGTCGAGCCACTGAATCGAAATTTTACGTCGCGAAGCTAAGCGATACGTCGGGTGTAACGACCTGCATAGTTATAGATCGCTGAGCTAGCCATGGTGGCCAACGCGAAAACCAATATACTGGCAAAGGCCGCAAACACCGCCGTCAGCGGCGTCACCGAGCCACCGAAGGTACGCAAGGTGGACTCCTCGATAATACGCAAATATTCAGGCGTGGTAGTACGAACGTATTCGTAGCCCATCAAATCGGAAACCGACAGTAGTAAACCGTTGTACTCCACCGGCACTTTATACGCCGCTAACAAAGGCCAGTTAACCGGCCAGAGCAAACCTGCGAATAAAAAAGCACCTACAATTGTGGTCATAATCATGCTGCGAGTCATCGCGAGCACGCAGTCCATCAAAATACCTAAAGCAATATAGGTAGACGGAAACACAAAACTCATGGGGAAATCGGCAAACAGATGAAAATTGTAGTAGCGACTAACCCACGAAGATAAGGCCAGCAATGTGGTAACCGCGGTGGCGATAACCGGCAGGCGAAAGGCTCGCCATACTGGGTACATAAAGCCACCAATAAAAATCATAAAGGTAATGGGTGTTACCAGGGGCCACCAGCGACGATCGCGCCAGTCGACCCAGTAATCCCAATCGCCCGCCGTCAGCGAGTATTGCAGCATGATGCCAAGAGCAATAAAGGCGAATAGAACAAAAATAATAATACCGTCGAAACGCTTATAGAACTTCTGCGCCGACGGCCGGGTAAGTACTGACAAATCAAATCTCTGTACGTCAGTGATTTTATCAGCGGGTAATTCAACACTCATCGCAATAACCTCAAATTTTTGAGAAACAAATTAGAATAATATTTTGTCACTTATAACACAGGCTCAACGGCAAACAAGCAAGCCGTTAAAACGACAATCTGCTAACAACAAATTAAACCCTTAATAAGATAGCCCCCGCAAAGCTTTACTTCGCGGGGGCTATACAACACTCAGAGTAGCTAAGGTCTAAGTCAAAAGCGTGCCGGTCAATTAGGCCACAGCAGTATCGTCCTTAGACACCTCTGCAATTAACTGAGCCATGCGCTGGATAATCTGGATTGCCAAAGGCACCAGGAAGAATAGCGACCAGCCCATCACTACAAAACCGTAGTGAATCGGCGCAGAAAACAACTCTTCAGCGTAGAAGAAGGTATGGCCCCACTCGTTAAAGCCGTAGTTGGGCATAATCATAAAGATACCGCACACCACCGCGAGGAAAGGCAGAGAAACGCGATTCATAAAGGCAGGGATACGCGTATGCGTCCAGATAAAGGTAGGTATTAAAATCGCCGTCAACAAAGGGATGGCAAAGTAGAAAATCACAATATGAGTTGGCGTGAAGTCAGTATCGCGAATGGTGACCTGATGCCAGGATGCATCGGACTCAATCGCCAGCGCGGCTACGGTAACAGCCCAAAGCCCGATAACCGAAAGCACGCCCAATAGCTTGAAGTAGCGGCTCAGCTCTAATTGAGGGGAAATCGACGCGGCATCGGTTTCGCGTGTGAACCACACATACACCGAACCTATTATCCCAATCGCCGACAAGACGACTACTTCGATATATAGCAGGGACATCCAGTAAGTCTGGAATTCCGGCTCGTAGTAGTCAGTACCCACGCTAAATGACATGGTTTGCTGATAGATACGAAGCGCTATGGCTATCGCCAGAGCTACCGCGCCACCCACATAAAAAATGCGATTTCGACGAAAGTGGCCCGCAGCGCCCGAGTCATTAACGAGGTTGGCCTCTGAGTAATATGCTGTTCTAGCTTGTGACATGTTTTAACACCCCTTCAGTCTCAATTTATTAGTCCAAATTTCAAACGAACCGTTCCGTCGTCTGTACTCAAATTTGTGCGGCGCGAATTATACCAAAATAACTACATAAAGATAAAGGCAGGTTATCTCGCTTATAATCGCCAATCATCTGCCAAGGCCACTATAGTAAGAATGTAGCACCCAGATACAGGTCTAAATGTGACAACCCTCGTTACCGAAAGTGACACTTAAACGTCGAGAAGCCATCACTTAAAACCCAAAAATTTACTTCAACCTATTGTTTTATATTTATTTTTTTAATTTTCGATCGCTAGGTAAGCTTTGACTGATCGCAACTCTCGACACCACCGTATTACGTTTTTGTGACGTAGTTGCTCCATATCAAACCCGTCATTACTTGCTAAGCAGGGCCAATAATACCGCCGCAGCTCAAATATTAAGGTAATCCGAGCCTGAAGGGCCATTGCTCCGAAACATTGCTCCGAAACATTGCCCCGAAACATTGCTCCGAAACATTGCTCCGAAACATTGCCCCACAACATTGCCTCGAAACATCCCGCAGCGCTTTCATGTAGCCCTTTCATCTAGCACTGTCGAGCGTAGCATCATACACTAGGGAGCTTCTCGGCAGCGTGTTGCGCAGGCCCGTGAACCATGCAGTAAGCGACCAGATCACAGAAAGATAAACCATGACGACTGAACCCCCGCATTCCGACAGTAAAAACATCGAACAAGTTGCTCGTCAGCAGCCGCCCCTCGACAGTAAATTTGTGACTTCCAGCTACGCCAATCTGGTCTTCCATACCCTGGGCAACACACCTATCGTGGAAGAGATTTTTTCCCGCCACGGCATTACTCGCGAATTGCTGGAAAACTCCTCAGGATCGATTAAGTTTGATCTCCTCGCGGCGGCGGTGTTTGAAGTTATCGAGACCCAAAACATTCCGGATGCGGGATTGTCCCTAGGCTCCAGGCTCCATATATCCACACACGGCCCGGTGGGCATGGCTATCATTTCGGCGGAAACCGTGGGTCAGGCTATTAAAGATGCCGCCAGATATTACCAAACCTCTATTACTTTCTGTGACCTGGAAGTATATTACCAGGACGACAAAATTTTTCTGGAAATGGTGAAAACGCACTCTTTTCCACACATGCAAACCGTGATTCTCGAAACACTGATGTTAACGCTACAGAATGCATTGGAATTTGTCAGCGGAAAAAAATTAGTTGATAGCAAAATCATCTTCGCGTTTCCAACGCCCAAATATGTTGATCAATACGCTAACTATTTTTCCGGGCAAACCGAATTCAACGGCGACAAAAACGTAATGATATTACCCGCTGCGCTAGCCAACGTTCGCTGCATCACAGCGGATTCACAAATCCATCGCCTGGCCGAAGAACAACTGAAACAAAAAATGCAGGAAATCCGCGCCAACAATCTAACCATGCAGCACGTATTAGCGGAGTTGCGCAAAACCCCGGAGGCAATGCCAACGCTGAAGGAAATGGCGGGTTATTTTAACGTTTCTTCGCGCACCTTAATGCGGTACTTGCAGGCCGAAGGTACTAATTACCGCGAGCTACGCGACATGATTTACAAACAAATGGCCATAGACTCTTTGCGCAACACCGATAACTCCATCGATTCCATTGCCCTGGAACTGGGTTACCAGGATACCACCAGTTTTCGTCGCGCGTTTAAGCGCTGGTTTGGCGTATCACCAAGCGAATATCGGGATAAAGTAAGATAGCCTGGCGTGCCGTTTTTAAATAAAATATTATCTCTTCATTAAAATTACAGGAAACCACAATGACTCAATCCTCTATTGAAATTTCGTTAGCGGGAAAAGCTGCCCTGATCACCGGAGCTGCTCGTGGCCTGGGGGCTGAAATGGCTCACACCTTTGCTCGTGCTGGCGCTTCGGTAATCATCACCGACATCCTCGAAAAAGAAGGCCAGGCGACTGCGGCTGAGATTAACAATAGCGGCGGCACAGCGGTATTTATTCGCCACGACGTCACCAGCGAAAGCGATTGGGAAAACGTCGTCGCCAGCGCCGTTAAGCAACTTGGCGGGCTGGACATCGTCGTCAACAATGCCGGCATCGAAATTTGCTCGCTGTTTGAAAACACCACACTGGAAGACTTCCAGCGTATCTTGGATATTAACGTTAACGGTGTTTTTCTCGGCTTAAAACACGCCTGCAAGGCAATGAAACCAGGCGGCATCGCAGGCAAAGGCGGCTCCATCATCAACCTGTCATCGGTTGCGGGCTTGCGCGGTTACTCCGGCTTAAGCGCCTATTGCGGCAGCAAGGGTGCGGTCAAACTCTTGACTAAAGCCGCCGCCGTGGAATTCGGGCAACTGCAATACGGCATCCGCGTAAATTCCATCCACCCCGGTTTGATTCCCACCAATATGGGTGAAGCGGTACTAAAAGGTTTTGTCGATCTCGGCCTGGGCGCGGATGAAGCGGCGGTACAGCAAGCCTTTGAACGCGGCACTCCACTGGGCATGAAAGGTGAGCCTGCCGATATCGCCAAGGCCGCATTGTTTTTAGCCAGCGATCAATCTCCCTGGGTCACTGGAGCAGAAATCGTGGTGGACGGCGGCTCTACCGCTTGCTGAAGGCTCTTCCCTGCTGAAGGCTCTTCCCCGCTGAAGGCTCTTCCCCGCTGAAGGCTGTTCCCTGCTGAAGGCTGTTCCCTGCTGAAGGCTCTTTCCTGCTGAAGGCTCTTTCCTGCTGACGGCTCTACTGCATGCTGAATTTGCTAACACAGACTTTGGAACCTAAAAAAATCATCGGTTCTCAATGCTCGCTAGCCAGCGAATAGTACGCGCCCACTGCTCTCGATCCGGCAGCGTCTTTACCGGCGCGAATTCGAATATCGACAAGCCCCGCTCCGCTGCCCGAATGTAATTTTGACTTAGGCGAAGTGCGGCCAGGTGCCACATCTTTTTGCCGTCGGGCAGCTTAAGATCCCCCATAAACTCATACAAACTACCTGCGGCCAGCGTGTTATCACGCACCCGATTGGCAATGGTTGCGACGCGAACTTCGGAGTTAACCACGCGGCGCAAATTTTTTATTTCCACTAAAAATCGCGCCGCCGCCCGTTCATCTATGGGCGATGGCAACACCGGCATTAAAATCGCATCGGCCCGGCGAACCAACTGCGCAAGAGGCCGGCCATGTAAGGCCGCAGGACTATCCATAATCAGGTAATCGGTATTTTTCGGCACACGAAGACCGTCGCGATGAGCAGCAATGCCGGTAATTTTTGCTCTATCCGCGGGCCGTTCCGCCAACCAGTCCAAACTGGACTCCTGGGGATCGTAATCGGCCAGCACTACGCTCTTCCCCTTAATGGCGTAATACGCCGCCAAATTGGTGGCAATGGTCGATTTACCGCAACCACCTTTGGCATTGACTACCAATATCGAACGCATAGTTCTAAAACTCCTTGCTAGAAATTAATTCTGCGGGAAACCTAGTGCGCCGTGTAACCACCGTCAATCACTAACTCTGAGCCGGTCATATACCGGGACTCGTCGGACGCCAAAAACAAAATACCGTAGGCTTGATCAATAGGATCAGCCATATAACCAATGGCAATTTCACGATTAATACGCTCGGCGTCCGCTTCAGAAAACAGTCCGATCGCATCGTCCACCATCGGCGTTTGAGTAAAACCGGGGTGCACAGAATTCACCCGGATATTATATTTTTTCTCGGCACAATAGAGTGCAGCCGATTTGGTGAATAATCTCACACCGCCCTTACTCGCGTTATAAGCACCAAACCGAGGGTCGCCAACCAAACCTTCGATGGAGGAGATATTGATAATACTGCCACCGCCGTTGAGTTTCATTTGCTTAACGGCGTTTTTGGTGCCCATAAACACCGCTTCCATATTGACCCCATTCACAAATCGCCAGTGGGCCAAATCACTTTCCTCCAAATCGGTTTCAATGCCGACGCCGGCATTATTAACCAGAATATCCAGGCGACCGTGCCGTTTAACCACCTCGGCCATCACTTCTTCCCAGCGCGTTTCGTCGGTCACGTCCTGCTCGACAAACATCGCATCGTAGCCCTGATCACGCAGTTTTTGCGCCGAGGCCTCGCCTTCCGCCGGGCGCAGATCGGTAATCACCACCTTACCGCCTTCCCGACAGATTAATTCTGCGCTGGCATAACCAATGCCCGCAGTGCCGCCTGTAATTAATGCCACCTTGTCTTGAACTCTTCCCATTTTGATATTCCTCCTGAAAGTTACCTTATTTAAATTAATTTTCTGGACTCGAGCTTGATCAATTAAAGACCGATCATTCTTGTTCTAAAAAACTTACTCTAACAAAACTTACCCTATAAAACTTACCCTATAAAAAGAACGCCATTAATTTAGCGGCAATTCATCGCGGAGCTGCCCCTCATTAAAACTGCGAGCTAGCGCCTTGATCACCGTGACCTTACCTTATAGACTCGTGACTGTTACACCAAAAAATTCTAAGATTCTACTATCAAAGCATGTACCACTCGAACGGATAACGAGCATCGAGTAGTACTCTATCCAAGTCAAGCGAGACAGGGAACAGATTGAATGAAAAACAGACCATTGAACTGGCTGCCAAGCTATCGAACTATGTCAATTGGCCAAAAATTGGCTCTGATCTTCGTCGTCGTTATCGCTGTCGCCATTGCTATCATCCTAGCTTATATCTCGGAAAAGAGCGTTAACAAGCAAGTTGCCCACGTAGAACAGACTTCGCTGGCTCTAGTGCGCTTATCCACAGAACTAAAAATCAATGTACTCGAACTCCGGCAGCACGAAATCAGATTTACCAGCAACGGTGACGAACGCTATCTGGCGGCCCACAGCAAAACACTGCAGCGGGGAATAACGCTGATCGATGACATGGCGAGGGAGTCGGAGAACATTGTCGATCTCGATGCGGACTTGCTATCCACAGGTGTGCTCGCTATCACAAAGCTGCGCGAGGCTCTCCTGGACTACGGTGATTTTTTTGGCACCGTGGCAAACAACCGTCTGAGCATCGGTTTTGACCGCTCTAAGGGCATAAATGCCAAATTAACCCAAAGCCTCATCAGCCTGGAGGACAGCGTGTTTACAGCGGGAAGAGGCGATCCTGCGTTGGTGGTGTCAGTGCTTAACCTGCGTCAGGCTCAAACTGAATATCTAGTTGGTGATGCCAGGCAACGGCAGGCGGCTTTAAGCACCATCAAAGTAGAGCTGGATCAGTTTCACCAGGTTATAAACTCCACCACCGACCTCACGCTCAGCACTCAGCAAACCCTGGCGGGCAAAATCGCTGACTACCAGGGCTGGTGGCCCAAAGTACAGGCGCTATTTACCGAGACCGACAACAGCACAAAGATCTTCACCGAGTCCATTAACCGCATAGAACCCCTACTCAACCAGGTGGTCGAATTCGCGGAACAGTCCCGCATCGCCAATCAAAGCGCCAGCGCCAGTAAACGAGCCGCAGCTAGTTTTATATTTTATCTGGTACTCGCGGGTGCCGCCGTTGCGGTCTGCGCCGCTTCAGCCCATTTTGCCTTCAACATTCTCAAGCGCCTGAGTAGCCTGCTTCAGGCTTCTCAAGCCCTGACCAAAGGCGACTTGACTCAAGATGTGCAACACACCGATTGGGACGACCAACTGGGCCTGCTCGCGCGCCATATGGCTCTAATGACTCTGTCTCTGGGCAAGACCTTCAATAAAATCCGCAAGACAGCAACACAAGTCGCTGTTGCCTCTGGTCAGGTAATGAACGGCAATACCGAACTTAGCTCGCGCACCCAGGAACAGGCCTCCAGCCTGGAAGAAATTGCCGCCAGCATGGAACAAATGACCGGCACCGTAGACACCAACGCTGAAAACGCCACGCGTGCGGCCGAACTCGCTAAAGCCGCTACCGAGGTAGCCTCGGCAGGTAATGAGGTCTCTACCAAAACTATTGCTGCGATGGATCGCATCGAAACCTCTAATGCCCGTATCAACGAAATGCTTGAGCTTATTCAGGACATTGCCTTTCAAACCAACCTGCTGGCCCTGAACGCGGCTGTAGAGGCCGCTCGGGCAGGGGAACATGGTCGCGGTTTTAGCGTGGTTGCCAGCGAGGTCCGCAATCTGGCTGGTCGCAGCGCCAAGGCCTCCAAGGAGATGCGCGCGCTCATTGACGAGGGTGTGGCCAATATTGCCGAAGGTATTCAACTCACCAACAACTCTGGCGATATGCTCCGCCAGATTGTGTCTTCCTCCAGCGATGTGAGTAGCCTGGTCAACGAAATTGCCGCCGCCAGCCAGGAGCAGTCCTCCGGTATCCAGCAAGTCAATCGCTCGGTAGTGGAGATGGACAACATTACACAACAAAACGCCGCACTCGTCGAGGAAGCCGCAGCGGCCAGTGAGTCGACCAGTACACAGGCTCAACAACTGCAGGAGATGGTCAGCTTTTTTCAACTCAAGGACATGAAAAAGCGTAAGGGAGGCACGACCCCACAGGCTGCGGACTCCGTGCCGACTATTACCAGCACCACTACCAGAGGAGCGAAAACTGAATCCTATATAGAGGAAACCAAAACCCAGGCCAAAAGTGAGGGTCTTGATGCTAAAGAATCATCCTATAAAACAACTGCAAAACCGAGCTCTAGCGCAGTCGACGAAACTAGTCCTGAAAACCCTGCACCTGAAAACCCTGCACCTAAAAACCCGAGGCCCGATGACGACGATTGGGAACAATTTTAGGTTGTGTACTGACATTAGTTTCAGATAGCCCTATTGTACCTATTCAGCATTACAGACTGTGTTCAACATCTGTTCAATTTCCTCGCGAGCAATGCCATCGGTAATAAATACCAACTGAGTTTCTCGCTTAGCGCTGGGCCAACCTTCGAGCCACACCAGGGGGTACACTTTTTCGCGAATCGCGTGCACCACCACCGGCGTATCCGTTTTATCTTTAATTAACACCAAACCCTTTACGCGCAAAAGTTTATCGGGGTGGTAATTAACCAGTTCGTGAAAAAATAATATTAAATCGGCCAAACTGATGGCCGGCTCGCGATACAGGGTAAAGGTTTGAATACCTGAGCCATGGCCATGATCATGACGCGAAGCAGAGGTGTCGCCCAACCAATGCTCCAGATTGGCAACTCCGCCCTTAAGCGGATAACTGTTTTCCGATAGTAATAGCGAGAGCAAAGCTGAATCAGATTGATTCTGTATATCAACTATTACCGCCGATGGATTTATTTCACCCAGCATCGCTCGCAAGTTCTCCAGCTCAGTGGTATCGGCATCGACATCGGCAATATCGGTTTTACTAATCAGCAACTGATCGGCGAGGGCAACCTGGCGCGTCGAAACCTGCTGATCCGCCAGGGTACGTGCGCCCACAATCCCATCCACTACGGTGATCACCGCTTGCATGCGATACACTTTTCTGAGTTCGGTATTCGCCATTAGCGTGTGAATAATCGGTACCGGATCGGCTAACCCCGTGGTTTCTATTACCACCCGGTTAAATCGCGGAACATCGCCCAGCGCGCGCAGATGAAATAAATTGCGCAATTCCAGGGCCAGGTCTTCGCGAATCGTGCAGCAAATACAACCATTCATTAGCTGTAAAATATTTTCGCTGCTCGCGGCAATCAAACTGTGATCGAGATCAGTTTCGCCAAACTCGTTAACGATCACCGCCGTGTCGGCGAGGTCAGGGCTTTGCAGTAAGCGAGAAATCAACGTGGTTTTGCCGCTGCCGAGAAACCCTGTGATCACAGTAATAGGAATCACGGCAATTGGAACCACGGCGAACGATCTTTAGTAAAAATGATCAAGGAGCTCTAATTAACCTGGCGAGATTGCTCTCCCCAATACTTCGCCCTCAGGGTTTTTTTATCGGGCTTGCCGTAAGCTGTGAGCGGAATATCATCGACTACCTCAATGGTTTTAGGCACTTTATAAGCTGCGAGCCTGGTTTTACAAAACGCGATAAGCTCGGCCTGGTCGAAACTCTCGTCAGACGGAATAACCGCCGCACACACGGCCTCGCCCCAGTCGTCGTCGGGAATACCAATCACCATTACCTGTTTGACACCGGGATATTCCTGTACTGCATTTTCAACTTCCGAAGAGTACACGTTCATCCCGCCAGAAATAATCATATCTTTGGAGCGATCGACAATAAACACATGACCAGTATCGATTTGATAACCCACGTCGCCAGTTTTCAGCCACTCGCCCGCGTACACCTCGGCCGTTTTTTCCGGATCGTTGTAATAGCACTCCAAGGTATAGGGAGAGCGCACCATAATTTCACCCACCTCGCCAAAGGCGAGTGGTTCGCCATTGTCATCACCAATGCGCACGTCAGCAGTAAGAATGGGCTGCCCGCAGGAGCCCAAAAAGCGCTCGTCTAAATGATCGGCCTTGGATAACTTGGTGGCGAAATCTGGTACCTCTGTTTGACCAAACAACTGCAACAACACCGGACCAAATTTATCCAGTACTTCCTGCAAGCGCACTTTGGTAATCGGCGCGGCGCCGTACACCAAAGTGCGCAGCGAATTGATTTCATGTTTAGTCGAATCGTAGGCGTCCAGCACCCGATAAATCATGGTGGGCACCATAAAGGTCCAGGTGATTTTGTTCCGAGCGATGGTGTCGAGTACAACTTCCGGATCAAATTTTCTTTGAATATGGACGCAAGCGCCGTGCAACAAACCCGCCTGCAACATAAACCCCGCCGCGTGGGGCAGCGGACTAATTAATAATAATTTCTCGGTTTCACCAATTTCAGCATTCATTACGTGGGTGAGGCCGTTAATCATCATCGCACCGTGAGTGTGCAACACCCCTTTGGAGCGCCCGGTGGTGCCGCCGGTATAAAGAATAAATGCGGGGTCCTCGGGCGCTACCGGCAACCACTCAAACGTTTCCAGTTCACCATCAAAAAAATCAGACCAGTTTTTATGGGCATCATCAATGCCCTTACCCACATCGTCCAACTCGTGAATAATAGAGAGATCAGTCGTCACCAGCTCGGCTTTGTTGAGTTTATCCACCAGGGAGCTATGCACCACCAGGGCCTTCGCACCGGAATGCGCAATCATGTAGGCCACATCACTCGCACTGAGCATTTCATTGAGCGGTACTTTCACCGCGCCCAGCTTTAAAATGGCCAGGTCGGTAACCACATACTCTATGCAATTACGAAACAGAATTGCCAGGCGATCGCCCTTGCCCACACCCTCGGCGTGCAAACACGCCGCCAGGTTGCTCGACAGATCATCCAGCTGTTTATAGGTGTAGGACTCGCCATCGATTACCACGGCGGTTTTTGCGGCGTAGCGCCACAACGCATTGCGGAACATAAACTGGGCGGACTGGCTAGTGAGTTGCATATGGATAGTGCCTCGCGAATGTTAAAACCTGGATTCGACTATGACGATTTAACCATTTCCATTAAACGAGAAAGAAGAAACAGGGAAGAGGACTGAATACTGCGTTTGTTCGTTTGATTTTAGGGCAGAGCCGCAATTCGCTCAATCACGACTTTGGGGTCAAGTCCAGCAGGCACATCGCCGTAAAGACACATTCGAGTTTGTGTGGGCAACTCGCCGGATCCCCAGAAATCAGCAGACAAACCACCCCCGACAGGGATTTTCTGTTCCGCGAGTTCGCTCAATGACAGCGCGGAAAATAATACCAAATCAGCAGGCAAGTCACTCAGCTCGCCCACTAACTCGCTGCCTACCAGGCGCAGTGCAAATATCCAGTCGTAGTGATCGGCGACGCTCTGTAACACTTCGCAGGCTTCGCTCTCTTCACCCACATCTACTCCACTTGCAGTAAATGCCACCACCACACCAGCAATGTTTAATTCAGAAAAGCCCCGCAGCATGTCTGCCAGTACAGTAGCGGTATCGTCGAGCATATCGAAATCAATATTTGCTGCGTCTTCACCCAAAGTAATTAATAAGCCCGAAGGCGAAGGTAACTGCAAGACCAAATCGACCCGGGCGTTAAGCTGGTGAGCCATTGCCGAGATAGCGTCATTGCAAAAAGCCTTAACGCCCTCGTTATTTAACACAGCGGCTATCCGATCTGCACCCTGGCTTTCTTTAGCCAGAGCCGCATTGGCCAAAAAAACCGCACCAAAATCAAAAGTCACAACCTGAGAACCCAGCACTTTATTGGCGTCGGCAAGGCCCGCTGCGTAGCGCATCGGTTCCCGATACCAGCCCTCGTGCTCGTTGCCAAATACCTTGCGGGCGTAATCTTCAAACGCGAGCCAGCGCAAGCTGGGCGTGTCGCCGTTTAACCAGTTTTTAATCAGCCCAGCCATCAGGGCTACGTTCCGCCAGCCACAAACATTTCTTTAAATCGATTTAAGTGCGGCGAGTTCCGCCTTAAGCCGGGCAATTTCTACGTCCTTGGGGTCGGGCATCATTACCGGCTCAATGGCGTCTGCCGGACAGGTTTTATCGGGACTACCCAGGTGCAATACAGCAGGGTCGTCCCAGCTACCGTAAAAAGGTAGATTTTCCGGCGGCGTCGCCTTAGTCCACTCGGCGGCAAACTCCTTGAAGGGTTTAGCTCGCGCCAGCCGCGCTTTACGTTCGGCAGCGCGCGCTTTGTCGGTGGCTTGCTGATCGAGAGCACCAGTGCCGTAATCCATTACCACGTGATAAATATTTTCAATGGTGTTTTTTGACACAATGCCATCGGCCCAGTCTTTAGCAATGTCTGCCGGATCGCGCTCGAGAATATCGCCGTAACCACCGCCGCCACCCTGGGTAATCATGTACAGCTCACCTTGCTCGGCCAGCTCGAACTGCAGGCCCGCGTGGTGGGAGCTGTAAGTGGCGTCGGGGAAGGGCTGCTTGTTCATGATCTCTTCGATGGTAAAGCGCATTAAGTCGCGATTGTCTTTCATCACCTCGAATACGTTAACGTCTTTAACCTTACACAGAGGGTAACAACCGGGGGCATAGCCGCCGAAAATACCGTAGGTGGAGGGGAACTTGGCACCGATGGTATTGACCATATAGCCCCAGGCCTGGGTGTCTTTGTGGGTGACGATCTGCTGATAACCGTGACCACCGCGTTGCTTGCCAAAACCGCAGTTGTCGACCATCACTTTGTGGGGCACCAACTTCATCATTGGCACTTCTTCTTCGATTAATTCCTGCTCGCCAATGTCGGCCATCGACGCAAAAATCGGTGCTATAGAATGTTCGCCATCGCGAGTGGCACGCGCGGCACCGCCCATGCCGTTGAGATCGGCACATACATTGCCAACAAATTCCTGATGCTGGCTGTAACCGCCGTATACAAAGGTAGTAATCATGTTGTACCAGCAAGCGATAATATCGGTTGAGCGATAACCCGCCGCAAACAACAGTTTTGGAATCGCGCTCTGCACCGCCGTAAATGCCGGGAAGAAGGTCATCATGCTCTGGGCATTAGGCGCTTCCGGTGAGCAGTTCAGTGCTGAACCTGGATCCGTCAATACGCTAATGGGTGCAAACACCGCCTGGTTACGGGGCAGATCCGGCCACACAAACATTAAAAACAATTGTGCCAACATGCCCTTCATCGAAGCCAGCACGGTGTTATTGGCCCGATTTAAAAACTGTGGTGACGAGCCGCGCAAGTCGATAATCAGCTCATCATCTTTTTTAATGACCTCGCAGCGAATCTTAATCAGCACGTTTTCCCGCAGGGTACTGTCGGCAAAGACGTTGGACTGTACTTTGCCATCGGGCCAGGTACGCAAACGGCGACGGACTTCCATCTCGGTATCAGTCAAGGTACCGCGCACGGTTGCCAAAAAGGCATCTACCCCATAATCCTTAATGATTTCTTCGACGCGTTTTTTAATGCGCAGGCTCGCGTGTAATTTCGACTTCATCCCTTCCAGTTGCAGCTTGGGTTCGCGTACCGAGTTTTGCAGGAAGGTGAGTAAATCTTTGCGGAATTCAAAATTTTCGCCAACTTTTAGCGGCGGCATTTTTAGGCCCTCGTCGTAGGGACTTTCTGCACCGCCGGGCATACCACCGGGTTCGCAGGCACCGTTTTCACCTTCGTGAACAATAGTGCCAACAAAACAGACAATTTCACCCTCGTGAAATACCGGTAAACACAGGCTTTGATCGGTGTTGTGAATATTGCCGTAGCGAGCGTCGTTGTGCATAAAGATGTCGCCATCGTTAATACCAACGGTCGGCTCATCTTTCCAGTATTTAAGGGCAAATTTTACCGGATGCTGGGCCAGTACTGAGAAGATCAATACACCGCCGGCACTGGACATTGACAAATCTCCCTGACAGGAGAAAATCCCCGCAATTAAATCGCCCCACTTGGCGCCGGGGGCGGCGCCCATTTGCTCTACCATGTCGAAAGATTCATTACAGGCGGTTTGCAAACGGTTGCGGATTAAATTGATATCGTCGGCGCGATCTCCCCAGGCTTTAACCGCGCTGACTTCCCTGTCATTGGGAATTGAAACACTGTGGTCGCTCATAATGTCCGGGTCGGGACCCAAAAACAGTACGTTGTCATCGAGAAACTGTTCGATCAGGCTGCGTTCGCTGGGAGCTTGTGGTTTATTCATGGTGCTTTCCTCCTCCATTGACGCTGTGTTGTTCAAGCCAGGCGGAGCCCTGCTTGCCCATGGTCAGCGACCAACCGGGGTAAACCAGATAAGTTGTGTGTGGCGTTTCTACCAGAGCCGGGCCATCGACCGACGCGCCTTCGGGGATATCCGCAACGTTATAAACACGGGTCGTCAGTGGGTCGCTCTCGCCATCAGAGCTGCGGTCAAACCAGCAATCACGACTGCTGGCAGAGGTCACGACAACATCGCTGCTGGCGCTACTGGTTTCCAGCTCCACCGCCTCGTGTTCGACGTAGGACACCACTCGAATCACGTTGACGCGAATACCGGCCTCTGGTGCCGCGCTGCCCTTACCAAAGCGCTTTTCGTAACTGGTGCTGAACAGGTCGAGCAGGGTCATCACATCCTGATCGGATTCAATGCGATCCACCGGACTGATCACTGCCGTTTGGGCCAGTTGGTTGCCGTAGCGCATATCCAGTTCCACCCTGAATTTAATATCGCTGGCATCCACGCCCTGGCGTAGCAAATCTTCACGACCGAGTGCTTCGAGCTGATCGACGGTGGCATTAAACTGCTCAAAATCTTGTAAGACCTTGCGCTCTAAGGAATCGTAGAGCATTAAATACAACGAGCGTTCGTGGATATGTAGCTGATTCATACTACCCGCACCCAGAGCAGAAAAGACTGCACTGAAGGGCGGAATTAAAATGCGCGAAATACCGATTTTGCTGGCGTAACCGCAAGCGTGCAGCGGCCCACCGCCGCCGTAGGACAGCAGGGTAAAGTTACGTGGATCGTAACCCTTGACCGCCACTTCTTTAAAAATCGCATCCGCCATATTGGCGTCGACCTTGCGACGAATCGCCAACGCGGCCTCTTCCACACTGGTGCCGGTGTGTTCGCAAATATGCTCGCGAATGGCGCGCTCGGCGCGGCGTTTACTGAGTTTAATATTACCGCCCGCGTAGTTTTTCTCGTCGAGATAGCCGAGCACCAAATTAGCATCGGTGGTGGTGGGGTATTTACCACCGCGACCATAACAGGCGGGACCGGGATCGGAACCCGCACTTTCTGGCCCGACTTCTACAGCACCCCATAGCCGGTCGTAACGCGCAATAGAACCACCCCCGGCACCCAGAGTATGTAGGTAGGTCATCGGCGTACTAATTAACCAGCGGTCAATCACTGGATTAAAATCGTAAAACTTAACGCCGTCGCTGGTCACCAAACCAATATCAAAACTGGTACCGCCCATATCGGTGGCAATCATATTGTCTTCATTAAACTGTTGCGACAGGCTTTCGGTGGCTTCAAGACCCGCCACCGGCCCGGAGTGGATGGTTTGCAAGGAGTGCGTCGAACTCATCTGTGCCATGCCACAGCTGTTGTGTACCACCAGCATGGGTTTGCTGTATTTATTTTTGCGTAGCACGCTCTCCAGACTCGCCAAACCGTGGTACATCTGGTCGTGTAAATACGCATCGAGAATCGCCGACATGGTGCGAGCGTATTCACCCTTGCGACCCGCGACGCGATGCGACAGCACAATCGGAATCGCACCGAGTAAATGACTGGGATATTCCTCGAGGATAATGCGCTCGATTTTCTTTTCGTTCTCCGGGTTCACCACTGCATTGACCGTGGCCACTACGAAGGCCTGCGCACCCCGATCGACCAAGCGACGCACTGCCTGCCGCACATTGTCGGCATCGACATCAAACACCACTTCACCTTTGTAGTCGATGCGCTCGTCGATGCCTTCAATCATCGCCCGCGGCACAATCGGTATCGGTCGCGAAGCACCGGGTAAATCCTGCTGCTCGGCATCACTCAGACCGTCGCCATAACCGCGGGCGCGCATCAGGGGTACCGAAAATTCAAACCCGGAAGTGGTGAGCAAACCCACCTGCGGTCCCTTGCGTTCGATCAGGGCGTTGGTGCCGAGTGTGGTCGCATAGCGCACCGCATCCACGGCAGACAGGGCTTCCTCAATACCCAGGTTCAACTGCCCGCAGGCATCTTCCAGGGCCGCCATAAATCCGGAGGCTAAATTGTGATGGGTGGTTAAGGCCTTGGCTTCGGCACGCTGATCGCCAAACACCAAAAAACAATCGGTAAACGTACCGCCGATATCAACACTGACGCGCTTCATTTAGAACTCCCTTGTTCAGAGTCCGCGGACTGTCCATCGGCTCGATGTCGGGCTTTCAGGCTATCGATGTCAAGCACCAGGTCATTCAGTGTAAGCGGGTGACCCGGCGGCAGATATTCCACCTCCATCTGAGTTGCGCACTGGGGGCAGTAGTATTCAATAATGCGGCACCAGTCTGGATCTGGCGAATAAGTAAACGCGTATTTTTTTGGATCGATAACCGGGTCGTGTATGTCAGCGGGCTCGCGCTCGTAAACCACCAAAGCTTCTTTGTACGGCCCGCGTGCGCTACCTAGATTTTGATCGCAACGTCGGCAGTGCCAGGTTTCTTTGTCCAGATCTATCGACAGGTATTCGGTGATAGCGACTTTGCCGTCTTCGATAGTCACTCCGCTGAGTTCGCTCAAGGTTTTATCCCCGCTCATGGCTTTCTTATCGCTCATGGCTGTTGTATCGCTCATGGCTGCACCTCCACAATTAAATCGCCGTTGGCAGACACCGCAAACGACCAGCCCGGACGAATCAGGCAGGTCAGGTAGTCGTCGCGAAACAGCGCCGGGCCAGCACCGCAATCACCGGGCTGCGCGGTTTTTAAGGAGTAGACCGGTAAGTTTATTTGTTCACTACCGAGATTTATGGCGGCTTCTCCGCTAGCTGTTGCCGGTTTGCTGCGGGTTTTACTTAGCGGTTTTAGTTGCAGATGCTGCAAGGCATGGGTCGCCGTAAGCTGCACTGCGACGTCGCCCAAACCCTTACCCGCTTTGCTCAATTTCCCTTTTACATAAGGTTTAGAGTTTAGACGACCGCCAACGGAACCGCTAACTTCCAGCTTTTCCGTCCACGCATCATCCTCTACACCTTCGCCGTACATATCGCGGCTGGCACGGGTACGCATGTCGGCGATCACTGCGGCTTCACCTCGCGCTTCGACCTCGGTCAGCGGCACTCGATAATGGTGAGATAGATCGCTAAAGCCGATGCCATAAGCACTAAATACCGAGGCATAAGCCGGTACGATTAAACGCTTAAAACCCGCCGCTTCGGCAATGCCGCCAGCATTCATCGGACCGCCACCGCCAAAGGCCAGCATGCTGCTGTTGCCAATGTCCAGCTCTCGAGAACTAATAACATCCTTCATGTGTTGGGCGATCTGACCTTCATAGGCGGTGATCATGCTATCGACCGCCTGATCAACAGACTGCCCTAGTGGCTCAGCAATAGTTTGCTGAATCACACTTTCAGATAAAGTTTTATCCAGCTTTAATTCACCGCCCAAATAATTATCCGGGTCAATCATGCCTGCCAATAGCAGCGCATCGGTGATCGTTGCTATGGTGCCACCACGGCCAAAACACGCCGGGCCGGGCGCTGCACCGACACTTTCTGGACCAATTAAGATTTCGCCGTTTTCAACACGAAAAATCGAACTACCGCCGTAACCGATGCTGACAATGTCGCCCATCGCAAAAGACGAAGGTATTTCCTCATCGCCAATTAAGCCGTGAGCCAGTTCAGTGGGTGCGCCGCCCACCACCATCGAAATATCCGTGGTAGTACCGCCAATGTCCATCGCCAGCATCGTGCTAGCGTCGTAGAGACCAGAATACGCCACCGCGCCTTCCATGCCGCCGCGCGGCCCGGAACCATAGGTTTTGATTGCCGTGGTCTTGGCGACGCGCGCCGAATCGCCATCGTTGCGGTAAATCAACATTGGGCTAGCGAGATGATGTTGTTTGCTAATGCGCTCTGCGCCGTACAAAAAATGTTCCATACCGGAGTGCAGGTAGGAGTTCACCACCGCCGACAATAAACGGCGGCCATGATTGTCATCGCGCACCAACTCGTGAGAAAACAACACGGGGATTGCACCGAGCAAATGGCGGGGGTAGCGCTCTAGCACCGCAGCCTTAACCAGCGCTTCGTCTTCAGGTGACGGCAGTGCCACCACGATGCGCGAGACCCCGTGAGAAATCAGTGCGGTAATGCCACCCATCAGTTCGGTTTCGTCAAGTTTGCCCTTTTTAATATGGATAGCGACCGGGGTACTCGGCACCATGGCCCGCCAAAGACTGGAGTCGTTCAGGTCCGCCGCCGCACCATATAAACCCTGCTCTTCACCGGCAGCCACCATGACGCCCACCGGCGAACCTTTGTGTTCAACTACGGCATTGGTGCCCGAGGTAGTGGAGTAACGCAGATGGTCGGTTTCGCCCAGAAGTTTCGCTAAATTCTCCGCGCCGTACAATTCGCGGGACAGTCGGTTCAGGGAATCCACAAAACACTGGCTAAGATCGTGTGGTGTAGTCGGCGCTTTAATATGCGCTACGCGCTCACCGTCAGTGGCAAAGGCATCGGTAAATGACCCGCCATTATCGATATTGACTAATAAACCCATTTGTTTTTATCTCACCCTGTAATTAACTATTGTTATCAGCGGTGCCGCAGCCAGGCGGCACGGAAATAATCTTTATATGAACTATTCGCTTGTAATACTTACTTATAATACTTATTTGTAATACTTATTTGTAATAATTGGAACTTTGTAAATTGACACGAAGACGCCGACCCCAGCCAACGCTGGAGCCTAGCAGAAGATTATTACGGAGTAAAACTCGACCGGATTAGAAGGGATAAACGATATAACGCGGTAACACGGTGGTATCGTAAATGGCTTTTTTACTCTTAAATTTTGCGCCACTACCGTTGACAAGTACTTCGTCTTTATAGACCCCGGCCACCTGCACATCCGAGCGACCGGATTCCGGGGTATAAATAATCGAGAAATTGGTCTCTACCAGATAGAGCCCTTCTTGTTTTTGTTCACAATGGGTACGCTGAATAAAATGACGCGTGCGGTAGTCCTGATATGTTCCCGCCCACATGTCGGTAATAAAAGTCACCCGATCTTCAATGCGTTTCCGGCAGTCGTCGTACATTAAGGCGATTTCTAAATTATTATCGACATTTTCTGCCGGGGTACAAAAATAGGCCGTGTCTGCGGCGGTATCAAAAGTATCCGTCCAGCCTTGAAAATCTTTGTTATCCAAAGCTCGAATGTATTGCGCCTGTAAAGCATCAATTTGTGCGATCAGGTCTACACTTACCCCACTCATACTTCCGCCCTCTCAAAACCCATCACTTGACGATAATATTCCCAGCGCGGCAAATTGCCGGACTCATCATTTTGTTTCACATCGGTCGGCAATTCGTCGAAAGACGTCACGCCTTTTTGAAAAATAGCATTACCCGGTGTGTTACTGCCTATGTGGATGCGGTGGAAGATAGCCGCGTCCTCCATGCTCACCATACCGCAGGGACCCAGTAGATTGGACGCCTGACGAGTACGGTGCTTAACCATTTCCTCGTCGTCACTGTTGTGACAAAAATACGCATAGTGAACTTCGGTGTCTTCCGGCCCGCGAGCAATGGCAAAACGAATGTTGTACACATTTAAATGGCGGGTGATTACCATGGTCGGGAAGAACTGAATCAGGCGCGAACCCATATTGGCTTCATCACCAATGTATTCCACCAGGGAGTGATCTTTTATTTTTTCAGATTGCGGCACGGGCTTTAAGTCCGCCTCAAAACCCAAATGGCCGCGAGTCTTATCCATATACTGATGACCCTGGCCACCTTGCCAATTCAACAGAGTAAATGCGGTGTGTAATAGCGGCGCGTGGTAACCGTCGTTATCGTTGTAACCTTTCCAGTTACTTTTATAACTCACCTTCTGATAGCCGAGCAGACGCAAATCGCCGTCTTCGCCCATCGCCTGCTTGAAGGTTGGCATCACATCACCAATCCACTCTTCCAGAGGCGGCGTTTCTTCGCTCATGGTGACAAAGATCAGACCGTAGCTCAGCTCGGTACGCGGTTTACCCAGAGGATAATCTTCACGCTTAAAGCCTGGAGAGAATTCCTTACTGTTGGGACAGCCAATCAACTCACCTTCCGGGTTGAAGAGCCAGCGATGATAGGGACATTCGAACTCGGTTTTATTACCCGAGGATGCCGTTTCCAGTTGGTTAGAACGGTGGGAGCAAGCGTTGTAAAACACCCGATACTCGCCGTCCTGGCCGTGAGTAATCAGCAGCGGTACTTTGCCCAGATCGAAGGTCTTAAAATCCCCCTTGTTGGGCAGCTCGCCGGTGTGTGCCACCGGGTGCCACTCCGGCCCCCGAAAGATTTTTTCCTGCTCAATCTCAAACAAGTCCTCGCGGACAAACACTTCCTTGGGCACTTCGTTAACATTTTTAGGCCACTTGACCTCGATATTTCTTGCTTCAGTCACGACTTTATCCCCTGCAACAGCTCAATCAGCCATTCATTATTGTATGAGTCTATTTATACTGTGATAGCTCATGGAATGCAATACATTGGCCTCCCTTCCCACCTTTGCACGAATGATTCGTCACAGGACACCCTCCATCCCTTCGCCCTACCCCTCCGGCCAAGCCACTCCGACCAAGCCACTCCGGATGGCACCTTCTTACTCCTCTCTCGTCACCCATGTAACCTCAGCCTTTCCCCAGCGGAATTGATCAAAATCAATTCAATCTCCAATAACGACACTTATGATGAGCTCGTCAATTTCCGCTATTAAATAAAATAATAGCCGCTAGCGCGACGCGACATACAGCGATCGGTCAAGGGGTGACTCTCGATAAAACTCTGTGCGATTTCCTGTAAACCGACAGTAAAGATAAAACGATGAGGTTCCTATGAATATACCAGTTACCAACTTATTTAACCCCTCCGACTACGTCGATGATCGCGTCGATGAGGGAGTGTGTCGGGTAGATCGTTCTATTTTTACTGATCCAGATATTTTTGAACGGGAAATAAAACATATTTTTGAATCCAACTGGGTGTATTTGGCACACGAGTCACAACTGCCCAATCCCGATGATTTTTTCTCCACCTGGATTGGTCGTCAGCCGGTGCTGATCACCCGCAACTCCGCAGGCGAGCTAAAAACCTTTATCAACGCCTGCGCGCATCGCGGCGTCACCCTGACGCGGGAAGATCGCGGCAATAAAGCTGAATTCTCCTGTCCATTTCACGGCTGGATCTTTAATTCCAACGGCGACAATATTGGAGTGATGAACGAACGTCGCGGTGGATACCCCGATTCCTTTTGTAAAAAAGACATGGGACTTACTCCCCTACCCCGAATGCAAAACTACCGGGGCTTTATTTTTGGCTCCCTCAGTGCCGACGTCTCCAGCCTGGAAGAACATCTGGGCGACGCCACAAAAATGATCGACATGATGGCGGATCAATCTCCAGATGGCCTCGAAGTACTGCCCGGTTACTCTACCTATACCTTTGACGGTAACTGGAAAGTGCAGGCCGAAAACGGCGTAGATGGTTACCACGTGTTTGCCACCCACGGTAACTACGTGATGACCACCGAACATCGCAAACAATTAATGGCCGATAAAGACGCGGTAAAAGCGATGGAAGTGGGTGGCGTTGGCCGTTCAGAATCCGGGTTTTTCGATTACGGACACGGCCATGTCACCCTCTACGCCGCCTGGCCCAACCCCAATGACCGGGCTATTTACCCTAACCTGGACAAATACAAAAGCGAATTTGGTGAGGAAACCGCCAACTGGATGGTGGGCTATCTGCGCAACACATTGCTCTATCCCAACGTATTTTTAATGGATCAGATGTCGTCGCAAATTCGCGTGTTCCGACCCCTGTCCGTCGATAAAACCGAAGTCACCATTTATTGCATTGCTCCCGTGGGTGAGCCTCCCGAGGCGCGCAATCACCGCATACGTCAATACGAAGATTTCTTTAATGCCAGCGGTATGGCGACGCCAGACGACCTCGCCGAATTTAACGCCGCGCAGGATGGCTTTAATGGCAAGGTAGCGCGCTGGAACGACTTGCGGCGCGGTATTCAACACCTGTCACAGGGGCCGAACGAAGCAGCCGAACGGCTTGGTATCAATCCGCTTACCAGCGGCTCTCAACTCGAAGACGAAGGCATCATGATCGCCCAGCACCGGCACTGGCTCGACTGCATGCAACAACACTAAGGAGAGCATCATGGCTATGCCAATGAAAAAACCACAGACAATTTCACTGGATCAACAGCAAGCAGTCGCAGCGCTTTTGTTCAAGGAAGCACGCTTTATCGACAACCAGCAATGGGACGAATGGATCGAACTGTTTGATCAACAGGCCGAATACTGGATCCCCAGCTGGGACGGTCAACACCAGCTTGTCGATGATCCGAGAACCGGAATTTCTTTAATGTATTACGCGGATCGATCCGGTATCGAAGATCGCATCTTTCGGATCCGCACTGGCCTGTCGTCCGCCTCTAGCCCCTTACCCCGAACCGTTCACTCGATTACCAACATCGAGGTAGAAGCACTCGACGGCGGTCAGCTATTTGTGCGCTCCAACTGGCAGTGCATGAGTTATCGATGGAAGGTAACCACTACCTTCGTCGGGCACTACGAGCACACCTTAAAACCCGCGGGCGACGGCAGCGACAACTACCTTATTACCCGGAAAAGAATTGTGGTCAAAAATGATTTGATCCCCATTCCTATGGATATTTACAACGTCTAGGTAACGGGGTCGAACAACTAAACAAAGCGACTTATTTTTATTGGAGAACGCAATGGGCGTACTGCGAAACGGCAAAGTTGGCATCCGGGTGATGGATCTGGACGCGGCGCTTACTCATTACCGAGATTATGTTGGTCTTTACGAAGTCGCCCGCGAACCAGGGCGAGTCTATCTCAAAGCCTGGGATGAGTACGATCACCACAGCCTGATCCTCAAAGAATCGGATCGTGCCGGAATGGATCACGTCGGCTTCAAGGTTCGCTTCGCCAGCGATTTAGACGATATCGAAAAACGCTGCCAGGCTTTTGGCCTGGAAACCCACAAAGTTGCCGCCGGCACGCGTATCGGCGAAGGTGAAACACTGTGTAGCGTATTATCCTCGGGGCACCGCATCGAGTTTTACCACGACATGGAACGCACCGGCATCAAGGTCGGCAGTAAAAACCCCCAGCCCTGGCCAGACGACATTCACGGTATGGGAGCAAACCGTTACGATCATGTCTTGCTGACCTGCGACGATGTCGCTGAGGCGACCCGGTTTTTTGTTGAAGTCCTCGACTTTCATCAAAGTGAACGGATGATCACCCCCGACGGCAAAGAAACACTGGCGTCTTTCCTGCACATTACTAATAAAGCCCACGACATCGCTTTTATCAAAGGCCCCGACGCAAAACTACATCACCTGGCCTTTGCTTTGTCCTCCTGGGACGAGGTGTTGCGCGCCGCCGATATTCAAAGCCGCTACGACATCCCCACCGAACTCACCCCATCCCGCCACGGACTAACCCGCGGCTTGACCACGTATTTCTTTGACCCCTCCGGGAATCGCAACGAGACCTATTGCGGCGGCACTTTTCCCTATTTCGACGACGAGGTGGTTACCTGGACTGCGGATCAGGCACCCAAAGCTATTTTCTATCACGGACGGGAAATGATTAGCTCATTTGCCGAAGCCGTCACTTAAGTACGTCTGAGTTTACATTTAAGGATTCAAAACATTGAGCGTTGAAAATGCAAATAGCGTCCCGGTTGAAGCCGGTAGCATGTACGACTGGATTGGCGGCGAACCCGTAGTTCGGGCTCTGGTCGATCGATTCTACGACCTTATGGATAGCGAAGGAAACGACGACGAGCACGTCGCCAACCTGCGCGCCATGCACCAGACAGACCTGTCGCCGATGCGCCAAAGTTTATTCGAATATTTGAGTGGCTGGCTCGGCGGCCCTCCGCTCTATATAGAAAAACACGGTAGCCCTTGCCTCACCGGCCCCCACGCGAAGTTTGAGATTGATATGGCGGCGCGCGACGCCTGGCTGCAATGTATGGACACTGCCATTCTCGAAACCGGCATCGACAAGCGATATCGCTTGCAGCTAATGCCGGCCTTTCAAAGCATCGCCAATATGTTGGTTAACCAGACTTGATCTAAATAGGTTCAAACACCACTACTATATGTGCGGGCCTTACCAAATCGCCACCCCCGAGAACCAGGAATGCATCAGCACCAACCCGGCAAACACTCCCAACGCCAACACCAGTTTTAGCCAGCCAATTTCTGCCCATACCGATGTGTTTTTATCGGTCTGCGCTCGACCCTTCAGCATTGCCACAAAAGGCAGGTAGGAGGTTTGCGCCATAATCTGCGCGTAGCGCTCGCCGTCTAGCCTCAGCTTTTTTCGATCCATCGACAGCGGTCCCAACAGAGCCAGCAAGGCCAGAGAACCAAACAACACCATGGCAGCGCTATCGCCGTTAGCGAGTAAGTGCATCAAGGCCCACAGGCCAATCCCTAAATTACCCGGATGCCGGGTAATACGCAGTATCCCGCTCACTTCGACCTTGCCGCTTTGATAGGCTTTTTCAGTGAGAATGGAATTGGGGCTGGACGTAAGGGTGCCAATCACCAGCAGTAACACAGCCATCAGATTGCCTATATAAAACACCCAGATCGGCAACAGCGCGCGACCACCGCTCCACACCGGATGTCCCTCCGCCTGCATATAGCCGACGACCATCGCCACCAAACCGAACGCCGCCAATACCGAAAATAGTAGACGAAACTTGGCTTCCCCGATGCTGGCCACCAGGCGATCGCGCAGGCCGGTACCGGCAATTAAAAAATGTATCAGAACAAAGAATGCACTAGCCACAATTAATAGAGTCATTGACGCTTCCCTTCCTCATCAACTAAAAAATAATACATTACCCGTATTAGTTGGCAACTTTGCTTGCTGGATCTGGTTGCTGATTCTGATTTCTGACTCTGGCCGCTGACTCTAACTATTAGACAGTTTCCAGCGATCCCCAAAGATCGTATTCATCGGCGTGTTCGATGGTGACTCTCACCTTGTCACCAGGCTTTAGTGTCTGCTCGCCATTTAAATACACATTGCCATCAATTTCAGGCGCGTCGGCCCAGGAGCGTGCGACCGCGCCTTCCTCGTCAACCTGATCGACCAACACTTCAATGCTACTCCCGACTTTGCTGGCCAAACGCGCGGCACTAATGGCTTGCTGGGTTTCCATTAGGCGTTCCCAGCGCTCCTGTTTTAATTCTTCCGGCACCGCGCCGGGCAAGGCATTAGCTTTTGCGCCGTCTACCGCTTCGTATTTAAAACACCCCACCCGATCCAACTGCGCTTCTTGCAGCCAATCCAGTAAGATTTCAAAATCCTGATCGGTTTCGCCTGGAAAACCCGCTATAAACGTGCTGCGCAGGGTTAAATCCGGGCACTGCTGCCGCCAATCGCGAATACGATCCAGGGTCTTTGCCTGATGGGCCGGTCGCTTCATCGCTTTCAAGACCGCGGGGCTGGCGTGCTGAAAAGGTATATCCAGATAAGGCAGAATTTTGCCTTCGGCCATGAGCGGGATAACATTGTCCACATGGGGATAGGGGTACACATAGTGCAGGCGCACCCAGATACCCATCTCGCCGAGAGCGCGGCACAGCTCTAACATATTCGATTTCACCGGCTGACCCTGCCAGAAACCCGTGCGGTATTTAATGTCCACACCGTAGGCGCTGGTGTCCTGGGAAATCACCAGCAACTCTTTAACTCCGGATTTAACCAGCCGCTCGGCTTCGTCGAGTACATCGCCGATGGGTCGACTCACCAATTTGCCGCGCAGGTCGGGAATAATGCAAAAGGTACAGCCGTGATTACAGCCTTCGGATATTTTTAAATAGGCGTAGTGCCGAGGCGTGAGCTTGATACCCTGGGCGGGCACCAAATCAAGATAGGGGTCGTGATTAATGACTGGCGGCGCGTACTCGTGAACCGCCGAAACCACCGCTTCGTATTGCTGTGGCCCGGTCACCGCCAGCACACCCGGATGTACGTCGCGTATGGCCTGCTCGTCGCCCCCCATACAACCGGTCACAATCACCTTACCGTTTTCGGTCAGCGCTTCGCCAATAGCTTCTAGAGATTCTTGTTTGGCACTGTCCAGAAAGCCGCAGGTATTCACCACCACTACATCGGCACCGTCGTAGCTGGGCGCTATCTGGTAGCCTTCGGTGCGTAGTTGGGTGAGGATGCGCTCGGAATCGACCAGGGCTTTTGGGCAGCCCAAACTGACAAAACCTACTTTGGGTTTGGGCTTTGCCGGAGTAGAAGCGGTAGCAGTAATGGAAGAATTGGGCGACAGCTGGTCGGATGACATAACGAACTCACAAGTGCAGGGCCGAGCAGTTTAACAAATCTGCGGGCATCACTCCCTGTTAATCCTTACTTCACACCGGGTCCTCGTTGTGCGCGTAACCCTCGTTCACCCCCGCCAATACCGGCTGCACCAACACCCAGGGGCGAATCACCGTCGCCCACATCAGAGCATTGGCCTCAAACCACTCCAGCGCCTGTGTATCGCTAACCGAAGCGACCTGCCCCTGTCCCGTCCAGACGCCAACCGCCGCGGCGTTATCGGCAGAAATTTCGCAGGCTACATCGATTAAATCCAGTTCCTCCGCTACGTACAGCACATTGCCACTGGCAAAAAATTTCTGTAACTCTTTCCAGGGAATTTTAGAAGTCTCCGCTATTAGTTTTGATCGGAGGTCCGGATTACTCATAAACATACCTTCGTTTTTATTAGTCATCTGTCCTGGTTTTCTACCCTAGCCTTTTAGTTCCGAATCATCAGCTCGATGGTCTTTACCCAAAATCAAATAAAAAGCCGGAACCACAAACAAGGTAAACAGCGTACCAATACCCAGGCCACTCGCGATCACCACACCAATATCAAACCGGCTCACGGCACCGGGGCCAGTTGCGGTAAGCAGAGGAACCATGGCCATAATCATGGCGATAGTGGTCATAAGAATCGGTCTTAAACGAGTAGCTGCTGCCTGCTCAAGAGCCTCTCTTTTTTCTAGCCCTTCCTGAACTTGCATTTGGTTGGCGAACTGGACAATGAGAATGCCATTTTTGGAAATAAGGCCAATCAGCGTTATCAAGCCAACCTGAGTGTAAATATTCATGGTAGCCGCGCCTAACATGATAAAAACAAGGGCGCTGGCAATCGACAGCGGAACGGATATTAAAATGATCAGCGGGTCGCGCCAACTTTCAAACTGGGCGGACAGCACCAGATAAATCACCAGGATCGACATAAAGAAAGTGCCAACCAGCGCGCCACCCTGCTGTTTGAATTGTCGAGACGGCCCGGTGTAGTCCCAGTGATAACCTCGAGGGAACAGCTCCTCTGCCTGTTCTTCTAAATAAGCCAAAGCGTCGCCAATGGTATTGGGGGGAACCATCAAACCTTGCACGGTCAGACTATTGAGTTGCTGAAACTGGGTGCGCTTACTGGGTTCAACCGACTTTTCAATACGCACCAGCGCAGACAGGGGAATCTGCTCACCGTTTTCGGTTTTTATGTAGTAGTTATCTAACTTGTCCACATTGAGACGAGAAGCATCGTCTACCTGGGGGATGACCTTGTAGCTGCGCCCAACCAGATTGAAACGATTGCTGTCGTTGTCACTGAGAAAAGAAGAAAGATCGCGACCGATTTGTTGCATGGAAATACCCAAATCTGCGGCCAGCTTGCGGTCAATGACGAGCGTAGCCTTAGGGCGAGAAAACGTACTGCCTTTTTGCAGGAACGCGAAAATACCACTTCCCATCGCACGGCCTATCAGCTCATCCGCAATCTGATCCAGCTCGGCATAATCTGCATCCGAAGTGACCACAAATTGAATCGGCAAGCCACCCCCGGTGCCGGGCAGGCTCGGTCGAGCAAAGAGCACGGTTTCCATCCCCGCTATCTCGCTGACTTTGCGCTGCATTTCCGCGTGAATCTCAAACTGGGAACGTTGCCTTTCCGCTGTGGAATTCATAGCAAAACCGCCGAAAATGACATTGGGCTGGTTCTCGAAGCCCACGTAGATAAAACTGTGGTGGTACTCCTCCTCATAGGTTTCGAAAATGTCTACCAGCTCATCGTTGTAGATTTGGCTGTATTCCAGGGTAGCTGTCTGAGGGCCGGTACCCATAAAAAATATAATACTCTGATCTTCGTCCGGAGCCAGTTGCTTTTGGGATAATGCAAACATCAGATAGAGACTGCCGAGCACGAGTACGGCAAACAACATGATCGCGGAGGGATATTCCAGTACCCAGTGCAGCATTTTACGATAGCGGTGAGCCAGGCCTTCAAAAAAATGTTCAACCAACTTTTCAAATCGGTTTTCAGTACCCTTACTTTTCAAAACCCGAGAGGCCAGCATCGGGGCGAGGGTCAGCGCTACCACGCCGGAAATAAGTACAGCCGCGGCGAGGGAATAAGCAAATTCGGTAAACAGTGTGCCAACCAAACCCCCAAGAAATCCGATGGGTGCGTAAACCGCTACCAGAGTGGTGGTCATAGCGATAATAGGCAGGCCCAGTTCCCGAGCGCCAAGTATCGCAGCCTGATAAGGCGTTTCCCCCAATTCTATATGCCGATGTACATTTTCCACCACCACGATGGCATCGTCCACCACCAGGCCAATGGCCAGCACCATTGCCAGTAGCGTCATCAAGTTCAACGAATAACCCAGCATTAACATGAGCAACGCTGCGCCAACCAGGGACAACGGCACGCTAACCGCAGGCAACAGAGCAGCTCGGAAGGAACCCAGGGAGAGCAGAATAACCAACAGTACAATGACGACGGCCTCGATCAGCCCCGCGAGTACTTCGTCGATAGATTCCTCAATATATTTACTCCCGTCATAAGGAATATCTACCATTATTCCTTCGGGCAAATCTTTGGCGATGTTACCGTAGACTTTACGCACCGCTTTGGCGACAGTTAAGGGGTTAGAGCCAGGGGTCTGCTCAAGGCCGATAAAAATTGCCTTTACGCCCTGGTAAAGAGTCAGGCTTTCGTAATCCTCGGCGCCCAACTCCACTCGAGCAACGTCTTCCAGATAAATCAAAACTCCATTTTGTTCGCTAACCACCAGTTTTTTAAACGCTTCCACGTTACCAATGTCGGTGGTGGCAGAAAGATCTACGGCAAAGTACTCGCCTTTAACCTGCCCCGCGCCAGACAGGTAATTGTTAGCTTTCAGCATGTCGGTAACCTGCTGTGCCCCAATGTTTAGGGCCGCCATTCTTTCGGGGTTCAGCCAGATACGCATCGCGTAGGTTTTATTACCGGAAGGCACTGCCCGACTCACCCCTGGAACTGCCTGGAATTGGGGTTGCACTACCCTTACCACGTAATCATTAATCTGTGAGGGACTTAGTGTTTCGCTTGAAAAGGAGATATACATTAACGCGGTATTGCCACCGGTTCGGGAGCTAATCACCGGGTCTTCGGCCTCTTCCGGTAGCACATTTCGTTTGCTACCCACCTTGGATTGAATCTCGGAAACGGCTGCGTTAGGGTCGTAATTAAGGTGCATGTGAGCCTGAATAACAGATCGGCCCTGGCTGCTTATAGATGAAATATAATCAATGCCATCCGCTTCAGAAATTGCCTGCTGCAAGGGCGTAGTGATAAAGCCCTTTACCAGCTCACTACTCGCGCCAGGGTAACTGGTGGTGATGGTAACGACCGTATCCCTGGTTTCGGGAAACTGTCTTACCTCTAGCGACGACAATGCCCGCAGCCCCAGCGCCAGAATTAGCAGACTGATAACCGAGGCTAGTACCGGTCTGCGGATGAAAATATCGGTAAAATTCACCGTCCATCCTCGTTGGTAGAGCGTCTTTCTCCAGGTGCAGGTAGATCATCCAGCAACACCGGAATACCATTTCTCAATTTGATCTGGCCAGCGCTGACTACGACCTGTCCGACCTCAAGACCATCGGTGATTTCCACCCGGCCATTTCTGGTTTGACCGGTTTTTACCTGGCGGCGCTCAACGGTATGTCCATCTGCTTTTTCAAGCACCAAAAAAACTGAATCACCATAGGTATTAAAAGTAATGGCAGAATCCGGCAGCGTCAGCACGGCCGTTTCATCGCCGAGACGAACTCTGATACGAGTAAACATACCCGGTCTTAGCAGCTCGTCTTTATTGCTCAGTGTCGCTCTTAACTTAACGTTGCGCGTATCCGTATCAATACCTGGGTTGAGTGCACTTACCACGCCCTGGAAACTCTGCTCGGGATAAGCCTGCACATAAATATCTATGGCCTGGCCGAGAGCCAATTGGGAAAAATAACGTTCTGGCAAGGAGAAATCTGCGTAGAGAGTATTGATCGCTTGCAGGGGCACTATCGCCGTCCCAGCAGGAAGGTACTGGCCTACATCAACACGCCGTATCCCCAGCTTTCCAGAAAAAGGTGCGCGGATTTTCTTTTTTTCGATAAGCGTTTTCTGCAATTGCAGGGAAGCGTCAGCCTGAGCGAGCAGCGCTTTAGTTTCATCGTAATTAGACTTTGACACAAAGGCAGTACTGACAAGTTCTTCCGCCCTCTTATATTGAATGCTGGATAAGTCACGAGCCGCTTGTAGTCTTGTCAGTTCGGCTTCTTCCGTTGCGATATCTAGCTCGATTAAAAGCTCGCCCGCCTCGGCGACCTGACCAGACTGAAAGTGAATTTGTGTCACTTTCCCCGGCAGGTCATTGCTGATCTCAATGCCCTTAAGCGCCACCAAACTACCTACAGAATAGTAAAAAGGTTGCCACTGTTCACTGATCACCCTGGTGATAGCAATCGTAGGGGGCGGTGGCGGACGATGACTTTCCTTCGCCTCTTTGATCTGCATAAAGCGCCAAGCAAATAGAACACTAAATAATAGAAGCGTTAACAGGCCGATTAATATCAAACGTTTAATCATGAGAGGTCAAATTTCCATTGAAGAACGGTATTACAACAAATTTTGAGTCAGGTTGAATCTACTGGTAGGCGTAAATTCCAAGCGGGCAATATCATCTCATAAAAGTTAAATCTTAATTGAGTTCTCTACCAAAGCCAGTTTTTCGACCCGCGACAGCCCTTTGATCGCTGCCTCTCGCACTTGCGCTGCACTGCGATCTTCTGCTGTTTCGCTATACACCACCCGCAGGGGTTTACGCCCCGCGTTAAAGTATTTTGCGCCACGGCCAGAAGCATGTTCGTCAAAACGTCGAGACAGATCGGTAGCGATACCGGTATACAGCGAACCATCGCTGGCTTCGATCATATACACGTGCCAGCTTACCACTGCACTCTTTGCCACTATTGCGATTACACTCTGACTATCATTATGGGGAATTCCACACACCGACCAACACCAGCGAAGTATACGCACTCACGCTATTCACCGGGGTATAATGCTTACTTACCCTATATGCACCTATACTAGACAAGCCATCCCATTATGTTATTTGATTTGCACTGCCATACCAACGCCTCCGACGGGATGCTTACTGCCCCAGAGCTGGTGCAGCGCGCCATTGAGCACGACGTGGATGTCTTGTCGATTACCGATCACGATTGCACCACTGCTTACGCGCAACTCAAAGATAGCGATCTCGGCAATTTAAAACTGGTGGCGGGTATTGAGTTGTCCGCGCAATGGCGCAATGCCGGCATTCATGTGCTCGGGCTAAATATTCGCGTCGATGCTCCGGCCATGATTGAAGCCGTCACCCTACAACAAAACGCACGTCGTAAGCGCGCTGGAATCATAGCTGAGCGACTCGAAAAAAAGGGCTTAACGAACGTTATCTCCGAAGTCGAAAAACTCAGTGACGACATCAGTATTGGCCGACCCCATATTGCCAATATCCTGGTCGCTGCCGGTCAGGTTAAAAGCGTTGACGCGGCCTTTCGCAAATATCTCGGTACGGGGAAAATCGGCGACGTAAAAAACGAATGGGCGACGCTGGAACAAATTATTAAATGGATTCGCGGAGCGGGTGGCACGGCGGTGATTGCTCACCCTAGTAAATACAAAATGACCCGAACGCGATTGCAGAATCTTGCTGGTGAGTTTAAAGAACTCGGCGGCCACGGTTTGGAAGTGGTATCCGGCAGGCAGGACAACAGCGATTCGAAAAAACTCGCCGAACTGTGTGCGCAGTTCGGGCTGCTGTCTTCCTGCGGTTCGGATTTTCACAAACCCGGACAACCCTGGGCCGAACTCGGCAAGCACAAAGCCCTACCCGAGGGCTGCGTTCCGGTGTGGGAACACTGGTAGAGCTAAGCACTTAGCCTCAAGTAAGTCTCTATACCAAGACAACCACTATTCATCGACAATCGCCAGCCGCAGGGCATCACAGCGCAGCTTGGCGCGATCTAGATAGTCTTCCGATACTTCGATCACTTGTTTTAAATAATCAATTTCGTCGCGGCGAATATTGGGATTAACCTGCGCCAGGGCTTCCAGCCGTTCGAGTTCACCGTTCTGCTCGGCCAACATATTGGCGCGCGCCTGTTCGATAATGCCACCCAACAGGGGCTTCGATAAATTTTCCACCCGGGCGGTGAGTTCGAGAATGGGCTCGCGAGCATACTTAACGATTTCTCGCGCCGTGGTCGACGGCACTCGTTTACCCAATTTATCCAGGTGAAGTTTGGTCACAATGCCGGTGAGTTCATTGCCGTTGCTATCGGTCACCAGTCGCACCAAGGCTTCGGGCAAGTAGCGTTGTAAACGCAATTCTGCGGGGGCGGCGAGTACCGGCACAAACATGGCTTCGAGTATTAAGGTACCCGGCTTTAGGGGCGGCAATTTGATACTACACACCGTGGCGCTGCCAAAGTCGGTATTGGCGATTTGATCCATGGCGCCTGCGACCAGGGGATGCTCCCAGGTGAAGAAGTGCAGATCGTCGCGGGTCAGCGCTTTGCTGCGTGAAAACGTGGCGGTCATACCATCTTCCGGCAAGCCTGGAAAACTATGGCCATGCATGTGCTGCCCCGGCTCCGCAATAATGGTGTTAGCGCTGTGCTCGCCGTGCTCCACACCATATTCGTCGAATACCTGGGTTATGTAGGTGGCCAACTCGCCGCCCAGGCTGCTGTCCGCAATGTCTGCAACCAACTCTGCGGCAACATCGACATTACAAGAATTCAGCTCGACTAATTTGTCCCGACCCGCTTCCAGGGTTCGGCGAGCTTCCGCGATTAAACCCTGGGTGTGAGCAATGACTTTCTCAATAGCTTTTGTATCACTGGGTTGATGCAAACAATCACTTAACTCTTCCGCAACTTGCTCGGCAACGGCGGAACCTGCCGGACATACCTCTTCAAAAGCATTAAGCCCCCGGTGATACCAGTCGAGCATCACTGCCTGAGCGCTGCCCTCGTAGTAGGGAGCGTGCAGCTCCACGCTAGCTCGCTGCCCAATGCGGTCGAGGCGACCAATACGCTGTTCCAATAAATCTGGATTTAATGGCAGGTCAAACAATACTAAGTGGTGGGCAAACTGAAAATTGCGGCCTTCACTGCCGATCTCCGAGCAGATTAATACCTGGGCACTGTTGCGCTCGTCGGCAAAATACGCGGCGGCGCGATCCCGCTCCAGCAAATTCATCCCCTCGTGGAATACGGCGGTGCGCAAACCTTCACGCAAACGCAAATGCTCTTCCAGTTGCCGCGCAGTAGCGGCTCGGGCACAAATTAACAAGGCTTTTTCCTCTTTATGCTGCTCTAACCACTCCACTAACCAGGGCACTCTGGGGTCGTCGTCCAGCCAGCTATCACCGAGTAATTGCTCTGCTTGCAGAAGGTTTTCTACCGGTATATCCGCAGCAAACTTTAGTGCCGCCGCCGGAGCTGGCAAGGGGTAGGTGTGTAAGTGACGCTCTGGAAATCCAGCGATGCCCTGCCGGGTATTACGAAATAATACGCGGCCGGTGCCGTGGCGATCGAGCAGACTAGCGACAACTTCAGCGCTGGCGACAGCGAAAGCTTCCGCGTCATCATCGCTTAGCGCAAGGCGTAAAGCGGCTACGGCATCTTCGCCCAAATAATCCGCGACGCCCGCGACCAATGCCGGATCGCTATTAAATTGTTGCAGCGCATCTTCCGCCAACAAACTTTGCACCACCTGATTCACCGCCTGATACCCGCTTTCTTCTTCGCGGAAGGCCTGCAAACTGTAATAACGATCGGGGTCGAGTAAGCGCAGACGAGCAAAATGCCCGGCCATGCCCAGTTGCTCGGGGGTTGCGGTTAACAACAACAAACCTCGGGTTTGCCGTGCCAGCGCTTCCACCGCGCGATATTCGGCGCTGCCTTCATTCTCATCCCAGGCCAGGTGATGGGCTTCATCCACTACCATTAAATCCCAACCTGCGGCAAGGGCTTGCCGATGACGCTTGGGGTTGTCGCTTAAAAAATCCAGACTGCACAAAACCAACTGGGCGGCTTCGAAGGGGTTGATAGCTCCGGTGGCGGTGTCGGCGCCTGTGTCGTTGTTTGTATCTGTGTCTGTCTCTATTTGAATGTCCATGCCGGCGAATACGTCTTCCCCTTCCTCGACATCAGAATCACCGTCTTCTACGCCTTCATCTTCTACAACGTCGTCGAAATCATCCGCTAATTCGTCGCCTGCTAATTCATCAACCTCGTCCGGCTCTTCCAGGGCTTCACAACGGGCGGCATCGAGAATGGAAAAATGCAAATTAAAGCGCCGCAGCATTTCTACCAACCACTGATGCACCAGGGATTCTGGCACCACCAACAATATCCGCTGGGCGCGCCCGCTGAACAATTGCTGATGGGCAATCAGTCCGGCTTCAATGGTTTTACCCAGGCCCACTTCGTCCGCCAGTAGTACACGAGGCGCATGGCGATTACCCACCTGACTGGCGATATACAACTGGTGCGGCAACAATTGCACGCGCCCGCCCTGTAAGCCAAAGGCCGAAGACTGGCGCTGGCGATGTAGGTGTTCGAGGGTTTCCAGTCGCAAGCGATAGCGGTTGGGTTTATCGATGGAGCCGGTCAGCAGGCGGTCGCGGGGCTGACTGAAATGGACAAAGCTATCCAGCTCCATTTCGTGAAAGGCGAGTTCCGTACCCGCTTCGTCGAGCCCCATATAAATCACGCAACCATTCTGCTCGCGAGTTTCACTGACCGTAATTTCCTCACCATCTGCGGTGGCGATACGTTCACCGCTCGGGTAAATCACCCGCGCCAATGGCGCGTTGTCGGTCGCGTAGATCCGGGTTTCACTCGCTGCAGGAAAACGCATTTCGACCTGACGGCGAGTTAACTCAATGACCACCCCAAGCCCCAGGGCCGGTTCGGTGGTACTTACCCAGCGCTGGCCGGAACTAAATTCGGAAGATGACAAAGGAGAGGTTCCTACTTAAAGTGTCTATTAATGAGATATATGCAGTGGTAATGGGGTATACGCAGTGATAAAAAGCCGGTTATTTTACCAGTCTTGGATACATTTAGTCAGCTTTCAAGGGGTTTATATTCAGACCCCTGCGCCTTCACTTCGATAATGCTAACTAAGATAAGCTTAACCAGCATCCAAACCCTTAGACTTCTCTGCTATTAGACTTCTCTGCCATTAGACTTCCCTGCCATTAGAGCGCTCCGCCACTATGACCACGCTTGGATTACTCGAAACCGATATCTTGTACGACGATTTACTCGACGACTACGGCTCTTACGGGCAAATGTTCGCTCAGTTTTTCGATGAGCTTAGTGGAGAACTTGAATATCGCTACTACCAGGTGCAACAAGGCGAGCTACCCCAGCACCCCGACGAATGCGATGCCTATCTGATTACTGGCTCTAAAGCCGGTGTGTATGACTCGCTGCCGTGGATGGCCCCGCTACAAAAATGGATCGTCGACTTTTATCAGCGCGATGCGAAATTAACGGGTATCTGTTTCGGGCATCAAATTATTGCCCATAGCCTGGGCGGCTACGCGGAAGAAAGTGCACGGGGTTGGGGTGTCGGGGTGCTAGCCACTCAAATTCCAAATCTTGACCATCAACACGACTCAAGGCCTGGCACCCTGCAATTGATTCACAGCCATCGAGATCAGGTCGTCACTTTACCTCCCGGAGCTACCCGCCTGGCAGGTAGTGACTTCTGTCCCAATGCCGCCATGGCTTTGGGAAACACGGTATTGACCTTTCAGGGACATCCGGAATTTACCCCGGAATATTTTCGACGACTTATCGGGCGTCGTCGCGAGCAGATTGGGGAAGCGCGCTACCGCGCAGCGCTCGAATCACTGGCACAAACCACCCACCACCAATACGTTGGGCAATGGCTACTAGATTTTATTAAGGAGTAGTTCGATTGAATTATTTTTTAGGTAAGTTAAGTATCTAAAAACCGCTGCACATATCCGCAACTGGCTTCGATTTTATAGTGTTTCGATCTTGCCCATGCCAAAGCCGCAGCCACCAACTGTGCGGCGACACCCTGGCCACGCAAAGCTTCCGGCACGTAGGTGTGATTAAAATCGACCACCACGCCCGATACGCGATAATCGGCAACGGCTTCGTGACCATCAACAATCGCAATAAAGCGCTGCCGCTCTGGCTGATGCTGCGCGTCTATACCTGATGTATTCATAACATTGATCTCTTCATCACACTCGCGACCACAACATTATCTGCCCATCGAATAGAATTCATCGTTGGGGCGCATACTCAGCAAATTAGCCATGCGATTCGACAAACAGAAAAACGCACTGATTGCACCGATATCCCAAATATCTTCTTCGTCAAAGTCATGTTGTTTCAGTAATTCGAAATCACTGTCTCCCACCCTGGAAGATTCCTTGCTGACTTTAACAGCAAAATCCAGCATCACGCGCTGACGCTCGGTGATATCGGCCTTGCGATAATTAATCGCCAACTGATCGGCGAGCAAAGAATTTTTCGCCACAATCCGCAAAATTGCGCCGTGGGCAACCACGCAATAATGACACTCGTTACCGCCACTCACCGTAACTACGATCATTTCTTTTTCGGCCTTGGTGAGATTGCCTTTGCGTAGCATTAAGGCATCGTGCATAGCGAAAAACGCTCGGCACTCGTCGGGGCGATGGGCCAGGGCTAAAAATACATTGGGGATAAAACCGGTTTTTTCCTGTACTGCTAATACGGCAGCGCGAAGATCCTCCGGTAACTCATCGAGATCTGGAATGGGGAAACGACTAACTGGAATATTAGACATAAGGCCTGGCCTATTAGTGGAATTGAGCGATTAACTGCCTGCAGCCCAGGCAGTATAACCACCGTCGAGGCTGTAGACATCAGAAAAACCCTGCGTCGCCAGAAACGCCGCTGCGTCCTGACTGGAGTGACCGTGATAACACACCACCACCAAGGTTGCGGCTTTGTCGGCCTGTTCAACAAATTCGGCCGCATTGGAATTATTTAATGGCACCGAACCTTCGATATGGCCTGCACCGAAAGCAGCGTCGTCGCGAATATCCACCATGGCTACTGGGGCATCGACTAAGCGCTGCTTAAGCTCACTAACCGAAAGACGTTTAAAAGACATGCTCATCCTTAAAAAATAATTTTAAAATGTTAGACATTCAAACAATACGTTACTTATCGAATGATTAACCTTTGATTTTTAATTGCAGCCTCTCAACCATAAACACATAAATACTCGGTGGCAATGGCAACTTAAAACTTAGCTTCGATTTGAAATACATCACCTGCCTTAAACGTTGCCAATCGTCCTGTCAGTTATTTACTCCATCCTTTTTCCCAGGGGCATCCGCACCGAACTCCCCTAGCCTGACCAAACACATCTAACGCAAACATCCTTTACTCAAGACTCAGACCCGAGGGAAATCCCAATTTAGCTTTACCTCAAAATTGCAATCTAATAACATTACACTTAGGATGATCGCAAGATCTATCCGCGACGGTTACGGCACACAAATCTAGTCAAGTCACAACCAAGCCTGAACATGCCCCAGACAAAAACCTTAGTCCTCATCTTGACCCTACTGTGCGCTCAGGCACTGTTTGCGGCGCACGATATTGAGTACGGCTCAGGCCCCCACGACCATGCTGGGGTCAAGTGCTCCCTGTATTTACAACCCAATTTACTTGAGCTTGTCGATGTCAGACACACTCTTATCTGGCCAGCTATTACAGTTAGCCATGCCCAGACATACTCGGGCTATACACCTAGTCCTACGCCTCAAGATTTTCGACCCCATTCCCCACGCGCACCCCCTACTGTCACGCTTTTCTAACTTTTAGCAGCATTTTCGCTACTTTTCCCCGGCATGTGTGTAGGAGTAAACCCCCACGCACAGAGCCGCCGTGTTTTTATTCTGCGCTATACAGCCTGCCCTACAGTGCCAGCGCTGTATTGCCTTTCTGGGGTAACACCATGTTTATTCACAAATTTACTGTCATCACTACATTGCTCATTAGTACCGTTATTTATGCTGATAGCCAAAGCGAGCCACCTTCTCAAAACTCATACGCTTCAAAGATCGAATCAACGCTCAACTTAAAGCTCCACTCAAAGCCTGATTCAGAAAGGGCCGATATAATCGAAGAGGTGCAAATATTTGCAAGCCACCCTCTTTCTTCGAAAAAATTAGCGCAAGCTTCAATCTCCCTTAAGGACGAAGAGCTGGCGCGCAAAAAACAGGGTTCGATTGGCGCAACACTGGCCAGTGAACCCGGCATACACCAGTCATCTTTCGGCGTAGCTGCAAGCCGCCCGGTCATTCATGGCCTCAGCGGCCCCCGTGTAAAAGTGACGCAAGATCGTATCGATACACTCGACGTTTCAACGAGCAGTGCCGACCACGCCACCACCATCGAGCCCTTTATTGCCGAAGGCATAGAGGTACTCAAAGGCCCAAGCACCTTACTCTATGGGTCGGGGGCGATCGGTGGCGTTGTTAATATCCGTACCGGACGTATTCCCAATGCTGTGCCTGACAAGAACCTATCAGGGGCATTTGAAACGCGCGCCAGTAACAATGCCCAGCAAAAGGTCAATGCTCTGAAGCTCAACGGTGGCGGAGGCAGTATTGCCTGGCATATCGACGGCTTTCGACGAGATGCTGACAATTATGAAATCCCCTCGCTAGCCGAGTCCTCCGCTTTACGGGCAACAGCCGCCACAGGGACAACTGCGCCCCCAGCAAAAGGCGAGCTCCCCGGCAGTCATCTTGATCTCAAAGGCGGTGGCGTCGGGTTTTCCTATATTAAAGACAGGGGCTTCGTCGGCCTGGCCATCAGTCGCCTTGACGCTTTATATGGCCTGCCCGGTGAACACGGCACCGATGGCACAACGCCGTGGTTAGAGATGAAGCAAACGCGCCTTGATATAGAAGCCGGTTTGGAAAACCCTTTTACCGGGTTTTCCAATCTTAATTTTCGCCTCGGCGCTAACAACTATGAACACACAGAATTTGAAGCATCGGGAGAAGCCGGTACGCGCTTTGACAACGATGCTCTGGAGGCGAGGATAGAAATCAAGCACGAAGAAATTATCGGCTGGCAGGGTGCAATTGGCCTGCAATATAACGACCGAGACTTTGGCGCAATAGGCGAAGAGGCCTTTATTGCACCGGTAAAAACCCGTTCAGCCGGTTTATTTTGGGTAGCCGAAAAGCCCTTTGATAATTTCGATATAGAAACAGGCCTGCGCATCGAAACCCTCACCCACAAACCCAGTGGCAACGACCAGCACGACAGCAGGCACAATGCTTTCAGCACCGCCCTGGGTGCCGTTATTCCACTATCCCTTAACTGGTCTGCCAGCCTGCATGGCGATTTTTCTTCACGCGCACCCACCGCAGAAGAGCTTTTTTCAAACGGCCCGCACCTGACCACCCAGAGCTACGAACAGGGCAATGCCAAGCTGGACGAAGAACGGGCCTTGGGTTTGTCGGGCACACTGCAATACAGCACAGCCAACTACCAATTTGAAACCAGCATTTACCACATTGCCTTCAAGGATTACATTTATGCAGCCCATACCGGGCAAGAAATAGACCAGCTGCCGGCCTTTCAATACCGCCAAAGTGACGCCACTTTTGTTGGCCTTGAGGCACAGGCCAGCGCACTGATTAAAGAATGGGATAGTGGCGAACTGAGTATTAATGCCATGTTTGACACCTTATCAGCCGAGCTAGACATCCCTGGCAACGACAATATCCCCCGCATTCCCGCAACCCGTTGGGGTCTGGGCATAGGCAGTCGCTGGTATCTGGCCAGCAATACCCTAAGTGCCGATATCAATTATGTGCGCACACTTGAACAGGACAATATCGCCGATTCCGAACTACCCACATCGGCCTACAATGATCTGCGCGCCCATATTAGCCTTGATATGCAGTTCAACAATTCGCAGGTCAGCCTCTTTATTGTTGGCCGCAATCTCACTGACGATGAGCAACGACACCACACATCGTTTATTAAAGACTTTGCCCCGGCACCCGGACGCACCCTTGAAGCGGGGCTGCGACTAAGTTTTTAGATTAACTGCAAGTTTTCCTAGCGGCACTGTTTACCGAGCGCACAGTACGTGCGCTCGGTAAACCTAATTCAGTTATGACAGAAAACGTGATTGATCCCTGCTAGGTGTGACGATTGGAACCCGTCTTAAGTACCAGACCAAACATAAATTCCGGTTCAAGCCTAATTCCAAACTCTCAACCATAAACACACAAGTACGCCGTGAAGACGGCCACTTGCAGCTCAAAACTTTGTTTGGCTTCTACTTTAAATACCTCACCGGCATTAAAGGTTTGCCAGTCGTCCTGATCTGGTAATTTTACAGTCAGCGCGCCACTCACCACCGTCATAGTTTCGTGCTCACTGGTGCCAAAGGTGTAATTCCCCGGGGCCATCACGCCTACTGTGGCAGGAAGAGTCTCGGCTTGAAAACCAATCGACTTTACCTTGCCATCAAAATACTCATTCACGTCTAACATCTTACTGTCTCGCTAAATACTTTGTAGATTTACGCTCTGTTCTTAATGCTGATGCCCTCCAGCGCCATGGGAATGCCCGTGACTTAATTCTTCGGCCGAAGCATCGCGCACCTCGACAATCTCCACATCAAAGGTCAGAGTTTTTCCCGCCAATGGATGATTACTGTCTACATCCACATTAAATTTTCCGACCTTAACCACTGTGGCCTGCTGTGCACCATCGTGGGAATTAATACTTACCACCATGCCGGGTTTCAATTTACCTTTGGTGAGCAAGTGCTTCACCGGTACGCGAACCACATCTACTTCCCTACGCATGCCGTAGGCTTGTTCCGGCGCAAGCGTTGCCACAAAGGTATCGCCCGCTTCGCGGCCAGAAAATTCTTTTTCCAGCGCCGGCATCATATTGCGACGGCCATGCAAATACGCTTTAGGGTCGCCCTCCCGTAGGTTTTCGAGCGTTTCACCCGCGTCATCCTTTAACGAATAATAAAAGGTGACCACTTTGTCGTTTTCAATTTTCATGCAAAAGCTCCACTTCGGGGATAAGATTCAGCGAAAAAGCACCTTTATCTCAAGCCGGAAATAATAATAAATAAAATAATTTCGTTACAGATGATCCGTGCGACCAAGGCTAATAATTTCTTTCTGATTCAAACAAACCTCAGTCACCCCGGTATTGCTCACCAGGTAGTCCTGCCACTTAGCGGTATCGTTTTCTATCAGATGCGACAGCGTAAACGCAATAGCCAAACCGTGGGCGACCACCACTACATTTTCATTGCTATGACTGTGCCAGAAACCCTCAACCGCCGTTAAAAACCGCTGCGTTACCTCGTAGCGAGTTTCACCGCCCGGTGCGCGATGATGCTCGTCGGTCATCATTCGATCCACGAAATCCGTCTCATTTTTAAGATCATCAAAACTTCGGCCCTCCCACTCACCAATACCGAACTCCACCAAACGCGGATCAATATTGATGCTATGGCCGCCCGCTCCGGCAATCTGCTCGGCGGTGTGTCTGGCGCGCTCTAAGGGACTGGAGTAAATGGCGTGGATTTCCGGCATATAGTTGTGAAAGTACTCTCCCAGCTTTACCGTTTGCTGCTGACCCGTAGGGTTCAACTGCGTATCGGTATGGCCATGCCAGACCTTATCCACATTAGCTGCCGTCTGGCCATGGCGCACCAGTAACAGCCTACCTTTAGCTTGCATTGACCTCTCCACACTCATGCCTTGTCAGGTCGAGCATGATATCAAATTGGCTTGCCCATGAGACGACACATCTTCGACCGGCTCGTCATGGTTTTACTAAAATAGTCGCGCCAAAGCTAATACTCCTTTAGCTGCACATTCAGATTTGCTTGCCAGTGATAATATCTACTACTTCTTTCTGATCCATATCTCGCGCCAAATCATAGGCAGAATACCCACCGGAACCTTCCAACGCTGGATCGGCTCCGTAAATCAGCAGCAGTTTGACCAACTCGGAATCAGCCATTAACACCGCATGTATTATCGGAGACATGCCGGAACGTCGATCTATTTTATTGGGGTTCGCGCCGTATTTCAGGAAGAACTTGATGGTTTCATAATCTTTACTGCCCAACAGAGAAAACAACACCGACTCAGTGGACTCTATTTGAGCCATTTCCAGCTCGGATGCAAATAATTTATCCAGCGCCCTCTTACCTTCCTTGCCGCGCCCCAACTGCGCAATCACTTCACTAAAAGAGCTTTTAGTGGACTGCGCCGAAATCAGGCCTTTAACCACTTCCTTGGGGGAGACATCCACTTTTTCAGCCGCCCTCATCACTCCAATCATCGCCGTCACTTTTGGATAACAATAACAATTTCTCTGTTTTACGACCTGAAATAATTGTTCGATCCGCGGCGTATCGGTAGTGTGCGCCAACAAAAAGGTCAGATACTTTTCCAGGCCTCTCATATCACCGGGGAAATCTTTATGGTGGCGCTCGAAAACCACCCGTGCATCGTCAAATCTATCTAATCGAACATACATCGCAGCGAGTTTTCCCAAACCACCTTTGAGTGCCCGATCATTGTCGCTGCCATCCACCACGTGTGCGAGCACCTTTGCCTGTTCTGCCAGTGCCTTGTCTTCATCATCCTGGCTCTGGTACCAAAACGCCTTGTTGTTATACAGCCACATACTGCTGGCACTTAACTCCTCTGCTTTATCAAAAGACGCCAGTGCATCATCGAATTCGTTCAAGGCCGTCTGCACGTAACCCAGCAGCACATAGGCGTGACTGTATTCGGGATCAAGTTTTAGAGCATTTTCCAATACAGCTTTCGCTTTGTAGCCCTGCTCAGTTGGCCTAAATTCACTAAATCCGAAGCCGCCTCGCATCAAATACCGACTGAGCTCAATATAAATCGGCATGTAGTCGCCATCCAAATTCTGAGCTTGATCGAGCAGGTTCCGCGCTTCCGTCATTTTTTTATTTTTGTGATTGTAATTATCAATCAGATTTTTCGCTTTTTTGTGCAAGGCGACGGCACGACTGTGGTCGGTTTCCTTTTCAAAACCGAGGGTGGCAAAAAATTGGTCTTCGGTAATTCCCGGAGCCAGTAATTCATCGACCTTACCCCATAGCGGCAAAGCCGCATCATTGGGCGTTTGCCCAATGCGGATCACGCCAACATCCCGCTTCTTAGCACTTAACTCCACCCGATCAATGGGATATTTTTGTCGCTGTAGAGTCCGCAACACCGTTTGCACCGCGTCCACAGATACATCCTGACCAAAAATAAGACTGGCCGCACAACTCCCGCAGACGCCCAGTTGCATGTCTATGCGCTCGGCAAGAAAACCCGCTTCCACTAGATGTTCAGCAAATTCGATATACCGAGGCACATTGCGATACACATAGACCCGCTTAATATCCATAAATTTTCGGTAATCCAGGCCACGTGTAATATTTAAACTAGCTTCACTCGGCCAACTTAAGGCAACATCATAATCCTGTTCAAAGTAGGCGCGATCGTTCCGGTAGGGGTCGTACATACGGCCATGTATTTTAGTTACTTGGTAGGCATCTTCTCGGCCCACGTTGCGACCCAGCAAGGCCTCACCTGTATGTGTGCCCGGAACCGTCACCAGACCAATGGTATGGCTCCACGGCTGACCCACCATATTAAAAGCCACATAACCCTGTCGATGTTTCGGTTGCAGGCTATAGACGGTTTTTATACGCGCTTCCCAAAAATTAACATCGACCAACTCCACCTGCTCAATCTGTGTATGACCCGGGTCTACCACCGGGACCGACGGTAGGGATTGCTGAAGTAAATTTTCTATCGTACGTTCACCCGACAACCAGTCACCGACTATCTCAACCTGTTTCGAGACGGTGACACCCTTGTCATCGAGCCACCAGTAGGAGCCGGCCAGCACCCCGACCAGCAACAGTAATAACCCGGTCAAATTACTGTTTTTTTCGACCTTCTCTACAGACATGCCAAGCCCCTATTCTCTCGTTATCTTGTTTTTACACTATTTTCTATTATAGTAACGGCTAATACACTACAACACCCTGTGCTAGCACACATTTTTAACCCGTAACTCTCCCGATCCACAACATAAAAGGAACACCTCATGGCTACAGCAAGCGCAAGACACATCCTGGTTTCTGACGAAGCCCAGTGCCAACAGCTTAAAACCGACATTCAAGGCGGTGCAGATTTTGCCGACGTAGCGAAGCAACACTCTTCTTGCCCCTCCGGCTCTAACGGTGGCGACCTGGGTGAATTCGGCCCCGGCATGATGGTACCTGAGTTTGACAAAGTGGTATTCAGCGCCGACGTTAATGCCGTTCAAGGTCCAGTGAAAACTCAGTTTGGTTATCATCTGTTAGAAGTCACCGCGCGCAGCGAATAACGCGCGAGACTATCAAGGGCCTGCTTCCTTAACTGGAGCAGGCCCTTTTTTGAAGCAGCTCCTTTTTTAAAAATTTCGCAAAACTCTACACAGATCAACTAAACCCGTAATTCCAACGAAAACACCTTCCGACGCCGTACATAGCCGCTGCAAACCCTGGCCAAATATGGCATATTCCGCCCGCAAACTCCGCGATGCGCTCAAGCGCTTTGCTCCGACGATCTCCGAACCCATCATTGCCAGAGGATACCGTAGATGAACCCTCGTTTAACTGCTCAACGCGTGCAGCGACCCTGCTCCCGCATATCATCAAGCAAAAACAAGTCATTCAACCTCGCAATGTTAACGGCGCTATCAATGGCGGCATTATTGACCAGCGCTCCTGCTCTCGCTGCCATCGATGACGCCACAGTGTTAAGGTTGATCAAACAAGTTGAAGCCCTCACCGAGAAGGTCGACAAACTTGAAAACGCCGACCAAAAACTGCGCGAAGAAAATATCGCTCTACGTAACCAGGTCAAAGCGTCTTCCGCGACGTCCAGCAAAAGCGCCGAAAAACTAGCCTGGACAGATCGCGTCAAACTCAGCGGAGACCTGCGCTACCGCTACGAAAATATTGACGACGAGACTAAGGACAATGATCGCAATCGCTCTAGAATACGCGCCCGTATCGAAGCACAGGCGCAAGTTAGCGATACCTGGAAAGTCGGCCTCGGCCTGGCCTCGGGTGAAGACGATCCAACCTCTACCAATCAGTCTTTGGGCCAGGGCGGTTCCTCCAAGGGTATTAATCTCGACCTCGCCTATTTCGATTATTCCGGTTTCAGCAACACTCATATTATTGGCGGTAAATTTAAAACCCCCTTTTACACCCCCGCTAAGCACGGCCTAATCTGGGACGGCGACTACCGACCCGAAGGCCTCGCCGCTCAATACGATAACGGTACTTTCTTTGCTAACGGTGCGTTTCTGTATTTGGAGAGCGACGACAAAGCCGGCAGCCAGGATGCCGAAAGCATCTGGGGTGCCCAGTTTGGTCTAAAGACCGCGTTTAGCGATACCACTCATCTTATTATCGGGTTGAGTTATTACGACTTTGCTGTTGCTGGTAGCAAGCCGTTTATCGATGACGACAGCTTCGGCAACACCCTGGTGTTGAACGGCGCAGATATGGTCTACTTAAACGATTATCAGGAACTCGAACTGTTTGGCGAACTGGCCTTTAAAGTCGGCGACCTCCCCGCCAGCGTGTTCTTCGACTGGGTAGAAAATCAGGATGCAAACGATGACGACACTGGCTGGGCTGCAGGCGCGCAATTAGGCAAGGCAAAAAACCCCGGCACCTGGCAGCTGGCTTATATTTATGAAGACCTGGAAGCAGATGCCGTATTCGGGCTGACCACTGACTCCGACTTTTCCGGTGGCGGTACTAACGGCAAAGGCCATCTAATAAAAGCCGCCTACGCTCTGGATAAGAACGTGGCACTGGCACTAAGCTATTACATCAACGAAGACGGCGATCTCGAGACCGACTTCGACCGCCTGCAAATGGATTTAAAACTAAAATATTAATGTCGCAGTGGTTAAATAAAACCGCGCTTAACACACGGAGAATACACTTTGAATGTCCTCAACCTAAGCAAACCCGCTATCCTTTTAATAGCGCTTACTAGCTTGTGCTTTTCCGCCATCGCCGAACAACAAACCGACTGGCTAGAGCCACACGTAGACTACGAAGGTAACATTATCGATGCCAAAGTACGCAGCATAGAAACCTTGGAATCTGGAGACAGTAAACGCGTGACCCTTTCCATCCCCAAAGATGCCATTGCTACTACCGCTGAAATCGAAGAAATTGTCGTCGTCGGTAAAGCACCGAAACAAGACGACAAACCTGTGAAAGTAAAAATCCACTACGAGTGGGCCAGCGACTACGACAACGATAATTACGGCCTGATTATCACCATCGGCAAAGCCACAAACTTTCCGATTCGCCTGTATTTAAAAGGCGACACAGAAACGCCTTAAACGATATAAAGCAGGCGAGTTTGAAAAAAGGATAAATTCTAAGCGCACCGAACACGGCCGTGCTACGCTCTCAATCATAGAGAGATATCACCCAACGGATCGCCCGCGTGAAAAAATTTGCTGTTTTTGTCGATGTACAAAATATTTACTACACCAATCGCCAAGCCTATGGCCGCCAATTTAACTACCGAAAACTTTGGCAAAGGATAAGCGAGCAAGGTGAAATCATCTCAGCAACCGCCTACGCCACTAACCGTGGCGACGATAATCAAATAAAATTTCAAGACGCCCTGAAACATATCGGCTTTACCATAAAACTCAAACCTTACATTCAACGCAGTGACGGTTCTGCCAAAGGCGATTGGGACGTAGGCATTACCATCGATATTATGGACACCGCAAAAGACGTGGACACCGTTGTCTTGCTATCCGGAGACGGGGATTTTGATTTGCTATTAGAAAAAATAACAAAGGATTATGGCGTGAGCGCCGAAGTTTATGGCGTACCCGCACTTACCGCTAAATCTCTGATTGACGCAGCCAGCGTTTTTCACCCCATTGAAAGTGACTTGTTGCTTTAGAACCATTTCAGAGAAACTTGAAGGAAATTTGAAGGAAACTTTAATTCAACGCCTATCGATCAAACTGATCATCAATCCGAAGGTTACGCTGCACCTCTTCCTGTAATGGTAAAAACACCCCCGCCTGTTGCGCATAGTTGGGCCACTGGCGCACCACCTCCAGGACACGGTGAATAATTTTTGGCGCCTCGCGAGAAAAGTTGGTGATCAGGTTAGCAACCACTAGCAAATCATCCAGGGTGAAATTGTCGCGCTTACCATTCAGCGAAAGCTGATGGGAATCTACCCAGGGCGAGCCTTTTTTGTAACTGTAGGCCACATCAAACGCTGGCGACAAACGCCACTGAGCACCTGGCCCATCCATTAAAAAACCAAAATTTTTGGTGTGGTCGTCGTGGTTGCGCGCGATCACGTTAAATACCATACGGCGAAAAATTTCTATCGCATCCGCACGTGGTAATTTTAATTGTCGAGCCACGGCAAGCAATTGCTCGTAGCTGTATGCACCGGGAGCTCTATAATCCGCGTGATCCATCGCACACAATGACACATAGTGCAGCTTACGGTTGCCGACCCGTTCAAAGCGCCGCGTCATAAAATGGGCGCGCCCACCTTCCTCCAGCAACTCCGACGGGGAAATGTTAATCCCGACATCTTTTGCCATCAGATAATACGCATACTCCATGCGCCCAAAACCCTGGGGATCACCAAAGCTCTCACTATCGACTTTGTGCTCTTCAACGCCGTCAAACTTCAACAGGTAATGCTCAAAACCCGGTGGAGCATCCACTTGCCCGGAACGTAGCTGCGACCGATCCGCATTGACCGCCACCACCGCCTTGGCCCGAGCACCTCCCGCCGAAGTGCCCACCCGCAAAATCGCCTGCATCGCATCATTACTACCAACAACATTATTGTTATCGTTTTGCCTGGCGTGTTTAACCGCAGCGCCTGATTGAATACCCTGTTGCAGGTGCATCCTCTCATCCAACACCGTTTGCGCCATCACCACGAGAGAATCCAGAGCCAGATCTGTCCCCTCTTCACTACCCCGATCAATACCCCGATCAATAGCAGGTAAAAATTCCAGCGCCCCCATGCCCCGACTACCGGTATAGAGCAGGCGCTCCACCGGCGTAAAAGAATCCACATCACGACCCGCTCGCGTCAGCCAGGCGTTGATCACCGCATTGCCAAAGTCATCCGGCAAGGCGTCGGCGAACACGGCGGGCAGGCCGCGAAACGTCAGAAAATTTAATCCCGGAAATTGATACCTGGTCGCCGCCAGGGGCATACGCAGAGGCGCTATCTCACACCCCAGCTCACGCCACTCCGATGAAAATTCAAAGGTGCTGATATCACTGGCAGGATCATACGCCAGCGCCCCCACCTGCTTACCCCACAGACAAACTTCGGCCAGGTTTTCCATAGCTAAGCTAAAGCCTCCGTTACCAATCCAGCCCTTCAGGTTTTTCCCCGCTGACTTCACCACCCGCTCCGCGGCTACCACTCGCTCGTTGTCGCTGCTTACCCTTCAGCTTCAGTTGCTGTAGGGGGCTGGGAACGGTTTCCGGCACAAAACCTTCAACCAGGGCCAGCTGATCCAGCGCCCGCAGCACCGCGATCACATTGGTAAACTTACCCTGCCCGGCAACCAACTTTGCGTAACTGACCCGCGACAAACCCACCGCCTCGGCCAACTGTTGCTGGGTCAGATTCCTCTCCAGCCGCATCTGCTCAATACGCTGCCCTATCTCCGCAGCCACGGCCTGGTCTGTCATCGCAGTAAAATTCATAAGGCATAGATTCCTATTCTTAATAGACAATAAAACCATTAGTGATAAGTTTTATTAATCTTATAATAGAATAACGAGCTTGTTCAAAGAATAGACGACAACAAGCTATAATGTCAAGTTTTCTATCGTTAGAATGAGAAATATCGCTATAAAGATAAGATATCTTATCTTTATATATTTCAGCGAAGGCTTAACCACACGCCAAAATCACCCTCCTGGCAAGAAAACACAGGGGCAGACAAGTAAAGACTCGTGCCAGAAAGATAGCGCCTCATTATCTCAGGTCAGTTTGGCCACGTTATGTTTTCGCGTACACTGGAGTACGTCACAGCAATCAAACACCATAAAAAAGCATCCTAAACAGGGCCAGGCCATGTCGTATAATCCGCTTCTTACCGAAGAACTCAACATTCTCGCCCGCTACAACCTTAAAACCACCCAGGAAGGCGTAAAGATTCACTCCTCCGCCGAGCCCGAAGTGATCGCTGCGGCACAGCGTTTATTTGATAAAGGTTTAGTCTCGCAAGCCGACGGCGGTTACTTAACCGAGCTGGGTAGAAAAGCGGCGCAACATACGCAGGATTTATTGTTGATTATGCAGGCTTAAACAAACCACACAGTCGTCGTTCGGCTTGAGGCCATTCCTTAAATCGAAACTCCACCAGAGTGCTATCACCTGCAATCGACAATCAGGTACCACAAAAGGTTTGCTTCACCTCTTCCTCTGGCTGCGGCGGCATCGCGAATATTTTATTTTCCTCCCGATACTCAAAAGGCCTGGCGAGCACATCTACCATCTGATTAAAAAGCCCGAAATCTTGATGTTGGCTGGCTTGCTCAATGGCCGCTGCGATTAAATGATTGCGGGGAATATAACTTGGGTTTTTGTTAAGCATTAACGTGTGAGCCGTCGCCCGATCGACATTATGTTTAGCCAATAAAGCCTGCCAGCGTTGCAGCCAGTCTTGAAAGGTATCGGGCAAGGTCATTAGTTTATTTAAAAAATGTCGCTCGCCCTCCGGGGCGAGATAATCGGTTAGCGTTCGAAAGGTCAAAGTGTAATCGCTCTTTGCGGTCGCCATTAATTGTAATAGCTCCACCGATAGCTGATGAACTTCCGCATTGTTTTCCACGACAGTGTTTGGGGAGCTATTGTTTTCTGAAAGATGGCTTTGCGCAAAACCCAGTTTTTCAGCAAACAATTGTTGGTAGGTCTCGGTGAAAATAACTATGTAGTTCCCTAGTATGACCTCCGCCTTGCTGATCGCCTCATCCTGCTCGTCAGCCATCAGAGGTAACAAGGCCTGCGCCAGCCAACTCACATTCCAGCGACCGATCTCCGCCTGATTGGCGTAGGCGTAGCGACCCTGAGTATCGATAGAGCTAAACACCTTATTCGGATTGTAGGCATCCATAAACGCGCAGGGGCCGTAATCGACCGTCTCGCCGCACAACAACATATTGTCGGTATTCATCACCCCGTGAATAAAACCCACCGCCATCCACTGGGCGATCAAACGGGCCTGGGCTTCGACCACGCAAGTCAATAACGCGCTGTAGGGATCGGTGCCGGTGTCCTTTATTATTTTTTCGACTGCGTCCTGGTAATGCCGCTCGATCACGTAGTCGGCCAGGGCTTGCACCGACTCCACATCGTCGCGCGCAGAAAAATACTGCATCGTGCCAATGCGAATATGACTTTGTGCCACACGAGTTAATATCGCCCCCGGCTGTGCCGACTCCCGAAATACAATTTCGCCGGTGGTCACTGCGGCCAGCGCACGGGTAGTGGGAATTCCCAAAGCCGCCATCGCTTCGCTAACAATATATTCCCGCAGCACCGGGCCAAGAGGAGAGCGACCATCGCCCATGCGCGAATACGGGGTTTGTCCCGGGCCTTTTAACTGAATATCGTAACGCTTGCCGTCTTTAGCAAGCACCTCGCCCAACAAAATCGCCCGGCCATCACCGAGCTGAGGATTCCAGCCGCCAAACTGGTGACCGGCGTAAACCGTAGCAATCGGGCAAATACCCTCCGGCACTGCATTACCCGCCAGGGCGAGTAAGGCCTCATCGGTTTCCAGCGCAGCCACGGACAGGTTCAGCTGCTCAGCCAAAGCATCATTCAGCCGAATAAGCCCAGGCGCAGCCACCGGCGTTGGCAACTGGTCGGAGTAAAATTGCTCGCCTAATTCTCGGTAACTATGATGTAAAGGAGTAGCGCCAAAAACAGTCATACTGATCCTCGTACTGAACCTGTGGTAATAAAAAGATGGTCTAAAAAAGATAACAGCGGGAACGACACGAAGCCGTGCAATGACGAACATCTTAGCGTATTTTACGGGGCTGTATTAAAGGGCCTATTAAAGGGTGTGCTCAGAATGTATTAAAGGCGTATTCACGACGCCGCATTAAAAGACACAGCACCCCTCAACAATTATGAAACGAATATCGGTATACAAATGCAGGGACACCCAAAATAATGCTTAAGCCCTGCCTTTGTGGTCATAACAAGCCTTTCGCCAAATGTTGCGGACGCTTTCTTACCGAAGGGAAACTGGCGAAAACCCCAGAACAACTAATGCGTTCCCGCTATTCCGCCTATGCCTTGGGTGGCTATGGCGATTATTTACTGGCCACCTGGTTTTCGGCAACGGCGGGAGAACTTACCGCCGCAGCGCTGTCAGAGAAGAGCGTCGACTGGCAGGGCCTGGAAGTACTGTCCAGCGAACAACACGGCGATAAAGCCACGGTAGAATTTAAGGCGCATTACCTTGAAATAGACAGCCTGGAAATAGACAGCCTGGAAACAGATAACCAAGAACCAAACAACCAGGAATCAAGCAGCCTGGAAGCGGATAATTCCCAGCTTCAAACCCTGCATGAAATTTCAGTATTTCAGCGCAGCGCTGGTCGCTGGCTGTATGTGGGCGGAGAAGTAAGCTCCAATCTAAACCGTTAAACTAAACCGTTAAACTAAACCCCTAATTTGAACTTAGAGAAACCCACCATGAGCAAAATCATTATCGTTATTATCGGCATTGCGCTGTCTTTATTTCTGGTACAGCGCGCCGTTGCCGGTAAATCGGCCGCCGCCGAGAATATCCAAAAAGGCCTGGAGTTTATGGCCGCCAATCAAACACTCGAAGGCGTGCAAACTACGCGTTCAGGATTACAATATAAAGTGCTCTCGGAAGGTACCGGCACCGTTCACCCCGGCCCCCGCGATAAAGTCAAAGTCCACTACCACGGCACCTTGATCGACGGTACAGTTTTCGATAGCTCCGTAGACCGTGGCGAGCCAATCAGTTTTGGCTTAAATCAAGTCATCCCCGGTTGGACCGAAGGTTTGCAATTAATGGTCGTCGGTGAAAAAACTCGTCTGTTTATTCCCAGTAATCTTGCCTATCGCAATCGCAACATGGGCGTTATCCGCGGCGGAGCAACCCTGGTTTTTGATGTCGAATTGCTAGGCATTAACGAATAGCCCTGTTCAGAGGCCCTAACCTAACCTTACCTTACCTTACCTGGCTGGTCTAGCAGGTAGGCGCCCAGAGAGACTGCGGGCCAGCATAAGCAAATCCGTGTACTCTGTTAGCCATGACAACACATAAAATGATTTGGTCCCGCAAATTCACCCGCATCGCCGGCATTGACGTCCACGTCCACCTCACCTTCTTTCTTATTCTGCTCTGGATAGGCTTAAGCGTTTGGCGCCAAACCGCAGATCCAATTGCCGTGGCGCAGGGCATCGGTTTTATACTGATATTGTTTGCCTGCGTGGTCATGCACGAATTCGGTCACGCCCTTACCGCCCGTCGCTTCGGCATCAAGACCCTGCGTATTACCTTGCTGCCCATCGGCGGCGTCGCCACCATGGAAAAAATGCCCGACGACCCGAAACAAGAAATTCTCGTCGCTCTGGCAGGCCCGGCCGTCAACATGGCTATCGCCGCCGTTATCTGGCTTTACCTCAGCCTCGGTATCAACCCGGGCGAACTACCAACATCACAAGCCAATCCGAGCATACTATTTACCAGCGTTACCCATATGCTCTACAGCGTTATGTATCTCAATATCGTCCTGGGGGTATTTAACCTGCTGCCCGCCTTTCCAATGGATGGCGGTCGCGTACTGCGCGCCGCGCTGGCGCTATACATGCCACACTACAAAGCCACCGAGAAAGCCGCCACCGTCGGCCAGGGGCTGGCCCTGGTGATGTTTATTCTCGGCCTTCTCTACAACCCGTTTCTGATGTTGATTTCGGTGTTTATCTGGCTCGGTGCAGCTGGAGAAGCCGGCGCAGAAAAACTGCAACACGCTCTGCACGGCCTCACCGCCAAAGACATCATGCTCAGTACCTTCACCACCCTTAACGGCGACGACACGCTGGGCAAAGCCATCGACCTCAGCGTTCACTCAGGGCAGCACAACTTCCCGGTGAAGATGGACAACGGCGACCTCAAAGTTCTCACCCATCCGATGCTGCTCACCGCGGTACGCGAACACGGTGAACACACGGCGCTTCGGGAACTGTCATTGCCCACACTCACCTGCGTAGAACCCCATGCCGACGCCGAAACCCTGCTAAAAAATCTGCACAGCGGAAAATCCCTGCTGTTTGGCGTCACAAAAAACCACGTTCTGACTGGTCTTATTTCAATGGAGGAAGTACTGGAATGGCTGAGTCTTCGCCAGGAAACGGCGAAGGGTAAAAAACAATTTTAGGATTCTCTTTTTAAGTGACGCTTTTTTAGCTGTAGCTTCTTTAAGGCTAACTTCTTTAGGCATAGCTTCTTTAGGTATAGCTTCTTTAGGTATAGCTTCTTTAAGACTAGCTTCTTTAAGACTAGCTTCAGCCTAAATTAATGTGGAGCTAACCTGGAGTTGAGACCGACGGCCCCAATCCAGGTTTTTTTCTCGATAATAAAAAGTCGGCAACAGAAAGTCGGCAACAAACCGCCAACAACAAAACGGTTTAACTCCCGGAGCGAGCCTCAAACACGTAAGGCTCAAGTGTGTCCTGTGCCTGAATGCGGAATTTGTGCCAACGCCCACCGCCGTAATAGGCAAGACTACCTGGCTCCGACTTGCCCTCGTGATCGTAGTAAGAAATACAATCCCGCATGGGAGCAGAAGCCACGTCAGCGTCACGACAGTGCTCCGCGTACCGAATTTCTGGCTCCTCCTTAACATCGACAATATCACTACCTTGATCCCGCATGGTGCTTAGCATCCACACCACGTAATCGGCGTGTTGCTCAATGGCATCCGTGAAATTGAAGCTGCCACCACCGCCCTGGGGGCCGGTAACGATAAACAAGTTTGGAAAGCCCTTGCTGTGCAAACCCAGAAAAGTTTTGGTGCCTTCCGTCTCCCATTTTTGCTTCAGCGATTGTCCATCGCGACCGACAATCATGTTGAAGGTCGCTGTCGCCATCCACTGAAATCCTGTCGCATACACCAACACATCGAGGGGGTACTCCACCCCGTCGTGGACAATGCCTCTCTCATTGATTTCCTTAACGCCAATAGGTGCCGTGTCAACCAAAGTGACATGGGGCATATTAAATACCGGCAGATATTCATCGTGGAAGGTCGGTCGCTTGCAGCCATAGGAGTAATAGGGTTTCAGCGCGGCAGCGGTTTTGGGATCTTTCACAATGGTGTCAACCCGCGCACGAATTTGCTCCATAATGCGGAAGTTGGTATCCAACTGCTTCTGCATCAACTCCTCGGGCGACAAAGAGCCTGTGTGCTCTTTGCGCTCTTTAAAATCGCTCACCTTGCCCGACAGATAATCGTCGTTGGCTTTAATTGCCGTACGACCCGCCGAAATCTTCGAGAACCTTGCGCGTCTGGCTCTCGCCCAGCCCGGCTCGTCCTTCCAGGTATCAATTTCCTCCTGGGTCGTCGCACGCTGATCGCGCACATCAATGGACGAAGGCGTGCGTTGAAACACGTACAACTCCTTCACAATTTTGGCGAGTTCCGGAATGGCCTGAACCGACGTGGCACCCGTGCCGATAATACCCACTCGCTTGCCTTCGAGTTCCACGTTGTAATCCCAACGCGAAGTATGGAAGGCCTCACCTTTGAAGGTTTCCATACCCTTGATACGCGCCAATTTCGGCGTGGTCAAAATACCATTGGCGAGCACCACAAACTTGGCGCGCATGGCATCCCCACGATCCGTCGTCACCGTCCAGCGGCCAGCGTCTTCGTCCCATCGAGTCTCTTCAACCGTGGTATGGAACAGGCATTTATCGTAGAAACCAAACTTCTCCGCCATGCTCTGGCAGTACTCCATAATCTCGAAGCCACTGGCGAACTTCATGGTCGGGATGTAACCCATCTCTTCGAGCATAGGCAGATAACTGTAAGCCTCAACATCGCAAGCGATGCCGGGGTAGCGATTCCAGTACCAGGTGCCGCCCACATCTCCGCCTTTCTCACAGAAGCGCACGTCCTTAAAGCCCGCCTCGCGCAACTTGTACCACAGCATCAGGCCCGCAAAGCCAGCGCCAACCACCAGAATCTCGCACTCGTCAGTCAATGCCTCCCTCGGCACAGGATTGGCGGAGTGCACATCCTCAAGATATTTGCTGAACTCGCCCTCCATCTCCATATAATCGGCGACCCCAGTTCTAGACTCCTTAAACTCCCGATACTTCGCCTGCTCGTCGGCGTTAAACACCGCTCCGGCTTTAGCTTCTGGAAGCGCCTTCAGCGCCTCGTCATTGATAACGGCATAGCCCTTGCCGGTAATTTTCTCATTGGCCTTAGCGGCCCGGGTATTGAAAATTTTCAAACCCGTATCTGGATCTATTTTGATCGACATAGTCTTACTTCTCACTATTTTAGGGGTGTTACACCCACCGGGGATTTTCGCCCCGTGCTGAGTGGTCTACCGTTTAATTGGAAGGGTTAAAATATTTGAAGTCCGAGCATAAATGATTTTGCTGGCATAGCGCAATTCTAGTAGAATAGCGTACCCGCCTGGCCTGGCGCGCTGGATAGTCAGCAACGGATAGTCAGTAACGGATATCCGGAACAAATACCCCGAAAATCCCAGATTATTTGCAATTTCAGCTAAAAACCCGCCGCACCACGCGCTGCATACCAACCAAACCATATTTCTAAACATCTGGAGTAAACCATTAGATGAAACGCGCAATCGTTTTGCTTTCCAGCTTAATCGCATCCGTCACAGCTTTTGCGTCAGAGGGTGCCACTGAAGTGCTCGACCTAACCAAAAGCTGGGTGGGTATCGCCGCACTCGTCATCTTTACCTGTGCTTACGTCGTGGTTATTCTCGAAGAAAAAATCCATCTACGAAAATCCAAACCGGTACTGCTGGCCGCCGCCCTGATCTGGATATGTATCGCCCTGGCTTACAACAGCCACGGTATGCCCGAAGCGGTAGAAGTCGCCATTCGCCACAATTTTCTGGAATACGCCGAACTGTTTTTCTTTTTGCTGGTGGCCATGACCTACATTAACGCCATGCTCGAGCGCGGCGTGTTTGACGAACTGCGAAACTGGCTCACCTCCAGGGGCTTTAACTACCGAAGCCTGTTCTGGCTGACCGGCATACTGGCATTCTTTATGTCACCGATAGCCGACAACCTCACCACCGCGCTCATCCTGTGCGCCGTGGTACTGGCCGTCGGTCAGGGTCAGGGGCGCTTTGTGTCAGTGGCCTGCGTCAATATTGTGGTGGCGGCAAATGCCGGCGGTGCTTTTAGCCCCTTTGGCGACATCACCACACTCATGGTGTGGCAAAAAGGCATTATAGAATTCTGGACATTCTTCCAGTTGTTCATCCCTTCGGTGGTGAACTTTGTTGTACCCGCCCTGATTATGCAGTTTGCTGTACCCAAAGGCGCACCGAAGCCGCAGACACACAATGAGAAAGCCCTTAAATACGGCGGCATGACCATCGTATTTTTGTTTCTGCTCACCATTGCCACCGCGGTTAGCTTTCACTCTTTACTGCATATTCCACCGGTATTCGGCATGATGACCGGGCTCGCCTACCTAAAATTCTACGGTTACTTCTTACGTCGAAAATCAAACACATGGGGTGTTCGAACTGAAAACCCACCTGGCGCCAGCGACGACCCCTACAATTTTGATGTATTTTCAAAAATTGCCCAGGCCGAGTGGGACACCCTGTTTTTCTTTTACGGCGTCATACTCGCAGTGGGCGGTCTAGGATTTATTGGCTATTTAGGTCTCAGCTCTGAATATATTTATGGTGAGTTTGGCGCCACCAACGCCAACATACTAGTTGGCGTTATGTCCGCCGTGGTCGACAACATCCCGGTCATGTTCGCCGTATTAACCATGAATCCCGACATGTCTCAGTTCCAATGGCTACTCGTCACCCTAACGGCTGGCGTTGGCGGTAGTTTGTTGTCCATCGGTTCAGCCGCTGGCGTGGCGCTTATGGGGCAAGCGCGAGGACAGTACACCTTCTTCGGGCATTTAAAATGGACGCCCGTCATTGCACTAGGCTATGGCCTGAGTATTTGGACGCACTTTTTGATTAATGGGTAACAGGTAACGGATAAACCGAAAACCATTTTAAGGAATGATGAAACAAGTGATTTTCCATATATTATTTATTTTTAACTGGCCCAAGTGATTCAACTAATGTCACAACCTCATTAGTTATATCGCTCAACTCTTTCATTAATTGTGCAGATACCTCTAAGTGCCCTTCATACTCAGCAAGGTTGCGCACATGGTGGCATTTGTCGAGAACACGCCATTTCACATCACCCAAACCAACGGTATGCTTAAGGCATTGGAACACCAAATATCGGTTATCTGACCGATACCCATGCCAGCGCAGTGCCGCTAACGAGATAGCATGCGCCGCACCATATAAAAGAGTAAATCTTCCCTCTTCGGATAAACCTTCTACATTCGCATCCTGCAAGCTTCGCTTTGCTGATGCGATCATGCCGTCAAACTCTCTCTGATCCGGAGGTTCTACTTTGAGCTTTTTAATTGTGACTAAATTATCTAACTTCTCTAATGTCATCTTCACTTCCCTTGATCATTATTTTCGGTTGATCCATCACCCGTGTAACAAAACTACTGCCATCCTTTAGCTTGGCGATAAAGTCCGCCTTTTCAAAAATTGTCGGATTGATTTTGCGTTGTAGTGAATCCTCTAAGGGCATCAACGCCTCCATAACTAATCCGTAATTCAGCTCATTCCCAATTATCATCAAGTCAATATCACTGGATTCTGTCGCTGTACCCTTGGATATTGATCCGTAAATAAAGCTAAATTCAATATTGTTATCTAAAGCAGCAAGCACTTCTTTAATTTGATCAGCCACACCAAAAGATTTCTTAACAATACTGACCAACTCCTTGTAAATAGGGCTGCTCTCATTCGCCTGATAATGATTCTGGTTACCTTCCTTAGTTATCGAAATTAACCCTGCATTAACCAGGCGATCTAACTCACGACTTACCGTTCCACGCCCCATCGCAGCCGAGCGCATAATTTCATTAGTGTAAAAACTCTTGTCTGGCTTACCAAAAAGAAGCCCCAAGACCTTTTGCTGTGTCTTGGTGAATAATGCATCACCTATCGAATTTAAAGCCATTTACCACCTCGCGAAAATCCCCAATATGGGGACTATAGTCCCCATATTGGGGATTAACAAGTGCTTGTTTCCCTGATTTTGCTTCGGCACTTGGGATTACCCGGGAGAGTCATTTCAATCATGCCCTGCCTCCCCGCTAATACACACGGTCATGGTTACCGATATCAACAAGGATAATGTCGCTATCCTGAATCATCAGCTCCAACACAATGCGATAACTGATATTGACAGTCACCTTGATAGGCACCGACGACAAACCACTGAGCTGACCCTGCAAGCTATGCAGGCGCAAGGAAGGGTGGTGCGGGTTTAGCTCCAGCAACTCCAGGGTTTTTTCATATTGCCCGAGTATTTGCGGGTGTTTTTTAAAAAACTTCCTGGCACGGCGAACGTAGCTATCGGTGTAGATCAGCCGGTAGAGCATCGCTTAATCGTTACTCTTAACACGCTGCATATGTTCGGCCACCGTTTCGGTGGTGTACCGGCCTGCGGCGTACTCCGCTTTGGCTTCGGCTACGGCTGTGGCCAACTCCAGTTCACGCAAGTGGTTATATTTTTCAATATCCATCACCACATAGCGGTGCTGGCCGCGCACTGAAATCACCAGTTCGTCATCGTGCTTTAGCCCTTCCTCCACCGCTGAAACGCCACGGGTTTTGAGCTCATTGGCAGTGAGTGTGCTCATAACGGATACCGTACTATTAATAGTACTTTAAACAGTACTCTTAAAAATACAATAAGGGAAGCCTTTGGGTCAGCATTGGCTAGATCAACCTGCTTTACCTCATAGCTTTAGTTCGAATTAGCCCCATCCTTTGTCTTTACTACCAAAATCAATGGAGTCCGACCCTATTGATTCTCCGCTAACGGTGGCCTCCTCACCGAGCCAGGCAGAAAAGACGCCAAACTCACAGGATTTAACGCACTCATCTCTACCCTATTGCTTTAATTAAAACGACTTAATTCATATCCAAAATAGGCTATAATTCACTCTATGAAAATCAGATCCCTAGCCTCTTCCAATCCCTTTCTAAAAGACGCCGCTAGTGCTCGCAAACGTATTATCCGCAGCATTGCCAGCTCTACCGCAATTGAAACCGGCGAACCCATAAAAGCAATAGAAAAGAAACTTAACCAGAAGTCTTCTCGGTATCCCGTAACACTTGCTTAAAAACTGCTTTCATCGGCTCCACATTATTCAACCCAGCCTGCACGGCTAAAAAATATTGATCTTTATGCTGATCAAGCCAACTGAAATCTAAAACCGACCGTCCCGCTTGCAAAGCCATCACCACCGCTAACAAACGCGATAACCGCCCATTCCCCTCACGAAAGGGGTGCACCAAAATAAATTCAATGTGAACAGCAGCCAGCGATTCCACTAAATCGTCATCGCTGATACCCACATAACACACCTTAGGGACCAGAAAATCCCGCTCAAAAGTCTTCATTAAAGCAGGAACTAAAGAGGCCGTTGCAAATTGAAAATCACCCTTTCCCATATTCACAGACCGGTAATTTCCTGCCCAGTCGTACACATTACCCAACCACCGACGGTGCCATTCGCACAAATCAGCAGCGGATAAAATCTGGCCTTCCGCCAACTCAGTCAACAACACCTCTGCTAACTGATCTAACAATTCCAGCTCAAGCTGATTCATTTCCTCTAAATCAGTAATACCTAGCTTGTTAAGCAACACTAATCCATTAGAGCCTGGTTGATATTGGCCTTCAGAACTAGTTGATGTGTCGTAGCGATTAGTCATACGTTCTAGCGCTCTATGTAATAAAGACCTAATTTCTCAGGTAGACAGTGGCTACCTCACTGACCTAAAAATCAATGGAGTCTAACCCTATTGATTCGGAAGAACTACGAGGAGCTTTATTTTCTTTATGGTTAGCATGGCCGCTAATATCAAGCTGGCTGACCCCTTAATTTTCTATGGCTACTGGTCACCTTAACGGCTGGCGTTGGCGGCAGTTTGTGTCCATCGGTTCCGCCTCTGGCGTGGCGCTTATGGGGCAAGCCCGAGGGCAGTACACCTTCTTCGGGCATTTAAAATGGACGCCTGTCAGAAGAAAGAAATAGTACTCTGACCCTAATTTTCACATCGATCAATCGTTCTAGCTTGGCTGGAATAACAGGAAACTGTAATATCAAGCTCTCTGACGACTTGATCGTTAAAAAAGATAAAACTCATGCCGACAACAAACCATTGGAATCGACAACAGCTACTGGTCGCGTTTAATCTTTACTGCCGACTTCCATTTGGTAAATTCCATTCTCGAAACCCTGAAATCATCAGATACGCTGGTTTAATTAACAGAACGCCATCTGCTCTAGCTATGAAATTATCGAATATTGCCAGCCTTGATCCAGCAATAACCGACACTGGTCGCAGAGGTTTGGAGGGCGCTTCCAAGGCAGATAAAATGATGTGGGAGGAAATGCAAAATAATTGGGCTGCATTCGCGATTGAATCCAATCAAGCTCAAGTCATAGTGACAGAGCCCGCTTCGTCGGAGAGTCCAGAACAGAAACTAATTGCCGAGGAAGACGACCACACCGGCAGCGATAAAATCGTGCAAACCAAAGCTAGAGTCGGTCAAACTTTCTTTCGCCAAGCTGTGCTGAGCGCATATAACTATCGTTGCGCCATTACTGGTTTATCTGTCCCGAAGTTATTAGTTGCCAGCCATATTATTCCTTGGCGGAAAGACGAAAAAAACAGACTCAACCCGCGAAATGGATTGTCTTTATCAATGCTCCACGATAAGGCCTTCGACGTTGGCATTATCACAATAAACGAAGACATGACCGTTCGAGTGTCAAAAAACAATTATCCGTCTGGTGATGAGTTCTACACAAAGGCTTTACTGCAATATGACGGGAAACCCATTTTTTTACCAGATAAATTTCCACCAAACCCTGCCTTCCTAGAATACCACCGCGAACATATATTCGAAGCTACCCCATCGTAATATAATTTTAACCTTTGCTTTTTCAGGCTCCGCGCCAAATAATCCAACGCATTGAGAAGTAAGTATTTCGGAAGAACTACGAGGAGCTTTATTTTCTTTATGGTTGGCATGGCCGCTAATATCAAGCTGGCTGACCCCTTGATTTCCATGATCCCGGCTTCCTAATTTTTCTGATGCGCTCTTTTAACGATTTTCTACAGGGAAAAGACCAAGCCTACCTTCTTGTGGATTCTTAGTAAAAATATGCAAATTTATTGAATTTTCATATAGCTCGGGTGGGTGTTCATTCTCCACAATAATTATTTGACTATCAGCATGGTTTTCTATGATATAGGAATAAAATTTATCCTTGAGATTACTTCCTATCAAACTATCATCATCACCTTCAGGTTTATAATATGCTAATAAAGGTGAATCTAAGACTACAAAACCAGGATGCGGCAATGAATTATCTTTACAGTATTCCATTAAACCAATTGTCACCGCAGCATGAGTTATAGCTCTCAACCCCTTACCTCGACTACCTCTGGGCTTACCAGAGATTACAAAATCTTTTTCTGATTCATCAAAATAAACATCTGAAGACCCCGGAAAATCCCATTCAGTCAAAATGTTTTCTACGACCTTTGAAAATCCATTGAGTGTCATTTTTGATAGCTTCGCTGTCTTTATTTCCTCGACATCACTTTCCCCCACATTAGAAAGCCCATCCCGCCGTAACTCTAACTTTTCTAGTCGGATATAAATATCCAACCCAAGAATAACTTCGTTATTTTTTTCCATCAAAGCACTATATTCTCGCTGGCTATTTTGAAAATTTGGAGAAGCTGCTTCTCGTATTTTGCCCTCAACAGCACTGTATCTTTCTTCTAGGTCATTTAATTCAGGAAGAAGCGCCTCCTTCTCTAAGTCCAACTCTCCAACTGTAATTTCCAAATCTAAAATCAAAGCATTTATTTTCTCTATTTCCATTTTTGCCGCAAGAACCACACCTTCTACGTTACCATCACACTCATCATCATTATGATCACCATCCGTCAGCGAACCACATAAAGGACAGGGGACTTTTTCATAATGAACAAACAGGGAACCCGTTTCCTCAACGCCTTTCAATCTTTCAATATCAATTAGATAATGCTTTCTAAGCAAGTCAAATCGCTCTAACATTTCATCAATTTCAGAAAGTCTATTTTTTATCTCTTCTTTAAAACCTAATAATTCTCTGCGTTGCGTAAACGATTCATTTAAATTCGACTGAAAAGAAGTCATCTCTTCTCTTTTTCTATCAATAGATGACAACAATCTCCCTAACTGCTCGTTTAATTCTCCCTCATCGAAATTTTTGTTTTCTATTTCATCGTTCAGATCGGCTATCATTTGCTCTAGTAATTCTATTTTTGCCTCTGTACCGACAATTTTTTTCTCATCTCTTTCCGCTGGAACTATGGCGCTGTCATCCGAACCTGTGAGCAAAAGTTTTAAAGCAGAATACTCAGCTGTTTTAGAGACAGGGTTACCCGTTAAAAATGGTGACGTATTTTTGATTATCTCGCTTTCATCCACAACAACTAACCTAGCAAGATCTCTAAAACTGAGACTTCTAGTATCACCTTGCGCATTTTTTCGGAGTCGCTTTTCTAGTAACTCCATGTTGCTCAATAACCAGCCTGAAAGATTATCAGTAGAACCATGCCCATGCTTAGGCTTTAATCTTTCTCCACTGTCAATTTGGATTTGATCTTCCAATATACCTTCATACAAATTAAATCCGCCGCCTTCTGAGCTTCTTTCAAATGTAAAGGTTTCCTCATTACTTGTTCTTAGCCCTAGTCGCACACGGTCATAGCCAATACGCTCTGGTATATCTCTTAAGCCCTTTGTTCCACCCAACATAAAATCAATTGCTTCAATTAAAAATGATTTGCCTGTATCAGACGCACCACAAACAACATTTAAACCAGTCTCAAAGTTAAGAGTAGTAGATTCTTTACCAGGACCAAGAAATGACAGTTTCCTTAACTGAATAAAATCCTTACTCATTCCCTTCCCCTAAAGTTGTATCTATTGGCTGAAATTGGGTTGTCCACTTGTCAAAGAACCCCTTAACAATACCCTTTAGTTCGTCATCAGATAATTCAGAAAACTGCTCTGCAACCCACTCCGCCCTCGATTTCAACCTAATTAAATATGGCGTCTCCAAATTACAAACAAATGAATTTGATTTTTCACTGGCCACATACTCGATTCCAGATACTGTTGGAACTCTATTTAACAACCCTCTACTCATTATCAATAAAAGGCCTTTTTCTATAATATCCCTACGAATTAGCAATTCACCTGCCCTCATAGGCAAAGGTGCATGCAAACTCTCTGGCCCATTTACATCACCCGAATGAACAACCAAGTAATCAAAATCCACTAACCTATGCAAATCAATACTTAAGGGGAAAAGTGCGTTCAAAATAATTACAGATCTAACACCTGATTCTAACGAGCTGTTAAACGGTGATTGTTCTATATTATCCATCTTCACTATCCACCCACTTCAATTTTTCTTTGTTCACTAGCTGGTGGCAAATTCCTTGTTTATCAATAATTCTAGTAACCGATCTAAGTGGGCTTGAGTCAACCGACAAACTCACAGATTGATTTACGGTAGCCTTCATCCTTTCGAATCCATTGACATACTCAGACTCACATACATCTACTACACCTTGATAAACATCTTCTTGAAGACCTTCAAAAGTCCCTGAAGGCACATTGTCTCTTGAAAAATTCCTTAACGACTCCGCCGAGTAAAACCTTTCTCTCTGCCGTTGCAAATTTTTCTTATATTTTTCATTTAGCTCAAGCCATCGTATATCACTTACTTTTTCGCCTTCACAATCGCCATAAGCAAGCAGTAATTCATATATATATCGAGCTTCATTTTCAGCAACTTCTTCTGGAGGTTTTTGACTGACAGGCCGAACCTGAAGCCCCCCGCCAAACCTAACTGAATGGAATGGAGTCTCAGCATGGCTCGCAATCATTTTTAATACTGAAATAGAATCAAATATTGAAAAGTCGAAATCCTCAAAATAACTTAACAAATCACCAGCTAAAGGCGCCTTGAAAGTTGAGGATAGATTATTGGCAATTTTTTTGTCCCAAATTTTTCTTATTTCTTCTTTCAACTCTGAAGGCTTCGCGATCAACATCGCCAACGTCGTACCTAAGCCCTGCGGAGCAACAAAGTAATATTTATTTGGAACGGGATAAACACCTTGTTGCGTATAGTAAATAATCTTTCCAAACTCTTCCCATACATCACCTGGATATAAGGAATGATCGTAAAATTTGCATTGATAATTATTCCAACCACCTTCAAATGTGTGGTCATTTATAAAGCAAGCCACATCTAAGCCTTTATCACCAGCGCCACCAAACCTTTGCACTTTGTGATAACCCTTTTGGAGAGAAAATGCATATTCTTCAGCGAATTCTTCCCATTCACTACCAGAAAATTTCTCAACTCTTGCCTGTTTAGGCATAGGAATCCCCGCGATAACATGCTCATCGCTATAGAGTCCTTCAGATGGGTTTGGACTGATGTCTCTAAGTTCTATATCACTCATATAATCTTCCACAAAAAACTGAGACAAGTACGGTCGGTTTGTTCGGACAATCCACCCAGTTGTACGCCCTCGCGCCTTGCTTCGATAATGCCACAGACCTTGCCATCGACGAGGAGCATGTAATCTGCAGGGCCAGTGTCAGTGTCCATTTAGCGCACCGCGATAGCTAGCGATTCAATGAGGTTTATGCGGCTTTTATCTTGCACCACCCATCCGGCGACCAGAAGTTTGAGATCTATCTGTTCGCGGGTCGGCGCTTCGTCTATGTCGGCGCGTGGCATCATTTTTATTTTTTTCCTTTATCGCCGAGCTGTCCTTTTACCAAGTAACAGTCACCCAGCTTGATATCTGGTAACTGCGATGGCCTGCCCGGTAATCATACCTCACCCTAAGACCATATTACTCAGACTTGTATTTATGAGTCACTCTACCCACTACAAAACACTCTCAACCCAACGCACAATATCATTTTTAGCCATAGCGCCGGATTGCCTGGCAATTTCTTTACCACCCATAAACACAATCATGGTGGGAATACCCTTGATTGAAAGCCCTCCACCAATTGCTGGCTCGGCCTCGGTGTTTAATTTGGCGAAGCGTACTTTGGGTTCGAGCTGTGTTGCCGCCTCGGAGAAGGCCGGAGCCATTGCGCGGCACGGCCCACACCAGGGCGCCCAGAAGTCGACTACTACGGGAATATCGTTGCGGGTAGTGACTTTTTGATAGGTGCTGGCGCTTAGTTCTTGCGGCCCCTGGCCGAACAGGCTTTGGTGACAACTACCGCACTTGGGCGCTTGACCTAGCTTTGCTTTTGGCAGCCGATTCACTCCGGCGCATTGGGGGCAGACGATATGGACTGGGGCTGATGCTGATTCACTCATGGTGCCGTCTCCTCTGGCTCATCACGCTATTTCGTCTGTCTGAAAGTAAAACTTCGACCTCATTGCTCACTTATTGCACTTTGTTCGTTATACCCACAGCCGAATTAGCCAAGAATAGTGCCCTTATATCCAAAACATACCCTGTTTCTGACATAACAGAATCCTTATGTCGAATTCAGCACACTATGGAACTCGCTAACAGGTCACCCTCTTCGGTCTGTATATCTAATTATTCGGCACCAATTAGCATATTCATGATGAGTCGCACCAGCGTTTCTTTTTGATCGGGAGCAGACTCGGCAACCAAAAGCGTTAGCGCGGCCAGGCCAGTATCGTTAATGCAGGGAGTGTCATGCTGATCTAACAGACGTTTATTTCTGTGTAGGAAATCCACAAACAAGAACGCGCCGCTGCGTTTGTTACCATCGGTAAAAGGGTGATTTTTCACCATGAAGTAAAGCAGGTGAGCTGCCTTAGCCTCGATACTCGGATAAGCGGGTTCGCCAAATACGCTCTGATCGAGATTTCCTAGTATGGCGCTAAGGCCATCGCTACGTTCATGGGCGAAAAGTTCGGTGGCTTCGCTACGTGCGATTAAACTGGCTTTAAGCTCTGCCAGTGATTGCCTGGCCTCGGCTTCACTCGGTAAAACACCCCCTACTTCTCCTTTGGGTTCTTCTAGCAAGCCTTCGTCATAGCGTTGCAGCCAAAGAAAGGATTGGGTGTAGCGGCTGACAATATCGACCAGTCCGCGCCCTGCTTTGCTGCTGAGCTCGGGGGATTTAGCAGCTGTTTGAATCAGCTTAATGGCTTGTTTTAACTCGGCGGCATTGCTATCAAAACGCTGCTGATTGATGGCGTAGCCCTGCACAAGATAGTCTTTCAGCCGTTGGGTGGCCCAAATGCGGAATTGGGTACCTTTCTTTGAATTGACTCGGTAGCCAACCGAAATAATCGCATCAAGGTTATAGAGCTTAATTTTCCGCCGGACTTGGCGATCACCTTCTTGGCGAACTACCGAGGATTCCTCGGTAGTTGCACCCTCCTCTAATTCATTGTCACTAAATATATTTTTGAGATGGAGGCCAATGGTGTCGCTGTCTTTTCCAAATAACTCCGCCATCTGAAGCTGAGAAAGCCACAGCGTATCCCGCTTAAAGCGCACCTCGACTTTGGTGCTTCCATCATCGGACTGAAATATTTCAATTTGCTGTTCGTTCATTGATTTGCTATCCCTAACAAGCAGTTAATCAGGCCGCGGCTCACCCGGAAGCTCTGGCTCTTTGGTTTCGTGATGTGCCTGGACCTCACTCTTTTCTTCTTTGTCATCGCGCCCAAAGCTGCGGCGCAGTTCGGCAAATTCGCGTAAGCGCGCCTGCACTCTGCCGTTGATGGTGTCGGGTGGGTAGTCGCCTTCGGTCTGGGTCTCGTGCACCGTTAATTTTTGGCCTTCCTCTTCACGTGTTGCTTAACCACCGCTCTCTACCCCCAACAGCAAGTTGAACAAGGGCACATTAATATAATAGTTATTACGCCCTATTTTTTCCTTGACCAAAAATCCCTGCTTAACCAACTGCTCAAGATAACGGCTGGCGGTAAGGCGAGTCACACCAAGATCCTGTTCAATAAAGGCGATTTTCGTATAGGGATGACGAAACAGATTGTTCAACAAATCCTGGCTGTAGATTTTAGGCAGGCTTGATCTAATCCGGTGTTTGTAGTCGTTCATTAATGTCTTGATATTATTGATCAGCGCTATGGTTTGCTGTGCCGTGCTTTCGACGCCATCCAGCATATACAAAACCCACTGCTCCCATTCATTATTCTCTCGAACACTTTGCAATAAGCGATAATATTCTGGCTTATTGAGGGTGATGTAACGGCTCAAATAAAGTACAGGTAAGTTTAATAAACCCTGAGCAACCAGGAACAGGATATTGAGGATTCTGCCGGTACGCCCATTGCCATCATAAAAAGGATGGATGCTCTCAAACTGGTGGTGTATTACGGCCATTTTAATCAGAGGGTCGATTTTCTGAAGCTCGGGTACGTTGATGTATTCCGCTAAGTTGGCCATCAAGTCGGCGACTTCCTGCGCTTCTTGAGGTGGGGTATAGATTATTTTTTCGGTAAGTTCGTTCTTAAGCACGGTGCCGGGCAATACTCTAAAACCCGCCTGGTTTTGCTCTAAGATCTGTTGGATTTCGAGGATATCGGTAATTCTTATAATGCCGGTATGGCGGATTAGTTCGAAGCCTCTTTTTAGGGCCTCTGCGTAATTTTGGACTTCTTTCGCTGCTGCATTTTTCGTGAACTCACCAAATAATGTACTTTTATAAAGCTCATCGTGGGTGGTGATGATATTTTCTATTTCTGAGCTATCTTTTGCCTCTTGCAGGGTGAGCGTGTTGATAATCATAGATTCGTTGGGAATGGAGCCAACGGTGCCTTTTAATTCTGCCAGATAGCGATGTGCGGAGGCCACCTTCTTTAATATTTTCGGTGTTTCGAGGGCCTCAGTAGGTACGCTCGGCAGCGACATAAGTTTCTGATTTATGTTCATCACGTATATAGCTTTGCTGGTTATTTAACAATCAACTGTATACATGTTTCCTTAACATGTATACAAATTCGTATTATCTATACATATCTATGCTTATCCATACGTGTAGGTATAGATAATCGTATTTATGGGCAGGTTAATACTCGTACGTATGGAAAACGGGCCATTCATACCTACCAGAATCCTCTAATCAGGCCCCGGCTCACCCGGAAGCTCCGGCTCTTTGGCTTCGATATGCACCTGGGCCTCGCTCTTTTCTTCTTTGTCATCGCGCCCAAAGCTGCGGCGCAGTTCGGCAAATTCGCGCAAGCGCGCCTGCACTCTGCCGTTGATGGTGTCGGGTGGGTAATCGCCTTCGGCATCTGGCGTTCCGGCGGGGATGCCGGTGAGAACTTCGATGGCTTCGTCTACGCCGGTGATGGGGTAGACGGCAAACTTCCCGGCTTCGATGGCTTCGAGGACGTCGTGGCGCAGCAGTAGATTGGGTATGTTATTTTTAGGGATGAGTACGCCCTGCTCGCCGGTAAGACCGCGAGCTTTGCAGATGTCGTAAAAGCCTTCGACTTTTTCGCTGACGCCGCCAATCACCTGGACTTGCCCAAGCTGGTTGATGGAGCCGGTAATGGCGAAGCATTGTTTGATGGGCGCCTGGGCGAGGGAGGACAACAGGGTGCACAGCTCGGCGGTGGAGGCGCTGTCGCCATCGACGCCGCCGTAGTTTTGCTCAAAGGCGAGGCTGGCGGTTAGGGCCATGGGCTGCTTTTGGCCGTAGCGCGCGCCGAGTATGCTGGACAGGGTAAACACACCTTTGGTGTGGGTGGGGCCGCCCATGTCGGTTTCGCGGGCGATGTCGATCACGCGGCCATCGCCAAGGCGAGTGGTGGCGGTAATACGCGAGGGCTGACCAAAGCTGAAGTTGCCCATCTGCAATACAGAGAGCCCGTTGACCTGGCCGATCACCGCGCCTTCGGTATCGATCATGATGCTATCGCGGAGGATGCCTTCGTGCACCTGATCGCGCACCCGGTCGATGCGTTCGATTTGGGTTTCGATGGCTTTGCGCACGTCGTCGCCGCTGACGGTTTTCCGCTTGGCCTTGCCAGCCCAGTAGTCGGCTTCGGCAACCAGGTCGGCAATGCTGCGCATGTGGGTGGATAGTTTTTCGGAATCCGCGGTGTAGCGCATACTTTGCTGCACGGTGGCGGCCACGGCGGAGCGGTCGAAGGGTTTGAGTTTTTGCTGCTGCACGATGGTGGCGATCATGCGGGCGTAGAGTTCGTCGTTTTCGGGATTGCGATCGAGACTGGCCTCGAAATCGGCGGGCACTTTAAACAGCTCGGCAAAATCGGGATCGTTGGCGTAGAGCATATGGTAGAGCCTGCGGTCGCCCAGTATGACCACTTTGACATCAAGGGGCATGGGCTCGGGTTCCAGCGACACGGTACTGACCATGCTTAAGGCCTGTTCCAGCGATTCGAGCCGTAGCTCTTTTTTGTAGATCGCCTGCTTGAGGGCTTCCCAGGCGTGGGGCTGAATTAATAGTTTGCGCGCTTCGAGAATTAAATAACCGCCGTTGGCCCGATGCAGTGCGCCGGGTTTGATCAGGGTAAAGTCGGTGACCAGTGTGCCCATCACGGCGCGGTTCTCGACGCGACCCACGAGGTTGGCATAACTGGGGTGCTCTTCGTAGACCACGGGTTTACCAGTGGCTGCGCCATTGTCGAGCATTAAATTAACCTGATAGCGCGCCAGGGCATTGTGCGTTGCGGCTTCGCTGGCCATCGCCCCGTCCATACCGGGCGGAATCTGCGAGGGACGAAAATCCATCGCGTTGGCAACAATGTCGTGTTGTACATCGTTCAGGTAGTTGAGTAGTTGCGGAAGGTCGGCGTATTTTTTACTCAGGCTCTCGATATATAAGCCCACCGCTTCGAGGGTGGTTTCGTGATTGAGTTTTTGAAAGCGTTCGCGAGCTTCTTTGCGCCATTCTGGCAACAGGCGCTGGGCAATGTTGCGCAAATGTTCACGCAGGCCATCGACATTGGCCTCCATTTCTTCCTGTGCTTGCTTGGGTAATTTTTCAAATACTTCCGGGGTAATTGGCTCACCGTCGACTTTGGGGATAAACGAAATTTCCCCCTCGGCCTGCACTACTTCAACCTGTTGAACATCGGCGGCTTCCTTTAATTCGCCGAAGGCCTTGCTCTGCTTCTCCTGAAGGTCGGTTTCGATAACCAGCACCCGGGCTTTGTATTCGTCGCTGTTGAAGGCCTGGGGGATGGCATTTTTTAAATCTTCGACCAGGTGATCCATGTCGTCGTGCAATACACGACCACGACCGGCGGGCAATTCCACCAGGATGGGTTTGGAGTCGTCGCGAAAATTATTGACGTAGCACCAGTCGTTAGGCACCGGGCCAGGTTCTGCGGCCTTACCCAAGTACTGGTTAATGGCAGTAAATTTACCCACCCCCGGAGGCCCAAGCACGAACAGATTATAACCTTCGTTGTCCATATCGAGGCCGAAGCGGATGGCTTCGAGGGCGCGATTCTGACCAATAATTTCAGTTAAGGGCGGCAGATCATCGGTGGTTTTAAACTTGAATTGATCGGGGTTGCAACAGTTGGGGAACTCATCCATGCGCAATGGCGGTATACCGACAGGATTCTTTTTCTTGGCCATGACAATTTAATCCTTGAATTACATTATTCTTTTACGATTTAAATATTAAAACTTTTAAATATCAAAATATGGATCGCCAGAAACCGCCTTTATCCAGACCCTCTTTACAGCCAGCGTATTGTTGACTGTATCTTTTGGCGTGCCGGTCAACTTTAGTCGCCACCCCCAATAACCAGGGTTTCTTTTTGTAGCTCCCACGGGAGTAACCACCGTGACCTTCGTGGTAGTTGAGGTATTGATTGTAGGCATCCCACTTTGACACCCCGTTAATTCTTTGGCTTTTATTCATATACCACTGAATAAAGTTAATCGCGTCGGAGAAGTTGTCGCGGTCGCTAAACATCGAACCAGCGTCTTGTTTATATTCGCCCCAGGCCGCATTTTGGGCTTGCGCGTACCCGTAGGCGGAACTGCCGCGCCCAATGGGAATGATCCACAAAAAGTAACGCATCGGCGGCCTGGCCTTGGCCTGAAAACGAGATTCCTGATGCATAATTGCCATGGGCACGTGGATCGGCCCACCCCAGCGTTTGCTGGCGGCTTTAGACGCCTTGTACCAGCTAGGCTTTTCGCGAAAAATAGAACAAATATTATCTAGTTCACTGGGCAGCGAGGCGCAGCTGGACGCCAGCAATATTGCCAGCGTTAGCAGCGCGGCCACCGACCATTTTACGGAAGTTTTATTTACGAGCATTATTTACGCGCATTAAAAATCGCCATCTGCTCGGGCGTGGCTTCGGTTTGGTGTTTTTGTTTCCACTCGCTGTAGGGCATGCCGTAAACAATTTCACGGGCGGCTTCGTAATCTACGGTTTCGCCGCGCTCTGCTGCCTCAGCCGAATACCATTTCGATAAGCAGTTACGACAAAAGTCGGCCAGATTCATTAATTCGATATTTTGTACGTCTTTATGATCGTCGAGGTGTTTTAAAAAGCGCCGAAATACCGCGGCTTCGATTTCTGTTTGAGTGCTCATCATTTACTCCAAGGTCCCGTGCCAACGTAATAAACCAGCTTACAACTTACTAACATGTTCGCCCGCTAGTGCCCCAAACACCATGGCGGGCGCGATGGTACCGCCCGCCGACCAGTAGGCCTGACCCGCTGGGGAGGCTATACAGTTGCCGGCACCGTAAAGTCCCGGAATCGGCTGATCAAAATTGTCCAGCACCTGCGCATGAGTATTGATGCGCGGCCCGCCTTTGGTGTCGAGAACGCCCGCCGCCAATATGATCGCATAATATGGGCCCTGCTTCGCCAATGGCTGCATGGTGGGGTTGGGATGTTCATTGCGATGCCCTGGTGCGGTATAAAAGCCATGGAAAAACAGCTCTGAGGCGACTTCGCCGCGATGGAAATCGAGATCATCGCCGGCTTTGGCAAAGCCATTAAAACGTTCGATGGTTCCCCCCAGCGTATCGGCAAACTGTGGGTCGAGGGAGAAACCGCCACTGTGCGCAGCAAGAGTCTCAAGTCGTGCGGCAATGGCTTTATGCAAAGCTTCTAAGGTATCTCCCGATATAACGTAGGACGTGCTGCTCGTCGCTTCAAGTTCGGGAATCGGCCAAATCCCGGCATTATGTTTAGCAACTTGCTGATCGTAGATCATAAAACTCAGTAAATTAGGATACTCAGCGCGCAGGGGATCCCAGTGAAAATGGCTTTGCGAACGCTCGTTGTAGACAAATTTTTCGTTGACGTAACGCTTACCATAGCGATTCACCAGGACCATCGAATCCCCGGGGGGAACAAAGACGTTCATTGGCACGGCGCTGTTCTCAACCGCTTGTTCAAACAGTATTTGAGCCCACCAGGCATTGTTCATGTTGCCGAGTTTCGCACCAGCGGCACTACCAATGCTGACAAAATCCCCCTCTGCTGCCGGCATAGTGCAGCCACCATAAACCGGGCCACGCAAATAATTTCGACGCATGTCTTCGTTGTGAATAAAGCCGCCTGAGCCAAACACCACTCCTTTTCGAGTACGGATATTTTTCACATTGCCATCGGTCGCCGTTATTTCCAGACCGGCTACCGATCCATCTTCGTATTGTAATAATTTACTGGCGCGCTGATTAAATAACACGGGTATGTTTCTATCGTTGACCGCTTTCTGGAGTTGCCCCATTAACTCGCCGCCCATACCCGGCACCCCCTCTCTGGAGACGGCCAATAAAATTCGACCGATGGGCGCTTTATTTTCTTCGAGATGGCTGTAGTAGTCGGGAAAGTCGCTACCGTCACCGGATTTAAAAAACGTCGATTGCAAGGCCTCCATCTCTGCCAGCTCGTCGAGCACGCGAGCGCCGTGGTCATAAAAGGTTTCCAGTAACTGATAGTCGGCTCGCGGTAAACCCAATTCTGCCTGATCGGGATTATACAAAGTCGGAAAAGACAGGCGCGCCATATAAAGAAGAGCATCGCGCTTCGCATCGATCAGACCGCGTTCCCGCATCAGAGAATTATTGGGAATCCAGTACGCGCCCTGGGATTTAATTGTCGTGCCACCGTAAAAAGCCGCTTTTTCGACAATGGATACTGCGACCCCAGTCCGATGCGCAAATAACGCGGCACAGGAACCAGCTGCGCCGGTGCCGACGACCAACACATCGGTTTCAGAGTCCCACTGGTAATGGGCTTTTTTTTCGGCACCAATAGCGGCCGGACTTGCTGCCAAAGCTGCACCCGCAGTGGTGGCGGCAAGAAATTTCCGGCGCGAAATATTCGGTGCGCCCCTCCTTGTGCTAGAACTGAAATCGAAGTCCCCCTCCTGTGACTTTTTTTTGCTCATTTCTGCACTCCCATTCGCTATTTTATTTTTGCTACTCATACGCACCGTGAAGTGACTATTTAAGTAACGACTTCACCTTTCACCTGCTTATCTGCGTGATAGGAGGAACGCACCAGCGGCCCGGAGGCCACGCGCTTAAAGCCAATTTGATAAGCGTAGTCTTTATATTCTTCAAATTCGTCGGGGTGAACATAACGCGCCACCGGCAAATGACTTTTTGAGGGTTGCAAATATTGCCCTACGGTGAGCATTTCCACATCGTGTTCGCGGAGGTCATCGAGGGTTGCCAGCAATTCGTCTTTGGTTTCACCCAGACCCACCATTAAACCCGATTTGGTCGGCACCGCAGCGTTGAGCTGTTTGTATTCGCGCAATAATTTTAACGACCACTGGTAATTGGCACCGGGCCGGGCTTCGCGATACAAGCGCGGCACGGTTTCGAGATTGTGATTAAACACGTCGGGCGGTGTGGCGCTGAGAATGTCCAACGCGGGCTCCATGCGGCCGCGAAAGTCCGGTACTAAAATTTCGATTTGTAATTCGGGACTGAGCGCTCGGGCTTCGCGAATACAATCGGCAAAGTGTTGCGCCCCACCGTCGCGTAGGTCGTCGCGATCCACGGAGGTGATCACCACGTAGTTCAAAGCCATTTCGGCAATGGCGCTGGCCAGGTGTGCGGGTTCTGCGGCATCCAGGGGATTGGGTTTGCCATGCCCCACATCGCAGAACGGACAGCGCCGGGTGCAGATTTCACCCATGACCATAAAGGTCGCGGTACCGCCGCCAAAGCACTCGCTTAGGTTGGGGCAGGATGCTTCTTCGCACACGGTGGAAAGTTTGTGCTCGCGCAAAATATCTTTGATGCGCTGCACTTTAGGGGAGGACGAAATGCGAATTTTCAGCCACGGCGGTTTGCGCAAATAATTTTCGGTCGCGATCACCTTAACCGGGATGCGCTCGACCTTATCGGCACTGCGCAGCTTTTCACCCTGCTGTAAACGGCGGGTGCGTTTTATCGGTGCCTGGCCTGGGTTGGGCTGAATTTGGTCGGAGCCGGAATCGCTCATATAAGGTCTCTGTGGAGGATTTGCGTTAGCGGGAGCGTTGTCTTTTTAACCCAGGTTACTGCTTGCCGTGCAGAAGACCACTCTCCGCGGTCTGATTATAGTACCAGCCGGTGTAACCGAGGTAGTTGGCGAGGTGAGTGAGCAAGCGAGCTTCGACGGCCGCCAGCTCGGGCATGGCATCTGGCGGTAGCAGGTCGGCTAATTGGGTCATCTGTAAACCCTGATAACCGCAGGGGTTGATGCGCCCGAAGGGTTCCAGATCCATTGCCGCATTAAAAGCCAGGCCGTGGTAACTACGCCCGCGACGGATACGCAGGCCCAGCGAGGCAATTTTGGCCTCGCCCACATAAACCCCGGGAGCACCCTTGCGCGCCTCGGCGACAATATCAAAATCCGCCAGGGTGGCGACGATGGTTTTCTCCAGCGCGGTGACTAGCTCCCGCACATTCAGGCCGACGCGCTTGAGTGAAACCAGTGGATAGATGACTATTTGGCCGGGGCCGTGGTAGGTCACCTGCCCGCCCCGGTCGACCTGCACCACTGGAATATCGCCGGGCAACAATAGGTGCTCGGCCTTGCCCGCCTGGCCCTGGGTAAACACCGGGGGATGCTGAACGGTCCAGATTTGGTCTATATTGGAAGGAGAAGTATCAGCTGAATCGGTATCAGCATCAGCCGCCGCCGCCGCATTGATATGCTGCTTCATGGCATCGAACACGCCGGGATAGGCTTGCAGGCCCAGAGGACGCACACAGATTTCAGACACGCTTATAAAACCATCTTAACCAAAGAACTGCCTTTGAGATCTTCAAACAGCGCTTGTAGTTGTGGTTCGCCGGTGGCGGTAATGGTAATGGTAATGGCCTGAAACTTGCCGCCGCTGCTGTCGCGCATAGTAATGCGAGTTTCGTCAAAACCGGGGGCGTGAAATTCAAATACACTGATCACGTGGCTGCGAAATAACTCACCGCTATCACCCAGGACTTTGATGGGATAGTCACAGGGGAATTGTATCAGCGGTGGATCTGAATCGTTCATGGTAGAAATAACCTTCAAATCAGGAAAACAAGCCGTAGACCAGTAACAGCAGGTGGTCCCAGATACGGGCAAAAAACCCGGCTTCCGCCACCGCGTGATCCGCCACCAGTGATTCTTTGAGTAAGGTTTCGCCTTGGTAGGTAACGGTGAGTGTGCCTAATTCACCGGTGCTGGTCAGCGGTGCGCGCACGACGTCGTCGACATGCACAACGGCGTCGAGGTCATCGCGAGCGCCACGGGGCAGAGTCAGATAAAGATCTTTCGCGGCGACCAGATTAATGTTGTCGTCTTTGCCAAACCAGACCCGCACGTCGGGCTTAAGTATAGCCCCGGCCTGGTAAATTTTGGCAGTTTCGTAATACCGAAAACCGTAGGATAGTAATTTACTGGATTCCCTGGCTCGGGCTTCCTCGCTGCTGGCGCCCATCACCACGGCCACTAAGCGCATACCGTCGCGTAAGGCCGAGGACACCAGGCAGTAACCGGCTTCTTCGGTGTGGCCGGTTTTAACACCGTCGACGGATTTGTCGCGCCACAATAATAAGTTGCGATTGCGCTGGGCAATATTGTTGTAGGTGTATTGTTTTTCGGCGTAGAGCTTGTAGTGCTCGGGGTGATCCTGAATCAGGGCGCGCGCCAAAATAGCGAGGTCGTGGGCGGTGGTGACATGTCCTTCCGCGGGCCAACCGGTGGCGTTAACGAAGTGGGAATTGCTCATGCCCAGCAGGCTCGCGTACTGGTTCATTACGTCGGCAAAGCTGCCTTCGGCACCCGCGACAAACTCAGCGAGGGCAACGGTGGCATCGTTACCCGATTGAATAATCAAACCGCGCAATAAATCCTTCACCGCCACTTCGGTGCCTTCGCGCACAAACATTTTGGAACCACCCATTTTCCAGGCAGTAACGCTGATCGGCACCAACGTGTCTTCGTTAAATTTATTTTTGGCCATCTCACTGGACACCACGTAACTGCTCATCATTTTGGTGAGACTGGCGGGCGGCAGAGACTGATTGGCGTTTTCTTCGACCAGCACCCGACCGGTATTGGCGTCCATTAAGATCCACGACTTGGCCGCCAGTTGCGGCGGTGCCGGAATCAGTACCGGAGCGGCCTGGGCGACGACAGCTAGACACAACACGGACAACGGCAACACCATGGCCAGCAACTTGCGCACGGGGTTATGAATTGAGAAGTTATGCATAGGGTATTGCGTCCTTCGAGTCTGATGTTGGTCTGATTTGGAATCTGTTCTTGAATGGACAGACACTAGAAAACCGGTAAAACGTGGAAAACACTCTATTTAAGTGCATCGTACACCACGAAGGGACTAAGACGCTCGGTTTGGATCAGTGCCTCGCGAATATTTCGCAGCTCATCGTGATTACTAAAGGGGCCTACCAATACTTTAAACAAACGACCACCGGCTTTTTCGACTTCGTAAACCGCCGTGGACGGCGCGGTGCGAGCAATCACTCGCTCCTGTAAGGTTGCCGCCGCTTTCAGCGAACTAAAGGCACCGATCTGCAAAAAGGTATTACTGGGCAGGCGATAAGTCTCTGTGGTTGCGGTTATTTCAGGGGCGCTTTCTGCCAGAACTGTCGCGGCTGGAACTACCGCCGCTAAAACCGTACTGGTTTGCGTAGGGCTGATTTGCGAAGGACTGGTTTGCGCAGTACTAGTTTGAGAGGCACTGCTTATGTGCGGCTGCTCAACGGTATTGTTTTGATAGCGACCCGGATCGATGGCTTCCACTTGCACCCGTGCGGTACCCGGCCCGGCGTAGGCCAGTTTTTTGGCGGCGGCGTAGGACAAATCAATAATTCGATTACCGTGGAAAGGTCCGCGATCATTCACCCGCACGATGACACTGCGCTGATTGGCCAGGTTGGTGACTTTTACATAACTGGGAATGGGTAAGGTTTTGTGGGCCGCGGTCATGCCGTACATATCGTAGGTTTCGCCGTTGGCGGTTTTGCGTCCATGAAACTTGGTGCCGTACCAGGAGGCCGTACCCTCCTCCCGATAAGCGCTGCCCGCAGGCAATAAATGATAGGTTTTACCAAACACGGAATAGGGATTTTTATTGCCCGCGCGAGTTACCGATTCTGTTTTGGGTACGGCATCGGGGATACGACTGACATCGACATCGCCGGTCGGAGCGCCGTCCACACCGGGGATTGAAGACGTGGTCGAGGCGGACGTAGATGTAGACGTGGAGACTCTCCCCCCCATGGTACAGGCGGTCAATGACATCAGTGCTGTCAACGCTAACAACACAACTGTGCGCCATGCTAAACCTCCGACCCGACTCATAGTGTATTCAAACCTGTGCTTCCCACGGTTACAGTGCAGACCATTATAGTTAAGGCGGCTATCATCAAGAAAACTACAGTTAAAGTGGCTCTCGTTAAGGTGGTTATCGTTAAGGTGGTTATCGTTCAGGCGGCTCTCGTTAAGGTGGCTATCGTTCAGGCAACTGGGCCCTAATTTCCTCGGCGAGTTGATACACCGCCATGGCATAACGACGGCTGTGGTTGTAACGGGTAATCACATAAAAATTGTCGAAGGCGAGCCAAAATTCCGCGCCGTGCTTGCCTTCCAGCTTAAGTGGAAATGCTTTGGTATTGTCATCCCAGCTGCCGTCAGCCCGTTCACCGACCGGCGTAAAGCCCTGCGCCCTTAACGTCGCCAGCGTTAATTCGGGAGGACGTACATCGTTGATGTGATCGGCGACATAGTCTTTGCCAACCCGAGCACGAACCACCACCGCCTGACCTGTCTGCCAGCCGTGGCGAGCAAAATAATTAGCGACACTGCCAATGGCGTCCACCGGGTTGTCCCAAATGTCGGCAAAATCGTCGCCGGTGTAGTCCACGGCGTAGGCGCGATAACTGCTGGGGATAAACTGTCCGTAGCCCATGGCTCCCGCATAAGAACCGGTAAGCTCGTTAGCCTTTTTGTTCTGCTCGCGGCTGAGCAAGAGAAATTCTTTCAACTCTTTGGCAAAAAACGTGCTGCGTGGGGGGTAGTCAAAAGCCAATGTGGACAGTGCATCGAGGACGCGGTAGCTGCCGGTTAATCTGCCGTAATAGGTTTCAACACCAAGAATCGCCACGATGATGGCGGGATCGACGCCGTAGTCTCGCTGCGCCCGCTCCAGGGTGGCGCGATTGTCATGCCAAAAATCCACTCCCTGATTAATGCGCTTTTTAGTCACGAATATTTTGCGGTAGTCCTTCCACTCTTTGACCTTCTCCGCCGGCCGAGTCATGGCATCGATAATGGACTGCTTGTACTCAGCTTCGGCAAATAACTTCTCCAGGGCGGGGCGCTCGAATTGATGCTCGGCAACCATGCTGTCGATTAAGGCCTGGGTCGCGGGGTTGTCGTCGTAGTTACGCGCATGCGCTGTCGTCGTACCTAGCAACGTTAAACCTAGCAGGGCTAAGCCTTGTAGGACTAAGCCCCGTAGAGATAAGCCCCGTAGAGCTAATCCCCGTAGAGCTAAGCCTGGCAAAGCCCTGGCTGTAAAAACCCCAGACGCCAAAACCCTGGCCGTCAAAATATTAGTCATACAATCTCCATTTACACAATCGAACTTACCCAATTTGATTCCTCCCAGAACCGACCGACATCAATAAACCAAAACCCAGTAACAAGGTCACAATTGACGTGCCCCCATAGCTCACCATGGGTAGCGGAACGCCCACTACGGGCAGCAAACCCGACACCATGCCCATGTTAACGAAAATATAGACAAAGAAAGTCAGCGTTATACTCCCCGCTAATAATCGCCCAAACATGGTGGGCGCACCCAGGCTGAGAATCAGCCCGCGTAAGATGATCAACAAATACAGTCCCAGCAGTATCAAGACGCCGGTCAAACCGAACTCTTCCGAGAGCACGGCGATAATAAAATCGGTGTGGCTTTCCGGTAAAAACTCAAGGTGAGACTGCGTGCCCTGTAACCAGCCCTTCCCGGTGAGGCCTCCAGAGCCAATAGCCGTGGTGGATTGAATGATATTCCAGCCCGCCCCCAGCTTATCGGATTGGGGGTCAAGCAAGGTCAGGATGCGGGCTTTTTGGTAGTCGTGCAGCACAAAGAACCACATCGCCGGGGCTGCCGCCATTGCGCCCACCGCAGCCACGACGAGATAGATTTTCTTAATGCCTGCGAGAAACACCACAAACACGCCCGAGGTCACAAGCAGAATGGCGGTGCCCAAATCCGGCTGCAATGCCACTAACGCTGCCGGAATTGCCAACACCACGGCAGCAACCAGCAAATGTATAAAGCGCGGCGGTAGAATTTTGCTGCCCAGATAACTCGACAACAACAGCGGCACCGCAATTTTCATTAATTCTGAGGGCTGAAAGCGAAATGCGCCGAGATCAATCCAGCGCTGAGCGCCCTTGGCACCGACACCGATCAAGGGCACGGCTATCAACAGGGCAATGCCGCCAAGATAAGGCAGCCAGGCCCAGCGCTCCAGTAAGCGTGGGGACACCTGAGCCACGAAAGCCATCGCGACCAGGCCCACGACCATAAAAATTATCTGTCGCTTCACATAGAAAAATTCCTTACCACTGGCGCTGTAGAGCACCACCAGGCCCCCTCCCATCAACAGCAATAACAAAAAAACCAGTATCGGATCGACGTGAAGACTGCGCCAATGACTGCGCCGGCCGTAAACGGCGGCCCCGTGTTCCTTGAAATGACGGTCAAATTTGGTATTACTCAAAATCGCTTCCCGCACTGTCCACTGCAACCACGTCGGCCTCCAGGGGTGTCACCTGATGTGGATAAAATTTCATATAGGCATCGACGATTTGACCCGCTACCGGGGCGGCGGTCGAACTGCCGTGCTCGCCGTTCTCAACGATCACCCCCACCGCGATACGCGGGTTATCCAGGGGAGCAAAGGCGATAAACAACGCGTGGTCCAGCTGCAATTTAGCCATTTTAGACGCATCGTAACGTTCATCCTGCTTGATACCCACCACCTGAGCGGTACCGGTTTTGCCCGCCATCGGGTATTTAATCGCAGCCAGCGCACGGCGCGCGGTGCCGCGCTGATCGGTCACTACTCCAGCCATGGCACCCAGGACATGGTCCCAGTGACGACTGTCAATATTCATCACGTCGGTCAATGGATTGGGAATTAGGTCACCGCCAATTTTTTGCACCAGCTTCGGGGCACGTACTTCGCCTCGGGAAGCCAGGCGGCTTGCCACTACCGCCAGTTGCAGGGGCGTCGCATTCATAAAGCCCTGGCCAATACTGGTATTAACGGTATCACCGGGATACCAGATAATCCCCCGCGATCCCCGTTTCCAGTCGCGGCTGGGCATAATACCGGAGGCCTCCGCGGGCAAATCAATGCCGGTATCGGCGCCAAAGCCAAACGCTTTGCCGTATTTGGACAATCGGTCGATGCCCATATTGACACCGACCGTGTAAAAGTAGACGTCGCAAGATTGCACAATGGCGTCGTAAAGATTAATCGCTTTGCCGTGACCGCCGCGCTTCCAGTCACGGTATTTACGGGGCTCATTTTCTAACTGGAAAAATCCCGGATCGCGCACTGCATAGCTGGCGGAGGCGATTCCGCTGTCGAGCGCGGCAATTCCGTACACCGGTTTCACCGTGGAGCCGGGGGGATACTGACCCCGCAGGGCGCGATCAAACAAGGGACGTTCGGCCGAGTTGATCAAGGCCTGGTAGGCTTTCGTCGAAATACCGGTAACAAAGGGGTTGGGGTCGTAAGACGGCGCACTCGCCATCGCCAATACGCCGCCGGTGGCAACCTCGATAGCCACGACCGCGCCGCGCTCTCCCTCCAACAATTGGTAGGCCAGGTCCTGTAGACGATGGTCGAGATGAAGGTAGACGTCCTTGCCCCGCTTCGGCTCCACCCGATCGAGAATCCGCATCACCCGGCCCCGGGCGTTGGTCTCGACGTATTCGTAACCCACTTCGCCGTGCAGGTCGGCTTCGTAGTATTTTTCCAGACCGGTTTTGCCAATTAAGTGCGTGCCGCTATAGGCGATGGGATCGAGTTTTTTAAGTTCCTGTTCGTTGATGCGGCCGACGTAGCCCAGCACGTGAGCAAGGTAGTCTTTTTTCGGGTAGTTGCGCACCAGCTGAGCGGAAATTTCCACGCCCTGCAAACGGTATTCGTTGACCGCGAGAACGCTGCGCTCTTCTTCCGTAAGATTGATACGCAGAGGTACCGATTCGTAGGGACGGCGACGCGCAAGCAGTTTGTTAAAGCGTTCAATATCGTCATCACTAATATCGAGCAGTGCGCGCAATTCATTAATTAATGCTTCCCGGTCTACTGCACGCTCCACCACTACGGAGAGAATAAAACCCGGGTAATTGTCGGCCAGTAACACTCCGTTGCGATCAAAAATCAGGCCCCTTGGCGGTGGCACTGCGCGCGCGTGAATACGGTTTTGATCGGAGAGTGTAACGAAATCTTGATAGCGATTAACTTGCAGGTCGTGATAGCGCCACACTAGTACGCCAACCACAATCACCAAAATCAACACAGCAAATCCCGCCCGCCCGGCGTAAATCAGGTGTTCGTTTTGATGATTTTTGAATCCGCTGTGATCCATCATTACAGTCGTTTACCCAGCCCGCACGTATTGTTTGTTTGTATGATTTATTCTTACTAAGCTAAATTTTATTTGTGGTTTTTTTATTTGTGGCTACTCTCTTTATATCCCTACTTATGACTTCTTTATTTATGACTTTCCTACTTATGGCTGTTCTATTTATGGTACGGATGCCCCGCATTAATCGACCAGGCCCGGTACAACTGTTCGGCCAACAGTACACGCACCAGGGGATGCGGCAAGGTCAGTGGTGACAACGACCAGCGCAGGCGTGCGCGCTGATAACAATCATCGCTAAGTCCGTCCGGCCCACCAATCAGAATACTGTAGTGATCACCGGAAGCCTGCCAGTCGGCAAGTTCTCCAGCCAGTTGCTCGGTGGTCCAGGCTTTGCCGCGAACGTCGAGGGCAACCACTGTATCGCGCTCCGACACTGCCCGCAGCAAGGCTTTGCTTTCTTCGGCGATGGCCTGAGCCGAACCGCTACCTTTATGGCGTTTGCCTAGAGGGACTTCGATCCACTCCAGGGCTAGCTCTCGAGGTAAACGCCGACTATATTCCTTAACAGGAGTACTTACCCAGTCCGGCATTTTGCCGCCTACGGCGATTACCCGTATGCGCACTGGGTTCAGTCCTGTTCGGAGCTTGGCGTGCCTTGAGAGCGCGTCTCATCTTCGGAACGAAGCGTCTCGTCCGCAAAAAACGCCTCTTTGGATTTTTTCATATCTTCCGGGCGCATCGACCAGAGTTTTTCCAGTTCGTAAAAGCTGCGCGCGGCGGACACCATAATGTGTACCACGATGTCACCGACATCGACCAACACCCACTCCCCGGTATCCATACCCTCGACACCCAAAGGCTGGAAGCCCGCGTGCTTGCATTTTTCGATCACATTATTAGCCAGGGCTTTGACCTGCGTAGAAGAACCGCCACCGGCAACCACCATAAAATCCATCACGTCGCTCAGGCCGCTGACATCGAGACAGACAATGTCCTGACCTTTGACGTCTTCAAGAGCATCGATAATTAAAGTTTTGAGATTAGTTTCGGACATTGCCGATATTCCCTCCTGAGGGCTTGCATTGGATGACGTAGGGAACGCACACGCGCTCGGTTTTATTCAACATAAAGTTTATTGCTGTCAATGTAGTGAACCACCCGCTCTGGCGTGAGATAGCGCACGGAGCGCCCGGCAAGTAAATCCTCTCGAATTCGACTTGCCGACACCGGCAGTAAGGTGAGTTCTTCGACGAACACCCGGCCCGCGGTACGAGTTTTTAGCGCGACCGGATCGGTAACCACCTTATCCGCCAACCAATCGGCGACCTCACCGGACACCGGCAAGTGCCAGCCGGGTCGCGCCGCCACCACAATATGGGCTAGTTCACTGAGTTGTTGCCAGTGTCGCCAGCTCGCCAGCGCAACCAGAGAATCCATGCCCAGGCACAGACAAATAGACACCTGTTCGCCCAACTCCGCCCGTACCTCGTGCAAAGTATCAATCGTGTAAGACGGGCCGGTGCGACGTAATTCGCGGTCGTCCACCGCCAGACCGGGCTCATCTTCCACCGCAAGGTGCAGCATGGCTAAACGGTGTTCTGCGCTGACGCCGGGCTGGTCCCGGTGGGGTGGTTGGGCGTTAGGCAATAAGCGCATCTCGTCCAGCTCCAGCAACTGGCGCAGCTCTAATGCCGTGCGCAGATGCCCGATATGAACGGGATCAAAGGTGCCACCAAAAATGCCAATGGTTTTTAACAGGGCTTGAGTCAATGCACGATACTCATGCCAGATCTGTACTCACCAGCTCTAGACACGCCTGCTTTAAACACGCCCGCTCTAAACACGAATGTGCCCATCGCCGAGCACAATGTATTTCTGGCTGGTAAGGCCTTCCAGGCCCACCGGGCCGCGGGCGTGAATTTTATCGGTAGAAATACCGATCTCCGCACCCAGACCGTATTCAAAGCCGTCGGCAAAGCGCGTGGAGGCGTTGATCATCACCGAGCTGGAGTCCACCTCGTTAAGAAAGCGACGTCCGCGAGTGTAATCCTCGGTGACAATGGCTTCGGTGTGCTGGGAGCTATAGGTGTTGATGTGATCCATGGCGGCATCCATATCGGCAACCACCCGAATCGCCAGTATCGGCGCCAGATATTCCGCGTACCAATCGTCTTCGTTGGCCACAGCGACCGGATTACCGGAGATGGTATCTAGCAGTTTGCGCGTGGCCTCACAGCCGCGCAATTCAACGCCGAGCTCCACGTAAGCCGCTACCAGACGCGGCAGTATATCCTCGGCGATAGACTCTGCCACCAGTAAGGTTTCCATAGCGTTGCACACGCCATAGCGATGAGTTTTCGCGTTAACAGCAATGGCGAAGGCTTTCTCCAGATCGGCTTTGTCGTCGATATAAACATGACATACCCCGTCCAGATGCTTGATCACTGGCACCCGAGCATCGCGACTAATACGCTCGATTAAACCCTTGCCACCGCGGGGCACGATGACATCGACATAATCGGGCATGGTAATCAGCTCGCCCACGGCAGCGCGATCCGTAGTGGTAATAACCTGCACTACATCGCTGGGTAAACCGGACGCCGCCAGGCCGGCCTCGATGCAGCGCGCAATAGCCTGGTTGGAATCAATGGCCTCGCTACCGCCACGCAATATCGTGGCATTGCCAGACTTTAGGCACAAACTGGCGGCTTCCACGGTGACATTGGGCCGGGACTCGTAAATGATACCTACCACGCCCAAAGGCACGCGCATTTTGCCTACCTGGATGCCGCTGGGCCGATAATTCATATCGCTGACCTCGCCCACTGGATCGGGCAGCGCCGCGACCTGGTGCAGCCCTTCGATCATGCCATCGATACCCGCGGGCGTAAGCTCAAGGCGATCGAGTAGTGCAGCGTCTAAACCGTTATCGCGACCTTGGGCCATATCTTTTTGATTGGCCGCCGCAAGTGCCTCTCGGGAAGCGTCCAGCACCTCGGCAATCGCTCGCAAGGCGGCATTTTTGGTACCGGTATCGGCACGGGAAATCAAGCGAGAAGCGGCGCGTGCACGCTGCCCGACATCCTGCATATAGGACACGACATCCATCGTAGTCATCCATTTATATTAAGTGGCGGGAATTATAGCGCGCTTATGGACGAGTCGCAGGGCTTAGCGCCATACTTCGACCTGGATTCACACTCTTTCTTACGCGAAACACAGAGATCGATACAAGGGGCAGCAATGACGACAACAATGAAACAACTCGGCGCAGGTTTTTACTGGCAGGATTTAACCGTGGGCGATCAATACCGGTCCTGGGGACGCACTATGCTGGAAGCCGACATCTGCACCTTCGTGAACCTCACCGGCTTGCACGAGGTGGTGTTTACCGACCGGGAGTTTCTACAGCAAAAGTCGGTGATCAAAAGACCTTTTGCGCCGGGTGCCTTGGTCTACGGTTTTGCCGAAGGTTTGTTACTGCCGACGATGCAGGGCACCGGCATGGCCTTTTTGAATATGGAACTGGATATGAAGCGACCCTGCTTTGCTGGCGACACCATTCATGTGGAACTGGAAGTGGTGGAGGTTCGCCAAACCAGGGAGGGTAACCGGGGACTGGTGCGCACGTTTAATAAAGTCGTCAACCAGGATGGCGAAATAGTACTGACATACAACCCACTGCGAATGCTTAAGGGTAGAGAGGAATAATAGCTATCAGCCGACCTCGTCATTTTTGCAAACTGAAACGGCATTTTTGCCCAGTCCGGCATTTTGCTATCCATAATTTGTTATCTAAAGCTCGTTATCGTGACTGCAAAGCCAGCAACCAACCGCGCACCTCGGCCATGCGCGCCTCCGCATCGACCACATCGAACAGCGCGATTTTTTTACTCATCGCCACCGGCAACAAATCGGCCAGGCGCCACACCAGTGCGGCGCGATCTAATTCTGCTGTTACTCGCTCGTCGGTGAGAAGCCCCTCGTCATTCTCACTGTGCAGACCATCGGCCAAAGCGACCGTTAAATTGTCCCCCAGGTAATACTCTTCAACACCCAGTTGCCGAGCCAGGTCAATCAACAGCGCAACTAAGTCCATATCTTCCGGTACTAGCGGGACAGTGTCTTCCTCAGTCTTTAGCCTTACCTTGCCCAGCAATAAGCCGTCGGCTTCAACCCGCGTTGAGCCTACGGTAAACCGCTGCACACCTTTAACTACAACGCCGAGCAAACCGTTAGGCAGTTGCGACCAGTCGACAATATTCACCAGGGTTCCGCGAGGGCTAATTTCCGGTGTCGAACCCACCTCCCGGCCGCCCACAATCGGTACCACGCCAAAGGCAGTTTGCGTCGCCAGGGATTCTTTAACCAGACGCAAATAACGCTGTTCAAAAATCTGCATGGGCAATGAGACACTCGGATACAGCACACGCTGCAGAGGGAACAGCGGTATTTCCTGTTCCATTTCCTGCTCCTCAGCAACCGCAGCTTTTTTATGTATTTCCATTTACCTATCGGGCGCTATTGAGTACCATCAGACGACAACCACCATAGAAAATAAGAGGCATAATTACAATGGATACAATGAACCCCGCATTAATAGCGCTAGCCGGATTTGCTGGTTGGACACTGCTGTTAGTTTTGATCGTAGCGAATTTTCGCGTGTTTAACTTTATCGCTGGCGCTAAAATCCCCATTAACGCTTTTGATCCCGGCGGCGACGATTTGCCGGGCTTTGGCAGACGCGTCACCCGAGCGCACCTCAACTGCATCGAAAACCTGCCGATCCTCGCGGCCCTAGTTGCTGTAGCGGGATTTTCCGGACAGTACGGTGTGATGGAAGGCACGGTGATGTATGTGCTCTATGCCCGCATCGCGCAGTCGGTTACCCATATGATTTCAACTGCAACGCTGATGGTTTGGATTCGTGCGACATTTTTCTTTGTTCAGATCATTTTAATGGCGATTTATGCTTATAAATTATTCTGTGGCGCTTAGAGCTTTAGCATAATTAACTTAACCATCTAACGAAAAAAGCCCCGTTAATCGGGGCTTTTTTTATGTTTTAACACCCGAGAGTTCCGAGCGAGGCTCTCCTCAAACTCAGCCCAATCTAAACGCCGGCATCAAACGGTCTCCGCCACCCATTGCCTTAACGCCTACGCTTCTTAACAAGGCCAGTACAGACTCAAGCAAGAGACTACTCAAAAAAGCGATCAATAAACCCGCAAATATGGCGTCGGTATTGATTGGCAAGGTACTGGTGTAGCTGTCTAACACTTCGCCCCTGATCTGGCCGTCAGCGAAAAACATCACGTGAATGGACGTAGAAAATAAACTGCCTTTCAATGCTTTTTGTTCAGCAACAAAACGCGCGTGATTCGCCGTTAAATTTTCAATCACTGCTGTTTCAGAGCGAAAAGTAGGATCGCTACTGTTTCGGTGTTTTTGAATGAGCACTTCGAGATCACCGCCGTGATAAATATCAGCCGTACTCTGATACCCACTCAAGTGCTCGGACGCTTCGATCAAGTGAGCGTCAACGCGTTTGTCATACTGATCGACAAAATTAGGTATCTGTACGCCCACCAGAAAGGCCGCCGTAAAAATTACCAGGGATGCATAATGATGCACTACGTTCATAAGTTAATCCTCCTGCTCAGCATCGGTGAACCAATACCTGGGAACTGACATGCTTTAATCGGTCACTACAAAAGTACCACTACCAACAAGCTTAAGAATCCTTATCTTAACGCGATAGTTATTTGATACCTTAATGCAGACCGCAAATGCGTTAACCGGTTCGCGATTCGGGTGTGTGATGGTCTATAAACTAGACATTGCGGATCACGGAATACCATATTCCACTCTCCTAATCATCCCGATTGCTTGATCCAGACCATTTGAATTTGCGAGCAACACCGGCGATGATCCTGTCAGCGCGCGACATACTCAAGAAAAAAGCGCCCCCGGCTAACGAAAGGTTACTGACAGAGAAACACCATGAGTGATGGACAACCGGAATGGTTTTCAGCGGCACTGGCACAAACTGCTACCGAGCACCATATTGAAGTAAAAGACTGTGGCATCGCCTACCGAGCCTGGGGTCAGGTCGGTAATCCGGGCTTAATACTGATTCACGGGTTCAATGCACATAGTCACTGGTGGGATTTTATAGCGCCCGCGCTAAGCAGCGATTTTTATGTCATGGCGCTTGACTGTTCCGGGGCGGGAGATAGCGGACATCGGGACAGCTACAATCTCGATACCTTTGCCGACGAGGTAATGGCCGTCGCCGAGGATGCCGGACACAGCGACGACTTAATCGTAGTCGGGCACAGCTTTGGTGGGGCCATTGCGCTGAAAACAGCGGCCCGCTACGGCGCAAACGTAAGAGCTCTGATCTCGGTGGACGCAAAAATCATTCCCATGCCGGACGATGTTCTCGGGCGCAGCACCTCGGGGTTTTTACCGCACCACGTGTATCCAGATGCGACAGCGGCTATCGAAGACTTTCGGGTAATCCCCCCCCAGCGCTGCCCCAATCAATACATCATCAACCATATTGCCAAACAATCCATCAAGGAGACCGCTGAGGGATGGGTACTCAAAGCTGACCCTCGCCTGCTCGATGCCTTTCGCTTTGAAGACCAGACCGATGCCCTGCTCAACCTTAACACCGGCTTTGGTATGATTTACGGCAGCATGAGCGCGTTAATCACCCCCGAGATCATCGAGTACCTGCAATATGTTGCGCCACCCGGCTCACCGTTTACTGCAATCCCCGGCGCGGCCCATCATTTATTTCTCGATGCGCCACTACCCTTTATCGACGAATTAAAAACGATGCTCCAACAATGGTCATAACCAAGCAAAGAACTAATCCAGTGGTAATACCATAAAAAATTCTGCCATTAGCAGCTGTATTAGCGACGATGGGTTCCATGTCATCTGTTAGCCAGAATCGCACCTGCCGGTAGTACAGCGCGGCTCAACCCTGTTCACGCGCCGAGCTCTGAATACAATTCAACAAGCGCGACTAATCGCGGTTCGGCCCCAGAGGTTTAAACAATACAATCAACCGTGGCAGTAAGGTAAGCGAACCCAACAGTGCAGCGGTCATCGCCAGGGCAGTCAACAAACCAAAATAAACCGACGGAATAAAGTTGGAGAACGCGAGAATCGAGAACCCCATAATAATGGTGATGGCGGTATAAAACAGCGCCAGGCCGATACTGGCGTGGGTACGATGCATGGAGGCAATATAGTTGTGATCCACCACAAACTCGCGCTTAAAGCGGGTAATGTAATGAATAGCGTGATCCACCCCGATACCCACCGTAATTGCCGCGATGGTAATGGTCATCATATCGAGAGGAATACCGAAAATACCCATGCTACCCAGTACGATGGAGGCGGCAAGTAAATTCGGCAAAATAGCCAGCAAGGAAATTTTTACCGAGCGAAACAATATTAAGAACATCAGCATAATGCCGAGAAACACCGCGCCCAGGGTAACAATTTGCGAATGAAATAAACTTTGCAGCATATTGTTGTAGAGCACCTGCAAGCCGGACAAAGCAAAGCGTTCCGGTGGAATCGCCATTTCTTCCATCAGAAAACTTTCGATTTCTGCCAGCAGCTCGTTGCGATTCAAATTACCCGCGCTTTCAACCGTGCGCATGGTAATACGGGTTTCGTTAATTTCGTCTTCGAGATACGAGGCCAATAACAACCTTTCCATTTCCGGGGATAAAGAACGGCGCATAAAAGTCAATTCCAAATCGTTAAGCCGATGACCCATTAGGTCGTTGGCAACGTGAAACGGCGTCACCAGAGAATCCACACGCCCAATTTCCGGCAAGTCGTCCAGGTATTGATGTATTTTTTCAAGATCGCTCAAACCCGCCCGAGTAAACCAGTAACTATTACTTTGTTTATTGGGATCAGCTTCAGCCTGTCCCGAATTTTCCGCGAAAGGATCATCGGCGAAAGGGTCTTCTTCGAAAGGGTCGTCCGCAAAGGGATCGGCATCAAATGGATCGGCATCGGCGAAAGGATCATCTTCAAAGGGATCGTTCTCGCCCACGTCTGCACCTAAGACCAGGGGCACGTCGGCAATGGACGGCGCTTTGATCACAATATCCAGAGGCGTGGTGCCGCCCAGGCGTTCGTCGATAATAGACAAGCCTCGATAAATTTCTGTGCTCTCTTTAAAATAATCGATAAAGCGGTTTTCGACCTTTAACTGAGTAAGGCCATAGCTGGAAATAAGCGCCAACACCACCGCCAGCACTAATACCAAATTGCCGTAGCGTTCGGTAAAGCGTGCAAACACCGAGGTTAATTTTGCCGAGTTATCCTCGCCCACATTATTCTTACCTCGACCCAGCAATAACATGCCCGCCGGAATAATCGTGAATGACAGTACAAACGCGACACACAAACCGATAGTCATCATCCAGCCAAAGTCGATCACCGGACGAATATCGCTCACCACCAGTGACACAAAGGCGACAGCCGTCGTCAGTACGGTATAAATACAGGGCCGCGCCATCGACATCACTGTCTCTCGCACTAAAGCAGGTTGGGAGAGCTCGTCGCTGGTGCGTTGCAGTTCCCGGTAACGCACCACCAGATGAATGGTGAGGGCCAGCGTTGTAATTAGTAACAAGGCGACAAAATTCGAGGAGATCACCGTTAGACGCCAGTCGATCCAGCTCAACCAGCCCAGCATTATTAATACCGTCAGCACACATACTGTCAGCGGCATAAACACCCAGCGCAACTGGCGAAAAATAATCGCCAATGTCGCGATAATAAACAGCAAAATACCGATGCCGAAAACCTTCAAATCGCTTTTAATAAAATCAATCATATCGGCGGTGATCATGCTGGGGCCACCCAGAAAAATTTCCGCCCGATCCCGATAGCTGTCCATCAATTCACGCACTGCCGTAACCCGAGCTTTTTCCACCCCCGAACGAGCCGTTCGGTAATCGAGAAACTCTTTACTGACTTGCGTTAATTCCTGCTCCTGCTCCTGGCTTAAACCTTCGGTTTTACGCAGGTAACGCAGCGCGTCGCGATGCCGTACCAGAGCAATGTATTTTTTATCTAGCTCGATATTGGCAAGAATCGCGGTAGTTTGACCGTCCGGGCTTAAAATCAATTTGCGATAAATTGGACTTTCCAAAAACTCCTGCTTCGCCATATCTCGATCTACACCGGGGGTCAGCAAAGTGCGCGGCTCATCTTTTAACTGACTCACTGTGACTTTCGGGCTATATAGCAAAGGCACATTAACCATCGACAACACGCCGGTCACACCTTGAATGGTGAGCAGGTCTTTACCCAGATCATCGATGGTAGCGATGGCTTGATCGGAAAATAAATCCACATCTTTGGGTGTAAACGTAATCACCAAAAAATCGCCGCTGCCGTAGCGTTGATTGATTTCCCGAAAATAATCCAGGTCGTCATCGTGCTCCAGAGTCAGCGAGTCGGCCGAGGCATCCAGTTTAAAGTTTGGTAAACCTGCGGCTGCAACCAGCGCAACCAGCACGATGGCCAGGAGAATCAACAATGGTCTATCCAGAATCAGACGCTGGTATAAACGCATAAAACGCTCTGTCATGGTAAATCCTTATTTATTACAGTTATTATTACAGTTGTTTTTAATTTATTGATAAGGCTATAAAAAATCCCGTACACCGAATACGTATTATCGTAGCAGCCAGTTTTTACCGCAATTCAAACCATCAACGGTCAGTATGCCCAAGCTCCCGATTGGGAGAAATAATATCCCGTACGCGCTGTTTCAATACTTTCGCATCGGGAAAACCACCATCGCGCTTGCGCTCCCAAATAGTTTCCTTACCGATACGAATTTCAAACTCTCCTGCCACGTCGGAGGGAATCAGCGCGACTTCCCCCAGTTCTTCGCTAAAGGTGTACAGTAGCTCTTGCGCCATCCAGGCAGCACGCGGTAACCAGTGACAAGCCGGGCAATAGATAATTTTAACCCCAGGTTTTTGCATGCAGTATCAATCTAGCGTCAATGTAGTGTCAGTGTCAGCATCGAAATCTCGGCAATAAAAGAGACTTCAAGACCCACCAAATACCCGTTGTAACAATGCGGTGGTCTGCCGTACTGGATCGCTGCGAATAGCGGCTTCCTCTTTACCTAGATACAAAAACACGCCGTCGAGCGCGCGCTCGAGTACATGGTTGGTTAAATCTGCTTTCACATCTGGCACGAACGGCAGCGCCTGATATTCACCCATGACGCGATCATAGGCTTGCACGGCACCGACCTCGGCCAAACTGCTGTCGACAATGGGCAGCATTGCGCTTTTTAACTCTGGCGTCATTCGGCTTTTAAAATACTGCGTGGCAGAATCTTCCGGGCCTTGATAAATCGCCATGGCGTCGTCAAAGGTCATGCTGTTAATGGATTTTAGAAATAAGTCTTTGGCGAGCGGCGTTGCCGCTTCTGCCGCCCGGTTCAACTTAAGCTCCAGGTCGTCCACCGGGGCCGACATCCCCACCGTACTCAAAACACTTTTCACGGTTTGGAATTGCTTGGGCAGAGGAATATGAATCAAGGGATCATCGTTAAAGCCATTACTTTGCCCTAACTGATCGGTCACGTTTTCCGCACCGATTTGCAAGGCCTGTTTAAAGGCCGCAGACACATCGGCACTGCCTAAAGCAGCAGCGGTAATGTCACCTTTGTCGCTGCCAGCCGTCAGAGAATCAATAATGCTCGCGCCGGTTTCCCACCAACTTTTCGCAACGCTAGCGGGAGCTACCGCCAACAGCGCAAGTAATACCGCCACCTTCACCCCGGTGTTAACTCCCGTAGTCACTCCAGTAGTGATTCGGGTGTTGAACATGGCAACAGACCTTGGCCCTGCTTTCGATTTACGAATATTCATCACAATCCGACCTTTTCAAGAGAGTGGCCCAGCCATGCTGACCGGGTAGCCCTGCATTTTACCCGTACTGAGACCTTACGCCACCCCATCGAGAACTCCCGTCAAAGCCTGCCCACTAAGCTCCCGATAAAAACCCAACACGAAACACCTGATACATTAGTCCTTATTAAAACTGAGTTGATGAATTGCAAGCACCAAAACTAAACTGTATATAAGACAGCTGAACCGTATATAAAAAGATATCACACGGAGTGTCGCCATGATCAGCCCTACGATCCGCCCTATGACCCGCCCCCTGCTCTTCGGCCCGCCTTTATCAAAATTAGTTATTTATTGCTTTTTTATCGGCAGCTTAATAAGCACTAGCCTTAACACCCACGGCGCAGAAAACACCAGGAGTCTCGGTGACGTAGATGCCGACATTCCCCTTACCCTGCAACCCTGGCAAGACTGGGTACTCAGGGATCAGCCGGAATATGACTGCACCCGCATTGCCAAAACCGAAAATAACAAACGCTGCGTGTGGCCGGGCGTACTGGAAATAGCCACCACCGACAGCGGTGCGCGCTTCCAACAAAGCTGGCAAGTATTGGCCAAGCAGCAATGGATTTACCTGCCCGGCAGCCCGGAGCACTGGCCCCACGATGTCACCCTAAACGGAAAAACCGCAACCGTTGTCGATCATAAAGGTAGACCCGCTATTCAGCTGGCGCCGGGCAACTACGACATCAACGGACAACTCAACTGGTCGCGGACACCGCAATATCTCACTATCGATGCCAACACCGGGCTTATTACACTGACCCGCAACGGCGCAAAAATCGCCGCCGAAACCGATGCGCAAAGCCGTGTGTGGCTGCGCGCTGAGAAAGCTAGCAGCGGTCCCACCCAGTCCAACACCCTTAAAATAGAGGTGTTTCGCCTGCTCAGCGACGACATTCCTCTGCGCCTGCAGACCGAAGTGCGTATTACCGTAGCTGGAGAACCAAGAGAAATTGTCGTGGGTCAACTATTGCCCGCTAACGCCGAAGCCCTGAGTTTTAACACGCCCCTGCCAGCACGTATCGAGGCCGATGGTCGACTGCGCATTCAGGCGCGACCCGGCGAATGGAGGGTCAACCTCACGGCGCGTTATCTGGAACCCGCAACAGCTTTCACCATGACCCAACTAGGTGACCAGTGGCCCGACCAGGAAATCTGGAGCTTTCGCGCCAACCCAAATCTGCGCGGGGTTAAGGTCAGCGGCCCGGCGGCCATCGATCCATCTCAAATCGACCTGCCCAAAGGTTTCGGCAATTTACCCACCTATTTAATGAGTCCAGACACCGAACTAACATTGGCTGAAGACTACCGGGGCGACGCCACTCCCGCCGCCAACCAACTCACCTTGCAGCGCTCCCTGTGGCTCGATTTCGATGGCGGCGGCGCCACCGCTCGCGACCAAATCAGCGGCGCACTCACTCACGACTGGCGCCTGCGTTCGTCGCCAGAACTCGCCCTGGGCCGTGTCAGTGCACAGGGCCAACCCCAGGTAGTCACGCGTATGCCTGGCGAAAGCGGGCACGGCATTGAGGTACGCCAAGCCAACGTCTCGGTGGAAGCCCTGAGTCGCATCGAGCCTTTGTCAGCCCTCGACGCCACCGGCTGGCAACATAATTTCGACAGCGTTAGCTTACAGCTCAACCTGCCACCCGGCTGGCAGCTTTGGCACGCCAGTGGGCCAGATCGCATCGCCTCCTCGTGGCTATCGCGCTGGGATTTATGGGATCTATTTTTGTGTTTACTGATTGTCGGCGCGACATTGCGCATCCTCGACTGGCGCTGGGCACTGGTGTCTGCCGCCACCCTGGCACTGACCTACCACGAATCCGGCGCACCGCTGATGGGCTGGGTGGTACTGGTCGCAGCAATTCCATTATTACGTGTCATACCCCAAGGCAAACTGCGGCGCTGGTTACGAGGTATTGCGCTGGGCGTGCTGCTTATTTTAGTCATCGTTGCGCTGGCCTTTGCGGTACAGCAAATTCGTCGCGGGCTCTACCCGCAACTGGAACAGGAAAGGGCTATTAATAGTAATAACTACGCTTCGCGTTACGACGGCATTAGCTCCATCGACGAATCGTTCTCCGTAGGAAGCGAGATGGTTGAAGATGCGATGTCCCCCAGGTTGAGCAAGCTAGACAGCAAAGCCAGGCGTACACCCGAACCGCGAAAACGCTACCGCCCCACCGACAATGTCCAAACCGGGCCGGGTGAACCCACCTGGAACTGGCGACAAGTTAATCTCTCGTGGAGCGGGCCGGTGCGCGCCGACGCCGCGCTGAAATTGTATTTGTCACCGCCCTGGCTCACCCGCAGCCTGAAGTTTATTCAGGTGGCATTAGTGGGTTTGTTAATTTATGGCCTGACCCGAGCCCTACTGAGTGCGGGCGGCTCCAGTGGCTCTGGCAGCTCCAGCGGTTCTTCTAGTGGTAGCTCTTCTAGCAGCTCTTCTAGTACCTCCAGCAACAGTCGTTCCGGTAGCGGCATCAGCACCGCCAGCGGCTTGCTGCCGGCAGCCTTATTGGCACTAGTGATGGGCTCGGCAATCTTGTCTGCAACACTGTCGCCACCCACTGCTGCCGCGGATTTCCCGCCACAAAAACTATTGGAGGAACTCAAAACCGAACTCCTTAAACCGCCGACCTGTACGCCCCAATGCGCCAGCTTGCTCCAGGGGCAATTAGACGTTGAGGGCAACACTTTCACCTTGCGCCTGCGTGTCGCCACCGACACCTCCGTTGCGATACCCCTACCCCTCGGTAATAACTGGCGCGCCGCCGCACTGCTCATCGATGGTAAATCCGCAGCGCTGGCCCGCGGTGGAAATCAGCTATGGGCGCAAGTAGAACCTGGCGCCCACGATCTGCTGCTACGTGGTGATATCGTTGGCGACAGTATTAATTTCACCTTCGCGCTGCCTTTACATCAAGTCGCCGTATCGGCACCGGGCTGGCAAATACAGGGCATATCCGACGGCCAACTGCGCGGTAAAACCCTGCAATTGAGCAAGCAGGAGCAAACTCAGGCCAAAGATACTCTGCTACCCGATCCCATTAAACCCTTTGTGCGGGTCGAGCGCGTGCTGTCGCAGGACATCGACTGGCAACTGACCACCACCGTCACCCGCATCGCGCCACAGGCGGGCACCATCAACCTAAAAATCCCCCTGCTGGCCGGTGAAGCCATGGTCAGCGATCACAAAGTCAGCGGTGATCGAGAAGTATTAGTCACCCTGCCCGGCGGCCAACATTCGTTTCAGTGGCGCTCGGTACTCGAGCCCACCGCCGAACTGCAACTCAGCGCGCCCGACACCAGTCAGTGGATCGAACTCTGGCGCGTGCAAGCCTCACCGCGTTGGCATATTTCCGGCGAGGGTCTGCCCGCCGTTAAAAGTCCCGGTTCGCCCAACCCTTTATGGCAACCCTGGCCCGGAGAAACCCTCACCCTTAGCTCCGTGCAACCCGAACCCGTGCCCGGCCCAACCACCACCGTAGAAAGTGCGGTGGTGGAACATTCCCCCGGCGCACGCAGTGCCGCTCTCAGCCTGTCGTTAAAAATTCGCGCGAGCTTAGGCGGCGACTATCGACTGGAATTACCGGTGCCCGGAGAATTACAACGCATCGAAATTGATGGCAACGAACAAACCCGACCCAAAGAGGGTAACGAAGTTGTGCTGCCGCTGCGGCCCGGTTTACAGACCATTAAAATCGAGTGGGAACTGGCTCAGGGTATCGACCAGGTTGTCGAAACCCCCGCCTTTATCTTGCCCACTCCCGCCAACAATATTGATATCAAATTACACTTGCCCGGCGACCGCTGGCCGCTACTCTTACAAGGCCCGAACATCGGCCCAGCCATGCTGTACTGGGGCGTTTTGGTGGTCATTATCGGCGTGGCCATTGGCCTCGGCATGGCGGTTAAACGCTTCGGCTTATCCATTCCCGTGCGCACCTGGCAGTGGTTGTTACTCACCATTGGCATCAGTACCGTCAGCACGGCGGTTAGTGTCCCCGTGGTGCTGTGGTTTTTTGCTATGGAATGGCGACGGCGCAAACCAATGCCCGCTACGCTGCCGCTGTTTAATCTCACCCAACTGGCGTTAATTTTACTCTCCATCATTGCCCTCGGCTGCCTGTTTACCACCATCCCACAAAGCTTGCTCTCTGCACCTGAAATGCAGGTGACTGGAAACGGATCGAGCAATTTTTACTACCAGTGGTATCAAGATCACAGCACAAATGCCCTACCCCAGGGCATGGTGTTTAGCGTACCGCTGTGGGTGTATCGCATCACCATGCTGCTATGGTCACTGTGGATAGTGTTCGCGCTGCTCAACTGGATTAAGTGGGGCTGGCAATGCCTGACTACCGGCAAGTTTTGGGATAATGGGCCGACCAAAGCAGCTAAAGTAGAAGCCGGCCCGGAAGGGAAGAATTGATGCGGGATTATCGCGCGCACCTCATATCGAGTCTGAAAGAGAATAAGCACAATGCCCACTAATAATCCTTTAGGAATAATCGTCATAGTTTTTTCGTTATTCGCGATGGTTTATTATTGGAAGCAAGGCCATAGCGGATTTTGGAAAGAACTGAATAAAAAATATAAAACAACTAAGCCCAACGGAAATATCATCCCACGTGTTTTACGCTATCGGAAGCCAGAGGCGATTTGGCAGCGTTGGAACATGTTTGCTCCAGAACTTGATTCGCAAGGCCTCCATCTAAAAAGCTTATTTACTTCATTTATATATCCCAGTGTGTATATACCTTGGGAGAAAGTGACCCTCCTTAGGGAGGAAAAATTTGGTCTAAGAAAGTCGGGGGTAATAGTAATCGAGGATGTACCTGGAGAAATAGCCATACCCTACACTTACATCAGCCAAATCAAGCAGTACGCACGTTGAATAACACAGGTCCAACATAATCAAGTACGGCAATTTATACAGCTGCCACTTATGTTAAACATTAAGCATCCAATATGACCGAAGGATTATCTCCAGTAGTAGTGTTAGCCGGGCTATGTTCAGGCGCCATTCTAGGTGCAACTTTCGCAACGAATACGGAACACAACATCCGCCCTAATGCTGGCAGGTTTGTTATCTTTCTTGAATCGACAGGTTTTAGAACTACGTTAAACGTGATCTTCAGCCTTATCTTTGTTTCAATAGCCATGGCATTAATCGGCATAGGAATACTAAGAATTGGTAATGCTTATCCGCTTAGCCAAGTAGACAGGTACATATATTGGAAGAACTCACGGCGCACCCGGCCATAGCAATACACAAAACTCTTTACCAACACTCCTTTTTAAGACAAAACCCCCATCTCACCGTTGCGATAATCCAACATTGCCTGCTGGATTTCCGCGGAGGTATTCATAACGAAAGGGCCGCCGCCCACAATGGCTTCGTCAATCGCTTCTCCGCACAGTAACAGCGCGGTAAGGTGTTGCGCGCTATCGATACTAATACCGCTTCCGTCGCGCTCAAACAGCGCCACTTCCGCAGCTTCAACCAACTCGGAACCTATCCGCAGTGTTCCTTGAAGCACTACCAGCACGGTGGTCCAGTCTTCGGGCACAGCAAGATTTATTGCTTGGTCACTGTTTAGGCGAAGATCCACAACACACATGGGCGTGAAGGTTTTGGCTGGCCCGCTGGCGCCTTCAAATTCACCGGCGATTACTCGCGCACTACCTTGATTATTGGCCAGGCTGACGGAAGGGATTTGGCTATCGAGAATATTTTGATAACGCGGGTTCGTCATTTTATCTTTGGCCGGTAAATTCACCCAAAGCTGTACCAACTCAAAGATACCGCCCTGCCGGGCGAAATTGCGGCCGTGGAATTCTTCGTGAACCACGCCCGATGCCGCAGTCATCCACTGCACATCGCCGGGACCAATGCTACCACCACCCCCGGACGAATCCTGGTGCTCCACTTCACCTTGATAAACAATGGTCACGGTTTCAAAACCGCGATGGGGATGCTCGCCAACACCACGCCGTTCATTAGTCGGCGGGAAATCCATAGGGCCAGCATAATCGAGAAGCAGGAAAGGACTTAAAGCCGCGCCAAGATCGGGATAAGAAAACAAAGTTCGCACGGGAAAACCATCACCGACCCAATGGCCATCGGCGTTACGTCTGACAGCGCTTAATTTTTTAGCTGTTTTTAAATCGTTTCTCGATTGCATAAATGACTCCGCATTAAGCCCCGGCCCACCTTGATTTACATATTCTTTCATCTGGGACTTCATCGACAGCATCATAGACTTGCACAATATTCAGTACAAGTTATACTTGTACTTATTACCGTACAACATGGTGAGCCCTCATGAGAGTTATCAATTTTTCCGAAGCTCGAAACAAACTTAAAAATGTTCTAGATCAAGTAGTTAACGACGCCGACTACACGATCATTTCTCGTCGTGATAGCGATGATGCTGTAGTAATGTCCCTCGATCAGTTTAATAGCCTGATGGAAACAGTGCATCTATTAAAAAGCCCCGCAAATGCAGCGCATTTGGCCAAATCTATTAAGCAATATCAAAAGGGACAAGTGACGCAGCGCGAGCTAGTCAATGATTGAGCTAGTCTCCTGGACGAAGGAGGCGTGGTCAGATTATATTTACTGGCAAAGCCAGGATAAAAAAACATTAAAACGCGTCAACAAACTCATTATTGATACCCAACGATCACCTTTTAAAGGTATAGGAAAACCGGAACCCTTGAAAGAAAATCTGGCAGGCTTGTGGTCGCGTCGAATAGATGATGCCAATCGCCTGGTTTATGCCGCTGACAACAGCCAGATAACCATTATTTCTTGTCGCTACCATTATGAAAAATGATTTAATGGGAAAAAGAAAAACTTGTTAAGTTAAACGCATGCGTTAACGAACGGAAATATTGTCGCGCCATCAATAATTGGGCTGTGTCTTTATGGGCATCAACGGACATCGGAATGAAAAGTTCGCCACCCTAATTATTTTTTAAGACAACAAACCTATCGCCCGCAACGACTCCGTATTAAGCCCGGCCCCACCTTGACTGGCATGCTCTTTAATCTGGGCTTTCATAGACGGTGACCAAAATTTATCAATATGATTCGCTGTATTTTTAGCTTTAGCTTCAGGGCTAGAAGCCGGAATATTTATGGCAATCTGATTGGCCATCTTTACCAAATGATCTGACACGAAGTTATTTTCTCCCTAATCCTGCTAATCAACAATACGAAACGGATGACTGTAAACCATATGCCGGCCGGGTCGAGCAAAACCCACCAGGGTAATATTGGCGGCTTCGGCCAGCTCGATGGCCAGACTGGTAGGCGCAGACACCGCAACTAAAATACCGATATTCATCGCCGCCGCTTTAACCACCATTTCATAACTGGCTCGACTGGAAATTAACGCAAAGCCTTTATTAAAAACGTTTTCCTTACCTGCACTACTGAGCTGGCCAATTAATTTATCCAGTGCGTTGTGACGACCCACATCCTCGCGTAGACATTGGATATTACCAGCGGCATCACACCAGGCTGCGCCGTGTACCGCGCCGGTCTGGGCTTGCAGGGGTTGATGATCGGCAAGTTGGCCAACGGCGTTTTCTATCGCGTTATGATTGATGGGATGCTCACCGGTAACGGGTACTGGTTTACGAATCGCCTGTTGTAACGACTCGGCCCCGCACAAACCACAGCCGGTGCGACCCGTGAGATTACGGCGTACGGTTTTTAGCGCCGCAAATTGTTCGGTACTAATATCTATCCTAACTTCGATGCCGTCTATGCCGGCGTCAGCTTGCCGCACCGTTTCCATGCTATAAATTTGCTGGAGGTTTTGCACGATGCCTTCGGTCAAACTAAAACCCAGAGCAAAATCGGCAAGATGATCTGGCGTCGCCATCATCACCACATGGGAAATACCGTTGTAGACCAGCGCGACGGGGACTTCGCAAACAATGTCATCCTGCACCTGGGTACAGCTTGGCGTATTGGCTTCGCCGCGACGCCAGTCGCTAGCCGGACGCTGCACACTGAGCGCCGATTGCAAATCGGAATCTTCATTCACAGCGCGCACCCAACCTGACGCGATCCGAATTAGCGCGCGTGACTAGATTCTTCATCTCGACGCTTAGCTTTGCGCAGCAAACCAAGCTGCTGCTCGTTGAACTTCTGTTGCCGGTCTTGCCAGCGGGAAGGTGCGACAACTTTGCTCACCTCCACGGCAGTGACTTTGTATTCGGGGCAGTTGGTGGCCCAATCGGAGTTATCCGTGGTCACCACATTGGCACCCGAGAAAGGGTGATGAAAGGTCGTGTAAACCACGCCGGGCTGAACATTTTCGCTCACTTTTACGCGCAGTACCGTATCGCCAACACGGCTTTGAATACCGCCCCAGTCGCCATCTTTAATACCACGCTCTTCCGCATCATGGGGATGGATTTCTAAAATATCTTCGTCGTGCCAGTTGTTGTTCTCGGTGCGGCGAGTCTGTGCACCCACATTGTATTGGCTAAGAATTCGTCCGGTAGTTAACAACAGTGGAAACTTGCGAGTGGCGCGCTCATCGGTGGGGGTAAATTCGGTGACCGCAAAAAAACCTTTACCACGGACAAATTCATTAATGTGCATGGTCGGCGTGCCATCGGGCGTGGCCTCGTTACAGGGCCACTGAATACTGCCCAGCTCGTCGAGTCGGTCGTAGCTCACGCCGGTAAAGGTCGGGGTTAAACGGGCGATCTCATCCATAATTTCGCTGGGATGATCGTAGTGCATATCGACACCGAGGGCTTTAGCCAAGCCCATAGTTGCTTCCCAGTCAGCCAGCCCGGCTTTGGGTGGCATGGCCTGGCGCACGGGTGAGATACGGCGCTCGGCATTGGTAAAGGTACCGTCTTTTTCCAGGAACGAAGAGCCTGGTAAAAACACGTGGGCAAATTTGGCGGTTTCGTTTAAGAACAAATCCTGCACAATCAGGCAATCGAGCGACGACAAAGCAGCTTCAACGTGATGAGTATTGGGATCGGATTGAGCGATATCCTCGCCCTGACAATACAAACCTCTAAAGTCGCCATCGATGGCGGCATCAAACATATTGGGAATACGCAGACCCGGTTCGGCATCGAGGTTAACTTTCCAGTCTTGCTCGAAGGTAGCGCGGGTGTCGCCGTCGGATATATGTCGATAACCGGGAAGCTCGTGAGGGAAGGAACCCATATCGCAGGAGCCCTGCACGTTGTTCTGACCACGCAGCGGATTCACGCCAACGCCTTCGCGACCGATATTACCGGTAAGCATCGCCAAATTGGCAATACCCATAACCGTGGTGGAACCCTGACTGTGTTCGGTTACACCGAGACCGTAATAAATCGCGCCGTTTCCTTCTGTAGCAAAAAGCCGCGCCGCCGCTCGCACATCGGCTGCGGGAATACCGGTAATGCTTTCGCTGGCTTCAGGAGAATGTTTTTCGTCACTCACAAAAGCAAGCCACTGTTCGTAAGCGGCGGTTTCACAGCGCTCGGCGATAAAGGCTTTGGCTTCGAAACCTTCGCTAACAATGACATGAGCCATGGCGTTGATAAATGCGACGTTAGTGCCGGGCCTAACCTGTAAGTGGTAATCCGCCTTCACGTGGGGCGCATCGACCAGCTGAATTTTTCGGGGATCGACGACAATCAACTTTGCGCCTTCACGCAAACGTTTTTTCAGCCGTGAGGCAAATACCGGATGAGCGTCGGTGGGGTTGGCACCCATCACCATAATCACATCGGATTTAGCGACCGAGGCAAAAGACTGGGTACCCGCCGATTCACCTAAAGTGGTTTTTAAACCGTAGCCGGTGGGGGAATGACACACCCGCGCACAGGTATCGATATTGTTATTGCCGAAACCAGCACGAACCATTTTTTGCACCAACCACACTTCTTCGTTAGTGCAGCGGGAAGAGCTAATAGCGCCGATGCTGTTGGGGCCGTATTTTTCCTGGGTCTCGCGCAGCCGTTTTGCGGCAAAAGCGAAGGCTTCATCCCAACTGACTTCCTGCCACTCGTCTTCGATGCTGTCGCGAATCATCGGCGAGGTAATGCGGTCCTGATGGGTGGCGTAACCAAAGGCAAAACGACCTTTCACACAGGCGTGGCCTTCGTTGGCTTTGCCGTCTTTCCAGGGGGTCATGTTGACCACGGTGTTACCGCGCATTTCCGCTTTAAAGGCACAACCGACACCGCAATAGGCGCAGGTAGTAATGACGCTGTGCTCCGGCTGACCCAAATTAATAATGGTGTTTTCCGTAAGGGTCGCGGTAGGACACGCCGAGACACAAGCGCCGCAGGAAACACACTCCGACGCCATAAAATTTTCGTTCTGACTGGGACTGACTTTGGATTCAAAACCCCGGCCATCAATGGTCAGTGCGAACGTGCCCTGGGTTTCTTCGCAGGCCCGCACGCAGCGCGAGCAAACAATGCACTTGGACGGATCAAAGGTGAAATAGGGATTGGACTGGTCTTTTTCGGCATCGAGATGGTTATTGCCTTCGTAGCCGTAACGCACTTCCCGCAAACCCACCTGGCCAGCGGTATCCTGCAATTCGCAGTTGCCGTTGGTGGGACAGGTCAGACAGTCGAGGGGATGATCGGAGATATACAGCTCCATCATATTGCGACGCAGGACAGCAACTTTATCGGTTTGGGTAATCACCACCATGCCCTCTTCGGCAGGCGTGGTGCAGGACGCGGGATAACCCTTGCGACCCTGGATTTCGACCATGCACATGCGGCAAGAACCAAAGGCTTCGAGGGAATCGGTGGCACACAGCTTGGGGATTTTTATGCCGACTTCCGATGCCGCGCGCATTACCGAGGTTCCCACTGGCACAGATACCGAGACGCCATCGATCAGCAAGTCCACGGTTTCGGTGGCCAGGCTCGGCGGCGTGCCAAAATCTTTTTCAGGCTGGTAATATTGCAACATGTTCTATTCCTCCCTTACGGGATGCTCTAATCAATAAAAGTCTTCAGGAAAGTGCTTAACCGCGCTGCGCACAGGAAACGGCGTTAAGCCGCCCATGGCGCAGAGCGAGCCAAATTCCATGGTCTCGCACAAGTCTTCTAACAAAATCAAATTATCATCGCGCTGCTTACCGCGCTCAGCATCGCTATGGGCATCGGTGTCGATGTTGCCCTGCTTATCGCTAAGGTTGTCCGCGCGGATTTTGTCGATAATTTCCACGCCACGGGTTGAACCTATCCGGCAAGGCGTACATTTGCCGCAAGACTCCACCACACAAAATTCCATCGCAAAGCGCGCTTGCTCCAGCATATCGACACTGTCGTCAAACACCACCACACCGCCGTGACCGAGCATGGCTTTCGCTGCCGTAAAGGCTTCGTAGTCGAGGGCGATATCCCATTGCGATTCCGGCAGGTAAGCGCCCAGGGGACCACCAACCTGTACCGCTTTCATCGGTCGACCACTGGCAGTACCACCGCCAAAATCTTCCATTAATTCCCGCAAGGTCGAACCAAAGGCCAGCTCGACGATGCCGCCGCGTTTGATATTGCCCGCCAGTTGCATGGGCAGCGTGCCCAACGACCGACCGGTGCCAAGAGCTTTATAAAAGCCAGCACCTTTTTCAAAGATTGCCGACACCGAAGCCAAAGTCAGCACATTGTTGATCACCGTGGGTTTGCCAAACAAACCGACGATAGCAGGTAATGGCGGCTTAGCTCGCACTAATCCGCGCTTGCCTTCAAGGCTATCTAATAAGGAAGTTTCTTCGCCACAAATATACGCACCCGCACCGAGACGTACTTCCAGATCAAAGCGCTTGCCGCTGCCGGCAATATCACTGCCGAGATAACCAGCTTCATAAGCATTCGCCAAAGCAGTTTTTAATACTTCATGGGCCTTTGGGTATTCCGAGCGCAAATAGATATAGCCCTGGGTGGCACCCACACCTAAACCGGCAATGGTCATGCCTTCAATGAGCTGGTAGGGATCGGCTTCCATTAACAGGCGGTCGGCGAAGGTGCCGGAGTCGCCTTCATCGGCGTTACACACAATGTATTTCTGCTCATTGGGAGTATCGAGCACGGTCTGCCATTTGATACCCGCAGGAAAAGCGGCACCACCTCGGCCACGCAAACCTGATTCCTTAAGGGTATCGACGATACCTTGTGGATTCAGTGCTAAGGCTTTGGTTAAACCTTCATAACCACCGTGGGCTTTGTAATCATCCAGTGACAGCGGATCAATAATTCCGGCGCGGGCAAAATTCACCCGCTGCTGGTTTTTCAAATAGGGGATTTCTTCGGTAAGGCCCAGCGCTAACTCGTGCTTGCTTGCCGATAGTCCATCAAAACAACCTGCGTCAAACAAGCCGGGAATATCGGCGACCGTTACCGGGCCATAGGCTACCCGGCCTCCCTTACCCGCTACTTCAAGCAAAGGCTCGAGCCAGAACATACCCCGCGAGCCATTGCGCACCAGTTCAATATCGATGGCACGGGATTTAGCTTCCGCAATAATCCCAGCGGCGACCTCATCGGCACCCAGGGCGCAGGCGGTAGCATCGGTGGGAACAAAGACTCGAAGTGTCATCAGTTCGCCTCCAGATCGCTGACCAGGGTGTCAAACCCGGCCGCCGAAACCCGGGCGTGTAAGCGCTCACCCACTTGCACCGAAGGTCCACAGGCGCAATTTCCCAAACAGTAAACTGGCTCCAGCGTCACTTTGCCGTCGGCGGTGGTTTCCCCATAATCGACATCAAGCTTAGCTTTAATATGCGCTTCCAGGGCTCTACCACCCACGGCCTGACAGGCTTCTGCCCGACACACCTGAACGACGTGTGCACCTGCTGGCTCACTACGGAAATGATGATAAAAACTAACCACGCCGTGAACTTCGGCGCGGGAGAGATTAAGACCTTCGGCAATCGCCGGCACCGCGTCTTTCGGCACATAACCCAGGTGATGCTGCACTTCGTGCAGAACAGGGAGCAGCGCGCCGGGCAGATCCCCAAGCTGATCTAAAGCCTGATTAACCGCGGCATCAAAAGCGGTGGCCACTATTGGCCCCTCCCACCAAGTGTCAATCGAGAAGAAGCCGCACTGGAAGCCGCACTGAAGGGCATCGAGTACTGCCTTGTATTTACTTGCGTCATCTTTGTTAGGTATTGCACGAGATCAGGTCTACTTATATCAGGGACGAAGCTTTTCATCATAAAACAAAATACACATGAATACCGCAATTCCTGGTCTTTTCAAAACCTGGAGGCATGTTACCGGCCAAACTATTAACCAGCGTTATAAGCTCCTGGCCTGGATTTCGGCACAGAAATTTTATGCTAAGCTCAGCTCTACCTTAAGTTAACTACAAGAGGGATTAGGACATGGCCAGCTCCGTCGCTCCACAACTTCCATCCTTATCGAGTTTTGATACCAATACTACTGATACCAGTGCCATTGAATGGCAGCATTTTGATGAGGACCCTCGTTTCGACTACCCCATCAATTATTCCGTTGGAATTCTTGGCTCATCCCCCGGCTTATCCCCAGGGTCAGGCACCGTCGATTTTCTCGGCAAGTGGGCGCCCAATTCCTATTGCCACTATCATCGTCACCTCGGCGATTCCATGTCACTGATACTTGAAGGCGAGCACCACACCGTCGAAATGGTTGACGGGAAACCTGTGCACACGGTCCGACAGGCCGGTAGCTATGTGGATAAACCCGGCGGCGACGTGCATATGGAATATTCGGGGCCGGAGGGAGTATTGGTATTTTTCCGCGTGACAGCGGTAGACGGCAAAGTATTTGAAGTACTTGGTAAGAACGATCGCGTGTTAAACGCGACATCCTACGAAGACTTTGTCGCCGGGAACCTGCCGGAGTAAATCAAATCGGCCGAGACGATTAATGTCTCGGCCGATATTTTATTCCAGTGGCTTATTTGTTGTTTTGTTTTTGTTGTTTTGTTCTTGCAACAACACATCTAAGGAATTTGAACTTGATTTGGGTACAAATTCCAGCGCCAAAGAATTAATGCAATAGCGCAGCCCGGTCGGTGCTGGGCCATCTTCGAAAACGTGGCCGAGATGCTCACCGCACTTTGATAACACTTCCGTACGCCGCATACCCCAGGCCCAATCTTTCTTCAGCACGACATTATCTTTGTTGAACATTTCCCAAAAGCTGGGCCAACCGGTGCCGGATTTAAATTTTTCAGTGGAGTGAAACACCGGCAATTTACAACCGGCGGTGACGTAAACACCTTCCTGTTTATTGTCTAGTAACGCGCCAGTAAACGCACGCTCGGTGCCAGAGCGCCAGAGAATTTTATATTGCTCCGGGGTCAGTAACTGTTTCCACACCGATTTTGGGATGGTCTCGAGTTGCTTCTGTTCGGCGATCAGGTCCCGCGCCTGCGCCACCGTCATGTCCTTATCGACAGGCAAGACCGACGGTGTATCAGCGGCAAATGCGCTGGGGGCTATCCCTATAACAGCAAGTCCGATAACAGCTACCAGCAAGTACCGGCCAAGATGATGTCGTCCAATTTCTAATAAGTGCTTCATTTCATTACCTGTCTATTTATTACGTGCTTGCTCATTACCTGCTTATTCATTACCTGCCTGCCCATACAAACTCTAGTCCAGACAAATTCCAAAGATGTCTATCAGATGCCGGGTAAGCCGCTAAGTTCATCTATCCCCGCTTACAGTTCTAATGTCACCCAGGCAAAGATATAAAAAAGATAAAAAAAGGAGGCCGAAGCCTCCTTTTTGCACCAGCACATTAATGTGCTTAATCGTCCATAATTCCCAGCAAATGCAACAAACTGGTGAACATATTGTAGATGGCGATGTAGAGAGTCACCGTGGCCATAATGTAGTTGGTCTCGCCACCGTTAATAATTTGACTGGTTTGATAAAGAATCAAACCGACCATCAGCATTACAAAAGCAGCGGATACCGCCATCGACAGCGCCGGAATATTGAAAAATAAAGTCATCACGCCGCAAAGAAAGGCAACCAGTATTCCCGCCATTAAGAAGCCACCGATAAAACTAAAGTCTTTGCGGGTAGTGATGACATAAGCCGACAAACCGACAAAGGTAATACCGGTAATCGCCATGGCGTTCATCACTAACTGAGCCCCGTTGGGGGTTTTCAGGTAGTAGCCAATGATCGGTCCCAGGGTCGCCCCCATAAACCCGGTGAGGGCAAATACACAGACGATGCCCATGCCGCTATTACGGAATTTAGTGGTCAAAAATAACAATAAGAAATAACCACCCAGGGTGATCCACGGGCCCAAATAAGGCAGCTCCAGCGCCATCGAGGTGCCCGCTGCCGCCGCACTGAATAGCAAGGTCGCGGATAGCAGCATGTAGGTATTGCGTAATACCTTATTAGTGGACAGTACGGATTCCTGCTTCTGAATCGCGGGGCTAGAGGTTATACGATCATTCATACGAGTTCTCCTATCAGGGTCGAGACGGTAGCCAAAGCGCTAGATTGCTCGCTTATGGCTCAAGTTAGACATTTATATCCGTCGATGTTTCAACACGGGCATATTAGCGCGAATTTCGGCGATGTGCATGGTATCAGTTTCGGCGCAAATAAAACCGTCTCCATCTTCGAGCTCGGCAAGCACCTCGCCCCAGGGATCGATAATGGCACTACCGCCCCAGGTGGGTTTTTTGGGGTGAGTTCGATTGCCGATATTCGCGCCGATCACATAGCACTGGTTTTCCACCGCTCTGGCCTGCAGTAACAGTCGCCAATGGGCTTGTCCGGTCGCGGAGGTAAATGCAGAGGGCACCGCCATTAACTCAGCACCACCCTCGGCGTAAGCCCGATACAACTCCGGGAAGCGCAGGTCGTAACAGACGCTGAGCCCTAGCTTGCCCAGCGGAGTATTCACCAGCACCGGAGTATCGCCGTGGCGATAACTGTCTGACTCGCAGTAGTGTTTGCCAGTAGCCGCTACCGTGACATCAAATAAATGCATCTTGTGGTAACGGGCAACTTCTTCGCCCTCGGCGTTAAATAATAAACTGGCGGCGTAAGGACGACCGGACAATTCACCCTGCCCCGAATTTAACAACAATGGCAGGGTGCCGCCCAATAGCCAAACCTTATGTTTGCGCGCCTGCTCGGACAGAAACCTTCGCACCGGGCCATGCTCACTACTCTCCGCGCGAGCAGCCGACAACAAGTCTGCTTCGTTGTAGTAAGCGAAATTTTCAGGCAACACCAATAACTCTGCACCGGCATCGGCGGCCTGTTGAATTAGCGCACCCGCGCTCTTCAGGTTATCGCTTACATCACCACCCGCGCGTAATTGCAGTGCCGCTAGCTTCGACATATTTCTCTCTATTTATCCAAGTCAATTTTTCAAACCAGTTAATTAAAATCTATTAACTAAAACCTACTGACTATTAACTGACTTACTTAAACCAGTCTATTCAAGCTTATCGCTGAATATTTTCTCGACTTTAAGCTCGGGATCATCCCAGGAACCCTCGACCCGATAACTTAAGCTGGACATTTTATCGACCTGTTTATCAAACAATCTGCTGGTCAAATAAACTCCCACCGCCGCCGGTAAACCACCCACTAATGCGACCACCCAGGGCAAATTGGTACCCACGGGCAAGGTCGCAACCAAACGAGCATCAATGGTTTCGGACACCAGGTCGGCTTCGCCATGCAAGCGCATTTTTCCCGAGGGCATATTTACCTTAATAGGCTGGAAGACCAGGGTGCCGCTATTAAAGGCCAGGCTGCCTTCGAGTTCGTCGTAGCTCACACCGGAGTCAAAAACGTCTGAAAAATCCAGGCGCAAACGCCGCAACCAGGTATCGAAGTTAATTACCCCGATTAACTTAATCAAGGCGTTGCCCGCGACGCCGGAAGCGCGATAAAAATTACCTTCTTTAAAGTTCAGCGCAATGACACCGTCCAATAACACCGGGTTGATCTCCCAGGGCCGCTCGGCCCAGGATAGCTCGGTAAAAAATACCGCTTCCTGACTGTTCAATATTACCGGCATACCCCATGACTTGAGTACACCCGCCAGGTCGTAGGTTTGCAGTGCACCGGAAAAGTCGGTGCGATGCTGTCCGCCCTCCTCTACCCAGGTCAACGCTGCCGGACTGCCGTCTGGAGCTGAGCCGGAAACCAGGCCGGTCACTTCACCAATAATATTTTCAAAGCGCACACCGCCCGCAATGTGGCGAATGGAAAATCCAAGCTCGCCAATTTCATCGTCGCCGATACGTAAACCCAGGGTGGAAAAATCTACCTCGGGTAGATCGCCGGGCAGTAATTGTCGGAGCGTGTTGTTCTCGTCATCACTAAAATCCGGCTTTGGTAACACCAAATAATCTAAGGCTAATTCCAGGGGTCCTGCTTCCAGAGGCACACCAACCTCACCCGCGACGGTGTCGCTGCTGCCATAAAAACGCCAACTGTCGGTGTCAATACCACCGGTGGCCGTCAAATTCGGAATCAGGTAGTCGGCAATTAAGAATTCACCTACCTGCAGATCAAAGGTCGGATTTAAGCGCTTTGGATTCCAGTTTTTGATCTCACTACCCGAAGTACCGTCAACATTAAGCGCTTGCTGCCACTGATCGAAATTAAACTTATCGAGCCTGCCTCTGATCGTTAACTTGCGCGCCTGTTCTGACGAACTATTTAAACTATCGACATCGATACCACCCAGAGCGATATCGCCCCGAATTAAATCTTTATCTTCAAGCCGAAACACCCCCGCGATGTTGTCGCCCAAGCGAGTTTCAAGCAGGGTGTGGCTCGGTTTAAAACTCAGAGTCAAATCCATTTTTTGAGTTTCGCTGCCCAGTTTATTGAGCGGTGCCGGCAGCGTGGAAGTGAGGCCCAATAAATCCGACGTCACTTTAAGCGTCGTCGGCGAGCCATCGACCGGAATCCGATAACGCGCTTGATAGGCCGTATTACCTGCTAGTTGCTGCGCGACAAATGCCGGCCATATCGGTAGCGCGACCATGTTCATTTCACCGCTGGATTCAATCTCAAGATCACCGTTGTCGCGAGTGTTTAACTTCGCCGCTACGGGCTGATCCCAAAAATTAAATTTTATTTGTTCGGCAAACAAGCCACGTTGCTCGTTGTAAGCAATATCGCCATTTAGAGCTTCGAAGGCAATATCTGCTGACGCCAGACGCATATGTCCGTCACTAATAAGCGCTGCTACGCGATAGTGCTCGCCGCGCTTGGCACGGGAAAGAGGAATGGCCAAATCCAGATCAGCCCTAACCTTACCACCCAGTTGCCACTGGGCAAGTTGCTCTACCTGGGGCTGTAGTGGCGAGTGTCGAAGAATATCAATGGCTTCCACTAGCGGTGCTCGCACGCGGGCCTTAATACCCAGCAGTGAAGACCCAGGGCTCGTGTGGAAACCGGCGTTTTGAATACGTGCCTTGCCCATACTGGCGGAAAGCACACGTCCTTCGACATTGCTACCGTCCACAGACATATAGGCCGACAGCTCAGTCACCTCCGGCCAATGAGGATCAAATTTCAGCTGCCCGTTGGCGACGCGAGCATAAACCTGAATACTGCGCCGAGAAAAGTCTTTACCTACTAAGGGCCCTCGCCAGATAAAACCTCCCTCCTCGATATCCATATCCCCAATGGCATCATCGAGCCAGGTTTTCAATGTGGGTTCGAGAGAGTCGGGAATAAATTGTCCGGTGTGCCGAGAGTGGCTATCGCGGAGCCCCGCGATCAAGGTCATATCGGGAACGCCTGCCTCCTTGTTCAAGGGTTGGTATAGCTCGAAAGCTGCGCGAATCGACCCCGCCTCACCGTCCATAAACACCGGCCCACCGCCTATTGCCAGGGCCTGGCCCTGGTCAATTACGTCAACGTAAATGCGTCCTCGAGCGGGACCCACTGTCATAAAATTGTCGTACACGCCTGGAAAACGCATGGCAAAATCGGCGCTAGTATCAAGCACCAACTCACCACTCTCACCCTTCATAGTAAAATATCCGCTTAATTCTTTGACTGCGGGAGCACTACGCCAGGAATCAAGACCAAGAAGGTCGAACTGAACCTGGATAGCAGTAATCGGAAAGGCCTCAGCGGTATTTATTTCTATATGGAAATCCCGCAGAACACCCCGTGGATTGAGCGCCGCCAATACGGCCGCTGGCTGCTGCGGCAATAACTCTGCCTTGGCGAGCAAGTCATTGGCCACCGACAAATTAAGATGATCGATGGCGACTCTGGACTGGCCCCAGTCAGCGCCCAATTGCTGGCTGAATTCCAAGTTTATCGGTTGAATATCGGCACCCATCCAATCGACATCGAGGCCCTGAAGACGCAAGCCCCAATCCACGCCGGGGTGCAACCAGCCGGTAATATCAGCTTTTAAATTTTTTAAAGGTTGGGCGTTTTCCACCCAGCTCAGTGGGATTTCGCTGGCGCTGACGTGGCCGACCATAGTCACTTCACCCTCTTTGAGTGAATCAAACCAAAGTTCCGCCGCCACATCGGTTTTAACCGCACCGATGCGCTCCGCCCATTCCGGAGCCAGATCGCGAAATACAATGCCGGGAGGACCACTAAAATCGATTCGATTGAAACGCAGGTAGCCGCGACCATCGAAACTTTGGGCGTCGAGCGGATCGCCCACGCCCTCCAACAGTGCGCTGGCAAATTCTTCACCGGCGACACTCAGCCTGGCGGCGACGCGATGAAAATCTCCGCTGTTCTCCGCTAATAAATCATCGGCATCAAACGTCACTTCGTCGCCGGAATAAAAGTGCAGTACCACCTGAGCTTTGGCAATGCGAATGCGCTTGCTGTCGGTCAACATCTGCACCACGCGCCGCAAGCCCTCGTCATCCGCTTCAGCACTCGGAGTAGAAAGGCCACTGAGCGACCATCTGCCCTCCGCATCTTCTACCAAGGTAAAACTTGCCTGACCGATAGAGAGTTCTTCCCAAATAAGATTAACGGCAAGCATACTGCGGAATAAATCGAGCTCCGCGCTAACTCTATCAATCTGAAGAGCAGCGTCGGTGGAGGAAGAAGCTACTGCTGTGGAATTTAATGCGTCCTCAGCTGGCAGCTCCATCGAACGTAACTCCAAACCCTCCACACTCAGACGCGGTGAAAACCGCTGCCATTCTCCGTTCAAGGATTGCGTAGTAACTTCAACACCCAAACGCTCGGACAGAAAATCGTTAATGGTGACCTGATAGCCGTCGAGACGGGGCAACAACTGTCGACCCAAAACCACGAGCACCGCGTAGACGATGACAATAAAAGCCAACACCACCCAAAGGGCTCGTACGCTATGACGCCACAGCCTGGCCAAGATCTAAGCCCTCACCGCCAGTAGTCTCGACGCTATAAAATAGTCGTATAAAGGGCTGCATAAAGAGTCACATAAATAGCCGCGCTGAAATTTACATGGGAACAATATCGTATTGCTCCTGGCTGTATTGATCCTCGACCCTAAACTCGATAGGCCTCCCAGTAAACGCTTCTAAATCCGCAACGTCAGTGGCATTTTCTGACAACAATCGATCAACCACCGAATGCGAGGCCAGCACCAAAATCTTCTTACACTCAAAAGTACGCGCCTCGCGTAAAATCTCTCGAAAAATCTCAAAGGTGACGGTTTCTGCAGATTTTATATAGCCCTTGCCATCGCATACCGAACACGCCTCACACAACTGTTGCCGTAAGTTCTCGCTGGTGCGCTTGCGAGTCATTTCCACCAAACCGAGTTCAGACACACCGGTAATATTCATTTTTGCTTTATCGTCAGACAGCGCATGCTCAAAAGTTCGCAGCACCTGTCGCCGATGCTCTTCATTCAACATATCGATAAAATCGAGGATGATAATTCCACCGAGATTACGCAACCGCAGTTGCCGGGCAATGGTACTGGCCGCCTCCATATTGGTTTTAAAAATAGTTTGCTCGAGGTTGCGATGCCCGGTGTAAGAACCGGTATTAACGTCGATGGTAGTCATAGCTTCGGTTTGATCGATCACCAGATAACCACCGGATTTCAAATCGACTCGCCGCTCCAGCGCGCGGGAAATTTCATCTTCCACCCCATACAGATAAAACAATGGCCGCTCATCGGTGTAGAGCTCAATTAATTTTTGGATATCCGAATCAAAGTATTCGGTAAACTGAATCAGCAGGTCAAACACCTCTTTAGAATCCACTCTGATTTTATCGATACCCTCGGGGTTTAAATCTCGCAGGGTACGTTTTGCAATGGGTAAATCCTGGTAAAGCATCCCGACTTTTTCAGCCCTGGAAATTTGTTTTTCGACATACTCCCACAGCCGTTTCAGAAATAAAATTTCCGCTCCCAACTCTACCCGAGTCATACCCTCGGCTACGGTGCGGATAATATAACCATGGGGCCCATCGTCGAACGCATGCTCGGCGACTGCACTTTCTAATTCAGTACGCAGGCGCTCGCGTTCCTGTTCATCTTCCAGGCGCTGAGAAATACCAATGTGATCCGTCTTCGGCATATAAACCAAATAACGCGATGACACCGAAAGATAAGTGGTAAGTCGTGGCCCTTTGGTGCCGATAGGATCTTTGAGCACCTGCACCGGTAGCATTTGGCCTTCGCGCAACACGTCGCGGATATCTCGGTCTGCGCTATTTGCGCGATCGACGGCTTCGCCATTTTTGGCGCGCAAATCGCCAACGTGAATAAAGCCGGCTTTATCCATACCTATATCGATAAAAGCGGCCTGCATGCCCGGCATCACTCGCAGCACTTTACCCAGATAAATACTGCCCACCAAACCGCGTTTTTGCGCCCGCTCGATATTAATTTCCAGCAGCACGCCGTTATCAACCCGGGCCACCCGGGTTTCCGAGGGCGTAACATTTATTAGCACTTCTGAACTCATAGCCCGCTCAACCCACAAGGAATATTATATGTTTGCAATAGTGTATAGGTTTCTGCCACGGGAAGCCCCACCACGCTCGAATAACTACCCACGAGATGCGTGACAAAGATGCTGCCAAGTCCCTGTATCGCGTAAGCACCCGCCTTGCCCTTCGGTTCACCGCTACGCCAGTAGGCGTGGCATTCGGATTCGCTTAATACTCGGAAAGTAACTTCAGTCTCCACCAGTCTGGATTCGCTCATCGGCGCTGTGGTGTCGCCGGCAACCACAGCAAGCGCCGATAGTACGCGATGGGGTTTGCCAGACAGAGCCATTAACATTTCAACAGCGTGATCTTCGGATTCGGGTTTGCCGAAAATGTGTTCCCCCGCAGACTTTTTCGCCGGGGCAATAACGGCCGTGTCGGCGCCCAGTACCGGAAGCCTCCGGCCAGAGCTATCCCTATCAGCAGAGCGTCGATAAACCGCTTCGGCTTTGCCGCGAGCCATGCGCAAAACGTACTCACTAGGACATTCATCGGGCGTCGGCGTTTCATCAATATCTGCAGGCACAACCCTGAAGCGGGTGCGCATACTGGAAAGTAATTGTTGTCGCCGGGGCGATGCCGAGGCCAGAATAAAGTCGGCATCCTCAGGTTGATCAACCGGGCCGAAGTCAGAGCTCATCGGTGAAGTTACAGCGAGCGCCGATGTAGGCGACCTAATACACCGGCGATAAATGGCCAAACCAGGATGGCGCTCAAGGCGGGATAAAGCAGGGCCAACTGCAAAGCACCACCGTGTATCGCGAGGTCGATAGCCACCGATATCAGTTGGTAGACCACGACTAATCCAGCTATTAATAGGCACTGATGAAAGATGGTGAAGTGTAGCAAGCGGTGTTCCAGGGTCTGCGCCCAATATGCCGTCACGCAAAATGCCATGGCGGATTCTCCTGCCGGAGCACCGCTGACAAAATCCACCAATAAGCCGAGCGTAAACGCAAATACCAGGCCGAAGGTTTGCGGCTCAAACAGCAACCAATACAAAGCAACCAGCAGAACGATGGGCGGCTTCCAGTACAACCACTCACTGCGCCCGGCGCCAAAACTGAAGACCAGAGCCACTAGCAGGCTAGTCAATACCAGAACTAGTGATAGTCGCCTAGTCGACATCGGCTTTATCTCTCTCGTTATTATTTATATCACCATCAATATCACTATCGATGCTACTACTGACGCCACTATGAGGAATCGGATTAACTTCAGTAAATAATAGCAACAGGTGACGACTGCGATTCAGTTGTGCGGTCGGCAGCACCGTGACTTCCACAAAGTCCTGTCCGGATTTGCGTTCGATGGTTGCAACTCTACCCACCGGATAACCGGCCGGAAAACGCCCACCAAGACCCGAGCTCAGCAACAGGTCGTGCTCCTTAATATTTAGTGTTGGCGGTACATGGCGTAGCTGCAGGCGCTGATAATCTCCGGTACCTTCGGCGATAAGACGCGTGCCAAATTCTGCTATCTGTACCGGTATGGCGTGACGCGCATCGCTGATTAACATCACCTGGGAGCGATCGTTATCGACGGCTATCACCTGGCCCATTAAACCATCGCCATCAAGCACCGCCTGGCCTACAAACACACCGTCCCGCGCACCGCGATTAACGGTCACCTGGTGACGCAGAGGCATGGTGGACACGCCAATTAGCTCGGCGACCAGCACACGGGTCTTGAGTAATTCCCGCGCGCTGAGCAGATTTCGCAGTCGAGCATTTTCCACAGAGAGATCGACGACGCGCTGAACCTCTCCTTTCAGCACCAACACTTCCGTTTTAAGACGCTGATTGTCGGCCACGAGTTCGCTGCGACTCAATAGATTTTGATCGCTCCACTTGGCAACATTAGAAGGGGTATTACTCAACCAGCGTAGCGGTTGCGCCGCGCTGTCTATCCAGGTTCGAGTGGGCTCGAGCCAGCGGGTATTGCGATCCACAAATAACAGCGCCAGGGCCAGCGCCAGCAGCACCAGCATGCCTGGTGCCGTCATCCGTTTACTAAACAGCTTCCTCTCTATTTCGAGCTACTCCACTAGCGTGTGCGAACGATGTTCAGGAAGCCAGGATATCCAGACTGCGTAGATCCATCATTTGCAAAGCGACACCACCGCCCCGAGCGACACAGGTGAGCGGGTCTTCGGCAATAATGACCGGCAATCCGGTTTCGTGAGTCAGTAATAAATCGATGTCGCGCAACAAGGCTCCACCACCGGTTAACACTATGCCACTCTCGGCAATATCCGAAGCTAATTCGGGAGGCGACTGCTCAAGCACCCGCTTCACCGCCTGAATAATGGCCGTTAATGGCTCCTGCAACGATTCGAGAATTTCATCGCCGCTAAGCGTAAAGCTTTTGGGTACACCCTCAGCCAGATTGCGCCCGCGCACATCGATCTCGCGAACTTCCTTGCTGGGATAGGCCCCACCAATTTCCATTTTGATGCGCTCTGCGGTGGTGTCGCCAATTACGCTACCGTACTTGCGCCGCACATAGTTGGTAATGGCTTCATCAAAGCGGTCGCCACCAATTCGAATGGAATCGGAATGCACCACGCCATTGAGGGATAAAATCGCAATTTCGGTGGTACCACCACCAATGTCCACCACCATGGAACCGCGGGCTTCCTCCACCGGCAAACCCGCGCCGATCGCAGCGGCCATGGGTTCTTCAATCAAAAACACCTCTCTAGCTCCCGCGCGTTCGGCAGATTCACGAATCGCACGTTTTTCAACTTCGGTCGCCAGACAAGGCACGCAGATTAGAACCCGAGGGCTAGGGGGGATTAGACTGTTGGCATGCACTTTTTTAATAAAGTACTGCAGCATTTTCTCAGTGACCTGAAAATTAGCAATCACCCCATCTTTTAATGGCCGTATCGCGGTGATATTTCCGGGTGTACGCCCAAGCATACGCTTGGCTTCAACGCCCACCGCACGCACCGATTTTTGGCCGTGAATGGTATGGATAGCAACCACCGAAGGCTCGTTCAACACGATGCCTTTATCGGGGATATAGATCAAGGTATTCGCGGTACCCAAGTCAATCGACAGGTCGTTGGAGAACATGCCGCGTAAACGTTTAATCATCGAGTCATTTTTCCTGCAGTAACTTTGGGTTCAGATTGGGCTTAAGAGCCGGGTTTATTTATAAGTAGCACATCTACGTAGAGTACAAAGCGCACGTAGCCGCACGTAACTGGACGTAGGATAGCCCAGCAGCATAATACGGCGCTACGAGCCTAAACACAGGAACTCTAACAACGCTAAGGATTCAGGGCAACCGCCAAATATGGTAATCTGCATCGCCTCGCAAGGGGCGCTCACAACGAAGGGAAACTATAGCATGACCATTGAACGTGCCGATATTGAAAAACTCGCAAAATTGGCCCAAATCGGCATTACCGAAGAGAACATAGTCGCAACCACCAACAGTATTAATAGCGTACTGACTCTGGTGGACCAACTACAGGCGGCCGACACCACTGCGGTGGAGCCCATGGCCAACCCTTTGGATGCCACGCAACGCTTACGCGCCGACACCGTAAGCGAAGCCAATTGCCGGGAAAACTTCCAAAACATTGCCCCGGCGGTAGCCGACGGACTGTATTTGGTGCCCCGCGTGATTGAATAAGGGCGCCAAAACAGCCAGGCCCTGCACCCAACCATCGGCTCTCAACACTACGACAGCCAATTTACGATAGCTCATTAACGATAGCCAACTTACGATATAGATAGACATGCACAACAAAACTCTTACAGAACTCAGCAAGGGCCTACGCAGCGGCGAATTCTCCAGCGTAGAACTGACCCACCATTTCCTCAACCGCATCGACCAACTCGATGGGGTCTATAACAGCTTTATTACCGTCACTGCTGAACAAGCACTGGCGCAGGCTGCTGCGGCAGATCAGCAACTGGCCAAAGGTAATACCCCAGTCCTCTGTGGCGTGCCCATGGCTCACAAAGATATTTTTTGCACCGAGGGAGTGCGCACCAGTTGTGGTTCGCGCATGCTCGACACCTTCGTACCGCCCTACAATGCCACCGTCGTCGAGAATTTTGCCGCGGCTGGTGCCGTAGTATTGGGTAAAACCAATATGGACGAGTTCGCGATGGGCTCCTCCAACGAAACCAGTTACTACGGCCCGGTGAAGAACCCCTGGCAAACCCAGTGCGTACCCGGGGGCTCTTCCGGCGGTTCCGCCGCCGCAATTGCCGCGCGTCTTACTCCTGCCGCCACGGCCACCGATACCGGCGGCTCGATTCGACAACCGGCTGCACTGTGTGGCATCACCGGACTAAAACCCACCTATGGCCGGGTGTCGCGCTGGGGCATGATCGCCTTCGCCTCCAGTCTCGACCAGGGCGGCCCGATGGCACGCAACGCCGAGGATGTCGCGGTGCTACTCAACACCATGGCCAGTTTTGACGACAAAGACTCCACCTGTCTGGAGCGCCCCGTACCCGATTACACCGCGACTTTGAACGCTAAGCTCGACGGCCTCACCATCGGCGTGCCAGAACAATACTTCGGCGACGGACTCAATCCCGCCGTCGAACAAGCGGTGCAGGACGCGCTACGGGAATACGAAAACCTGGGTGCGACGATTAAAGACATCAGCCTGCCCCACTCCAATTTATCGGTCCCGGCCTATTATGTTATCGCCCCCGCCGAGGCCTCCGCCAACCTGTCCCGCTTTGATGGCGTGCGCTACGGCCACCGCTGTGACAATCCCCAGGACCTGGAAGACCTCTACAAGCGCTCGCGGGCAGAAGGTTTTGGCGACGAAGTAAAACGCCGCATTTTAGTCGGCGCCTATTGCCTGTCCGCCGGTTACTATGACGCCTATTACAAAAAAGCATTACAGGTGCGCCGTCTGATCCAGCAAGATTTTGTCGCCGCTTTTAAGCAGGTTGATATCATTATGGGCCCCACCTGTCCAAACCCAGCGTTTGAATTCGGCTCCAAAGGTAGCGATCCGGTAGCCATGTACCTGGAAGACATTTACACCATTGCCACCAACCTGGCCGGGCTGCCAGGCATGTCTATCCCCTGCGGTTTAGTGGACGACAAACCCGTGGGGCTGCAATTGATCGGCAACTATTTCGACGAGGCGCGCATGTTGAATATTGCCCACCGCTTCCAGCAGCAAACCGACTGGCATCAATTGGCGCCGCCCTCTATTACCAACGTAAGTCTCCAAGATGAAAGTATTGCACACGCAAACGGAGAATCAGCATGAGCTGGGAAACCGTAATCGGCCTCGAAATCCACGTGCAACTGGCGACCAAAACTAAAATTTTCTCCGGCGCGAGCACTGCCTTTGGTGCCGCTCCGAATACTCAGGCCTGCGCTATCGACCTGGCCATGCCCGGCACACTACCGGTACTCAATAAAAAAGCCGTGGATATGGCTATTTTATTCGGCCTCGCCATCGACGCCGAGATCAACCTGGTGTCAGCCTTTGATCGCAAAAATTACTTTTACCCAGATTTGCCCAAAGGCTATCAAACCACCCAACTAGATAAACCCATTGTTGGCCCCGGCACCGTCGAAATCACTCTGGCCGACGGCAGCCATAAAAATATTCGCATCCACCACGCCCACCTCGAAGAAGATGCGGGCAAGTCTTTGCACGAAGACTTTGATGGTATGTCCGGTATTGATCTAAACCGGGCGGGAACACCATTGATTGAAATTGTCACCGAACCGGATATCAGCAACGCCGAAGAAGCGCTGGCTTTTGCCAAAAAATTACACGGTCTGGTGACGTCTATCGGTATTTGCGATGGCAAAATGTCTCAGGGTTCCCTGCGTTTTGATGTCAACGTGTCGGTGCGCCGACCCGATGAACCTCTCGGTACTCGCACCGAAACCAAAAACCTCAACTCTTTCCGCTTTATGGAAAAAGCCATCGCCAAGGAAGTCGCCCGTCAAATTGATGTGCTCGAAGACGGCGGCACCATCAGACAGGAAACCCGCCTTTACGACGGCGATACCGACAGCGCTCGTTCTATGCGCAGCAAAGAGGAAGCCAACGACTACCGCTACTTCCCCTGCCCCGACTTATTGCCGGTGGTGATTGAGCAAAACCATATCGAAGCACTGCGCGCCAGCCTGCCGGAATTGCCCGAGGCCCGCAAAAAGCGCTACATGGCCGACTATTCACTGTCGGATTACGACGCCGGCATACTCAGCGACGACGCGTCCATGGCCCACTACTTTGAAGCCTCAGCAGAGGTCGCCGACGACGCCAAACTCGCCGCCAACTGGATCATGGGTGAGCTTTCCGCACAGTTAAATAGTAGTGAAACAGACATCAACGACAGTCCGGTCAGCGCCGAACAACTGGGCGGCTTGATAGTGCGGATTAAAGACGGCAGCATTTCTAATAAAATGGCCAGGACGGTTTTTGAGGCGCTCTGGAATAACCCTGCGGATAAATCCAGCGCCGACGACATCATTGAACAACTCGGTCTAAAACAAGTTTCCGACAGTGGTGCAATCGAGACTCTGGTCGATGAAGTGATCGCCAACAGCGCGCAGCAGGTGGCTAATTACGCCAAAGCCGACGCCAGCAAGCGACCCAAGATGCTCGGCTACTTTGTTGGCCAAATCATGAAGGCCTCGAAAGGCCAGGCCAACCCACAACAAGTGAATGAAGTGCTACTGAAAAAGCTAGACGCATTGATCTAGATACATAGATCTAGATACATAGATCTAGAAACATAGATATAGGTTTTGTTATGACATCAGCGGTATTGAAACCAACTGTATTAAAACCAGCGACTTTAAAACCAGCGACTTTAAAAAAAGACAAGAAAAAAATTCTCGGCGAAATTTTTGACGATGCACGCATAAAAACCTTTCTCGATTTAGACGCGCAGGAAGGCCTGGATGCTGATTTCCACGTGCTCGAAAAAGCCTATCGCGGAATGGGGCCAGAAAACTTCTCAACCTTGTTAGGGTTTTTTATCGCCGCTGGACGCAATTTAAATGCGGTCAACCCGCAGGGACAAACCATGCTCGATATCCTCTCGACACACGCACCAGCGGAAGCCTACCTCACCGCGCTACAACAGCATCTAAATCAACTAAACTCGTAAAACTAAACCCGTAAAAACTGAACTCGTAAAAAAAGGCACAGCGAATTTACCTATGTTCACCACTCAGAACATTAAAGGCGATATTTTTGGTGGCTTAACGGCGGCTATCGTCGCACTGCCCCTGGCCCTGGCATTTGGCATCTCCTCCGGAGCCGGGGCAGTCGCCGGGCTCTACGGTGCCATCTTTACCGGGTTTTTTGCCGCCATATTTGGCGGCACTTCAACACAAATTACCGGCCCCACCGGGCCGATGACCGTGGTCATGGCTCTCGTGGTCACACACTTCTCCGGCAATTTGGCGCTGGCATTTTCTACGGTGATCCTCGCCGGTGGTTTCCAGATACTATTTGGCCTGGCCGGCATTGGCCGCTTTATCAAACTGGTGCCCCACCCGGTGGTATCCGGGTTTATGAGCGGTATCGGCGGTATTATTATCATTCTTCAAATCGCGCCGCTGCTAGGCCATAGCGCGCCTAATGGCGATATATTGACAAAGCTCACCGCGCTGCCAGAAATACTGGGTGAAGCAAACACCCACGCACTGGGCCTTAGCGCCATCACCTTACTGATTATGTTCGCCACTCCAAAGCGTCTCGCCGTGCTGCTGCCACCCCCACTTATTGCAGCTTTTGTTGGCACACTGGCGGGGGTATTTTATTTTTCCACCGCACCGACCATCGGCGAAATTCCGGCCGGCTTTCCTACGCTTACCATACCCGACGTCGCACTGGCCGATATTCCTTTTATCATCAAGTTCGCCATTATTCTGGCTTTTCTCGGTGCCATTGATTCACTACTGACTTCGCTAGTTGCCGATAGCATGACTCGCACGCACCACGACTCCAATCGCGAATTGATCGGTCAGGGCATTGGCAATGTGGTCGCTGGTCTGTTTGGTGGCATCGCGGGAGCGGGAGCGACCATGCGCACACTGACCAACATTCGCGCCGGTGGCACCACTCGTTTGGCGGGAATACTACACGCGGTAATACTGCTGTTACTGGTACTCGGCTTTAGTGGCGCAGCGAGCCAAATACCACTGGCAGTACTCGGCGGTATTTTAATTAAAGTTGGCGTCGACATTATTGACTGGAACTATATTAAACGTATGCACCGCGCTCCACTTGCAGGCGTGGTCATTATGCTAACCACTCTGCTGATCACCATTTTTGTCGATCTTATTGTCGCGGTTGCGGTCGGCATCATTATGGCGTCTCTGCTTTTTGTCTCGCGCATGGCCGACGCCCAGTTAAAAAGTGCCCAACTCACTTCCAATTCCAACGGCGTTCCCAACCTGTCGCCAGAGGAAGCGGAAATACTCGATAGAGCCGAGGGCAAAATCGTACTATTTCATATGGAGGGGCCGCTCAGTTTCGGTTCCGCCCACGACATAACGAAATTGTTACTGACCACTGGCGAAAAAGAAGTCCTGGTGATCGACTTATCAAATGTGCCGTTTATTGACGGCAGCGCCTCCTTCGCCCTGGATGAAACCATCCGCAGCCTTCACGAACAAGATGACCTGGTCATTGTGTTTGGCGCGCGGCCCAATGTGGTTGAAACCTTACACTCAACCGGCACCCTGGATCGCCTGGACTTTCATCGCGTGCTCGACAACAGGTTCGAGGCTCTCACCAAAGCGGTCACACTACTGTCCGAACACGAGCCTCAAGATTGCGAACTTAAAACCTAAAATTTATTTGTGACCTCAGTCCTATGGTTAAACCTTCTATAGCCAAATCCGTTTCATTAAAAGAGAAAATCATCATGACCGCTACCCTTTCCGACACTGTTAGCTTTACCAAGCAAGGCGCTATTGGCTTAATTAAAATCAATAACCCCCCGGTTAATGCGCTGGGGCAATCCGTACGCGCCGGGCTTAAGGCCGCCGTCGAGTTGGGACTCGCAGACGACTCCGTTAAAGCCATGGTGTTGATCTGTGAAGGTCGCACCTTTATTGCCGGTGCGGACATTAAAGAATTCGCCAAAGGTATGGGCGAACCGGGTCTGGTACCGGTAATCAGCAATATGGAAACTGCCAGCAAACCCATTGTCGCGGCAATTCACGGCACCGCACTGGGCGGTGGTCTTGAAGTCGCACTGGGTTGCCACTATCGCATTGCCGTACCCACGGCCAGAATCGGCTTGCCCGAAGTACACCTGGGTTTATTGCCGGGTGCGGGTGGCACTCAGCGCTTGCCTCGCTTAGTTGGCGCTCAAGCCGCCCTGGATTTAATCGTCAAGGGTAATCATATCGCCGCTAAAGATGCCTTAAAGCTCGGCATTATCGATGCCATTGTTGACGTCAGTATTGACGGTAGTGTTGAAAGCGATCTGGAAACAGCAGCCATTGCCTACGCAGAAAAATTACTGGCGGACGGCACTGGCCCCCGCGCCATTCGCGACATTACTCCAGAAGCCGCTGGCCCCGAAGTATTCGATAACTACGAGCAGAGCATCGCCCGCAAGCAACGCGGCTTTCTCGCGCCCTTTCATATTATCAAATCCATTCGCGCCGCCTTTGAGCTGCCCTTCGATGAAGGCATGGCTCGGGAGAGCGAATTGTTTATGGAGCTAATGACCTCCTCGGAATCCGCTGCCCAGCGCCATATCTTTTTCGCCGAGCGCGAAGTCGCCAAAGTGCCAGGCCTGGCAAAGGACACCCCCAAACGCGACATTAAAACTGCAGCAGTAATCGGCGCGGGCACCATGGGTGGCGGCATTGCGATGAACTTTGCCAATGCCGGTATTCCCGTCAAATTACTGGAAATGAAACAGGAGTATCTCGATAAAGGTATCGCCCTGATTCGCAGTAATTACGAAAATACCGCGAGGAAGGGTCGTATCTCGCTGGACGCTGTGGAACAGCGCATGGCACTCATTGAGCCCACGATTTCCTACGCCGATATCGCCGATGTGGATATTGTGATCGAAGCGGTATTCGAAAATATGGACGTTAAAAAAGACGTCTTTAAAACTCTGGACGCGACCTGTAAGCAAGGCGCGATTCTCGCCACCAACACTTCAACGCTGGATGTGGATGAAATCGCCAGTGTCACTCAGCGTCCGCAAGACGTCATCGGCATGCATTTTTTTAGTCCCGCTAATGTGATGCGCTTACTGGAAAATGTACGCGGCGAACATACCGCCGACGATGTCATTGCTACGGTAATGAGCCTGTCCAGGCGCATCGGAAAAATCGGTGCGCTGGTCGGGGTATGCGACGGCTTTGTCGGCAACCGTATGTTGCACCAACGCACACGGGAATCCGCGTTTCTGGTAGAAGAAGGCGCCACCCCGGAGCAAATCGATAAAGTGCTCTTCGATTTTGGTTTCCCCATGGGTCCATTCACCATGGCGGATATGGCCGGGCTGGACGTAGGTTACAAAGTTCGGGAAGAGCGACGCAAGGCCGGTAAGGTTGAAAAGCGCGACTCGGTCTGGATCGACAAGGTTGTCGAACTCGGTCGTTACGGACAAAAAACCCATGCCGGGATTTATAAGTACGAAGATGGCCGAACTCCTATACCCGATCCAGAAATTGCTGCCTTAATTGCTCAATGCGCTCAACATGCTGGCATTGAACAAAGAAAAATTTCCGACCAGGAAATCCTCGAACGCTGCCTCTACCCGATGATTAACGAAGGTGCAAAAATTCTCGAAGAAGGCATTGCCGCCCGACCTCTGGACATCGACATTATCTGGATTAACGGTTACGGCTTCCCCGGCTATAAAGGCGGGCCGATGTTCTGGGCCGATCAAATCGGTTTAAAAACTATTTGCGATGCTTACAAAAAATATGCCGATCAGTTTGGCGAACATTACTGGACGCCTTCGCCGCTTCTGGAAAAATTAGCTAAAGAGGGTAAAGGTTTTTACAGTCGATAAAATCCTGTGCTGAACCCGGCAAACTATTATGCCTTCTAAACATTTTTTTGCGGGGTTTCGCCTACTCAGTAAACCCGGTGTACGGGCCTATGTGATTGCCCCGCTACTGATCAATGTGCTGTTATTTATTGTCCTAACCACCTTTGCTATCCAGCAGTTCGGTCAAGGCATGGACTGGATTATGGGGTTTTTACCCGAGTGGCTGGCGTTTTTAGCCTGGCTGATCTGGGCTGTGTTTGGCCTGCTGTTACTGCTGGTGTACGGCTACACTTTCACTATTTTGGGCAATCTGGTCGCCGCACCTTTTTTTGGTATTTTGTCTGAACGGGTACAACAGTATTTGCTGAGCACACCTGAACCGAAAACCCTGGCATGGCGCGACTATGGCCCAATTATTGGCCACGCGCTGGGGCGGGAATTACGCAAGCTAGGGTATTTTTTACCGCGTTTGCTGGGCGTATTCATTGTCTGCGCGATACTTTCTTTTATACCGCTACTTAACCTGATTACGCCAGTTATTGGTTTTTATTGGGGCGCGTGGAATTTGTATTTACAGTATCTGGATTATCCGGCGGATAACAATAAGATTAGTTTCGACGCGCTGTTAGTCGACAGCCGAAGCCAGCGAAAATCCGCATTAAGTTTTGGAGGACTGGTGTTAATGGGGTCGTCCATTCCGCTGCTTAACCTGCTGGTAATGCCCGCAGCGGTAGCTGGCGCTACGTCTCTCTGGGTCGCGAACCAGCAAGCAAACCCGCCAGGTGCCCAGCCACACTAATTTATTTCAGGTTAACGGTCATCAAGTCTTCCGCGGGCTGTTCGCAGGGCAATTTTGCACCCAGTAAGGTCTCGATAGGTTCGAGCAGAAAGGCATCGTCTTCACAGGCAAAGCTAATGGAGGTTCCGGTTTTTCCCGCGCGACCCGTGCGCCCGATGCGATGCACGTAATCTTCCGGCTCTTCCGGCAAGGTGTAGTTAATTACGTGACTAATGCCGTCGATATGAATGCCGCGCCCGGCAACGTCCGTGGCAACCAGAACTTTAATGTTGCCATTTTTAAAATCGTCGAGGGTACGAATGCGTTTGTTCTGAGGGATTTCCCCGGATAACAAGCCCACTTTAAATCCCGCACGCGCCAGATTTTCCTGCAGTTTGCGACACTGGTCGCGGCGGTTAGCAAACACGATAACGCTTTCCACATCATCGCTGCGTAAAATATTGCGCAATAAATTTAATTTATTGCGCTTTTCAGTAATAAATACTTTTTGATCAACGGAATCCGAGGCCACACTGTCTGGCTCGATTTCCACAAAGGAGGGTTTTTCCGTCCACTGTTCCGACAGTCGCATCACGGCTTCAGTAAAGGTCGCGGAAAACAACAACGTCTGTCTATGTTTACCCTTCTGGGGGGTCAAACGAATTACGTTGCGCACCTGGGGGATAAAACCCATGTCGAGCATACGATCCGCTTCATCGATCACCAGTATTTCGGCCTGATCGAGGTAGACATAGCGACTGGTGCAAAAATCCAGCAAGCGTCCCGGAGTAGCCACCAAAATATCGCAGTGGCGATCGTGTAAATGTTGGCGCTGCTTGTCGTAGTCCATGCCGCCGACCAGAGTGTGTACGTTCAGTTCGGTGTGTTTACACAGGGCCTTGGCGTCTTCGGCAATTTGCATAACCAGCTCGCGGGTGGGGGCGATAATCAATGACCGCGCTTCACCGGCATAGCGTTCGCCCGCTACCGGGTTTTTAAGCAGATCTTCAATAATGGTGATCAAAAATGCGGCGGTTTTGCCGGTGCCGGTTTGAGCCTTGCCGACCACGTCGTGGCCACGGAGCGCGATGGGTAGCGAACGCGCCTGAATCGGCGAGCAATATTGAAAGCCAAGATCGGCGATGGCATGCATCACCGGTAAGGGCAGACCCAGGTCGTGAAAGCGCACTTTGTCCGCCTCTGGCTCTACCTTGAATTGATCGAGACTCCAGGCAGTGCCTGAGGTATTGCCTGAGGCATTGCTACGCCTGCCGCGATTACGGCGGCGAGGCTTTTTCTCGGTGGCTGTGGATTGGTCTGGCTGCGCTTGATCTGACTGAGCCGGTTCTGACTGGGCTTGATTCTCTCGCTGTGTTTGATTCATAGATGAGTACTGTGCCGCTCTCAATGGGATTGGTCAAAAAACCGCCATTGTAGCACGACCCGGCTCCACCCACAGTGCCTCAACAAGCTCTAAATTGAGAAACCATCAACCGCCAACAACATTGCCGCCAGCCCAGCGCGACAACCAATAATCGAGGCTAAAGAAACGTCCGCCGCCGGTAAAAAATAGACTCAGCAACATGACAAAGTAAGTGGCGGCAAACTCGATGCCATTATTCAACACCACAAAACTACCCTTTTCCGTCAACCAGGAGTAGTTGCCGTGCTGCTTTAACAGGCTCTTCACGGCACTTACTCGCTTGCCGACTTCGACACTGTTCTCAAGACTGGCCTGAGCCGCAGGAATACCGGCCATCGCCACCACTTTGGCAGCACTGGTGTCGGGATCACCCGGGGCAATGGCGAACCAGCCATGCTGCCAGTGCACCGCGCCCGCCGCCACGGCCATAGACACCATCAGGGGCACGGCCATCCAGCGCACCGCAAAGCCAATCAACAAGGCCAAACCGCCAACTAATTCCGACGCTGCCGCCAGAAACACCATCACCGCCGGCGCGGGTAAACCCAGGCCCCAGTCCGGATTGCCAAACCAGGACACCATATCTTCAAAATTGAGAAATTTATGCAGACCCGCAGCCACCATGACCGGCGCAAGAATCAAACGAAACAGCAGTGGGGGAATACCATCGAGATATTTAAGTCGGTCAAAAATACCTTGGTGTAGCGCTTGGTACAGAGTAATGACTGAGGCCATGATCAATCCCTTATAGTAATAAAGTTCGCTTACTGCAGGTCTTATTTATTAAGAACTTCAAATTTGGAGAACATCTATCGGAAATAATTCCCTGCTTCAGGCCTATCTAACTTACCCAGCCCATACTTTCTACACCCTTAGTTACAAAATCCTTACTCACACTGCAATAGGGGCACCCTGGCTCCCTACCCGGGCGTAATAGGAATCGAGGGCCTCCGACCGCCCCGGCCCAATCACCATGTGAGCGTGGGAGCGATTTAACTGGCTGGGTTCATCGACCCCACAACTGTGGGCAATGACGGTGACTTCCTCCACCATATTAGCCACGTAGTGGGCAACGCGCGCCGCCTTATTGCCGACATCAAGCCCTTTTTGCAACTCCGGATCCTGTGTGGCAACACCGGTGGGACAGGTATTTTTATTGCATTGCATCGCCTGAATACAACCCAGCGCAAACATAAAGCCGCGGGCGGACACCACAAAATCAGCGCCCACACACAGGCCCCACGCCACGTCCACCGGGGTAATTAATTTGCCCGCTACGATGACGCGAATACGTTCTCGCAAACCGTATTCCGCCAACTTATCGATTACGCCGGGTAGGCTTTCGCGAATGGTCAGCCCAGCGTGATCCATCAAACTTTGTGGCGCAGCACCGGTACCGCCATCGCCACTGTCGATGGTCATAAAGTCGGGGGCATGCTCTATACCGCGCCGTAGAATGGCCTCAAATAATTGTTCGAAAAAGCGCAGACCACCCACCACCAGTTTAAAGCCGACCGGCTTGCCGGTCAGTTGGCGAATATGAGTAATGCGATCCAGCAGATCCTCGACGTTGCGAATATCAGGATGGCCATTGGGACTAATCGACGCCTGACCGGCGGGAATGCCGCGAATGAGTGCAATTTCCTCAGTCACTTTTACTGCCGGCAGGATGCCGCCTTTACCGGGCTTGGCGCCCTGGCTAAGTTTGATTTCGATCATTTTCACTTGCTCGTGGGCAGCGATGTCAAGCATTTTGGCGTCGCTCCAGTTACCCGCGTCGTCGCGCACGCCGTAGTTGGCGGTGCCAATCTGAAACACCAGATCGCAACCGCCGGACAGGTGGTAGGGAGACAAGCCACCTTCGCCCGTATTAAGCCAGCTCCCTGCCGTCGCGCAACCCTCGGACAGCGCGCGCACCGCAGCTTCGGAAATAGCCCCAAAACTCATCGCCGATACGTTGAAAAAAGACCGTGCCGCGTAAGGCGAAGGGCAGTGTGGGCCGATAATAATAGATTCCGCAGGACGCCTATGTGTGTCTAGCGACGGGAAGGGGTGGGGTACAAATAAAATCGTTCCTGGCGCGGCTGCATTTGCCGTAGAGCCAAAGGCTACGGTGTTATTGGTGTTTTTCGCCGCCCGGTACACCCACGAGCGCTGAGCCCGATTGAAGGGCATTTCTTCGCGATCCATGGCGAAAAAATACTGGCGGAAAAACTCGCCCAGATGTTCAAAAAAATAACGAAAGCGACCAATCACCGGGTAATTACGGCGAATGGTATGCCCCTTTTGACGCACATCCACCACGTACATCCAGGCCACCGCCACCGCGCCAATCGCCAGTAGCGCTAAAATAGCGACAGCAAAAATCTGCAACAGAAATACCCAGAAAGAAAAATCAGCTTGTCCCATCGCAACCCTCGCTTACTTAACTTGCAAATAAAAACGCTATCGACGCGTAAAATAATTCAAAATGGCCCACTTTGACAGGGGCAGCTTAACAGAGACATCAACTTGCCAGAGACATCGACCTAACAGAGACACCGACGACTTAATGACCGACAACGTAACAAGAGACACCCCTGCCTACCGCATTCGCCGTATCGCCAGCCTTGCCCTGCCCATTACGGTGGGCCAACTGGCTATTATCGGTATGAGTGTCACCGATATTATCGTCGCCGGGCGGGTCAGCACCGACGACCTCGCGGCCGTCTCCCTCGGCAGCGCCATCTTTAACCTCTCCATTATGCTGGTGATTGGCATCATGCTCGGCAACGGCCCGCTTATTGGTCAGTTGTATGGCGCGGGCGATGTCTCTGGGCTGCGCCGACAGTTTCAGAGCGCATTAAAACTGGCTGCGCCGCTGGGCGTTCTCGCCGCGCTCTGTATTGCGCTGGGCATGCTAATCTTGCCTTCTCTCGACACCAGCCACGCCGTCCGCGATCTTACCCTGGCTTATCTATTACCCATGTTAGGTACTGCTTTTTTGCTGCCTTATATGATGGCCTTTCGCACCAGCTTCGAAAGTACGGGCCACGCTCGGGTCGCCATGGTGTTTAACACCCTCGGCTTTTTGATCAACATTCCCCTCGATCTAGCCTTCGTGTTCGGCTGGTGGAAAATTCCCGCCCTCGGTGCGATGGGTTGTGGCTGGGCAACTTTGCTGGTATCGATTTTTATTGTCGTCAGCTCGTACCTGTACACCCGCCTATCCACTACCTTAGCGGTTTTTCATCTGCTATTACGAGACCAGAAAATATTCTGGAGAGACTGCCGCGAAACCTTAAAAGTTGGCTTGCCTATTGGTGGCGCGATTTTGGCCGAAGGCGGGTTTTTTCTGGTCATCCCGCTGTTTATCGCTCACCTGGGTGCCACTGTGGTTAGCGGTCATTCCATCGCCATCTCAGTGGACTGGATGATGTTTATGGTTCCTATGAGCATCTCCCAGGCGATTGCGGTATTAGTCGCTCACCAGATGGGGCAACGAGCCGCAACAGGTGCGCGCGACATCGCCTCCACCGGCATCGCATTCGCCGCTGCCATTGCGCTGCTACAAGCCCTCGTGGTGATTATTTTCCGCGAACAGATCAGCGCGTGGTTTAGTCCAGATCAAGCGGTGCGCGATCTCGCCGCATTATTATTGGTCTACGCAGCCGCTTTCCGGGTGTTTGATGCCATTAATGTTTGTGGTAACGGCGCGTTGCGTGGTTATAAAGACACCCGTATTACCGTCATTCTCGCCGTCATCGCCTATTGGATACTGGGTTTTCCGCTCTCCTATTCCCTTGCACTGACTAATCTTTGGGGGCCGATGCGGGGGGTCGAGGGCTTCTGGATCGGTATGATCATCACGCTCGTTATTATTTCGATACTCACCACTTTGCGGGTACGATTCACCGCCCGACGCACCATTGCCTCGGCGGTGCCGCAAGTCGAAGAGCTTAAACCGCCCGCTTGGCACGCCGGGCATGGTTCGCTATGATCTGTACCTATGAACGGAGCAGCATTAGCAGAAAACGTGGAAACTTATAAACGCCAGTCTCGACGTGCTCACTTTGGTGCCTTAGCTAAAGTGTACGACTACACATCGAAATCTGAAATTGGCTATCTCGGTGATATCTCCACCCGTGGTTTTATGCTGTTTACCAACCGAGAACTTCCCGATGGCGGTCGTCGCCTGGTGGTGATTCGCCTGCCCCGCCCCGGCAAAGATGACATTGTGGTGCATGCCGGTATTCGAATTAGCTGGCAACAACAGGAAGAAGACGATCCCAGACAATATTGCGCTGGCTGCAAAATCATCGCCCTGTCACCGAAAGACCGCCTGGAGCTACTTAAAGCGGCTAAAGAATTTGGGATTTCTACAAGCTAAGTACCACTTAAAGCAATTTTCACCCTGCTTTACCTCCCCCGACCGTAACCGCCGCACTGTTATCCTCATACGGTTATGCCATACAGTTATTGCCATTTAGTTGATCCAGGTTCATCACACTACTTCTGTTTGTTTAGTAAATTGTTACCTATTGCTTAATAGCTAACGTGCTTCAAACTAAGGGCCGTGACTCATAATGCTTAGACCCTCGATAATTTTTATGCTCCCTATGATTGCGGCTGACGAAGCCGCTGCTGACGGGGCCGCTGTTAACAAAGCCACCACAATAAACCAGTCATCGAGATCCCGGGCTGCACGCCTGAGCTTTATCTTAATGTTAATGTTGCTGTTATCGACACTGCTCGGCGCGTGCAGCAGCGCACTACCCAGAACCGAAGACACCACGCGTTCACGCTGGAACCATTTCGAGGACGCCCTGGCCGACTACAACAAGATCATTCCCCAGCAAACCACAACTGAAGAACTTAAAGCCTTAGGTTACGATCCCTACACCCAACCCAATATTAGAATTCTTTCCTACCTGGAAGTTACCCAACGCTTTATGCCCAATCAGTCCATTACCCTGGACGATCTCGATCCCGGCATCAGCGACTGCGTGCGCGCTAAAAACAAGTGCATGGCTTACGAGGCCCACCCGAAAAGAATCAAAAGCAAACGAGTCGGCAACGCGTTTCTCGATGTACTGACGTTTAAACGCAGAACAATAGAGACCGGCTGGTCTTTCGACGCCTTAATTGTGATTAATGACGGTATCGTGGTTTACAAAGTCTGGAGCGGGCAACCCATCGTCAGCGGAGAAAAAATTCGCAAAAACCCCCTCGGCCCTCTGCAAGGCATCGATGGCTCCACTATTCGAAATGCGCTATAAAACTGGCCTGAAACGATATTGTCGCTATTAAGCCGACTTAATGATTGCCATTTGTTTACTTACCACCTCTGTGGGAAGAGAATTTTCAAGGGTAATGCGGCTCACCAGATTTCCATACCGGGTTTTTATTTTTTCCGCTACGTCTAAAGGCTCACCCACCACCGCAAAAGTCTCCAGCACTTCGTCGCTGATCAACTCCGGCATTTTGTCCCAGGCGTTATTTTTTGACAGATGATTTAACTTTGGCTGTAAATCCTGCCAATCGTGGCATGCCAGCACCGGCTTGTAAGCCGGAGTCGAACCGTAAAACGCGATACGATACCGGGCCTGAGCTTTAGCGGCTTCAAATGCTGCTTCAGTTTCGCCAGTAACGACGAAAGGCGGAAAGGAAATTTCGAAGTCACTCGCCGATTTACCCGCTTCATCAAGAGTCGTGTTAATACTGGGAACTATGTGCTCCTCAATATATTTTTGCGTCGCGAAGCTGTGAACAATTAGGCCGTCGGCCTCTCGGGCTGCGGTTTTAATCATCAACGGGCCAACCGCCGCCATCACCACTTTGGGGCGACCGTATTCGATATTTTTCGGCGTAAAATCCGGCGTCATCAAGGTGTGGCGATAATATTCACCACGGAAATTCAACGGGGCGTCGTCATACCAGCAATCCCAAATGGCGTGCAGCGCACGAATAAACTCGCTCATCTGTTTCGCCGGGCCGTGCCAGGGCATACCGAAGCGTTTTTTAATATGAGCCTGAATTTGCGAACCCAAACCCAGGGTAAAACGTCCTTTCGAAAAGGCATTAATATCGTGGGCGCTGTAGGCGGTGGTCATCGGGTTGCGAGCAAAGGCCACTGCAATACCGGTGCGCAGCTCAACATTATCGGTGGCGTCGGCGCCCATACCCATAATTAAAAATGGATCGTTTTGTATTTCGGCGGTGACTACGCCATCAAAGTCCTGGCTTTCAAAGCATTTAAAGCGGCTTTTAATGTCATCGATTTCATCTAAGCGATCCGCAAAACTAAAACAGCTGTCGATTTTCATTGTTATTTACCCCTGCTAAAAACTATCGCACGTATCTGGCAAACGTCAAACCCGGCGCACTGCTAAGAACACACCTACTGCCATTAGCACCAGGCCCGAGAAACGCTGCATAGAGATCGGGTGGTGCATCGCACCCATAAGACGGTAGTGATCAATAATCGCCATCGAAATTATCTGGCCTAGCAATACAAATGCCACGGCATTACCCACCCCAAATCTCGGCGCGATCCAGGTGATGGTCAAGACATAAAACACCACAAAAAAACCGCCTAGATAAAAATGAATCGGCACGCTATTGGAGAACGGTGCTTTTGGCACACCCTGAAAAACCAGTAACGACGCTACCGCTGCAACAATCGCGACGACAAACAGCACCGTGGATGCGAGCATTGGGTTTTCCAACCTTGCTCCCAGCCCGGCATTGAGCGTTGCCATAACGGGTATCCCGAGACCCGCGACTAGCATAACAAGGGCATAGAAGATGGGGTGATTGATATTGCTCATTGTGATATCCCTATAAATTTAAAAAAGAAATTGCTTACTCCTGATCTTGAGTCACACTTCTCGCTTACGACGTTCGGTTACCAGCTCACCACTAATACCCCAATTGTCAGTATCGACTTCATCAATAACAACCATCGTTGTTGCGGGATTCTTGCCTAAGACTCTGGAAAGCAGCTCAGTGACACCTGCCACCAATTCAGCTTTTTCGGTTTTGGTAACACCTTCGTCGGTGATTTTTATATTTACGTAGGGCATAAAGCTCTCCTCAGTCAGTCACGCCAGCAAAAATACTCCATTTAATCGACGCCATTGACAAATAGGCTTCGAACTCTTCATGAAGATTCCCCTAGCATCAAGCTTAACGGTACTACATTTCCAGGGAAATTAGCTATTTTAAACAATGATAGTTAGAATTTTTATAGTTGATTCGTGCCCATCTACAACATTGATACTTTATCGGAAAATTAAACAGCCTATACTTCTCCTATCGGAACCCGGCCACCACTCACCCGTTCTAGTCCAGCAACATCGCGCCAGGTAGTAACATCGTCAAGGTGTGCCTTTAACAGCTCCCGCACGCCTTCTCCCTGCTCACTACCATGCTCTAGGAGCAACCACCCGCCGCGCACCAAAAACTCACTGGCGTTAAGGATAATAGTTTCGATATCGGCAAAACCTGCATCGTTTGCAACCAGTGCCGAGCGGGGCTCAAAACGCACATCACCTTCGCTTAGGTGTCGATCATCAGGCGCAATATAAGGCGGGTTGCTGACAATTAAATCAAATCTACGATCGGCATTAACATTCTCAAACCAGTCGCTTTGATCTATCTGAACATTATCAAAATCCAGGCGAGTACGATTGCTTTCGGCAAGCTTTACCGCATCAGCAGAGCTGTCTACCGCGAGAACATTCCAGTTAGGTCGCTCACTCGCCAGGGCAAGGGCAATCGCGCCAGTGCCGGTGCCTAGATCAAGCACTTGAATAGCGGAATCGAATTTGGAGTTATCGATTTTCGATTCATTGAATAAATTAAGCGCTGTTTCTACTAAGAGCTCAGTTTCCGGGCGGGGAATTAAGGTACTGGCGTTAACATCCAATGACAAAGACCAAAATTCTTTTTGGCCGCTTAAGTGGGCAATGGGTTCGCCCGCGATACGGCGTGCAAACAAATATTTAAATTGGGTCAACGCTTGTTGTTCTAATACGTATTCGGGCCAGGCGTATAAATAGTTACGTGGCTTGTCCAGCACATGACACAGCAACACTTCCACATCGAGACGCGGGGTATCACTCACCGGATCAAGCACCTGCGCTCGTTTAAGCAAGTCCGCAATAGTGGGCATATCGCTTTCCTATTCGGCCAGCGCAGCCAGTTGCTCGGTTTGATGCTCCTGAACCAGGGGCTGAATAATTCCGTCCAAATCTCCCTGCATAACGTCATCGAGTTTATACAGCGTCAGGTTGATGCGGTGATCGCTGATCCGCCCCTGGGGGAAATTGTAGGTGCGAATGCGCTCGGAGCGATCGCCACTGCCCACCAAGCTGCGGCGCAATTCAGACTGCTCCTGAGATTGTTGATCCTGCATACCCGTGAGTATTCTTGACTGTAGTAACGACATCGCTCTGGCGCGATTTTTATGTTGCGAGCGCTCGTCCTGACACTCCACCACGATGCCGGTGGGCAAGTGGGTGAGTCGAATCGCGGAATCGGTTTTGTTGACGTGCTGACCGCCGGCACCGGAGGCCCGAAAGGTATCGACGCGCAAATCAGCTTTTTTAATTTCGATGCCTTCAACTTCGTCAACTTCCGGCATGATGGCCACCGTACAGGCAGAGGTGTGCACCCGGCCCTGAGATTCGGTTTCCGGCACCCGCTGCACCCGGTGGGCGCCGGATTCAAATTTGAGTTGCGAGTAAGCGCCCTTACCGACAATGCGCGCGATAATTTCTTTGTAGCCACCGTGATCGCCCAGGCGCTCGTTAATGACTTCTACTTTCCAGCCGCGAGATTCGGCATAGCGCAAATACATTCGAAATAAATCGCCGGAAAAAATTGCCGCTTCGTCACCACCGGTACCGGCGCGAATCTCAAGAAACACGTTAGCGTTATCGTGGGGATCTTTCGGTAATAACAACACCTGTAATTCGCTTGTCAAAGCTTCGCGACGCTCCTCCCCGCTTTTCAATTCTTCCTGCGCCATTTCGCGCATCTCTGCGTCGCTATCTTTTAATAAATCACGAGCCTGCTCCATGCCCTCTTCGACCTGACGATATTGCCCGTAGACCTGGGTCACGGCTTCTAGCTCGGCGTACTCTCGGGACAGTCCACGAAACCGATTTTGATCGGATATGACATCGGCATCACTGAGTAAGTGGCCGATTTCTTCGTAGCGTTCACTGAGATGATCCAGCTTAGTCAGCAAGGATGCTTTCATTCGTTCTCCGAGTTATTTTTAAGGGCAGCAGATTTAAGGACGTCAGATTTAATAAAACCATCACCGAGAGAACTGTCGGTTTTTGCGTCAACACTTCCTGGCTTAGTATTGGTATCGGACTTGATGTCGGGCTCGGTATCGAGATCAAATAATTCGTGAGCCCAGCGCAAATGTTCATCGCGACCTTCTGCGCTAGCCTGTTTCATTCGCGCCGTCGGCGTATGCAACAATTTATTGGTGAGGCCGTGAGCCAGTTGTCGCAACACAGTTTCCGCCGCCTGCCCTTGAGACAGGGCATTGATAGCTTTACGCAATTCCGCATCGCGCAGCACACTGGCGCTATTGCGAAAGGCCCGAATCGTTCCGCTTGCCCCGCGCACACGGCGCTGCCGCTGCCAGCGCTCTACTTCTTCGTTAATAATCGTTTCCGCTTTACTGGCGGCATCTTCTCGGGAACGAAGATTCTCGTCGATCACTTCCTGTAGATCATCAACGGTGTACAGATACACGTCATCCAGTCGGGCCACCTCCGGTTCAATATCCCGAGGCACCGCAATATCCACCATTAACATGGGTCGGCGTTTGCGTAACTTTAAAGCCGACTCCACCGCGCCCTTACCCAAAATAGGCAACTGACTCGCGGTCGAAGAAATCACCATATCAGCACGATGTAAGTGCTCGGGAATATCCGATAATAAAATTGCCTCAGCGCCGTAGACCTCCGCCAGCTCCTGGGCACGACTTAACGTCCTGTTGGCAAACGTAATACTGCCCACCTGGTTGTCTAACAAATGGCGAGCCACCAACTCAATGGTTTCACCGGCACCAATCAACAGTGCATGCACTTCGCTCAGGCTGGTAAAAATCTGCCGCGACAAACTCACCGCCGCAAACGCAACCGACACCGGGTTGCGACCAATAGCAGTTTCAGTACGCACCCGTTTCGCCGCAGTGAACACCTGCTGAAACGCCTGATCGAGCGCAGACGACATCGCACCCAGCTCTTGAGCCACCACATAGGCTGATTTAATCTGACCGAGAATTTGTGGCTCGCCCAGCACCATCGAGTCCAGCCCACTGGCCACTTTCATCATATGGCGCACGGCATCGGCATCTCGCAGCTGATAACAACAACTCGCCAGCTCAGTGCCGTCCACACCGTGGAAATCCGCCATCCAGGTGGTGAGCGCCGCGTCGGTTACCTCGCCAGACACATACACCTCGGTGCGATTGCAGGTGGACAACACCGCGGCCTCCGCAATAGGCAGTTCCTGCTGTAGACGACCCAGCACGCCCGCCACCGCTTCCGGGGCAAACGCCACCCGCTCGCGCACATCCACTGGCGCGGTTTTGTGATTTATACCAAGAATCAGCAGGGTCATAAGCGATCAGTTGTTTGTCGGTTGCTTGTCACTAACTTGAAATTTACTTGACTGGACTCAATCAGGCTTAGTTTAGAAGCGCTGACTGAAGCCATAATTGAAACCATCTCGGCTTCAAAATTGTCGAAGTTATCCATTGCTAATAGAAGCTACCTTGGCGACAAGTTATCTTTGCTACAATATCCCGACTTTGCGAGGACATTCCCGTGCACCGGCTGTTATATCCACTCATTATTGCTACCTTGTTGCTTGTTTCTGCCTGCGCCACTACACCAGGGTCCGGGCAGGCTGATGGTCGTGGCGACAATAGTGCCGATCACGGTAGTGAAGCCAATGCTTGCGCCAGGCCCGAAGGCTGCGGCGACCCCCATTATCCCGTGCGGCCCTTTCCGACACAAACCCTTTACTCACTTCTCGCGGCAGAACTGGCCGGAACCCGGGGGCAATTCGACTATTCCCTGCGTAATTACCGACACGAGGCACACAAAACCCGCGATGTCGGCGTGATTGCCCGCGCCACCCGCATTGCCCATTATCTTGAAGACCCCATCGCGCTGGCTGAAATGAGCAACCTCTGGGTGGAAGTCGAGCCCGACAACATAGAAGCCCGGGAGCTTGCGGTATTTGCTCATCTGGTGCAAAACCAGATTGACGAGGCCTTTGTTCACGCCCGCTTTTTACTGGAGCAGGGCCACGGCGACGCCGTCAGAAGACTGCCCGCCTCCGCATCCCGATTACCCGAGGAAAACCGTCGGGGCTTATTGGATGCTTATCTAGAACTAGCGACGAACCACCCCGACAGCCCCGATGCCCTGTTTGGCTATACCCTACTGCTCTGGCAATTAGAAGAATTACCACAGGCCTTAAGCGCGGCAGAGAAACTCGCCGCACTCGAGCCGGACAACGAAACCGTGCTACTGCTCGAAGCTCAACTGCTCAAGCTCAATAAGCGCGATACCCAGGCGCTGAATAAATTAGAAGCCGCTTTTAAGCAGCACCCGGACAGCGAGAAGGTCAGCCAGCAATATCTCCGGCAGTTATTCTCCAGCCCCGACCTGAGTATGAGTGAAGCTCGACTGCGCTCCTTTAGTAAACGTCACCCCGACAACGAGGACTTCAAGTTTGGTCTCGCCTTGATTTATCGCGAGCAGGGTAACAACGCAGCAGCCAACACTCTGCTGCAAACCCTCGCCGCTACCTCATCGCGACCCGACGAGGCGCGCTACCAGCTCGGCCTGATTGCCGAAAGCAGCGAGCAATATGAACAAGCCGAGGGCTACTACCGCGGGGTAAAAGACCGCCATGTACTCGCCGCCACATCCCGACTCACCCAGCTTATGGCCAAACGCGATGATCTCGACGGTGCCCGCCAGCACCTGCAAGACCTGCGCAACGAACACGCCGACATGGCCGTTAGTCTCTACCAGATCGAAGCCGAACTACTGATGCGGGAGCACTCCTATCAACCCGCCCACACGCTGTTATCTGAAGGCCTGGGACGTTACCCAAACGATATGGACCTGCTGTATACCCGTTCACTGGCCAGCGAAAAACTACTCAACATTAGCGCCGTGGAAGCCGACTTACGCCGGGTGTTAGCGCAGGACGCCGACAACTCTGCGGCACTGAACGCACTCGGCTACTCCCTCGCCAACCACACCACCCGCTACGAAGAGGCGCAGACGCTGATCGAAAAAGCCCTGTCGTTCAGCCCCGACGACCCCGCCACCATTGATAGCCTGGGCTGGGTACTGTATCGGCGCGGTTTGCACACCGAGGCCCTGGCCCACCTGCGGCAGGCGGCCAACATTCTTCCCGACGCTGAAATTTCCGCCCACCTCGGCGAAGTGCTGTGGGTCAACGGCGAACACGAAGAAGCGCGCGCCATCCTTGCCAAAGCGTTGCAAGATTCTCCCAGGCATCCGGTATTACTGGAAACCATTGAACGCCTGAAGGTAGATCTCGATTAACGCCAAACCCTCACTGACAATACGGTCATTAACAATAGTGCTGGCGGCTGCATTACTGGGCGGCTGCATCAGCTCGGCACCACAGCAAGCCACTTCTTCGCAAGCCCCAGCCTGGAACATAGCCTGGCAACAACACCAACTGACCGTTTCTGCCCTCCAAAACTGGCGTATTCGCAGTAAGTTTGGTTACGTCACCAACCACGACAGCGGCTCCGCCTGGCTCGACTGGGAGCAAAGCGGCGACGACGCCAACGCCAACATCAGCGGGCCGTTTGGGGTCGGTGCAGCCCAGGTGATCAGTTCAACTCAGGGCGCCACGCTGAAACAGGCCGGGGAGCCGGATCTCCACGCCACTTCAGCGGATGAACTCACCCATCACCTGTTCGGCTGGCCCTTCCCCATCGAACAGTTGCGCTACTGGGTGCGTGGCTTGCCCGCCCCCGACGTGCGGATCAACTCCCTGACCACGGAGCCCAGCGGTTTACTCTCACACCTGGAGCAAGACGGCTGGGTGCTAGCGTTTACCCGCTACCAAAATACCGCAGTCGGTCCCTTGCCCGGCAAAATAGAAGCCTCCACCGGAGACTTGCGCATCAAACTGCTGATCAAGGAATGGTTTGTGGCACCGGATGCGCCGGGTATATCGACACCGCACGCTCTACGAGACGAGCACTAAGCGTGGCGGCATCTTCGACTTCAGCTGCCGGTACCATTACTACTGGAGCAACAACGAGCCCAAACCCAAACCCAAACCCAGTACTGAGCCTGCCGGCACCGGCTAAGCTCAATCTTTTTTTACATATCACCGGGCAGCGGGACGACGGCTACCACACCCTGCAAACGCTGTTTCAGCTACTGGATTTCGGCGACCTGCTGCACTTCAGAACAGCTGCAGCCGGTGAACTTAGCCTTGTGTTATCTAACGACTCGTCCGCAAGCGGTGCTCAGAACAATATTGCCACCGAAGACAACCTGGTCTACCGCGCGGCTGTCGCGCTGCGCACCGCCAGCCGCGACCTGGACAGCACAAACGTCCGAACTGACGACGACCTGCTGCCCGGGGTCGAAATTGAATTGATCAAACGTCTGCCCATTGGAGGTGGCCTGGGCGGCGGCAGTAGCGACGCGGCCACTACCCTGGTGGGCTTAAATCGCTTTTGGCAACTGGGCTTATCCACGGAGGCACTGTGCCAACTGGGCGCCACGCTGGGTGCGGATATCCCGGTATTTATTCGCGGCCACAGCGCCTGGGCGGAAGGCATCGGCGACCAACTGACTCCGGTAGAACTCGAACCCTGCTGGTACCTGGTTATTAAGCCCAATTGCGCCGTATCGACCGCTGCAATTTTCCAACACCCAAGATTGACAAGGGACACCTCTCCCATCACAATACGCGCCTTTTTTAGCGGGCCTGATTTGGGAGAACTTGCACTGGGCAACGACTGCCTGGCAATCACCGAATTACTGCACTCGGAAGTCGCTGAAGCACGCGGGTGGCTCGACCAGTACGCACCCGCTAGCATGACCGGCACAGGTGCCTGCGTTTTTGCCCGTTTCACCTCCCGCGAGCAGTGCGAGCAGGTGCTGGCAAAGTTACCAGGTCAATGGCACGGATTTGCCGCTAAAGGAGTTAATATTTCTCCGTTGTACGTTTAATGTTGTACGGCTAGGTTGTACGGCTAGGTTGTAGCGCTAATTTATACCGAACACTTTAGTAGTACCGCGGATAGTAGTACCGCGAACAAGTTTATTGGGGCGTGGCCAAGCGGTTAAGGCAACGGGTTTTGATCCCGTCATTCGGAGGTTCGAGTCCTCCCGCCCCAGCCACTTTCAATGCCATACCAGGCATCATCAACAATCGTGTTAGCAGGATGATTTAGCTATGGCAAATTTAATGCTCTTTTCGGGCAACGCTAACCCGGAACTGACCGCACAAATTGCCCGGCACCTGGGCATTCCCCTCGGAAATGCGGTAGTTTCGCAATTTTCCGACGGCGAAGTGAATATCGAAATTTGTGAAAACGTACGTGGCCGCGATGTGTTTATCGTCCAGCCCACCTGCGCACCGACCCATACCAACCTGATGGAACTGGTGTTTATGGTCGACGCGATGCGGCGGGCTTCCGCGACGCGAATCACCGCGGTGATACCGTATTTTGGTTACGCGCGTCAGGATCGCCGAGTGCGTTCGGCACGAGTGCCGATTAGCGCCAAAGTGGTTGCCGACATGGTGAATAACGTCGGCGTAAACCGAGTGCTTACCGTCGATCTCCACGCCGAACAAATTCAGGGCTTCTTTGACTGCGCGGTAGATAACGTCTACGGCACGCCCGTATTGCTGGAAGATATTCGCCGACAAAACTACGAAGATTTATTAGTGGTATCGCCAGACATCGGCGGCGTAGTGCGAGCCAGAGCAGTGGCAAAGGAATTAAATACCGACCTGGCCATTATCGATAAGCGCCGCCCCGAGGCCAACCAGGCCCAGGTAATGAACATCATCGGTGATGTCGAGGGCCGCACCTGTTTGTTGGTCGATGACATCGTCGATACAGCGGGCACTTTGTGCAAAGCCGCTGAAGCGCTTAAAGATGCCGGAGCCAAGAAAGTCGTGGCCTACTGCACCCACCCGGTGCTGTCGGGAACCGCTATCGATAACTTGAATAATTCGCAAATGGACTCGCTGGTCGTCACCAACAGCATTCCCCTGAGCGTCGCAGCCCGCAAATGCGAGCGCATTCGCCAGTTGTCCATTGGCCCAATGCTAGCCGAGGCGATTCGCCGAGTCAGCAATGAAGAATCCATCAGCGCGATGTTTGTATAAGAAGGTTTATTTAAACACGCGGGATAAACGACCCACACTGGGTCACTCCATGCCGGAATCTGGTCGCAAGAATCCGGTGACAATATCTAACTATAGATAGCAAACCACTGAATAACAGGAGCAAGGCAATGGTTGATTTCGTTCTCAACGCCACGGTCCGAACTAACGTAGGGAAAGGTGCGAGCCGCCGCTTACGACGTTTGGAAAATTTAGTACCCGCCATCATTTACGGCACCGGCAAAGAGCCAGAGATGATTTCTCTGACTCACAATGAATTTGCCCACGCCCTGGAAAATGAATCGTTTTATTCTCATATCATCACTATTGATATAGAAGGCAAAAAGCAGGATGTCATTATCAAAGACCTCCAGCGCCACCCGGCGAAACCTATTTTATTGCACGCCGATTTCCTTCGTGTCAGTAAAACTCAGAAGCTCACCACTCGAGTGCCCCTGCACTTTATTAACGAAGATACCTGTGTCGGTGTTAAAGTCAGCGGCGGTATCGTCCAGCACAATATTTCTGATATAGAAATCGAATGTTTGCCTGCCAACCTGCCAGAATATATTGAAGTCGATATGGCGGAAGTAGACATGGGCGACATTGTTCACCTCACCGATATCAAACTGCCCAAGGACGTGACCAGTGTGGCACTTGCCTTAGGCGACGATCACGATCTCGCTGTTGCGATGGTTACTAAACCTCGCGCTATTGTCGTTGAAGAAGACGAAGTAGCCACCGAAGAAGGTGAGGACGGTGAAAGCGAAGGTGAAGGTGATGCGGACGCAAGCAAAGACGATAGCGCCGAAGACTAATGTCGATTTGGGTCGCGGCAGCTCGCTGCCCGGCCCTTTAACATTAGCTCTTTAAGCGTTAGTCCTTTGCTGCAGACTCTCTACTCAGGGATACCTTAATATGGATAGCCGAGTACGCCTTATTGTCGGCCTCGGTAATCCGGGGCCCGGCTACGCGCACACCCGTCACAATGCGGGCACCGATTTTGTGCACGCTCTGGCCGAACGCCACGGCGCCACCTTTAAGCTTGAAAAAAAATTCAACGCTGAAGTCGCCACGGCCGTTATTGACGGCCACAAGGTCTACCTGCTGATCCCCACCACATTTATGAACCACAGCGGTCGCGCCATCGCGCCGTTGGCCAAGTTCTACAATATTGCCGCGCCGGAAATTCTCGTGGCCCACGACGAACTCGATCTCGCACCCGGCGACATTCGCCTCAAACTGGGCGGTGGCCACGGTGGCCACAACGGTTTGCGCGACACCATTCAACACCTCGGTAACCAACGCGATTTCGCCCGTCTACGTATAGGCATTGGCCATCCCGGCAACGCCGACGACGTGGTCGACTACGTACTGCGCAAAGGGCCGCCAGACGAGCGCGAACACATCGAAGACACTATTGATGCAGCCATTAAGATCATCCCGGATGTACTCATTGGCGAGTGGAACCGGGCGATGAAAACCCTGCACACCCAAACCTGAACCGACTCACCACACGGCTCTACAACTGGAAAACTTAACACCATGGGATTTAAATGCGGCATTGTTGGTTTACCCAACGTCGGCAAATCAACACTCTTTAATGCGTTGACCAAAGCCGGTATCGATGCGGAAAATTTTCCGTTTTGCACCATCGAACCCAATACCGGCATCGTTCCCGTGCCCGATGCGCGCCTCGACGCCCTCGCCGCCATTGTGAATCCCGAGCGCATACTTCCTACCACTATGGAGTTTGTCGACATTGCCGGGCTGGTCGCCGGAGCGTCAAAAGGTGAAGGCCTGGGTAACAAATTTCTCGCCAACATTCGCGAGACCGATGCCATCGCCCACGTAGTGCGCTGCTTTGAAGACGACAACGTCATTCACGTCGCCAACAAAATAGAACCGCTTTCTGATATCGAAATCATCAACACCGAACTCGCTCTCGCCGATCTCGACAGCGTCGAGAAGGCCTTACTGCGCTCGGCAAAAAGCGCCAAAGGCGGCGATAAAGATGCGCTGGCCCGCAAAACTATTTTGGAAAAATTACAGCCCCACCTCAACGAAGCCAAACCCGCCAGAAGTTTAGGTCTCAGCGACGACGAGCAAAAACTGTTGAGCGAACTCGCCCTGCTCACTTTAAAACCGACACTGTATATCGCCAACGTCAGCGAAGAGGGCTTCACCGACAACCCCTTACTGGCGCAAGTAGAAGAGCTCGCCAAACAGGAAGGCGCGCAAGTGGTTGCCATCTGCAACAAACTCGAATCCGAAATTGCAGAATTAGACGATGAAGATAAAAACGAATTTCTCGCTGACCTCGGCCTCGACGAACCCGGCCTTAACCGCGTGATTCGCGCCGGCTACGAGCTGCTTAACCTGCACACCTATTTCACCGCTGGCGTTAAAGAAGTGCGCGCCTGGACGATTCCGCTCAACTCCACGGCACCCCAGGCCGCCGGTAAAATTCACACCGATTTCGAAAAAGGTTTTATTCGCGCCGAAGTCACCGCCTACGACGACTTTATTGCCGGCAAAGGCGAAGCCGGTGCCAAAGAAGCGGGTAAATGGCGACTTGAAGGCAAGGACTACATCGTTAAAGATGGCGACGTGGTTCATTTTCGGTTCAATGTGTGAGTAACGCCAATACACTTAGCGGACGCACTACCTACGGTTTTGTACTCACCATGATTGTCTGCGTGCTATGGGGTATCTTTCCCATCGCCGCCAAAGCTGTGTTACTCGAAACAGATCCCTACACCTTTAATTTTTGCCGCTTTTTACTACCCGCCATCATCCTTTGGATATTTCTCGCCCGCCGCCGACAATTGCCCACCCTGTGGCGCGGCGCACAACGCCCGCTGCTTAAGCGCGTGCTCATCATCGCCGCCCTGTTAATCGCCAACTATTTATTTTTCGCCTTTGCCCTGGGTCGCATCACCCCCAGCAGCGCGCAAATATTAATTCAGGTTGGCACCATGACCTTGCTGCTGTCCGGCGTATTTTTATTCGGCGAGCGCTTCTCAAAATGGCAATGGCTGGGTTGCCTGACGTTTTTGGTCGGGCTGATTACTTTCTTTTTTTACCGAATACTGGCCATGTTCGACGGCTTTGGTAGCTATGCCATCGGCATGGGCCTGATGGTATTAGCCGCCCTCACCTGGGCAACGCACGCGATTTTACAAAAACCCTTACTCAACCGCATCAGCTCAGCGCAAATCCTGCTGGTGATTTTTATTTTAGGCGTCCTGGTCTTTTTTCCCCTGTCCGACCCCCTTGCGATCCTGTCTTTATCGACGCCTGCCCTACTGGGTTTGGGCTTTTGCACAATCAGTACCCTACTCGGCACCGGCTGTTTTGCCGAAGCCCTCGCGCACTGGGAAGCCTCCAAAATATCCGCCACCCTCACCACCATCCCGCTGTTCACCATGCTATTTATGCAGCTACTCAAACATTACCCCGGCTTCAACATCGTTGCCGAACCCATTACCATGCTCACTATCACCGGTACGCTGCTGGTGGTTTGTGGCGCTACGGTAGTTGCCATGGGCAAGCGTTAAGGAAGTGCCCAATACTAAAATTAAATCGGTCCAATCCACACCGACTATCCCGAAATAGCCTGTAACTGGCAGTAACAGGCCATAATAGGTTACCATCGCAGGCGAATACCCTTGAGCTGCACATAGCCGCAGAATGCGAACGATCCTAGCCTTGAAAATTATCGGGAAACAAACGTTTAAGCAGGTGATTGCCATGTTGGTGGTGGTGGTGCTCGCTTCTCAGCCGCTAGCGGCTATAGCTGAGCTTCATTTGTTTTATCAGTCGGGTTCGGAGCATTCGTCATTCGATTTCCTGCCCAACAATTCAAGCCCATCTAAGCATCCACATACAAGGCACCAACTCGCTGGCGTCAAAATTGCTGTTGAGCTTATTACCATTAAGAGCGAAGTGGTTTTGGATGAAGCTGCCGTTGCCCTTGCTGTAAATACTGTAGATACAGTAGAAACCGTAGATACATCCGCAACACCTGAGGGTGAGTCCTGCGGTCATACACACAACTTGCAGCGCACTCCTGGCATCTGCTGCACCCGTTACTTCGCTGGCCTCAAAGCAACAGAACCTGCATTTCTATCTTTCTCCCCAGTCCTTCGAGCATAGCGCTTCTCTCTACCGCCCTCCCAGACCCTGATTCCCTCACAATTCCCTGGCTCCTCTTTCTAGCCCAGCTATATTTCAGAGGAGCCGCCTTGCTGTTGTTATAAATCAGGATCAGGATATGTTTTCCATCGCTCATATTTTAGGCGGGAGCAGTTTAAGTCAGTCCCCAGACGATCGCCTCCGTGCTCTATACCACCCCAGATTAAAATCAATGATTCGCGCTGCTTGTGTAGCGCTGACCTGCGCCAGCGTTATACCCGCTCAACTTATCGCTGAAAACGCGCCGCAAAACCTTGAGCTACCGCTCGCCATTCAGTACACCCTGACACACAACCCCCAGCTTCTTAGTTATGGGCCTCGCCTTAAAGGTCTTGAAGCTCGCGCCATAACCGCCAGGCAAGCACCACCGCTGTCGCTCGGTTTGAGTGTAGAGAACTTCGCTGGCTCAGGGGAGTTGAAAAAATTCGATGCTGCTGAGATGACTCTGTCGCTTTCGTCGGTGATCGAACTGGGAGACAAACGACACTTGCGCAGCGCCTCAATTAGCGCTGAAGCGGAAAAAGCCTCTGTCCTACAAGAGCTGGAAGCACTGAATCTCCTTGGAGATCTGACTCAGACTTTTATTAATACCAGAGGCCTGGAAGAACGATTACTGCTCGCGAACGACGCCATCGTCCTGGCGAAAAGTACTCTTAAAATTGTTAAACGCCGGGCAGATGCCGGCGCCTCGCCAGAAGCAGAAGTTTGGCGTGCTAAAGCCGGGCTGCATCAGGCCACGCTGGCGTACGTCGACCTGGCTGGGCAGCTGGAAAACCAAAAACTCTCGCTGGCAGCATTTTGGGGTGCCAGGTCTTTCGATTTCGAGAGTATCTCGGGCGCATTATATGAATTCGCCGAGGCCGATAGTTTCGAGTCCCTCTATCAGCGAGCGAGAACGAAACCTCTCATTCAGGCTTATGCCAGTGAGCGGCGAATTCGCGAGCTTGACCTCAAAGCCGCGGAAGCAGCGGGGAAAAATGATATTCAGTGGCAGTTGGGCTTGCGCCATTTACAGGAGGTCGATGATAACGCGTTGGTTGCTAGTTTTTCGTTGCCGCTTTTTGCGGGTTCACGTAACCGGGGAGCTATCGGTTTATCCCTTGCGGCCCTCGACGAAGTGCAATACCAAAAGCAAAGCGCCCTGCTTTCTCTACATACGCGACTGCGTAATGCCTACCGACAGCGGGAAATAAGCATTCGGGCGGTACATAAAATTCGTTCGGATTTACTACCCGCCCTTGAAAAGGCGCGCACCGAAACCCGAAAAGCCTATGAGCATGGCCTCTATACCTACGTCGACTGGTCGGCCGCCCAGCGCGAGCTGCAGGCGGGCAAACACTTGCTGATTGACGCGGCCCTGAGCGCCCATTTAAGTCAGGCAAAAATTGAACAATTGAGCGGCGAGTCTTTAGTTCAGGTTCAGGTTGAACCCCAAACTCAGACCCCGTCTAAAACAACAGCGAATTAAGGTTGTCCGAAATGAATATTTTAAAAATGTTAGGTTTTATCCTGGTTCTGCTCACTGCATGGAACGGTAATGCCAGTGGCAGCACCAGTAGCAATAGCAGCACCAATAATAGTGCCAGTACGGAAAATAATAATCAGGAACAAAAAACGGTGTCCGCCGAAGTAAAAGGCCCCCATGGCGGAGTGCTGCTAAAGGACGGTGAGACAAGTCTTGAGCTAGATATATTTGAGCGCGGCGTGCCGCCGGAGTATCGGGCCTGGATAAACTATCAGGGGGAAGCCATTACGCCGTCAAGTCAGCAACAAGCTGTCCTGGAAGTGCGGCTCACTCGCCTTGGGGATACTGTTGATTCGTTTACCTTCACTTACAAAGAAGAGGCTTACCAGGGCGACGCTAACAATGGTGGCTACTGGTTAGGTGATGGCGTGGTCGAAGAGCCGCATTCTTTTTACGTGGAAGTTAGCCTCAAAATAGCCGATAGCACCCACCACTGGGTCTGGGAATCCTACGAGGGGCGCGTTGCAATAAAAGCTGATATCGCTGAGCAGGCCGGTATTGGTACGGCACTGGCAGGGCCGGGACGTATCCAGCGCACACTAACCGCCTACGGTAACCTGGTCAGTGGCTCGGAAAATCTCAGTCATATTCGGGCGCGTTTTCCTGGGCAAATTACCCGGGTGAATGTCAATGTTGGTGATCGGGTTAAGAGAGGTCAGGTGCTGGCTCAGGTGGAATCCAGTGAGAGTTTAAAACGCTATTCTATCTTTGCACCCATCGACGGAATCGTGACTCAACGCCATGCCAATACCGGTGAACTGGCATTGGAGCAGCCGTTATTTTCCATTACTAATCTCGCAAACGCCTGGGCGGAATTAAAAATATTTCCTCAACAAAGAGCCACCGTGAAAACAGGGCAGGTGGTCAGCGTGAAGGCTGCAGGCTCTGAACAGACAAGCACCATTGAACAAATCATCCCTACAGACAGCGGCCCCTACCTGTTGGCGCGCGCACCGCTAACGAATGTCGATGGGTCCAATTCCAACACTAACCCCTGGTATCCGGGCCAGTTAGTCGAGGCGCAAATTGTGGTGGAAGAGGTGGACGTGCCATTAGTGGTAAATAAACGCGCATTACAGAGCTTCCGCGACTGGACGGTGGTGTTTATCCAGATCGGAGAAAATTACGAAATTCGCCCTCTCGAACTGGGTCGTAGCGACAAAACCCACGTAGAAGTTCTGAGTGGCTTGAATGCAGGTGACAGCTATGTGGTCGAAAACAGTTATTTAATCAAGGCCGATATTGAAAAATCCGGCGCTTCGCACGATCACTAAGGGAACAAAAAATGATTGAATCAATTTTACGCTTCTCTATTGAGCGGCGCTGGTTAGTCCTGTCTTTCATTCTGGTTTTGTTGGGTGCTGGTGTCTGGAGTTATCAGCACTTACCTATCGATGCGGTGCCAGATATTACCAATGTGCAGGTACAGGTGAATACCGAAGCACCAGGCTATTCGCCCCTGGAATCAGAGCAGCGGATTACCTATCCGGTTGAAACCGCGCTTGCGGGTCTGCCCAATTTGGCCTATACCCGCTCTATATCCCGTTACGGTTTATCTCAGGTCACCGTGGTGTTTGAGGAAGGCACCGATATTTATTTCGCCCGCAATTTAATTAATGAGCGCCTCGGTGCGATTAAAAGCACCTTGCCCACCGGCCTGGAGCCAGAGATGGGACCAATCGCGACGGGACTGGGTGAGATATTTATGTACACCCTCGAAGCCTTGCCGGGAGCCACTCAGGCCGATGGTGAAGCCTACGACGCTACTGCCCTGCGGGAAATTCAGGACTGGATCATTAAACCCCAGTTGGCACTGGTACCCGGTGTTATTGAAATCAACACCATTGGCGGTTACACCAAACAATATCACGTCACGCCTTCGCCACAATTAATGCTCACCTACGGCGTCACCCTGGGCGATATTAGTGAAGCACTGCGCGACAATAACAGCAATCGCGGTGCCGGATACATTGAGCGCAACGGCCGGCAATTATTGGTACGTTCCCCGGGCCAGCTACAAAGCCTCACCGATATTGAACATGTGGTTATTAAAACCATCGACGACACTCCCGTGACCATCGCCGATGTGGCGGAAGTGGCGATTGGCAAGGAGCTACGCACCGGCGCGGCAACCCGCGACGGTCGCGAAACCGTGCTCGGCACAGCGATGATGTTGGTGGGTGAAAACTCCCGGGAAGTGTCGCGGGCTGTCGCTACCAAACTGGAATCGGTGCGCGACTCTCTCCCCGAGGGAATTAAAGTCGACACCGTTTATGATCGCACCACCCTGGTCGATAAAGCCATCGGCACCGTACAGAAGAACTTGATTGAAGGCGCATTGCTCGTTGTCTTTGTGCTTTTTCTGTTACTCGGGAATTTTCGGGCGGCTTTAATTACCGCCGCAGTTATTCCCCTGGCGATGCTCGCAACGGTTAGCGGTATGGTGCAAACCGGCGTTTCTGCCAATCTAATGAGTTTGGGCGCGCTGGATTTTGGTTTAATTGTCGATGGCGCGGTGATTATTGTCGAAAACGCCATCCGCCGTTTGGCGGAAGCTCAGGGTAGGAATGGCGATTCATCAGGCAAGTTGGCACTAAAAGAAAGACTCGAAGTGGTTTTTCAGGCCACCAACGAAGTCATTCGGCCCAGCCTTTTTGGCGTGATTATTATCACCGTGGTTTATATTCCGCTATTTTCACTTACCGGTGTTGAGGGCAAAATGTTCCACCCCATGGCGGCTACTGTGGTCATGGCTTTGTTGTCCGCCCTGGTATTATCGCTCACCGTAGTGCCTGCGGCTGTTGCAGCGTTTATGTCAGGCAAGGTGCGCGAGCAGGAAAGCCCACTGATTGTCGCCAGCAAATCCCTCTATAAACCGCTACTCATTTTGGCCATGAAACTGCGCTGGCTGGTTTTGAGTGCCGCTGTTTCTTTAGTGCTATTGAGCGGCTGGCTAGCTACCACCCTGGGTTCGGAGTTTATCCCCAATCTCAACGAAGGCGATATCGCCCTCCATGCGATGCGCATACCGGGAACCGGACTGGAACAGGCGGTCGCCATGCAATCGTTACTCGAACAGCGCATTAAAGAATTTCCCCAAGTGGAAAAAGTCTTCGCCAAAATCGGCACACCGGAAGTCGCCACCGACCCCATGCCGCCCAATGTGGCGGATAACTTCGTGATGTTAAAACCCCGTAGCCAATGGCCAGACCCCAGCCAGACCCAGGATGAATTTGTCAGGGAGCTGGAAGCAGCGGTGAAACTATTGCCGGGTAATAATTATGAATTTACCCAGCCCATACAAATGCGGTTTAACGAACTAATTTCCGGGGTCCGCACGGATCTGGGTATAAAGGTGTTTGGCGACGACCTTGAACAACTACTGAAATCTGCCGAAGCTATTTTAGCCGTGCTGGAAACCATCGATGGCGCTGCCGATGGCAAAGTGGAACAGGTGACCGGCTTGCCCATGCTATCGATAACACCCGAGCGGATGACCCTGGCGCGCTATGGCCTCAGTGTTAGCGCCTTACAGGACACCGTTGCCGCTGCCATTGGCGGCGAACCCTCAGGTCTTATTTTTGAGGGGGACCGACGTTTTGAATTGGTGGTGCGTTTGCCGGAAACACTGCGGCGAGATGTCGCCAGCCTGGGGGATTTACCAATACCTCTCCCCAATGGCGGTTACGTGCCACTGTCGGAGGTCGCTATTATCGAACTGGCACCAGCGCCCAATCAAATCAGCCGCGAGAATGGTAAACGCCGCGTAGTGGTGACCGCCAATGTCAGGGGCCGCGATCTCGGCTCTTTTATTGCCGACGTTAAAGCCCGTATCAATCAGGATATCAAATTGCCACCCGGCTACTGGCTCGACTACGGCGGTACCTTTGAACAACTGGAATCGGCGAGTCAGCGCCTGTCCATTGTGGTGCCGATTACGCTGGCCATTATTCTCGGTTTACTGATCATGGCCTTTAATTCCATTAAAGACGCCGGGATTATCTTTACCGGTGTACCGCTAGCGCTGACTGGTGGCGTTATTGCGCTATGGCTGCGGGATATGCCTCTGTCGATATCTGCGGGCGTTGGCTTTATCGCCCTTTCCGGCGTGGCGGTATTAAACGGCCTGGTCATGCTCGCGTTTATCCGCGATCTTTGGCTAGAACGGGGAGACTTATATCTATCGATTATTGATGGCGCGATGATTCGCCTGCGTCCGGTATTAATGACTGCGCTCGTCGCCAGCCTGGGTTTCGTACCGATGGCCTTAAATACCGGAACCGGCGCAGAAGTGCAGCGGCCCCTGGCAACGGTAGTGATCGGTGGAATTGTATCCTCGACCTTATTAACCCTGTTCGTACTGCCCATTCTTTATCGCATGGCTCACGGGCGGGAGATTAAACGATGATGGATAAACTGTAATTGCACTGAAGGGTTGCCGCTGATAATAATGGGAGCAGCAGATTCGGTAAGCCCTTCGCTAGCAGGCAACCACAACCCTGAGCGCCTAAGTTATAAACCCAGGTTGCCCGGGCGAGGCCCTGGCTTCACCATCACCGCCGAACCCATTACCATGCTCACCATCACCGGTGCGCTGCTGGTGGTTTGCGGTGCTACGGTAGTTGCCATAGGCAAACGATCGGCAAGCGTTAAACGGACACTTAAAGGCAAGTGTCCTGAGAGATCAACAACCGCGCTGTTTAGGGAGGGATAAGCACCATGCCCCACGACCGCCGCACCACCCTGTTCGCAACTCTCGGCATCCTGCTGACCTCGGCATTAGTATGGACCTGCATTTGGGTTCAACCCTATGCCAGCGCATTCATACGCAATAAACATCTGGTCTTCGCCGCAAGCGATATTGACTCTGCCCCCAGACAAACCATCGCCCCATCAAACCTGCCGCTAACCACCGCACCCGGCTTTGACATCACCCTGTTTGCCGAAGGTATCGACGGCGCCCGCGGTATCCATCACAGCCCCTTTGGCCTGGTAATCTCCAGCCCCAAGCGCGGGGAAGTGTATTTGTTACAAGATAGTAATAATGATGGCCGCGCCGATCAGACGATGACGCTACTCAGCGGTTTAAACCGCCCTTCGGGCATTACCGCTAGCGATAAGTGGTTATACATCGCAGAAACCGATGCCATTGTGCGGCTTGAACTCGCACAGCTCGCTAACGCCACGGTAAAAGACAAAACCCCAGACGGAAGCAAAGAAAAAGACAGAGACACCGCCTCAGAACGCATTGCCCACTTTCCCGGTGGCGGCAACCACTGGCGGCGGGCCATCGGTATCGGTCCCGATAAGCAACTGTATGTCGCCGTGGGTTCGACCTGTAACGTGTGCATCGAAACCGATCCACACCGCGCCGTAATCCTGCGTTTTAATCCCGAGGGCAGCGCTGCCGAAACAGAAGCTGAAATCGTCGCCACCGGTATCCGTAACAGCGCCGGGTTCGACTGGAACCCCAACGACCAACAGCTCTACGCTACCGAGAATGGCCGCGACTGGCTCGGCGATGACTTCCCGCCAGACGAACTCAACCGCGTCGAGCACGGTGGATTTTACGGCTGGCCCTATGTCAATGGCGGTAGCGCCCAACAAGCCCCGGTAAGCGACCCCGATTTCGGCAACCACCCTAACGCGCAACATCAAACCAGTATTCCGCCCGTCCACCACTTTCGCGCCCACAACGCACCCCTGGGCATCCGCTTTAATCGCAGCGACAGGCTGCCAGCAAAATACCAGCGCAGCGCTTTTGTTGCCCTCCACGGTTCCTGGAACCGCAGCGAGCCCGATGGCTATAAAGTAGTTGCTCTGATCTGGACAGAGCAGGGCATCGTTGAAGAAGACTTCGTGACTGGCTTCCTGAGTTCTGACCAGTTAAGCCCTGACCCATCAAGCCCGAAAGGTGGGGTTTACGGACGCCCCGCTGAACTGACCCAAGCGCCGAATGGGGATTTATACATTACCGATGACTACCGAGGGCGCATCTATCGAGTTGCTTATCGTGGTGATGTTAACAACAGCGTTGGTGGCGGGTTTAGCAAGGGATCAGCAAAAAACACCGCCATTGAAGCCCCGTAACCTTGACAAAAAGCATCAAAATCGCCAGAATTCGCGACCTTTTCAAGCCCATCACTCCGATGGCAATCCTACAATGGCTACGTAGCTCAGCTGGTTAGAGCACAGCATTCATAATGCTGGGGTCGGTGGTTCAAGTCCACCCGTAGCCACCATACTAATATCATTATTTTCAATAGATTAAACTGGAAAAAAGACCGCTGGAATAGACAGGTTACTGTTTTGGGTTAGCTATGGGTTAGTAGTTACCCGAATTCCGTTCTTTTACTGAGTGTGTCGTTCTCAGACATAATGCAGTTGAAGGGGATTTTTATGAAAACGATAGCCGAGTACAGCTAGACCCTCCCCCCCTAATGCTAACCGCGTTCAAGCGGCCCTATATATACAAATCCGCCCAAACGAATACAAAAAAATTATACAAATTTAATCGCTTCGTCTAATAGCGGACGGCGAGTCCAGGGTATCTAGATCGCATCAACGTCGCAAATAACCGGAGCCAAAAAGCATAGCGAAGCGGCGCTTTTCGGCGTCCGAGTTAATTTGCCTTGTTAGGGATAGTTCACGCATATTATTAAGCTTCAAGTATATTTTTCTTTAGGAGAAATACAGCATAAGGACATACTCATTATGTAATAACTAGCACAAGACATTACTTAGGTACTCGATCGTAAACAGGCCTAACTTTTCCAGACCACCATGGTGCGAACATAAAGTTAGGTGAATTAGTTCGGCTGTATGAGTTCAGCCCTTTACAATATCCTTGATAAGTCTCGTCGAACCATGGACCACCGCTACAACCTCCCGTCATATCATTATTTGGCATCCAAACCAATGGCATCCGATAGCTAGTTCCTCCTCGTGCTTGTGTCTTAGTATTGCCATCAAAAGGAGGCTCAGCGGGGAAACCAACCGAAAGAGCATTAAACTTAGGCTTATTAGTCGTCACTAGGCCTGCCGTACCCAAGCCTGAGTCCAAAAACGGAGAGTGTAACTTAACAAACGCGAAATCATACCAAGCGAGTTTTCCAGTCCTAGCCCATCCCTCATGGAGGTATACCGACTTCGCTTTCTTCTTAAACGGATCAGGATAAGGATGGTAAATGGAAAACACGATGTTTTTGTGAAGCCCGCCGCCAGGCCCGTCGTGCACACAATGCGCGCATGTCAGAATGACATCTGGCCTAACGAGTACCGCACTACTGACCCAACCTTGGCCATTCTGCGACTGCGAAAATAACTTCCCGCAGGTAACGTAAGGGAACTTGAACCGTAATTCTCTTGGGACCGGTTGTGCAATGGAAGATAAGCCCTTTGGCTCGCCTTTTAGCATCTCTTCAAGATCTAAAGGGCCTTTGCCTGGTAAAGGGTGCTCAAGCACTTCTATTTCCGGCGGGCCATCATCCAATTCATCAAGATGTTCTAATACTTCTGCCACTTCCTCATCGGAGATTTCTCCTAAAGGCATGGGCGCGTATGTTGACGAGTCTATTTTCTCTAAATCGGCATCATGCTCGACTAATTCTTCTATCACTTCATCCATATATTTTTCTCCGCCACTGTAATTACCCTATACCTTCACTTTGAGTTTCAATTCAAGCGCTCTCCCCCTAACGCCACGCTCACCGGTGAATTAGGCGTGAAGCGAGTAATTTATCCGTGTGTAGCGTTTTGTTAGGGTTAATCTGATTCATGCTCACCATCTAATTCGGAAAGGAATAGATTTTTATTACTATATTCTTCCTGATGTTTTATCAATTTATCAATATAAGGTTGATATACTTTTTCCAATAAAGCTTTATGACTCTCAAAGTTTTTTGTTGTTTCGGCAGATGAGGTGATCTCATGATTTACTTTAGACTTTATTCTTCTAAATCGCCGTTTAAACTCGGCTCCATCTATAGTTCTATTGGGTGAGGGGCAAGACCAGGAGGACTTTACGTCAAAATCCAACTGATACTTAAAATCCGATTCTCCGGGCTTAATACAATCTCTCACCCAATTATCCCTCCATTGGATTTTTAACTCGTTGATTTTCATCGGAGGGTTGTAGTTTTGTGATGCTATATATCTATGTTTTAAATATCGAGTAGCTAGAGCTTGATCGTAACCAACTAGTTTGCTTTCAACATCATCTACAAATCCCTCTATTTCATCTGTTTTTTCAATAAATTTTCTTTTCATTAAGGTAATCCCGGTCTCGCTTTGAAGCATCATTACGTACATTTGCTCTGAAGCATTCATGAGATTTAACTGTCCATCTATCCTCTTTTCATAATCGACAGTATATTCAAAGAGCTCTCTAATACGCTCGAAGTTCTTTCTTACGTATCTACGCCGTTTTCTATCAGAGCTAAGTTCCATAAACGCTGAAAAATAAGAGTTCAGGTAGCTATAGTTTTGATCGACGAGTGCGCTTTCAACGACTCTTCCCACCATGTCAGGCAGTTTATGAATTGATGTGATTAACTGTGATTGATTATGAATGATTTCATCAATCTTAATTTCTAGTTTGTTTAAATATTCAATTATTTCATCATTAGACGCATCGTTTTTTAATACGGTATAAGCAAATGAGCCAAAGCTACTTAAAGCTCCTATTGCAACCCATGGAATTGGCATATTGTTCTCCCGAACTTATAAATAACTAATTCTTGGTAAGCGTAATTAACCCTAACGTTTGAAATAAGGGGCTAGGCGGGCTGTATCGCCTAGTCCCAGCCCACGTTGTTTGTGGGCGAACTTGATTGATTTGTTATGTGTTTTTAACATGATGCAACAAGTCCTTTCGCCATTCCACTAATACTTTTAGCAGATAATTTAGCTCGCAAAGCACTTCTGTTGGCCAAATAATTCGTGCTGCTTCGTGACATGGGTATTGTGTTTTTTCTGAGATTCCACACTTATTCAGAATTTCTATTGTTCTTTTATTATGTCTTTCTATTTTCCAACCATCCCATTCATCGTAATGTTTATAATAATTTGCGATAGTATTAATTAACAATATTTTAGATGTTTCATTATCGACTTTCGGAGAACCAATAGACAGCATTTCTGCTTTCTTTAAATTGAGATTGCTACCTATCTCAGACATGTCCGCTACAGTGCCAGTGATATATGTTTGGGCAGTAACAAATGCTATGCCATATATTGTTTCTGCTTGTTCTTGCGCAAATACCCCGTCAAAATATTCTAAATCATTCAGTTTTTCTTGAATGTTTTTGAAACCATGATTTAGTGAGCTGAATAAATCACGCATCCAATCAGCTCGAAAATCAATTTCTTTGTAATGGGTTTTCATTGTTTACACATAACGACCAAGCTGTGCGGCGTGAACGAGCGCCTTGTTATGTGCGATATATGCCAATGTTTTCACTTATTTCATAAATCGCCGCTTTAAGAACCTGCAAACATATTTTTGCAGTATGTTCTCTAGGGCTAAACCCAGTACTCATTTGCTCAAATGGGTGTATGTAATTTCTAAAATCTCTCAACGAATGGCTAAATTTATGTGTGTCATACTGAATCAACTTCAGTTCTTTCGCCACATCAATAAAACCGGCAAGACTCCATTCATGGAACTGTTTGACTTTTCCACTACTATCTTTAGGTGAAGAAATAGCAACGTTAAATATTTTAGGATATTTTATAGCTAAACCTAGAAGAATTCCTTCTAAGGTACTTCCTGCTAGTAAAATAACCGCCAATGGTGAATTAGCTTTAAAGCATTTTTCAATTTCTTTGATTCTCGATTGGAGGATATCTGTAACAGGGCCTTCTAAGCCAAGGCCACGCACATTAACTTCATTAAATTCACGATTTAAAAACTCATTTTCAGTTGCTTTTTCCGGTTGCTCATCTATCTCTACTTTATCTTGTCGCTTGAATGTGATTTCTGCCTCATTTCTTACTACCTTCCATTTGTCGAATGCCAAGTACTGATTTAAATCTTTAATGAACACGTCTAGTTCATTAATTCGACCAATAAAGTTTACAGGTGAAAAAACCTCTCTAATGCATTTATCGAGTTGCGGTGTTCCATTTATTGCGTCTAGTTTTTGATCTGTATACATCCATCGTGATGGAAAGCCTTGACCATATTGCTCATTGAATCCTAGCCCATTAAAAAGCTTCACCAATTGGGGGCCAGAACGATATTCCGTTTCTTCATTTATTAGCTCTCTAAATTTCCCCAGGGATTTCTTACTTAGAATCATGAACAATCTTCATTGGTTGGTAACACATAACAGTTTATTCAGAAGAACGCTTCCGACTATCACCTTTCTCACTATTACAGCTGATTGATGCCAAAGAAACGGTGAGTTCAAGTTATTTTTCAATGGGTTAACTGATTTTTCTGCCTGCTGTCGAAACGTGATAGTGAGAACAGCCGTATTAATCAGCGAAAACCCTCCTATCGATCATATAGTTTTATTCTATAAACTTCAAAGACTTACCGCCCCTCAAAGTGATAGTCGGAACGGGTCGGCTGATGTTGGCAGGTTGACGTATCCCTAGTTTTCAATAATACTGTGCATAATGACAGTATAGAGACAAATATCATGGATGATATTCGCCAGCCAGTTAGCATGAGCTCACCTCGATTCCTTGATCAATTGCGTATCCATATACGTAATAATGGCCTGGCCTATAAAACGGAGAAAACCTATATCCACTGGATAAAACGTTTTATATTCTTCCATGACAAACGCCACCCCAAACAAATGGGCCATGTCGAGATAGAAGCGTTTCTTTGTGATTTATCTATCAACCGATCTTGTTCAGCGAATACCCAACGCACAGCATTGAACGCATTAGTGTACCTGTACAAACGCTTCATGGGTGTCGATGTCGATAATCTTCAATACACCCCTGCACGTACCCATCGCCGCCTTCCCGTGGTCTATAGTCGCGAAGAGATCGTTAAAATTTTATCCCATCTGCGAGGCGTCCACCGCTTACAGGTGGAGTTAATGTATGGGACTGGAATGCGTAAAGCTGAATTGTTGTCTTTGCGTATTAAAGACATCGATTTTAGCAGTAACAGTATTTTTGTTATCTATGGCAAAGGCTCTTTAAATGCCCACCCTACGACACTGCACAAGTATTTGTATGCGAATACTAATCCGCTAACTTATCTTTCACAGGCGTAAGCCTTTTCCTCCCCCACTGCGGGGATTTTGCGGGGATTAGTCCCGCTAGGTTGTGCATTGTAGTGATGTTTGCTGTGGACGCTCGCCCAAATAAACTAATAAAAACAAATAGTTAACGAAATACCCCTTGATTCATAATGCTGGGGTCGGTGGTTCAAGTCCACCCGTAGCCACCATTACATCAGCGGCGTGGCGCAATTTTAACTGACGTCCTTGGTAGTCACTCCCAATTTAAGTCCGCTTCAATACCGCCACCACTCCTCCATCAAGATTTTCATCATCTGCTCATGGTGCTAATTTGGAGGAAAGGTGAGACTTACGGAGTAGTTTTTTAAGGGGATTAGAATATCAAATCATCGGAGCTGGGTGAATTCTACGACTTTTCGATACGGCTTTGAATTTAACATACTGACTATTTGCCACATTCTAAAATAAAATTTTTAGTTGATACCCACGTCTATTAGGGAGAAAATATTATATTATCCACCCTGGACAGAAGACACTGGCTATCGAAATATAGACATATTTTCTTTCATATGTGTAATCTCGCTCATACTAGGAAGAGAAAGAATTGCGATAGTAAAATTTCTATTTATTTTTTTATCCACAGATATATGAAACATTCCCCTAAGATTTCCAACGGCTAAATATTCTATATTCTCAATAGATTTACTACTCTCAAATGCTTCAAGAGCTGACGGACTGTGAAGCCTAGTATTATTTGGAATAAAATCAGCAAGGTCACCAGCACTCCATTGAACTCGCAACCCGATATTTTTGTCTCGAGGGTTCTCTTTCCAGCTCAGGCCTAACACTAAAATATCTTTATTTGCCTTAGCTAGCGATCTTCCAGCTGCCTCAAGAGAAACATCGTAGTCAGCACCGATTCTATCTACGCTCTCTGGACGGCGAGGAAGTTTACTGACTACATCGAAAGGCATCAATAAATAAGACGCAAATAGATCACAAAAATCTTCTTCAGCTTTACTATCCTGAGTTAATTTAACGGGACAGTTCTTGTTGCGCTTGTAAAAAAAACTATGGGCAATTTCATGTGCAATTCGAAATCTATTCCGATGCCGTGTCACACCCTTGCCGAATAAACTAGCACTAGCACTATGGCTTACGGGAAGAACAATTCTAAATTTATCACCTTCCATAGGAACCAATAGAGCTTCCGTTTTTATCTCAGTAGAATTAAAGTCAGCAGTTGTTACTTCAAATTTACCAGATTCACAAATTTTCCTTAAATCACACTTTGAAAAAAGCCCCTTCTCATTATCAAAGACACTACTACGTACCGACAATGCTAATTCCTTTGCATCTGAATCAGCAGGGACTTCTCTAAGAAAAATATCTGGCCAGTTCACTCGAAAAAATCGTCTTCAGACCTATCATTTTCAAAACCAGGAATGTTGGCGGCGCCAGAACTCTCATTGGGAAATAATCCCTTTGAAATTAAACCGGCCCGGTCTACTATATCGGAAAATTTGCTTGAAAAATCACCTCTTGCCGCAACGCCTCTATCCAGAGCAACAGAAAGCGTCTCTTCCTGATCACGAGTTAACCCTTGTAAATATCCCACTTGCTGCGCTGCTAGCGTCGACAAACTTTGTACATCCTCATCCCACGTGATTCCCATTTCTTGTGCCAGCCAAGAAAGAGCCGCACATCTCTTAATGTTGTCGTCCTTTACGTGCGGAGGGGCAAAAACAGTTATGGCCCACAATGACCTATGCCCCTCATAAATCTCATTGCCACGGTGCTTTCCTACCCGTTCCTTATCTATAAGAGGCTGAATCCCATAACTATCTTCTACTAACACTTCAGCTGCTTTAAGTCTCATTTTGGGGTTTGGCAGCCAGATTAGTATGTGCCAGGAATGGTCTATTCCAGCAAATTCGCAGGCTCCTTCCTCTAGCCTCCTTCTTTCTTTTGCCTTTCCAAAGTTTTTATAAAGGGTTTCTGCTTGCGAACGCACGTTTGAGCACTTCGTTATAACCTTAAATAACTTGCGATTCTGAAACTTCTCCGCTAAAGACAGGACTGCCTGCTCCCTTTTGTCGCTGCCGGATCGGTCCATCTCACCAATAATATATTCAATTAGACCATCATCGCCATGACTGAGAAAATTCTTTTCCAATACTTGCTTTACTTCCTCATCGATACGTTGAATTTCAACTGACCCAGCTTCAAATTGAGTAACAATTTTTTCTCTAAGTTTTTCAATATTGTCTCCATGAGATTTACATTCTTTTTTATATAGTTCAGAAGCTTTTTGTAAAAATATTACATCTTTCCACATTTCCAAAATTTTTCCGATCATCGCATCAGCAGAAATCTTAGTATGGTGAACGAGAACACGTTCGCTCAACTCGTAGCGATATCTCAGATATTTAAAAAGCTCCGAAATAATATCAGATCTCTCGTGACCATCCTTAGAAACGCGCATGACCATTTTTGCAGGATAGCTTTTGTTTGTAGAAGGAGTGACATAAAAACCATCTATAAATCGCTGGCCTAACTGTGCGGGCAATCCCGTATAGAAATGATCACGCTTTAAATAATCAAGCAGATCGGCACAAATTGTATTGCCTACAATATCCGCCACAAAAGCGTATTTGGTATCGCACAAAGGTTGGTCGCCTGAAGACTCACCTTTTGAAATTATTAGCGGCTTCAGGGCGTTAAACAAGCCTGGATTTATTTTGTTTCTAATAGGCTCATCGATTTGATTCCATAAAAAATTAAATCGATCCTCATTCTCGTCATGTTCTACCAATATATCTAGATCGTCCTCGACGGAATGTCCAAATGGCACATGACATAAATCATGCAGCAGCCCACCAAGCCTGGCCAGAATAGTTGCCTCAGCGACTATCAAATTATAATCTTTCTTATCAGGACTGAACTCCATAAAAAGATCATTTACAGCGTGAGGGGAATTCTGCTGCGTTAACACTGCGTCAAGTAAATCTTGGACTACTCTTAACGCACCAAGAGAATGTGAAAACCGACTATGTGTCGCTCCAGGATAGATTAGGTGCGTAGTCCCTAGCTGGCGAACTCTTCTAAGTCGCTGCATAGGCACGCTATCAGCAAGCTGTTTTTCGAGATTATTCAGGTAGATATCACCATGGATAGGATCAGTGATAGTCTTACACGGCGCAATATCATCCGCGCCAAGCCCCCAGGGCTTGGAAGCAATCTGATCAGGTGTGAGGCCCCATTTTGGCATAATAGTAGTCCAGTCTGCCTAATTTAGGACAGATAATAACATAGTCATATGCGCCACTACCAAGCGTGTGGAAACCCTAAATTTAAACTTTGATTTGCCTTACTTAACCGTTATCACACTAAATTATGTCTTCTTTCGGCCAAAAAGCAGACATTCAGGCTTTTGCGGCAGCCTCGCAAACCTGGAGCGGCCGATTTAGATACCCGCCTCCTGATACTGGGTCGGCGGTTCAAGTCAACCCGCAACGACCATTAAATTAATCGCTTAGCGCAATTATAGCTGCTGTCCCTGGTAGTTATTCTCACGTTAAGTCCATATTAACTCCGCTTCAATACCGTCACTACTCCTCCATCAAGATTTTCATCATCTGCTCATGGTGATTTAAAAAATCTTTCGTTACCTCATAGTGTTCAGTATCTTCATAAGCAACTTGATCGATCCCAGACGCCGAGAATCGATAAATCCTCGACCGGGGATAAGCCAACAGGATAGGCGAGTGGGTCGCGATAATGAATTGTGAGTTCTGCTCTACAAGCTGATGAATAGCCGAAATCGCTGCCATTTGCTTCGCCGGAGACAACGCCGCTTCCGGTTCATCCATATCTTCCTTATAGAGATTGCACTTGTATTCGATGTCACCGGCCTTTTCCTAATTAATACAACCATAATGTTCATACAGATAAAGGAGGAATGAGGTTTAATCAACTTAGCTTCCCTTATCTTTGTCTTACCCCCATATCTATCGATCTACAAATATTATAAAAAGCATAAAGACAGAACGCTACTCGACTGATAAGCTTATAAAATCCACAAGGGACCATTTTTACTGTTAGGAGGGAGGCATGGCAGACACACAGATCGAATGGACAGACGCCACTTGGAATCCTGTTGCCGGATGCTCTCTGGCAAGTGCAGGATGCAAGCACTGCTATGCTATGCAGATGGCCAGACGGCTTGAATCTATGGGCGTTGAAAAATACAAGGGGTTGACCACTAAACGCGGCAAGAATGTCACCTGGAACGGCATCGTTAAGGAGGATGAGAGCGCCCTTCTTATTCCTTATAAGTGGAGGAAGGCTCGTAAAATTTTCGTCAACTCGATGAGTGACCTATTCCACGATAATGTCAGTGATAGGTTCATTAAATCCGTGTGGAAAGTCATGAAGGAAACACCCCAGCATAACTATCAAATTTTGACCAAACGGCCCGAAAGGATGCAACACATTGTTTCCGAAAAAATCGTAGAAGTACTTCCTAATGTTTGGCTTGGTACAAGCGTAGAAAATGCGGAAGTGGCCGACCGAATTGAGCACCTACGAAACACCCCTGCGTCCATCCGTTTTATTTCTTTTGAGCCGCTTATTGCCTCCGTAGGAGAGGTTAATCTGGATAATATCCATTGGGCAATAGTAGGAGGCGAAAGCGGGAACGAAGCAAGACCGATAAAAGAAGACTGGATTGATGAAATTCATACGCAGTGCGCTGAGCAAAATACTGCTTTCTTCTTCAAACAATGGGGCGCATGGGGTAAAGATAATCAGAAGCGCTCTAAAAAGGCTAATGGTAGAGTGTATAGAGGCAGGACATGGGATGAAATGCCTTCTGAGGTCCGTGTGAGTCTTTAACGCCTAAAAACCTTACAGCCAAATCACCGCCGACCAGCTAGAGGTTATCGCATGACGGATAAAACATCGCAGGGAACAATAACAGGGTAGTTATATTGTGGTCGAAAAAAAATACGATTGGGAAGACGGGGCTCTCCTCGAAGAGCATACAAAAAAGAAACACGAGATCCTGAAAAATTATTTCAGGCAATATTTGTTGATACGATGTCAGCTCCCACAACAGGAAAAATTCAGACTTGCCATTGTTGACGGTTTTTCCGGTGCAGGACTATATAAGTGTGGCAGTTTTGGCTCCCCCCTCATCTTTGTTGACGTACTGATAAAAGCCACTAATGAAATTAATCTCCTCAGAATCGCACAGGGCATAAAACCCATTCAGATTGATTGCTTACTCCTCCTAAACGACTTTGATAAATCAGTTACCGAACAGCTTAAGAAAAACTTGACCCCCCTCCTTGCTCAAGCTAAGGATACCTGCCAAAACCTCTTTATTGAAACCGAGTACTTCAGTCAGGAGTTTGAAAAACTGTACCCTGAAATAAAAGCCCGTCTGATTTCTGCCAAATGCAGTAATGTCTTTTTCAATCTTGATCAATGTGGTTATTCCGACGTCACCTCCATAATTATCAAAGACATTATCAACTCGTGGCGATCAGCGGAAGTCCTCCTTACTTTCGCGATTCGAAGCCTTCTGACATTTTTGTCCCCGAATTCAAACGCCAAAGGCGTACCGCTTGAGCCCGAATTGAAACTGCGAATTGATGCCCTTCTTAAAGAAGGGGAGATCATGCTTGGGAAGCAACAATGGTTAGCCGAAGCTGAAAAAATCGCCTTTGGCTATTTGAAAGACTGCGCCGGATTTGTCAGCCCTTTTTCAATCAACAACCCTTCAGGCTGGCAATACTGGCTCATGCACTTTGCTAATTCCTACCGCGCCCGCCAAGTTTACAACGATGTTCTTCATCAAAGTGACGCACAAGCCCATTTTGGAAAGGCAGGGTTGAAGATGCTGTCTTATGACCCCCGCGAAGAAGGACAACTCTACCTATTCGACAACGATTCTAGGCAGGAAGCCAAGAAATCCCTATATGAAGATATTCCGAGATTTGTCGCAGAATCCGGTGACACCATGTCCATGCAGGACTTCTACGCGGCAGCCTACAGCGAAACTCCTGCCCATAGCCAAGACATCCATGAAATGATTATTGAAAATACTGATATGGAAGTTCTCACTGAAACCGGTGGCAAGCGGCGACTACCCAATACAATAAAGCCATCCGACACCTTGAAACTGAAAAGCCAGAAGAGTCTATTCTTTATGTTTCCAGGCGGGTAAAAACCGGCTCAGACCGAGATATACCCAGAGTCAGGGCCGGGTCTTGCAATCACGTAATTCTTGCAGAGACAGCGCAATTCCTACTCAACCGTAAACAAACACTCCTTCGCTATTTTGACCATGATGGCGATAACAATACCGATACCAATCACGAAAAGCAGAAATGCCACGTCATTCCAAAGCGTGGATTCACCGGTAAGCTCGAGCCCCCTGGCGTTCGGAAACAGCGGATCAATGGTAGAGGCGATAACAATGGTCCAGGCGGTGATTATCATCCCTATCGCAATGCGCCGGGATGTTTTAACCGAGAGATTCAACAGGGGCAGAACAGCGGCCAGTAACCAAAGACCAAAGCCATTGGTGATGCCTTCCATATGGGCCATACGCCAGGCGTCGTAGGTACCCGGCATTTGATAATCAATAACCCCGGGGATGGGCCAGAGGCGAATATCGCCTATCAAAAAGAATACAAAGCCGAAGCCAATAACAAAAGCGAATAAGAGTACCAGGGCGCCGTGTCCGACCAGCAAGCGCTGACTCTTTCTGATGTCTTCCATAGCCGCCTCTTCTTGTTGTTATATTTACGTGAATTTTTAGATCACTAATTTAGTTATCTAATCTAGTGATCTAACTAAGTGATTAATCTAGAAAGGCACCGGCATGTTGGGATTACTCGTATCCAGTAGCGGAATCGGCGCACCCTCGGACAGGGTTGAGTAGCCCTCAATCCAATCATTCATCCATTGAAGGTCGCGCTCCTTGCGCGGGTTAAAACCCGGCAGCAGGGCCCGAAAGCAAAATGGCCCAACATTGACAATGAATAGGAAAAATTCTTTTAGTATCTTGAAGAAGGTGGACGGGCGATACAGTATTTTGTCTTTCTTTAGACACCCTAGCATGCCTCTTATGCCCAGGCCGACGATATGGCCTGAACCGTGGAGTACCCCAAGGGCTCTCGGTAAGTACTTGCCGGAATAGGCCATGTAGGCGTCAAAAGCGACGGTTTTGTGCTCCGCTTCTTCTATCATATGCATCAGCCAAAATGAGCTGACGTGTTGGCTGGCTCCGGCAAATAACCCCACGCGTTTGGTTATCAGCCAATGCGTAAAACCATTGGTCATCGACTCGAATCCGGCTGCATACGCTAATTGGGTTCTTAGGCTTTTGGTCTCGAGGCGAACATAATCCTCGGTCATACGCTTTTCTAATTCTTCCAGCTCCGGATAACCATTGGTCTTTATCAGCTCGTTATAACGCCGGTGGCATTTATAGTGATTGCCCTCCTGCCGGTTGAACCCAGACATGTCATTCAATAACTCGGGGTCGGTGATGTGTTTTTTGGCTTTTAGTATCGCGCGAATCAAGAAAGGTTCGAGATAGGGCATGGTCATCGAAAACCCGTTAAACAAGTGCGAGCGAACCGGATTCCCAGGGACCCACACGGGGTCCAAATCGGCAGGGAAATCGAACGAAAAATCCCTTATTACTATTTTATCGACGTCTTTAGGAAGGTACTTATAATTCGACTGCTCCATGTTCCATCTCCATCATCCGGCATATTGATCACCCATATTGCTGGGAACGGTCGTTCAAGTCCACCCCCAGTAGTTAGCAATTACTACACACCTTATCAATTCCAGGGCTTCCCGACACTAATAAGAGCATCAGTATTGCGTCACGCTATTTACCTAAGCAAAGGAACGCTTGTTGCCAGGCAACCGGGATGATTAAAAGTGTGAACTTGGTACAAAACAAATCTAGCGCTAATGATAAAGTTCACTTACCGAGCAAGGATGCTTCGACCACCCAATAAGGAAAATGAAACACGGAATAATCATTGGGTTGATAACTTTAATCGCTAACCAGCGGTACACTTGGAACCCAAGCATGACCATCTTACGTATCCAACACTCTGTCTTTATTGAAACGCTCGGCGACATGCCTTTAGCGAAAAAATTGGACTACGCAAAAACCTTAGAGACCGACATTGAAACGCAATTTCCGCAAGCCGATGTCTCCGTCTATTTAACCAGAAACAAAGAACTGATCGAGAGCGGCTCTACCCGGGTCGACGTAGAAAACGAAAGCACGCCAACTAATGCGATCATAGATGCTATTCAAAAAATAGCGTCCAAGATGGACAGTAAACGACAGCTCGTTAGCTGGCATCAATAGAAGCTATGAAGTTTGATTTATAAGGGTACTAGAAAACTGAAGGGCACCGGCATTAGGCGCAAAAACAAACCAACAAACTAGTCGACTAGCGGCTCAAAAGTTTCTGCCTCACCTCAGGCTCCAAACTAGTCATGCCCCACGATTTACCGTGGGCAATCGCCTCTTCCGTGGTTTTACCATCTAAAGTACCCGCCGAAAACGCTTTTAGCGCACCGACGCGATTACCGCTGGCGCAGTGCACCAGGGTTTTATCGGCACCGACTCTTTGTAAAATATCGGCAAGACGTTTGGCATTTTCGGGACTAATATCGTCGACACTATCTACCGGGATTAAATAGTATTTTATACCCAGGGATTCTACATATTCACCTTCATTCCAATCTAGCTCTGCGGTAGGACGAAGATTAACTACATGTTTAACACCCATCTGCGCGAAGGTGATAAATTGATTTTTGTTGGGCTGACCACCCGCCCATATATTTTGGGCGGGCTGGATTAAGTTTCTAATTTTTGAAATATCGTCCGTATCGGTATCAGGCGTGTCCGAAGAACAGGAAATCACCGCCAGCGTCACCAAACTGAACGCAGTTGTTTTGATTATTTTTAATATCGACATATTCTTACTCTGTCAGTGAGCGCCCAATAATTAATTTCATGATTTCGCTGGTGCCGCCGTAAATTCGCTGGATGCGAGCATCGGCATAGGCACGCGCTACGGGATATTCGAGCATGTAACCGTAACCGCCGTGAAATTGCAGGCACTGATCAATCACCTGGCCCTGCAATTCACTACTGAGTAATTTTGCCTTGGCCGCGGTCACGGCATCCAACTTACCTTCTATGTGTAACTCCAGGCAGCGATCGATAAACACTCTGGCCGACGTGACTTCGGTATCCATTTCAGCCAGTTGGAATTGGGTATTTTGGAAAGCGGCAATGGGTTTTCCGAAGGCTTTGCGCTCTTTAACGTAATCAATGGTCTGCAGTAAAATAGATTCTGTTGCCGCCATGCCAATTAGGGCGATGGAAAGGCGCTCCTGGGATAACTCTTCCATTAAATAAATAAAGCCTTTGCCTTCTTCGCCAAGCAGGTTTTCTTTGGGCACGCGCACGTCGTTAAAAAATAGCTCTGAGGTGTCTTGAGCTTTGAGACCCAGTTTTTTTAAATTCGCGCCTTTTTCAAAACCCGGCGTGCCGGCTTCAATTAATAATAGACTGGTGCCCGCAGCACCCGCGTTGGGGTCGGTTTTAACCACAACTACCACCACGTCGGAATGCTGCCCATTGGTAATAAAGGTTTTTGAGCCGTTAACGATGTAGTGATCGCCGTCCAGGACCGCGGTGGTTTTAATACCCTGAAGGTCGGAACCGGTGCCGGGTTCGGTCATCGCTATCGCGGTAATGATGTCGCCCGACACACAGCCGGGAATGTATTTTTGTTTTTGTGCGGGCGTGCCGTAGTTCAAGATATAGGGTACAGAAATATCGCTGTGTAACGCGAAGCCCAAACCGCTTAAACCTAAACGGCTAACCTCTTCGGTGACCACGGTGTTATATCGAAAATCCACGCCAACACCGCCATACTCTTCGGGTGCTGTCGGCACTAATAATCCCTGCTCTCCTGCCTTGCGCCATACGGCTCGGTCTACCTGGCCGTCCTTCTCCCACTGCTCGTGAAACGGTACGGCCTCGGCTTCCAAAAATTTGCGCACGCTGTCGCGAAACATGTCGTGCTCGGCTTCAAATACTTTTCTTTCAATCATGCTTTTAAACCTTTAAAAAATAAAACGGACGTAGTGGCTGATCAATACAAGTCAGCAGTGTTACTCAGCTACACTCAGCTACCATCGGCGTATTTGATCTAGTTTCGACCCCAGTTTGGCCCTTGCCTTATCAAGATCATAAGCCTTTTGGAGGTTCATCCATACCTCTGGGCCGGTGCCGAGGAATTGCCCCAGACGCAAGGCGGTATCGGCGCTGATATCGCGTTTACCGTTGACGATCTGGGATATGCGGTTGGGCGGCACATCGATGCGGCGGGATAGCTCGGTCGGACTTATCTCTAACTCTTCCAGCTCGTCGACCAGGATTTGTCCCGGGTGGAGTGATTCTTTGATCACCTGGTTGGGCGCCTCATTAATTACTTCATTGATTGCTTCGTTGACCATAACAAGCACCGGCTCAGCTGTTTGGCGACATTATATTTATAATTTACGTCATTCGTCAATCGTAACTCGTCAAAATCTATCAGCCATGCAATATTACAGAGGATGTAGCGGGAAAGACGAGATATCAGACGCTAACAAGGTTGCTATAACGCTACTCCCCGGACAATTCCCTCTGATTCTCCCTAATTTGAGGATTGTACTGGGTATAGCCGCCGAACATTTTTTTCCAGACGCTGGTTTTATAGCAATGATGAAGCTTTTCCTTCGCGGCGATGGCAGCGGCCTGGCGGCATTTATCGAGCGATAAGAAATTCGTTTCCCGCAGCTCGTATTCATCTGAGAAGACGTCGACTTTAAGATGTAGGTTGTAGGTGGGGTAGAAAATGTAAACCAGAACTAAAACAACTAACAGCGCGATAAATTTCATGGTGGCACCCTATTATTTTACCGGTTTAGTGCTTTGCTAGGTTGTTTGCGTTAGTGGATAGCTTACGCGCAAGCGGCTCGCGCGCTGTTATAGCACGACATGTCCATCGCGATACGGAAGCACGTCACACAATATCGACGAGTCTTGATGCGTGTAATATCGACAACAACTACCCTGGGAAGTTTTTACAAAAGATGGGCCAAAAAAAAGCGGCCAGGGCCGCTTTAATTCACGCTCATACCTGCACACTTAGCTCTCTTTATTAGAGCCAGGCACTATGGATGGGAAGGGGAATGGCGCTACATTGCCGCCTTTGGCTTCGACAATTTTACCCACACCTTCTTTTTCGACTTCGTCGATGCGCACGACCGAATGGATGGGAATGTAGCTGCGCTTTACGCCCGCAAACTCGAGCTTGAGCTTTTCTTCTGAGGGGTCGACGATCATCTGGGTTTTCTCGCCGAACACAAACTCTTCCACCTCTAGAAAGCCCATCAAGTCACTTTGATAGACGTACTTTGCGTAGATTTCGTACACCTCGCCCTGATTAAAGAAGGTGACTTTGTAAATGGGTGTACTGCTCATGGATAAACTCTCGAACTCTTGTGGTATGACTGTAGCGTGGCTGGCCGTGCGGCTGATGGTATTGCACTCCCGGCAAGGATAGCATAATTGGGCCAGATAACGGCTTTTTCAAGCCTGCGGGAAGGCCCAGATAGAGTATAATTGAGGGTCAAGTCACGTTGTGAAGCACTTTCACAACCCGGCACTCAACAACGTATAGCTCGCATTCAATGACTGATCCTCGACCCAAAAAACTACACATCGTGACTCATGGCTGCCAGATGAACGAGTACGATTCGTCGCGCATGCGCGATTTACTCGGCGAATCTCACGATTTAGTGCCCACCGATGACCCTACGGAAGCCGACGTACTACTGCTTAACACCTGCTCGATCCGCGAGAAAGCTCAGGATAAGGTGTTCCATCAGCTGGGCCGCTGGAAGCGCCTCAAGGACAAGAACCCGGATTTGATCATTGGTGTCGGCGGTTGCGTGGCCAGCCAGGAAGGCGATGCGATTGCTAAGCGCGCGCCCCATGTGGACCTGGTGTTTGGCCCACAGACCCTGCATCGCCTGCCGGAAATGATTGGCCAGAGTCGCCAGGGCAACGGGGCTGTGGTGGTGGATATAAGCTTTCCCGAAATCGAAAAATTTGACCACCTGCCGACCCCAGAGGCCGACGGTGTCAGCGCTTTTGTTTCGATTATGGAAGGCTGCTCGAAATACTGTACGTTTTGCGTGGTGCCCTACACCCGCGGCGAGGAAGTCAGCCGACCGGTGATGGACGTATTAACCGAAATTGCACAGCTCGCAGATCAGGGCGTGCGCGAAATCAATCTGCTCGGCCAGAACGTCAATGCCTATCGGGGCACTGCACCGGATGGCTCAATATGCGATTTGGCGGAGCTGATTCCCAGCGTAGCGGAGATCAACGGTATCGATCGCATTCGCTACACCACCTCGCATCCAGTGGAGTTTTCCGATGCGCTGATCGACGTCTACGCCGAGGTTCCCGAGCTGGTTAGCCATCTCCACCTGCCGGTACAAAGCGGCAGTGACCGAGTGCTGGCGGCAATGAAACGCGGACACACGGCGTTGGAGTACAAGTCTAAAATCCGCAGGCTGCGCACTATTCGACCCGACATTAGTGTTTCGTCCGACTTTATTGTGGGCTTTCCCGGCGAAACCGAGGATGACTTTAACCGCACCATGAAGTTGATCGAGGATATCGGTTTTGATCACTCCTATAGCTTTGTGTACAGCGCCCGACCCGGAACCCCGGCAGCGGATTTAACGGATAGCACACCGGAAAGTCTCAAGAAACAGCGCCTACAAACGTTGCAACATCGCATTCTTCAACATGCGGAAAGCATCAGTCGCCGCATGGTGGGCGAGACCCATACTATCTTAGTGACGGGCGTTTCCAAACGCGACCCCGGTCAACTACAGGGCCGCACCGAGAATAACCGAGTGGTTAATTTTTCATGCCTCGACCACAAGCTGATCGGCACGTTTGCGGAGGTCAGCATCGACGAAGCGCTGCCCAACTCCCTGCGCGGGCGCTTGCTGGGGAGCGGTGATGATCTGACCGCATCGAACCCGCAAACGGCAGCCACTAAAGTACAGAACCAAATGGAATATATTAGCTAGTTAATTTTAGTAATTTGATATAAACAATTGAGTTGCGGCTATTTCCCAGGCCCATCAAAGCCGCTATGCTTTGCCTCTCTATTAACCTGCTTTACCTACTCTATTAACTTAAAAGGCGTAAAACATTCCCATTTGAATACTGCACCCGCTGTACACAGCATCATGCTGGAACCTCACGACACCCGTCGTCTTGCGAGTCTTTGCGGGCAGTTTGACGAAAACTTGCACCAGATCGAACAACGCCTGGGTATTGAAATTCGCAACCGAGGCAATGTGTTCGCATTTTACGGCGAGACCTCGCGAACCTACCCCGCCTCTAACTTACTGCGCCAACTCTATAGCGAAACTGATGAACTGGGCGACCTCAGTCCTGAGCGGGTGCACGTATTTTTGCAACAGTCCGATATGGAGCTACGCGCCAAATCATCGAACGCAGGCGTGCTTCACTCAGATAAGGAACATTCCAGCGCACCGCCTTCGAGCCCTCAGCACTATCAACAACATTCTCAGCAACAAGCACCTGGTCACTTGCCAGTTAACGGTACCCCACCCATTCACGACACCCCATCAGGTAACTCTATGGATACTACTGCTTCAAGCGCCCATCCCAGCGGCGATAATTCACCCAGCGAGCCGGCTGGCGATAATATTGCCAGCTTTACGGTGATACGCACCAAAAACAGTAAAGTGCTGCCGCGCGGTTTAAACCAGCAACACTATGTGCGCGCCATTCAAACCCACGATATTAATTTTGGTATCGGCCCCGCAGGCACAGGCAAAACCTATCTTGCGGTGGCCTGCGCGGTGGAAGCGTTTATGCGCAACGATGTAGAGCGCATTTTACTAGTACGCCCCGCCGTGGAAGCGGGAGAAAAACTCGGGTTTCTGCCGGGTGATCTGGCGCAAAAGGTCGACCCCTACCTACGCCCACTGTACGATGCACTCTACGAAATGCTCGGCACGGAAACCGTCGGCAAGTTGATCGAGCGCCAGGTTATCGAAGTCGCACCGTTGGCTTATATGCGCGGTCGCACTTTAAATAATGCCTATATTATTCTCGATGAAAGCCAGAACACCACCCGCGAACAAATGAAGATGTTTCTCACCCGTATTGGTTTTGGCGCCACTGCGGTGATCACCGGCGACCTCACCCAAATTGACTTGCCTCGGGGCACGCACTCGGGTCTACTGCATGCCTCTGAAGTGCTCAGCAACATCGACGGTATTTCGTTTACCCGATTTTTGTCAAAAGACGTGGTTCGCCATCCACTGGTACAGCGCATTGTGGAAGCTTATGATAGCCACGAAAATGATGCCGCCAACACCAATGCTAACCAGCAACGATAACAACAAAAGCGATCTCCTGAACTGTGAATATTACCGTCACCGCAACAATCGAAAACGCCAGTGAAGGCGAAGACGTTCCCGACCCGTCGACCATGCGTCGCTGGTTGTCAGCGGCGCTAACTTATCACGCTCAGCGGGCCGCGACAGATGGTGTCAAGCCCTCCGATCCTGAAATCAGTATTCGCATTGTTGACGAAGCCGAAAGCCAGGCGCTAAACGCCCGCTACCGTCAGCGCGACACTCCCACCAACGTTTTGTCCTTTCCCGCCGACATTCCAGATTACGTCGAGCTACCGCTGCTTGGCGATATCGTTATTTGTGCGCCCGTAGTCATCCGCGAAGCACGGGAGCAACACAAAACTCCGGACGCGCATTGGGCGCACATGGTGGTACACGGGACACTACATTTATTGGGTTACGATCATCTTGACGATACCGATGCGGCCGTTATGGAAAACCTCGAAACCGATATTTTAAAACACCTTAATTATCCGCCGCCCTATCTAGTAGTGAATGTCGCAGCGGATGCACCCACAACAACACCCGAACAGTCTCAGGTATCAAAGTAATATGAGTAGCGAATCTAACGGCAGTCGGCGGCGCTGGTACCAGCAGTTCGCCGGAATTTTCAATATCAAACCTAGATCCCGAGAGGATCTGGAAGAGTTATTGGAAACCGCCCGCGAGGAAAACATCCTCGACACCGAAGCCCTGGACATTATTAAAGGTGCCCTACAGGTATCCGGACAACAAGTTCGGGAAATCATGTTACCCCGCACTCAAATGATAGTGATTGAAGCGGACATGCCTCTGGACAACATTTTGGCGCTGGTGGTGAAATCCAAACACTCTCGCTTTCCCGTCATCGGCGAATCGCTGGACGATATTAAGGGTATTTTACTGGCCAAAGATTTACTGCCGTTTATGCTCAACAATAGTGGCGAGTTTTCACTCGCCGACGTTATTCGACCCGCCACAATTATTCCCGAGAGCAAGCGACTCAATGTCTTGTTGCGGGAATTTCGCGAGCAGCGCTATCATATGGCGATCGTGGTTGACGAGTACGGTAGCGTATCTGGCCTCATTACCATTGAAGATATCCTCGAAGAAATCGTCGGCGAAATAGAAGACGAAACCGACATTGAGGAAGTCCAGCACATTCGCGAAAACGGCGACCATAGTTTTCAAATTGCCGCGCTCACCCCTATCGATGAATTTAATGAACGTTTCGAAACGGGACTCAACGAAGAGGAATTCGATACCATTGGCGGGCTTATAACGCAGGCCTTTGGACACTTCCCAGTGATCGGCGAAACGGTTGAAGTAGAAAATTTTATGTTCACGGTGCAGGCCGCTGACACACGACAAATACACCTACTTAGCATGACCGCCACCAAGGCGGATTAACCCCTTTGTCACTAACGTCTACTAAAAAGATAACTCCTACAAAGCGTAAGATTGCCGCCCATACCAGGAAAAAACCCTTTGGCAATCACCTTCTGGCTCTATTTTGCGGCGCAGTCCTCACGCTGTCCTTCGCACCTTTTTCCATCTGGATAATTGCCGTTGCCAGTGTTGGAATTTTCAGCCTGGTGTTAATGGATGCCGGACGCGCGCATAGTTTTGCCCTGGCGTTTAGTTTCGGGATCGGTTTATTCGGCACCGGCGCTTCCTGGGTTTATGTCAGCATCCACGATTACGGGCAGGCACCGATGGTGCTGGCTGCCGGGCTCACCGCCGTTTTTGTCGCCGGTATTGCACTGGTTTTTGCACTGCCATTTATTTTTTACGGCATGCTCAATAACCGCCTTCCAACGACTCGACTACTGGTATTTCCCGCGCTGTGGATATTAGGGGAGTGGTTTAGAACCTGGTTTCTAACCGGCTTCCCCTGGTTACTTTTAGGTTACGCACCACTGGAGACACCGCTAGCAGGATGGGCCCCTGTAACCGGCGTCTATGGGCTCAGCGGCGCTGTCGCCGCTACTGGCGCAGCGGCAGGAATCCTCCTCACCGAGCGCTTCAGCAACGCTGCCATTGGCGGGCTGGTAATACTAGCCGGGGTCTGGGGCGGCGGACTTTATTTACAACAAACATCCTGGACTCAAGCTACCGGCGACACCCTGTCGGTCGCTCTGGTACAACCCAACCATCCTCTGTTAGAAAAATGGAATCCGGATGCTATCCCTGCAATTCTAGACAACTTCGCCGCCACCAATGCCAGGCTCGGCGATAAAGATATTGTAGTCTGGCCGGAAGCCGCTATCCCGCGCTTACGACACGCCGTACAGCCCTTTCTCAAGCAACAGGATAAACTCGCCGCCGCTTCAAATACCGCTTTGATTCTCGGCATTCCCATCGCTGATTATGAAACCGATTACTACAACGGCGTTATCGGTCTAGGCATGGCCACCGGAGAATACCGTAAACAACGACTCGTCCCGTTTGGCGAATATGTTCCACTCGAACAATTGTTGCGCGGTGCCATCGCGTTTTTTGATTTACCGATGTCGGCCTTTAAAGCTGGCCCCAAAAACCAAACCCCAATCCACATCGGTAATGGCATACAAATCGCTACGGCTATTTGTTATGAAATTGTCTATCCCGGGTTAGTCGCCGAAAATGCCCGGACAGCCAACATTCTGTTAACGGTGAGTAACGACACCTGGTTCGGTCGTTCTATCGGCCCCCATCAACACCTGCAAATGGCGCAGATGCGAGCCCTGGAAAACAGTAAACCTTTAATACGGGCTACCAATGATGGCTTTACAGCAGTTATCAACAGGAAAGGGAAAATCGACAAATCCATTTCGCGCTTTGAAAGCGGAATCCTAGAAGGCTGGGTGACGCCACGTACAGGTGAAACCCCTTATGTCCGCGGTGGCTCATGGTGGATAGTCGTGCTGAGCTTCCTAACAATAATTATCGTCGGATCTCGACAAATCAGGTCACCTTAATTATCAACCTCAACAGAAGACAATACAGCGATACTCATAACGCACAGCGTACCTGGGTATTTTTTTGTAACATCAAACGTCTAGTAGTGGCGTTTATTTTTTTTCGAAGAAATCTGGCGGAATATAGTCATTATTCCATCATCATTTTTATTACATCGCGCATTTTGTATCGTGCCTGCCAATTTAACACTTTGCTAGCCTTCGACGGGTCACCAAAGCTAGCCATTAGCTCTGTTGGTCGCGTGAACTGCTCGTCATGTACGACGTGCTGCTTCCAGTTTAAATCAACGTGTTCGAACACGGTCTCGACAAAGGCCTCCAACGAATTTAATTCTCCTGTCGCGATAACAAAATCCTCTGGCTGTGGTTGCTGAAGCATTAACCACATTGCCTCGACATATTCAGGCGCCCAACCCCAATCTCTGGATATATCCAGCCGCCCCAAAATCAATTTTTCGTCTGAGCCATTAGCTATTCGCTTTGCAGTTGAAATTATTTTCTGCGTAACAAACCTGGATGGGCGGAATAGCGACTCATGATTGAATAAAACACCGGTACATACAAATAAATTGTAAGCTTCTCTATAGTTATCAACCAACCAAAAAGCGGATGATTTCGCAACTGCATAGGGACTCCGAGGTCTAAAAGGTGTCAATTCAGTCGCTGCGTGTCCTTCAGTATCTCCAAAACACTCACTTGATCCTGCCTGATAAACTCGAATTTCCTTATCCATCATCCGGCACGCCTCGAGCACATTTAACGTACCCAAAGCAATACTTTGAATAGTTTCAGCAGGCTGCTCAAAAGACAAACCAACCGACGATTGCCCTGCAAGGTAGTAAAGCTCGTCAGGCTGACTCTTACGCAGGGCAACCAGAACACTTCTAAAGTCCTCCGGGACCATAGAAATACAGTTCACTTTCTCATTAATCTCCAGCCTCACCAAATTAGAGAAAGAGGAGCCTTGAGCGTCGCGCGATGTTCCCCAGACTTCATAATTTTTTTCTATTAAAAGACGCGCCAAATAGCTCCCGTCTTGTCCGCTAACGCCACAAATTAATGCAATTTTTTTATTCACAGATTAACCTATTATTTTTTTGTAGACTTCGAGAGTTTCATCAGCACATTTACCCCAAGAAAATTGCTTTACCCGATTCTGGCCCAGCGCCCTGAGTTCTTCCGTGCGAACGGATGAGTAAACGACTTTTTCAATTGCGATTGTCATCGTCTCAATATCTATTGGATTAAAATACTCTCCCGCTTCACCTATAACTTCAGGCATTGAGCTAGTGTTACTAGATATAACCGGACATGAACACGCCATAGCTTCTAACGGTGGCAAGCCAAAACCCTCGTAGAGCGATGGATATACGAAAGCACAAGCCTGACGATATAGTGATGCAAGTATATCGTCACCTCCGTCAATTTGACGAACCTGATTATCCTTGAAGCCCAGGTTTGAAATCAAAGACAATTCATCGCCTTTAAAATACCCGCCGCCAAATGCTATTAAATTAAAATCGTTTCTTAACTGCTGGGAATTTGCTATAGCGCGCAATACGCCACTAAAATTTTTATAGGCCCCACGCTCGCCAACGTAAAGCAAAAACGGGGGCTGGGCGTCACATTCGTGCTCATTTGGATATCCAGAAAGCGATAAGTTGACGTCAACGCCCAAATGAACCACCGATATTTTACTTTCCTCAACATCAAAAAGATCAATTAGATCTTTTTTGGTACTGTGCGAAATACTAATTATGTGCACAACACGATCAAGGGTTTTACGTTTCCATTCACTGGTTTTATCCCTAGCTAAAAACATTTTGGGATATAACTCATGGATCATATCGTAAACTGTTGCGACACGCGGAACGGCCTTCTGAGGTAACAACCTGGACGAATAATAGGTCTCGTGAATAATATCGGGCTGCCAACGATTTATTTGGTGGTTAACTGCGTAGTGGTTGAACATCTGGAAAAGTCGGCTCGTTTTAGGTGGATATTTTTTTAACTTTATTCCGCTCACGACCTCATTAGGCAAAGCTGACAAATAATTATTCTGGTGAATACCAGCAAAAACACTTACATCCAGCCTCTGCTTTAATAGCTCTTCCGCCAAAATCGCGTAATAGCGAGAAATCCCACCATAGGATTGCCAATTAAAGGCTTGATTATCAAATGCAACTTTCACTTATTTATATCTAACTTTAAAAAACGTTTTATGAAGCCCAAGTAACGCCACATATTTTTAAGAGCCACTACAATAAAAACGACATTGGCTAAAGCAACCCTCCTCAGAATATTCCTTGATTTATATAGCTGGCCGTTAAAAATTATATTTTTCCATGCACCACATGCGGCAGTCGCCATAGGAAGTACTGCTTGAATTTTTGGCAGTCCTAGCGATTCTGCTATTTTCCTATAACTGGCAGTTGCGCCACCCAATTCTCTATGTACCGATACAGACGTGAGCATTCTCGTCTTGCCAGTTGATACTATATTTGCCAGCAAATGCCAATCTCCAGCCATCGTATTGGGTATATTAACCTGTTGTAGCTTGGCAGTTCGCATAATGCCATAGAACATACCGTTATCCGCCACCTTCCCGTAATAACCAACAACTCTGGCTACCCACGAGCGCTGCTCCAAGTTAAACATCTTTCCCTCGGAAACTTTTTTTCCTTCGCTATAGTATTGTGGTGCCCCACTAACTAATGCTGTATCAAGATCAGAAGCTAGCAACGACACACAAGAACTGACATATGCTGAGTCGATCCAGTCATCGTCCCCCAACCACATAAAATATTCGCCAGAAGCTCGCGTTAAAACGTCTTTAAAATTAGCTGATGCGCCTATATTGGATGATTGCTGAACGTATCTCACTCGTCTATCTTTCTCGCAAAACTGCTGGCAAACACTTTGAGTATTATCTGTTGAAAAATTATCTGATATTAAAACCTCAATCTGTGCGTAATCCTGACGTAATACAGAATCGATTGAACGCCTCAACATATCCGCTCGGTTGTACGTTGGAATACCTACCGTAACAAGCCCCGGCTGCTTGATCACTTGCTAATAGCCCGCACTAAATAACTATAAGACATACCACGAAGTAAGCTGCTACTAGCCAATGCGGCAATAATTGATGCTACTGAAGCAGCAATTAAAACAGTCACTTTACTCCAAAAACTCATTTCATCGGTCAAAATCAACTGGGCAAGCCAGCACACCGCCAGAACTGAAATTAACGGTTTAATTAAATCATCAAAATACCATTGCCATTTATCATTTTTTAGCAACTTCAGATGCATCACGTGATTTCCGATTAGCAGGTATGTCGCGTTGAGAATAATCCAAATGACTGCAGCTCCAGTTGTACCCCAGCGTATTGTCGAAAAGTAAATCGCAGGAGCCAAAACGATAACGGCAACTATATTTTGAACCAATGCAAGTCCGGTCCAGCCGTGAGCAAGCTGCAATGAATAAGGTAAATGCATCATGCCATTTAATGCGTTCCCGATAGTCAACAGGCTAATCAACAGGGATGTATGGAAAATTAAATTTTGATTGTGGGTCCATAAATCCAGAATTTCATTTGAGAAGAATATAAGAACAAGCGCAACGGGGAATATCGAGACAGCCATTACCTGGCTGCCCTGATGATAGGTTTTCACTAGCGACTCTTGATTATCTTGAGATACCAGCTCTGTTAGTCGTGGGTAATAGGCTGCAAATACAGGGCCTATCAGCCTAAATACCACCCCCGCAACCGCTGTGGCAAAAGCGTAATAACCAAACTCCGTCAATGAGAGTATTTTGCTCAAAACTACCTTATCAAGCTGAGTCAGGATTGCCGCCAACAAGGAAATGCCACTCATCCCAGCGGCAAAGCGCCAAATTTCATTCAATATATTTTTATCAAATCGACTGCTGTGACCCAGCGGCAGGCTTCGCCACAACGCCCCCCTGAATATAACAACCTGTAACAACGCCGTAACCGCTTGCCACATAAAGAAAGCTTTTATTGTTGGCTCCACAAACCACAACACCGCTAGCGCACCCAACCCTTGCAGTGTTACGACAATGCTTAAAAGAACATTTAACAGTACCTGTCGCTGCAAGCCATTCAACCCTCCTATGTAAAAGGAAACCGGCCAACGCAACCCTATTACCAATCCCATGATTTGGATTGCTAAGCGCAGATCATCTCTTGTAAGCTGATCCGGATTCAGCCAATGATCGGCTATAGGCGCTGCTAATAGAGCAACACCAACACCAATTACTACCGCGAAGGCCCAATAAACCACCTCCAGCGTATGAGCTGTATTTGTTATCTGGTGACTATTCCGCTCATCATGAGATAGCCGGGCCATTTCTCGATTCATGGTTTGCGACAATCCCAGGTCCAACACGGTTAACATGCCCACGAGGGAAACATATATACCGACGACACCGTAAGATTCTACCCCCATCAGCTGGATATAAAATGGAACAAACGCCAGCGACATCAAGGCAGACCATATACTGCCCGAAAAATTAGCTACAATATTTTTCTTTAGTGACACAATCTATACTTAACGAACACGGCGAAGATAACCGTCTGGCGCGACGGTTATCAATAATTTATTTTGAATACTTTTATCAATTTCAAATTCACTATGTGTTTCAAGGTATTCCCATACCGCCGTTTTGGGGTTGTCGTCCGGTCCCCATGGACGATCAGGAAACATCTCTGCCGGCATATCTTCCACAACGGTATCGAATACCACACAATAACTGCCTATGCTCGTGAGCGGAGCATAGGCTTCTAGCTCGGCTAAAACATGTTCATGAGTATGATTGGAATCAAGGCTTACTAATATTTTCCTATAATTCTTCGAGTATTTATGTACTTGCGCTATAACATCTTCAGCTATCGATGAACCTTCAATCATATCTATCCGATTCGCCATTGGATGCTCTTCAATCGCAGCTCGATTATGCGCCCTAATATCAATATCAATACCCAAAACACGCCGCTTTGGCTTGCGAGGATCGAGCATTTCGTTTTTTTCAAAAGCCTCACAGTAATCCAACATCGCGAGCAACGAGGCATTCATTATCAATGAACCACCATGAGCGATGCCAGTTTCGATAATAAGGTCGGGCTTAACCGACCAAATCAGCTCCTGCATTGCCACCATATCTTGAGGATATTGAATAATCGGACGGCCAAGAAATGAAAAATTATATGTATATTTATAACCTGCCGTTTCGTTCATCCATTTAACGGAATTTTCCCATAGCTGATGGTTATCTCCAATTTTTTCGACACGCAGGGACACTTCTCTTTTGAAATTCTTTAAAGGTGATTCTGTATCCATAAAATTCTCTGTCATTAATACACGTTAAACTTCAATCCTATTTTAAATAAAAATTTCTGTCTTCGTTACTTTTAACAATAAAAAAAATATCAAGCTAGCATGCTCCTCGCACACAGCGCTTGCAGTCCTTTCACGTCTTTTTAACGAAAGAGAGAATCCCGCCCTTACAACCTAGAAAGGGAATCAACATAACCACAGCCGCCTAAGCACGCACGATTTTATCATCAATTGCACTATTCAAAATATCTGGAACTTTTGTTTACGAGTTCTATTTTCAATATGGCGGCGATATAATTCTAATAATTCTTCCTGGATTCCCAACAATTACCGAATAGTCAGGGACGTCTTTATTCACTACCGTACCGGCACCCACGGAAACCCAATTGCCAATTTTTATTCGGGGAAGTATGGTTGCGTTTGTCCCGATAAAACATCCCTGCCCGATGTCGCAACAGCCGGAAATACTGACTGCATGTGCAATAAAGGTATCACTAGAAATTAGTGTCTCATGCCCAATCAGGCTGCCCATATGAATACTACAATTATTCTTTATTTTTACACCGGCCTGTATTATCACGCCTTCCTGAAAATAGTTACCCAACCCTAGCTCGACCAAATCCAAGTCAATACTCGGGTGTATAAAATTACCCAGTAATCCTCCAGAATTTATTATGTCTTGCGTTGTTTTATATCTTGAAATTGAATCTCTTGTTATCAAGTTTACAAACCTTACATTATTCGATTTCAACTCCTTTACTTTGTTACTGCCTCCCAATATTGGATATCCATGAAAATATTTGCCATGCAATTTTTTTTCATTATCCAGAAAGCCACCTACCTCGAATGAGGGCACTGATTTCTCCATCGCATGAATCATACGAATTGTTTCTGGGTTAGACGCCCCTAAAAAAAAATATTTCATATCTTTAATCTACCCCTTAATCAGACTGCTCTTTATTATCAATCCAACTCTCTCTATCTCCCGCTCCGTCAAATCGTGGTAGCTAGGGAGATTAATGGCCCTGTTAGGAATATCCCAAGAATTTAGATTACCAAGCCTATCATCAAACATGGGCAAGCTTGATAGGGGATAAAAAAAACCCCTCGCGTCTACGTTTTTTTTACTAAACAAAACTTGTAATTTCTCACGTACAACCCCAGTAGATTTTTCGAAAACAACTGTCGGCATCCAATAGCCATTAATCGTTCCTTTTTTTTCTGGATTCATACTAAAGCCAGAAATGTCGCGCAATCCAGCTTGATAAGCTTGGAAAATCTGTCTTTTACGACTCACCAGGTCATCAATGCGCTCCATTTGGCCGCAACCTATGGCTGCTTGAATATTGGACATTTTATATTTAAATCCAATGTCATCTGGCCAAAACTGTTTGACTTGTCCTTTCGCCCTACCGTGATTGGATAAGGCAAGTACTTTTTCATGCAGCTCAGGATTATTGGTAATAAACATACCACCTTCACCCGTAGTTAGTGTTTTTGTGCCATGGAACGAGAAAGTGCCAAATTGCCCTAAAGTTCCGGCGTGATGATCGTGCCAGTATGAGCCTATGGCTTCTGCCGCATCCTCAATAACTGGAATGCCATATTTATCCCCAATCGCCAACAATTTATCCATCTCGCAGAGATTGCCATAAATATGAACGGCCAGAATCGCTTTTGTTTTATCAGTAATAGCATCCTCAACTCTTGCAGGATCTACACACCAGGTATCCGGTAAAATATCTACAAATATAGGTTTTGCGCCCAGGTAAGTAATCGGTGCGGCAGAAGCAATCCAGTTGGTATCCGCAAGTATGACTTCATCGTCAAGACCAATTCCCAATGCTGCTAACCCCATGTGAATGGCACCCGTACAACTAGAGGTTGCTATGGCATATTTAGAACCCGTGAATTCTTTAAATTTGGCCTCAAATTTTTCAATATACTCATAGCACTTATCACCCCATCCATTACGCGCAGCATCTGTCGCATACCCAACTTCTAATTCAGTAATTGAAGGCTTCGTATAATAAATTTTTGTATTACTCATATAATCTCTAAAGCAGGAACTGAGGTAACGAACTGACCACCCCATTCTCTTATATATGAAAGCTGATCAGAAATTTCTGTCTTTAAGTTCCAGGGCAAAATAATCACATAATCGGGTTTAATTTGCTTTAACTTTCCTTCATCAAAAATAGGTATTCGGCAACCTGGTAAAAATTTATTTTGCTTGGCGGGGTTACGATCTACAACATAAGGCAATAAATCAGCGCGCAACCCAGCATAATTAAGTAAGGTATTTCCCTTCGCTGCCGCCCCATACCCCGCAACAGATTTTCCTGCTTTATTAGCTTCAATTAGAAACGACAGAAAATCATTTTTAACTCTGTTAGCTTTTTCCTGAAATCCAGTGTAGTACTCAGAAGTAGCCACACCTGCTTTTGCTTCTCTAGCTAATAATGCCTCGACACTCTGACTTGGAGCGCGGACACCTAAACCCATGCGTTGCGCGTATACACGCAAGCTCCCGCCATGGCTTGGTAATTCCTCCACGTCAAAAACGCTCAACCCATTATGCTCAAAAATTCTCTTAGTAGCTGTCAAGGAAAGATAGGAATAATGCTCATGATATATCGTATCAAATTGATTTTCAGACACTAAGCGTAAAAGATGAGGAAATTCAAAAGTCGCGATACCCGTCGGTTTTAGCAGCCGTGAGAACCCCGCGACAAAATCATTAATGTCGGGCACATGGGCTAACACATTGTTCGCCGTGATCACGTCAGCTTGCTTACCACTTAACACTAATTCTTCAGCCAACTTCACACCAAAAAAATCTTCTACGATCTCTATTCCCTTAGCACGCGCGGCCGCTGCGGTGCTAGCGGTTGGCTCTATCCCCAAACAGGGGATTCCTTGCGCCCTGGCATATTGAAGCAGATAACCATCATTCGCAGCCACTTCGACGATAAGTGACTGCGCACCTAAACCAAACCTCTTTGCCATATCGGCAACATAGCGTTCTGAGTGCTCTAACCAGGTGGTCGAAAATGAACTGAAGTAGGCGTATTCCGCAGAAAATAATTCGTCCGCGCTCGCATAATCTTCCGTCTGAACTAGCCAACACTCGGTGCAAACTAGCACTCGTAATGGGAAATATTTTTCTGGCGCGTTCAATGTTTTTTCGGTCAAATAAGCATTAGATGGTGGAGATGAACCTAGGTCCATCAACGACAAACTCAGTTCGGCCTGGCAATGACGACATTTCACAATACAAGCCCTTCAAAATCTCTTTCTATCAATTTGTGATTGCGGTCTTTTTCAGACATATCAGCAATGGCAATGGGCCAGGCTATATTAAGCAACGGATCCGTAGCATTTAATGCGCCTTCGCACTCCGGGTGGTAGGCCGCGGTATGCAGGTAAATTAATTCACAATTTGCCATCAAAGTCTGAAATCCATGGGCAAACCCTTCTGGGATAAGAAGACTCGTGCGGTTTGTAGCTGATAGCAACTCCCCATGCCACTGCAAGAAGGTCGGGGAGTCTCGACGAAGATCAACCGCAATATCAAATACCTCACCTTGCAAGCAACTCACTAACTTGACTTCGGCTTGAGGTGGGTATTGAAAATGTAGCCCTCTCACGATGCCTTTGTCACTGGTAAATGTATGATTGACCTGTGCGATAGGTTTAGTAAATCCGACCTTGCCAAATTGCTCCGCACAGTAGAGTCTCGATAAAAAACCACGCTGGTCTTCTACCGCCGTCCTTTTCACTATCGTCAGATCTTTCAGGCCTGTAGAAACAAAATCAAATCGGCTCATCCCTGACTAATCTTAATTGTATTTTGATATTGATCAATTTGATCCAGCGAAAATTCCTTCATATTATTTCCAGACTTCCATGCCTGATGCCATTCCACGGTTTTTCCCAGCGCAGTGTGTAACGGCCATTGAGCTTGCCAATTCAATTGAGCTCTTGCCTTACTGCTATCTAATTTTAAATAATTTGCTTCATATGGCTGTCCGGAATTGTTGCACTGCCATTTTACATCCACACCTATTTCCGCTAGTCGGTCAATAATCCAACTCACTGAACGCGCATCTTCATCGCTCGGGCCAAAGTTCCACCCTTCGGCAAAAGGCTCGCCGTGAATAAATAAACTTTCAGCCAGTCGAAGATAGCCAGAAAGCGGATCCAACACATGCTGCCAGGGGCGTGTTGATTGCGGTGACCGAATATCCAGCGTTATACCAGCGTCCATCGCGCGTAAAAAATCAGGAATCAATCGATCTTTGGCCCAATCCCCGCCTCCAACAACATTCCCAGCGCGGGCTGTGGCTAACGCGATACCTGCCGACTCTAAAAATGAACGTCGATATGCGGCGCTTACCAATTCAGAGCACCCTTTACTACTGGAATAGGGATCATAGCCACCCATAGCGTCGTCTTCACGATACCCCCGTTGCCACTCGCGATTCTCGTAACATTTGTCAGTTGTGACGTTTACCACTGCTTTAACACCTGGAGTAGCTCGCACAGATTCAAGCACATGCACTACGCCCATCACGTTTACTTCGTATGTTTCCACTGGCTGATCATATGAATAATGCACTAAAGGCTGAGCAGCCAGGTGAAATACAATTTCAGGGCGAGCAGCCTGCATGACATCACGAAGCTTTTCCATATCGCGGATATCTGCTATTTCACTGCTCGCCATACGTTTACTAACATCTGCCACAGTAAAAAAATTAGTTTCGGTCGGCGGGTTTAACGCGTAACCATGAACTTCCGCTCCCATAGATTGCAACCATAGCGACAACCACCCTCCCTTGAAACCGGTATGCCCGGTTAGAAAGACTCGTTTACCTCGCCAGAAATCAGGAGTCACAACCACGTTTTCCACGGTGCCTTACCGCTTTGCCACAGATCTTCAAGATGATTTTTGTCACGCAAGGTATCCATGGGCTGCCAAAACCCTTTGTGCTCAAAAGCCATTAGATCACCTTGAGACGCTAGTTGACGGAGTGGCTCACCCTCCCACGAGCTCGAATCACTAGTAATAAGCTCTAAAATATTTGGTGACAGTATAAAAAAACCACCATTAATCCAGCCGCCATCACCCTGAGGTTTCTCGATGAAACCCTTCACTCTCTTTCCACTCATATCCAACGCACCATATCGGCCGGGTGGCTGCACCGCAGTTACTGTAGCGAGTTTCCCATGCTGCTTATGAAATTTTATCAACTCTCCAACGTCAATATCTGCCACACCATCGCCATAGGTAAAACAAAAAGCTTCTTCGTTTTCCACATAATCGGCGACGCGCTTTAATCGACCTCCGGTAAGGGTATTTTCGCCAGTATCAACCAATGTGACACGCCACGGCTCGGCGTTACGCTGATGCACTTCCATTTTATTATTTTGCATATCGAAGGTGACGTCAGACATATGCAAAAAATAATTAGCGAAGTATTCTTTAATCACATAACCCTTATAGCCGCAACAAATCACAAAATCGTTGATGCCGTGAGCAGAATACACCTTCATGATATGCCAAAGTATTGGCCTACCACCAACCTCTACCATAGGCTTAGGGCGAACTGAGGTTTCTTCGCTAATCCTTGTCCCCAACCCTCCTGCCAAAATAACAGCTTTCATCGCCTCTCCATTTTAAATAAAACTCGAAACGCTAACTTTATAACGCTGCGCATTCAAATCCACTCACCCATTTTTCATCTTTCAATAAAACTATACAGCGTCATCAGTCAAAATAAAGTTATCAGCCTCGGGCAACGTAAAATCTAGTCATTAAGCTCGATCATAAAATCGCCTGCCACGTGAGTCTCCTCACCAGGAATAGAAAACGCGATTTTTCCCTCCACCCGGCCTTCAATGGGTTCACCAAAGGTTAATTTTAAATCGTAATTGCTGGTTACTATTTCTGTTTCTATCTTTCCAGTCTGCGGATCGCGCCAACGGTAGTGGACGTGAGGGTTACCGTACCCTCCGTCCTCGGACTTTACATTAATCGTGTGCGCGGCGGGCACCTCACCTTTATCCAAAAATAAAAATAATAGCAGGCTCGGATTCGAACCCCAGCCTTCGCCCGCATAAATGGACAAAGTGTTACTCCACTCGGCGCTGGTCAACTCAACACCCGTGCCCCGAATAGAGCCGCTCACCTGAGCAGGTAAAACTACCGGAGCCTGATAAGTGTGCGACGATGGCTCAACCATCTCTCCGGCATCTGCAATTTGCTCGAGGCCCGCGCCCAAACCTTCAAAACCTTCCGCGAGACCCTCGCCCAAAGCTTGCATGCCTTGAGTCATCCCCTCCGCAAGCGCCTCGCCAACACCTTCCATTGCGCCCTGCATACCTTCGGAAAATGCTTGCCCCATCGCGCCCATTGCCATAGCGAAAACTGCACCGAGCATATTGTTCTCGGTGAGCTGCTGATCCACTTTCCACACACCGTCAATTTTAACCAACTTGGTATCAAAATTGATCTCTCCCAGCGTAGGGCTAGCTTTAGTCGCATCGGCTGTCGGTACAACCGTGGTCGGTACACGGGCGCTATCGCCTTCCACCAGAGCCTGGCCAAAACGAATTTCCTCGATCTTGTCAGTCTCAAATTGAGCTTTACCAAATCCAGTGCTGCTGGTTGATGTTTCGCTCTCTACAATCCATTGCTCTGCAGCGGCCGCATCACCGGTTTTAATAGCGCTCCAATAAGACTGGGCGACGTCCGCCGGATCACCTCCCCCGCCACAGGCAAACAAGGTCAGGGACGCCAGGCAAATAACCAGGGCAAAGACACGATTGGCAATCGTCTCGCTAAACATAGCTTTCTCCTACAAAGCGTTCGCGGCAGAACCTAAAACTAACAGAAGGATTGCCCTAAGGCTAGGTATGGCCTCGCGTTTCACCTATAATTCCGCGCTTTCCTCACCACTGATTGATTACTAACGACGAGCCCTGCTTTGAACAAAAATACAATGGAAGAACAGTACCTCCCAGAGCTTGTCGAGCGCGACGCGCAAGGCTATTGGGAGTCGAATAAGGTATTTGAGGTTAGTGAGGATACCAGCAAAGAAAAATACTATTGCCTGGCGATGTTCCCCTACCCCAGCGGCAAGCTGCATATGGGACACGTGCGCAACTACACCATTGCCGATGTCATCAGCCGCTACCAACGCATGCTGGGCAAAAATGTGCTGCAACCGATGGGCTGGGACGCCTTCGGTCTACCCGCAGAAAACGCCGCGATTCAAAACAACACCGCGCCCGCCGCCTGGACTTACGACAATATCGCCTACATGAAGGCGCAGCTGAAAACCCTGGGTTTTGCCTACGACTGGACACGGGAACTCGCCACCTGCACCCCCGAGTACTACCGCTGGGAACAGTGGTTTTTTACCCGGCTGTACGAGAAAGGCCTGGTGTATCGTAAAACCAGCGCAGTTAACTGGTGCCCCAAAGACCAAACGGTGCTCGCCAACGAACAAGTGGTGGATGGCTGCTGCTGGCGCTGCGATACCCCGGTGGAGCGCAAGGAAATCCCCCAGTGGTCCATCAAAATCACTGACTATGCCGAAGAACTACTGGCCGATCTCGATACCCTCGAACACTGGCCCGCGCAAGTGCGCACCATGCAGCGCAACTGGATCGGCAAAAGTCGCGGCGTCACCATCACCTTCGATCTAGCCGAAGCGATTGCCGAGCACAATAGTTTTGATGTCTATACCACTCGGCCCGATACGCTGCTGGGCGTCACCTATCTTAGCCTCGCCGCTGAGCACCCGATCACTCGGGCACTGGCGGAAAACAACCCTGCACTCGCCGCGTTTATCGCGCAGTGCAAAAAACAGTCGATGGCCGAAGCTGATATGGCTTCCATGGAAAAACTCGGTATGGCGACGGGCCTCACAGCGATGCACCCACTGACCGGAGAACCAGTACCGGTATGGGTCGCCAACTATGTGCTGATGGATTACGGCTCGGGCGCGGTGATGGCCGTGCCGGGGCACGACCAGCGCGATTGGGAGTTTGCCAACAAGTACGCACTGCCGATTGTGCAGGTGATTGAACCCGTTGCTGGTTCAAAGGACGGCTCGAGAGATGCTTCGAAAGATGAGCCCAGTAATGACAGCCCCTGCGATATCAGCAAAGCGGCTTTTACTGAAAAGGGTCGGCTAGTCAACTCCGGCAGCTACACCGGATTACTCTTTGACGGAGCCTTTGATGCCATCGCAACCGATCTAAAAACAAGAGGTAAAGGCGAAGTAAGTACCAACTTCAGACTTCGAGACTGGGGCGTATCGCGGCAACGCTACTGGGGAACACCGATCCCCATGCTGTACGATGCCGATGAATTCGAGATTCCAGTACCCGCCGACAAACTGCCGGTCTTACTACCCGAAGATGTGACGATGGACGGCGTGCAATCACCCATCAAAGCCGACCCCGAGTGGCGCAAAGACAGCCTCAATGGCCAGGCCGTGACCCGCGAGACCGACACTTTCGACACCTTCATGGAGTCCTCCTGGTACTACGCGCGCTTCACCTGCCCAGACTACGACCAGGGCATGCTCGACCCAGAGCGCGCTAACTACTGGCTGCCGGTGGATCAATATATCGGCGGCATCGAGCACGCCATTTTGCACCTGCTCTACGCCCGCTTCTTTCACAAACTGATGCGCGACGAGGGCTTGCTTAGCTCCGACGAGCCCTTCACCCGCCTGTTGTGTCAGGGCATGGTGCTGAAAGATGGCAGCAAAATGTCCAAGTCCAAGGGCAATACCATTGACCCCCAGGGCCTAATTACCCAATACGGTGCCGATACGGTGCGGCTCTTCACCATGTTCGCCGCGCCACCGGAACAATCGCTGGAATGGTCGGACGAAGGTGTCGCTGGCGCCCACCGCTTTTTGAAGCGCCTGTGGAAAGCCGTGCATGGGCACCTGGCTCAACTTGCAGACGGGCAACCACCCAGCTTTGATGTCAATACACTGACCGAGACCGAAAAGTCTCTGCGCCGCAAAACTCACGAAACCATCGCCAAGGTCAGCGACGACTATGGCCGCCGCCAAACCTTCAATACCGCAATCGCTGCAGTAATGGAGCTGCTTAACGAGCTCGGCAGGTTCGATGGCAACACCCCGTCCACCTCGAGTATCAGGCAAGAGGCCCTGGAAGCGGCGGTATTACTGCTAACGCCCATCGCCCCTCACATTACCCACACACTATGGGGACATTTGGGTCATACTGAATCGGTCACCGATGCACCCTGGCCCCGCGTGGACGAAAGCGCACTGACTCGCGATACTATCGAGGTAGTTATCCAGGTCAATGGTAAAGTACGGGCTAAGCTACAGGTGCCAAGTAATGCAGATAAGCAGTTTATTGAAACCGCTGCACTGGCAGACCCCAATGCACAACGCTTTACGGAAGGCCTTAGCATCCGTAAAGTAATCGTAGTGCCCGGCAAGCTGGTAAATATTGTCGCTAATTGACTAACACTATTAGAATTATTTTTTAAACTACATTTGTTTTTAAATCACACTCGGCTAAAAGATTATTTATTATGAAGCGACCCTATTTATTCGCGCACCGTTTATTATTCGCAAATCCTTTATTGGCAAACCCTTTATTGGCAAACAAGGCCGTAGCGCTTAGAGCCTTGACGATTCTGCTCACCACTCTGCTGATCAGCAACTGTGGCTGGCACTTGCGCGGTTACGGTAATGCGCCGCAAGCCATCAACAGTATCTACATCAGTAGCAAGAATGCCGACGACGATCTGGTTCAGGAACTGGAACGCGCCCTGCGCGCTCAGGATGTTGCCGTCAAAGACAACGCCAATGAAGCCGAATACGGTTTAATTATCCTCGACCAGCGCAGCAAACGCCGCACCGCCACTGTCAGTGGCAGCGCCCGTATCTCCGAACAAGAGCTTAGCGAAAGTGTCGACTTTACCGTAGTTGCCAGCGATGGCAGCACCGCGCTGGCACTAAGCACCGCTACGGTAGATCGAATTTTTGAATACAACGAAGACAATATCCTCGCCACCGACGACGAAGCCAGCTTGTTGCGCAGCGAAATGCAGCGCGACCTGGTGCGCCAAATTCTAAATCGATTACAAGCGGTTGGTCGAAGTACAGCCCCCACGAGCAGCGATGCCACTGCGCCCTGAGCACCTTGATGCCCATCTAAAGGATTCACTGGCATCGGCTTATCTGATTACTGGCGACGAAACTCTGCTGGTTCAGGAAGCCGCCGACCAGATCCGCGCTACCGCCCGCGCCCAGGGTTTTAGCGAACGCCAAATCTATCAGGTAGATAACCGCTATTTTGACTGGAATCCCCTGCTCGCCGAAGCCAACAGCCCATCGTTGTTCGCCGATAAAAAAATTCTCGAAGTTCGTCTCGCCACTGGCAAACCCGGTGACTCTGGCAGCAAAGCCATCGCCGAACTCTGCGAGCACCTCGCCGACGATAATTTATTGTTGGTAATTGCACCCAAGCTGGACAAATCTTCACTAAAAACCAAATGGGTCAAGGCGCTGGACAAGACCGGGGCTGTCATTCAAATCTGGCCGGTCAATACCGCCCAGTTACCGCGCTGGATCGATGCCCGGCTAAAACAAGCCGGAATCACCGCTAACCGCCAGGTGGTAGAAATTCTCGCCGAACGGGTTGAGGGCAATCTGCTCGCCGCCGCTCAAGAAGTAGAAAAACTCAAATTACTCGCCCCCGACGGAAAGGTCGATGCCAGCATTGTCTCTGCGGCGGTATCGGATTCTGCCCGCTACAATGTGTTTGATCTAATCCACAAAACCCTTAGCGGCGACGCTCAAGGAGCAACTCACGTCTTACGGGGTTTGCAGGAGGAAGGTGTCGAACCCATGGCGGTATTGTGGGCACTGACCCGCGAAGTGCGCACGCTGGCCAGAAGCGCAGAGGCCGTCGCCAATGGCGTCCGCCCGGAGCAAGCACTCAACCAGCCCGGCGTATGGGAGCAACGCAAAACGGCTTTGCGCAAAGCGCTGCATCGAATGTCTCCCGCCCAGGCCAACTTATTACTACGCCAAATTGCCGGCACCGACCGGGCTATCAAGGGGATGCGCGAGGCATCGCCCTGGAATGAATTACTCGATGTGGTGCTGTCCCTCAGTGGTCACAACGCCGTCCACCCGCGCAATTTGCGCCTGGGCTTGAGTGATGCGCGAGATCGCTAAACTTTCTATCTGCCATACCCCTTAGGAGAACACTGTGATTAGCCGTGAAATCCACTTAGTGAAACGACCCAAAGCCGCGCCGGACGCCAGCCATTTCAAGCTGGTGGAAACCGAGGTGCCAGATACCCTCGAAGCCGATCAGGTATTGGTTAAAAATCTATGGATGTCGGTCGACCCCTACATGCGCCCACGGATGAACGACGTCAAAAGTTATATCCCACCCTATCAAGTTGGCGAAGTCCTAGAGGGCGGCGCAATCGGCCTCGTCATTGCCTCTAAGAACGACAAATTACCGATAGGGACTTATGTCGAAAGCATGAATGGCTGGCGGGAGTACTTTGTGTCTGGTCGCAGGGGGCTCGGCATCCGCGACACCTCTCACGTAGCGCCGCAGGACTATCTCGGCATTATGGGTATGCCGGGTATTACCGCCTACGTCGGCACTACGGTACTCGGCGCGGCTAAGGCCGGCGATACCGTTTATGTTTCCGGAGCTGCCGGTGCGGTGGGCTCTCTAGTATGCCAAATCGCCAAAGCCCTGGGATGCACTGTGATGGGCAGCGCGGGCTCTGATGAAAAAGTCGACTGGTTACTAAACAGCGCACATATTGACGGAGCGTTTAACTATCGCAACGAAGCCAACCAAAGCGCCGCCATTGCCCAAGTATGCCCCAAAGGTATCGATTTGTTTTTTGACAACGTCGGTGGCTCGCAGCTGGATGCGGCTCTAATGAATATGAGAAAAAATGGCCGCGTGATTTTGTGCGGCAGCATCGAAGATTATAACGCCCCCTCTAAAGATCGGCAGGGTGTTAAAAACCTGTTTCGAGCGATTGCCATGGGGCTTAGCATCAAGGGCTTTATTATTTTTGACTATATGGCGGATCACCAGAAAGCCTTTGTCGAAGATATGGCTCGCTGGCGCGGAGAAGGGAAAATCCAGAATCAAGAAACCATTTTAAACGGTATAGAGCGCGCACCCGAGGCTTTTCTCGGACTGTTTTCTGGTGCCAATTTAGGCAAAATGCTGGTTAAACTCGCAGACGAATAAATAGTCGTTTTTATTGAATTGAATTTTTATTTAATAGAGCTTTTTAATCGAGCTTTTTAATCGAGACTGGCTTTAAGCCTATTCAGTTTTTAGCCGTATTCAATTCCGACCCTGCCAGTGCGCCCGAAACTGTCTCGCGGTGCGCCCACTTTTAGAGGCGCGGGTCATGGCGAATTGTTTGGCGGCGCGATGCAATTTTTTTCGATCACCGTCAAAGTCTGAGAACAAATAATCCACAATGTCCAAATACATGCCGGTAGTGTTGGGATAAAACGACAACCATAAACCAAAGCGATCCGCCAGTGACAATTTTTCTTCCACGGTATCGCCGTAGTGTAATTCGCCATCGACAATATCAACGCCCTGGTTGTCCGCTTTTTGCTCGGCAACTAAATGACGGCGATTAGACGTGGCATAAATTAATACATTTTCTGGTGGAAGTTCGATGGATCCTTCCAGTACGCTTTTGAGATGCTTGTAGAGCGTTTCATCCGCTTCAAATGAAAGGTCGTCACAAAAAATTATAAAGCGTTGCGGCAGGCTTGAAATATCATCGACAATATCCTGCAGATCAGCGAGGTCGTCTTTATCAATTTCTATCACTCGCAAACCCGTATCGGCGTACTCGTTGAGCAGCGCTTTCACCAACGACGACTTGCCCGTACCCCGGCTGCCCCACAACAAAGCATTGCGCGCAGGCTCACCGCGGAGAAACTGTTCGGTGTTGCGCACTAACTCGTCTTTCTGTCGATCTACACCCAATAAATCTTTGAGCTGCACATCATCAAAACGCTGTACCGCGCGCAAACTGGTTTTGCGAGAGCGCCAAACGCCAGCACGAGTGATTTGCCAGTTAATTGTCATCGACCGCCCCTATTTGAAAAACGTGAGTTTTTATTCTGGATCGAAATACAACAACGACGTGCTTTGAGATAAAACTTTAAACAACACAAGTTAATAAGAAAACTTATCGTGAGATACCCGTTGCTTTCCCTTTAACGGCAACTGCTAGGTAAAAAATTAGTTACAATTCCATTAACCGATGCGGCCTGGCAGGTCCAGTCAAAACCAGATTCGCTGGCTGTCGGCACTAACTGCAGCAGGTTGTCAGTCCCTAATTGAGGGAGACTTAACTCAACAGTTATAGTACCTGCGCTTGGATCACTACCGATGCTAACACCCGTTACCGTTCGACTAGCATAATCTGTCGAAGGGCCAAGGCCGGCTTCGAGATTAGTAACAGGAAATGTACTATTACTTACATAAAAGGCCATCACATCTGTTTTCGCAGCAGACATCATCCCGACTCCCTCACTCACCTTTGCCCGCGTCGAGTAATTCAGATAAGCCGGCAGCGCGACCGCAGCCAAGATACTGACAACTGCCAGCACAACCATCAGCTCAACCATCGTAAACCCGTTCAGACTATTTGACTTCATCCTCATTGCTCCCTGCTAAGGTAAATTCCTTAAGTATGTCCTGCAAATCCGTAATAGCGCTCTGTATTTCTGGGGAGTCGGCACTACAGGCTCGCACTGCACCAACTTTCTGCTGAATGCACAATAATCTATCCCTGGTCGCAGAAATCGCCCTGTTTATCGTTTCGGCAACCTCTTTAAATTCGTCTTTCTCTCTGAGCACCAAATGAGCTGTTAAATCACCCCGTTCAATTTTCTCCAGCGCCAGGCTCAATGCGTAAACAGGGCCCACCACACGATGAGACAAACGAAGTGATATAAACCATACCGAGACAAACAATACGATCTCAGTAATCGCAATGACGATGGCCCCTTTTTGGGTGATATCGATATCGACGCCTATCAATTGGGGCGCTAACACGCTGGCAATCAGCAGGAGGTTAATAGTCAGTATTATTAAGCTGACTAACAACTTAGCCAAACGAAATTGATATTCTGCGTTGATAACGATATTTTTTCTATTATTTTCCATATCTATCCGCTCTTGACCACTGTTGGGTTAGGGTTCTTCCTCCCCCTACTACAGTCGCCCCCTTAGAGGGCGACTGCACCTAAATATAACCTAACTAACGGCCAAACCCCACCGATGCCAAGCAGAATAAACTCCTCCATTGGCTGAGGCAAGCTCCTTTCCTGGGCGGGCGCTTTCGGCCCACCGGAGGATTAGCGGCCTCACTTCACGAAAAGCTCCCATAAGCCTGACGATAAGTTCGATCACAGGAATTAAAAGCTGGCAATTTCTGTATTTTCAGAGAGATACGCTTTGCTTGGTAAAGCCTGGTAATTAATTTGGTAATATCGCTCCGTGCAAAAGTCGCCGCCAGATAAAAATACCTAGACAACCCAGGCCAAGCCCCAGGGTATTCGCCACTACGTCCCAAAATTCCATAAATCGATAGCCGGTGAGCAGTTGCAGTATTTCGATCAGCACACCATAACAAAGTAACCCCACAAACAAGGGCCACCGAAATACCGACCCCGGAAATGATAACCAGCCCAGGGCGTATAACACCGCATAGGTGGCAGCATGCATCACTTTATCCTGACCGGGAAACCGCATGTCACCCGTAATCGGGAGCAGTGCCAGGCCTGTCGCGATCACGAGTAGTGAGGTAAAACATGCTCGCCACATCCACCTTAATCGATCCTTTTTTAACGCTGTCAAAATCACGCAGTCCCTATAAAATTATTAATCCAGGTAGCAGTGTAGCGCTCTATTCACAGATAAACCCTGGCAAACAAGGTCAATAGATTTCCATGATTGATCACTCGCCGAGAAATTGGTAATCTGCGCGTGCTTAGCATTTACTCATTGGCTGATTAATGACTCTGGATCGACGCTCAATATTAGGTGTTACTGTACTAAATACTAAACTATAAAAGAGGTTGTTATGGATCAGGGCTTAGGATATTGGACGACCAAACGGGAGATGATCTCCGGTAACCGACTGGCCATTGTTAACCGCCATCGCCGTTTCACTTACAAAGAATTTAATCGCCGCTGCAATCGACTGGCCAATGCCCTGCGCGACAGCGGTGTGCGCCCCGGTGATAGGGTGTCTTCGTTACTGCAAAATGGCAACGAGCAGTTAGAGCTGATCTTTGCCGTTGCCAAGCTAGGCGCGATTTTTCTGCCCATCAACTTTCGCCTCACGGTACCAGAAATTGAATACATCATTCAGGATTCTGGTGCCCGCACCTTCTTTTATCACGCGGAATTCGCCCACCTTACGGAAGGTCTGCAAAAAGTGGTGCACTTTGACACCGTGGTCTACTGTGGCCGCAGCAGCACCTGCGATGACGACGCCGAATACGAAGGCCTATTGGCCGCTGCCTCCGATGAGGAAATCAACGCCACCGTAAATCCCGACGATGTCGCCTTACTTATGTACACTTCTGGCACTACGGGTCGCCCCAAAGGCGCGATGCTCACCCACGCCAACCACGCATGGAATGTTTTTCACACCACTCAGCGCCTGCCGATTCAGGCCGACACCGTTGCTCTCGGCGTAGCGCCGATGTTCCATATTGGCGGCACCAGTGTCACCGTATTACCAACGCTATTTCAGGGCGGTACTGTAGTGACCCTGCCCGAGTTCGATGCGGTCAAGGTACTGGAAGCCACCGAGCAGGAAAAAATTACCGCCTTGTTCTGCGTGCCGTCGATGTGGCAAATGATTGTCGAGGAACTGGAAAACAAAAAATACGACTTAGGGTCTGTCGAGTTTTTAATGACCGGCGCTGCACCCACACCCATGAGTATCTTGAAATACTTCCAGTCCCGAGATTTGCCGATTTACGAAGGCTTCGGTATGACCGAGCTTGCTCCACTGGTATCCATCCTCGACAAGTGGGACTGCGAGCGCAAAAACGGCTCCGTCGGCTATCCTGCTTTCCATGTGGATGTCCGGATTATCGATGACAGCGGCCAAGACATGCCCGCCACCGAGATCGGTGAGATTCTCTGCCGTGGCCCCAACATGATGAAGGGCTACTGGAACAAACCGGAAGCGACCGCCGAGGCGCTGCGCGGCGGCTGGTACCACTCCGGTGATTTGGGCTACCTCGACGACGAGGGCTACCTCTATGTCGTCGATCGTAAAAAAGACATGATTATTAGCGGCGGTGAAAATGTTTATCCAGCGGAATTGGAGCAGGCCATCTACGGGCACGAAGCCGTTGCCGAAGTCGCTGTAATCGGTATTCCTCATGAAAAATGGCAAGAAGTTCCCGCAGCCTGCATCGTGCTGAAAGAAGGCGCGAGCCTGACTGAGAATGAGTTAATCGAATTCTGTAACGAATGTCTGGCGCGGTTTAAAGTACCCAAAACCGTTTTTTTTATGGACGAATTACCCAAATCCGGAGCCGGTAAAATTCTAAAAACAGAACTGCGCAAAATACACGGGGGTATTACCGTAGCGGCAAAGTAGCCCCTCAGGTCGTAATCAAATCTCCAAATATAGAAAAGGGCACGCCGTGACGTGCCCTTTTCTATTTATTCGTTTATTTACTTAAACTCTCTTGGCAGCCGCGCCTATCCCAACACTCTATTTCAATACACGGGCCAGAGCATCAGCCACGTAATCTACATTGGCAAGAGAAACCCCCGCCATATTAGTGCGACTGGAACCCACAATGTAAATGCCGTATTCGGTTTTTAACCGTGTAATTTCGTCTTTAGAAATACCGAGAAACGAAAACATACCGTGTTGAGATTCGATAAAAGAAAAATCTCTATCCACCCCCGCGTCACGCAATTTTTGCACTAACAAATGGCGCGTATCGTTGATGCGATCACGCATCATCCCCAGCTCTGACTGCCAACTGTCCTGCAACTCCGAATTATTTAAAATTTCGGCAACAATCGCACCGCCGTGGGAGGGCGGCATAGAATACATACCCCGCACGATATTATTAACGTGGCTAATGGCCGTACTGGCGCTACTGCTATTAGTGCCCACAATAGAAAGACTACCCACTCGCTCCCGATACAGGCCAAAATTTTTGGAACAAGAACTAGCCACAATCACTTCAGGCAAACGCTCGGCCATTAAACGCGCACCGTAGGCGTCTTCGGCCAAGCCCACACTCAAACCCTGGTAAGCCAGGTCAATAAACGGTAAAAAACCTTTTTGCTCTGCCAGCTCGGTGACGGCACGCCACTGCTCTGGCGATAGATCGGCCCCGGAGGGATTGTGACAACAACCGTGCAGCAGCACCACGTCCGCCTCACTGGTTTGCTCCAACGCGCTCATCATGGCATCGAATGTCAGCTTGCTGGTGGCGCGATCGTAATAGGGGTACTGCTCAATTTTCAGCCCAGCATTACCCAGCAGGGGAAGATGATTGGCCCAGGTGGGATCACCCACCCAAATTCGAGTTTTTGGCTCGCTGCGCTTCAATAATTCAGCGCCTACTCTAAGCGCACCGCAGCCACCGGGTGTTAATACCGTTGCCACTCGATTTGACTGCAAAGCAGGATGGGATTCGCCAAAAATTAGCTTTTTAATGGCCTCGTTAAACTCCGGCATTCCCGCCGGGCCGATATAACTTTTAGTGTCTTCGCCCGCAAAAACATGCTGCTCAGCGGTTTTTACCGCCGCCATAATAGGGGTAAGCCCGGCTTCATTTTTATAGACCCCAACACCGAGATCAACCTTGTTGGGATTGGGGTCGTTCCTGAATTCCGCCATTAGGCCCAGAATCGGATCGGAGGGAAGTATATCCAGTGAGGAAAACATAGAGGTCTCGTTAGTGTCACGTCTATTAGTATTGCGCTTGGTAACATCAGGCCTAGCAGTATCACACCTAAAAGGCTCAGCTCTGAATCACAGAGAATAAATTACAGAAAAAGCGGGGTATATTGTATATCTAAAACATTTTTTGGTAGAGCTTATTCACACCTAAGGCAAAAGAAATATCGGCAATTGCTTTTTGTGCGCATGTACACCGACCTGTTTACCCTAACCCTTGCTCAAGCTGCTCACCTAAATCCTTGCTCACGCTACTTACTTAAATCGTTGCTCAAGCTCGGCAAGTCGCCGGGGTGTGCCCACATCACACCAGTAGCCGTCGAACACTTCGCCTGTCACTCGATCCCGGACAATGGCTAACTGCAAGGCATCGCGCAGCGGAAATATCGGCTGATCCTCATCCCCCCTTTGGGTATGGACCGGGCCCTGAATCTGACCCTGAACAAAGTCTGTGATCAACGCGGGGTTGATCACACTGATGCCACTGAAGGTGAAAGAATTGCCCCTGTCACCGCGAAGACTGACCCCCTTGTCGCCATGCTTAGCGCGACCATCCAGGCAATAATCGCCTGCCGGGTGATGTTCAGGATTGGGCACCAGCACCAGATGGGCATCGCGCTCTGCACCCAACACAAAATTCGACAAGTGTGTAAAAGCGTAATCGCTCCAGATGTCGCCATTCACCAGCACAAAGGGTTCCTCACCCAGTAGGGGTAGTGCTTTGTAGATACCACCCCCCGTCTCCAGAGGCTGTAGCTCCCGCGACCAGTGAATCGACACACCAAACTCACTGCCATCACCCAGATGTTGCTCTACCTGCTCTCCCAGCCAGGCGGTGTTAATCACTAACTCGCGAATGCCCGCCTCAGCCAGACGTTCTACGTGATATTGAATCAGAGGCTTACCGTTAACGGGTACCATCGGCTTGGGCAACGTGTCGGTTAATGGCCGCAAGCGCTTGCCAAAGCCTGCCGCAAGTATCATGGCTTTCATAAGGCCTTCACTCGCGCTCTCCTGCGGTTTCCCAGTTAACATACCAATCCTGCTGCGCTAACTCCGGTAATACGCGCTCGCCAAACCAGTGCCGAAAGGACTGCGTCTCAGAATAACGCTCTGCAACTTCTAGTACGTAGCGAATAAATAACGGGAGCTCGGCAAGATAGCTCGGCTTGCCGTCGCGCAGATAAAGGCGGGCAAAAATACCTAGTACTTTGATATGCCGTTGCAGCCCCATTAAATCGAAGTCACGCCGAAACTTCGTCGAATCGGGCAAGGGTTCAAGCCCACCCCCGGACATCTCCCCATAATGTGCTGTCGCGCGGTTCAGATAATCATCGAGATAATGGTCGATTTGCGCATCCGACAAATGGATATAACAGTCGCGTAATAGCGACACCAGATCGTAAGTTATCGGGCCGATAAGGGCGTCCTGATAATCGATCACACCCACTCCACCGTTATCCAGCAACAGTAAGTTGCGAATCTGAAAATCCCGGTGCACCACAACTTGAGGTTGCGACAACGCACTCGTAGACAGCGTGTCGAATGTCGCTTGTAGCAAGGCCGATTCATCCGGCTGCAATGAAAGACCGAGTAATTGCTCGACAAACCACTGGGGAAAGAGCTGCATTTCTCGATCGAAAATCTCGGCGCTGTAATCAGCAAATATCGGCTGCGCTGAAGACTCCCGTTGTAGCGGCGGAATACGCTGGATTTGCAGCAAGGTTTCCAACCCGGGAGGATAGACCAGCGCCCGGGGGTTCTCTTTTAGCTCACTCAAAAACACCCGCTCGCCCAAATCTTCGAGCAACAAAAACCCGGCGCGGTAATCCACCGCATAAATTTTCGGGCTGTGTACCCCCGCTTGGCTAAAAGCCAGGCCCTTGCGCACAAAATCCGGATTATTCTCGGTCTCCGGCGGGGCGTTCACGGCTATCAGGGTGGGCTGTGTATTCACTCGATAATAGGAGCGAAATCCCGCATCACCGCTCACTGGCTCCAGTCGAACACCCCCATCAACTGCGCCCCGATCAGGCAACGCCACATGATCGGGCAGGTAGTTTAATAACCAGCTTGTCAGGGTTGCGCTATTCGTCATATTCGAGGATCCGTGTTGCCTTTGAGTATTCTAACGCAAAGCCTGCAAGGGCCTCACACAAACCCAAAGTTCAGGTACAATACTTTCCGCATAACAAGGGTGACTTCTGTGGGCTTTCGTCAAATATTTCGCTTCATTACTAACATCGATGCTAACGTTGAGGCTGACCTCGTTGCTGACCTCAAGATCAGCACCAGCCGCACCTCTGCCGCGCCGCAAGCAATACACGGTTTATTTCGATCGGTTTTCGGCAACGCTTGTGGCAATGCTAAAGCTGTTCTCATCAAGGCCATGTGGCTATTAGCCGCGACCAGCACGCTGACCTGGGCGGAAGTTGGACCAGAAGCCGCGGACAGTGAAAGTCCTGCCAAAAATACTCAATGGGCCTGCCGCGTCGGCTCCGAGGGTGGTTGGGTTTGCGATGAGCAAGACGTGTCCGGCCCCGTCTACCACCGGCCACCCCATCGTTCAACGGCTCGCTCTGCGGCAAAAGCCAAACCACCCGCCGACGAACCGCGCGTTAAAGTAACCCGCAATCTCGACTGGGTAGACGAAAGCGCCCTCACCGCCGAACAAAAGCAAGCTGCCTCCCCCGGATGTTGCGGTGCCTATATTGAGCCACCCCGCACCTATGAAGACTCCGACCTAAACCCAGAAAATGCACCTCTGCGCGCCAGCGCCGATGCCACCGAAACTGTCGGCAACACCGCGACCCTCACTGGCGATGTTCAGGTTTCCAAGGGTTATCGACAAGTGCGCAGCGACAAGGCGGTAGTGGACCAGGACGCCAGCACCGTGCTACTGGAAAATAACGTGCAATTCCGCGAGCCCAACACCTTGCTGCTGGGCGACAAAATACTCATCAATACCGATTCATCGGAAATTCAGGCCGACAACACCACCTTTGTATTCCACAACTCCGGTGTACGCGGTACGGCCGCTACCTTCACACGCAACGACCGCGGCGAAATCTACGTGGACAACGCCACCTATACCACCTGCGAACCTGGCAACAATACCTGGCAACTAAAAACCGGCGGCATTAAGATCGACCCCGAAGGTACGTTTGCCACTGCTCGTCACGTACGCATCGAAGTCAAGGACGTCCCCGTACTGTACCTGCCCTGGGTGCGCTTCCCGGTCAACGACCAGCGCGCAAGCGGTTTGCTGTTCCCTGAGTTCAGCTTCGGAGACGAAAACGGTTTTGATTTCGCGCAACCGATTTACCTTAACCTGGCGCCCAATTACGACGCCACCGTGACACCTCGCTACATTCAGGAACGGGGTTCTATGGTGGAACTCGAACTCCGCCATTTAAGCCAGGCCACTGAAACCGTGATCTCCGGTGCCCACCTGTGGAGCGACGATGGCGGCGACGATTCCGACGAAGACGCTAACATCGACCCCATCACCGGCAAGCGGCCCCACGAGGGAGAAGACCGTTGGCTGGCGAATGTGGATCACAACGGCGGCCAGGGTTATCCATGGAGCACTCGTGTCGACTACACCAAAGTCAGCGATACGGATTATTTCCAGGACCTGGGTAACGGCTCGCTGGAAGTCAGCAGTCGCACTCACCTACGACAACTGGCCACCGTGGGTTATCGCCTGAATCACTGGGATCTCGACGTCAGTAGTGTCAAATACCAAACGCTAATCGATAACCGACCGCGCCAATACGAGCAATTACCCAGAGTCAATTTCGATGGTGCCTATTATTTCAACGACTCGAACCTGGCGCTGCAGCTCGATCACCAATACACCGTGTTCGATCATGCGGACAATAGTTTTGTTACCGGCGACCGACTCCGTGCCGACTACGCGCTGACCTGGGACAAACGCTGGGCCTGGGGTTACTTCCGCCCCTCGGTCAAAACCAAGCACCTAAGCTACAACCTGGACGACCCACTCGTCGTTGGTGGTGACGACAATCCCAGTGTTACCGTACCGGTCGGCGAAATAGATACGGGCCTGTACTTCGAACGCGACACCACGCTGATCAAAGGTCATACCCAAACATTTGAACCGCGCCTTTATTATCTGTACTCGGATTTCAAAGAACAACACGACCAGCCGAACTTTGACACCTCGCCACTCACCTTCAGCTATCAACAACTGTTTCGCGACGACCGCTTCTCCGGCGGCGACCGCATTGGCGATGCCGAGCAAATGACGCTGGGCTTCACCAGTCGCCTATACAACAGTAAAGGCGTCGAACGCCTGCGTGCCAGTATCGGCCAAATCTTTTATCTAGACGATCGTTACGTATCGCTTGATCCTATCTTTAGCAAAGCCTTTATCGACGCGATCGACGATCCCGATACCCTCGCCACGGTCGCCCAGCGCGACCTGGCGCGCAGCTTGCTGAACGACGACTCGGATATCGCCGCTGAGCTCTACGCTCGCATTAATGATCACTGGCGCTTTCAGTCCGACGTGTTGTTCAACGACAACAGCGACAGAATTAACAAGGGCAACGTGAGTCTGCGCTACAAAAACACCAACAATGCCCTGCTTAACATGAGCTATCGCTATACGCGCAAAAACCCGTTTATTGTCGGTAGCAAAAAATTTGAAGCCCATATCGAACAAGGCGACGTCTCCGCTATGCTGCCGGTTTCCGACAACTGGTCACTAATGGGCCGTTGGAACTACGACTTTACCAATAGTCGGGAACTCGAAGTGTTTGGCGGCCTCGAATACAACAGTTGTTGCTGGCGCGTCAGTGTGCTGGCCAGACGCTGGCTAGACCGCGATGACGACTTAGTCCTGCCGGAAGAAGACCTCGAGTACGACCAGGGTATTTTCTTCCAGATACAACTGAAAGGACTTGCTGGCACCGGTAAACAAGTAGAAAACATTTTGAGCGAAAGTATTTACGGCTATGACATACCCAGGTAATAACATTTTACTTATGCATTATTCATCCGCACTACATTCCCCACGACATGTATCGACGCTACATGTGTCGGCACCGCATTCTTCAGCACCGCAAGCAGCGACTGTGCGCAAACCCATACAAAGTTTGCGCCGGGGGCTTTCATTGCTTACGGCGACGATTGCAATAACACTGACACCAGCGTTGTTAGCGACCCCGTCTTACGCCGAAGTTCAATTGATTGACGGCATCGCCGCCGTAGTCAATGAAGACGTGGTTTTGATCAGCGAATTGCGCAGTGAAGTCAACGTCATTCATCAGCGTTTGTTAAGCAGCGAGGGCAAAGCACCGCCGCCGCAGGAAATCGCCTCACAGGTACTGGACAAGCTAATCCTCGACAAACTGCAACTCGCCATCGGCGAACAGGCTGGCGTAAAAATTGACGACGGCGAGCTAAACGAAGCGCTTCGCGGTATCGCAGAGCGCCAAAAAATGACTATGGACGAGCTAGTCGCGCAAGTTCACCAGGAAGGTATGACGCTCAATCAACTGCGGAAACAAGTTTCCAACGAAATGGTTATTAGTCGCGTGCAGCGGGCAATGGTCAACCGCCGTATCACGGTTTCCGAACAAGAGGTCAGCAACTTCCTCAACTCGGACCAGGGCCAACTGCTGGGCTCGCCCGACCTCAGGGTCGGTCACATCCTGCTGCTGTTATCACCCGCCGCTTCGGAAGCCGAAATTAAGGAAGCCCTCGACAAAGTACAGGGCTTACGCGATCAACTGGCACAGGGCGAAGAATTCAGTCAGCTTGCCATTCTGCATTCAGCGGGACAAAACGCCCTCAAAGGCGGCAATCTCGGCTGGCGCAAAGCCTCACAACTACCCGCTCCTTTTACTGAGGTTCTCGCTAAATTGGCACCGGGCGAAGTCGGCGAACCGATTCGTAGCGACGCTGGCTTACACCTGCTTAAACTCTACGAACGTCGGGACGGCGATCAAAAAATGATTCAGCAAAATCGGGTCCGCCATATTTTGCTCACCCCCAACCAAATTCTAAACGAGGAGCAAGCCCAGGCACTGGCCGTCGAATTGCGAGCGCGCCTAAGCGCGGGCGAAGACTTCGCCGAACTGGCGCGGGAATATTCGGACGATACCGGCACCGCCCTTAAAGGTGGCGATCTTGGTTGGTCCACGCCGGGACAGTTCGTGCCGAAATTTCAGCTTACGATGGAAGCCACAGCAACCGGTCAAATTAGCGAACCTTTCCGCAGCCAGTTCGGCTGGCATGTCCTACAGGTGACCGAACGTCGCAACCAGGATTTTTCTAAGGAAATTCGCAGCAACCAGGCCAGTAGCTTTTTGCGCCAGAGCAAATTCGAAGAAGAACTCCAAATCTGGTTACAGGAAATTCGCGACGAAGCCTTTATCGACATAAGAGTATGACCCTGAGGCTGGCAGTTACTCCCGGCGAGCCAGCGGGCATTGGCCCGGATGTACTGATACAGCTTATCCAGCACGGCTACCCCCACGAACTAGTCGCTTACGCCGACCCCGAGTTACTCCAGCAACGCGCTGAGCAACTCGGCTTAGCACTGACACTCAAACAACCTGGCACCGATCCGCAGCCCCTCGCAGCAGGCGAATTGGCCGTGCACTCTGTGCCACTGACTGAAACCGTCACTGTCGGCCAACCCAAACCAGCCAACGCTGCCAGTGTCTTAAAAGCTCTCGCACTAGCGACTCAGGCCTGTATGAAAAACACGGCCACGAATAAACAGTGCGCCGCGCTGATTACTGGCCCCATGCACAAAGGTGTTATTAACGACGCCGGTATTGCGTTTAGCGGCCACACCGAATATCTGGCCGAACTGACTTCCGCCCACCGCGTGGTGATGATGCTTGCCACTAAGGGTTTGCGCGTCGCGCTTGCCACCACTCACCTGCCCTTGTCGCAGGTGCCCGCGGCTATCACCCAAACCGCGCTGACGGAAACCCTGGGCATTTTGCATAACGAGCTGGAAACTAAATTTGGTATTTCCAAACCCCGCATCCTGGTCTGTGGCTTGAATCCTCACGCCGGAGAAGGCGGACATCTTGGCCGAGAGGAGATCGATATCATCATCCCGGTGATAGACAGCCTGCGTGCCGGTGGTTTGAATTTAATTGGACCCCTGCCTGCGGATACCCTGTTCACGCCGAAATATCTCGACACCGCCGACGCCGTACTCGCCATGTATCACGATCAGGGCTTGCCCGTGCTTAAATACCAGGGCTTCGGCAACGCGGTGAATATCACACTGGGTTTACCGATCATTCGCACCTCGGTTGATCACGGTGTCGCACTAGATTTAGCTGGCACCGGCACGGCTAACAGCGGTAGCCTTTCCACCGCCTTGAGTTACGCGGTGGAAATGGCTCAGGGCATACTTCCCGGCAAACCACATTGAGCACTCAAACCCACCGCGCGAGAAAACGCTTCGGACAGAATTTTTTGTGCGACAGGCAAATTATCGAACGAATCGTTGCGGCTGTCGCTCCCAAAGAGCACCAGCAACTAGTCGAAATTGGTCCGGGCCAGGGCGCGCTCACCAGCGAATTACTGATCGCGAATCCACAACTCACCGCCATTGAAGTTGATCGAGATCTAGCCGCCCAGCTCAATACGCGTTTCGCCCAATACTCGCACTTTAAACTGATCGAAGGCGATGCCCTGAAAACGGATTACCGCGAGTTTAGCGACGCAGACAAACCTCTGCGGCTGGTGGGCAACTTGCCCTACAACTTATCGACACCGCTGCTATTTCACCTGCTGGGTTTCGGTGACCTGATTACCGATATGCACTTTATGCTGCAAAAGGAAGTCGTCGACCGAATGGCAGCGGCACCGGGCAGTAAAACATATGGTCGCCTCAGCGTGATGGTGCAGTACCGCTGCGTGGTGCAACCCTTGTTCCAGGTTCCACCGACAGCCTTTAAGCCCGCACCTAAAGTCGAATCCATGATTGTGCGTTTGGTGCCTCGCGCCAAACCCGCGCTGGCCGCAGAGAATATTGCTCTATTTGAAAATGTGGTCAATACCTGTTTTCAACTGCGGCGCAAAACCCTGCGCAACTGCCTCAAACCATTATTGCAAACGGAACAGCTGGACGCTTTGCAGTTAGACACTTTGAAGATTTCGCTTAGCGCTCGCCCCGATACTTTATCGGTCAATGATTTCGTTAGCCTCAGTAACCGGATAAACTGCCTGCTATGACACCCGACACTATTCAAATCGACGTAAAGGTTCAATACCTGCCGCAGCAATCCCAGCCGGATAAACAGCAGTTTGCTTTTGCCTATCAAATTACCCTGACCAACAACGGCGATCGCAGCGTGCAGTTGATCAGCCGCCACTGGATTATTACGGACGCAACGGAAGATCGCCAGGAAGTTAAGGGTCTGGGAGTGATTGGCGAACAGCCACACATTGCTCCCGGCGAGTCCTACCGATACACCAGCGGCGCGGTACTCAACACCGATACCGGCACCATGGAAGGCAGCTACCACATGCTCTGCGACGATGAATTTACCACTTTCGATGTTCCCATCCCCCTGTTTTTACTCGCCGTTCCCGGCGCCGTGCACTAAGGGAAATTGCCGTGGCCGTCTACGCCGTCGGCGATATCCAGGGTTGCCTCGACCCCCTTAAACGCCTGCTTGACCAGGCTGAATTCGACCCCCAATGTGATCGCCTCCTATCGGTTGGCGACGTGGTTAATCGCGGCCCGGACTCTCTCAATACACTACGTTTTGTAAAAAATCTCGGCGATAGTTTTCAAATGGTACTGGGCAACCACGACCTGCACTTACTGGCCGTCGCCGCTGGAGTTCGCTCGCCCACCAAAAAAGACACCCTAAACGAAATCCTCAATGCGCCAGACCGCGACGAACTGCTGCGCTGGCTGCAACAGCAACCTCTACTCTTCAAAATCGATAACTACTTGTTGGTGCACGCCGGCATTCCACCCCAGTGGTCAGCAAGCGAAGCCCTCGCCCTGGCAGCGGAAGTTGAAACCGTACTTAAAGAAGATAGCCACGCCTTATTACACAACATGTATGGCGATGGGCCGAACTGGAATGCAGAACTCACCGGCAGTAACCGCTGGCGCGCTATTATCAATTCGCTAACCCGTATGCGGTTTAGCGGCCCAGACGGACAACTGGATTTGGTCACTAAAACCTCGCCCGACCACCCACCCGCCGGGATGAAACCCTGGTACGCCCACAACCAACGCAAGACCAAAAGCACACCCATTATTTTTGGCCACTGGGCCGCGCTTCAAGGTCGGGACTGTGGTGAAAATGTATTCCCGCTGGATACCGGATGTGTGTGGGGAGAGCAGCTACGCTTATTTGACTTAGATTCTCGGCAATACCAGCATATGGATTGCCAAGCAGCATCAGACTAATTAATTATTCGAACTTGCCTACTCTATAATTTATGTTTTGCGTTTACCCTTAATCGATTTACGCTAGCTCGGTGGAATAGAGTAGGTAGCCGTGACATGAGCTACCGCCTCAGGGTCGCCATCAGAATAAATAAAGACTTCCCCCACCACCAGGCGTTTGCCAACTTTAATCAAACGACAGTCGCCGATAATATCTTTATCCGCCGCCGGTTTACGCAGGAAGTTAATATTCAGGTTAGTGGTGACGGCCAGCGCTACCGGGCCTTTAATCGCCAGAATAGCCGCATACAATGCCACATCGGCGACAGCCATCAAGCTGGGACCGGACACCGTATTCCCTGGGCGCAAATGCTTGAATTCAACTGCCTGTCGTACTTTAATCCAGCCCTCGCCAACATCATCGATAATGATGCTGGTTTGCGGGAATTCCTGCTTTAAGAATTCCCTTAACTGGATCACATTCATCGCCAGCGAAGTCGTCATTGCCCAAAGCCATCGGGGTTATTCTCCTGCCAGCGCCAGGCATCTGCGACCATCTCTTCCAGATCCCGTGTCGCCCGCCAACCTAAATCACTTAGTGCCTTACTGGCATCGGCCCAACACTCGGCAATATCACCAGAGCGTTTGTCCATGATTTGATGGGGTATCGGCTTACCGCAGGCAGCTTCGAAAGCCGCGATCATTTGCAGCACCGAATAACCCTTCCCGGTGCCCAGATTCCACGCGCTAAAGCCGCTCTCGCGCTTGAGTAAATAATTCAAGGCCGCAATGTGACCGTCCACTAAATCCATAACGTGGATGTAGTCCCGCACGCCGGTACCATCGATGGTGGTATAGGTGTCGCCAAATACGCTGACCTGTTCGCGCTTACCCACCGCGACCTGGGCGATATACGGTGCGAGATTATTCGGAATATTACGCGGATCTTCACCGATCTTGCCGCTGGGGTGGGCACCCACCGGATTGAAATAACGCAGACAGGCGATATTCCAGAAGTGCTGTTGAGTGTGTTGGTCTGCTTTAACCTGGTCTTCGAGAATATGCTCGACCATCAGTTTCGACATGCCGTAGGGGTTAGTCGCCGACCTCGGCGCAGCTTCGCTTACCGGCATCTCAGCGGCATCCCCATAGACCGTGGCCGAGGAGCTAAAGATCAGATTACCAACCCCATGCGCTGCCATCGCTTCGCACAGGGCCATCGCGCCGCCCACGTTATTGCTGTAATAGCGCAGAGCTTGCTCAGTGGATTCGCCGACGGCTTTTAAACCCGCCATATGGATCACCGCCGCAAATTGGTGGCGCTTGAAGACTTGATCGAGGAAAGCGCGATCATTGACATCCCCAACTTCCAGTACCGGCTTTTCCCCGATAATGTCTCCAACTCGCTGAATCGCTATGGGGTTACTATTGATTAAGCTGTCGAGTACCACGGGTTCATAACCCGCTTCAGCAGCGACGACGCAGGCGTGACTACCAATATATCCAGCGCCGCCGGTAATAAGAATTTTCAACGAATCCACCATGGTTTGCCTTTGTCTTTACCTTTGCCTCTCAGTATTTTGCTGAGTCCTTACCTAGTAACCTGGTAAAGCCTAGCTTAACGTCATCATAAGGTAATTTAGGCAAAAAAAATCCAATAAAAAGCCGGGATATATCCCCGGCTTTTTACAATCATAAGCTAATTCATTAAATCTGCTTATTTTTGCTGCTCGCTATTCTTCGTCTACGGCCTCGAACACTTCGCCTTCTTCCACTGGAAGCGGACGGTCGACCAACTCAACATAGGCCATCGGGGCTTTATCACCGGTGCGGTAACCGCACTTCAAGATGCGCAAATAACCACCGGGGCGGCTTTCGTAGCGCGGACCTAGTTCAGTAAACAATTTACCTACCGCGGCTTTGTCACGCAGTCGGCTAAACGCCAAACGGCGATTAGCGACGCTGTCGGTCTTTGCCATGGTAATCAATGGCTCTGCGACACGACGCAATTCTTTGGCTTTTGGCAGAGTAGTTCTGATCAACTCGTGCTCGACCAGCGAGGTGGTCATGTTGCGAAACATGGCCTTACGGTGAGAGCTGTTGCGATTCAGTTGGCGACCGCTATGGCGATGACGCATGGCTGTATTTCCTCAAGTAGCTGCAGTAGCAGCCGACGACTGTTTAATTTTAATATACCGAACTGCTAACAAGCGGTTCCGCGAGATTTTAGTTCGAGCTTATTCGCTCTCGACTCGCAAGCTGGCGGGTGGCCAGTTTTCAAGACGTAAACCCAGGGACAAACCGCGTGACGCCAGCACATCCTTAATTTCAGTGAGGGATTTTTTACCCAGGTTAGGGGTTTTTAACAACTCAACTTCAGTGCGCTGAATCAAATCACCAATGTAGTAAATGCTTTCGGCCTTGAGACAGTTGGCCGAACGAACGGTCAGCTCAAGGTCGTCTACAGGACGCAATAAGACTGGATCAATCTCGTCTTCTTCCTGCTCAGGCTCGGCAAGTTTGTCGTTTTCGAGATTAACAAACACGGCCAATTGCTGTTGCAGAATAGTTGCGGCACGGCGAATTGCTTCTTCGGGATCAATACTGCCGTTGGTTTCCAACTCCAGTACTAATTTATCCAAATCGGTGCGCTGCTCTACTCGAGCACTTTCCACCACGTAGGAAACACGACGCACTGGGCTAAAGGACGCATCCAGCTTCAATTTACCAATGGCGCTAGTTTCTTCTTCGTCATTGCCGCGAACATCGGCGGGCTCGTAACCACGGCCACGAGCAATACGCAGATGAATTACTAGCTCACCTTTACCCGTGACATGACAAAGTACATGTTCCGGGTTTTTAATTTCAACGCTGGCATCGGTTTGAATATCACCGGCAGTAACAACGCCCGCACCCTTTTTGGTCAGGGTAACTAAGGCTTCGTCTTTGCCGTGCATAACGACAGCAACATTTTTGAGGTTGAGAAGAATTTCGATAACATCTTCCTGGACACCCTCAATCGCACTGTATTCGTGCAGCACGCCTTCGATCTCTACCTCGACGATGGCGCAGCCAGGCATGGAAGACAACAAAATGCGTCGCAGGGCATTCCCCAAAGTATGACCAAAGCCACGCTCTAAAGGCTCTAAAATCACCTTGGCGTGCGTGGTATCAAACTCGGTGATATTAATCGTGCGGGGGGTCAACAGTTCAGTAGCGGACGTTTGCATATTTCCTCAACTCTAATTCAGACTATCACTGGGACTTATTGGAAATCTTTTCTGTAAAACTTTTCTTGAGACCTTGTCTTTAAACCTTTCCTTGGAACTTAGGCCTACAAATAAAGCTAGTTCAAATGCTTTATTTAAAAAATTTACTTCGAGTAAAGTTCGACAATAAGGCTCTCGTTGATCTCGCCAGGCAAATCACCACGGTCGGGAAAACGTTTAAAAACACCTTCCATTTTAGTGGTATCGACTTCTACCCATTCAACTTCACCACGCTGACCGGCCAATTGCAGGGCAGATTGTACGCGGAGTTGTTTTTTGGCTTTCTCACGAAGACTGACAACGTCGCCTTCGTTCACCCGAAAAGACGCAATATTGGCTTTAATACCGTTAACCAAAATGCCGTTGTGAGCTACCAATTGACGAGATTCGGCGCGAGTAGAGCCAAAACCCATACGGTAGACCACATTATCCAGTCGGCGCTCCAGCAACTGCAGCAAGTTCTCGCCAGTTACGCCTTGAACGCGCGCGGCTTCTTTATAGTAGTTACGGAATTGCTTTTCGAGAACGCCGTAGATACGACGTACTTTTTGTTTTTCCCGTAGCTGTACGCCGTAATCCGACAAGCGGCTGCGACGTTGGCCATGTTGCCCGGGGATACTATCCGCGCGACACTTGGATTCCAGCGGACGAATACCACTCTTCAAAAATAGGTCTGTGCCTTCGCGACGTGACAGTTTGCACGTTGGGCCGATATATCTTGCCATTAAATCTTCCTCTCTACACGCGGCGTTTTTTAGGCGGACGACAACCGTTGTGCGGTATGGGTGTCACGTCACTAATATTGTTGATCTTAAACCCGGCGTTATTAAGCGCTCGAACCGCAGATTCGCGACCCGGTCCCGGACCTTTGACTTCTACGTCAAGGCTTTGCAAACCATATTCCTGGGCGGCAAGGGCAGCGCGTTCGGCAGCAACCTGGGCAGCGAACGGGGTGCTCTTACGAGAGCCACGGAAACCAGAACCACCGGCAGTGGCCCACGACAGGGCGTTGCCTTGGCGGTCACAGATAGTCACGATGGTGTTGTTAAACGAAGCGTGTACGTGCGCGATACCGTCAATGACGGTGCGCTTTACTTTCTTCTTTACAGTTTTAGTCGGTGTCTTAGCCATAACAGTCTACGTTCGCCGGTTTATCGCTTAATGGGTTTACGCGGGCCCTTGCGGGTTCTCGCATTAGTTTTGGTGCGCTGCCCACGAAGCGGCAGATTACGGCGATGACGAATCCCACGGAAACAACCGAGATCCATCAAACGCTTGATATTCATACTAGTTTCGCGGCGTAAATCGCCTTCTACCGTATGTTGGGTGACTGCATTACGCAGCTCATCCAGCTGTGCTTCAGTAAGATCAGACATTTTAGTGGTTTCGGCAATACCCACCTGCGAGCAAATTTTCTGCGCGCGAGGGCGACCCACGCCATAGACATAGGTCAGGGATATCACTGCGTGCTTGTTGTCAGGGATATTGACACCGGCAATACGCGCCATTCACATCACTCCAATTACATTCAATTTGTTACGTTGCATTTACGAACGTCGCGTCTAAAAAGACAGCGCATTAACCCTACCGCTCTGCAAACGCAGAAAAGCGCGACAGGATAGTCGCAAAAGCCCTAAATTTCAACAGGTCATCTTCTAAGCTTGCCTTAGCCAGCCTTCTTATAACCTAGCCTTCTCTCTAAACTTCTCTAACTTTGTCTTGACCTTGTCTTAACCTTCTCTTAACCCTGACGCTGCTTGTGCCGAGGCTCGGTCTTGCAAATCACTCGCACCACACCCTGGCGCCGAACGATTTTACAGTTGCGACAGATTTTTTTAACAGACGCTCTAACTTTCATACTAAACCTCTGAAACTTTCAATATTCAATATTCAATCTTACTTAATTCATTCCTGCATAAGAACTGCATCGAGATGCGCTTACTTTTGCATTAACGAACCGTATTGTTGGGACATCATGTGAGATTGCACCTGCGCCATAAAGTCCATGGTCACTACGACCGCAATCAACAGGGATGTTCCCCCTAAGTAAAACGGTATGTTGGCGTGGGCAGTCAGTATCTGGGGAATCACACACACCAGAGCAATGTAAATTCCGCCGATAACCGTCAATCGAGTTACCACACCATCAATATAGTTTGCCGTCTGCTCTCCAGGGCGAATGCCGGGTAAATAGGCGTTGCCTTTCTTCAGATTGTCGGCCACTTCTTTGGGATTAAACACCAGAGCCGTGTAAAAAAAGCAGAAAAATATAATCAATGCCGCAAACAACAACAGGTGCAGCGGTTGACCTGGCCCAAGAAAATACGATACATCTTGCAACCAGCTCGGAGCGCCCGAACCCTGACCAAACATTTGCGTAACAGTAGCCGGAAACAACAACAGGCTACTGGCAAAAATAGCCGGGATAACACCCGCCATATTAACTTTCAGCGGCAAATGGCTGCTTTGCTGACCGTAGGCGTGACGACCCTGTTGCCGTTGCGCATAATTCACTGTAATCCGCCGCTGGCCCCGCTCCATATGTACGATCACATACACGATGCCGATGGCAAATAAGGCCACACCAACTAACAGCACTGGCGCCAAATCCCCTTGCCGAGCCGACTCAAACGCCTGCCCTACTGCACGTGGCAAACCTGCGACGATACCGGTAAAAATAAGCATCGAGATGCCGTTACCAATACCGCGCTCGGTAATTTGCTCGCCGAGCCACATCATAAACATCGCGCCGGTCACCAAAGATGTAATACCGGTAATATAAAACGTGGCTCCGGGGTAGTAGGCTAAACCTTGACCCGCTAAACCAAAGGTCATGCCGGTGCCTTGAACCAAGGCCAGTATCAAGGTGAAGTAACGCGTCATCTGCGTAATCTTGCGTCGCCCTGCATCACCTTCTTTTTTCAGTTGCGCTAACGTGGGTGTAACCGCCGTCATCAGCTGCATAATAATAGAGGCCGAAATATAGGGCATAACCCCTAGCGCCATAATACTCATGCGCTCCAGTGCACCACCGGAAAACATATTGAACATGCCCAGGATAGTGCCCTGGTTTTGCTCAAATAATGCCGCCACTCGATCGGGATCGATACCGGGTACCGGGATGTGTGTCCCAATTCGGTAAATCACAATCGCCAACAATAAAAAGCGCAACCGAGCCCATAGCTCGCCTAAACCTTTTTGATTGACTGGCGGTATATTTTTCGCCATGAGCTTAGGCTTCTACCTTCCCACCAAGGGCTTCCAGCGCGGCGCGAGCGCCTTTGCTAATACCTAAACCTTTGATCGTTACTGCTCGGGTCAACTCACCGGACAAAAATATTTTGGCGCGGGTAATAGAGGCGTTAATCAAGCCCGCTTTACGCAGCGCTTCGATATCGACTACGTCGCCGTCTATCAGGTTCAATTCAGCGAGTCGAATTTCGGCACTAACGCGAGAGATACGACTTGTAAAACCAAATTTGGGTAAGCGCTTCTGCAAAGGCATTTGACCGCCTTCAAAACCGGGGCGAACTCTACCGCCACTGCGAGCTTTTTGACCTTTATGACCGCGACCTGCAGTCTTGCCCAGGCCACTGCCGATACCACGACCAACGCGCTTACCTTCTTTAATTCGACCGGGGGCCGGACTTAATGTATTCAGATGCATCTTAAGACTCCTCGACCTTGAGCAAGTAACTAATTTTATTGACCATACCCCGTACTGAAGGCGTATCTTCTACCTCAACGGTCTGGCCAATGCGACGCAAACCCAGGCCAGCAAGGCAAGCTCTATGGTTTTTCAACCGGCCAATGCCGCTTTTTAACTGCGTTAACTTGATCATTTTGTCAGCCATTTTTCAGCCACTTCCTTAAACTTTAACAAACTGCTGTTTATTTCTATTACCTGTTCTTACACAGGTGTAATGCAGGTGTTATGCCGGTATAACAACAGCACAAACTCTGGGAAAAACTCTAGCTGAGTATTTCTTCCATTGTCTTGCCACGCTTCGCTGCGACATCGTCGGGAGCGCGCATTTCTTTCAAACCTTTAAACGTAGCTCGCACCACGTTAACTGGGTTGGTCGAACCGTAGCACTTAGCCAACACGTTCTGTACCCCAGCCAATTCCAATACCGCGCGCATCGCACCACCGGCAATAACACCAGTACCGTCAGATGCAGGCTGCATATAAACCTTTGAAGCACCGTGATTGCTTTTAATAGCGTACTGCAGCGTTGTACCATTGAGATCAACGTCGATCATATTGCGGCGCGCAGCTTCCATCGCTTTTTGAATCGCCAGCGGCACTTCACGTGCTTTACCGCGGCCAAAGCCAACACGTCCATTACCGTCACCAATGACAGTCAATGCGGTGAAGCCGAAGATGCGACCACCTTTAACAGTTTTGGCAACGCGGTTCACCTGAACCAATTTTTCCGTCAGGCCGTCATTAGGCTCGACATCACGGGAATTCTTCTTAGCCATGCTTTAACCTTTTAAAATTGCAAGCCGCCGGCACGGGCAGCATCAGCCAGGGCCTTAACTCGGCCGTGATATTTAAATCCACCGCGATCAAATGCTACGGTTTTAACACCGGCAGCGACCGCACGTTCGGCAATTAAAGCACCAACCGCAGTGGCCGCACTCACATTACCGGTAATTGACGTTCGCAAACTCGCATCAAGCGTGGAAGCAGCAGCCACTACCGTATCACCAGTCGCAACAGGTTGGATAATCTGCGCGTAAATATGTCGAGGAGTGCGGTAAATACACAAGCGGGTTGCCCCTAGCTCGCGGATCTTGGCACGCGCACGACGGGCGCGGCGAATACGGGAAATTTTCTTGTCGCTCATAATTCTACTCAGTTACTTTTTCTTGGCTTCTTTACGACGCACGTGTTCGTCGGAATAACGTACACCTTTACCTTTGTAGGGCTCGGGCGGACGGAAGGCTCGAATTTCAGCCGCGGCCTGACCGAGCAACTGCTTGTCGGCACTTTTAAGCACGACCTCAGTCTGACTTGGCGTCGCCGCGCTCACGCCCGCTGGTAATTCATATACCACCGGGTGGGAAAAACCCAGGGTAAGGTTAAGCTTTTGACCTTGCGCCTGCGCACGGTAACCAACCCCAATTAAGGTTAGTTTTTTCTCAAAGCCGGCGCTCACCCCGATCACCATATTGTTCACCAAGGCGCGCATGGTACCGGCCATCGCGTTAGATGCCTTGTCACCATGTTTGGGGGCGAAAGTGAGGACATTGTCCTCCTGCTTCACGACCACCGAATGGTGCACCGACAAATTCAACGAACCGTTACCACCTTTGACAGCAACGTCATTGGCGTTCAGCTTCACTTCTACGCCTGCAGGAATTCCTACAGGATTACTGGCTACTCTGGACATATTGGTTTCTCGTCAGAATACCGTACATAAAACTTCGCCACCGACACCGGCAGCCCGTGCAGCGCGATCAGTCATCACACCATTGCTGGTAGAAATAACTGCTATACCCAACCCGCCACGCACTTTCGGCAGATCTCCGGCACCGGCATAACGCCGTAGCCCAGGGCGACTGGCACGCGCAATCTCTTCGATTACCGGTCGGCCAGCAAAATATTTTAGCTCAATCGCTAATTCTTTCTTCACCTCACCGGAGATCGAAAAACCAGTGATATAACCTTCGTCCTGTAATACCTGGGCGACGGCCACTTTAAGTCCGGAGCACGGCATGGAAACCGTTTCCTTATTACGAGCGTGGGCGTTTCTGACACGAGTCAGCATATCCGCCAGAGAGTCTTGCATACTCATCGTTTTTCTTTACTCCTATCCCTTATTGGGGACTGACTTAACAGGGGCCTTAAGCGACCTTACCAACTAGCCTTAACCAGGCCCGGGACATCACCGCGCATTGCGGCTTCCCTTAATTTATGACGACACAAACCAAACTTGCGATACACCCCATGAGGGCGACCCGTAATCCGGCAGCGGCGACGCTGACGTACTGGGCTGGCATCGCGAGGCAGTTTTTGAAACTGCATTTGCGCTTCCCAACGCTCGTCGTCGGAGGCATTTACATCACTAATGATAGCCTTTAAACGAGCGTGTTTAGCAGCGTACTTTGCTACTGTTTTAGTGCGCTTTTTTTCGCGCTCGACCATGGATGTCTTTGCCATGTCTACTTAACCTTTCAGCGGAAAGTTAAAGGCGCGCAAAAGTGCACGACCCTGGTCATCATTGCTTGCAGTCGTCGTAATGGTAATATCCAGACCGCGCAATTTATCAATTTTATCGTAGTCAATTTCTGGGAAAATGATTTGCTCAGTCACACCCATTGAGAAATTGCCGCGGCCGTCAAAGGATTTCGCGTTGATTCCGCGGAAATCGCGAATCCGTGGAATGGCGACGCAAATCAGTCGCTCCAAAAATTCGTACATACGCTCGCTACGCAGCGTTACCTTACAACCCACCGGCCAACCGTCGCGAATTTTAAAACCCGCGATGGATTTGCGCGCCAGATTGACGACGGGCTTTTGCCCGGCAATCAAGGTCAAGTCGCGCAGCGCGTGCTCGAGTATCTTCTTGTCAGTAACCGCTTCACCGACACCCATATTAAGAGTGATCTTGGTGATTTTAGGTACCTGCATGACATTGTCTAAGCTCAGCTCTTCTTTGAGCTTGCCGACAATCTCTTTTTTGTAAACTTCCTGAAGCCTTGCCATTTCGATCTAACCTATCAGCCGTCTACGTTTTCGCCATTGGACTTAAATACGCGGACTTTTTTACCGTCGTCCGACACATTAAAACCCACTCGATCCGCCTTACTTGTGGCCGGATTAAAGATGGCTACATTAGAAGCCTGGATCGGCCCCTCTTTTTCAATAATGCCGCCAGCAACATTCATCTGCGGATTGGGTTTCTGGTGCTTTTTAAGCATTTGCACACCGGATACCAGCAAGCGTCCGTCGTCGAGTACTTTAAGTACTTTACCGCGCCGCCCTTTATCCCGACCCGCCATCACGACAACTTCGTCGTCGCGTTTAATTTTTTTCATTGACATAATTTGGTTCTCTCTGACCTAGAGTACTTCGGGAGCAAGCGAAACAATTTTCATAAACTTTTCGCTGCGTAACTCACGGGTAACTGGTCCAAAAATACGCGTACCGATTGGTGCCAACTGTGGATTCAGCAATACCGCTGCATTGTCGTCAAACTTGATCAAGCTGCCATCGGCACGTCGTACGCCTTTTCTAGTGCGTACAACAACTGCGTCCATCACCTGGCCTTTTTTAACTTTGCCGCGAGGAATTGCTTCCTTAACAGTAACTTTAATAACGTCACCAATCGCTGCGTAACGGCGATGGGAACCGCCCAGCACCTTGATACACATTACCCGGCGGGCACCGCTATTGTCTGCTACATCCAGGTAAGTTTGCGTTTGTATCATTGTAAATCTCCAGGCCTCTCAAATAGCGCGTCGTTAAATTTCGACGGCGCGCTCTACAATTTCTACCAGCTTCCAAGACTTGCTCTTAGACAAAGGCCGGGTTTCCGCAATAGTGATTAAATCACCCGCGTTGCAATCATTGTTTTCGTCGTGCGCTTTGATCTTAGTAGACTTACTAATAACCTTGCCGTACACCGGATGCTTTACGCGGCGCTCGATCAAAACGGTCACACTTTTGTCCATCTTGTCGCTGACCACTTTTCCAGACAGCGTACGCGCGGATTTTTCTGTCATCACGTCTTTCTCTGTCATAATCAGTTACCTGCCTTCTCGTTCTTAATGCTACTCAGCACGGTTTTGATGCGGGCAATATTACGACGCGCCTGCTTCACTTCGTGATCGCCGTTTAACTGGCCCGTGGCCTTTTGCATGCGCAGCTTGAACTGTCGTTCACGCTGCTCTAACAACGCCGCCTGCAATTCATCAGCAGAGAGCTTGCTCAAATCACTCGATTTCATCACATCACCGACCGTTTAACAAAGGCTGTCGCCACTGGAAGTTTGGACGCCGCCAACTGAAAAGCTTCGCGTGCCACTTCTTCTGGCACCCCATCCATTTCGTACAATACTCGTCCGGGCTGAATTAACGCGACCCAGTACTCTACATTGCCCTTACCTTTACCCATACGCACCTCGAGAGGTTTCTGAGTAATCGGCTTATCTGGAAACACTCGAATCCAGATCTTTCCGCCGCGCTTAATATGGCGAGTCATAACCCGCCGCGCCGCTTCGATTTGACGGGCCGTTAAACGACACCGACCAACGGCTTTAAGACCGAATTCACCGAAGCTTACTTTGTTCCCGCGCTGAGCAAGACCACGATTCCGGCCTTTCATCTGTTTGCGAAACTTTGTCCGTTTTGGTTGCAGCATAACGCTCGCCTCTGCTCCTCAACTATGTCTTTGCGGACGGTTTTTTGGGAGTGGAATTCTCAGCTTCTTCACCGCCGAGTACTTCACCTTTAAATATCCACACTTTGACACCAACAATGCCGTAGGTGGTTGCGGCCTCAGCCGTCGCGTAATCAATATCAGCTCTAAACGTATGCAAGGGCACTCGACCTTCGCGATACCATTCTGAACGTGCGATTTCAGCACCACCCAGACGACCACCAATTTGAATTTTGACGCCTTTTGCACCCTGTCGCATCGCGTTCTGCACGGCGCGCTTCATGGCGCGGCGAAACATAACTCGGCGCTCTAGCTGCTGCGTTACATTTTCAGCAACTAACTTCGCGTCCAAATCCGGTTTACGAATTTCTTCGATATTAATATGAACCGGGACACCCATAGCAACAGACACTTCTGCGCGCAACTTATCGACATCCTCGCCTCTTTTACCTATCACAATCCCAGGGCGCGCCGTGTGGATGGTAATACGCGCAGAGTCTGATGGTCGCTCTATCTCAATCCGACTTACCGAAGCATGAGACAATTTTTTGTTAATAAGATCACGAACGCGCAAATCCGCATTCAACTTATCGGCGTAATCGCCCTTGTCCGCATACCAGGTCGAAGCATGTTTTTTAACAATGCCAAGCCGAATACCCGTTGGATGTACTTTCTGACCCATGTCAGCTCCCGTTTTTCTGTTTACGCCTCGGCCACTTTGACCGTGATGTGACAGCTACGTTTAAAAATCCGATCACCGCGACCCTTGGCACGCGCTCGCATGCGTTTTTGGGTCGTCGCTTCATCCACAAAAATTGTGGACACCTTAAGCTCATCAACATCTGCGCCGTCATTGTGCTCGGCATTGGCAATCGCCGACTCAAGCACTTTTTTAATAACGTCCGCACCCTTCTTATTACTGAAGGCCAGGATATCGAGGGCACGCTCTACACTTTGACCCCGAATCTGATCCGCTACCAACCGGGCTTTCTGCGCGGAAAGCTGTGCGTCTTTTAATTTCGCCGCCACTTCGATACTCATATCAGTCTACCTTTTAGCCTTTTTGTCAGCTACGTGGCCTCGATAGGTGCGCGTTGCCGCGAACTCACCCAACTTGTGACCGACCATTTCTTCGTTAACCAATACCGGCACGTGCTGTCGCCCGTTATGGATGGCAATGGTTAAGCCGACCATTTGCGGCAAAATCATTGACCGCCGAGACCAGGTTTTAATCGGTCGTCGATCGTTACTTTCTGCTGCCGTCTCAACCTTCTTCATCAGGTGTAGATCAACAAACGGACCTTTCTTAAGTGAGCGTGGCACGACTCAATCCTCTATTTGGTTCAATTACCGGGCTTTACGACGTCTGACAATCAAATCGTCAGTACGCTTATTTTTCCGGGTCTTATATCCTTTGGCCGGGGTACCCCAGGGACTAACTGGGTGACGCCCACCAGACGTTTTACCTTCACCACCACCATGCGGGTGATCTACCGGGTTCATTGCTACGCCGCGCACTGTTGGGCGCACACCGCGCCAGCGCGTGGCTCCTGCCTTACCCAGTGAGCGCAAATTGTGATCGCTATTAGAAACTTCACCAATAGTCGCTCTACAATCGGACAACACTTTGCGCATTTCACCACTGCGCAAGCGCAACGTGGCATAACGACCTTCGCGGGCAATCAACTGTGCAGAAGTTCCTGCGCTACGCACCAACTGTGCGCCTTTACCAACTTTCAATTCAATACAGTGCACTACGCTACCAACGGGAACGCTGCGCAAAGGCAGACAGTTACCAGGCTTAACTGGAGCGCCCTGACCGGAGCGCACTTCGTCACCGGCATTCAAACCTTTAGGAGCGATAATGTAACGACGCTCACCATCTTGATAACACAACAGCGCGATATAAGCCGTGCGGTTGGGGTCGTACTCGAGACGCTCAACCTTGGCTGGGATACCGTCTTTATTGCGCTTAAAATCAATAACGCGGTAATGCTGCTTGTGACCACCACCACGATGCCGGGTAGTAATCTGACCACTATTATTACGGCCACCGGTTTTTGACTTCTTCTCTAACAAAGGCGCATACGGATCGCCCTTATGAAGATCCGGATTGACCACGCTGACCACAAAACGGCGGCCTGGCGATGTCGGTTTTCTCTTAATTACTGGCATCAGCTCAGCCCCTTAATCCATGCTCGCGAAATCAATGTCCTGACCTTCGGCCAGACGCACGTAGGCTTTTCTCCAATCCGAACGCCGACCCAGGCCGTTGCGCGTACGCTTGGTTTTACCTTTTACGTTAACCACACTAACCTGCTTAACCTGCACGTCGAATAATTTTTCGACGGCCTGCTTAACTTCAACTTTAGTGGCAGTGGTCGCTACCTGAAACACGATTTGATTCGAGTTCTCGGCGGCCAGCGTCGATTTCTCGGAAACATGCGGCCCCAACAATATTTGATACATGCGTTCGCGATTCATGCCAGCACCTCTTCAAACTTCTTCAGCGCCGAGACGGTCACCAGAACCTTGTCAAAGCGGATCAGGCTTACCAGGTCGGCTGCGGCCACATCACACACGCCAACTTTATGGAGATTACGCGCGGATAAATGCAGGTTTTGGCTAACTTCCTCAGCAACGATAAGCACGTTGTCGAGGCTATATTCTTTTAGTTTTTGCACCAGCTCTTTAGTCTTCGGTGCTGCCAAATCAAACTCGTTAACTACGAGCAGGCGATCCTGGCGAGCCAGCTCAGACAATACCGAACGAAAGGCTGCGCGGTACATCTTACGATTAATTTTTTGCCCATGATCTTGCGGCTTCGCTGCAAAGGTCACCCCGCCGCTGCGCCAAATCGGGCTGCGGATGGTACCAGAACGAGCACGACCTGTGCCTTTTTGTTTCCAGGGCTTTCTGCCGCCGCCGGAGACTTCCGAGCGCGTCTTCTGCGCTCGACTACCCTGACGCCCACCGGCTAAAAATGCCGTTACCGCCTGGTGTACTAAATCTTCATTAAATTCCCGAGCAAACGTGTCGTCGGAAACCGTAACTGTTCCCGCTTTACCGCCGGGATTGACAATAGCTAATTCCATTGCTGCCCCCTTAAGCCTTAACCGACGGATGGACTAACAGATCGCCACCATTGGCGCCCGGTACCGATCCCTTCACTAACAACAAGCTGCGCTCGACATCGACTCGAACCACTTCGAGACTCTGCACGGTTACGCGCTCCGCACCCATATGGCCGGCCATTTTTTTACCTTTGAATACGCGACCCGGCGTCTGGTTCTGACCAATCGAGCCAGGAGCCCGGTGAGCCAGAGAGTTACCGTGAGTTGCGTCTTGCATTTGGAAGTTCCAGCGCTTGATCACGCCGGCGAAACCTTTGCCTTTAGAAGTACCGCTGACGTCGATTTTCTGACCCGCTGTAAAGCGATCAACGGCAATCAGACCGCCGGGCTCGAGACCTTCCATTTCGGCAGCATCAGCCCGAAACTCCCACAAGCCACGGCCCGCTTCGGTTCCAGCTTTGCCAAAATGGCCAGCCTGAGATTTTGTAACACGAGAAGATTTACGTGCGCCTACAGTGACCTGCAAGCCCAGATAGCCGTCCGTAGCCTCAGTTTTGACCTGAGTAATACGGTTGGGCTGAATTTCAATCACCGTGACCGGGATCGAGATGCCATCGTCGGTAAAGACGCGGGTCATGCCGCATTTGCGGCCGACCATTCCAATAGTCATTGCTATATCAACCTCGCAGTGTATGGGGCTTTTACCCGCTATGGCCGCCCATTTCAGAGCGTCACACAACCAACTTTCGCCGGTTAAATTAATGTGTATCTTGCTTTACTATAAATCTTTACTTTAACGCTTAACTTTAAATCTAAGCCTAAATCCTTGCTGTCCGATCTTCTCTACTTAGCAGCTACAGCTACCTAGCCAAGACTGATCTGAACATCTACGCCAGCCGCGAGATCGAGCTTCATCAAGGCGTCAACGGTTTTTTCGCTGGGCTCAAGAATATCGAGCATGCGCTTGTGCGTGCGAATCTCATACTGGTCCCGCGCGTCTTTGTTGACGTGGGGAGAGGTCAGCACGGTAAATCGCTCTTTGCGTGTTGGCAACGGAATCGGACCGCGAACCTGAGCGCCAGTGCGACGAACTGTATCTACAATTTCCTGCGTCGAAGCATCGATCAATTTATGATCAAAGGCTTTGAGGCGAATTCTGATGCGCTGGTCCTGCATGAACTTTGTCGCTCCAATAATTGCTGCTATTTACTGCCCGAGGGCGGTAAATTCAGGGGCCGGCAACACCGTGCTACCCTAAAAAAGAGGCGGAATTTTACGTTCGCACCCCTAGAGTGTCAAGGGAAATCGCAAGCTTCAGCGAATTAAACACCCTTATTTTTGCTTAGCTCGGTTTATTCCCTTTAACCGGGGACACAGACCTAAAGTCAAGCCCTAAAACCGCTTTATACAGAGCGTTCACCGAACACCCTGCACTTAACACTCGTCCGTTTTGCTTTACTCGACTTACTTTACTCGATTTACTTTACTCGAGAATCTTGGCAACAACGCCCGCACCAACCGTACGACCGCCTTCGCGAATCGCAAAGCGCAGACCTTCTTCCATCGCAATCGGGGCGATCAAGGTGACACTCATTTGCACGTTATCACCGGGCATGACCATTTCTACGCCTTCC
>JAGPUQ010000001.1 GCA_018069525.1 Porticoccaceae bacterium | reverse complement strand
CGTAGTCTTACCCTGGAGCACGAGGGCAGCGACCCTATTGCCGCCAGCGCCTTGCTGGGAGTGGTTGACGGTGTTGAGGATGTGGTGCATCTTCCGAGCCATAAGGTGACCTATATTAAGGTCGATGATGAGCGTTTGGATAGTGCTCATCTGGAGCGTGTTATTGGCCGCACCCTGTGACTCGACAATGAGCCTTGGCGTGTAGTCAGGTCGCGAGGTAAACTACAGCTCTGTATTGAATGCTTAGATGCTTCTGTCTTGAAGGCATGAAGCTGAATGTATTAAGTTGAACGCTGTAATCATAAATAACGTAATTAAAGGAGTCTGATCATGGCCCGGGGTATTAACAAAGTCATATTAGTGGGTAATTTGGGGCAAGACCCGGAGACTCGGTATATGCCGAGTGGTGGCGCCGTTACCAATTTGAGCATCGCGACCAGTGAGTCGTGGAAGGACAAGCAAAGCGGCGAGCAAAAGGAGCGTACCGAGTGGCACCGCGTGGTGTTTTTTAACCGCCTGGCTGAAATCGCCGGTGAGTATTTGAAAAAAGGCTCCAAGGTCTACGTCGAAGGTTCGCTACGCACCCGCGAATGGGAAAAAGACGGCATTAAACGCTACTCCACGGAAATCGTCGCCAGCGAAATGCAGATGCTCGATAGCCGTGGCGCAGGGGGCGGCGACTATACGCCCTCGCAGAGTAATCAGCAGCCATCCCAGGGGCAGGGCGGCCAGTCCTCTCCTCAAGGCGGCGGTCAGGGCGGCGCACCGGCCACGAATCAGGCGCCGGCCGGCAATTTTGATAATTTTGACGACGATATTCCGTTTTGATTTGGCGCTTGCTAAATCAACTGTTTTTATTGAGTTAAATATTTTTGTAGTAGGCTTATAAAGCAATTAAAGGAGCAGTTTGTGGGTACCAACCTTACCTGGCACGATTCAGTCATTACCAAGCAGGACAGAGCTAAGCGCAAAGAACAAAAGCCCTGTGTTATCTGGTTTACCGGTTTAAGCGGCGCGGGCAAGTCGACCATTGCTAACGCGCTTGAGCACAAGCTTTTTGAACAGGGTCGCCACTGTTATTTGCTGGATGGCGATAATGTGCGCCACGGTCTTAATGGCGACCTCGGTTTTACTGATGCCGATCGAGTCGAAAATATTCGACGCATTGGCGAGGCGGCTAAACTGTTTGTCGATGCCGGTTTGATTGCCATGACGGCATTTATTTCACCGTTTCGCGTTGAGCGTCAAATGGCGCGGGATTTGGTAGACGACGACGAGTTTATCGAAGTTCATGTGGCCACCTCGCTTGATGTTTGCGAGGAGCGCGACCCCAAGGGCTTGTACAAAAAGGCACGTGCCGGTGAAATCCCCAATTTTACGGGTATCGATTCAGACTACGAAGCGCCAGCAAAACCTGAGCTGGTACTCGATGCCGGAGCAAACGACGTGGATACCTGTGTTGAGCAGCTACTGGATTATTTAAAACAGCGCCAGGCTATTTGAGTTTATCGTACAGATAATTTGGTTTAGCGATTGCCTGGTTAAGTGCGTGGTTAAGCGCCTGGTTTAACTCTCAGATTTGAACAGGCGAGCAACCGCTTTCCAGTGGTCGTCGTGAACCCAGGTGTCTACTAGCGACTGGGCTTCCAGCGCCAGTAATTCCTCCCGGCTGGCACCGCGTTTGGCGGCAGCACTAAGCGTCTTAAGTCCCCGTGCCACCAACGGGGTGAGCCTCCGTAGCGGTTCGAGAAAGTCTTCAATACATTCTGATATGGTTTGATTGGGCGCGGCCACGGCTTCTAACAAGCCGAGCTCCAGGGCTGTTTCGGCGGTGAGCAAGTCACCGCTAGCCATCAGCCGTAATCCCTTTGCCGATCCTAATAATTCTAGCAGGTCAACGCCCCCGCCCCAGGCCGGAGTGATGGCTAAGCGACTTTGGATAAAACCTATTTTGGTGTGGCCAGCGGCAATGCGTAGATCGCAGGCGAGGGCGAGTTCGGCCCCACCACCGCGGGCGTCGCCGTTGAGGGCCGCTATCACCGGAACCGGGAAGTGTCGCACCGCATCCAGTGCGGCCATTGCCGTGGCGCGCATGGTTAATACCTGGTCGGCACTACGGATACTGTCGAATTCTTTGAGGTCGCCGCCAGCGGCGAAGCTTTGTTCGCCGGCTCCCGTAACAACGGCGGCTTTAAGTGTCGGATCGTCGCGGTAGAGGCTGAAGGCCTCACGCAACTCGGTCAGCAGGGCCGTGCTTAGCGCGTTGTGTTTTGCGGGGCGGTTGAGGGTGAGATAGAGAACGTCCCGCTCGACTTGAATATTCAGTAAAGCGGGATGCACATTCTCTCTCCAGTGAAGCGCGGCATTCTAAAAATAGGCCCGTGGTATTTTTCGAACGTTAAAGCCGCAGTGCTTAATTTTAGAGCCGCTGTGGCACTTAATCTTAGTCCCGCTGTAGCACTTAATTTTAGTCCCGCTGTGGCACTTAATCTTAGAGCAGCTGTAGCACTTAATCTTCGTACCACTGTGGCATTAATCTTAGTGCCGCTGTAGCACCTAAGCTTCGTACTGCTGTAGCACTAAGGTTGCGTTGGTGCCGCCAAAGCCAAAGCTGTTGGACATAACGCGTTTAAGCTTGACGTTATCGACGCGTTGGGTGGCGATGTTTACATCGGCCAGGGCGGGATCGATGTTTTCGATATTCGCCGACGCAGCAATAAAGTCATTTTGCATCATCAGCAGGCTATACAAGGCTTCGTGGACACCTGCAGCACCCAGAGAGTGCCCAGACAGTGATTTGGTGGAACCGATAGGGGGTGTTTGCTTGCCAAAGACTTCGCGAATTGCTTCTATCTCCTTGGTGTCGCCAACCGGAGTACTGGTGCCGTGGGTATTGATGTAGTCAATATCGCCCTCGACCGTGGCCAACGCCTGGCGCATACAGCGAGCGGCACCTTCGCCAGAAGGAGCGACCATTTCAAAACCGTCAGACGTAGCGCCATAGCCGACGACTTCGGCGTGAATTTTCGCGCCGCGGGCAAGGGCGTGTTCCAGCTCTTCCACCACAAAGCAGCCACCGCCGCTGGACATCACAAAACCGTCGCGATCCGCATCGTAGGGGCGAGAGGCTTGTTCAGGCGTGTCGTTGTATTTGGAGGAGAGCGCGCCCATGGCATCAAACATGCTCACCATAGACCAATGTTCTTCTTCTGCTCCGCCGGCAAATACGATGTCCTGCTTACCAAACTGAATCTGTTCGACTGCTGAGCCGATGCAGTGGGCGCTGGTGGCACATGCCGATGAAATACTGTAGTTCACGCCCTTAATTTTGAAGGGTGTGGCGAGACAGGCAGAAACGGTGCTGCTCATGATTTGGGTGACCCGGTAAGGCCCCATGCGCTTGACGCCTTTTGCGCGCAGGGTGTCGATAGACTCGACAAATTTTTCTCCGGAGATACCGCCAGAACCCATAATAATACCGGTGCGGGGGTTCGAGATTTGCGTCTCGCTCAGGCCAGAATCGTCGATGGCCTGCTGCATTGCCACATAGGCATAGACGGCTGCGTTGCTCATAAAACGCAAATCTTTGCGGTCTATCAAGTCTTTGGGGTCGATATCAATTTGACCAGCAATCTGGCTCTTGAGGCCCATTTCTTTATAGTCTGCTTTGGGACGGATGCCCGAGCGCCCTTCGCGCAAGGATTGGGTAACACTATCTACGTCGTTGCCCAAACAGGACACCACGCCCATGCCGGTGATGACTACTCGTTTCATGATTTGCCTCGTAATGCGGTCAATTGTTAATCCCAGAATAGTGGGTATTCTGCGCCGTGGTGCCGATATGGGCGGTTATTGTATAGATGATTCTAGAAGTTGTCTGTGGACTGAAAGATACCCACCCGCAGACCTTTAGCCGTGTAGATTTCCCGGCCATCAACCGACATTGAACCATCGGCAATTGCCATTACCAGTTTACGTTCGATAACACGTGAAATATCGAGTCGATAGGTGACTTTTTTGGCGTCGGGCAAGACCTGGCCAAAGAATTTGACTTCACCGGAACCCAGGGCGCGACCACGTCCGTCATTACCTTTCCAGGTCAGGAAAAACCCCGTGAGTTGCCAGAGCGCGTCGAGTCCAAGACAGCCGGGCATCACCGGGTCGCCGGTAAAGTGGCAGGGGAAAAACCATAAATCGGGGTTAATATCGAGTTCGGCGACGATTTCGCCTTTGCCGTGAGTTCCGCCGGTGCTGTTAATGGTGGTGATGCGATCCATCATCAGCATTTCCCCGTTGGGCAAGCGACCTGCGTCCGGGCCGAATAATTCTCCCTTGCTACAGGCGATTAAGTCCTCCCGGGTAAAGCTACTTTGACCGCGTTTACGCGCGATTTCGTCGGCGTTGGCCGCGGTCGATGATGGTGACGTGTCGGAAGAAACGGGCATAGAATGTCTCGCGATTTACAAAGGGCGGTATTTTACCCTAGACCTGCGGCTCGTGCAGCTATCGAGAGCATAGCTTCAGGTGATAGAGCCAGATAATAGAGTCAGGCAGCTCAACCAGGTGATCAAATTGTGTGATTTTTGAGCTGATTTGGCGAAATATTTGCGTATTTGCCCCGTGCTGGGGAGTTTAGTCAAAGGGTTTTTCCGATGCAAACCCAAGCAGTGGTAAAATATCATGGTTAGTAATGATCAACAGGAATCTGTTCTATGATAAAAAAATGTCTATTCCCCGTGGCCGGTTATGGTACACGGTTTTTGCCTGCCACCAAGTCAATGCCGAAGGAAATGCTCACCGTGGTGAATAAGCCCCTGGTGCAATACGGCGTGGAAGAGGCGCTGGCAGCGGGTCTGGACGAAATTTGCTTTGTCACCGGTCGCGGCAAGCGCGCGATTATCGACCACTTTGATGTCAGTTATGAACTGGAGCATCAAATAGCGGGCAGTAATAAAGAGGCGTATTTGACCAGCGTGCGGAATCTGATTGAGCAGGGCAAGTTCGCTAGCACCCGACAGTCGGAAATGAAAGGGCTTGGACATGCCATCCTCACCGGTGAATTACTGGTGGGCAATCAGCCCTTCGGTATTATTTTGGCGGATGATTTATGCCTTAACGAAGGCCCTGGGGTGATTAGTCAACTCGCCGAAATTTACCGTCGGACTGGAACGTCGGTGATTGCCATTCAGGAAGTCGGGGAGCAGGATGTCTCGAAGTTTGGTGTGATTGCGGGTGACGAGGAAGAGCCGGGATTGTATCGAGTTACTGACATGGTCGAAAAGCCGGAACCTGAAGATGCCCCCAGTAACCTGGCCATTATTGGCCGCTACGTGCTGTCCCCTGAAATTTTCGATATTTTACGCGAGACCCCGCCCGGTAAAGATGGTGAAGTGCAACTTACCGATGCCTTGTTAACTTTGGCGAAAACCGGGAAGGTCTACGCCTACAAGTTTGACGGCAAGCGCTTTGATTGCGGTAGCGTCGACGGTTTTGTGGAGGCTACTAACCATGTGTATGAAAATATTTATTTGCCGGAGCAGGGGGAGTGACGGCTGAGTTAAAGTGTTTTAAAGCCTACGATATTCGCGGCCGAGTGCCAGATGAACTCAACACCGACATTGCCTATCGCATTGGTTATGCCTTTGCCTCTTACCTGGAGGCAGAGCACATTGTGGTGGGTCACGATATTCGTCTTACCAGCCCCGAGTTATGTGATGCGGTGGTTGAAGGGATTCGCGATACCGGCTGTGATGTGACTCATATCGGTCAATGTGGCACCGAAGAGATTTATTTCGCGACGTTTGCCAGTGGCACCAGCAGCAAACCCGGTACCGTGTATGACGGCGGTTTGGTGGTGACAGCGAGCCACAACCCGAAAGACTTTAATGGGATTAAATTTGTGCGCGAAGGCGCTCGTCCCATTAGTGGCGATGCGGGCTTGCCGGAAATCCAGCAGTTAGCGGAGCAGAGCACTTTTACCAAAGCAGACATTCGCGGCAAGCTGGGTAGGGATGAAGATAAAAGTGCCTATATAAAGCATTTGCTGAGTTATATCGACGTGAGTGAACTTAAGCCCTTAAAAGTCGTGGTGAATGCCGGTAACGGCGGGGCAGGCAGTATTATCGATTTACTGGAACCGCATTTGCCCCTGGAATTTATCCGCATCCATCATCAGCCCGATGGCCACTTTCCCCACGGCGTGCCCAACCCGCTGCTGGAGGAGAATCGCGCCGCGACCGCAGACGCCGTTCGCAGCCATGATGCGGACCTGGGTATTGCCTGGGACGGTGATTTTGATCGCTGTTTTTTCTTTGACGAAAACGGTGATTTTGTGGAGGGCTATTATTTAGTCGGTCTGTTGGCCGAGGCTTTCCTCAGCAAATCCTCTAACGAAGCCATTGTTCACGACCCCCGTTTAACATGGAACACTATTGAACTGGTCGAAGGCAAGGGCGGCCGTGCGGTGCAAAGTAAAACCGGTCACGCTTTTATTAAACAGGTGATGCGCGACCACGACGCCGTGTATGGCGGTGAAATGAGTGCCCATCATTATTTTCGCGATTTTGCCTACTGCGACAGCGGTATGATTCCCTGGTTGTTGGTGGTCGAATTACTGTGTCATAAAAACAAAAATTTATCTGTCTTATTGGCAGCCTGTCAGCAGGCGTATCCGGTGAGTGGCGAAATTAATCGGACGGTGGCGGATGCTAAAGCCGTTTTGGCGGCCATCGAGGCGCATTATCAGGGGGCTGCGGTAGCGGTGGATAAAACCGATGGTTTGAGTATGAACTTTGCGGACTGGCGTTTTAATGTGCGGATGTCCAATACCGAACCACTGGTGCGTTTGAATGTTGAGAGCCGGGGCAAGTCTGCGCTGATGCAGGATAAAACTGAGGAGTTACTGGCTTTTGTAGAGGCGTGAGTTATTTTCTGTCAGGCCGTAACTCTAGCAAGCAATAAAAAAGCCCCGTAAGGGGCTTTTTTATTGCTTAACTTCAGCTTTTACTTAAGCTGAATTATCTGCCGTTAGATATAACTAAATATAGCTAAGCAAGATCAAGCGACGCAGTAATATCTGTCACCGTTTTTTTACCATCACCAAACACCATTAAGCAGTTGTCCATGGCGAACAGCGGGTTGGGCAAGCCGGCAAAGCCGGGGCTGAGTGAGCGCTTGATCACGACAACCGTTGTTGCTTTATCCACGTGCAGAATTGGCATGCCGTAAATGGGGCTGCCTTTATCTTCCCGAGCCATAGGATTGGTAACGTCGTTAGCACCGATGACGATGGCAACGTCTGTGTCCTTAAAGGTTGGGTTGATTTTATCCATCTCAACCAACTTGTCGTAGGGCACCTCGGCTTCGGCAAGCAAGACATTCATATGGCCAGGCATACGGCCAGCTACGGGATGAATCGCGTATTCGACTTCTATGCCGCGGCGTTCCATTACGTCGGCTAACTCGCGCACCGCGTGTTGAGCCTGCGACATAGCGAGTCCAAAACCGGGCACAATCACCACGCGCTTTGCGGTTTCGAGAATCATCGCGATCTCTTCCGGTTGCGCACTAGTTACCTTGCCTTCGTAAATTTCATCGGCATCGATGGCTTCGCTGCCTTCTGCCATGACACCAAATAAAACATTAGTCAGTGAGCGGTTCATGGCGACACACATGATTCTGGTCAGGATGATGCCGGAGGCACCGACCAATGAACCCGCTACGATCAATACCGAGTTACCCATAATGAAACCGGCCATCGCTGCTGCGATACCCGAGTAGGAATTCAACAGGGCGATTACTACTGGCATATCAGCGCCGCCAATGGGCAGCACCAAAGTGACGCCCAGGCAGACGGTTGCGATGACCAACAGGGTGAACAGAAACGGACTGTCGGGACTAAAACCGAGCAGGATAACCAGCAATGCGCTCAGGCTAAACAACCCAATGTTGACGTGTTTGATATCAACGACCGGTAAACCAATAGGTTGGCCGGAAATCAGCTCTTGCAGCTTGGCGAAGGCGATACCACTTCCGCTCAGAGTGATTGCACTGATGAACACGGCAAACAACACGAACAGCACGCTTAATAAACCGGCAAAGCCGCTGCCGTAGCCCGTGCTACCCATGGTCATAATGTAGCTGGCAGTCGCCAGTGCCAGTGAGGCACCACCACCGCAACCATTGAGCAGGGCAACCATTTGCGGCATGGCGGTCATCTGGATTTTCTTCGCCGCGATCCCGCCAACGACACCACCCAAAATTGCACCGGCGACAATCCACGAATAGCTGACCACATCCCGGTGCAATAGCGTGACCACTACAGCCACCAGCATACCGAGGGCGGACAGGGTGTTGCCGCGCACGGCCGTCTTAGGTTTGGTGAGTCCCTTGATGCCGAGAATAAACAGCACCGCAGAGATCAGGTAAATAATGTCGACAAATTCTTTGCTCATAATGTTCTACCTCAATCTCTACGCTTGAACATGGCGAGCATGCGATTAGTGACCATATAGCCGCCGATCACGTTGACCGACGCCATAAATACCGCGAGAAAACCTAAAAAGTTAACCCAGGTTGAACTGGCGTCCGCACCGGCAGCCAGCAATGCGCCGACCAGGGTAATACCTGAAATCGCATTGGTGCCCGACATTAGCGGGGTGTGCAGGGTAGGCGGTACTTTGGTAATCAGTTCGACGCCAAGAAACAGCGCCAGCACGAACAGGGCGATTAAAACAACAATAGCTTCCAATTCCATTAGGCGTCTCCCGCTTTAGTGTCAGAGTTTTCGGTGTCGTCTGCGGCGGTTGCCGCTGGGGTGTCCACGTCGGCAGCGTCTGCTTCAGGGCTTTCCACTGCTAAAGCGGGCAGGCCGAGACGATCGCGCATCATGGTGTGGGGCACGTCGCCATCGTGGGCAATTACCGTGCTGTAGATAATCTCGTCCTCGAAGTCGAGTTTGAGATTGCCGTCTTCATCAATGATGTGGCCGAGCAGGGTTTCCATATTCTTGCCATACATCTCACTGCCGTGAGTGGCGACGGTAGCGGCGAGATTTTCTGGCCCGATAATAGTCACGCCGTGTTTAACCACGGTTTTACCCAGTTCAGTCAGTTCGCAGTTGCCGCCACGTTCAGCGGCGAGGTCGACAATTACTGCGCCGGGTTTCATGGCCTTGACCATGTCGGTGGTGACCAGGATGGGAGACTTGGCACCGGGCACCGCCGCGGTAGTAATCACCAAATCCTGCTGGGCCAGTACTTCGGTCATAAGTTCTTGCTGGCGCTGGAGAAACTCCGCGCTCTGTTCTTTCGCGTAACCACCGGCGCCTTCACTGGATTCGGTTTCCAGATCAAGTTCAACGGGCTTGGCACCCACCGAGAGGATTTGTTCGCGAGCCGCAGGGCGTACATCGTAGGCTTCCACCACGCCGCCGAGGCGCTTGGCTGTTGCGCAGGCCTGTAGACCGGCAACGCCCACACCCATAATCAAGGTACGCATGGGCTGTAAGGTGCCAGCGGCGGTCATCAGCATCGGCATAATGCGGGGGGCCGCTGCCGCGCCGATTAACACCGCTTTGTAGCCGGCCAGAGTTGCCATAGAGGACAACACATCCATGCTTTGTGCGCGGCTGATGCGGGGCACCAGTTCCATAGCGATGGCGGTGGCTTGAGTTTTAGCGACAGTGTTGGCGACCTCGGAGTTACCCAGAGGGTCCATCATGCCGGCGATAACCTGGCCTGCCTTAACGAGACTTAAATCGTCGTCGCCATTGACGGTGTTAGCACCAAAGGATTGCACTTGCATAACGATGTCTGCCTGAGCAAACACCTCTGTACGTTCTTTAACAACGCTAGCGCCAGCTGATGTGTAGTCAGCATCGGCAAAGCCGGCCGCAGAACCTGCATCTTGCTGAACCAAAAACTGGACATTTTTCTCGGTCCAGTAGGCGACATTGGTCGGAGTCATCGCGACGCGGAGTTCGCCGGGCCTGGTTTCTCGGGGGATACCGATAATCAAAGGTTCACCTCGTTCTTAGCCTATAAAAAATGAAAGAAAAGACGCTCTGAAGTAACGCATCTGCCTAAAAGGTCGGACACTCTAACTGAAATTTACGCTAAAACACAAATGTATATTAGAAACTCTTTATAAGGGGATTCACGAGTCTAAAATTCGGGTTACCGTTGGGTAGCCAAAAAGCGGGAAATTACAGGGTTTTAGGGCTAGCAGAGCACAAACATTAATGAGTAAGTGAGTCGGAGCGGCTTAAGGATCTTTGCGGTAGCGCTGAATCAGTGCGCGAGTCGAACTGTCATAAGTCTGCTCCAGAGCCTCGTCATGTTGCTCCTCAGCTTCGGTCTGAAGTGTGTTGGCGACCTTGGCGCTAATCTGCTTACCTTGTTCCACGCCCCATTGATCAAAAGCGTTTATGCCCCAAACCACGCTCTGCACATAGACGCTGTGTTCGTAGAGCGCAAGCAAAGCACCCAGACAGTGCGGCGAGAGTTTATTCAGCACCAGTGTATTGCTGGGTCGATTACCGGAAATGGCGCGGTAGTTCGGTAAACCATCGTCCGCCGTGCCCAGCATCAGTATTTGGCTTTGTGCCAGGCAGTTAGCGTAGAGCTGTCGATGTTGATCTGTCGAGCAGTGGGCCTGACGAGTTACGATAAAATCTGCCGGTATCGTCTCCGTACCCTGTAACAGCAACTGGTGGAAAGAGTGCTGACCGTTGCTTTCCTCGCTGCCCCAAATGACTTGCCCTGTAGCTAGCTTCAGTGCTTGCCCGGTTTGCGTGACGCTTTTGCCTAAACTTTCCATCAGCAGTTGCTGTAAGTAGTCGGGTAAGGTTTTCAGCTTGTGCACGTAAGGCAGTATCGCTCGGCTTTTACAGTGCCAGAAATTAATCTGCCAGACATTAATCAAGCCGTGCAGTACGGGCAGGTTTTCGCGCAGCGAGGCGTTTTGAAAATGGCTGTCCATTGCCGCAGCGCCGGCGAGCAATTCTCGAAACTGTGCGCTGCCCAGCGCGATGGCAATGGGCAAACCAATCGCCGACCAGAGGGAAAAGCGTCCGCCTACTTCGTCGCCGGTAGTGAAAATAGCTTGTTGATCAACTCCCCAGGTCAGCGCTTTATCCACCTGGCTGGTAATAGCCACAAAATGGGTTTTTAGCTGATCTTCCGGTATTCCTGCGCTCAGCAGCCAGGTTCTGGCAAGTTCAGCGTTACTCAGGGTTTCCAGGGTAGTAAAACTTTTCGAGGAAATAATAAATAGCGTAGTGGCGGGGGTGCATTGCTGCAAAGTAGTGTTAAGCGCATCGCTGTCGATATTGGCAACAAAATGCACCTGTGGATTATCAGTCGCGCCAGGTTTCAGTGTGTCGGCGAGGGCGTCTACCACCAGCCGAGGGCCGAGATCGGAGCCGCCAATCCCCAGGTTAATCACGTCAGTGATGGGCTGTCCGCCACTGCCGAGGACGGAGCCCTTGCGCAATGCCTCGGCAAATTCCAGAGTTTGGGCAAGACTGCGTTTTATTTCCTGTCTTGTGTCTTTATCAATAGCGTGATCGTTATTGGGGGCCGCCTGTTGCTGAAACCCCTGTCGTAGCGCCGTGTGCAGCGCGGGGCGATCTTCGGATTGATTAACCTTGAACCCGCTAAACAGGGCGTCGATGTGCTGGCTTAACTGCACTTCATCGGCGAGCTTTTCAAATAAGCCTAAAGTAGTTTCGGTGAGATGGTTTTTGGAGTAATCAAAATAAATCCCGGCTGCTTCCACGCTGAAGCGAGTACCGCGTTGGGGGTCGTCGGCAAACAAGTCTTTTAGGTGGGTCGGCTGAAAAGATTTCTGGTGTTGCGTAAGGGCTTGCCAGATGGCAGTTTGGTCGATGGTTTGCTGGTTATCCACGGCGTTTCGACTTCCTGCTTGAGTGTTATGGTTATTTGCGTAAGCTCGATTAAAGCTCGCTAACTAAATCTCGTGGATTAAACGTCACGATCAACGGCGAACTCTGCCAGTGTCACCAGGGCATCGCGTGCCGGCGTGGCAGGTAGTTTGCCGGCTGCAGCTAAGGCGCTATCAGTTTGTTGGCGCGCGCAAGCCAGAGTGTAATCTAGTGCGCCAGTATCGTGTACCACGGCCAGTATTTTTTGCAGGTCGCCAGAGCCCTTGCTGACGATCGCCGAGCGAATCAGTTGCGCATCTTCAATGTTAGCGGTATTCATGGCATAAATCAGCGGTAAAGTGGCTTTGCCCTCAGCCAGATCGTCACCGACATTTTTGCCAAGCTGAGCGCTGTCGCCGCTGTAGTCGAGAGCGTCGTCTACTAGCTGAAACGCCATGCCGATGTGGTGTCCGTACTGCTGTAGTGCTGAGACTTCGCCGCTATTTGCCCCTGCCAGTAAAGCGCTGGTGCGTCCTGCGGCTTCAAATAATTCTGCGGTTTTTTTGCGGATCACCTGTTGGTATTCCTGCTCAGTAATCGCCGGATTGCCGGTATTGATGAGTTGCTGAACCTCGCCTTCTGAAATGGTGTTGGTGGCATTGGCCAAGACCTTCATCACTTCGATATCGCCGATTCTCACCATCAACTGAAAAGCGCGGGAATAGAGGAAGTCACCGACTAGTACGCTAGCGGCATTGCCGAATTCAACATTAGCGGTATAGCGACCTCGGCGCAGCTCAGAGGTATCGACGACATCGTCGTGGAGCAGGGTGGCGGTGTGGATAAATTCGACCACCGCAGCCAGTAATAAATGCTTATTGCCCTGTTTATCGTCCCGATAGCCACAGGCTTTGGCTCCGAGCAGAGCCACGATGGGTCGCAGGCGCTTGCCACCGGCGTCAATCAGGTAGCTGCCAATATTTTCAATCAGCTCTACGTCGGACCCCAGTTCATCCACAATTAACTGGTTTACGGCTTCGAAATCGGTTTTTACGACATGGAGAAACGGCAGCATAATAGGCAAAGGGTTCCGGGCGTGGGGCAAGAGCGCCGAAATGCTAGGCGGGAGTACTCCGAGTGTCAAGAAAAGTGATCAATTTGATGGATTTATCTACTTATCGGGTCCTTTGCTGCTAGTTCTCGAAGTAAGCTGTATGAAGCCCTTTAAAGCCTTGCGATACGGGGGTGTTTCCCTTAGAATTGCCGCCCTCACGAATCGCCCATTAGCGTGCCTGGACATAAAGCTCCAAATGTACGTCTGGGTTAGACATTTAAGTTAGTCAGGAGTCAATCATGTACGCGGTTATAGAAAGCGGTGGTAAACAGCATCGTGTCGAGCCAGGCGAAGTCCTGAATCTCGAAAAATTGGATGTAGCAACGGGCGAAGCGATTGATTTCGACAAAATCTTAATGCTTGTCGATGGCGATAAGGTTCAGGTCGGTGCGCCCTATGTTGATGGTGGTAAAGTCACCGCCGAGGTGATCAGCCACGGTCGAGCCAAAAAAGTCAGCATTATCAAATTTCACCGACGCAAGCATCACCGCAAGCAGATGGGTCACCGTCAGTGGTTCACCGAAGTAAAAATTACCGATATTAACTTGGGCTAGTAGCGCTAGCTACAGGAGTAGATACAAATGGCACATAAGAAAGCAGGCGGTAGTACGCGCAATGGTCGCGATTCCGAGAGTAAACGACTTGGTGTAAAACGCTACGGCGGTGAGCAAGTCGGTGCAGGTAATATTATTGTTCGCCAGCGTGGTACTAAGTTCCACGCCGGTAATAACGTTGGCATTGGTCGCGATCATACTTTGTTCGCAACCGCTGAAGGCGTAGTGCGCTTTGTAGAGCGCGGAGCTAAAAACCGCCAGTTTGTCGATGTCGTAGCAGCTAGCTAAACATCAGGCACGGTTTGCGAAAAAGCCCCGTTATCGGGGCTTTTTTTATGGGCATTTAACAAGCGCGAGAACGTTTGCAACCTTTGGGTCGCGTTAGCGTAAAATAGCAGTTAGAGAACGGGAGAAAATCATGAAATTCGTCGATGAGGTACCCATCAGCGTATATGCCGGAAAGGGCGGCAGCGGCTGCCTTAGTTTTCGACGTGAAAAATATATCCCTAATGGCGGGCCGGATGGCGGTGATGGTGGAGACGGTGGCAGTGTTGTTTTGCTTGCCGATTCGAACCTGAATACTCTGGTGGACTACCGGTATACGCGCATTTTTCGTGCCCCTAGCGGTGAGCCTGGTCGAGGCCGTAACTGTCGGGGTAAAAAAGGTGAGGATCTGGTCTTGCAAGTGCCTGTTGGCACTACGGTGATCGATGCCGATACCGATGAGGTGATCGGGGATCTTACCGAGATAGGTCAGCGCGTGATAATTGCCAGTGGGGGTTTTCATGGCCTTGGCAATGCCCGTTACAAATCTAGTACCAATCGCGCGCCTCGGCAGACCTCGCCGGGTAGCGAAGGCGAAACCCGTAATCTGCGCTTAGAGTTAAAACTATTGGCCGACGTGGGCTTGCTGGGGCTGCCCAATGCGGGCAAGTCTACGCTGATTCGTGCAATTTCCGCGGCCCAACCCAAGGTCGCCGACTATCCCTTTACCACCTTGATACCTAATCTTGGTGTGGTGACGGTGGGTGGTTATCGCAGTTTTGTCGTGGCCGATGTGCCGGGGGTGATCGAGGGTGCCGCCGAGGGTGCCGGTCTGGGTATCCGATTTTTACGGCATCTAACCCGTACCCGCTTACTGTTACATCTGGTGGATATCGCCCCCATCGATGGCTCTAGCCCCGCAGAGCAAGCGCGTATGATTCGCGCCGAGCTTGCGCGTTTCAGTCCTACGCTGGCCCAACGGGATTGCTGGCTGGTGTTTACCAAAGCAGATTTAATGCTGGACGATGAGGCTCAGGCCGCTGCGGAAGCAATTGCCGCAGAGTTATCTGAAACGTCGGGTTCCGGCGATTCGGTACCCTGGTATCTGATTTCTGCGATTGAGAAGCGCGGTACGGATGCCTTGTGTAATGACGTGATGGTTTATATGGAAGCTCGCCGCGAGCGAGAACTTGAGTTTCCCGAAGAGGCAGAGCGCGAGGAGGCTGTGCAAAACGCCATGCAGGAAGAAGTCCGTGCACGCGTTACGCGCTTGCGGGATGAGCAGCGCGCAGCTCGCAGCGGGGACAGCGTCAGCAATGATGAGTTCTCTGACGAAGAGTTGTCTGACGAAGAATTAGATGGAGGCGATACAGAGGTCGTCTATGTTAAGTAAGGAAATGCACACCAAAGACATGCACACTAAAGACGTGCACATTAAAGAAACACCCAATAAAAAAGTGTCCAGTAAAGATATGTACAGTAAAAAAATGTACGGGTACGGTAAAAGCACATGCATCCAGGCCGCCAGCGCCGCCAGCGGCGGGCGATACCGTGTCCACTGATCGCAGTGCTGTCACCCAGGCGAAACGCTGGGTGGTCAAGATTGGCTCTGCCTTATTGACCGACGACGGCCGTGGTCTGGATCACCAGGCGATTGCGGGCTGGGTAGACCAGCTAGTAAACCTGCAAGATCGCGGTATCGAAATTGTACTGGTGTCCTCCGGTGCCATCGCCGAAGGTATGTCGCGACTTGGTTGGGATGCCCGGCCTCGGGAAGTCCACAAGCTGCAAGCGGCTGCCGCCGTCGGGCAAATGGGTCTGGTGCAGGCCTATGAATCGCAGTTTCAGCGCACCGGTCGCCACACCGCGCAAATTTTGCTCGATCACGACGATCTGTCTAACCGAGAGCGCTATCTCAATGCCCGGCGCAGCATCACTTATTTATTGAAGCTGGGCGTCGTGCCCGTGGTTAATGAAAACGATACCGTGGTCACCGATGAAATTCGCTTTGGCGACAACGACACCCTGGGTGCATTGGTCGCCAACCTGCTGGATGCCCAGGTGCTGGTGATTCTTACCGATCGGGCCGGGCTGCTAGAAGCCGATCCCCGGACAAATCCAGACGCAGCTGTTATTTCTCAAGCGCGGGCCGACGACGAAAGCCTCGATGCCATCGCCGGCGGCAGTAATAGCCAGCTCGGGCGCGGTGGCATGGTGACCAAGTTACAGGCGGCGCGTCTGGCTGCGCGCTCTGGCGCTCATACCATCATCGCCGGTGGTCGCGAGTCAGATATTCTGACTCGGCTGGCCGACGGCGAGATACTGGGTACTTTGCTGGTTGCTGACAGTGAACCCCTGGCTGCGCGCAAGCAGTGGTTGGCTGGGCATATGCAAGTTAACGGCACGTTAACTTTGGATGAGGGCGCGGTAAAAGTACTGCGGGAATCCGGTAAAAGTCTGTTGCCCGTGGGCGTGAAGCACTCGGAAGGTAGCTACACCCGTGGCGATATCGTGCGCTGTATTAACGCGGTGGACGGTCGGGAAATCGCCCGTGGTTTAGTGAATTACAGCAGCGACGAAACCGCAAAAATTATTGGCCTTACCAGTAAGCGCATCGAAGACGTGCTGGGTTACGGCGGTGACGACGAGTTAATTCACCGGGATAATCTGGTTTTAGTTTAAATAAATAACATTAATAATAGTCAATAACTAATTGATTTTAATATATTAAGTTATCTCTTTTAGTCTAAAGTGTTTCCCCCGTTGCCAGCCAGTGCGCACACCCGGGTTCTAATTCCTGCGCAGCAAGCTTTTCATATTTCAATGATTCATCGTCGGTGAGTACATCGCGCCAGCGGCCATTGGTGCCTTTGTTAATAAATGATTTTGCACCGCCGTCCCAAAAAGCTCCGCCCGTGGGCACGGTTTTTTGGGCGTGCTCCCTCATGTAATCGAAACTACAGTGCAATAAAATCGCCTGCCATTTTTCTTCGTCAATAGGGATTTCCAGAAACTCAGCGAGGCGACGAATTTCTCCGGGCATATCGCTTTTTAGTTTGGCGAAATGCACCAGGTGTACGTTGGGTAAATCTCGAATCGCCCACCACGAGCGCAGGTTTTCCCAGAAGGGCCACCAGGGATACCCGTTTTGATCCAGCCAGTCGTGGTAGTACTCGGTGACAGATGATGGTGGCTTGCCAATCGGTGGGCCCACTCGCCCCGGGGTGTCGTTAAGTGCGGCATACCAGGCCTCATTAGCCGTTGCGTGGTGGTTGTACATACTCCACAGCACGTCGCGGCCGTCTCTACCGATATAGACATACTTTGCCTTCTCAGAAAACACCAGTGCGTCGACCGGCAGGTGAGTTTTTAGAAACCTGCGCTGGGTTTGCGCTTCGATCACCGGCAGTTTTATGGCCTTAGGCGGAACCCGAAGATCGACCCAGGGCGACATTTCCGCAACGTCGATATCCTCCTCACCATTGAATAACAATTGGGCAATAATCTGCTGCATCCAGGTTGTCCCCGATTTGGCATAGGTTGAGATAATAATGTCGTTATCTCTAAACTTGAAATCATTCCAGATGGTGGAGTCGAAGTGATGGTTTTGAAATTCTCGAGTTTTTTGTGGCGTAGGGTTATTCATACCAGTGTCCTTTTATTTATTTATTTATTCATTGGTTAGAGCTGGTTGCTTTATCGCTTATCCCTTGTCGCTAGGGCCTCGTTTAAAGCTGCCATGCTTCAGATAGTAAATTACCTGGGCGATCACCTGGTGATTCTTCATCATAAAGGGGTGAGTGACCGGCATTTCGATGTGATCGTTCATGCCGTCCAGTTTGGTTCTCTCAACGGATACTTTACCGTCATCGGTACTGGGTATAAACGACGACAAAATCCAGTTGATGCTTCTGGTGCCAGCAATAATGCCGACATCAAAATTGGCGCTGCCAAGAGAGTTGGGTACGCTGAGATCACCCGTGCCGAGCTGCATGCCCGCATCGCCATTGATAAAATAAAATCCCGGGAAGTCTCCCAGGGTGTCGACGACTTCACTGCCTTGATTAGGTGGCCCGAGCATAACCACGTGATTTAAGCGGCTTATCTGGTGGCTACTTAAATATTGCCTAACCAATATTCCACCCATAGAATGGGTGATGAAATTAACCTCTTCCTCTGGCGCGCACTGGCTCAAGGCAGGCGTAATAGCGATCTCGGATAAGGTTTCTACATCGTACTCGGTGGAGGGGTACTTCACATTAATGGTTGTGAAATTCTCCTCTATAAGCGCTTGCTCTAATTTTCCCATTGACTGGTCTGACCGAGCGAGACCATGAAGCAGTATCACGCATTCTGCCTGGGCACTTAAAGGTAGTAGTGCTAATAAAATTATGACAAGTTGTTTCATAGCGTAAAATTCTGTGTGTTGTTTTACGGTTGCGGGTAATATCAAAAATGCCAAACCAGTCAGGCCATTAGTTCTAAACGAGATTGGTCATCGCCGGCAAAGGCTTTTTCGGTGCTTGGTGCTTGGATATAGTTTAGCGCTAAATCATAGATCACCGGGCCAGAGAGAGTCCAGTCGAGTATGGTGTTGATTACTCGGGACTAATTGCGGCCTTCGTGCTGCATTCGATATTAAGCACTCAATCTTTATTGGAGGCTACACCATGCTGGAACTCTACACCCACCCCATGTCGCCCTGTGCCCAAAAGGTACGCATCGTCCTTGCCGAAAAAAACCTCGAGTGGGCTAAGCACCATGTCAGTTTGCCGGATAAGGAAAACCTGTCACCCGAGTACCTTAAGCTCAATCCCCTGGGCGTCGTTCCCACCCTGGTGGACAAGGGCAGGCCGGTTATCGAGTCGTCCATTATTTGTGAATATCTTGACGACGCTTACCCGCAAGTGTCGCTGAGTCCGGAAGATCCTTTGCAGCGATCTGCAATGCGCTTCTGGATGAAACACGTCGATGTTAAATTGCATCCCTCGTGCGGGGCGATACAGTGGCCGCTGATTATGCGCGACAAACTGCTGCTAATGAGCGAGGAAGAGCAGAACCTGCTGCTCGACAAAGTAGTTGAAAAACCTCGACGCGAACGCCAGAAGCGGCTATTGAAATACGGCCTCGACGCCCCCGATGTAGCCGACGCCGTCGCTACCTATTACAAAACTATTGTCGATATGGAGGCTGCGCTAGGCGAGCATCAGTGGTTAGTGAGCGATAATTTCAGTCTTGCCGACATTAGTGTCGCGCCTTACTTTCAAACCTTGCATCAATTTAACTGGACGGCGATGTACGAAGCAAACTTTCCCCGAGTGCTTGACTGGTATGCCCGGTGCCGGGAGAGAGAATCCTATCAAGTGGGTGTGTTAGCAGATTTATCTGAAGCAATGTTGGAGCAGTTGAGCGCGAAAGGCCGAGAGGCCTGGCCTAAGCTGGCGGCGCACTTAGCTTAGGTTTTACTCTGGAGTTGATTTATCACAACGCAAATAAAGATAGGGGCGGGGATAGTAGATCTTTCCGACAGACTAGACAGGAGTACAACATGGGTGACATCAAAAGTCGTATTAATGCTTTGGTTAATGACATAAAGCAAGAGCGCGACGAGCTGCGAGTGAAGCTGCATCTGGCCAAACTGGAGGCCAGCGATGAGTGGCAAAAGCTCGAAACCAAGGTAGAGAAACTTGAGGGTAAGGCCAGGGAGCTAGGCAGTGCAACGGCGGAAGCCGCGCATGATATTGGCGCAGCGGCAAAAGTGCTGGGGCAAGAGATTCGCAATGGTTTCAAGACGATTGCCAAACGGCTATAGTCGGGCGCATATAGTTAAGCGCTTGTAGCCGATCAGGAACGAGTTAAACACTGACCCCTTTCCAGGCCGTCAGCGTCACTGGGAGTGAGGTTTAACCGCACGATGGAATATCGGGATTACTATAAAATTTTGGGCGTGGCCCGAGAAGCCACTCAGGCGGAAATCAAATCGGCCTATCGAAAACTGGCGCGCAAGTATCACCCCGACGTCAGCAAGGAAGCCGACGCTGAGCAGGCTTTTAAAGAGCTGGGAGAAGCCTACGAGGTATTAAAAGATACTGAGAAGCGCGCCGCTTACGATCAACTCGGCAATCAGTGGCAGCAGGGGCAGGACTTTCGCCCACCACCAGACTGGGATGCCGGGTTTGAATTTAGCGGCGGCTTTGGCCCGTCGGCAGCTGGCCATAGCGATTTTTTTGAATCGATCTTTGGTTTTGGTGGCGCCGGCAGTGCTGCTGGTGGTTTTAGCCAGGGCGCTTCGGGTTTCCAGGCGCGGGGCGAAGATCATCATGCACGCATCTTAATTACTGTGGAAGACGCCTATAACGGCGCGACTCACGAATTTGCTTTGCGTACGCCAGAACTCGACGCTGATGGCCGCGTGATAACGCGGGAACGCAAGCTCAGTGTCAAAATTCCTCAGGGCATATACGAGGGCCAAAACATTCGGCTTACCGGGCAAGGTCTGCCCGGTCACGGCGGAGCGCCGAGTGGCGACCTTTATCTACAGATAGCGTTTCAGGCGCACGAGCTCTATCGTGTCGATGGTCGAGATGTTTATCTCGATTTGCCGCTTGCTCCCTGGGAGGCGGCGCTGGGTGCCAAGCTCAAGGTGCCAACCCCCAGCGGCGCAATTAACCTGAATATACCTAAAAATTCGAAGTCAGGAGGAAAGCTTCGGGCAAAAGGTCGGGGTATTCCCGGTACTTCCGCCGGCGATTTATTCGTGACCTTAAGTATTGTGTTGCCACCAGCAGACACCGAATCGGCACGGGCGCTTTACCAGGAAATGGAAAAGCAGATGGAGTTCAACCCCAGAGCCAGCATGGGAGTGTAGAAGATGAATACAAAACGAGTCAGTGTTAGCGTCACCGGGGTAATTTTAGACGAGTACGTGGAAGTCACTTTGACTGAGATGTGCCACGCCTGCAAGGTTGAAGAAACCGCTATTTTAGCCCTGGTCGATGAAGGCATCGTCGAACCGATGGCGAGGGACGTTCTACCCTGGCGCTTTAGCGGCACTGCTGTCCCGCGCGTTGCTCGGGCCTTACGTTTGCAAAGAGATTTGGAACTCAACCCCGCAGGCGTAGCTTTTGCGCTTGACCTGTTAAACGAGATCGAAGAGCTGCGTGGTCGGCTTAAGATTATGTCGCAGACTGAGGGGTTTTAGATTTGGGTGGTTTGGGTTTTGGGTTTTGGAATATGGAGCGTGACGTTGATTTTGTCTTTATTCTGTTCTGCTTTGTTTTTGATTGTAAGGCTTGATCCCATAGCCACTTGTTATACGGAATTTATAATTTAACCCCATAACGATTCAAAGTAACAATCATGAGCCAATATGCCACCACTGTGAATCCAATAGAAAGGCTGATGCTGAAGTAAAAATGTAAGCCCTGCTTTAATAGCAATGGCAATGTAATAAACAAAACCAAAGAAGGTAACACAAGCCAAAACACGCTTGTTGAAAGAGAGCTAATTATTGCTATGTCTTTTGTGTCTATGTAAAGCCAGAGCATAGCCAGCACGGATACTATAGGTATAGAGGCCAGTAGAGCGCCAGCGAATGAGCTGCGCTTGGCAATCTCAGAGATTGCTACAATTAACATTGTAGTTATTACGATTTTGGTTATGTAGTAGATCAATTAATGTTCCGGTTGGTTTGTGTAACGCCTCAAACAACCGGCTGCGCAGCAGTCGGGTTGCTTTGACTGGTTAGGAGTTTTTGCATTTTAACTCTACTTTGTTTTTACATTGAATATGAAACTGTTTTAAGAACTCCATTTGTTCCTTATATTCATTTTTAGTCCATTCTCTTAATTCTGTATCGGTTAGCTCTTCTATATATTTTGGTGGCTGCTGCAACCATTGAAGATAGAGGCCATTAAAGAGTCTAGCATTAGCTTCATTCTGTTTTTGTGATGAAAGGCTGCCATATACTTCCATTACAGAACTTAAATTATGTGAAATATTAATATTGTTAGTGACTTGAATTGTAGAGTGCTTACCTTTGGTTAAGAAATGGTTGGTGCTGAATCCCTGAATAATATTCACTAGAGCGAGATCTTCTATAAGTTCGTTTTTCTCATCCGTGACATATAGATAGCTGACGAGTGCGCCGAATAAGAAAGATGCTATTGCTATAAGCGTGATTTTCATAAAAGACTCTTAACGCCGCCATAAAAGGCGCGAGTTTATGAGCGTCAAGCCCGCGGATTTTTGCGGGCGATTTTTGATGGTTTTGTTAGGCATTTGTAGTTTACTCCGGTTTTTGACTATTTTTTGGTGGTACACGTCGCGCCTTACCACCTTCAATTTCTTTGATAAACTTACGTTCCCACTTAGTGTTTGAGGAGTGTTTTTTTAGCTTAAGTAAATAGTCGATAAGTGGAGAGATTATTATTACGCCGCTAACAGTGAGAATATAGTAAAAGATTTGCCCCTTATTCATTGGACCACGAAAATTCCATACTCCAAGAGGGTCTCCTCCGTGACCACTCATGATTGCTAGAAAGCTACCCATTCCTGCTAAGAGAGCAGCCAAATAAAATACTTTCTTCATTTGTGCACAGGCTTCCTTGTTGCCTAACGTTTTAGCTACGGGGCACGCAGAAAAGCAAGCGTCCCACACGAGCGAATTGTTAGGCGGCTGAATATTTTAACCATTATTTACCGCTGATCACTTTGTCGTATTTGCTTGGAAAGAACTGCCCCCAATGCACCCCCGAGCTTACACTCACCACTTGATATGGCTCTCTCAGTGATGCTTTTAGCTTCAGGCGATTGATTTATAGCAGCATCAGATGGAACACCATTAACAATTAATTTTTCGGTTACACAGGAGCACATTGGTTCAACCGATTTTCGCAATTCTTCTTCTGGGAAAGGTTTGGGGTATGGGTTGCCCACTTGCTTCGCCCTGGCAAAGTAATCTCTTCTTGCCGGATCAACCACACCTGAAATACAGCCTTGAATAAAAGATGCTGTGTTTATTTCTGACCATGTGACTTCGCTAAATGCTGGTGCCGCAATTATTAGTAGAGATATTGCAGTTGCTGATTTATTTTTTATCTTCATATCTAGTCTCTCGTCGCTGACGCCTAACGTTTAAATAACCGGCGCCGCTTTCCGGCGTCCGAATGAGCGAGAGCGAATGGGGTTGATTTTCTTGTTAGAGCTTAATATGGATTTCATCATCTATTCTACCTTCTGGACGGTAAATTCCTAAAGTTCCTGTTTTATTTATTAACAGCCAGCCACCTTCCCATGGTGCTTTACCGTATAAATTAACCATTGGTGTTTCTGTGTTGTTTGTTACACCATTTGAACAGTACAGATTACCAACCTGATTTAGTTCGTTTTCAGTGAGTTTTTTAATGATTTTTTTTGTATCAATGCATTTTTCAAAGTCATGATCTAGAGTGCTATAAAATTTCTTGTGATTTTTCTCATTTACAAGAAAGCCTAGAATACGATCACGTTTACTTTTAAGTAACGCGTTATTTATGAAATTTTCCAATCCTTCGGTTATGTGCATGATTTTTTGTAGCTCTAACAGTTTATTCAATAGCCTTACGCTTCATATCACTTTTGCTTGAAAATTATAGTAATTACGATCAAGCACAAAGAGTACTTCTTTAAAAACAATGAGTCTCCATCAATATTTAATGCTCCATAGAGAAGAAACAATGGATTCTCTCCAATTATCTTCATGTTTCCACGCCACTGATCATAACCCGGCCTCCTTAAAAATCAAAGAGTTACAGTATACGTTCCCAAGATACAGGGAAAGGGGTCTGCTGATCTTGGCTTTTAGGGCGGTTTAGATGGGATGCGCTTCTCAAGGTTTTCCGACACAAGGTCGGGTTTTTCTTGATAGCAAAAAGATATGGCGCACTCGGGTGGATTGACTCAAAGCGGCTTGTTGCCGCTTTGACCCTCCGGGCGTCGTCGCGGTGCTCCTCGGTCCAAATTGCTGGCGCAATTTGTCGAACCGGGTGGTTCTCACCTCCACTCGTGACCATAAAAAAACCCGGCACAAGGCCGGGTTTTTAATATGGTGCACTCGGGTGGATTCGAACCACCGACCGCCCGGTTCGTAGCCGGGTACTCTATCCAGCTGAGCTACGAGTGCGTAAGGGCCGGTACTATAGGGAAGCGCCTCTCAATGGTCAAGATAGATATCGAGAAGATGGGCATTAAGGTCTAAACGCCCCGGGTTTTACCTTCCCAGTAGGGGGCGCGGAGTTCCCGACGCAGAATTTTACCGGAGGGGTTGCGCGGCAAGGCGTCGATAAAGTTGATGGCCTTGGGAACCTTAAAGCCGGCGACCTGGGTGCGGGCGTAGTCAATGACCTCGGTTTCGCTGAGTTCTACGCCGGGGCCAAGAACAACGGCGGCGACGATGGCTTCACCCCATTTGTCGTCGGGTACGCCGATGACGGCAACATCGGTAATGTCTGGGTGGCTGTGAAGGGCGTTCTCTACCTCGGCAGGGAAGACGTTTTCGCCACCGGTGATGATCATGTCTTTAACGCGGTCTTTGATGTAGACGAAGCCTTCTTCGTCGACGCTGGCGGCATCGCCGCTGTGATACCAACCGCCGGCAGTAACTTCGGCGCTTTCTTCGGGTTTTTTCCAGTAGGACTTCAGTAGCCAGTCACACTGGATCATGATTTCACCGACTTCTCCGGTGGGGACTTCGTTGCCATCGCCATCAACGATTTTGATGGTGAGCCCTTTAACGGCACGACCACAGGAACGTAATTTTTCGCTTCCGGGCACGTGAACTTCGGGAGGCAGTTTAGTCGCCAGGCCGTAGTTTTCAGTCGCGCCGTAGAGTTGAATAAATTTGCAGCCAAACACTTCCAGGGCTTCGGTGAGTACGGATTCGGAAATAGGGGAGGCGCCGTAGTAGATGTATTCGAGCTTGCTGTAATCCCGGTTACGCACGTTGGGTTCCTGCAGCAGCATCTGAATCATGGCGGGAACAAACAAAGCGTTGGTAATACCCTCGTTGGCGAGGGTATCGAGAACCCGGGTCGGCTCAAAATCTGTTAATAGATTAACTTTTGCGCCGCCTAGCAAGGGCATAACGGTGGGATTGACGCCGCCGACATGGAACAAAGGCATTACGTTAATAAATACGGAGCTCTGATCAATATCGAAAATACCATCACTGGTGAAGGCATTGAACACATCCAGGTAACCCTGATTGGTTAGCTGTACGCCTTTCGGTAAGCCGGTCGTGCCGCTTGTATAAAGATGCAGAATGTCGTCGTCGCCGTTGATGGTGACATCGGGACGGGTGTCGGCCTGCGCGTCGCGCCATTGTGCATAATCCAGCCAGCGCTCGTGTCCGCCGTCTAGCGCGATGATGTGTTTAATGTGGGTAAGATTGCCTTCAATGGCTTCAATGGTTGGGTAAAACTCTCTATCGACGAACAACACGGAGTTTTCGGTGTAATTGAGAATTTGTTCGACTTCCGGGCCAGCCAAACGCCAGTTAATACCCGCCAGTGCATGGGCGGAGGCGCATCCGGCAATAAAAAGCTCAAAGAATTCGGGGGAGTTTTTACCCAGGTGAGCGATGCGCTCCTGGCGTGGGATACCCATCTCCAGTAGGCCGTTACCGACTTGCCAGCTGCGGGAGATGAGATCACCGAAGGTGATGTTGCGATCCTCAAAAACGATGGCTACATCGTTGCCTTGGGTTTGTTGAAGTTCTGCAAAACGATCAGCAAAAAATACGCCTTCGGACATTGGTTCCCCCTGGTAATTATTGGTAGCTATTATGGATAGTAATTATTAACAACGCGCAACAATACCGATTGTGCGGTCTGGGATCAAGATGGCTTATATCGCAGTTATCTAGTAGCGGTCTAATAGTTATCAGCAAGGATAATGGCCCGCTGCGGTGCTGGATGGCCTTCAAGAGTACGACTGGAGTCGTTCGGGTCGAGAAAATCCGCCAGCGACTCAAAATTCATCCACTCGGTGGCGCGTTGTTCCTCAACAGTAGTGACAGCAGTATCTGCGACCCGGACATTCTTAAAGCCCGTTTTACGCAGCCACGACACCAGTGTTGGTGCGCTGGGAAGAAACCACACATTGCGCATTTTTGCGTAGCGGCCCTCCGGCACCAGGGTATGGCCAAGCTCGCCTTCGGTGATCAGCGTTTCCAGCACCAGTTGCCCACCGGGTTTGAGGCAGGCTTTGAGTTCTCGCAGGTGATCCAGTGGCGACCGGCGATGGTAGAGCACGCCCATGGAGAACACGGTGTCAAAGGCGGCGAGGTCGGGAGGAACGTCTTCAATGCCCAGGGGGAGTACGTCGACGGGCAGGTCCTGGTTTGTGGGGTCATTATTTTTTACTGCATAGCTTTTCAGCGCATAGCTCTTTATGGCGTAGAACTGATGCACAAAGCGCGGTGAAGGATCGATACCAATAACCCGCCGTGCACCGGCACCGTACATGCGCCAGCAGTGATAGCCGTTGCCGCAACCAACATCGAGCACCAGATGATTGTCGAGGGGCCGGATATGGGGCAGTAGCCGATCCCATTTCCAGTCGGAGCGCCACTCGGTGTCCAGATTAAGGCCGAACAGGTCGTAGGGCCCTTTACGCCAGGGATGTAGACCCATCAGCGTGGTTTTAAGTGCCTGGCGTTGTGCGTCGCTGGCATCTTCTGGCGCGCCGATGGTAAGGCCGTCGCGAAAATCAATCGTAGAGGGTGTCAGCGCTGGCAGGTCGGCCAGAACCTGCTGCCATTGGGGCAGGTCGCCCCAGCGTTGCTGGCTTAGGCCTCGGGCTATTTGCTCGGGTAATAGCTGCGCCCACTGTTGCAGGGGAGTTTTCTCTTGTAGAGAACCCTTTTTTTGCAGTGTGTCTTGGGCCAGAGCATCGATAAGGTTTTGGTAGTCGATCATCTAGGGGCGCGCTTACTTGATGGCTAGCAGTGAGGCGAAATTAAAACACTGAAACCAGACATCCACTTCGCTAAAACCCACATCGCGCAAACGCTCTCGGTGGGTATCCAGGGTTTCTGGCGTCAGTACGTTTTCCAGCGCGCTGCGTTTCTGGCTGACTTCCAGTTCGCTATAACCGTTGGCGCGTTTAAAGGCGTGGTGGAGGTCGATCATCAAGGCGTTTAAGTGGGTGTCGGAAAACGCAATTTTTTCCGATAACACCAACACTCCGCCAGGGAGCAGGCCGCGATAAATGTTTTCCAGTAGCGCCAGGCGGTCTGGGAGTGGAATAAATTGCAGGGTGAAATTCATTACCACCATCGAGGCATTGTTGATCTCGATGTCTCTCACATCACCGATACGAATATCCACCGATGCGGGGTGAGTCAGCGTTGTTGCCGGAGCATGGGCCGCAACGACCTGCTGGCAGCGCTCGGCCATAGCCGGGGAATTGTCGATAGCAATAATGGTGCAATCTCGCTTACCAATGTTATTGCGCATGGCGAGGGTTGAGGCACCTAGAGAGCAGCCGAGATCGTAACAGCGGCTGCCGGTCACGGCGTAGCGTTCGGCCAGCGCGCCGGTCATGGCGACAATGGTTTCGTAACCGGGCACGGAGCGGCGAATCATATCGGGAAATACTTCGACGACTTTATCGTCGAAGGTAAACCCGGCAATATCCGCCAGCGGCTGGGAGAACAGCTTGTCCCTGGATAATGTATCTCCGGATGCGTTCTCGTGAGAAAAATCATCGCGCTGGCTCATAGCCTATTTCCCGACGACGCTATTGGGTGAATCGAGGAGCTTATAAAGCATCATTTACAAAACATGAGTTTCGAGATTGCTGAGCGCCAGGTCACCCAGCTCAGCTGCGCGGTCGGCACTGGTAATAATCGCGGTACTGGATTTATCGGGCGTCAAATAAGTGCTGGCGACGCGTAGTAAGTCGTCGAGGGTGACGGCCAATACCCGATTGCGAAACTGCTCGCGTTTTTTGCGGCTGCGGCCACTCAACTCGGCATGAAAGGTTTGCTTGGCTTCGCCGGCGGGAGAACCTGGCTTATCGATGCTGGAAATCACGCCGAGAATGGCTTCTTCGACCTGCTGCCACTCGTGCTGGCCCGAGGGCGGAGAGGCTAGCCATTGCAGCGACTGATCAAAGTCCGCCAGGGTTTCTTCTAGTCGGGGGTCGCGGTAGGAGTAAAACCGGAAAGCCCCGGAGTTGTTGTCCTGTCCGGCACCGCCACCGTAGGCGCCGCCCTGTTCGCGAATGGCAGTATGCAGGTACCCGTTGCGTAAAAACCCGCCCAGCACGTTCAGCGCTGGTGCATCCGGGTGTTCCATGGGCACGGTGGGGTAGGCGCGGGCGCAAAAATTCACCTGGGTACTGGTGGTCCATAATTGATTGGCTGGTTCGCACAAGCTCGGGCGTTGAAAAGGCGTAAAGCCCTCGCTGCTGTTTGTGCTGAGTTGGCCGCTTGCACCTTGTTCAAAGTCGGCGAGTTTGTCCGCTTCGGCAACCAGTAAAAATTGCCGCTGGCCTTGTAAGACCAGCTGGTGAATTTCCTGTAACTGTTGTGACAATGTTTCTAGCGCGGCGGTATCGTTCAGTGCGCTGTCGAGGGTTTTGATGGCTTTAATTGCGTACAAACCACCCCAGCGGTGGCCCATCTCTGCGCCGGGGCTGAGTTTCGCTGCCGCTGCGGACATGGCCAGCGAATGGCCGTTGCCGGTGACGCTGGCTTCTGAGCGCGCGCGAATCTGGGCAACCAATTCGCGGATGCGGGAGAGTTCATCAAAACGCACGTCGCTTAAAGTCTCAGTCATCAAGGCGGTTAACTCGGCCTGATTGGTGGCGAGCCCCTTGGCGGAGAGCACCAAATGCCCGTTCAGGGTTTGCACGTCGTCGGGTTGACTGCGCACGCTGGCGTAGGCGCTAAAGCCACCGCTGATCGCGGCTTGCCACATTTGCGTAGCAAGGTAATCGCGTTTGCCGACACCGAGCTCAGTCAGGCAGGTGGTGTACAGCGGCACCAGATCGGTCAGGGTTTCGCTGAGTTGCGGCAAGGCAATAATCAACTGTTGATAGACAATGCCATTGGTGCCCGCGCTGTAACTGGTCAGCGGCATCGGCGAGCTTAGGTGATTAGCTGCTGCAACGTAGTCCATTTCCGGGGAGACATCTTCGAGTCCGACTTTGGGCAGCAGGCCTTCGTCGTCTTCCTGGGTTTGGCGTTGGGTCAGCGTTGCGGCGCGTTCGACAATATGCTGTTGGTCTTCGGTAGAGAGCGACGCTTTTATTTCCGCCAGTTGCTTGGCTTCGGCCTGCTGACGGCGCTGGGAAAGTTCGGTGTCAGGCCGTAGTGTCAGTCGCACGCGATGGCTATTGTCGAGAATAATGCGGCGTGCCAGTTGTTTGATAAATTCCGGATCGGCAATATCTTCGCGCAATTGTGCCAGTACTGGTTCGAGGTTGAGCAGGGCGACCGGGTCGCCGCGATGGGTGGCGTTGGTGAGGCCGGTAAGAATTAATTGCAGTCCATAGGGGTAGCCATCGCCACCGACTTCCCGCTGCTTGAGTTCGAGCTGGTGCAGGGAGGCTTCGACCTGCGCCTGGGGCACGCCGTTTTCGGCAATATCGCTAAATACCCCGAGTATTAATTGTTCTACGGCTTCCGCTCGATCTGGCTCGCTACCTTCAAGCCCACATACAAAGAGCATTTCTTTATGGGAGTCGTCGAGGCCGCAAAGTGGCGAGGGCGAAGTGCCGAGGTCGCTGGTTTCAAGGGCCTTCAGCAAGGGCGACGCGCTGTTATCCAGCAACACGCTGTTGAGTAGGTGGGCTTCCATATTGGCTTTAAGATCGGTGGCATTGCCCAGTAGCCAGCTCATCACAATATGGGTTTTGGCGGAGCTGTCTTCTTCGTCGAGGGCGTAGTGTTCGTCAACCGCTATCGGCGCGAGATAGCGTTTTTCATCGGGCACCGAAATCTGGTGATCGAGGGCTTCAAATTGATTCAGTGCCTGCTCTTCAAATTTAACTTGATGCTCTTTAGCGGGAATATCGCCATAGGTCATAAATACCGCATTGCTGGGGTGGTAGTGGCTTTGGTAAAACTGCACTAACTGTTCGTAGCTGAGATTGGGAATACACTCCGGGTCGCCGCCACTGTTGAAGTGGTAGGTGTTGGTTGGGTAGAGGTATTTGCACAGGGTATGCCAGAGGGTGGAGCTCACCGAACTCATGGCACCCTTCATTTCGTTGAACACCACGCCTTTGTAAACCAGTGCCGATTCTGGATTATCTGCTTCGGCAAATTCCAGGCGATGGCCTTCCTGGGCGAAGTCCAGCTCGTCGAGACGGGAGAAAAACACCGCGTCCAGATACACGTCGAGGAGGTTGCTAAAGTCTTTGCGGTTCTTGCTGGCAAAGGGGTAGGCGGTCCAGTCGGAACTGGTAAAGGCGTTCATAAAGGTATTTAACGAGCGCCGGATCATCATAAAGAAGGGGTCGCGCACCGGGTATTTTTTACTGCCGCACAGCGCGGTGTGCTCAAGGATATGCGCCACGCCTCTGGAGTCTTCCGGCACGGTACGCAGCGCCACCAAAAACACGTTTTCCGGGTTGTCAGCGGAGATATGGATATGCTGCGCGCCGGTTTTCAGATGCCGGTACTCTTCGACTTCCAGATTAAGGGAGTCTATGGTCTGGCTGCGAATATGTTCAAAAGCGGCGTGTGCCAGTGCGTTCATGCTGAGATACCTTGTGTGACGGTGGTAATGATGAGGGCTAACGGTATAGAGACCGCTAAACAGCGGGCTATTCTAACGCCGGATGCCGGGGGCGGCTATCTTTGGCTTATGTTTAGAGATGGCGAAGTTAAAGGCAGAGCAAGAAGTGTCCAGCAAAAGGGGTTTCCGCGTTTTATACCTTGGTTTTATATGCTGGTTTTATAGCGGCAGACGCATCTGTTCGTCGCGGGCCAGGTACTCGGTAAGATTTTTAGGGCGGTAATTGGCGCGGGTCAGATAGCGTTGTTCTGCCGAGGCGTGCAGGGTTTCGTCGCCATTGGTGGTGGCAATAGAGCGGTGATTGCGGCCCAATAATCTCGCTGCCCCGGTGTAAGAGTTATGGAGTTTTTGCTCATCGTTGGCCGCGTAGACCGAGCCCAGGTAGTGGGTGTCGAGTTCAAGCCCCGTAGCAGAGGCTTTTTCCGCCAGCCATTGCAGGGCAATGCGCGATAACCCAGCTTCTCTGTAACCACCGCCGATATCGCTGTGTGCCCCGGTAAACCAGCACTGCTCGGTGCGCTCACGGCCAGCGGTAGTTTTCCAAATGCTGGGCGCGAAAGGTTTACGTTGTTCGTCGATGGCGAGGGCGTGATAGGCGTTTTCCACCGAGCGACTGATCGCGGTATCGTGAAATGCATAGCGTTTTTTGTTGAGAGATTTAAACAGTGAAAGCGGCAGGCCCAGCGCTCCCACCGTATCCCAGACCCCGAGAAAACGAACGCCGACCTGCTGACAGTGAGGTTCGCGAAAATGCTGGGCGTTCTGCGCATCCGCATGCCAGAGGGTTCGGTAGATATGATAGGCCTGCGGGATCAGCTCGGCGTGGGCTTTGCGCAGCAGCCAGGCATTGCGAATCAGCCCGATACAACTGCGTGCGGTGTAGGCCCCTCGGCTAAAACCAAAGAAATAAATTTCATCCCCCGGCACATAGTTGTGCACCAGAAAGCGGTAACTGTCGATAATATTTTTATCCAGCCCCCGGCCGATGCTACCACCGGAAAGTGCATCTGACTTGTCATCCGTACCCACACCCCAGTCGTAAAATACCACCTGCTCCGTGCCGTCCGCAGCTTGCGGCAGTACTGCACGAGCAATATGCACAACATTGGTGACGCTATTATCCTGCGGAGTATTCCAGGTGCCATCGCAGCACACAATTAAACGTTTCATTAACGGGGAATGTCCTTTTGCCAGAGCTTGCAATCGATTGTTAGCTAGTCTATCAAAGTTGCCTGTTGATAGCCCACGCTCCGTGGTTTTCTCCGGCTATCACAAAGCTACTCAAAAGCTACGCCAAAGCATGAAAGAAACGATAGGTGCTGCTAGTATGGGAAAAACTGTAATAGTTTAGGCTCGCGCTATTTAGGCGCGGCAGTATTCTGCCGCTGGAAGTTGTTATTGCAAAATTTTGAGGATTAAAGCGATGAGAAAAGTAATGATCGGCGGCACCGGCATGACCCGCTTTGGCAAATATATGGACGGCACCATTCGTGGTTTAACTTGCGAAGCCCTGGGCGATTGTTTGAAGGACGCGAACGCCGGTACTAGTGATATAGAAGCGGTATTTTTTGGCAATGCAGCGGCGGGACTGCTGACCGGTCAGGAAATGATTACCGGCCAGGTGGCGCTGCGGGAATCCGGGCTGATGGGCCTGCCCATAATTAATATCGAAAATGCCTGTGCGTCGGCTTCTAGCGCCGCACACCTGGCGTGGATATCTATTGCCTCCGGGCAATACGAGGCCGTGCTCGCCATCGGCGCAGAAAAAATGAGTAACCGCGATAAAATGGTGCCTTTTAAAAGTTTAATGGCAGCGCTTGATCTGGAAGAAATTAAAGCCGAAACCGGCTCCGACGATCCTCTCGAAGCCGCGATGGCGCCGGGTCGTTCCGGGTTTATGGATATTTACGCCAGTAAAGCCCGTAAATATATGCAGCAAACCGGGGCAACCGTAGAGGATTTCGCCCGTGTCGCCTCCAAAAGTCACACCTACGGTTCGATGAATCCCAAGGCCCAGTTTCAGCAGGGTATGTCAATCGAAGAGGTGATGGCCAGCCGCACTATTATCGACCCCCTTAAGCTCGCCATGTGTTCGCCCATCGGCGATGGCGCGGCGGCGATTTTGTTTTGCTCTGAAGCCTTCGCGAAACAGCACGGTTGCGACGCGGTTACCGCTGAAACCATTACTTTGGTTTCGGGTTTGCCGGGCGGGGCAAGTTGTAACGCCCGTGCGAGTGAAAAAGCCTATGCCATGGCCGGAGTCGGCCCCGAGGATGTGAATGTTATCGAACTGCACGATGCCGCGTCCCCCGCGGAGTTAATTTATCTGGAAGAGTTGGGCTTGTGTTCTGCCAGCGGTGGCGCGCTGCAAATGATGCGGGATGGTGATATCGGCCCCGGTGCCAAATTGGGTGTTAACACCAGTGGTGGCTTAGTTGCCAAGGGTCATCCGGTAGGGGCGACCGGCTGCGCGCAAATTATTGAAATTGCCGATCAGTTGCGCGGTCGTTGCGGTGCGCGGCAAGTCGAACATGCCCGCGTTGGTATGGCTCAAAATGGGGGTGGCTGGATAGAGGATGATACCGCTGCGACTACACTAACTATTTTGACGCGGTAGGCCTGCCTGGATAATGATTAATTGATCATGCAAAACAAAGAAAAGTTGGGGGCGGTACTCGTTGCCGTCATTGCTCTAGTTGCGATTGTCGCCTTATTGCTTTTAGATCCCATAGGGCAAGATCCAAACTACCATGGGTTCAGCGATACCAGAAAAATATTTTCTATCCTAAATTTTTGGAACGTGGTTTCCAATGTACCCTTTCTGGTAGTGGGGCTTTTTGGCCTGTATAAAATTCTGGTGTCGGGAAGCTTGACCATTAAGGGTGACGTTAAGACTTCTTATATTCTATTGTTTCTTGGTGTCATGCTGGTTGCCTTTGGCTCCGGTTATTATCATTTGTGGCCAAACAACCAAACCCTGGTTTGGGATAGATTGCCGATGACGATTGCATTTATGGCCTTGTTTTCGATTGTGATCAGCGAGTTTGTTTCTAATGCTGTGGGCAAGGCCTTACTGTTCCCCTTAATTATAATCGGCGTGGCATCGGTTTTTTATTGGCATTTTGGAGAATTGAAAGGTGCCGGTGATCTCAGGTTGTATGCCTTCGTGCAGTTTTTCCCTATGTTGGCCATACCAGTCATCCTGATTTACTTTGGCTCGAGCTTTACCGAGGTCAAAGGCTATTGGTTATTGCTGATCGCCTATATCGCCGCCAAGTTATTTGAACACTTTGATGCTGAGGTTTATGCCGCGCTAGGGTTTATGAGCGGTCATGCGATTAAACATGCGGTTGCCGCTTTAGGGTTGTATATCTTGCTGGTTTCGTACGAGAGAAGGTGTCTAGCCTAATGTCCTAGAAGACTATATTGCAATTCCTTCATTTTCAATGGACTTGAGTTCTGATTAATGGTGTGGAAATATTCAAGTAATCGGAGAGAATCTATAGATAAATGTTATTTTTAAAGAAGGAGAACCATGAAATATTTAGCAATACTACTTACGTCTTTACTTGCGAGTTGCGCAAGTTTTGAAGAAATCGATAGAAATAATTTCACTAATTTCGGGATTACGAGTCGGGTAGAGGGGCGGGAACAGTTTTATATGGTCGACCATGATCCGATTGGATTTACCGATGAAAAAGGAAAGGCTGAAAGGCGGATTCGTTGGTTGGAGAAATACCTATCTTTAAATGGGTTATGTAAAAATGGTTATGAAATAGTTAAAGAGGAAAAAACTGTTATTTCCAAAAATAGAACTGAAAGAACTGTAAGCGGAATGTGTATATAAACGTAACCAAACCAGCCATGTTCGCTACATTGCGTGTTGCTAGTGTTAGTCCTAAATAAAAAACACAAAAGAAGTTAAATCGAATGCTCTCTCTTTTAGATTTTTAGTGTCGAAGTAAAATGGTGGGCCTTCCCAGACTTGAACTGGGGATCTGCCCGCACGTATTAAGAGTTGAGTCGGATGCTCTTTCTTTTAGGTTTTAGTGTTGGGGTAAAAATGGTGGGCCTTCCCAGACTTGAACTGGGGACCTGCCGATTATGAGTCGGATGCTCTAACCAACTGAGCTAAAGGCCCTTAAATTGTAGTGCTTAATTATATGCTTAAATCGATTGGCGGTGCGGATACAGTTTTAAAACTTGCCGCTCTCCTTAAGCAAAGGAGAGCGGCATTGTAAAAGGCTTTGCTGCCGCTCGCCAGCAGTGTTTTTTATTCGTCCAAAAAGCTGCGCATATGATCGGAGCGGCTAGGGTGGCGCAGTTTGCGCAGGGCCTTGGCTTCAATCTGGCGGATGCGTTCGCGGGTGACGTCGAACTGTTTACCGACTTCCTCAAGGGTGTGGTCGGTGTTCATGTCGATACCAAAGCGCATGCGCAGTACTTTAGCTTCGCGGGCGGTGAGTGAGGCTAGCACTTCGCTGGTTGCCTCGGTGAGGCTCTCCTGGGTGGCGGAATGGATCGGGGAGGCAATGTTGACGTCCTCGATAAAGTCGCCCAGGTGCGAGTCTTCGTCGTCGCCGATGGGGGTTTCCATCGAAATTGGCTCTTTGGCGATTTTGAGGACTTTGCGGATTTTGTCTTCCGGTAGTTCCATGCGTTCGCTGAGTTCTTCCGGCGTGGGTTCGCGACCTTCTTCCTGCAGTATTTGCCGCGATACGCGATTGAGTTTGTTGATGGTCTCAATCATGTGTACGGGAATACGAATGGTGCGCGCCTGATCGGCGATGGAGCGAGTGATGGCCTGGCGAATCCACCAGGTGGCGTAGGTGGAGAATTTGTAACCGCGGCGGTATTCGAATTTGTCGACGGCTTTCATCAGGCCGATATTGCCTTCCTGAATCAGGTCGAGAAACTGTAAGCCACGGTTGGTGTATTTTTTGGCGATGGAAATAACCAGGCGCAGGTTGGCCTCGACCTTTTCTTTTTTGGCGCGTCGAGCCTGGGCTTCACCGATGGACATACGACGGTTGATGTCTTTAATTTCGGCGATGGCGAGACCGGTACGCTTTTCAATGACAAGCAATTTTTGCTGTGCGCGCTGGATTTCTTCTTGATGGGTTTTGATGTTGCTGGCGTAGGGCTGTTTACGGCGACCCAGATTGGCGACCCACTTTAAATTGGTTTCGTTGCCGGGGAAGTTCTCGATAAAGTCTCGGCGCGGCATCTTGGCGTATTTTACGCAAAACTTGAGAATGACACGTTCCTGGCGGCGAACCAGAGCTACTTCGTGCTGAATGCGTCGGGTGAGCGGGTCGAACTGCTTGGGGATAAGTTTCAGGAACTGGAACACGTCGGCGAGTTCGGCCATGTTTTTCTGTGCGGAAGCGGCGTGGCGGCCTCCACGCGCTAGTGAGCGCTTGGTTTTTTCATTTTGTTTGTCGATTTCGGTGAAGCGGCGTTCGGCTTCTTCTTTGTCTAGTCCGCCTTCTTCCTCTTCCTCGTCGCTTTCGGCGGCAGCAGCTTTGGTGGCAGCAGCAGCAGCTTTAGTGGCGGCTGACAAAGCGGAGGGAACGTGTTCCATAGGGTTCAGATAACCGGCGATAATGTCGGTAAGGCGGCGTTCACCGGCCTCAACCATTTTGTATTCGCCAGTGATGGTGTCGACAATACCGGGCCATTCGCTAATGCAGGACATAACTGCGCGAATGCCTTCTTCGATGCGTTTGGCAATCTCAATTTCGCCTTCGCGGGTGAGCAGGTCAACCGTACCCATCTCGCGCATGTACATGCGTACCGGATCGGTGGTGCGATGTTGTTCGGTTTCAACGGCGGCGAGGGCGGCGGCGGCTTCGGCGGCGGCCATCTCGTCGGGCGTGGCGTCGCCCGTGCTCATCAGCAGGGCTTCGGTATCAGGTGCAGTCTCGAATACAGTAATACCCATGTCGTTGATCATCTGAATGATGTCTTCAACCTGATCGGGATCGGAAATATCCTGGGGCAGGTGATCGTTGACCTCGGCGTAAGTCAGGTAGCCCTGTTCGCGGCCTTTGGTGATCAGTTCTTTGATTCGGGATTGTTGTTTGAAGTTGTCGCTCATACGGATTCCGATGGTGTGAGATGAGGGCAGCGGTATAACCGGTGGATTATACGGATAAGTGGGGGCAGAAGCCACGTTTACAAGTACTCAAGCGGGCACAAAATGTGATTGTTGCGCACGAATTACGAATTGCTAAGTTTTTGTTTTGCCTCGTTAATCAAGGGGTGTTCTGGGTTGTATTGTGCCAGTTCCAGAATTAATCCCGACAGACGCGAGCGATCAAGGCTACTGAGTGGCTGCGCCTGGGCCAGGTCGTGATTGAGAAATTGTGACAGGCGTTGATCCACCGGTTTGTTGCGCTGGGCGCGGTTGATCAGGCTGGCGATAATATCTTTCGCCTCAGCAAGATTGTGGCGGGGGGTATTGTCGTGGCTAGTTTGTAGGTCGGTGGCGGCGATGCGGGCCAGCACGTCGCCCTGACTCTGCCCGTAGACACCGCGCCAGTAACCGAGAATATGGTTGAGCGTGTAATGGGGATTGGTGACGATGACATCGTGGAGTTTGAATACCGTTGCCAGCGTTGGGTTAGCGTCTGAATTGTCGGTTTCCCGCTGGCTTAGCTCCGAGGCATTTTCCAAGCCATGCTCCGAGCTATTCTCGGGTTCATTCTCCGAACCATCTTCAGAGGATTCGGCATGCAAGCCTTCGGCTTTCAGGGTTTCGAGCTCTTTATCCAGTTGTGAATAAAGTGCCGGGTCGGCCATAAGCAATGCGACCAGGTGATGGATCGGCGGCATCGCGTAGCGGGCGGGGCGTTTTTGTGAGGGCTGGCTACCTGAAGCGCGGGTGTTCGAGTCTTGAACGTAGTGCGCGTCAGTTGGCTGATGGCTGTCTTCATTCGCGTAGCTATCCAGGGGCGGCGAGTCAGCGGAATCAAAGGCTGGCGGGGCGCTGTGCGAACGCTCTGATGGTGGCCCGGAAGCTTCGGTTGATTCAGGAATAACTACCGGCTCGGGCGGTTTGATCAGCGTGCTTAAGGTGTCTTTATCCAGACCGGTTTTAATGGCCAGTTCGCCCAGCAGCAACTGCCGGAATACGCTTTCGGGCACGGCGTTAATCATCGGTGCCGCGCGCTGGCTAAGCTTGGCGCGGTCATCCGGGGTGCTGAGGTTCAGGCCTTCGCTGCAGGCGGTAAATAGAAATTCTGATAGCGGCATCGCCTCGGTAATATGACGCTGGAATTCTTCGCTGCCGATGCGCCGCACCAGAGTGTCGGGATCTTCGCCATCGGGAAGAAACAAAAATCGGGCGCTGTAGCCATCTTTGATAGCAGGCAGACAGGTTTCCAGCGCTCGGCGCGCAGCTTTGCGACCGGCGTTGTCGCCGTCAAAACAAAACACCACGTCACTGCAATAGCGGTAGAGCTTTTGCAGGTGATTGTCGGTCACTGCGGTACCCAGCGTTGCCACGGCGTTTTGGATGCCAAACTGGGCGAGGGCGACCACGTCCATATAGCCTTCCACGACCAGTAGGGAGGTAATATCGCGCACCTGGGAGCGCGCTTCGTACAGCCCGTAGAGTTCGCGTCCCTTGCTGAATACCGGGGTTTCCGGCGAGTTTAGATATTTGGGCTGTTCGTCGCCCAGCACTCGGCCGCCGAAGCCAATGGTGCGGCCTCGGGTATCGCGGATGGGGAACATAATGCGATGGCGGAAGCGGTCGTAGTGGCCGCTGCCATCTTCGCGCTCAATGATCATGCCCGCTTCCATCAAGAGCGGTAATTCGCTGTCGCTATGGGCGAGATGGGTGATCAGGTTGTCCCAGCCGGGCGGCGCCAGGCCGATGCCAAAATCGCGGGCGACCTGACCAGAAACACCCCGTTGCTTGAGGTAGTCGATTGCGTCGCCAGCGGCGTGGTGGGTACGCAACTGGTCGCGGTAGTAGTTATCGGCTTTTTCGAGCGTCTCGTAAATGGGATTGCGGCGGCTACTGGCAAAGTCGCGATCACCGGCCTCGCGGGGGACTTCGAGCCCGGCCTGGTGGGCCAGGCGCTCCACCGCTTCGGGAAAATCGATGCGGTCGTAATCCATGATAAAACCGATGGCGTTGCCGCCGGCGCTACAGCCGAAGCAGTAGTAAAACTGCTTGTCTTGATTGACCGAGAAAGAGGGGGTTTTTTCGTCGTGAAAGGGGCAGCGCGCCTTGTGATTTTTACCGGCTTTGCGCAGGTCAACACGGGCGCCAATGACATCGACAATGTCGGTGCGATCGAGAAGATCGTCAATAAAACTTTGTGGGATTTTGCCAGCCATATGCGCGCTATTTAAGCATGGCTGAGCGGCAATGTTTAGGGCGGGCTAGCAATTACCCGAGCTGCGCTTTAATGCGCTGGCTGACGGCGGCCATATCGGCACGGCCCTGGAGTTGGGGTTTGAGTATGCCCATGACTTTGCCCATGTCTTTCATCGACTCGGCACCGGTATCGGCAACCGCGGCGGTGATTAAGGCGTCGATCTCGGCCTCGCTAAGCGCTGCGGGCAGAAACTCGGCAATAACTTCCATTTCGGCCCGCTCGATGGCGGCGAGTTCGTCGCGTCCGGCAGCGGTGAATTGGGTCTCGGAATCTTTGCGCTGCTTGGTCATTTTGTCGAGGATAACCAGAACTCGCTCATCGCTGACGTCGATGCGCTCATCCACTTCAATGCGCTTGATGTCGGCGAGAATCAAGCGAATAGCGCCGAGACGAGGTTTGTCTCTGGCGCGCATGGCAGCTTTCATCGCGCTGGTAATACGTGCTTTTAAGGTTGAATCTGCTGCGCTGGGGTCTGTCATGCTATGGGCCTGTCATGATGGAGCCGGAAGTGTGTACAAAGTGGCCGGATACGGCAAGCGACAATTTACGATGCTGGCTTTCTTTGCGGTGCTGTATTCGCAGTGCAGTCTTTACGGCGCAATGTTTACGATGAGGTATTGACGACGAATTATTCGGGGAAACACAAACAATTAAAGCCGGCAATGACCGGCTCTAATAGAAGATGTTGTTTGTGTGTTAAGGACTAAGTGCTGGTGACAGCAAATGCCTTAACCTCAGGCTGTACTACTAGTACAGACGTACAAACTTTTTGGTTTCACGCGACTGCTTTTTAGCGTGGCGTTTAACCGCAGCAGCGGCTTTGCGCTTACGTGCCCAGGCGGGCTTTTCGTAATACTCGCGGCGGCGAACTTCGGCCAGCACACCAGCTTTTTCACACGAGCGCTTAAAGCGGCGCAGGGCGATATCAAAGGGCTCGTTTTCTTTAAGACGTACTGAAGGCATCTAATCCTCTACCTGTAATTAACCAATTTGACCCAAACGGGGCGCGCATTCTAATGCTTTCTTGGGCTTGTTGCAAAGCCTAAACGGTTTTTTAAGTAGCTCGCGTTACCAGGGCTGTTGCCGACAACTTGTTGAAAATTGGACTGGTTTTGCCCGAAGCGCAGCCTTATGATGGCGCCGCCTGGCATTAACTGAAGTTATTGGTGACGATAAGCGACACTATTATGGGTAATAATAGGCAGCAGCAAGGAATTTGAACGGCTGAAATTTAAGGACTGGGACTTAGAAGGGTTGGGCAGTATGCGAGTTTTAGGTATTGAGACATCATGCGATGAAACCGGGGTGGCGGTCTACGACAGCGACCGGGGCTTGCTTGCACATGGTCTTTACAGCCAGATTGAAATACATGCCGAATACGGTGGCGTGGTGCCGGAGCTGGCCTCCCGCGACCATGTGCGCAAACTGTTGCCGATGATTCGGCAGGTACTGGCGGATGCCGACTGCGTTGCCGCAGATATTACCGGTGTTGCTTATACCGCCGGTCCAGGTTTGGTGGGGGCTTTAATGGTTGGTGGCTCGGTAGGTCGATCACTGGCCTACGCCTGGGGAGTGCCGGCTCTGGGCGTGCATCATATGGAGGGGCACTTGTTGGCCCCGATGTTAGAAGAGAATCCCCCGGGATTTCCCTTCGTAGCGCTGCTGGTTTCAGGTGGCCACACCATGCTGGTACGCGTTGATGGCATTGGCGAATACGAAATTCTCGGTGAATCCCTGGACGATGCCGCTGGCGAGGCCTTCGATAAAGCCGCAAAGATGCTCGACCTGGATTATCCCGGTGGCCCGCAAATCGCATTGCTGGCAGAGCAGGGCGATGCCTCGCGATTTCGTTTTCCCCGCCCGATGACGGATCGCCCTGGCCTCGATTTCAGTTTTTCTGGTCTGAAGACTTACACCTTAAATACCGTTGCTAAACACAAGGACGACGCGGTGTTGCCGGATGAGCAAACTATGGCCGATATTGCCTGCGCGTTTCAGGACGCGGTGGTGGATACTCTGGTGATCAAATGTCGCCGCGCCATTGAACAAACCGGACTGAGTACCCTGGTGATTGCCGGGGGAGTGTCGGCTAATGTGGTGTTGCGACAGCGCCTGGAAACCGCCCTGGCGAAAAAAAATGCGCAGGTGTATTACGCGCGCAACGAATTTTGTACCGACAACGGCGCGATGATTGCCTACGCCGGATGCCAGCGACTTTTGCATGGACAGCACGATGACCTGAAAATATTAGCGCAGCCGCGTTGGCCGATGGATACCTTGCCGGCGCTGGGTTAGCGGTGACAGGTCAGTTTGGCAGAAAAATTTATTAGCAAAATTTATTAGCTAAGGTTTATTAGCTAAGGTTTATCAGAAAAAGTTTAACGGGAAAGGTTTAACAGGAAAGAGCATGGATATTGTTTATATTCGAGATTTACGCATCGACACCACCATCGGTATTTACGATTGGGAGCGGGAAGTGCGTCAGACCATTTCCATCGACCTGGAAATGGCGTCCGATATTCGCCAGGCTGCCGCGACCGATGATATTGAGCACGCACTGAATTATAAAGCCGTCGCCAAGCGCATCATTGCCCATGTCGAGGCCAGCGAATGTTTGTTGGTCGAACGGCTGGCGGAAGAAATTGCCAGCATCGTGCGCGACGAGTTCCCCGTGCCCTGGTTGCGCTTAAGACTTAGCAAGCCGGGTGCACTGCGTGGTTCTCAGGATGTGGGCATTCTCATAGAAAGAGGAGCTATTGAACGAGGAGCTATTAAACAAGAGGAACAGCCTTAATGGCCCGCGTGTATCTGAGTCTGGGTTCCAATATCGATCAGCAGCGCTATCTGCGTGCTGCTCTGGATGCGCTACAAGAAAAGTTCGGCGAGCTGATTACTTCTCCCGTCTACGAAAGCGAAGCGGTGGGCTTTGACGGCGATCATTTTTATAATTTGGTGGTTGGCATCGACACCACTATACCCGTAGGCGAGTTGTCGAATGACTTGCGTGGCATCGAAGAGCGCAATGATCGAACGCGCAGCGGTTCAAAATTCAGTTCGCGAACCCTGGATATTGATATTCTTACCTACGGTGAAGAGTGTGGCGTTATCGACGGTATCGAATTACCCCGCGATGAAATATTAAAGTATGCTTTTGTCCTTTTACCACTCACGGACATTGCTGGCGATGCGAGACACCCGAGTTTAAAGAAAAGCTATCGGGAATTATGGGACGCATTCGGTGGTGATAAGCCCGCTACCCCACAAAAACTCTGGCGCACCGGATTTTCCTGGCAGGGAAAAATAATTTCCAGACCGGAAGCAGGGTGTCAGATTTAAATTCTATTGATCTGGTGTCGATCTAGTGGGGAGCGACTGTTAACAGTCGCATCTACTAAGACAGGTGGCTGCCGCCATCGACGGCAATCACTTGACCGTTCACGTAGCTCGCATCGGTAATCAAAAAATGCGCGAGTCGGGCTATATCCAGTTCATCGCCAAGCTTACCCAGGGGGATATTGTTCAAAATATTCTGCTGGCTTTGAGCGTTCATTTCCCCATTATTTTCCGGCCATAGAATCGCACCGGGAGCGATACCGTTGACTCGAACTACGGGGGCGAGTTCTTTCGCCAGGGTTTTGGTGAGCATGACGTTGCCCGCTTTGGCGATGCAGTAAATACTGTGTTCGGCCAGAGGCTGGCGAGCGTGAATGTCGGCGATATTTACAATCGCGCCCCGGACTTCGCTTAATGTCTCGGCCAGCTCCCGACATAAAAAATACGGCCCTTTTAAATTACTGCCAATCAGTGTGTCCCAGTCCGCTTCGGTGGCTTTTGCCAGGGGGGTGGAATAAAAACTTGATGCGTTATTTACTAAGGCATCGATACGACCCCAGCAAGAGAGAGTGTCTTTGGCGAGTTTTTTTACTTGTGCCATATCCGTCAGTTGCGCTTGTAAGGTGCGCGCGCTGTCGGGGCGCAGGGCGTTAAATTCTGCGCATAAGGTGTCTGCGGCATCGATGGATTGATTGCAGTGAATGACAATATTGTATCCGGCGCTGTGCATATGACGAGCAATGGCGGCACCGATGCGACGGGCAGCCCCGGTGATAAGAACGACCGGCGCGGTTTGCGCTGCTAAATCAGGCGTCATCAAACATTATCAGAGGTACGGTTATCGAGAGCTTGGTCGTACTTCTTTTTATAGCCGCTAATAACTTGTAGGCGGGCTTTATCCATGGCTTCGCCGATATCGGTTCCGCTCAGGCCGGAATCTACAAAGGGGGCGGCGGCAATGTCGGTAAGCTGAGGTGCGAGTGTGCGCAACCAGTTGGCAGAGGGGTAGTCGACATCTTCCAGTCCTAGTCGACCACGGGAATCGGCCTCGCAGGCTAGCAAAAAGGGTTCCAGTAATTCTGGACGTCGGAATAGGTCGATGCCCTTAAACAGTTTTAATAGCGTGGCCGGACGCAGGCTATGGGCCTTGTGACACTGAAGGTGGTAGCGAGTGACCGCCAGCGCCAGGGGTTGATAGCGCTTGGGCACGCGCAAGCGCAAGCAAAAATCTTTCACCAACGCCACACCGGCGGCTTCGTGGCCGATATGGCGAGGTAGTACGTCGATAGGCGTGTCGGCCTTGCCCAGGTCGTGCATCAATACCGCGAAGCGCACGCCGGGATCGTCGCTGAGTTTGACGGCCTGATCCAGCGCCATAAGCACATGAATGCCAGTGTCGATTTCGGGGTGATAGTCGGCTCGTTGAGGCACCCCGAACAAAGCGTCGAGTTCGGGAAACAGTTCGGCCAGCCCGCCACAGACTCTGAGTGTCTCGATATAAGTACTTGGAGAAGGACTGAGCAGCGCTTTTTCGGTTTCTTGCCAGATGCGCTCCGGAGATAAATCTCGAAGTTCGCCTCTAGCGGCAATGGTACTCATCAGCGCCAGGGTTTCATCCGCCACGGTAAAACCGAAAGGCTGAAAGCGCGCGGCAAAACGCGCGACGCGCAGCACGCGGAGGGGGTCTTCAACAAAAGCATCGGAGACGTGGCGCAGCACGCGCTTGTCGAGATCAGCGCGACCACCGTAGGGATCAACGAGAGTGCCGTCACTGTCTTCGGCGATGGCGTTGATGGTGAGGTCGCGGCGCGCGAGATCCTCTTCAAGGGTGACGTCGGGGTCGGCATGAAAAGTAAAACCGGTGTGCCCGGCTGCGACTTTACGTTCGGTGCGGGCGAGGGCGTACTCTTCGGCAGTGTCCGGGTGGAGGAACACCGGGAAATCTTTGCCGACGGGTTTGAAACCCTGGTCGAGCATTTGCTCTGGGCTGGAGCCGACTACCACCCAGTCGCGGTCCTCTACTTCGAGGCCGAGAAGTTTGTCGCGGACGGCACCACCTACCAGGTAGTTTTTTGTGTTGAGTGTCATGCCTAGATAGTGCCATAGAGAAGTCGGGCACACAAAGCGGCAGTGTCGTAAACGAGTAGCACGGTACGCTTACCGTTATTTAGAACTTTATGTTTTACTAAGCGCGGACGCTTTTTTCCGGGGTTTGGTCGATACTATCTTAGGTTCTTTAGTGAGCACTTTCTTGGCCTTTTTACCCTCCAGCATGGGCTTAAGAAAACGTCCGGTGTGGGATGCAGGGGTTTCGGCAACATCTTCGGGTGTGCCGGTGGCAATGATTTCACCGCCGCCGCTGCCGCCTTCAGGTCCCAGGTCAATTACCCAGTCCGCAGTTTTAATAACATCGAGATTGTGCTCGATGACCACTACGGTGTTGCCGTGCTCGCGAAAGCGATGCAGTACCTGAAGTAATTGCTGGATATCGTGAAAATGCAGGCCAGTGGTAGGTTCATCGAGAATATACAGCGTTTTGCCGGTATCCCGCTTGGATAGTTCACGAGACAGTTTTACCCGCTGCGCTTCGCCGCCGGAGAGTGTGGTGGCGGACTGCCCAAGTTTGATATAGGTAAGTCCCACATCGATTAAAGTTTGCAGCTTGCTGGAAATACTTGGAATCGCGTCGAAAAATTCTCCGGCGGCTTCGATGGTCATTTCCAGCACATCGTGAATACTTTTGCCTTTGTAGAGGACTTCGAGGGTTTCTCGATTGTAGCGTTTGCCGCTACACACTTCGCAGGTCACATAAATGTCGGGTAGAAAGTGCATTTCGACTCGGGTGACGCCGTCGCCCTGGCAGGATTCACAGCGACCGCCTTTGACATTAAAGCTGAAGCGGCCGGGTTTGTAGCCCCGCGAGCGAGCCTCTTGAGTGCCGGAAAACAGTTCCCTGATCGGGGTGAAAATACCCGTGTAGGTGGCGGGGTTAGAGCGAGGCGTACGACCGATGGGGCTCTGGTCGATGTCCACACATTTATCCAGTAACTCCAAGCCGCTGACGCTTAGGTGCGGTGCAGGTTTGAGCGTGGTGGCCCGGTTTAACGCAGTTGCGGCCAGGGGGTAGAGTGTGCCGTTAATCAGTGTGGATTTGCCCGAACCAGAAACCCCGGTGATGCAGGTAAAGAGGCCGATAGGAATGTTGAGTTCAACGTCTCTAAGATTGTTACCGCTGGCGCCGGTGATTTGTAGTATGCGCTCGGGGTTTATCGGGGTGCGTGTGTTGGAGACGGAAATAGTCTTGCGCCCGGATAAATAATCTCCGGTCAGCGATTTTTTGGCATTAATAATATCTTCTACCTGGCCCTGGGCGATCACTTCGCCGCCGTGAATACCGGCACCGGGGCCGATATCGATAACATGATCGGCGCTGCGGATGGCTTCTTCGTCGTGCTCGACCACAATCACGGTGTTGCCGAGATCACGTAGGCGGGTCAGGGTTTTTAGTAGTCGCGCGTTGTCGCGCTGATGCAAACCGATGGAGGGTTCGTCGAGGATGTACATCACGCCCACCAGGCCGGCACCAATCTGACTAGCCAGACGAATGCGCTGGGCCTCACCGCCAGACAAAGTATCGGCGCTGCGGTCGAGGGTTAGATAGTTCAAGCCCACATCAACCAGAAAATGCAGTCGGTCGCGGATTTCTTTCATGATGCGATCGGCGATCTGTCCCTTTTGGCCGGGTAAACTAAGTTGGCTGTAGTAGTCGGCCAACTCGCCGGTGGTGAGTCGGGTAATTTCGGGCAGGGTGCGTTCGTCGACATAGACATTGCGCGCGGCTTTGTTAAGGCGCTGGCCGTCGCACTCGGGACAGTGCTGGGTGCTTAAATACTTGGCGAGTTCTTCCCGCACTTTTTCAGAATCTGTATCCCGGTAGCGGCGTTCCATATTAGGCAGAATGCCCTCAAAACTATGGGTGCGTTTAAACACGGTGCCGCGATCGTTGACGTAGTTGAAGGTAACTTCTTCCTCGCCGCTACCAAACAACATAATTTGTTGGTGGTGGCTAGCGAGTTCGTTAAAGGGCAGATCAATATCAAAGTTATAGTGATCGGCCAGCGAGGTCAGCATGTTGTAATAAAACAAATTGCGGCGATCCCAGCCTCGAATCGCGCCTTCTGAAACGCTGGCTTCGGGGTGCTGTACCACGCGGTCAACGTCAAAAAATTGCCGCACGCCCAGTCCATCACAGCTCGGACAGGCGCCAGTAGGGTTGTTGAACGAAAAGATGCGGGGTTCTAGTTCGTTGATACTGTAATTACATACCGGGCAGGCAAAGCGAGCTGAAAACACCTGGTCGGGGGTGTTTTCGTCATTCATATAGCTAATTACGGCGAGCCCTTCTGATAGACCCAGAGTAGTTTCCAGGGATTCAGCCAGGCGCAATTGAATATCGGGTTTTACCTTAATACGATCTACCACTACCTCGATGGTGTGCTTTTTGTTTTTTTCCAGTTTTGGCACTTCGTCGAGTTCGTAGACCGTGCCGTCGATGCGCGCGCGAATAAAGCCCTTGCTGCGCAATTGTTCAAACAGGTGGATGTGTTCGCCTTTGCGTCCTCTAATCAGTGGGGCGAGTAACAGGAGTCGAGTGTCCTCCTCAATACTAAGTATATGGTCGACCATTTCGCTGACGGTCTGTGCCGCGAGAGGTTCGTCGTGATCCGGGCAGCGGGGTTCACCGACCCGCGCGTAGAGCAGCCGCAGATAGTCGTAGATTTCGGTAATGGTGCCGACTGTAGAGCGGGGGTTGTGGGAGGTCGATTTCTGCTCGATGGAGATCGCCGGGGAAAGCCCTTCGATGTGATCGACATCCGGCTTTTCCATCATCGATAAAAATTGCCGGGCGTAGGCTGAGAGCGATTCGACGTAGCGACGTTGCCCTTCGGCGTACAGCGTGTCAAAGGCTAGCGACGATTTGCCCGAGCCGGAAAGCCCAGTAATAACGATCAGCTTGTCGCGAGGCAGGTCGAGATCGATGTTTTTTAAGTTGTGAGTGCGAACACCACGGACACTGATAGTACTGGTAATGAGGAAGACTCCTGAGGTACTGCCGGCAAACAGAGCATTGTACTTAGACTGCAATCGACTGACCACAGTAATCGACTAAATTGGTAAGAGTGGAGGGGCGCGGACTAACTTAAACGCTGAATAGCACTCTTGTTATTGCTGGCGTAGGTCCAGGGCGTATTGGTATTGCGGGATGTGGGTGTTACGAGGCGCTTTGTTGCTGGTCTCGGTATTACAGGGTTAGGTATTAGAAAGCTGGGTCTTACAAGGCTGGATATACAAGGCCGGGTCTTACAAATTAGCGACGTTCCCAATCGCTACTGCGATAAGGGGTTCGGATGCTGCGACTGCGTTGGTGGCTCTGCTGATTGCCTAAACTTACACCATAGCGAAATTTCGAACTGCCACCGCTGATATTGATGCCCACTGAGGAACGGTTGTGACGGCTGTCGTGGTTACTTGGATAGTGGTAGGGCGGATAAACCCGTGGATATTCAGGGCGGCCACGGTACGAGGGCGGGCGATACACACGATTCTGTACGATTACCTGGGGATATTGTGCGGCGCGTGCACTCGCCTGTAGTTCTTCATCGCGTCGGCGATCATTTTCTCTGGCCCGCCGGTCTTCCTGCAATCGTTTGGTGGTCGCCGCCATGTCATTGAGGCGAGCTTGTGATAGTGCCGTGTTGGTAGGTATGGAGTAGCTTGGCAGGCTTACTTGTTCCTGTTGTACAGCAGCGGGATTGGGTACGTCACTGTAGGTGACGCGGCCTTTGGCATCGACTGATTTATATATCGTATTACCCGGCAATGGGTCTGGCAATGTATCTGAAGAGGCCTCAGATAAATTCTCTGTCGAGGCGGGTTGCTCTACGGATTCCTGTTTTACCACAGGTGCCGATTCTTCGGCCACGCTAAGCGCCGTCGGTGCAAACAACATAGCGATGAGGACAAAGGCGGGAAGGGCAGGGGAAACAGGGCTCGATTTCATAGTTCTTCGAAACATAAGCTGGTGGTGTTTAAGTTAGATACGATTTTTTTGGTGCGATGACTATTAATCGTGATGATACATACGGCTATGGCTACATACGACTATGGTAATCCTTATAGATTCCGTGGAGTCATCGAAAAACGCATATTAATCGCAGTTGTAATAACTGTAGGTTCGAGTTTGTGCTCAAGAAGCGAAACTAGGGGCTGATGACAAGATATGGGCGGCTTAGCCCGTCAAATAATATGTATAGAGTCCTCTCTGGCCAGTGATTTCGGATACCATTACGTAAGGTCGGCACTTTACAGACACTTGATCGGCACCTTATCGATACCAATTTTATATTACCTACAGAGAGTAAGGCATGCATTTAACCCAGGGCCTGCGACGTTGCGTGGAACGCCGTCGCGATGAATTAGCGTTGGTTTTTGACGAACAAAAAATAAGCTGGGAGCAGTTTGAAACTCGGGTTGCCAAACTGGCTGGCGGCTTGCGCGACCTGGGTTTACAGGCCGACGATCGCGTTGCCATGCTGGCGCACAACTGCCCAGAGTATTTCGAGTTTAATTACGGCGTGCTTTGGGCCGGTGGCGCTATTGTGCCTTTGAATAACAAGCTGCCGCCGGATCAACTGGCTTATATTCTGAATCATTCGCAAACGCGGTTTTTGATTGCAGACGAAGAGTTTCGTCCCGTCATTGAAGGCTTCCTGGGTAAAGCCAGTTCGCTTGAACAGGTAATTTATTTTTCGAGTACGTCGGCTTTAGAATTGAATAAGCAGGGCAAAGTCGAGACTATGAAAAATATTAGCTACGAAGATTTACTAGGGAATGCGAATCCCCTGGAAGACCAGCTACGCGGTTACGAGGATATGGCAGGTATTTTTTATACCAGCGGCACCACCGGCACCCCAAAGGGCGTAGTGCTTTCCCACCGCAACCTGGTGTGGAATTCCATGGGCGGCATGCTCAATACAGATCTCGATGAAAGTACTGTGTACTTGCACGCCACACCTTTGTTTCACGCCGCTGGCAGCGCGCGTATTTTTACTATGATCAGCGCGGGCGCGACTAACATTATCCTGCCAAAGTTTGAAGTTATCTCGGTGTTGGCGGCGATTGAGCGCTACCGGGTCACCAGTTTGTTATTGGTGCCCACCATGATCGTTCGTTTGGTGAATGAAGCTAAATTCGACGCCTACGACTTATCGTATTTGCGGAGCATCGCCTATGGCGCATCGTCGATGCCGCAGGCCGCATTGGCCGAAGTGCTAAAAAAATTACCTCATGTCAGTTTTACCCAGGCCTACGGCATGACTGAGCTATCGCCGTCGGCAACCTTTCTGGAAAGTCGTTATCACGTCTTAGAAGGGCCGGATGCGGGACGCCTGTTGTCGTGCGGTCGCGCCACCTGGGGTGCAGATGTTCGTATCGTTAACGAACAGCGCGAGGTTCTGTCTGCGGGGGAGGTCGGGGAGATTGCTGTGCGCGGCCCAATGGTGATGCAGGGCTACTGGCGCAACCCTGAAGCTACAGCGGAAATCATTGAGGATGGCTGGTTGCATACCGGGGATGCGGGCTATAAAGATGCCGAGGGATTTGTTTACATTGTTGATCGTATCAAGGACATGGTCATTACCGGCGGTGTTAATGTGGCGTCGATAGAGGTGGAAAATTGTATTTATCAAATGGACGAAGTGGCGGAGTGTGCCGTGTTTGGTATTCCCCACCCGGACTGGATTGAAGCCGTACACGCGGTAGTCGTACTGAAACCAAATTCGGCGTGTACAGAAAGTCAGGTTATCTCGCACTGTAAAACTCACCTGGGAGTCTATAAATCGCCGCGTTCGGTTGAGATCCGCGAGCAAGCTTTACCGGTGTCGGGTACCGGAAAAATTATGAAAAACGAATTGCGGAAAAATTATCAATAGGGCTTTTAAATAAAATTACGGATAAGATTCTATTTGGCTTGGGTGGGAGTTAAATTTAAAGTTAAAGTTAAGCATAATTTTCGGAGTTAGGATTGTTTTTCTGTTTTGATTCTGACCAGTTGTAATGGTGAAAAAATGACTCAAATGCGGTTTTCTCCAGAGGTTTAGATACGTAATAGCCCTGAATATAGTCGCAGCCGACATTTTTTAGATGTGTGAGCGTTAATTCGTCCTCTGCTCCTTCCGCGGTGATCTTGAGGCCCAAGCTGTGTACCATCTCAATGGTTGATCTAACAATAACATTGTCTTCTGGAGTAGTCAGAATATCGGTGACAAAAGAACGGTCAATTTTAATTTCGCTAACGGGCAACTTTTTAATATACGCCATCGACGAATAGCCTACGCCATAATCGTCGATAACAAGTTTGAAGCCCATCGCGTGGAGTTTCTCTAGAATTTTAAGTGATAGCTCGGGTTTCACCATCATTTCGGTTTCGGTAATTTCTAGCTGAATATGGGCTGGATTGATTTTATGTGTGTCGAGCAGCTCTTGCACGCGTTGGGTGAATTGCCGATATTGAATATCTTTGACGGATAAGTTGACGGCGATGATGGCGTCTATATTTTTTTCTTGCCAGGCATCTACTTGCTTCATGGCTTTCGCCAGACCCCAAAGTGTAAGCTCACCGATATTACCGCTGCGTTCGGCGAGGTCGATGAATTCATCCGGAAACAGTTTGCCTCGTTTAGGATGATTCCACCGTACTAAGGCCTCGGCTCCGACAATAAGCCCGGAAGCGAGATCGAGCTTTGCTTGATATTCAAAAAATAATTCATCTTTCTTTAGACCTCGACGTAGCTCACCCATTAGGGATAAAGATTCAGGTTTGTAGGGGTCGCTACGCTTGTCATAGACGGCGTAGCGCTCGGGGTTATGGCGAGCCTCATCCAGGGCGGCCTCAGCCTTGCTCAGCAGAGTTCTGCTCTCGCTACCGTGGGCAGGAAAATGCGCGATCCCCATATAAATTTCGGTATCGACGATCTCTTCATCAATGACGAAAGGTTGATCCATGCCGAGACTGACACGTTCAACCAGTTTTTTGATATGCGTAATTTCTGCGTCCAGCAGCACCATGACAAAGGATTTTCCCGTCAATCGGGCGATAAAGTCGGTGTTTTTAATAAGAGATTTTAGCCGTTTTGAGAATTCGACAATAAGCCTGTCACCTTTTTCGTGACCCAGAAGATTATTGATTTCCGAAAAATGGGCGATGTCGACGAGGACGATAGAAAGTTTCTGTTTGGAGTCCATCCATCCGTTTAATTTTTTCTCCAAAAAATCCCGGTTTGGGAGTCCTGTTGCTCGGTTATGGGTGAGTCGATATTCGGTTTCGATAGATCGAGTTTGCAAGCCGCCCATCATTTGATTCAAGGCCGCACCTAAGCGTCCAATTTCGTTACGCTCTTGAAGGTTTACGGCTTCCTTGTAGTTGCCGTCTGCGATACGAGTTAAGGCTTCGTCGAGTAAGCGAATCGGTGTGGTTATCGTTCTGGCTACAAAAAAACTGCCCACTGACGCAATAACTATCCCAATAACGGCAATCAATAGTAGAAACCTGAACATGGGTTGGTAGATAGCGAGGGCGTCGTTAATTGAAAAATGGATAGTAGAAAAAATAGCAATATTATTGGGGAGGTCAGAAATTTTATCGGTGATGACTACTATGTCGTCGTCATTAAATTGATTTGAGATTAAATCCAAAGGGTGGCTTTTGTCCGTTGACAAATAGATTTTGCTCGGCTGGTTTTCAGTTTGGCTAAGCAGGGTAAGGTGGACGGGTAGTGCGATTTTTTTCTGGATGTCCTCCAGGCTTTCAATGGTAAGCTCTCTAGCCAAACCTATCCATATAACGAGATCGGTCAGCTGAACCGGAACAAAAGAAACTTGCTGGATGTTTTTTTCTTCCAGTATAAAACCGCTGGAAAAGCCTGAGTTGTTTGCCTGCTTAAGGAGTTCGGGGTCGAAAAAACGTTGACCTTTTTTAAGGGTGTCGTTGCTGTCGAAGGAAGTCCGCTTATTGCTGCCAATAACTAATAATCGATCGGATTGTATTTCGTTCTCGAGCTTTTTTAGAGCACGTTTAATGATGTTTTGATTGCCAGAAATAATAGCCCTGGTGAAATTCCGATTTCTTAATAAGGTGCTTGCCTTATCGGTCAGTTCATCATGTTGCTGTTTTATAGATTCCTGAAAACGAACGCGGGCCACCTGCAAGTCCTGGTGGCTTTGTTGTTTGAACTGATTGGTAGCGGTGCGATGCACCGCCGTGATCGTTATGGCCTGTACGGCAATAAAAAGCGCGACGAAGAATATTTGTAGCTTGGTTTGGAACCGCATAGCGTCTCAAAACATAATTATAATTAGGCTCGACTCTGTATCAGCTTGCTATCCGTGTCAGCTTGCTGGGCGCGAGGAGCTATTGTATTAACTAGGCGATCGATTCTAAGTGGGTGTCGGTGGAATGCAAGGACTTCGCAAGCAAAACGAGGCGTGGGTCTCATATTGGAGAAGTTGTAAGGCGATCTAAAAAGTTGTGATTACGGCTTTTTATTTACTGTCCAGCGGGTAATCATCCCGGCGGTAATATGATCGGTCACGTGACAGTGATACAACCAGGTGCCGGGGTTGTCGGCCAGCATGGTGACCGAGGTCATCGTGGCGGGCATCAAGTTGATAACATCGGTGCGGCGACCACCATTGAGCACGGTTTCGCCGTGCCAGTGGGCGGTGTGTAAATCTATCTCTGAACCCATGCCGACTAAATGCCAGCGCACGGTGTCCCCTTCATCGGCCTCAAGCCCTTGCAGGTTGCCGAAAATATAGCCGTTCATGGTGTGCTTCAGGCCACTTTCTTCCCCGTCTTCCTCATCAAACACCATGTAAAGTGTCGTGAAGCTGTGATCTACATCCTTGGGGCGGGGGTCTTGCGGGGAGATGGCCATGCCTTTGCGCGTGACGGTAATCGTACCGACCAAGCCGAGGTAGATTTCTTCTACGGCATTAACGTGGGAGTGGTAGGCCCACACGATGGAGGAGGCATCGGCGGGGCCGGGGCCAGCGCCTTCATCTAGTTCCCAGTGGTAGGTAAAGCTTTTACCCGGCGGCACAATAGCGCCAGCACCGCGTCGATCGGCACCGTCGTTATCTTCATCGTAAAGTAGGCCGTGGGGGTGCATGGAAAGGGGGCGGTCACTGAGGTTTTTGAAGTGAACCTTTAAGGTATCGCCAACTTCTCCTACTAACTGGGGACCGAGGATGCCCATCCATTCCGGCTGAGGGACTTTTTTACTATAAGTGGCGTCGGTATAGGCAAAGTAACGGTATTTGGTGTACTTGCGAGTCTCACCCCAAACCCCAAGGCCCATCTCCGGGCGAATCAAATTCTTGCCGGTGGGGGCGTAATCCCAGATCACTTTTTCGGCGGCAATCCAATACTCTCTCAACTGCCCCTGGGCTTGATCTTCCATAGCGGTGTTTTCAGCGCTGGGTAATACAGAGCAGCCAGCGCTTGTTAGTCCAGCAAAGAGACTTATAAGCAAGGCGGCAAAGCGAAATCGGGGGCGCAGGAGTACGGAGTGATTCATTGCTAGATAGGTGATTTTGTTCAGGGGAATGAATTGTAACGCTTTAAACCCTAAACACAAATGATAACTAGTTACATTTGGCCTGTATTGCAACTAAGATAAAGGCGAATGGTGGCCGAATTCAGCTCTAAGGGAGCCTTTAATTAGCCCTCTGGCTCTTAGATTTGGGGTCTAATCGTTTTCAGCAAACACCTGAACGCTGGGGCTGCCGTCCGCTCCAGTGTGTACATCGACGGTAATGGGTCTACAGCACACAAAACAATCTTCTATATAAGTCTGTTGTTCGATCGAGGAATCCACCAGTAATTCGATAGTCTCGCCGCAGCAGGGACAGGTGGTTTTGATGGTCTCTAGAAAATTCATGGGACTTACTCTTGAGTTGCCGCATAAGGGCCTGGCTAGGAGTCGCCACCTTTGAGTTGCAATATAGGGGGCCAACGAGCAAAGTATTGAGTTAATTGATTGCCAGAGTACTTTCCGATTTAATAGCGCACCAATTATTCAATTCGAAGGGTATTAAACCCTACAACTTTCCCTACGATTCTACACGAGGATACAACTATGGCCGAAGCATATATTGTTGGCGCACTGCGCACCGCTACGGGCCGCAACCGCGGTCGTTTGAGCAAAACCCACCCGGTTGATCTAGGCGCGGCCCTGGTCGATGGTCTGGTCGATCAGGTTGGGATTTATCCCGAGCAAGTCGATGATCTGATTTTTGGCTGTGTATCCCAAAACAGCGAACAAGCGGGTAATGTGGCGCGCAACGTGGCGCTGGCCTCAAAGCTGGGCGAGTCTGTGCCCGGTGTTTCGGTTGATCGCCAATGTGGTTCGGCTCAGCAGGCGATTCACTTTGCGGCCCAGGCGGTGATGTCTGGCACTCAGGATTTGGTCATTGCCGGCGGTGTTGAGTCGATGAGCCGGGTGCCGATGTTCTCCAATATCGGTGATGGTCTGGACAAGGGTCGCGGTAATCCGAAAAGTAAACGTTTAGAGGAACGCTATCCCGGTATTGAATTCAGCCAGTTTATGGGCGCAGAGTTGCTCGCCGAGAAGTACGGTTTGACTCGTAAGGAACTCGATGAGTTCGGTTATCAGAGTCATATGAAAGCCAATGAAGCCACCGAGTCTGGTCGTTTCCGCGAAGAAATTATGCCCATTGAGTTGCGTATGGAAGATGGTACTCCCTACTTCCACGATGAAGATGAAGGCATTCGCCCCAATGCCAGTTTAGAAGCGCTGGCCGAGCTGGAACCCCTGTCTCCCGGTGGGCTGATTACTGCGGGCTCTGCCAGCCAGATTAGCGATGGCGCTGCGGCCGTTATGGTCGCCAATGAAGCGGCCCTTAAAAAATACAACTTAAAGCCGCGCGCACGTTTTCACTCCCTGGCGGTAGTGGGTTCCGATCCGGTGATTATGCTGGAAGGCCCGATTCCCGCAACCAAGAAAGCCCTGGAGAAAGTTGGTTTGACCATCGACGATATTGATCTCTACGAAATCAATGAAGCCTTTGGTTCGGTGCCGCTAGCCTGGGCCAAAGCTATGGGCGCGGATTTGAATAAACTCAACGTCAACGGCGGCGCGCAGGCCAATGGTCACCCCTTGGGTTGTACCGGTGCCAAGCTGATGACTACGCTGCTTAACGAGCTGGAACGTCGCAAGGGACGTTACGGTTTACTGGCAATTTGTGAGGGTGGCGGTACGGCTAATGCAACCATTATTGAGCGTCTGGATAGTTAATCGCACTGGCGAATTTAGTGCATAAAAAAACCCGGTAAAATTTTGCCGGGTTTTTTTATGTCCGCCTGTTATGAATTACAGCTTACAGATCAGGAATGACAGATTACGCATTACAGATCAGGGAATATCATTAACATCGCCGGGAGGCCCCTCGTGGTGAGGGTGAACCGTATGAGCGGGCTGCAGGGGTTCGCCACCGACAGGCACAGTGCGAGATAAAAATTCAATGACAGCGCTTGAAAAAACATCGTTGCGATCGCCCGCGACCATATGACCCGCGTCGGTGACATTGACGTATTCGCTTTGGGGGCACATGCCCAAAAAAGCCTGAGCGCCCGCTTCGCTGAGTACATCTGAAAGCCCGCCGCGCACTAATAAGGTCGGGAGCTTGAGTGCGCGGGAACAGGCTTCAAGGCGTTCCGTGCGAGCGCCGAGGTTGCGAGGCATGGTTAAAAATTGAGGATCCCAGTGCCAGCGGTACTTGCCGTTGTCGGCCAGGCGTAAATTTTTGACCAGGCCACCTAAATTTTTTGGTGGTTTGCGGTGGGGTTGATAGCTACCGATGGCTTCGGCGACTTCCTCAAGGGAATCAAAGCCTTCGGGCTTCAGGCCCATAAAGCCGGTAATTTTTTTGACACCTTCGGGTTCGATTTGGGGAGCGATATCGACCATCACCAGTGCGGTGGCATCGACGTGATCTTCACCCAGGGCGACCAGGCTAACACCGCCGCCCATTGACGCCCCAACCAATACCGGACGCTTGCCACCAAGAGCTGCAATTACACAGATAAGGTCTTCGACCATAATGTCTTGTCCGTAAATACCTTCGGACGACCAGTCGGAGTCGCCGTGACCACGGGCATCGAAGGCAACGGCGTGATAACCGGCTGCGCCCAGTGCTTCTCCAGCGGTCTTCCAGGCGTGTCGGGTTTGACCGCCGCCATGCTGAAGTAAAATCAGTGGCCCCTCGGGGTTTCCCCAGGAATCTCCGGCAATTTTGATACCTCCGGCGCCGTCCCAGTAATGCATGGGATCGGGCGTACCGGGAATTCGTTTTCCAGCGCTCATAGATGTTTCCTTTAAGTTAGCTGGTCTTTGTACACGGGGAGGGCGGCAGGGTCAATTTTACGGAGCGTAAAGTGCTGTGGCAGCGGCGGACCTTTCCTGACGACGATGTCGGGTGGTTTTACCTAAAGGTGTCCATTATGATTCGAACACAGCGGTATAAAACCCTATCTACTAGAGAGTAAGCCTGATGATGTTAATTCGTATGCTTGTCGCTTACGCGATCAGATTAAGTTTGCTTGTTAGCGTTATTTTCGGCCTCAGCCAAACGGTGGCGAGTCCTTCTGTTGCAAGTGAAGCTATCGCAAATGAAGTTGCAGCGAATCAAGTTGCAGCGAATCAAGAGACTGGGAATGAAACAGGCATCTTGTGGCGTATTGAAAAAGCCGGCGTCGCGCCGAGCTTTCTGCTGGGTACTGCCCACGTTAGTGACCCAAGAATTACCAATTTCAAACAGGAATTAAATCAAGTCCTGGGCAGTGTCGACAGTATCAGTCTGGAAATTGATTTAGACCCCGCTAATCAAATGCGCATGGCAGGCATGATGATGGTGCCTGGAGGGCGTTTGGAAGACCAATTGGGGCAGGCTTATTTTGAAAAACTAATGGTCGAGATGAATACCTTGCAAGTGCCGGCTGAGATGGTGCAAATGTTTAAACCCTGGGCGGCGGCGTTGGCAATTAGCTTGCCGGCCAACCACAATGCCAGTCAGGCGATGGACGTGTTGATTTATCAGTTTGCCCATGCCAACGGTAAAGCTTTTCATGCCCTGGAAACCATTGAAGAACAGATTGGCGTGTTTGAAAATTTGACGCCGGCACATCAAATTACTTTCTTACAGCTAACGATCGACAGTTTGTCCGTGCGCGATACGCTCTATGAGGAGGTGCTTGATGCCTACCTGGCAAGTGACCTCGGTCTGTTGATGATGATTAACGAAGAGTCGATGATCATGGCGCCGCCGGATTTTGTCGAGCCGCTGATGTACGCTTTAGTTGATCTACGCAATCTGGGTATGTTGCAGCGCATGCAGCCGAGGCTGGCGGAAGGTAATGCCCTGGTTGCCGTTGGTGCCTTGCATTTACCTGGCGAGCAAGGTTTGTTGGCACTGTTGCGTGGTCAGGGTTTTAAAGTGTCGGCGATATATTAACCAGTCAGGCTGCGTTAAACAGTCCGCTTAGACAAATAATTTATCGGTATTTTTTGCCAGCACAATATCATTGGCGGTGAGCAACCCCGCATCGGGGGTGTGCCACATCACGGTGACTTTTTGTAGGGCAGTAATTAAGGTTGGATAGCGTCCGGCCTGCTGGGAGACTTCGCCGAGACGGTAGGTAAAGTTGAGGGCCTCGCTGTAGGTCTCGAAAATAAACACCCTCTGTAAAAGCTCAACCTTGTTGCGCTCAAGCAACTTCCAGTGTGATAGTTCTGCTAATAGTATATCTCGTTGTTCCAGGTTCAATGGCAGGTCGTGTTCCGGTAATAACGCAATCTCGACGTTGGGTTGTTTTGGCTTCGCGTTGGAATCGGAATTGTCGGCACTCATCCTGAATTTTCTCGTATTTTTGTGTTTGGATGGTAACTGGCTGATGTGGGAGGGTAAACGAGGTGCCGCACCACTACAACAGGTACTCTGCATCGCAGTGGGTGACAAAACCATCGATAATGGCGTTGGCATATTCTTGAATCTGTTCCTTTTGAGCGTCGATAATACGGCTATTCTCGCCGACAATAGCAAAACTCCAGCGAGCGCGGTCGTGCATGTCGTGAAAACCGGATTCGCTCACCGCAATATTAGGCTTATTGCCAAATTTATCTTTTAGTCCGTTCAACCGTCGCCTTTTCTCCTTCAATGATCGGCAGGCGGGGAGGTGAAAATCGAGAGTTAGGCAGAGTAGTTTCATGTCCTCGAGAGTTTGGCGTCCTGGCTTTTTTAGTGAATCACTGACACGCAGTGTTTAGTCGCCGGTATAAATACAGCCACTGGTGCAGGTTTCCCGCACTTCAATCTTCGACAGTAAGGACAGCTCAGGTTTGAGCTGTTGCCAAATCCAGCGGGCGATATGTTCGCTGGTAGGGTTTTCTAAACCTTCGATCTCGTTGAGGTAGCGATGATCCAGGGCTTGATAGACTGGCTTGAAGGCCGCTTTAATCTCGCCAAAGTCCATCACCCAGCCACTATCATCTCCCAGAGGGCCTGCCACGCTTACTGTGACATGGTAGGAGTGGCCGTGAAGGCGGGCGCACTTGTGACCATCGGGTACGTTGGGCAAGCGGTGGGCGGCTTCAAAGGTAAATGACTTGAATATTTCCATGATTTCTGGGAGCGGGTCAGGATGGGCCGCAATGGTAATGGGGCGAGCAAAATAAGTATAGCGTACACGATGGTTTTGTTTGACAGTGTCGGTGATTTCGGTAGAATGCGTCGCTCTCTCGAGGGGTGGTTAGCTCAGTTGGGAGAGCGACGGCCTTACAAGCCGTAGGTCACAGGTTCGACCCCTGTACCACCCACCAAGTTTATGCGGACCGGTAGTTCAGCTGGTTAGAATGCCGGCCTGTCACGCCGGAGGTCGCGGGTTCGAGTCCCGTCCGGTCCGCCATTATTCTCTCTCCTATCTCATTGATTTATATAATCTCCCGGTTTCCCGGTTTACCCATTTCAGCGACGCGACCGTCTTTTGCATTTTTAGCCGGTGTTGTGGCGGCGACGGCTTTAATGTCGACTTTTCTCACGTCAAGTGAAGCACCTTCAAACGGATTTGATTTTGGATGCGCTAGAGCAAACACTGTGGGCACGAGGTAAGTCGAAAGGTGTGATTCATCATAGTGATCGCGGCAGCGAGTACTTATCGATCCGCTACACCAATCGACTCGCTGAGGCAGGTTTAAACGCCTCCGTTGGCAGTGTCGGTGACCCTTACGGAGAGCCTGCCCCACGAAGTGTTTTGGGCATAATGCATTGGCAGAGACCATCAATGGCTTATATAAGGCGAAAGTCATTCACAAAGACGGGCCGTGGCGTGGCCTCGACGACGTAGAGCGAGCCACATTAGTCTGGGTGGACTGGTTTAACCATTGTCGATTGCTGCGACCCATTGGCGATGTGCCGCCTGCTGAATTTGAGATCATGTATCTTCAACAAACTGAGTCAAGCAATGTCGCATGACTCAAATAAAACTGCCTTCGATTAACCCAGGGCGATTCAGTTTATTCCGCCTGTATTCAATACAGCGGAATATTATTCCAGCTGACAGTAATTGACATTACCTATTGCTCTTATTTTTGAAGACCTTGATTTAGATTCGACTATTGTCTGTCCGCCAATTAAACCGGTGTTTTTGAGCAGGGGCCTAATAAAAAATTCAGCTCTGGTGATTACCGAATATCTCTATGCCTGAGTATAAGCTTCCCTGATTAATCGACCTCAAGCCTTGCGGATTAAACGTTTGCCAAACCCAGGTCTGGTTCATTAATTTGTGTGACCTTGACCTGCTGCAAGCTGGGATAAACTGCAGGACCAAATTGATTATAGATCGCCACATCAGCGGCGTCGCGGCCATAACCAATAGCAACATAACCACCTCTTTTTATCTGTTGTGTCGCATCGAATAAATACCAGCGGCCACCCACGTAGGCTTCAAACCAGGCGTGCAAATCCATAGGCTTCAGTTCATGCAAATAACCAACCACCATGCGTGCAGGAATACTCAGGCTGCGACACAAGGCGATACCGAGGTGCGAAATATCTCGGCACACGCCCCACTGTCTTGCGTTAACCTCGATAGCCGATACCTGAGCATCGCCGCCATTATAAGGATCATAACGGATATTATGGCGCAGCCAGTCTTCGATGGTGGCTACTTGATCATAACCCATCAACTGATTCTCGGTGATGGAGAGCGCCATTTGGCAGAAGCGATCGGATTCGCAGTAGCGGCTGGGAAGTAGATAGCTGAGAATGGCGTCAGGAAGATCCTGGATTGCAACAATGGGGGCTGCCCGTCCACTATCTACATTGTCGGCGATCATAATGTCCGCTTCAGTATGCACTAAAAAATATCCGGGGGGAGCAATGAGTCGCTGACAAAGATTGCCGTAGTTATCAGTAAATTCAAAGACGGGCACACTTGGTTTGAATATGTATTGCTCGCGAGCGACCCATTGTTGAGCACCGCTACGTGGTCGGAGCATCAACACAAAGGGTGTTGGCACTTCAATGTCAAAAGCCAAATCACAACTTGTCTGTAACCACATGGCCCAGCTCCTCGGGTATTACTAGATTACCGGTAGGCGTTGTACGTCTACCGAAACATTGAGGATGGGGTTTTTCCCCCCACCAAAAATAACCCCTTTGATCGGAGTGACATCAGAATAGTCGCGACCGAAAGCAGTAACGATATGCTGGTTATTAGCGACAGTATTATTAGTCGGATCAAACTCAACCCAGCCCTCTTTGGGACAAAAATAGGCAATCCAGGCATGAGTTGCATCGGCGCCCACCAGCTTTTTTTGGCCAGGTTTGGGTAAAGTTTCGATATATCCAGAAACGTACTTAGCGGGTATTCCCATCGATCTCAGACAGCCAATTTGTAAATGGGCAAAGTCCTGACAAACGCCTCGCTTGTGTTCTAACACTTCAGCTATAGGTGTGGCGATGGTGGTGAAGTCGGGGTCGTAAGAAAAATCGCTAAAGATACGCGAAGTTAACCCACTAACGCAGAGCTTGAGTGAGCGGTTTATATCGAAAGAGGGACGAGCGTATTCTAACAGAGCCTTATTGGGTTCAATCATAGGCGAATTAAGCAAAAATTCACGGGCTTCTATAGTTTCCTCACTCAAAGTATTGCGCAAATATTCAAGCGCTTCACCATAGGAGGTGCCAAGATCTAGCTCATTGTCGCGGCTATTTATTTCAATGTTAGTGTCGGCAGTAATGATTAGTTCGGTGTGTGGTTTTTGTATTTCAAAATGATAGACCTGGTTGCCAAAATAATCTGTGCGCTTATGGATAGCCGCGGGTTGAGGCGATACGGCGACACGATTGTTCATGCAGTGCTGGCTTTCGGTATCTCTGGGCACGACATTGGCCAAATTGTAGCAACGTGTGACACGCTGGGCATATTTGTAATGAGTGATATGTCGAATCTGAAAACGCATTAGACTGACCCCCCAAAAGTGGCCACGAACTGCTGCGTGTCGGTACGATGATCAAAGTGTTTGTCGCTGATAAAGCTATTAAAATCTTTTAATAACTTGTCCAGTTGCCCCAACAGGTTGTCCAGAGTTTCGCGTGTATCACCGCTGCTTTCGAGTAGCGTTGGCAGTCGAGATAATTTCAAGCTGGTGATCGCTTCCAGCAATGCTCGTTCCTCCTCTTCTAACTCATCTGATCTTGCATCGATTTTAGGCAATGTCAGTAGGTGTTGTTGCAATCGTTGCAGCTGGAATATCAGCGACCTGGGGTTGCTTTCATCTAACAAGACTAATTCCAGCCCCAGGCCAATACCTCTTCGCTCACGACTAAGACGACGATAGGTGATTAATACATCCATTGAAATAAGCATGGCGGTAAGCAGAGTTGACTGGTCGCCCTCGCCAGCGACCGGTGTTATCAAACCCCGTACGGTATTGATAGCCTGCAACGAGCGTTCGATACGTTTTCCCAGTTCCATGAAGCGCCAGCCAACACTACGGATCATACTTTCCTGCATGAGGCCGGAAAGTGCGGAAAGTGCGGTCACCAGCGGATCCAGGGCCTCTTCGGGGGCAGAAGTCAGGCCATCCGCCAATGTAAGGTCCAGTTCTTCGAGCGCATCACGCAGATCATTGATAACCCGCAAGATATCGGTGGAGAGTAACTCCTTGGATTGATCAGCACTGACCAGCATCGAATTGAGGGTCGATTTAATGCTGCCAGGGCGGCTGCTGTCGGTGATAATTAACAGTAACTCTTCATCGGGATTGGCTAATAGCTCCTCACTAGCCCCCATAAATCCCGGCAGTGTTGAGGTAGCCTGACTGACAGTTTGTAATAACACTCGGCGTGCCTTCGGGCCAACCGGTTCCTCACCGTTCAGTAACATAAATACCGTCCGCAATAAACGCAGCGACGCTTCTGCTCTCTCTGCATAACGACCCATCCAGTAGAGATTTTCAACAACTCGACTAGGTAGGCTAATGAGTGTTGAATCGATAGAGGGGTTGCTAGATTCCGCAGAAACATCGTATTCGGCAGCGCGTTCAGGCTCCGTTGCAGTAACCCAGGTATCTTTGCTGGGACTACCCGCTTGCATATTGATGGCATGACTTTCGGTGTCGGCGCCAGTGCGGGTGAGGCCACCAGGTAAAATGGTATAGGAACTATCGGTAGCTACAGAAAAAGTGCGTAACAAAGTGGGTCGAGGTTGTAATTGACCGGCAGAGAAAGCCGGGATATAGGATTTTTCTAAGCGCTCCTGTGCCACGTACTGATTCGGGTTATTATGAATTGTTGCAAGTAATTGGCTCAGCTGTTGCGGATCAAGATCGCCACCCCAAATGCTGTTGATGCCGTTGCCTCGATAGGCCGGTTTAACAATCAGTTGGTGTATATTGGCGACTACAAATTGTAAATCATCCTCATCACCGCACCAGTATGTCTTGACTGATGCCAGTCGCGGTTCGCGGCCCAATAGGCATTTGCTGATTCCAGGTAGATATTTCAGCAGTATTGGGCTTTCCAATACCCCGGAGCCCAAAGGGTTGGCAATAACCACGCGACCACTACGAGCCACTTCCAGTAGACCCGGCACGCCTAGTTGTGAATCACTACGTAATTCAACGGGATCGCAGAACGCGTCATCAACCCGACGCAGAATAACGTCAACCCGTTTTAATCCATCGAGTGATTTCTTCCATAAAAACCCATTGCGTACGATTAGGTCACCGTTTTGAACTAAAGGAAAACCCAGATAGTTAGCTAGATAAGCATGCTCAAAATAGGTCTCGTTATGTACTCCGGGGCTTAGAACGGTAACCAGTGGCTCTTCATCTGAAGGCGATAGCGAAAGGAGTTTGAGGCGTAGACGCTGGTAAAAACTGGCTAGACGATGGACATGGCTGTCTCGAAACAAACTGGGAAAGACCCGTGACATTACCGTACGGTTTTCCAATACATAACCTGCACCGCTGGGCGCCTGAGTGCGGTCCGATAATACGCACATAGTGCCATCGCGTTGTCTCACCATATCAACAGCATGCAATATCAGCTGGTGTTCACCGGGTAGCTGAATACCCTGACAAGGCCGTAAAAATCCCAGGTGGCAAAACAAAGCTTCCGGGGGCAAAGCGCCCTGGCGCAATAAGCTGCGAGGGCCATAGATATCCTGCAGTAGCAGATTAAATAACTCAGATCGTTCTAACAGCCCCGCTTCAATTTTGCCCCAGTCCTCGCTACCTATAATATTGGGGACCGGATCGAGTTCCCAGTTGGTGCTGGGATTGCCGTTTTCAGTATAGATATTATAAGTGGCACCATCGTCGCGAAGAATTCTACGGGTCTTTTGTTCGCGCTCGTGTAATACCTTTGGGCCCAGGTCGCGCAGGCTGTTGAGTAAGTATTTCCACTCAAGTTTAATGCTACCGTCGTCCGCTATGGCTGCATCCAGGCGGCCGCTAATGTTTTGATATTCAAGCGGCTCAGCCTGTTGCAGTTGAGACTGACTTTGATTTTGATTCTGTACCGGAGGCTGGGGGGGGTGGGAGGACACACATTTGCCTATTAGAATGATTAACGGAGAGGCGATTGTTGGGCAAGACCAAAGGTCACCACACTTCTTGGTGCATTATACTGCCACTCTGGTTTTTGGATAACTAAATCTACAGTTAGTCAGATTTAGTTATCCAAAAACCAGAGTGGCAGTGACTTGTTATTTTCCGCCGCCGTTTCTCAGGTCCAAAATATAAGGATACTCTCCGGGCGCTTCCTCTGGTGGTGGCTCCATCGGTCTGGGTATGTGTTGATCAGGGAAAAACTCTCGCAACGCATCTGTCTCTGGTCGCGGTATAAAAGGCCCCTGAGTATGGTCAACCGTTGTAAAGCGATTGATTCGTCGCGATTCCGCTTCATAGGAGTTAACGGGGAAGGCATCATAGCTACGCCCACCGGGATGGCTGACATGATAACTACAGCCACCTATGGAGCGTCCGCTCCAGCTATCGATCAGATCAAAATTTAACGGAACATGGACGCCAATTAAAGGATGTAGCGCCGACGGCGGTTGCCAGGCGCGATAACGCACACCACCCACATATTCGCCATGACGACCCGTGCTTCGAAGCGGTACCCGGCGGCCGTTACAGGCCAGTACATAACGACCCTCCGTCAAACCGGTCGCTTTGATTTGCAAGCGCTCAAGCGATGAATCGACATAACGGGACGTGCCATAACTGCTGCTTTCTTCGCCTAGCACATGCCAGGGCTCCACCGCCCAACGCAATTCCAGCTCAATGTCATCTATTTGCACCCTGCCGTAATGGGGAAAGCGAAATTCCTCGAAAGCCGCTAGCCAATCGAGTTGGAAGGGGTAACCGTGAGCTTGTAAATCTTCTACCACAAACTTCATGTCCTGCCACAGGTAATGGGGTAGCATAAAACGATCATGTAGTTCGGTACCCCAGCGAATAAGCGGTTTTTGATAAGGCTCCTTCCAAAAGCGTGCCACTAAACAGCGTATCAACAAGGCCTGCACTAAAGCCATACGACTATGAGGTGGCATCTCAAAACCGCGAAATTCTAAAATACCTAAACGGCCCGCGCTGCCAGAAGGCGAATACAGCTTATCAATACAAAATTCTGCGCGATGAGTATTGCCGGTGATATCGATTAGCAAGTTGCGTAACAGTCGATCCACCAGCCACGGTTGTGGTACTTCTGCACTACCGGACATTTGTGAAAATGCCACTTCCAATTCGTAGAGCATTTCATCGCGGCCTTCATCGACGCGCGGTGCCTGACTGGTGGGTCCAATAAACATGCCGGAGAACAAGTAGGACAGGCTGGGGTGATGCTGCCAGAAGGTGATCATGCTGCGCAGCAGATCGGGCCGGCGCAGCATGGGGCTATCAGCCGGAGTCGCGCCACCCAGAGTAATGTGGTTGCCACCACCGGTACCGGTGTGGCGACCATCGAGCATAAATTTTTCGGTGGAGAGCCGGGTTAACCTCGCTGCCTCATACAGTGATGTGGTGGTTGCCACCAGTTCCTCCCAGTTATTGGAGGGATGCACATTGACTTCGATGACGCCGGGGTCGGGAGTGACGAGTAACTTTTGTATGCGTGGGTCACGCGGGGGCTCATAACCTTCAATGATCACGCTCACCTTTAACGCCGCCGCCGTTTTTTCAATAGCGGTAATCAGTTCGACGTAGTCTTCAAGGTATTCCAGCGGCGGCATGAACACGTGCAGCCGCCCGCCGCGGACCTCTATACACAATGCAGTGCGAACTACCGACTCGTAGTCGGCGGCCTCTTCTGTGGTGTTCTCAACCGATTTTTCGAATTGACCAAAGACCATGTCCTCGCGGCTGGAAAGTTCGTTTCGTGGCGCAAACGGATCGCGCTGGGGCGTGATATCGTCGGCCTTATTCGCCCGTTCGGGTAAATCGTCGAGCGGTAGCCGCAGGCCCATCGGAGAATCGCCAGGAATCAGTACAATGCGTTCGCGTCGCATCGGCCATAAACTGCTGCTCCAGCTTTTCTTGTCCTCGTCCACTGGTTCGCCAGTGCTGCGGGACAGTGGCAGGACAACACCGGTGGGGAGATCAAAATCTTTGTCGATCAGGCGGGCCAGACGGCGGCGATCCAGGCTGCCTTTGGCTATTTGCGCTTTCATATCCAGATTGATCGGGAGGTTCTGCTCCTGCATCAGGTAGTACATGCCATCTTCATAGGCCGGTTGGCAGCACGCCATTGGTACCGACAGTAGGTTGCACAGGGTTTCGCCAAAGCGGCCAGCCATTTTAGCTTCGTAGCCATAGTCCTCGTCGACCCGTGCCAGCAATGCCGCGTTATCCCACAGCGGTTCGCCGTCCTTGCGCCAGAATAAACCCAGCGCCCAGCGAGGAATTTCTTCGCCGGGATACCATTTACCCTGGCCGTAATGCAGCAAACCTTTTGGCGCATAGAGATCACGCAAACGCAGCAACAGGGACTTTGCAAGACGCAGTTTGTCCGCACCCAGGGCACCCGTATTCCACTGCTCGGATTCCATGTCGTCAACCGATACGAACGTGGGTTCACCACCCATGGTAAGGCGCACGTCGTTATGCTCTAGCTCCACGTCGACGGCTTTACCGAGTGCGAGTATATGTTGCCATTGTTCTTCGTTATAAGGCTTGGTAACCCGTGGGTCTTCGAGCACGCGTTCGACTGTGTTTGTGAAATCGAACTCCACTTCACATTTATCGGTGGCTCCGACGATGGGCGCCGCTGACACCGGGTTTGGAGTACAGGCCAGCGGGATGTGCCCTTCGCTGGCGAATAAGCCAGAGGTGGGATCCAGTCCTACCCAGCCGGCACCCGGTAAAAAGACTTCACACCAGGCGTGTAAATCGGTGAAGTCTTGTTCAGCCCCCGAGGGGCCATCCAGTGACTTTTCATCAGGCTTGAGTTGCACTAGATAACCGGAAGCAAACCGGGCCGCGAGCCCCAGGTGGCGCAGTAACTGTACTAGTAGCCAAGCCGAATCGCGACAGGAACCCCTGGCTTTTCTCAATGTTTCTTCGGGTGTCTGTATACCCGGTTCCAGTCGTACCAGGTATTCAATTTCTTGCTGAACAAGTTGATTAATCTCAACCAGGAAGTCGTTGATGCTGCGCGTTTTCCGATCAATACTGGCGACTAATGCCTTGAATTTTGAGCCGCACCTGAGTTTTGCTAGATAGGGACGCAGTTCAGTTTTGAGTTGCTTGTCGTACACAAAGGGATACGTTTCAGCATAATCCTCAACGAAAAAGTCAAAGGGATTGATCGTTGTCATATCGGCAATGACTTCGACATCAACCTCAAATTCGGTACATTTTTCAGGGAATACCAGTCGAGCGAGATAGTTGCCAAAGGCATCCTGTTGCCAATTGATGAAATGCTCTTGTGGTTTGATTTTCAGGCTGTAGCTGTGGATAGGCGTACGTGAGTGGGGGGCGGGGCGTAGGCGTATGGTATGCGCTGTTAAGTTAACAGGGCGGTCAAACCTGTAGGAAGTGCGATGGTTTATTGCGACGCGAATGGTCATCGGTTATTACTGCCTTTTGCGAGATGGGTTACTTTGGAAGCAAGGCTGTTCATGTCTGATCCAGTTGAAACCAGGTACTATCAATGGTGCTATTGATGTTGAAAAGACCGGCCTGGATATCGTCAACAAAGACATGTAATTCTTCTCGCGAAGCAGTATTGGGGTCAAAACGAGACTGTTTCCTTCGCGCCATATCTAATAATTTAAGCACCGGTTTATGGTTGGCTAGTGGTAATATTTCCTTCCGCATTCCATTGAGACAATACTGTACCGAGCGTGGTAATTTGTCGTCGCGAAGCACAAAATCAACCATTGAATTTGCTTCAACCTGCGGGCCAATCTGGCGTCGATAAGCCCCCATTGCCGAGAGAGATTTCAATAAGCAGGCCCAAATTAGAGGATCAACAGCGCTGTGGTGACGGTCTTCGCCAAGAAGTGCAGCGGCACCCACGTCAACGACTCGCGTAGTCATATCGGCACGCTCTATCAGGCCGCCTAATTTAATAAAGCGGTAGGCATGGTCGCGGCTCAATGTTGATAACAGCATGCCGCTAATCATTTGACAGCGGGTAATGATAGTTTCAAGAAATTGATAACGGTTGCGCCTGCCAATCGAATTTTCAGCATACTCCTGCGCATAGAGGTAGAGTTCGTTGACATACTCCCAGGCTTCCTCTGGTAATACATCACGTGTAGTACGAACGTTTTCACGGGCAGCTCGAATGGCATGGTAAATGCCGCCGACGTTATTCTCATCGGCGATCAAAAACTGCAACACATTTTGTTCGTTATAGACCCGGTATTTGTCGGCATAGCTTGTTTCGGCATCCATAATTCGCACGAGCACATCCCACCCAGGCTCAGCCCCCGAGGGAATATCCATTACCAAATGAGTATAGGCATAAGTTAATCTGGCAGTATCTTCCGCTCGCTCAAGGTAGCGCGCCATCCAGAATAATCGCTCGGCAACTCGCGATAACATCGTCATTTATTGCCCTCCACAATCCAGGTATCTTTGCTGCCACCGCCTTGAGAGGAATTCACCACCAATGACCCTTTTACCAGTGCTACCCTGGTCAGGCCCCCTTGGCTCACCCAGCTATCTTTGCCCTGTAATATAAAAGGACGTAGGTCTATGTGCCTGGGTTCAACAAGATCATCAATGTAGGTAGGCGTTGTCGATAGCGCCAAAGTAGGTTGAGCAATGTAGTTTCTTGGGTTTGCTTCAATCAATTTGGCAAACTCGGCTCTTTTTTTAGCAGTCGCGTGAGGCCCAACCATAAGCCCGTAGCCTCCTGACTCATTGGCGGGTTTGACCACTAATTTATCGAGATTGTCTAATACATACTTGCGATCTTTGTCGTGCATGCACAGGTAAGTTTTTACGCTGGCCAGTAGCGGCTTTTCTTTTAGGTAATAACGGATCATTTCAGGCACAAAAGCATATATCACTTTGTCATCGGCGACGCCCGCGCCCGGAGCATTGGCGATGGCAACATTACCAGCTTTCCATGCGCGCATAATACCGGGTACGCCAAGTGTTGAGTCTTTCCTAAATGTCTCCGGGTCGAGAAAATCATCATCAATCCGTCGATAGACCACATCAACTCTCAAGGGGCCGTCAACAGTACGCATATAAACAACATCATCATCATCGACAAACAAATCACTACCCTCAACCAATTCTGCGCCCATACCCTGTGCGAGAAAAGCATGCTCGAAATACGCTGAGTTATAGATACCAGGTGTGAGTACAACAATACAAGGTCGCTTTTGATTACGAGGCGATAGTGATGCTAGTGTGCTGTGTAATTGGGAAGGGTAATCATCGACAGGCAGAATGCTGTAATTTTCGAATAGTTCCGGCAATACGCGTTTTGTAATCTCGCGATTTTCCAGCATATAAGAGACGCCAGAGGGCACGCGCAGGTTATCTTCGAGCACATAGAACTTGCCACCTTTATCGCGCACCAGATCGGAACCGCAGATGTGTGCCCACGCACCATATCTGGGCGACATACCCTTGCATTGGGGTTTAAAGTTGCCTGATTCCAGCACTGTATCTGCCGGTATGATGCCATCGGCAATAATATTCTGTGCGTTGTAGATGTCGTCAATAAAACAATTAAGGGCTCGACTACGCTGAATTAACCCTCTGGTTACTTTGTTCCACTCGCGAGCCGGAATCACCCGCGGGATAATATCGAAAGGCCAGGCTCGGTCGATATTACCTTCTTCACTATAGATGGTGAAGGAGACACCCATTTCTTTGATTGCTAGTTCAGCGGCATCCCGACGCGTGACCATTTCTTCGTCTGGCAAACCCTGAAGCAGTTTTACTAACTGTTGAGCTGCGCGACGCGGTTGGCCAGAGGGAGCAATCAATTCGTCAAAAAACGAGCCTGTTTGATACGACGACCAGCTTTTGTTCATGCGCGTTACATTTTCCCGATGAGACACTTTTGCCTATTATGCCAAGCAATAGCTGTGCCAGCCCCTATGGCCGACCTATATTATTGATGCCCCGTCATTGCAGGCCCACAAACATGAAATAAAAAAGCTTAAATATCACAGGTTGGTATAACCGTAGTGCCAGCAAAACCTATAAAAACAGAGAAGTCTAAGTCCTGGTAGATACAGTGCGATTTTCTCACAATGGCTAAGATTAATCCCGAGACATGGGCTTGAATGGCGCCGACCCTTCTTAGGCATTTTTCATGAAAATGGCATCTAGTCTATACAAGCATCATGGTTTCCTATCCAGATCATACAATACGCTGTTTGGTGTGTACTGTCGCTTATTTTCCCCCTTAGGTCTGCCTGACCTAAGTCAAGGTAATCCATAGCTACAAATAGCATTCTTACCGGAGCGTAGTGCGGGATGTCTGTATGCGCTCGATTATTTATTAACAGGTGAGGTGTTTGCTATGAAGAAGCTGTTTATTGTTGTGGTGTTTGCCGTCATTGGCGCAACCGGCTGTGCCAATAACAGCGAATTGGCGGATGTGCGCGCTATGGCTGAGCGCGCTCAAGTCACCGCCGATAGGGCCCAGCTGAGTGCTGAGGCCGCGCAACAAAGTGCGAGTCAGGCACAGGCTGCCGCTCAGCAGGCAGCTCAGCAGGCAGCTCAGCAAGCTGCTCAGGCTAATGCTCAGGCGAGTGCCGCTGAGAGTACGGCGAATCAGGTTGACGAAAAAATTAATCGGATGTTTAAGAAAACCATGGTGAAGTGACGCCGTAGTGGGAAATCCTCGATCCGAATGTTATTGGATGTTGACGTGCACGCCTGTAGTTACCCAGCGCGAGAACTCCTGAATCTGTTGGTTGTCTAGCGCGATGCAGCCGTTGGTCCAATTGTATTGGTGATGCACCGACAAACTGCCTGCGCCAATGCCGTGGATGCCGATCGCACCGCCGAGCGGGGTTGATGAAGGCGGAATCTGGTTGCCTGCGTGTGCGGCAAGGATCAAGCGGTGGTGTTCGGCCTCAATTTTTCCGTTTTTCAGGGCCAGCTCTGCGTGCGCGGGCGTCGGATAATCAAGGCCAAAAAACAGTTTGTACGGGCTTGCAGTATTCCTGGAAATAATTCGGAAGGTACCGAGTGGCGTAGTGTCATCTCCCTGCATATGTAGTGGTGCGGTACCACGGCGGCCGATGGATATGTTGTTGAAATGAGCAACCGCCTCGCCGTTACGTATTATCGTCAGGGTGGAGTGGTGGGTGTCGATTAATACCCATGTGGACGCCGTCGCTACTGAATTATCCGAAACCCCGGATTGGGGTATAAACACTGTGAGAGCCAGCAGTAAGTGCCAGGCCCAAGCCCAGAACAAGTGCCTCATTTGAACCAGGGTTCGAACAAGGACTTCGAGAAGTTGAATACAGGCAACATTTCTTAGACTCGGGGTGAGCATTTTATAGTCCGATAAATTAACAGGTATTGCCTGCGGACGTTTAGCATATGTGGGGCTATAGCTTCCTAGTGTACGCAACTTAAAAAGTTGGTACAAAAAACAAATAGTACAAAAAATAAATGGTGTGAAAAAATCTATATTTTTTTCAGATTAAACTGGCTAGCGATAAGAGTAAACGGATGATAAAGATTACTGCATCTACTGCATCTACTGCATCTACTGCGATGCTAGTTGTTGGTTTGATGTGTTTTCTCTTCAGCTCGACTGCTGTTTCGAGCACCTTTGATCTTCCTCAAGATGATTCTACCGTGGTGGGGAGTATTCGTGTACTGCTGCCGAGTCGTGAAAATACCTTGGTGGACATTGCCCGCAACTTTGACCTGGGTTACCACGAAATTACCTGGGCTAATCCCGGCGTTGATATTTGGCTTCCCGGTGAGGGTGTTGAAGTGGTGGTGCCTACGCAGTTTGTTTTGCCGCCAAAACCCTGGCGGGGTATTGTTATCAATATACCGCAGCGGCGCATGTTTTATTTTCCTCTAGCCGAAAAAGGTAAGCGTGGGCAGGTGATTACCATGCCAGTTAGTATTGGGCGGGAAGGCTGGCCTACGCCGCTGGGTGACACCACGGTGGTTGCCAAGCATCGGGATCCGGCCTGGTTTGTGCCTCCCTCCATTCGTCGGGAAAAGCGTGAAGACGGAGTGCCAGATTTCCCTGTTTATTTCCCCCCGGGACCCGATAACCCCATGGGCATGCTGGCCATTCAGACCGGTTTTAAAGGCATCTTTATTCACGGAACCAATCGCCCCTGGGGCGTTGGTATGCGCGTTAGTCACGGCTGTTTACATTTGTATCCTGAAGACGCTGCTACTATATTCCCTTTAGTTAAAGCCGGTATTCCGGTTCGGGTGATTGATCAACCTGTGGCGGTTGGTGTTCAGGCAGGTAAGTTGGTAATGGCCAATTACGAGCCGGTATCCGAATACGGTGCTAGCGAAAACCCAATGACTCGTGCGGTGCTGGCTTTATCTCCCTATCTTCAAAATAAAAACGATGAAGGTAAACTTCGCTATGAGGTCGATTGGAAAAGGGTGGAAGCCCAGATTAATAGCTGGCAGGTGTTGCCGGTAGAAATTAGTATTGATGGCCAAACTCTGCGAGAAAAAATCGCGAAAATAACGGTTGAGCTCTACGATTTACCACCCTATGACATCAATGCAAATACTGCGATGCCGCCGGGGGATGCTCTCGAGGCAGACTTAGAGGCAGGTTCAGAGGCAAGTTCAGAGGCAAGTTCAGAGGTAAGCAGGCGCGATACCGAAAATCGTCGCTGATTAGTTGCTGATTAAATACCGGCTACTCTTTTTGATTTCCAGTAGGTCTTAAGCCAATAATTGTTGTTAAGGTTGGAGATAGTGACGCCCTTACTTCTCGAGGCGTGCACAAACTGATACTTGTTTAAGTAAATACCGACATGGCGTTGGTTTTTTCCGGTTCTAAAAAATACTAGATCGCCCGTTTTTAATTCATTTACCGAAATTTCCTGGCCGAGCTGAGATAAGGCCGCGGTGGTACGCGGGATGTCGAGATTGAGTTTGTCGCGGTAGGTAAGGTGTACGAAGCCGGAGCAGTCGACGCCGGATTTTTTCATGCCGCCATAGCGATAAGGCGCGCCGCGCCACTGCTGATATTGAGTTTCGAGTACGGCGAGCAGGGTGTCCTCTGCTCTATCACTGGTGTCCCCAGCGAGAGCGCCGAAGCCCAGCCTTTGGCTTTGCATTTGAGTTTGTGCAGGCTGCTGTTGACCGGCGCAAGCAGACAGTAACAGTACGCTCAGTATCAAGGGAATATGAAGTCGGTATGGATGTGTGTGCATATTGCGAATCTGGTTAGTTAATTGAGTCTCTGAATCCAGCCTCTGAATCTAGTTAATGAATCCAGTCATTCAAGCATTTAATACCTCCTTATTACCTCCTTGTCGCCGATGCGCTTGCTGTAGCAAATATCAGGCGCACAAAATCTATGCCTTCCTTAGCCAGGTATTTAGAAGATAAATTCCGGTACATCAAGATGTGATTTAGATTTTGGCCGGCACGGTGCTGTCAACGTGAACTGCGCCACAAAAAAACACCGCTATGTTGATAGCGCAATACCTTAAAACGGCCGATTTTGGTTT
>JAGPUQ010000014.1 GCA_018069525.1 Porticoccaceae bacterium | reverse complement strand
GAGTCGGTGCATATCACTGGGCCGCAGCACTGGAAGGCGGTGATTGAAGAACGTTCGTTAGAGGTCATTTAAGGGAAAAGTGGCCATTGTCCAATATGACCTGTGATTGAGAGGGGAGAAATTATTTGCTCTTATATAGTGCAAAGTCACCTCAAACAAGAGTAGACTGGCCTCGTTTTCCGTGTGTTACATTGAAAACACGGGGATTATATAGTTGTCAGTGCACCTAATTAATCATGATGGAAGTTGTAGAGTGTGGTTGCCAGGTGACTGGCGTTTGGGAATTTAAAAGGAATCAATAGGGTGAAACACATGAAAAATATAAGCACAGCGATTGGCGGAGCGGTTTTAGCAGCCAGCTTGGCTATTGGCACTACCGTTCAGGCAAATGAAGGTTTGTACGTTGGGTCTTCTTTAACCGGTTACTATCTCGACAGCGAGCGCTTTGTTGGCGGCGCCGAAGAAGCTGTAGTTGGCGGACTTAACTTAGGTTATCGCTTCTTCAACGACTGGGCATTGGAAGCAGGTGTCGGCACTGATATCGGCGGCGAAGATATGGATACCGCTAAACTCGATTTTTACTACTGGTTGGGCGAAGCTAATCCAGATAGTAAGGCATGGCGGACCTACCTGGTGAGTGGTATCAATTACTACGACCTTGACGATCAGGATAACGGTTTAACGAGTCCTTACCTTACCGACAGTGATGACGAGCACAGCTGGCAATTAGCTTTAGGTGTTGGTCTGTCCAAGATGATCAGCGATCATTTTGAATTTCGTGGTGACGTGCGCGGTTTGCACAAAATACGCGAAGGTCAGAGTGGTGTTAATGACGCCGCGATTAATCTGGCTGTGAACTACTACTTTAATGCACCCAAGGCTGCTCCTATGCCGGTTGCACCTACGCCTATTCCGGAACCAGAAAGTGCTCCAGCACCTGAACCCGAAATGCGTACTATCAGTGTTCGTTTAAATGTTGAGTTTGACTACAACAAAGCGACTGTGCGGAATGTCTACGGCGATGAGTTGCAAGCGGTTGCTAATGCAATGAAAGCCCATGACGATATTGATCTGGTACTGGAAGGCCACACAGATTCTCGTGGCAGTGATCGTTATAACCAAGGTCTGTCTGAGCGTCGTGCGGCTGCTGTTAAAGCCAAGTTGGCGCAAGACTACGGTATTCCAGCAGATCGAATTTCTTCGGCTGGTTACGGTGAAAGCCGCCCTATCGCTGACAACAACACTGACGAAGGTCGTCAGCGTAACCGTCGCGTGATTGGTGAGTTGTCTTACACTGAGATCATGGAGTGAGTTAACACTTGCACCGCGATTGTAAAAACGGCGTCTTTGGACGCCGTTTTTTTTGCTTAAAAATAATTGTTTTATTGATGCTAATGGCACTATAAGAAGTGACATTACAAGAAATGGCACTATAAGAAGCGGCACAAAGCCCGGGGTAATTATTTTGGTGAATACACTCTATTGGCACGATTACGAAACCACGGGCATTGCTGCGGCCCGAGATCGCCCCCTGCAATTTGCCGGTGTGCGCACCGATGAGAACCTCAATGTTATCGGCGATCCACTGACGCTGTATTGCCAGCCCTCTGTCGATATTTTGCCTCACCCGGCGGCCTGCATGGTGACTGGCATCACTCCACAACTGGCCCTGGAGCAGGGTGTTTCCGAAGCTGAATTTGCTGCGCACATCGTTGCCGAATTGGGACGTCCGGGAACCTGCGGGGTGGGCTACAACAGTATTCGTTTCGACGATGAATTTAGTCGCTATCTCCTGTACCGGAATTTTTACGATCCCTACGAGCGCGAGTGGAAGCAAGGTAACTCGCGCTGGGACATCATCGATATGCTGCGACTGACTCGCGCCTTGCGTCCCGAAGGTATTACCTGGCCCGATAAAGATGACGGCTCTCCCAGTTTTAAACTGGAGGATTTAACGCGGGTAAATGGCATCGCCCACGAATCTGCTCACGACGCGCTGTCCGACGTCATGGCCACCATTGCCCTGGCGCGACTGGTGCGTGACAAGCAGCCTCGGCTTTACGATTATTTTTATAGCCATCGCTCCAAGCATAAAGTTGCCGCGATGCTCGATCCGATCGCCCAGCAACCGGTATTACACGTATCGGGGAAATTACCTCGTGCCAATGGCTACACGGCCTTGATGGTACCCCTGGCTGTAGACCCGGTGAATAAAAACGCCATTATCTGCTTTAACCTGGCTGGCGATGTTGATGCGCTGATAAACCTCAATGCCGACCAAATCCGCGAGCGGGTGTTTGCCGCTGCCGATCAGTTACCGGAAAATAGCGAACGCATTCCGCTGAAAGCCATTCACCTCAATCGCTGCCCGGCGATAGCTACGCCAAAGTTACTGGATGCCGCCGCTGCCGATCGACTCAATATCGATCTTGAGCGCTGTATGGCCAATTGGAATACCTTGCAGCAACAGGGCGCAAGTAAAGAGTTTAGAGCAAAGTTGCAGTCCGTCTTTGTGCGACCTGACTACGCCAATATAGACGATGCGGAGCAGGGCTTGTATCAGGGCTTTTTACCCAACGCGGATAAATCGCTGCTTGCTGGCGTGCGCGCTAGCTCGGGTGCTGAACTGGACGCAGCCCACTTTCCGTTTAGTGACGCTCGTTACCGAGAGCTGTTGTGGCATTACCGGGCACGCAATTTCCCCGACACCTTAAGCGCTACTGAGGCCGAAGACTGGCGTAACCTGTGCCGCGAACGTGTTACCGAAACCGAATCTGTTTACCTTACGTTACCGGCCTATGAGCGCGAGCTGGATCAAATTACGGCGAGTACCACTGATCCCTCCGTGCTTGCCTTGATGGAGGCTCTGAGAGCCTGGGGGCAGCGGGTACGTAGTGAGCTTGGCATTACCGTATAAAGTACCGTATAGGAAGCTGCATAAAGAGCCGTATAGGAAAGCTGTGTAAAAATGTCGTCTAGGAAAGCTGTTAAGAAATGCCGATTAGGCAGGGTTATTTATCTTTGCTGCGCAACATGCTGGTTGAGTTAGATGAAAACCGCTAGAATCTCAGTCGTTTACCAAGCCCCTCAGCCATAATTAGGAATGCCGTGGAATTTACAGGTTCGCACATCCTCTCGATTCAACAATTTGAGCGGGAGGACATTCAGCAAGTATTTCGTGTTGCCGCTCAAATGGAACCCTATGCGCAGCGTCGTAAAGCGACGCGGGTGCTGGAGGGCGCGATCTTGGGCAATATGTTTTTCGAAGCCAGTACTCGCACCCGAATCAGTTTTGGTTCCGCATTTAATTTGCTGGGGGGGGAAGTGCGCGAATCCGTAGGCATGGACAGTCTGTCGGTCGTCAAAGGCGAATCCCTACAGGACACCGCACGGGTGTTGTCCGGCTTCAGCGATATCATTTGTATGCGCTATCCAGAGGCGGGTTCAGTCGCGGAGTTTGCCGGTGCCAGCCGGGTACCAGTGCTCAATGGTGGCGACGGTAGTAACGAACATCCGAGTCAGGCACTACTCGATTTATTCACCATTGAAAAAGAAATGGCGGGTCGTGGGCGGGGTATCGATGGTTTACGCATAGCGATGATCGGTGATCTTAAATACGGTCGCACGGTACACTCGTTGGGCAAATTGCTGGCGTTGTACGACAATATCCAGATTGTATTGGTATCGCCACCCGAGTTGCAGATGCCGGAAGACATTGTAGAAATCATGCGCAGTGCAGGCCATCAGATTGAAGTGTCGGACAGCCTTGAGCCGAGTATTGCCCACGTCGATATTGTCTACTCCACGCGCATCCAGGAAGAGCGTTTCCCGGATCGGCAGCAGGCGGATCTGTATCGCGGACGCTTCCGGCTCAACCAGGGGCTCTATACCAAGCACTGCGAACCCAATACCGTGATCATGCATCCTTTGCCCAGAGACTCCCGCGCCGAGGCTAATGAGCTGGACAGGGATCTTGACGGCAATCCGAATCTGGCTATTTTCCGGCAAACCGACAATGGTTTGTTGGTGCGCATGGCCTTGTTTGCCCTGGTATTGGATGTGGTCGGACTGGTAGAGGACTACGCCTGTGACGTGCCCTGGCATGTGCCGAAAACGCCAGTATGAGTAAAGCAGTGCTTAATTCAGAATTTGATTTTGATGATATTCGCCCCTATCGCGACGACGAAGTGCGCGGGGTGCTCGACCGGCTGAGTGTTGATGCCGAGTTTCTCGATATTCTAGCGGGCCTGAAACTACCCCGTTTAAAACGATCGAGTCCAGGTCGGAGACTCGCGCGCTGGTTGGTGGGGCTGAGGGTGCGACGGGTATTTGCTCGTATCAATACCGTGCACGATTTCCAACAATTGATTAGCGTTCACTTGCATGCCCATATGCAGGTGGCATCGACGGGAATCTCCGTGCGCGGTTTGGCCGCGCTCCAGGCCGACCAGGCTTATTTGTTTATCAGTAATCATCGGGATATCGCCATGGATCCGGCGATGGTTAATTTGGTACTGGATGATCACGACTTCAATACCACGCGCATCGCCATTGGCGACAACCTGCTGAGCAAGCCCTTTGCCAGCGACCTGATGCGTATTAACAAAAGTTTTATTGTGAAGCGTTCGTCTGCCGGTCGCCGAGAAAAGCTGGCGGCGCTAAAACAGTTGTCAGCCTATATTCGTCATTCTGTCGTTGAAGAAAATTGTTCGATCTGGATTGCTCAAAGCGAAGGGCGAGCCAAAGACGGTATCGATAAAACCGAAACGGCAATGTTGAAAATGTTGGCCTTGAGTAAAACAAAGGGTCAAAGTTTTGCGCAGGCATTGGCAGAACTGCGTATTGTGCCGGTATCAATTTCCTATGAACTTGATCCCTGTGACGGGGATAAAACCCGGGAGTTACACGCGCTGCGCAGCGAAGGCAGTTACCAAAAAGATCAGTACGAAGATTTAAAAAGTATCTATGCGGGCATTATGGGCGACAAGGGCCGAATTGTGGTGGCCTTTGGTGAGCCCGTGGAACAGAACTTCGACACTGCCGATCAGCTTGCCGAAATTATTGATAGCGAAATTATTAGTCATTACCAGTTACAGGCACCCCATTTAATCGCCTACCAAATGCTGCACGGCACTAATGATCCGCTTGAACAATTGAAAGCCGATTTGAGCGGTGATGTAAGTGAGAGTGAGTGGGCCGAAAAAGAACTGCTTTTTAAGCAGCGCTTAGAAACTATCCCACCAGCAGAGCAGGATATTTTTCTCGCCATGTACGCCAATCCAGTGGTGCAAGCTCTCCAGTTATCCGAGGTGCAAATCGTAACGGAAACGGCATCATCATTAACCTCGTCATCGACATCACAGGCGGCATCGCCACCGATATCACAGACGACATCACCGGCGACGCCGCAAGTAGCGGACACAGACGAGCTTCCGGTACAGCGGGAACTTACGTTTAAATGACGGCGTTTTAGATGGCTCGCAGTTAAATGGCACTTACCGATGAAGTCAAAGCCACCATTCAGGAAGGCTACCGTGCCTTTTTGAAACAGCGTGAGCTCAAGCCAAGGTTTGGTCAACGCCAGATGATTGGCGAGATTGCCAGTTTTCTCGGTAAGTTGGCAACGGACCCTTCCGCAGCAAAAGTGTGCGCCGTTGAAGCGGGCACCGGTACCGGTAAAACCCTGGCGTATTTACTCGCAGCATTGCCCCTGGCGAAAGCCCAGGGCAAAAAAGTGGTGATTGCGACAGGCACCGTGGCGCTACAGGGACAATTGGTGGATAGAGATATCCCCGATTTAATGCGCGCTACCGGTTGGGATGAAAGTTTTGCGCTGGCCAAGGGCCGGGGTCGCTATTTGTGCCCGCTGCGTTTGGAGCAGTGCGAGAGCAGCGTCAATGCGGCGCAAAGCGGTCAATTTTTATTTGAAGATGAAATGCCTTTTGTCGGTGGCCGGGGCGATAGTCGTTTGATAGCCAAGCTAGGTGAAGCCTGGCGCGACGACGAGTGGGATGGTGATCGCGATCGCTGGTCCGACAGCATCCCGGATCCCCTGTGGCGTGCGCTTACTATTGATGGTCGGCAGTGCTCAGGTCATCGCTGTCGCCTGATTTCAGAATGTTGTTTCTACCGCGCTCGCGCCAAGGTGGAAGATGCCGATTGTATTGTCGCCAATCACGACCTGGTGATGGCAGATTTGGCGCTCGGTGGCGGCGTGATATTGCCACCCCCGGAGGACACTATTTATGTCTTCGATGAAGCCCATCGCCTGGCCGATACGGCCTTAAACCACTTTGGTGCGCAGTGTGCCCTCGAAGCGACGGGGAGTTGGTTGGGGCGTTTACAGAGTCACGGTGATCGCGCTGCCACCCTGTTTGCCGAATCTCCTGAGCTGATTGAGCAGAGCGTAGCTTTAGGCGAGTTGGCGGTAGAGGCGATCCAGTTGAATCAACAGGTCGCCCCGCTACTCGAAGCGTGCTTTAGCAGCGACGGCGCGGCAGAAAAAAACGCCTATGCGCGCAGAGACGCAAGCGAGCGCCACCGTTTTCCGGGCGGTATCATTCCCGATACTTTAAAAGTAGTCGCCGACGAATTGGCCGCGTGTTTTGGAGAGTTGTCCGCCCAGCTCAGCACCATTGGCGATAGTCTTGAGACAGCCCTCGAAAATCCCAATTTCCCTATTCCCCGCGTTGATCTGGAGCAGTACTACCAGGCGATTGGCCAGTGGCAGGGGCGCGGCGATAGCATTTGCCGCTTGTGGACGGCCATGGCCAGTGATGATCCCCCGGGTGTGCCGCCTCTGGCACGCTGGATCAGTCGTGAGCCTACGGGAGATCTTCGCGTCAGCGCGGCTCCAGTGAGTTCAGCGGAGACCCTGATAGAGCATCTTTGGAAGCGTTGTCACGCGGCAGTACTGACCTCGGCCACGCTGCGCTCGTTGGGGAGTTTTGAACGCTTTAGTTTGGACACCGGGATGCCCGCCGACAGTCGTATGCTCGCGGTTCCGGGAGCCTTTGATTATCCCAGGCGCGGTGAGTTGGCGATTTCCGATATTGCCGACGCGGGTGATGCGTCTGCTCACACCGAAGCGATCATCGCGCAATTGCCGGACTTACTCAGTGCCGAAAGTGGCGGTAGTCTGGTGTTGTTCGCGTCTCGACGTCAGCTGGAAGCCGTCGTGGAAGGTGTCGATAAGGAGTTGGCTGAGCGCTTACTGGTACAGGGGGAGGTGCCGGTACCCGAGATTCTGCGCCGCCATCGAGAGCGGATCGACCGAGGTGAGACCAGCACCATTTTTGGTCTGGCCAGTTTTGCCGAGGGTATGGATCTGCCCGGCGATTATTGTCGGCATGTGGTGATCGCTAAGCTGGCGTTCCCTGTACCCGACGATCCCATTCAGGCCGCGCGAGCGGAATGGATTGAAGCTCAGGGTGGTAACGCCTTTCGCACCCTGTCGCTAGCCGATACCTGTTTGCGCCTGATTCAGGCTTGTGGGCGCTTGCTACGCACCGACGAAGACAGTGGTCGCGTGACCATTCTGGATAACCGTCTGCTCACCAAGGGCTATGGCCGGGAATTACTCAGCGCCTTGCCGCCGTTTCGACGGATTAACTGACGGAATTAACTGATCGGATTTAGCTGGCCGCGTTTAGCTGACAGTCAGCGCAGCGCTGATTCGCGCAGGTGTAATGTCCCGGGTGTCGCAGTGCTGGTGAATGGCTTGATAAATACCGTTGCTGTCGAGTCCTACCCCAGCTAGTTGCATCGCCTGGCTGTTGTGTTTGACAAAGTAGTCCGGCAAGCCCAAATGTAATAGTGGCGTATTTAAACCCGCATTCGATAGATATTCGCTGACCCCAGAACCGGCACCACCGGCAATGGCATTCTCTTCTATGGTAACCAGCAGTTCGTGGCTGGCGGCCAATTCACGCAGTAAGTCTTCGTCGAGGGGTTTAGCAAAGCGCATGTCCACGACAGTGGCATTGAGCTGCTCGGCGGCCTCGAGAGCGGCGGCCAGTCGAGTGCCAAAATTTAACAAGGCCACGGTTTCGCCCTGTCGCCGAGTGATGCCCTTGCCTATCGGCAGGGCGGTCATGGTTTGTTTGATAGCCGCGCCGGGACCCGTACCGCGGGGGTAGCGCACCGCCGCCGGGCCAGTATGCATAAAACAGGTGTACAGCAACTGTCGGGTTTCGTTTTCATCGGAAGGTGTGGCGACCACCATATTGGGAATGCAGCGTAAAAAGCTGAGATCAAAACTGCCCGCGTGAGTGGCGCCGTCTTCGCCGACCAGACCGGCACGGTCGATGGCAAAGAGTACATCGAGATTTTGCAGTGCGACATCGTGAATTAACTGGTCGTAGGCGCGCTGTAAAAAAGTGGAATAGATGGCGACTACTGGCTTCATGCCATCACAGGCCAGGCCTGCGGCCAGGGTTACCGCATGTTGTTCGGCGATGGCGACATCGTGAAAGCGCTCCGGAAAGCGTTGTTCAAATTCCACCATGCCAGAGCCTTCGCTCATGGCTGGCGTAATACCCACTAGTCTGGATTCAATGTCGGCCATATCGCAAAGCCAGTCGCCAAAGATTTTTTGGTATTTGGGCAAGTTGGCTTTGTTAGCAGGTTTCGGTTTTTCTGCGTTAAGCGGCTCAATTTTGTTGAGCGCGTGATAGCCGATGGGATCTTCCTCAGCGGGTGTAAAGCCCTTACCTTTTACGGTGGCCACATGCAGTAGTACCGGCCCGGTAATTTGTTTGAGGTTTTCCAGGGTTTTTACCAGCAGCGGTAGGTCGTGACCATCAATGGGGCCGATATAGGTAAAGCCCAATTCTTCAAACACGATGCCAGGCGCTACCAGGGCTTTCATTAATTCTTCGGTTTTGCGCACCCAGGTCGAAGTTGAGGGGAAGGCTTTTAGAATGCGTTTACAGGCTTCCCGAAAGCCGTTGTAAAAGCGGCTGGACCAGAGTTTTGAAAAATACGTAGATAGACCGCCAACGTTGCGGGAGATGGACATTTGATTGTCGTTCAATATCACCAGCATATCGGTATCGACATGGGCGACGTGATTGAGTGCCTCAAAGGCCATGCCCGCAGTCATTGCACCGTCGCCGATCACGGCAACGGCGCGGCGCGCTGAACCGTCCATTTGCGCGGCGACGGCCATACCGAGAGCGGCGCTGATGGAGGTGCTGGAATGCCCAACTCCAAAGGTGTCGTAGTCACTTTCCGTGCGTTTGGGAAAACCCGATAGTCCGCCCGGTTGCCGAATGGTGGTGAGTTGCTCGCGCCTGCCGGTGAGTATTTTGTGGGGATAGGTTTGGTGGCCAACATCCCACACCAGGCGATCGCTGGGGGTGTTAAACACCCGGTGTAGGGCGATGGTCAATTCGATCACCCCGAGCCCAGCGCCAAAGTGTCCACCGCTTTGTCCGACGCTATACAGCAGGTAGGCGCGCAATTCGTCGGCCAGTTGTAGTAGTTGCGTGTTGTCGAGCACCCGCAAGTCTGCTGGACCGTCGATTTGGTCAAGCCGCGGCGTCGCTGGACGAGTGCGAGGAATATCGGTAAACCGGGCGGTCATAAGTTTGGATCAGGGCTTCGGTTTTGGGGGCGCTAATATTACCTTAAATGACACCCTTAAATCGCCTTTTCGGGGCTTAGAGTTTACGAGTATCAGAATTTGCGATTAATGGTGTGGTCGGCAAAGTCGCGCAGTAGGTCTGCACCGGCGCCTAAGTCTGCAATTGCTGCGAGGCTGTTCTGATGCGCCTCGTTGAGTGCCTGGCGGGCCCCCGCAATGCCAAGTACTGAGGTATAAGTGGGTTTATGCAGTCGTTGATCGGACCCCGAGGTTTTACCCAGGGTGTCTGTATCGCTTTCGGCGTCTAGTAAGTCATCTTGAATCTGGAAGGCCAGGCCAAGGTGCTCGCCGTAGGTGGTGAGTGCCGCGAGGATATTATGGTCGTCACAGGCGGCGGAGCGTGCGCCCATCACCACGCTGGCGACGATTAAATCACCGGTTTTACGGCGGTGCATGGTTTGCAGTTGTTCGTGTTGCAATACTTTACCGGTGGCGTTGAGGTCGATGGCCTGGCCCAGGACCATACCCGCCGGTCCAATCGCTTTTGCGAGTATTGATATAAGTTGCACCACCTGGGTTGGAGGCAGTGTGTCGATGCTCGCTAGTTGCTCAAAGGCCAGGCTTTGCAGGGCATCTCCGGCGAGAATGGCCGTGGCTTCGTCAAAGGCAATGTGGCAGGTAGCCTGGCCGCGCCGCAGAGTGTCGTCGTCCATGGCGGGAAGATCATCGTGAATCAGCGAATAGGTGTGAATCAACTCAAGGGCGCAGGCGATTTTGTCCGTGGTCTCATTGCAATCATTGACTGGCGCATCTACCTGAGCCTGTGTTGCCAGAGCCGCGGCGTAGGCCAGGCAGGGACGAAAACGTTTGCCTCCCGCTAGTAGCGAATAGCGCATCGCGGCGAGTAAAGTGTTGTCTGAGGGTGCGGTGCGGCAAACGGCGTCTAGTGCCGCTTCCAAGGCCTCATTTACACGGCTGCAGGATCGCTGGATAAAGGTTTTTAAACGGGGTGTCACTCGTCGTCCGTATCAGTATCTACAAACGGAGTTTCTTGAATTTTGCCTTCGGCGTCCTGGCTTAACAGAAGTACTCGTTGTTCGGCCTGCTTCAGAGCTTCCTGACATTGGCGGGTAATTTTGATACCCAGCTCAAAAGACTTAAGGGATTCTTCCAGACTTAAATTACCGTCTTCCAGGGTTTCGACAATGTCTTCGAGTTGCGCCAGATTGGCTTCGAAGTCGAGGGGTTTTTTGCGGGTTGCCACAGTGGTTTCCTTGGGTTTAACAGGATCGGTTCAGGGTAAACAATGCGGCGTTACCCTAACTGAGCCCATGGGTGGGGGTCAATTGCTTTCTGTTTCCTGGCTTGTGTTATGGGGTATTTGTAGGATATATCCTACGCTAGAGGGTGGAGATGTCACAATAGTGAAACCCCACCAGAAACGGCATTATAGTCGCCCGTAAGGACGCGTATCGGATCTACTCAAGGTTGAGTTTAAGTTAAGGGATGGCGAATGATTCGCCGCAAAGGATTGCTGGGGTTACAGGACGTGACCTGACTTAAAAAAGAGGTTGTAGTGGCCAGGGAACAATATGGATTGTTAGGCTGATAAAACTCCGCTCCATGGCTGGATAGCGTTTTTAAGTATTGTTTATTACTGTAAATATTCTCCCTCTTGTTGCTCCAACAAGAGGGTTTTTTTTGTCCCGATTTCGTGAGTTGTTGGGATGCGCCCATTGCTCTCGCTTTATCTTTCCTCTTTAGATTACAGATGCCGAAATTTGTGTCTCGGTATCGAGCTTCCCCTTCCTCAATTAAATCATGACGCTAAAGCGATGTGATAAGGAATAAGGGACGTTTTGCTGAAAAGACGGGTGACCTATCGTGAGATATGACACACATCAATTAGTGACCTTTTGAGAATAGTCGCGTGGCCCATTGTTTGGCATGATTGCTCACGCAAGGATGCATGGGGAAAGGATTCCTCGTTAGTGACAAGGAAGTTGGTCATAAGGAAGGGATTTAGCCGAGGACGGTTAAATCTAATGACCGTTTAAGTTAGGAATGGTAAGTGCTAGGGATAGCGATCACCAAGGATGGTGAAAGTAAGATCGCCAGCTAAGTGAAGGAGTACGACGCTGGTAGAGTACTGCAGTCCATGGTTGGATAGGTGTAGTACGGTGTTTAGTAAGTCGGTTACGCCTCTCTGTTGATTCAATAGAGAGGCGTTTTTTTTGTGGTTAATTAAAGTGTAATGGGCCCTTCGATGATAATGTCAGACAGCGCATTATCTTGACAGCGTGCCAGCAAGGTTTATGATTGCCCAGTAATTTTGACAGTTGATACATTGGCGAGGGTAAAGACTTCAGTCGATTTAACCGAGTATTTGAACATCCGCTTTCTGTTGATAAAAAACATCGACGTTTGAGTGAGGCAAAGCTGAGGCAGGTAAACTTGCTTTGCGATGTTGTATGACGACCCCGGAGGTTTGCCTTCGGGGTTTTTTTGTTTTTATAGTTGTTAACGTGTTAATTTAGGGTTGTGATTTCTGGAGTGTTAGCCCTAAATTATGGCGGATACTTTTTTTGTGGTTTGAGTTGTACTTTGAGTAGTGGTTCGAGTTGTAGCTCAAGTGAGAGGCTTAAGATTTTTTTCTCGTAAACGAGTTTGGAGCGAGTGATGCAGCCAAAGATTTTGCGACTTAATCTCGCCGGTCAGCCAATCGAATGGCTTAACTGGCAGGAGGCCGTGTGTATTTATGCCCGCGAGTTGGTGGTGTGGACGCTCGGCGATGTCGTGCAGGAAGTACACGGCGGGATTTCTCGCGACACCGGCGAACGCTCAATTATTAGCTTGCCGAGTATTATTGCCTGCGGCGGCGAACAGATGGCCCGCCCACGTACTAGTTATCCCTTGTCGAACCCCGCGTTATTTGCGCGCGATCAACACTATTGTTTGTACTGCTCGCGCGAGTTTCCTCCAACTGCGCTGACCCGGGATCATGTGGTGCCGGTGTCGCGAGGCGGAGATGATCGTTGGGAGAACGTAGTCTCGGCCTGTCGGCGTTGCAATCAACATAAAGGTAATCGCTTACTCGAGGAAATTGGTTTGCAGTTAATTGCATTGCCGTATCGACCCAATAATGCAGAGTATCTTGCACTGATTAATTCGCGACGAATTTTGGGGGATCAAATGGAATTTCTCAGCACCCAGTTTTCCAAAAATAGTCGCTGGTTAATTTAGTTGCTAGTTAAGTTGTTAGCTAAGTCCGCAGATTTTGTATAAATATAGCAGCGATTAACAGCGGGCAGATAAAGCGTACGTACCACGGCCAAATTTTATTAAATAAACGGCTGTCACTACCCCCCAATGCATCCAGCAAGTGATCGCGACGCATCACCCAACCCGCAAACACACACAGCACGATGCCGAGCAGAGGCTGGCTGTATTCTGTGGTGAAGTTAACGACCGCATCAAACAGCACATTAAAGTAAATGGCGATAACGACACTGAAGCTGAGAATACTTAAACTGGCAATGGCGACCGCACGGTGGCGGCTTAAGTGGTGGTTTTCTTCTAGATAAGCGACGGGTACTTCCAGCATTGAAATAGATGAAGTTAACGCAGCGATAGTGAGCAGCGCAAAAAAACCGCTGGCGACAACCTGACCTATCGTGCCCATGGTCTTAAATAACGCGGGCAGGGTCTGGAAGATAAGTCCGGGTCCCGATCGCAATACTCCCGCCTCGTCGTAGATAACAATGCCTAAATGTTGTGCCGCAAATATCGCCGGGATAATCAGCAGGCCGGCGAGTAGGGCGATGGCCATATCGATAGCGGTTACCATAGCGCCAGTGGTGGGTAAACTGGCATCGGGGTTAATGTAGGAACCATAAATCAACATGGTGCCGACACCGAGAGATAGTGAGAAGAAAGCCTGCCCCATCGCGCTAACCAGCAGAGCGGGGTTGGCGAGCCGAGAAACATCTGGGACTAGCAGCAGGCGTAAACCCTCGCCAGCGCCTTCCAAAGACCACACGTAAATCATCAGCACAATCATCAGGGTGATGAGTGTGGGCATCAGCCGGGTCGACCAGCGCTCAATACCCCGGCCCACACCAGCGGCGACAATGCCGACCGTCAGTGTCATAAATAAGCTGCAAAAAATAATATCTCGCCATGGGGTTTGCGTGGTGAGCCAGGTGGTGCCGGCTTCGACGCTGGTACTGAGGTCGGCGCTGATATTAACCGTCGAGGCGATTAACTCGATGCCCGGTTGCAGGGTGTGGGCAATCATCCAGCCGCCGACAAGGCTGTAAAACGCCAGAATCAAACTGGCGATTGCTACTCCGTAAAGTCCGGCAGCACAGCCAATTAGTCGTAATGTAGCGTTGGGGTTTAGTCCGCCGAGCGCCGTAACAATATTGGCGCGCCGATGACGGCCAATAACCAGCTCGGCCATCAGCGCCGGATAGGCCAGCAAAAAGGCGAGCACACAATAGGCCAGTACAAAGGCGGCACCGCCGTTTTCAGCGGTCTGGGTGGGGAAGCCCCAGATATTACCCAGCCCGACGGCAGAGCCGGTGGCGGCCATAATAAAACCGAGGCGGCTGGAAAATAGAGGGCGGGTTGGGGCGGTGGTCATGCCGAGAGTTTATTTAAACACGGGTTTGCGTTTCTCTCGAAATGCGGTGACGCCTTCTTTGGCATCGTCGTCCGTAAACAAAAAGGGCATGGCGTCTTTGGCGTAGGTAATATCGGCACCGCCGAGATCGCGGTTGTAGATGGATTTGGCGTAGCGAATGGCCATTTGTGGCTTGCTGGCGAGTTTTTCCGCCAGGGCAAAGGCCTGGGTGAGAAGTTCGTCGTGAGGAACCACTTTGAGCACCAGACCGAGGTCTTCCGCTTCCTGGGCCGACATAGGTTCGCCCAACATACTGAGGTATTTGGCCTTTTGGCGGCCGACCAGTTCGTTTAGTCTAACGATGGCAAAGCCCGGCAATAGTCCCAATTGAATTTCCGGCACGCCGAATTTTGCTTGTTCCGAAGCAATCACGAAATCGCAGGCGATGGCGATTTCAAAACCGCCACCGAAGGCAAAACCGTTTACGGCAGCGATCACCGGTTTAGTTACATTTTCCGGTAGCGCGAGTACGTCGATCACCTTGGACATAAATTCGCGGATGTACGTCGAGTTAAATTCAAAACCGCTGATGTCGGCACCGGCACAGAAGGATTTTTCGCCGGCACCAGTGATAATAATAACGCGCACGGCGGGGTCGTCATCCGCAGTTGTCAGGGCGGTAATTAAGCCACTGCGAATGCCCGAGCTAAGGGCATTGAGTTTGTCGGGTTCGTTCAGGGTGATGAGTGCTGTAGTGCCTTTGATCTCATAGTCGACGCTGTCAAATTGCATACCGATACCTTTGAGTTAAAACGGGTTAAATATTGGGGCCAATAGTTGGAGGTAATAGTGCCGCAATTGCTACGATGCTGACAAGGGCTGGGTGGTCATTTGCCCTTCAGTCGTGTTGCCACGCGTTGGGTAAAACCTTCCAGGATTGAGTACACCGGCGGAACCACGACCAGAGTGAGTAAGGTTGAAGATATCATGCCGCCAATAACTGCGACAGAAAGCGGGCCGTTAGTTTCGTGACCGGCACCAAAGCCGAAGGCTGCGGGCAGTAATACCATGATCACCGTAAAGGAGGTCATTAATACAGGCCTCAGGCGAATCGGGCAGGCTTCCAGCAGCGCTTCGTCGATGGACAGACCGGAGAGCCTGCGCTGGTTAGTGATGTCTACCAGCAGGATAGAATTTTTCGCCACTAGTCCGACCAACAGCACCAAACCGATCATTGAATAAGTGTTGAGCGTGTGCCCGGTCAACCACAGCAAAGCGATGCCGCCAATCATCGCCAGGGGTTGAGCGGTCATGATGATGAAAGGTTGCATAAATGAGTTGAACTGGCTCGCCAGCACGATATAAAGCAGCACCGTGGCCAGAGCAAAGGCGAACAACATATTGCTCGCGGTCTTGCCGAATTCTTCCGACTGCCCCTTGAACGTCAGGGTGTAACCAGGTGGCAGAATTTCTTTGGCGGCAGTGGTGACGACGTTCAGTGCGTCGGCGAGAGGTATTTCGGGTTTGCCATAAAACGGTGCGGAATAGCGCAAGTCGTAGCGCGAAATTGACGCGGGTCCGAGGGTTTCTTTAAGTTTTGCGACAGTGTCAATGCGAATCATTTCGCCGTTTCGCGAGCGCAGATAGATTCGATTGAGATCGACGGCGGACGAGAAATAACCATCAGCGGCTTTAACGCGCAGATCGTAGCGTTCGCCATCGCCGGGGTCGTCGTTGTATTTAGCAACGTCAACACCACCAACCATAACGTTCACCGCAAGGGCAACGTCCCGAGTTGAGAAACCAAGATCGGCGGCCCGAATACTATCCACGATTAATTTATATTGCGGCAGGTTTAAGTTTAAGTCGAGATCGAGGTAACCCATGCCGCTAATGGGGGTGAGCTTACTTTGTAGTTCGTAGGCGAGGCGGGCGACTTCATCCAGGTTGGGGCCGTTAATGGAAAATTGCAGCGGTTCGCCGCGCTGTCCGCCGAGAGTGGGGATGGGCGCGGCAAAGGCGCGCACACCTGGGATGGTAGCTAGTTCACCGGTGAGTACTTTAAGTAACTCCTGTTGGCTTTGTTTGCGCTGATGTGGCGGCACCATACGCACAAAACTTACCGCCGTAGTTACCTGGCGGCCACTGGTGCCGATGCCGAAAAAATAACTCACGACGGCATCGTCGTGTGTGGCTAATATTTTCTCGATTTCCTGAGCGCGGCTACTAGTGTATTCAATGCTGGAACCCAGGGGGGTGCGGGCGACAACCATAAAGCTGGATTCGTCGCGTTCGGGAGAAAACTCTTTACCGATGTCCACTAAAAAAAACATACAGCCCACTACCAGCAACCCGGTAATGCCGACCACGCTCCAGCGAAACCTAAGCGCCAGGGCAAGTAGCTTGCTGTAGAAACTTTCCATGGCGCGGAAAAAGCGTTCCATCCAGTAATACAGACCGCCCGTGTGTTCCTCGACCTGGAGAAAGCGCGAGCACAGCATCGGCGTTAGGGTCATGGAGACAAACCATGATACTAATACTCCGACGGTGACCACTACCGCGAAGGAAGAGAAAAAGCGACCGATAATCCCGCCAAGGAAAATCACCGGGACAAAGATGGAAACCAACGCCAGGGTAGCGGCCAACACCGGGAAAACTACTTCTGCGGTGCCGTGAATGGCGGCCGATTTTGGATCGGGGTCTATGGACTCGCGGTGGCGAAAAATATTTTCGAGTACGACAATGGCATCATCTACCACGATACCGATGAGCAGTAATAGGGCCAGCAAGGTCATCGAGTTGAGAGTGTAGCCAAAAAAATAAATCGCGGCGATAGCGCCAAACAGTGAAATCGGGATCGCCACAGAAATAATAATGGTAGAGCGAATATTTTTTAAGAATACCCACACTACTAGTGCCGTGAGTAAGGTGCCTAGAATCAGGTGTTCTTTCAGGGCGCCCACCATTTCGCGCACGAATTGTGAATCATCAGAGGCGATTTTAAGAGTCATGCCGGGAGGTAATTGTGGCCTGATCTCTTCCTCAATTCGCCGAACGGCTTCGTCAATAATTTCGACGGTATTGGCATTGGATATCTTGGTAATCCCCAGGCCGACCGTACTATTGCCGTTGAAGCGCGCAATGCTGCGCTGGTCGGAAATACCATCTTCTATCTCCGCCATCAGTCCTAGTTTTAGGGCCGCACCATCTCGATAGGCCACCACCAGGTTTTCGAGTTCCCTGGGGCTGTGATACTCCATATCGAGCTTGACCAGGTGTTCGGTTTCACCGCTGACCAGAAATCCGCCGGGCATCATAAAGTGCTCGTTGTTAATGGCGGCGAGAATTTCGCTAGTGGTGACGTTAAATGCGGCCATGCGGTCGAGGTCGAGATTGACGCGAATGGTGCGTTCACGCTTGCCGCCGATCTGTATCTGGCCCACGCCGTTGATGGTTTCAAGATTTTTCTTGACGACGTTGATGGCGTAGCTATTGAGTTGTTGCAGCGTGCGATCCCCCTGTAGGGCCAGCCACATAATGGGGGAAGCGCCAAATTCGAGCTTGGCCACGATCGGCGGTTCGGCATCGGTGGGCAATTGGTTGGTGACCTGATTCACCTTGGCCTGGACTTCGTTAAAAGCCACGTCAATATCTTTGTCGAGATCAAAGGTGATCACCACGGTGGAATTGCCGGGCGAAGAGGTGGAAGAAATATGCTCAATGCCGGGTACACCATTGACGGATGTTTCAATAATATTGGTGATTGATGCGTCAATGACATCCGGATTAGCGCCGATCAAGTTAGTTTTGACCGCGATCAGGGGGAATTCTGTAGCTGGAAAGCGATCCACGCCGACCCGGGAGTATCCGATAAGACCAAATAAAATTAATGTGGCCGATAGCATGGTGGTCAGTACATGTCGGTTGATTGAAATGCTCGGGAGGTTCATGGGGCTTACCTTGCCTCTGTTATAGAGACTGGCGCGCCATCGCTGAGAAACCCCGCGCCACTCACCGCAACGATTTCATCACTTGCCAGGCCCGCAGTAATTTCTATAAAACCATCGATGTATTCGCCAGTTTCAACAACACGTTGCCGTGCAACATCATTGGCTATGACGTAGACCACCTTTCCTGCAGGGCGTAATACCAGAGAGGTTTTTGGCACCACCACGGCATTTTCTCGCCGTTGGAGAATAATTTCGCCGGTAACACTGGCTCCCGGCTGCCAGTTACCGGGGTTATCAATCAGCGCCAATATGTCAATGGCTCGGTTGTTAGTGCCAACCGTGGGCCGAATTTGCTGGATGGTACTGGCTACCGATGTTTCGGGGTCGAGGGGAGAGGTCAGTCGAATCTCTTGCCCCCTGGACACTTTAGCGGCGAGAATTTGTGGTAGAGGCAAGCGGGCGCGCAGCACATCGATGTTGGTGACCTGAAATAGCGGGTCGCCGACCTTGACGAAATCGCCGACGCTGATTAATTCGTCATCAATAATGCCTTTGTAGGGCGAGATAACTCGAGTCTTAGTCAGTCCGCGTTGCTTTTGTTTGAGCCGTTCGCGCGCGCCCTTGAGTTGTCCGGATAGGGATTGCAGCTGGGCTTTCGCCTCATCGTAACGATCCGTGGAGATAAGCTTGGCTTCGATCAGACTGGCAAAGCGCTTTACCGTTTGCTGCTGGTTGGTGTGTAGCGCCTCCAATTGCGACACTTCAGCTCGTGCCGCGCGCTCTGCGATGTTGTAGTCCACGGTATCCAGCTCTGCTAACAATTGCCCGGGCACGATAGGGTCTCCGACTCGAACCAGGGTGTTGACGATGCGGCCTTCGACCTCGGCTGATATCTCTGGAGTAAACAGGCTTTCTAGCGCGCCAACTGAGCGCTCGACCACCTCAACAGTTTGTGTGGTCGCCGCGACAGCGGTAATGATGGTCGCTCGTACTGGGGGTTTGGCTGACTCGGGTGAGTTGTTCGCTGCCTTATCCCCGCCACAGCTGGAGAGCAGTGCGGCCACGAGTAATGTCAGAAGAGACCACGGACGAGCTGTCAATATCATTTCTTTTTCCTGTTGTTCACTGGTTGTTCACTGGCTGATCACTTATGGAGTAATGATTCATTCAGGCGATGACTGGGGTTGGCAGGGTCTTGGACGCGTGATCGCGTCCTCGAAAAACCTGCTCGGGGGTTTTGAATTTTACCTGACTACGGGGCGCATTGGGGTATTACTTGTTGATTTTCCGAGCTGGAGATGTGATGAATTTGGTAAGACTCGATCCATGTTTAACGAGCCGATTTCCAAACCGGGCATAGGGTGCTATGTTACCTGATAGGCTTAGATGCTACCAGCTAGTAACGATAAGTTGTCCGATAAAGCAATAGCTGGTGCTAGCGAAATCAATGGTACTTGATTCAAGCCAAGCAGAGAGGGGAAAGGGTTTGTTCTCGAAGGTTTGGGCGTGATAGTTTTTGCTGATGTTAATGAAATAGGAGGAGACCAGTGGTTACTTGGAAAGAGGAAACTGTAAATGTTGCGGGTACTGACCTGGCGTTGATCCGAGGTGGAACCGGCAAGCCTTTGTTGGTGTTGCACGATGAATTGGGATACACCGGGTGGATGAAATGGAATGAAGCGCTGGCTCAAGATCGAGAGCTGATTATTCCACTTCAGCCGGGTTTTGGCAAAACACCAAAGTTAGATTGGAGCTGGCGTCATCGTGACATCGCTAACTTTTATCAAAATGTGATTCGGGAAATGGATCTCGGCAAGGTTGATGTGCTGGGCTTCTCGGCGGGTGGGTATATCGCCGCTGAAATGGCCGCTTCGAACCCGGAACAGCTTTCCAGTTTGACGCTGGTTGGTCCCATGGGCATTAAGCCGGATGAAGGTGAGATTTTCGATATCTTTGCCTGCACGATTAAAACCTGCTTACGCCAGACGGTGTTTAATAAAGAAGCGAAAGAATACAGTGAAATCTACGGCGGCGACATGTCTGCTGAGCAGTTTGAGCTGTTTGAGGACGCGCGTGCTGAGAGTGCGCGGCTCGGTTGGGAGCCCTATATGTTCAACCCCAGCCTCCCTGAGCTGTTGCGCAGTGCGAAAAATGCCAAGCTGCCAACGCTGCTGATTCGCGGTAGTGAAGATGCTGTTGTGCCTCAGGATTGCATCAGGAAGTATCACGATGCCCTGCCACAGGCCGACATTATTACCATTAAGGGCACTGGCCACCGCCCAGAAATTGAAGATAGCGCCGAATTTGTTGCCGCTGTTAAACATTTTCTCGCTTAAAAATAACTGGAGATTAATTCATCATGCAAATAGCACATTTTACGGAGCGTCCCGTACGTTATCTCGCCGAAGAACCGGTTCTCGCAAACCGGGCGTTCTTTGGTGTTTCCAACAAGTTTTTTGATCGTGAAAAATCCGCCCACGATTACAACTTCTATCTTGACGAAGCCTGTTTTGTCGAAGAGGTGGGCTTTGACGGTATTGCTCTGAATGAGCACCACGGCAATCCCTTTTGTTCGGGTAGTGTGGTTAATATTGAAGCGGCAATTTTAGCGCGTATTACTTCCAAAGCTAAAATTATTATCATCGGCAATATGCTGCCGGGTGTTAAACACCCTTTGCGCACCGCGGAGGAACTTGCCACCATCGATACGATTTCCCGAGGTCGCCTGGTGGCGGGTTGGGTTCGCGGTGCGGGTAGTGAACAGTTCTTTAACAATGCCAACCCAGCCTACAACCGTGAAATGTTCAATGAAGCCCATTCGTTCATCATGGATTGCTGGACCAAAGACGGTCCCTGGCGCTATGAGGGTAAGCACTTTCACTATCGTCATGTGAACCCCTGGGTGAAGCCTTATCAGGAAATGCCTCAGCAGTGGATCCCCGGTGTACTGAGTGCTGAAACTGTCATGTGGTGTGCTGAGAAGCAATACCCCTACCTCGGTTTGGGTACGGCACTGGGTCCAACTTGTGATCTGTGGGATATGTATGCCGATAAGTCGGCTGAGTTGGGTTATCAGGCTGGCCCTGAAAACTTTGGTTACCTGTTACCTATCTTCTGTGCTGATACTGATGAGAAGGCTCAGGAGCTTGGTAAGGGCTTTATTTTTGGCGGTGGTCAAAACGCCTTTTCTCGCCCTGAGCATACCTTGCCCCCAGGTTATAACTCTAAAAGCGCGATTCGCATGCTGGGTCAACAGCCTGGTGGTAGTTGGTTGGGCGTGAGCAAAGAGAAGTTGATGGCTGGTGCCGATGATAGCTGGGACGCCTCTGCCTACGATGCACTGAAAGCCAAGCTGATTGCCGGTTACGACAAGGCGCAGGACGATATGCAGATTGTTGTCGGTAGCCCTGAGACCTGTGCTCAGAAGATTAAGGACATCCTCAGTGTTATCCGCCCGGGTGTCTTTACCTGCTTTGCAGTTCAGGGCAATGTCAGTGACAAGGATCGTTTGCGCAGCGTCGAGTTGTTGGGTAAAGAAGTATTGCCTGAGGTTCGTAAATTTGCTGATGAAAACGAGCTGTTTGGTCCGTTTGATCGTACCCCTGGGAGTGTTAAATTAGCTCCGGGTACCAAGCGTGCTCCGGTGGTTGATCGCGAAGCCCTTGCTAAACTGAATCTAACTTGATTCAAATTTAGATATCAGCCACAAAAAAAGCACCTTATGGTGCTTTTTTTGTGGCTGTATCCTCGACATTTATGAGGACTGATTGTAGAGATGTCAATTGAATTCACAGGGTTATCGCGGTGCAGCCATCGGGTTTTTTGAGGGAAAGTGTTTGAAGAAAAACGCTAAAAGGCGCGAGGTTAATGGCCTTTACCTCTAAGGTCAGGCTACTTAGAATCCTTAGTTCACTTTTTATGAATCAATGCCGCCATCGCGGCATGCGCTTGTGTCGCGCGGATGCGGGCAATTCCAAAGCCTTCGTGTGTTCCTATCATGGCTGGGCCTACGATATCGCCGGCAAGCTCGTCGATGTGCCGTTTGAGGACCGCGCTTACGGCAAGGTCGACAAAGAACAATGGAGTCCCATTAAAGTCCCCTGCCTCGACACCTACAAAGGTTTGATCTTTGGCTGCTGGGATGAACAAGTACCCCCGCTAGAAGAGCATTTAGGCGGAATGAAATGGTATATGGATTTAATGTTTGATCGCGTCGAAGGTGGTACCGAAGCCGTTGGCGGTGTCCACAAATGGGTGATCGATTGTAATTGGAAGTTTGCTGCCGAGCAGTTTTGCAGCGATATGTATCACGCGCCTTTTAGTCATATCTCTCCGGTAATTGCGGCAATGCCCCCGGGGGCCGACCCAAGCCAGGCGGCATGGCCTATGGAAGGCCGGCAATTTAGTGATCCCAATGGTCACGGCACCGGGTTTTTTCTAAATGCGCCGGGGTTTTTACAGGCCCTGCTCGGCGAGGAAGTGGCGACCTATTACGAGGAAACCTCACGCCCCGAGGCCATAGCAAGATTGGGTGAAATACGTGGTGCACAGATGGACGGTTCGCACATGACTGTATTCCCCAGCTTGTCGTTTTTACCTGCCATTAATACTTTGCGCGCGTGGCATCCGCGAGGGCCGAATCAGATTGAAGTGTGGGCGCTGACCATTGTCGATAAAAAAGCACCGGCATCAGTAAAAGATGCTTATCGAAAAGCGGTGTTACGCACCTTTAGTGCTGGCGGTATTCTCGAGCAGGACGACGGTGAGAACTGGACCGAAATCCAGAAAATACTCCGCGGCCACAAGGCCCGACAAACGTTGTTTAACGCCCAGATGGGCATCGATAATGACCGACACGACGATCCCGATCTACCGGGTAAAACCAATTATGTGTACTCGGAAATGGCCGCGCGCGGATTTTACGGACGCTGGCAGGAGATGATGATGGCAGAAAGCTGGGCTGATCTTTCTTGTGGTGGTGTTTCCGACGACAGTATTAAGGGAGAAGCCGACAATGCTTAAATTAATTCCGAGTCGTGCGGCGAGCGCACAAGAGCCGACTAGTCCCGAGCTACAACAGGAAATTGAGCAGTTCCTCTATCGCGAAGCGATGATGCTCGACAATCGCGAGTTTGATGACTGGTACGCGCTGCTGGCCGACGACATTCACTACTACATGCCGACTCGTTACACCCGCGGTAAGCGAGAGATGGACAAGGAGCTGTCACTGCTGGATGAGGCGGCGCTATTTGACGAAGACAAAGCCAGCATCGGTTTGCGTCTTCGGCGTTTGACGACGGGCATGGCCTGGGCCGAAGAACCGCCATCGCGCACGCGTCATATGATTAGTAATGTACAAATTCATACCACCGACGTCGATGGTGAATATGAAATCGAATGCTGCTTTATGGTGTATCGCAATCGCTTAGAGCGCCAGACGGATATTTTTGTCGGCGCCCGTCGCGACATTCTACGGCGTAGCGATAATGCGGAGGGCTGGATGCTTGCCAGGCGTTTGATGGTGCTCGATCAAAGTACTTTATTGTCGAATAACTTGAGTGTTTTCTTCTAAACCAACATCTGCTGGCTGACCTACTGACTACTGACTGTAAGGTGCGCGTTAAAATGATGCGTGTTAAAACAAATCATGAGCTAACGGAGTGCAGAAAACTCGCTCGGGTACACGTAATTCCTGCCTTGGTATAAAACTTGCTGTAATGATTGTGTCACAAGTCGTCGCTAGACTTGTGCTTGAAAGCTGATTGCTCAGCTTTATTGACAGTTATATAACGGTAGGTGGGAGCGTATTATCAAATTTTATTCTCGTCGTGTTATTAGACCCACGGATTTAAATCCGGCCAATGTATTGTTCGGTGGATCGCTATTAAGTTGGATTGATGAAGAGGCCGCTATTTATGCTGCCTGTCAGATGAAAACTCAACGCATAGTCACCAAGTTGATTTCTGAAATCGACTTTACCAGCTCGGCGCGCAGTGGCGATATTATTGAGTTTGGCTTCGAGGTGCTTGAGGTTGGTTATACCTCAGTCACCATTGGGTGCCTGGTGCGCAATAAGGTGACGCAGCAATCCATTATTGAGATCAAAAAAATCGTCTTTGTCGCTCTGGATGACGTAGGTCGTCCTACGGCCCATGGTGCGGCCCGGTCCCGGGCGAGAGCAGTTGCCAGGGCCGTTTCTTGAACGAATAGTTATTGTACTGTTTTGCTGAACGGAATCAGTGTTAGTATTCGAGTGGAGCCTGCGTTCAGCAAGGTTTGTTCGCTCGCCAGCGGAGCTGACTAATACAGCTTTCTAATACTGACAAAGGAGTAAGTAATGAAACTAATGAATTCATTTGGCCCCAACCCGCGCCTGGTGCGGATGTTTATGGCTGAAAAAGGTATTGACCTAGCAACAGAAGAGCTGGATTTACTGGCCGGAGAAAATCGCCAAAAGCCTTTTACCGATAAAAATCCGGGTGCGCAAATGCCAGCGCTACAATTGGATGACGGTTCGGTGATTGCCGAAACTACCACCATATGCGAATACCTGGAAGAGAAAAACCCATCGCCTGCATTGCTGGGTTCCACGCCAGAAGAGCGTGCCAACAGCCGCATGTGGGTACGCCGCGTTGAATTAAATATTACCGAAAATATTTACAACGGTTTCCGTTACTCCGAGGGCTTGGGTTTGTTCGAAAATCGTATGCTCTGTATCCCCGAAGCCGCTGACGGTTTAAAAGCCAAGGCCCAGGGCCAACTAGAGTGGCTGGATGGTCTGATGGAAGGCAAAGAGTATATTGGTGGGGGCGATGTTGGCCTTGCGGATATGGTTCTGTATTGCTGCCTGGATTTTGCCCAGGGCGTAGGCCAGTCGATTAACCCTGAATTAAAAAATATGAACGCCTGGTTTCAGCGTATGGATCAGCGACCCAGTGCGCAATCGAGTTTGCATGAGAGCAGTGCGGCTGTCGGTATGAAGGGTTAAGTTTTAAAGGATTAAGCTAAGCAGCAGTTATTTGTTGTATTAATTAATCTCGAAAAAAATAGCGCTTATCAACTTAGTTGGTAAGCGCTATTTTTTTATATCGAATGTTGGTGATTTAACGCACGGCACGAAAACAGTTTCGCACTTCTTTAACAAAGGTCTCGGGAACCTCGAAAGCCGAAAAATGCCCGCCCTTGTCTAACTCACTCCAGTGGATGATGTTCTTAAAACGCCGATCTGCCCAGCGACGCGACGCCTGAAAAATTTCTTTTGGATAAATGCTGCAGCCCGTCGGCACCACAACTTCGTCGGTTGATAGATTGGTAAAACTCTCCCAATACAAACGCGCTGAAGACGCAGCGCTGGCGTTACACCAATACAACATAATGTTGTCCAGTAATTCATCTTTGCTTAATACATTTTCCGGATGTCCCTGGCAGTCCATCCACGACCAGTATTTTTCCAGTATCCAGGCCATTTGTCCGACGGGTGAATCCACGAGGCCATAGCCCAGAGTTTGCGGCCGCGTGCTTTGTTGTTTGGAGTAACCGGAATCGTGATCCATATAATATTGGGCGGCAGCTAAAGCCCGCTGTTCTAGCGGGCTCAGGTCGTCCATCGTTGCCGGGTCTGGTTCAACAAACACCATGTTGATATGAATAGCCTGGCAGTTACCCAAATTTTGCATGCCGATGGCGCTGGTCACCACTGCGCCCCAGTCGCCACCCTGAGCAAAATAGCTATCGTAACCGAGCCTAAGCATTAGTTGATTCCAGGTTTCGGCGATTTTTTCAATACTCCAACCGGTTTCTTTAGGCTTTCCTGAAAAGCCGTAACCGGGAAGAGAGGGGCAAACTACATGAAAGGCATCTTGCGCATCGCCCCCGTGTGCTACCGGGTCAATTAAAGGCCCGATGACTTTTTGAAACTCAACTATGGAGCCGGGCCAGCCGTGAGTCATAATAAGCGGGCGGGCGTTTTTATGGGGGGAGCGGGCATGGATAAAATGAATATCAATGCCGTTTAGTTCGGTAGTGAATTGCTCGTATTGATTCAGTAAGACTTCACGTTCGCGCCAGTCGTACTCGTTTAGCCAGTAGTCACACATTTCCTGGGTGTAGGCCAGGGGAATGCCCTGGGACCAATCGTCGACGGTTTCCTTTTCGGGCCAACGGGTATTATTTAATCGCTGTTTTAAATCTTTCAGTACTGCATCTGTGATCGAGATTTTAAAAGGTTTGATGGTGTGACCATTCATGATGACTTCCGGAGTATGAGAGAATTGTTATGGAGCTAAGTCTGCCAGCTAAGCTATTCGGAGCAAACGATATTGTCAATGGTGATGCTCGATTTAGCTCACCTGCGGGGATCTTGAACAATGAGGGCATCTTGAACAATGAGGGCGTCTTGTGGTCTACTGACCCGATATGAATAAAGTCCAAACTCATAATGGTAGTCATTCGCGTTTACAGCGTGTATCGCACTGTGCGTTGGTGGCTGTGTTTCTGTTTTCCATTGTCAATCCAGTGATGGCTGGAATGAATAATATGGTGATGGGCACGGCGATGGATATGTCTGTGGAAGTGCACATAAACATGAGCCAGGACATGGCTGAAGCTACTTACGAAGCTAATTCCGAAGCTAATTCCGAAGCTAGTTCCGAAGACATGGATTGTGAGCAAGAGTGCAATTGTTGCCCCGGTTTGTGCTCTGCCTATCTGCCAATCAGCTATACCTCTGCCGTTTTTTCCGTAGAAAAATTTGTTCATAATAAAATAATAATTAATGCCGAAGCCATCGCTATAGCTACCTTATTTCGTCCCCCCATTATCCGCTAACACAAGATAGTTACGCCTGTAATAAATACAGGCATGTTCTGTTAGCGGGAGCTTTTTAGTACACCTCTAAAACTGCCCCAGAAACTATTCCTAAAAACAGGTATGCGAATGATCGATTCGCTCGCCTGGATATATGACATAGAGCATATACAGCGGAAAATTGAGAGGCAGAAAATGACTCGCATTATGATTACCAGCTTACTGACGGTATTGATGTCTTGTTTGGGATTTACTAATCCTGGATGGGCTGATGAATCTCTGTTGGGTCTGCGTCAAGCAGTTACCAATGCAACAAGCAATGACCCCTGGTTAAAGGGTAGCGAGTTGAATGAGCAGGCGCTGCTCGCCGAGAGTATCGCAGTGGGTGAATTGCCAGACCCCAGGTTGAGTGTTGGATTGGCGAATCTGGCGACAGATACTTTGGAGTTTGATCAGGAGCCGATGACCCAGTTGAAAGTGGGCATCGCGCAAATGTTTCCCCGCGGCGAGACACGCAAATTACAACGCCAGCAAAAACAGCAGGAAAGTACTGCTTATCCCCTGTTGCGAGAGGATAGAAAAGCCCAGGTTGCCCTCAAGGTGAGTCTACTTTGGCTGGATAATTTTCTGGCACAGCAGAGTATTGTATTGATCGAGCAGAATCACCATTTGTTTGATCAGCTGGTGGATATTAGCCACGCTAATTACATTACTACGTCCGGCTCTACTCGTCAGCAGGATGTGATTCGCGCCGAATTGGAGCTAACCCGGCTGAATGATCGACTGATAGGACTTAGGCAGCAGGGGGACGCGGCAAAGCAGTCGTTGTCGGAATGGTTGCCACCGGAATTGGTGAATAAAACCTTGCCTGGCACTTTACCTGAGATATTGACTAAGACATGGCCCGAAAAATCAATCAACACTGATTTAGCATCCAGTACTTACAACGACACGCCTCAGACTCTGGCTCGAATCATTCAGCAACATCCGCGCTTACAGGTTATCGATCGAAAGTTGCGGGTCGTCGCTACGAGTGTTGATCTGGCTAAGCAGCAGTACAAACCTGAGTGGGGAATCAATGCGGCCTATAGTTACCGGGACGACGATCCTCTAGGTAATGACAGGGCGGATTTCATGTCATTTGGTATTACCGTTGATCTGCCCTTGTTTACAGAAAATAGACAGGATCAGCGAGTGGCGGCGGCGATTCATCGCCGTGCAGCCTTGCAAACTGAGCACGACCTGGTGTTTCGAGAATTTGTTGCGGCTTATAAAAAGACTCAGGTAGAACTACAACGTCTGGATGAGCGCGAGCAGCTCTATCAGCAACATTTATTGCCACAAATGCAGGATCAGGCAGATGCCGCTCTGGCGGCCTATACCTCTGATGGTGGCGATTTTGCCGAAGTGATGCGCGCCCGCATTGCAGAACTTAACACCAAAATTATGGCTTTGGAGCTAAAAGTGAAGCGACACAAAATGGTGGTGAACATGAATTACTTTACTGTCGGCATGGCTGCGGGTACAGCCGTCGGTGAGGTGTTGGCTAACAGGGAAACGGAGTCTCAACTATGAAACATTATGTCTCGTATATTTTAGCGGTTTTGTTGGGTGTGGTTATTTCCGCAATGTTCTACACCTTCCGTCCTGTTGACGAAAATAAAGCAAGCACGATGGGCGACAGCGTCGGCACCAGTAGTAGTGCCAGAAGTAAGGAACCCCTGTATTGGAAAGCACCCATGGATCCGAGCTATCGGAAGGATGAGCCCGGTTTGTCGCCGATGGGGATGGAGTTGGTGCCCGTTTATGCAGAACCATCTACGGTGGGTTCGCGCCAGTCGGGGTTGGTGACAATATCGCCTCAAGTTGAAAATAACCTGGGCGTGCGCACGGTCGTCGCAAAAATTATGCCCTTGAACATACCGATTAAGACGGTGGGCTATGTGGGTTTTGATGAAGACCGTCTAATTCATGTCCATCCCCGCGTTGAGGGTTGGCTCGAGCAGCTCTACGTTAAGTCCGAAGGCGAAGCGGTAAAGGCGGGGCAACCTTTGTATGCCTTGTATTCACCAAAACTGGTTGCCGCTCAGGAAGAGTTCATTCTTGCGCTTGCGCGAGGTAATCAGCGCTTAATTCATTCCGCTGAAGAACGACTAAAAACATTGGATGTGCCTACGGCTCAAATTGATACCTTAAAAAAATCCCGCAAGCCAACAAAAACCATCACCGTCCATGCGCCACAAGATGGCGTTATCGCAAACCTGGGTGTGCGTGAGGGCATGTTTGTGCAACCCGGAAATGCCTTAATGTCTGTGGGTGCCCTGGATGAAGTATGGGTAACGGCAGAGGCCTTTGAACGCCAGGCCGGTGTTTTGGCGGTCGGCAATGCGGTCAGCATGACACTTGATTATTTACCGGGCCGGGAATGGCGTGGGAAGGTTGATTACATTTACCCCATGCTCGATAAAAAAACTCGCACGGTGCGCATGCGCTTACGCTTCGCCAATAAAGATCAATTGTTAAAACCCAATATGTTTGCTCAGGTGATGATTCATAGTGGGGAATTAACACCGACACTACAGGTGCCGAGAGAAGCGGTAATCCGCACCGGTAGCCAGAATCGTGTGGTGTTAGCGCTGGGTGATGGTCGATATAAATCCGTAGCGGTAGACCTGGGCCGGGTTGGCGCGAATGCTGCTGAAATTCTGGGAGGTCTTGAAGCCGGGGATACTGTAGTGAGTTCGGCGCATTTTCTGCTTGATTCTGAATCCAGTATTGATTCTGATTTTCAGCGTATGGCGAACGACGGAGAGCAATAGTCATGATTGAAAAAATCATTCTCTGGTCGATCAATAATCGATTTTTTGTTGTCCTTGGTGCTTTGCTACTAGTGGGCGGCGGCTTGTTTTCATTAAAAAACACGCCAATTGATGCCATCCCCGATCTGTCCGACGTGCAGGTGATCATTAAAACCTCTTATCCCGGGCAGGCGCCGCAGGTCGTGGAAGATCAAGTGACTTACCCACTGACCACGGCCATGCTATCTGTGCCGGGAGCATCAACGGTGCGGGGTTATTCGTTCTTTGGCGATTCCTACGTCTACGTTATTTTCGATGACGACACCGATTTATATTGGGCCCGTAGTCGCGTGCTCGAATATCTTAGTCAGGTAGCGCCAACCTTGCCGACAACCGCGAAACCACAGCTTGGCCCAGACGCTACGGGTGTGGGTTGGGTGTATATCTATGCCCTGGTCGATAAAAGTGGCCAGCACGACCTCAGCCAGTTGCGCAGCCTGCAAGATTGGTTTTTGAAATATGAATTGCAAACTGTTCCTGGTGTGTCAGAAGTCGCCGCTGTAGGCGGCATGGTGAAGCAATACCAGGTCAAGGTTGATCCAGAAAAATTGCGGGCCTTCGGTATTCCTCTTAGTCATATTCAAAGGGCGGTGCAGCGGGGTAATCAGGAGATCGGCGCTTCAGTAGTTGAAATGGGCGAAGCTGAATATATGGTGCGCGCCAGCGGTTATTTGAAAAACATGGCGGATTTGGAAAGCATTCCATTGGGTATGAACGCCAATGGTACGCCCTTGTTACTCAGAGATATCGCCGATATTAACGTAGGGCCGCAAATGCGACGCGGTATTGCCGAACTCAACGGCGAGGGTGAAACCGTTGGCGGCATTGTGGTGATGCGTTACGGCGATAACGCTCAGCAAACGATTTATGCGGTGAAAGAGAAGCTCGAAGAATTAAAGCTGGGTTTACCCGAGGGTGTCGAGATTGTTACTGTTTACGATCGTTCGGGTCTGATTGAGCGCGCAGTTGATAATCTTTGGAAAAAGCTACTCGAAGAGTTTTTGGTGGTTGCGTTGGTATGCGTGGTGTTTTTATTCCATATACGCTCTTCTTTAGTGGCCATTGTTAGTTTGCCGGTGGGCATTTTGGCGGCGTTTATCGTCATGCATATGCAAGGTATTAACGCTAACATTATGTCCCTGGGTGGTATTGCCATCGCCATTGGTGTAATGATCGATGGGGCCATCGTAATGATAGAGAACATGCACAAACACATGGAGCGCGAAGTACTTACCGATCAAAATCGCTGGCAAATCGTTGCCAGGTCGGCCGGTGAAGTAGGGCCTGCCCTGTTTTTTAGCTTGTTGATTATTACCGTTAGTTTTTTGCCGGTGTTTACTCTCGAAGCGCAGGAAGGGCGAATGTTTTCGCCGCTGGCGTTTACCAAAACCTACGCGATGGCCGCATCGGCAGGCTTGGCGATTACCCTGGTGCCGGTATTAATGGGATATTTTATTCGCGGCAAGGTTATGCCCGAGCAAAAAAATCCGCTTAATCGTTTATTGAAATTCTTGTATATGCCCGCGCTGGACAAGGTTTTACAGTTTCCAAAAACTACGGTTTCTATTGCTCTCCTGGTCACCTTGCTGGGGTTGTGGCCTGCGACTCAAATCGGTAGTGAATTTATTCCACCCCTGGATGAGGGGGACTTAATGTATATGCCCATCACCCATCCAGGAATTTCCATCGGCAAGGCCCGCGAACTTTTACAGCAAACGGATAAATTAATTAGCACCGTACCTGAAGTAAAAACCGTGTTCGGAAAAATTGGCCGTGCAGAAAGCGCAACCGATCCCGCGCCTTTAAACATGATCGAAACTCTTATTCAGTTCAAAGACCGAGATCAATGGCGTCCGGGGATGACCCCTGAAAAAATACGCGATGAGCTGGATGCTCGGCTGCAATTTCCCGGTGTGACTAATTCCTGGGTGATGCCGATAAAAACCCGCATCGATATGCTTGCCACCGGCATTAAAACCCCGGTGGGTATTAAAATTGCCGGGCCAAAGTTGCAAGAAATTCAAGCGATCGGCCTGCAACTCGAGAGCATTCTTAAAGATGTGCCTGGAACTGCCTCGGTGTATTCCGAGCGCGTCGCGGGGGGGCGCTACATTAAAGTCGATATCGACCGGGAAAGAGCCGCGCGTTACGGGCTTAATATCGCCGACGTTCAGCAAGTAATCGCGACGGCCATTGGTGGGGTGAATGTAACTCAAACTGTCGAAGGGCTTGAGCGTTACCCGGTTAATATTCGTTATCCTCAAGCCTATCGTGACTCGGTCGAACAATTGGAAGTGTTACCCATTGTTACTGCCAGTGGTCAGCGTATTGCTTTGGCCGATGTGGCACGGGTCTATATTGAAGATGGCCCGCCGGGAATTAAAAGTGAGAATGCCCGCGTTAATGGCTGGTCTTTTATTGATATTGAAGATGTCGATATTGGCACCTATGTAAAGCGGGCACAGCAAGCGGTTAATGAGCAGATAAATTTGCCGTCGGGTTATTCTCTGACCTGGTCAGGCCAGTATGAATACATGCAACGCGCCAAACAAAAGCTTGCTTACGTCGTACCGCTGACCCTAATGATAATCGTACTGCTGCTTTACATGAGCTTCCGTCGAGCTGCGGAGGTGGCGATTATTATGGGCACGCTACCTATGGCCGTCGTAGGTGGTTTGTGGCTAATGTATCTGGCGGGGTATAACTTTTCAGTGGCTGTTGGGGTCGGCTTTATAGCGCTGGCTGGTGTTGCCGTAGAGATTGGTGTCATTATGTTGGTGTATCTCAATCAAGCCTGGCAGGACACCGTGACTGATTGTAAAACCCGTGGGATTGCTCTTGACCAAACAGAGTTAAGGGAAGCTGTAATACGTGGTGCAGGCTTGCGAGTTAGGCCCGTAATGATGACAGTTGCAGCAACCATTGGTGGTTTGCTGCCAATCCTACTAGGTTCGGGTACAGGTTCAGAAATTATGAGCCGTATTGCCGCACCTATGGTTGGTGGCATGATCAGTGCGCTATTGTTAGTGTTGTTGGTCTTACCCGCAGTGTACTACCTGTGGCGTAAGGGCCAACTTGATTGAGAATATTTGGGGTGGCCGAAGCAGGTGATTTTCGATCCGCTAAAAATGTTTATAGCCAGTTTAGGGCATCATATGATAATTTTTGAACAGTTTTTAACTCAATATGAACAAGCTATCCGGCTAAGTTTTTTCTTTGGCATGCTCGCCATTATGGGCGTGTGGGAATTGCTTTCGCCAAAGCGGGAATTAAGTGTTTCAAAACCACTGCGTTGGGGTAATAACCTGGCGGTGGTATTTTTGTCGGGTTTCCTGATTCGGGTGATGTTTCCGGCTGCGGCAGTGGGGATGGCGGTTTTTGCAAATAACCAAAGTTGGGGCTTGCTCAATTATTACGTCCTACCGTACTGGTTTGTGGTGTTGATTTCGGTTGTTGCGCTAGATTGCATTATTTATTTCCAGCATGTGATGTTTCACGCAGTGCCAGTACTGTGGCGGCTGCATCGTATGCATCATGCCGATCTGGATTTTGATGTCACTACGGGCGCACGTTTTCATCCTATAGAAATTATTTTATCCTTGATCCTCAAGTTTGCGGCAATTGCCGTACTGGGTGTGCCGGTGATTGCGGTTATTATTTTTGAAGTGCTATTAAATGCCACTGCGATGTTTAATCATGCCAATGTTCATATTCATAAAACATTAGATCGCTATTTACGCTGGATATTGGTAACCCCGGATATGCACCGGGTGCATCACTCTATAGAAGATGACGAAACCAATAGTAATTTTGGTTTTAATCTACCCTGGTGGGATCGCTTGTTTGGTACCTACCGCGATCAGCCCCGGGCAGGGCACCGAGATATGGTCATCGGCATCCATCAATTCCGGGAAGTAAAACAGGTGTCCTGGTTGCCGGGAATGTTGTGGTTGCCGTTTATTGGAAAAGTCAGCGATTATGCGATTAATCGCCGTGCCTGGAAAGATTCAAAAGACTGATGTTAGCTGCGTAGACTAATAACGTAGCTTGAGCGTAAATCACCTAAACCTTTTAGGTGATTTAAGTTTCTTGATGATCCGGACTTTTCCACAAATCAAAGTCGACAATAACAGGTAGGTGGTCACTGGCCACTTTGGCTATTTGATGTCGACATTTTGACGCCGAAATAACCCGTAAGCTACCGCGATAATAAATTCTATCCAGACCCCCTCTGGGCGCAAAAGACGGGTAGGTGGTGATGGGGCGAGTGCGCAGGCGCGTCTCCCGGTCGGTGGCGCATTGCAGCGTCATGCCCTCGACGTAGAGTGCCCGCAAACGCGATAGCCAATCGTTAAAATCACCACCGACAATACAGGCTGATTTTGGATCGATGTCAGAAAATTCTCTACTGCGCATAAGCAAACCACTCTGCCGCTGCCGTTCCAGCGGCGATAAACCCAGGTGTAAATTAAATACCTCCAGGCGGTAGGGCGTTGCCTTACCATCACGATCGTGGCCGTGGGGTATTTCAATACCGGTATGTTGGCAGCCGCGCCGTTTGTGCGTGCCGATGGTTAAATCAATATTGCGTTCTCTGACGATAGGGTGGCGGCTCAACGTTGCGTTGCCATAACGGCCCTTGCGCAAGCTGACATTGTGCCCTGCGGCATAGTAGGGATAGCCGAGCGCCTCCGCGATCTCTTTCGCCATATCGTGTTCTTTCGAGCGCGGCGCGCCCTCGTCCACTTCCTGTAGCAAGACAATATCGGCATCGTGATCGGCGAGTACCTTAATAATACGGTCGGGCATGTAGCGTCGATCGAGGCCGATAGCGCGGTGGATGTTGTAGGTGAGGATGCGTAGTTTCAAAAGAGCTCGCGCTGGGTCATGGAAGGTTATTTCGCTAGCGTGATTGAGCTAGAGTTATGGAGTTAAGCGCGCCATGATTTTCCAATAAGTTGGCGATGGCCTCGGCAAAGCGTTTATATCCTACCTCATTAAGGTGTATGGGGTCGGATTTCATCGCGGGATCAAATTCCAGTTCCGGCAGAATGCTTTCTTCCAGGGGGACTGCGAGGTCTGCTGCGACCCGCGCGTAAAAATCCGGAGTTGATTTCCACAAGCCAAACTCTGGTACGGCAACGAGTACGACATCTGCACCCGCTTCTCGGCTAAGTTCAGCCATCGCGCGTAGATTAGCTTCGGATTGATCCAGTGGTAGTTTGCGTAGAATGTCATTGCCGCCATGGCAGATGATCACCAGGTTTGGTTTGTGTTTGGCTAATTCGAGAGGTAGGCGCTTTAGACCTTCGGCAGTCACTTCACCGGGAATGCCAGCGTTGATAAGCTTGAGTCCGGTAAATTTTTCTAGAGCAGTGGGATAGCTGTCTTCCGGTTTTACACCAGTGCCGTAGGTTAAGCTATCCCCAAAAGCAAGAATAACGCTGTCGGGTGTTAGCGCCTGTAGGCTTAATTTTTCACCGCAATTAGTTGTTAAAAACAAGATGCTCAGCATAACAATAAGTGTTTTGCTGCGGCGAAAATCAAATTTTAAAAACTGGTTTTCTCTGATGCGATTCAAAAAGTTATTCTCGTTAAATGATATGTTCTTACTATACCACCGTGTGAGATTAATCCTGATCTTGTCGCGGCGATAGCAATAGATTTATCAAAGTATGGTTTGTCTTTATCGGTAATTCGGTAAGCCGAATACAGCGTGCGGTGCAAGCCGGTATTGCCCAATAATTTTGTGGCCAGGCCAGCGGCGTGTTGAGGAATAGGGGTCAAACTATGGTGGGTTCAGGCTGAGGTATTAAAATACATTACCTTTAAAGCGCTAGCTCTACCGATTACACAATCCGTGAATCTGTTTTCCCCCAGTATTTATCTTTAAGCAGGCGCTTATACAGTTTGCCGGTGGGAAGTCTGGGCAGTTCGTCTACAAAATCAATACTGCGGGGGCATTTATAGTGGGCGATGTATTCGCGAGCGTAAGCCATAAGTTCTTCTGCGAGTTGCTCGTTGGCGGTCACGCCGGCGGCAACTTGTACTACCGCTTTTACGGCTTCGCCCATTTCTTCGTCCGGTACGCCAATAACCGCAACGTCGGCGATTTTATCGTGCATGATCATGGCATCTTCGATCTCTTGCGGATAAATATTGACACCGCCGGAGATAATCATAAAAGTCGCTCGATCGGTGAGGTAGAGAAAACCATCCTCGTCTACATAACCGATATCGCCAAGAGCACTCCAGTTGGGGTGCTGGGGATGTTGGGATTCGTGGGTTTTCTCCGGTTCTTTGTGGTATTCAAAAGATATTTCGGGTAATTCAAAATAAATCAGTCCGGTTTCCCCGGGTGGTAATTCCTTGTGGTTCTCATCACAAATATGCAAAGTACCTAATATGGGTTTCCCCACCGAGCCGGGATGTTGGAGCCACTCCTGTGGTCCGCAATGGGTGAGGCCATTCAGTTCAGAGCCGCCGTAGTATTCGTAAACAATGGGCCCCCACCAGTCGAACATTTGATGTTTGATGCCCTCTGGGCAAGGTGCTGCGGCGTGCAGAGCGAGTTTGTGTGAGGACAAATCATAGGCCAGGCGATCTTGTTCAGGCATCTTCAGCATGCGCGTAAACATGGTCGGTACCCACTGGCTGTGCGTCACTCGATATTTTTCAATCGACTGCAGTGCCTGGATTTCGTCGAAGCGGGGCATCATTACCACTGTGCCGCCATTGGCTTGAATGCCAGTGGAAAATGCCAGCGGCGCGGAGTGATACAGCGGAGCGGGCGACAGATAGATGGAGTTGGTATCCGCGCCCCAAAGTCCTTTGAGCAGCGCAGCGACAGGCCCAAGATCGTCAGCAATACCATGTTCCTTTAGGGGGCGAAGAATGCCTTTGGGTCGACCCGTGGTGCCAGAACTATAGAGCATAAATTCGCCAGCGGGCTCTTCGGCCAAAGGCTCGGCAGGGTAGTTGGCGATGGCGTTTTCGTAAGACTGATAGTGATCAATCGTGCCATCGACCATCAACCAGGTGTGGCAGTGGGGAGCAAATTGTTTGAGTTCTCCAGCGATTTTTTCGAGCTTTTGTGATGAGATCAGCACCTGGGCACCGCAATTATCCAGTATGTATCCGGCTTCTTCATCGGTGAGATATTGATTAATCGTGGTGAGATAAAGCCCCGAGCGTAGCGCCGCCCAAATAACCTCGTAAAACCTGAGGTTATTTTCCATAAAAATCGCGACATGATCGCCTTTGCGCAAGCCTTTATCCCAAAAAAGTTGGGCTAGCTGATTGGAGCGATCGTTCAGTTGCCGGTAAGTGATTATCTTTCCCGACACAGAATGAATAACGGCGGGTTTTTCTGGTGTGGTTTTTGCCCAGATTCCAGGATACATGATTTCCTCCTTGGTTTTTATTGTCTAATAATAAATTTTTCCGTACATCTCACCAATAGTAATTTTAACGTTTGTTGTACATAAATCTGGCCTTACCGATATTATAAAAAAGCCGATGCGGTGATTTCATAAGAGCGCAGGCGGGCCTGATGATCGAAAACCTGTGAAGTGAGCATTAATTCATCGGCACTTGTGAGCTTAACAAAGGCGCGAAGGTCTTCGGCGATGGTGTCATATGTGCCTATGGTACTGCACATTAGAGCCTGATCGAGTATGCCTTGTTCTGCGGCATTTAAGGTGTCGGTGAAGTTTTTTATAGGTGGTAGCAGTTGTCCGTGCTGACCTTTTCGCAGATTAATAAAAGCCTGTTGCATGGAAGACGCGAGATAGTGTGCTTCGGTAGTCGTGTCGGCGGCAAAGACATTAAAGCCTAGCATCACATGGGGCTTGGCTAAGTGCTCGGAGGGTTTAAAGGTATTGCGATAGATATCGATAGCCTGCATTAACTGTGTCGGCGCAAAGTGAGAGGCAAAAGCATAAGGTAGGCCAAGATGGGCGGCAAGTTGAGCGCCAAATAGACTCGACCCTAAAATCCAGACGGGAACTTCAAGCCCGGTTCCGGGCACGGCCTGTATCACCGGTTTGGGCGCGCCCGGCTCGGCATCGTCTGATTTGAAATAGTGGATTAACTCCATCACATCCTGAGGGAAATGCTCGGCAGCTAAAGCGAGATTTCGACGCAGAGCCTGCGCGGTGATTTGATCCGAGCCGGGGGCCCGGCCCAGGCCAAGATCGATACGACCTGGGAAGAGTGATTCCAGCGTACCAAATTGTTCGGCGATAACGAGAGGTGAATGGTTCGGTAGCATAATACCGCCTGCTCCCACCCGTATGGTAGAGGTTCCGGCGGCGACATGACCAATGACGATAGCGGTGGCGGCGCTGGCGATACCGGGCATATTGTGATGTTCGGCAAGCCAATAGCGTTGATAGCCCCAGCACTCCGCGTGCTGAGCTAAATCCAGGGTATTACCAAGAGCTTCGGCAGCGTTACTGCCCTTAATGATAGGGGAAAGGTCGAGAACCGACAGGGGTACCATAATTCAGGTTCCAATAGGTGTTTAGGGGTTTTATTTGTTGATAAAGGGCGCGCCTTTATCGGGCTCTTGGCGAAAACGTGCTATTTAATCTCCAACCCTTCCAGCAGGCCGTTGTCACGCCAGTCATCCAGAATTTTGAAAAATTCAGGCGCGCCACCACCGTATTGATTGCTAAAAAAGCCTTCGCCATCAACCTTGCCTTCCTCATTGTAATAACCCGGCGTGCACTCGGCATAAAACCGTTTGCCGCGTGCAGCGAGGCGGTTAATGGTGGCCACCCATTCTGTTTCGGCGGCTGCGGATGCTTCGATAGCCTCAACATGATGATCCACGCCGTATTTTATGACGTAGGCCAGGTGTTTGGCCTGTTCGTTAAGGGCGTGGGGGATGCTGGTGGTGAACCCGGTCTGGGTCAGTCCCATAAAAAAGCAGTTGGGAAAATTCCGGCTGTGTAGTCCGTGAAAAGTAGATAGTCCTGTGCTCCACTTCTCGCTGAGCGTAACACCCTCACGACCAACAAGATCGTAGCCCGATTGCTTCGTATAGTTGGTGCCCACCTCAAATCCGGTCGCAAAGATAAGGCAGTCCAGTTCGTATTCAACACCGTCGACGACAACGCCTTTTTCGATAATACGCTCCACGCCCTGACCCTGAGTATCAACCAGGGTGACGTTAGGACGGTTGTAGGTATCGAGATATTCGTCGTGGAAACCAGGACGTTTACAGAATTGTCGGTAGTAGGGTTTTAAGGCTTCGGCTGTTTCCGGATTTTTAACGATAGAGTCGACCCGCGCTCTCACCTGATTCATTTTTTTGAAGTCGGCAATCTCCAGGGCAGCAGCAACTTCCACTGAGCTCATGGTTGGGTTCAGCTTTCTTTGCACCGGCCCAGATAAATTGCGGAAAACTTCTGTCCAGCCGTCGCTGACCAGATCTTTTTCCTGGAATCCTCCCGCAGTGATAATGTTGAAGTTATCCATGCGATCCTGATGCCAGCCTGGGGCAAGATTTTTTGCCCATTCGGGGTCGGTAGGGCGGTTGTTTCTAACATCGATAGAGGAAGGCGTGCGCTGGAAAACATGCAGCTCTTTGGCAAACTCTCCCAGGTGGGGAATACATTGAACCGCTGTGGCACCGGTGCCAATAATACCAACACGCTTGTCTTTTAGTTTACTCAGCCCGCCGGTTGAATCGCCCCCTGTGTAGTCATAATCCCAGCGACTGGTGTGAAAAGTATGCCCTTTGTAACTGGAAATGCCCGGTATGCCCGGTAGTTTAGGGCGATTGAGTGGGCCGTTAGACATGGCCACGTAATGGGCTGTTATATGGTCACCCCGGTTGGTTTTGATAATCCAGCGAGAACTGTCTTTATCCCACTCCATGCTGGTGACTTCGGTTTGCAGACAGGCATTGTCGTAAAGCTTATATTTGCGAGCGATCGCCTTACTGTGCTCCAGAATTTCAGGGGCGTGCGAATACTTCTCCATCGGCACATAGTCGAGTTCTTCGAGCAGGGGCAGGTAGACGTAAGCTTCGACATCACATTGAGCGCCAGGGTAGCGATTCCAGTACCAGGTGCCGCCGAAGTCGCCGCCTTTTTCTATCACTCGAATATCATTTATTCCGGCTTCGCGTAAGCGTGCACCCGCCAACAGGCCGCCAAAACCGCCGCCAATAATAACAACTTCGACTTCATCGTTATAAGGTTCACGGACAATTTTCTCTTCTATATAGGGATCATCGACATATTTTGAGAAATCGCCAACGACCTCCTGATATTGCTGGTTGCCCTCTTTTCGAATTCGCTTGTCTCGCTCTTCACGGTATTTTTCGCGTAGAGCGTCTGGGTCAAAATCCAGTTTTGATATATCGATGGATGGGTGTGTTGCGCCTGGGGATGCGGTGGTCGTCATGGAGATTACATACTCTTGAATGGGCATTCTGTGTTTAGGGCTGTCAGCCGGCTAAAAATCTCGTATTTTTTGACTATATCATGGGGAAAAATCTTAGAGTTATGTTAATACAAAAGCATTAAGGGTTTAAACGAGGAGGTTAATGTATCTGACGACCGGAGCCTTAACAAGAATCGGCTAGACGTAGTTGAATCTAGAGATAGCTGAAAAGGTGATAAAGAAGGGTGCAGAACTGTAGATGCCAAAATCAGAAATTGCTCTGGCCACCATAGGAGGTGACCAGAGCAGGCACGCGGTTTATAGGGATGTTTTATTTTATCTCTACACCTTTCAAGTTACCTTCTGCGCGCCAGTCTTCGAGAATTTTGAAGAACTGCACCGCACCGCCGCCGTACTGGCCGGAGATAAAACCATTTTTACTCGCGCCACCGCCCTCGTTGTTGTAGTAACCGGGGGTACATTGCGCAAGTAACTTCTCGGTTTTATCACCGTAGCTATTACAAATGGTGCACCACTCGTCTTCCGCAGCTTGCGTGACTTCAACGGTTTCCGCCTTGCGCGCCCTCGCTTGCTTGAGGATATAAGCCATTTGACTGGCCTGCTCATCCAGCATGTGGGTGGCATTTGGCGTGACACCGGTTTGGGTAAAGCCGAGGATGAAACAGTTGGGGAAGTTATGGGTTTGCAGACCGTGATAAGTGGCCAGCCCATTTGCCCATTTCTTCGCCAGTGAAACGTCATTACGACCAATCAGATCGTACCCAGACTGACTGGTATAGCTGGTACCTGTTTCAAAGCCAGTAGAAAAAATCAGGCAATCCAGCTCGTATTCCACGCCATCGACAATTACACCGGTTGCAGTAATTTCATCGACGCCCTGGCCCCTGGTATCGACCAGGGTGACGCTGGGGCGATTATAGGTTTGTAGGTATTCATCGTGGAAACCGGGGCGCTTACAAAACTGTCGATAGTAGGCTTTCAGGCTTTCCGCCGTTTTCGGGTCTTCAACAATGCTTGCTGCGCGGTCACGAATTTCCTGCATTTTTTTGAAATCGGCAAGTTCAAACACTTCATCTTTTTGTTCTGGGGTCAGGTCATCCATTTCGCCCGTCACAATGCCGCCGACATTGCGGAAGATATCGGTCCAGCCATCGCCGACCATATCGTCGTCAGTGTAACTGCCACCCAGAGTCTGGTTGAAGTTTTCAACACGCCTTTTATGCCAGCCGGGCGTCAACTTGGCCTTCCACTCGGGGTTGGTGGGGGCGTTGTAGCGGGCATCGACAGAAGTGGGGGTACGCTGGAACACACACAGAGACTTGGCGTCCTCACCCAGATGGGGAATACATTGAATCGCTGTGGCTCCGGTACCAATAATTCCAACGCGCTTATCAGCCAGCTTGCTCATACCACCCTCTGGACCACCACCGGTGTAGTTGTAATCCCAGCGGCCGGTGTGAAAGGTATGGCCCTTGAATTTTTCAACACCGGGGATACCGGGTAACTTCGGGCGAGTCAGTGGGCCGTTGGCCATAGCGATATATTGAGCTTTCATCGCATCGCCGCGATTGGTGTGAATAATCCAACGCTTGGCACTCTCGTCCCAGTTGATTTCAGTCACTTCAGTTTGGAAGCAGGTATCTTTGTACAAGTCGTATTTCTTGGCGATATTTCTACTGTGCTCCAGCAACTCGGGGGCGTGGGCATAGCGCTCGGTGGGCACGTAGTCCAACTCATCGAGCAGCGGCATGTAAACATAGGCTTCGATATCGCACTGGGCACCGGGGTAGCGGTTCCAGTACCAGGTGCCACCGAAGTCACCGGCCTTATCGATCATACGAATACTTTCAACACCGATCTCGCGCAAGCGGGCACCGGCCAGTAGACCACCATAGCCACCACCGATTATCGCCACTTCTACTTCATCAGTTAGAGGCTCGCGAGTAAAGCCGGGGTCGACATAATGGTCGATCATATATTCGGCTAGTTCACCTGCCGCGTTTTTATACTGGCCGAAACCTTCCTTGCGGATGCGCTTGTCGCGCTCGGCATTGTATTTTTCGCGCAGGGCGACCGGATCAAAGCCGAGATCGGCTGGGTCAGTTGTATAGGGTTTAGCTGCACTGGTCATAGTTTAGGTTCCTATCTTTTAAAGGGTTAAGGTAAGGTTTAATGAAAAAAAATAATGAATGCTGTGTTGTTCAGATCAGGTGGCTTCACGCGATACTGTTTCAATTTGTGAAATCAGGCTGCCTTTCAATATACACCAATTTTTGTGCCAGCCAATTGTTCGGAATATCAAAACCTGCCTTTTACGGCATATTGTGAGTTCTAGAAAATTTAGGGAGCTTCGCCATTGACTACGCAAGCCCTTATCTCAAAATAGTTGGGCTATCTGGTTGGCGCGGTCGTTCCGTTGTTGCGACAGATTTTCCCCAGAAATCGATCAACGGGGTAAAAAACTGACAAAAGAGAGTAAAGTCTCGAAAATTTATAGTATTATGACCGTAAGGTTATGAAACTCAAGCGTTTATGGATAGACGTCCCTGTCTGTTTAAGCGATCTGAGGTTAACGATGAAAACTGCGAGAAAAAATTATCCGATCTTTGTTGGTGTGTTATCGACCATGCTAGCGGCTGTGTGTGTCGGCCAGGACGATACGGTTGGAAATGACGATTTCGATATTTTTAGTGACGATATCCCTTCGGTATATTCCGCATCGAAATACGAACAGAAAGTCACTGAAGCACCGGCTTCCGTGTCGATTGTTACCGCGGAAGAAATCAAGCGTTACGGCTATCGCAATTTTGGCGATATTTTACGCGCTCAGCGTGGTTTTTACGTGACCAATGATCGTAACTATTCTTATGTTGGCGTGCGCGGGTTTGGTCAACCGGGGGACTACAACACCAGAATACTATTGTTGATCGACGGGGTGCGGGCTAACGAAAATGTTTATGATAGTTTTGGTACAGACAACGATTTCCTCATTGATATAGGTTTGATTGACCGCGTCGAAATTGTGCGCGGACCTGGCTCTTCGCTTTACGGTACCAGTGCATTTTTTGCGGTCATCAACGTCACCACTAAAAATGGTCGTGACTACGACGGAGCAGAGCTGGCTGTTGATTTCGGCGATCAAGGTACGTCGTCACAGCGGGCAACCTGGGGGAAACACCTGGCGAGCGGTCTGGATGTACTGATGTCGGTCAGTAATTATAAAAGCCGTGGCGACGACAATCTCTATTATCAAGAGTTCGATGATCCGCTTAGCAACAACGGTCATTACAAAAACAACGATGACGAAGATGCCGCGAATGTTTTGGTGAAGCTGGCCTATCAGGGTCTGTCCTTTAGTCTTGTCTATCAGGACAGAACCAAGGAAATTCCTACGGCATCCTACGGCACGGTGTTTAACTCGCCGGTTAGCGAAACCACTGACGAGATTCTGGAAGTTAATCTCGGTTATACCACCTATCTGGATTCGGGCGCCGAGTGGGCCACCACCCTTGGTTACGGTGCTTACGAGTACCGGGGTGATTATATGTATGATTACTCAGACGATGGTGACCTGTCATATCTAGTTGTTAACAAGGATAAAACCGAGAGCGAATGGTGGACATTGAGCTCACAATTGAGTGGGCTTATCGGAGACTCCCAGCGAGTCATTGCCGGCATTGACGTTCGCGATAACGTTAAGCAAGATCAGAGTAATTTTGATGAGGATGTGTATCTCGATGACAAGCGTAGCTCCGAAGTCTACGGTCTTTATATTCAGGACGAAATAGAAATCACCGATAAAGTCACCTTGAACCTGGGTGTGCGTTACGACAAATACGACACCTTTGGGGATAATTTTAGCCCGCGAGTTGCCGTCATTTACAATCCCCAGCCTCAAACCGCCATTAAACTGTTGTACGGGGAAGCATTTCGGGCACCCAACGCCTACGAGTTGTACTATCACGACGGCGGGTTTACAACGAAGCCAGTTGTCGGTCTAGAGCCGGAAACCATAGAGTCCGTTGAATTGGCTGTAGAGCACTATATGGGTCGCACGCTGCTTTCGGCGTCTGTTTACTATAACGAAATAACGGATTTAATTGCTTATCGCCTCGACCCTGTCGATGATTTGCTGTTCTTCGGTAATCTTGATCAAATCGCCACTTGTGGTTTTGAGCTGGGTTTGGAGAGCCACCTTGAAAATGGCCTGAGATATGCTTTGAATTACGCCTATCAGGATAATGAAGACGATACCACTGGTAAAATACTCAACAATTCTCCACGCAATATGCTCAAAGCTAACTTTTTGATGCCGCTGTTTCAAGAACGTATCGTCGGTGGTTTGGAATTACAGTATATGGGTGCCCGGAATAGTGTGCAGGGTCCGGAGGCCGACGCCCATGTGCTTACAAATCTAACTATTTCGGGTGACACTCAAATCCCCGGTCTATCATTATCGGGCAGTATTCATAACTTATTGGATGAGGAATACGATGATCCAGGCAGCGCTGAGCATACTCAGGCTTTACTCGAACAAGATGGTCGCACATTTTTGGTGCGGGCTAGTTACCAGTTCTAGGCGCCTGGCATTGTTGTGATGAAGGTCCTCCGTAAAATAAAGCTGATCGTAGCCGGCGCCCTGCTAACAGGCCTGGCTTCGATGTCGGTTGCAGTGATCGGAAGCGACGATGTGCTGATTGTTTGTAGCGGCGACTGTGAAAAATCACGGGCGATGATAAGCGGATTTTCCGCTTCGCTTGAAAAGCAAAATAAAAATATCGACGTTAGTGAGTTGGTACTGAGCAATGACGAGTCGGCAAATAGCAAATTATTTGCGCAAGCCAAATCGCCGGGGCTTATTTTTGCGGTTGATTATGGCGCGGCTAAGAAAGTATCGGCGGTGTCGAAGAATGTGCCCATCGTAGTGGGTGTGGCTAGATCGCAAAGTGAATTGAAAGCCATCCCTAATGCTACTGGCGTAGTAGTTCAATATCCGGTTAAAACGCAACTCGACTGGATAAAACGCATTTTACCTCAGGCTCGCAGAGTGGGTGTGATATACAGCACGGAGGAGAATCACAGGTGGGTGTCAGAAGCACAGGTAACGGCCCAAAAAATGGGTTTGGAGTTGATTGCGGTGCGCGCCAAAACGGCGAAAGATTTACCCTACGCATTAAAAGATGTGTTAAGTCGGGTCGATGTTTTGTTAGGGGTTCCAGATTCGATTATTTTATCGAGGCAAACAGCTAAGGCGGTATTGCTCGCGTCGTTTAGAAAACGCATTCCTTTTGTCGGGCTATCTTCTTCGTGGGTGAAGGCCGGTGCTCTGTATTCCCTGGACTGGGATGCGGAAAATATAGGGCAGCAGAATGCCCGAATGGGTAGCAAAGTTCTTGGAGGGTCGTCGATTGCGTCTCTCGGTGTTCAAAACCCACAGAAGATAGAATTAAATATAAATATTAAAACAGCCGAATACTGTAAGTTGGATTTATCCGATCAATTAATTGCCGACGCTAAGCAGGTGTTTAATTGATAAAGATGGATCCGCTAACGCTGGCGCAAAAAGTAAATCTGACAAATGCCTTGTTGTTGTTAGTGGGCGTTATTGGGGTAACATTTTTTTCGGTATGGCATCATTCAAAATCGGCTTATGAGGAGCTGAATACGAGAGGGGTAGCAATAGCAGTTATTGCAGCAAAAAACAGTGGGTATGCTATTTATACGGAAAATGAAGAAGAACTGGAGATGTTAGCCGCCGACTTGTTAGAAAATAAAAACCTGGTTAGCGTAGAAATAATAAATAAAAAAAATGAATTGTTGTTGAGAAAAAGCAAAGTTTCCGATCAGTCTATGCCGATATTTAAACCCCATGCTCACGAAGAATTTGAGCAGGGGCAAACGTCGGTAGGAACGTTTACTTTGACGGGAAATTCGACAAAATATTCTGTTATTAAAGTTGATATTTTTAGTATGGTAGATGCTGGTGATGGAGAGGATTTGGGAATCCTTGATTTAGATGCGCCTGCAGATAATGAGTCGGAAATTCTCGGCCATATACGAATCGCGATGAGCCATGCTAATTTGCAATCAATGCTTCGAAAATTTGTAATTGAGATAATGTTGATTGCGGCTGCAGTCTTCTTGATTGGAGCTATCGCTAGCTATTACCTGGTTAAAATATTAACCAGGCCTCTGCGGGCCTTTTCAGCTATGACTGAAGGCATAGGTAAAGGCGATTTTGATCAAAAAATTACGATAGGGACAAACGACGAAATTGGGCAGCTAGGTAGTGCGTTTAATATTATGGCGGGTAAGCTAAGGTCCTATCGCAATGAGGTGGATAAACATCAACACACTCTAGAAGATAAAATTGAAGAAAGAACCCTAGAGCTAGCCGAAAAGAACTCCAGGCTTGAAGTGGTGCTCGAAGAAGCGCAACAGGCAAGGCAAAGTGCGGAGGAAGCGAGTCGAGCAAAGAGCGAATTTTTGGCAACTATGAGCCATGAAATACGCACGCCGCTGAATGGCGTACTCGGAATGACAGATATCTTGTCAAGAACGCAGCTGGATAAAAAGCAGAAGAGATTTGTAGAAGTTATTGCTTCATCGAGCGACACGCTCTTAACCTTAATTAGTGACATTCTCGATTTTTCAAAAATTGAAGCTGGAATGCTGGAGCTAAATTACAATCGATTCAATCTCCGAGTTTTTTTGGAAGAACTGGCTTATTCCTATGTCGGGCTGGCAGAGAAAAAAAATCTGGAATTAGTGTGCCGCATCCCCCCCCGTTGCTCGTCAATAATAGAGGCCGATTCGGCAAGGCTGCGGCAAATTTTAGCTAATCTTGTTGGTAACGCTATTAAGTTTACTCAGCAAGGTAGTATTCAATTGCGCGTCGATTTGCTGGGCGATGTGGAGGGCGGGCGAGGAACCTTGCGTTTCGAGGTAAAGGATACCGGAATTGGTATTGAGAAAGCTAAAATTGGCAAGGTTTTTGAGAAATTTACCCAGGCGGATGGTTCCACGACGCGCAATTTTGGTGGCACTGGTCTAGGACTGGCAATCTGTAAAAACCTGGTCAACAAAATGGGCGGAGAGATCTTTATCGACAGTGAGGTCGGTAAAGGATCCACGTTCTGGTTTGACGTAAATGTGCCGGTAATAGAGGCGGAGGCAATTTCAGACCTTGTGGGCACGAATATTGGAGAATTAAACGTACTGATCGTAGATGATTTGGATATCAATAGAGAAATCATCAAAGATCAGCTCGAAGCATGGGGTGTCGATAGTCACGGGGTGAGTAGTGGGCCTGAATGTATTGAAGAGCTAGCGCGCGCGGATAACAACGGTGCGCCCTACGACGTATTAATCGTTGATTTCCATATGCCGGATATGGACGGGATGGAGCTTTCCAGATATATCCGTGGCGATATTAGGTACGACAATATTAAAATTATTATGCTGAGTTCCGTTGCAGATGCCGACCCTGAAGATGTGGCAAAAGCGGCGGGAATTAATGGTCGATTATTAAAACCAGTCAGGCAGTCTGATTTGTATGACAGTTTGGTTCATCTAAGTAGACAAGAACAACAAATTTCGACGCAACGCAGTGCGCCAACTATTGCTGAGGCCGTCACTAATCGCAATTCCGGAAAGGATACCGCTATTAAAGTACTTCTCGCTGAGGATACGGATGTTAATCAGGAGGTTGCTCTGGTGATGCTGGAGAGCCTTGGTTGCTCGGCTACGCTGGTGGAGAACGGCAAGCAGGCGCTCGAGGCTTGCCGGGCGAATGAATACGACATTGTGCTTATGGATTGTCAAATGCCGGAAATGGATGGCTACGAGGTTACTCGCGCCATTCGTGAACTAGAGAAAGAAGACTCCAGTGCCAGTAAATTAATTGTGGTGGCGCTTACCGCAAATGTTATAGAGGGTGATAAGGAGGCTTGCCTGGCAGCGGGCATGGACGATTATATGAGCAAACCGTTTAATCTCGAAGACCTCGCGCTTATGTTAGATAAATGGCTTCCCAAAGGTAAGGCCACACTCGACGGTAATTCCGAGGGATTGCCGTACGGAGCAATAGGGAGTAACAGGGAGTGACAAGCAATAAACATAATTAAACATTACTCCCCAACCCACTTTGTGATTGGACTTCAAGCTCTTTGCTCGCCGCGCCTCTGGTTGATTCTGGGACTTATGTTAGTTCCGGCGCTTGCCGTAGCCCATAATATCTCAGGAGCTAATGCCCGATTTGTCGAAGGCCTTGAAGGGTCTGCTGTCGTGCCGTTTATGTACCTGGGTGCGAAGCACATGGTCACCGGTTACGATCACCTTTTGTACTTACTGGGCGTGGTGTTTTTTTTACGTCGCCTCAGAGAAGTCCTGCTTTACGTCACCCTGTTCACTCTGGGCCACAGTATTACTTTGATGGCTGGGGTATTGCTTGAGCTGAACGTCAATGCCTACCTGGTGGATACCATTATCGGATTGTCGGTAGCCTACAAGGCCTTTGAAAATATAAATGGGTTTAAGCAAGTACTTGGCTGGCAACTGAACGCGAGGGCGGCTGTATTTATCTTTGGTCTTTGCCACGGTCTCGGTCTGGCAACTAAAGTACAGGGCTTGTCTTTGTCGGCGGATAGCCTGGTGACGAATATGCTTAGCTTTAATGTTGGCGTCGAAATAGGGCAAGCCCTGGCTCTCGGGCTTATCGTTTTAGTGCTGGCACAATGGCGTCAGCGGATCAATTTTGAAAAACACGCTTTTATCGCCAATACTCTATTGATGGGTGCGGGCTTTGTGTTGGCGGGTTACCAGTTTGCCGGATATCTGTGGCAGTAATCGAAAATTATTGCGAGTTATGACAATGAAAAAAAGTACATCAACCAGCCTCGAAAATAAAACGGGTCGTAGCAGAGTTTTACTGGCCACCCTGGCGGCTTTAGTTACTGCTATTTTAATTCTAACGGCGTTTATCCTGCCCGCTGAGTTTAACCGTGATCCCCTGGGCATAGGCGAAGTGTTGGGCATCAAGGGTTTGTCCGAACAGCCGCTAGTTGAGACGGTAGCGATAGAGAAAACAAAATATCATCAGGATACCGTTTCGTTTCAACTGCTGCCTTTTGAGTTTGTAGAATACAAATACCCGCTCGCTCAAGGTAGTGCCGTCATCTACAGCTGGACCGCGACCGACACGGTCTCGTTTGATTTTCATGGCGAGCCGGAGAATGGCCCAGAGGGCTTTGCGGAAAGCTTTAGTCTTGGGCAAGGTAAGCACGAACACGGTACTTTTACCGCGCCGTTTAATGGTATCCACGGCTGGTTTTGGGAAAACCGTGGCGCAAGTACGGTGACAGTAACGCTGACAACGGCGGGTTTCTATACAGAGAGTTTAAAGTTTCGCGACGGGTTTGTTGGTACAAGAAGTTTTGAATGACTAGATTGGAGTGACCAGGTTGGAGTGACGAGTCTGGAGTGGCGAGTTTGAAGAGATGAGGCTGAAAGCCGTCTAGTTTTATTTCTAGTAGGAGGTTCTATTTCTAGTAGGAAACTCTGTTTTAAAAGCACATCTTGATTGAGGCGTACTTTTAAAACAGAGCGGATTCAAGGTGAGCTGGTTAAGGAGGGGCTGATTAGGGAGGAGCCGGTGCGTCATCCTGAACGTACACCGCGTGGCAGGACTTACACACGCGATACAACTGGCCGCCAGCCTCAAATAATGCGTCCGGGTCACGGGCGTTAGCAGCCGATTCGGCAAGCAAGCCCGCTTCGATTAGGCCCAACGACATGTCACGCCAGGGGCCATCATCTCGGGCTCGACTCGGCATCAGTAGTAAGTTGCCAGTTTCTGCCACCACCACCGCACTGTGTTGAACTGCCAGCCATTCCTCTTCGGAGGTCGGTGCCAGCTCTTCGGTGCCCTCTGCGGTAATAATGCTGCCGGTAGAGCCCCACAGGTGATCGGCAGCTGGGTCCAATACCCAGCGCATGGTGTGTTCCATGTCACCTGTGGCTTTAAATGGTATCGCTTGCGTTTGATCGGCCTGCTCAGACGGGCTGCAAGCACCCAGTAAAAGCAATATGGCAATAAGCTTTAAGCGATTCATTGGGCTTTAATCCAGCCTATCTTGCTTCAGTAGCATCAGCACCATCTGTCGGTGCTCCAGTACCTGAAGAACCCATAAACATTTTCTTGCCGTTGGCCAGGGTGATGTTTCGACCGTTGGCGCTGTTAGATCGATCTTTCGCCTGATAACCCTCGACGACAATCTCTGTGCCGATGGCGATAGAACGTTTGTTAATACCGCGTCTCAGCAGCGTGTTGGGAGTACCGCCTTCAATTCTCCAGGGCTCTTTTACGCCGTCTTCTTTGGTGACTTCAATATGAAACCAGGCATGAGGGTTTACCCATTCAATTCGGGTAACGGCGCCACGCAAAGTCAGCGGGCTGTTGGCATCAAATTCTGCGCCAAAGGCGTGGTGTGCGTTTAACTGGATAGCAGGGATCGACAGGGCCAATGCTGCTGTTAATGTCAATCCGGCGCTTATTACATGTTTTTTCATAGACATAATGCTGGTCTCACGTTAGATAGAGTTGAGTTGTTTAGTCGAGCTGTTTAATTAAGCCTTTTAGTTAAGCAAAGCCACGCCCCGACGCTTGATTTGGTGCCCAATCCGGCGTCGACGCCACTTACTTAGATCATGCTTAGATCAATCGAGGGGTTTTGCTCGAAGGTCTCCATACAATAATTCCTCCACAAATTCGACACACTTGAAGTCCAATAGTTGCATATTGGTTTCCATGCGACGATAGAGCGGCATACTGATTTTCCACGGTTTGGTGTATGTCAGTGGGTCAGTAATCGTCGCTTCGTACTGGAGGTGGTTGGGGCCCATTGGCGTAAAGCGCTCCACCACATGGAGTTGATCGCTGTGATGGTTGCCGGCGCGATCTAGCCAGGTATCGGGGTGAATGCCGGTGACATCCAGAACCAGGGTGTCGCCTTCCCAGGACGCGACTGACTGCCCCATCCAGCTATCTACCGGAGCCGGGCCAGGGTCTTTGGTAAAGATATCTCTCGCCGCCCCAGCATACTGGTAAGCAAAGAATATCGAATCGTCACCCTGAAAAATCTGGAAGGGGTGAGGCATATACGTGGCCCGTGGTATCCCGGGCAGATAGCACTTAATTTCGGGGTCGCGTTCCAGCCAGTTGCGCTGGTTTTCTTGTTTAATCGCCAGAGCCTCAGGCGTGTAGGGGATTTTGCCGCCCTCAACAACGCCCAGGCTAGGTGGCACTGCGCCGACCGCACCTAGCTTAAGGACGTCTTTTGCTGGTAACGGTCCGGCAGGGCCGTCCCGTAGCGCCATGGCCGGGCGGGCCATGTGAATTTCCAGGTCGTAATTGGCCTCGTTCAGCGTCTGCCAGATACCGTTAAGGTCTGGGTGGATGCCGTCGGCGGCACGGGGCGCCTTATAAGCACC
>JAGPUQ010000012.1 GCA_018069525.1 Porticoccaceae bacterium | reverse complement strand
CGGGCCAATGGTGCTACCGCAGCCTAAATCGCTGCGCGTGACAAAATGCTGTACAGGCACCTCCGCTCGCTCCGCCCACTGTCGAAACAGAGAAGCAGTGATACGGTTGGTGGCATAGCGCTGATTTGCGTTGACCTTGAGTACCGGGCCCTTGTTAAGCGTAGGGCCGTGATTAGTATCGTGTAAAGCCGGGTAATTGGGATGGATACCGTGGGCATTATCTGCTGATATTAGCAGGGAGCGGTCGATAGTTCGGGTACGCTGTTCGGCATTCGGCACCAGGCGCTCCAGCACCGATTGCAAAAATGGCCCCTGTGCACCACAGGCCGATGCACTACCGACTTCTTCGTGATCGGTGCATACCAGCAAGCGGGTTTGAACGGCGGCTGCAGGCTCTACCGAGGGAGCTGTTGATGACAGTGCCTGCAGGCCCACATAACAGCTCAATAGATTGTCGAGCCGAGCCGAGGCAATAAATTCTTCACGCAAGCCCACCATGCTCGGCGCCTGGCTGTCGTAACAACACAATTCATAGTCGAGCACTTGCACATCTTCTGCCGCCAGTCCTTCGGGAAGTACTTCCTCGACTAATAGCTGTTCCGCCAGCAATTCACGAAAATCAACCGTTTGATCAGCCTCGACCTGAAACAAAATCGGCGGAATATCGGTCTGCGAATTAATACTTCGACTGGTGTTGGCCTCGCGATCAAGATGAATAGCAAGACTGGGGATCACCGCGACCGGGCGTTTAAAATTGATTAATGTTTTTGCTAACTGTCCGGTACGAGTGTTTTTGTAGACCACTCGCCCCGCCAGGGATAAATCTCGGTCAAACCAGGGATTCAGTAGAGCGCCACCGTACACTTCAACACCTAACTGGAAACACCCCTTGGATTGCTGCTCTGGTTGCGGTTTAACCATTAAACAGGGGCTATCGGTATGCGCCCCCACCATGCGTATACCTGTATTTTCAGGTGCCGAGTCTCCAACAACAAAGGCAATCAGGCTGGAATCATTGCGTGTAGTAAAATATTTTCCACCCGCTTCAAGCGCCCACGTATCCGCTTCATGGAGTTGCTGAAAATTATTCGCCACGAGCTTTTTAGCCATGTTTTTTACGGCGTGAAATGGGGTTGGAGACTGCTGTATAAACGCTAGCAGGTTTTGATTAAATACGGTTTTATCCACGAATCAGCTTTCCCTTTAAATATGTTTTGGTTTTCACTTAGCTTATTGATGCTTGCCAGGTTGCTCTAGTCCTGTTGTTCTAATCAGGCCTTTTTAGTCGAGCTAGCAGACTGGACGTATCCCAACGCCCCCCACCCTGGGCTTGCACTTCAGCATAAAATTGATCAACTAAAGCCGTAACCGGTAATTGCGCGCCATTTTTTCGAGCTTCGGATAATACGATATCTAGGTCTTTTCGCATCCAGTCCACCGCAAATCCATGCTCATAATGCCCGGCAATCATGGTTTCGTGGCGATTATCCATTTGCCAGGATTGCGCAGCTCCTTTTGAGATGACCTCAATCACCTGCTTAACATCCAGCCCAGCAGACTCCGCAAAGTGAATACCCTCGGCCAAACCCTGCACTAAACCCGCAATACAGGTTTGGTTGACCATTTTACACAGTTGACCGCTACCGGCAGGACCCAGCAAACTCATGGCGCGCGCATAGTGAGAAATTACCGGTTTAATCTGGTTAAATATCGCCGTTTCACCACCACACATAACCGTTAACGCTCCCCCTTCAGCACCTTGCTGTCCCCCGCTGACTGGCGCATCGATAAAGTGTAGGCCAAGCTCGCGACAGTGCTCATCCAGTTGCCGCGCCAAACTTGCCGATGCGGTCGTGTGGTCCACAAAGATGCTACCGGGCTTCATCACCTTAAACGCGCCCTGCTCTCCCAGTGTCACTTCCAGTACATCACTATCCCGCCCCACGCAGGCAAAGACAATATCGGCGGTGCTGGCCGCATCGGCCGGGCTTGAGGCAATAGTGCCCTGGTAGTCGGTCAACCATTGCTCGGCTCGAGAGCGAGTCCGGTTGTAAACAATAAGGTCAAATCCAGCCTGGCTTAAATGCCCCGCCATCGGGTAACCCATCACACCCAGGCCAAGGAATGCGATTTTTTGTATATTTTGTATTTTTTGCATTTCTTGCGCTCCTTGTTTTCCTTGCTTCCCTTGCTTTCCTTCTATCGCCTCGCTCATTATTAAGCCCCGTTGGCAAGAAACATTAACAAGCCAGCACCCAGTATCAAACGATACCAAACAAAGGGCATCATACCCATGCGATTAATAAATTGAAGAAAAAAGTGGATGGTCAAAAACGCGGTAACACCTGATATTACTGCACCTAAAAATAGTTCATACCATGGCACCTGGGCAACTCCGCTGAGCTCTATCGCTTTATAGGCACCACTGGAAAGAATCACCGGAATGGATAATAAAAACGAAAACCGTGCCGCTGCCTGCCGACTAAAGCCGAGCATCAATGCCGCTGTCATGGTAATCCCTGAGCGAGATGTACCGGGAATTAATGCCAAGACCTGTGCCAGGCCCACGATGATTATCGTTCGCCAGGAAAGCTGCTCCATGGACAAAGCATCATTACCTCGGCGTACCGCCATTTTATCGGCCGCAGCCAAAAGCAAAGCAAACCAGATCGTTGTGGATGCAATAACCGTAACGGAACGTAATTGACCTTCAATCAAATCATTAAAGAGCAGGCCGCAGACTCCCACTGGTATAGTAGCAACTATCAGATACCAACCCATGCGACTTTCTGGCGTGGCCGGGCCAAACCAGGCGCGCAACCACCCATTAATGATGCTAATTAAATCGTGTCGGAAATAAATCAGCACCGCGCTTAAGGTACCGACGTGAACCGCGACATCAAACGCGAGGCCTTGATCCTCCCACGCCAATAATTTGGCCGGTAAAATCAAATGTGCCGAACTTGATATGGGTAAAAACTCGGTCAGCCCCTGGAGAATGGCCAGTACCAAAATGTGTAAAAACTCCATAAGTGGCTCTGCAGTTAGGGTTAATATTATTTGTTAGCGTAGTCCTTAAGCCAGTCCCTAGTCAGTGGCTATCGCAGCCGTTTACGTTTCTGCCAGTGAATTTTATCGCGAATATAGTAAGGCTCCAGGGCTTCTGGCTTAAGCAGCTCACCGGCTGATAACTTTTCTAGTGCCAGAGGGATGATATCCCTCGCCACTGATCGGGCCTCCAGGTTAACAAACTTGGGGCTAAAACCTATTTCCTCGGCAAAAGCCCAACCGTCACCCACGCCTGCTCCTGCACCCAAACCTATGCCGCGCTGCATTTGCTCAAGCTCTGGGCGATGATCCTGATTGAGTAGTTGTTGTAGTTGATCCCACACCGCTGCCGGCCTATTCACCTGATCAGGAATTACTTCTCGTGCAATAGCCCGGGAACTACCATCCTCATGTACCCGTATTTCCTTACGGTAGAGACCCCAGTAAACATCACTCATACGGGCATCCAGCATTGGTACTATCAATGACTCTGTCAGTGGTTCTATCAATAGCTCCTCACCTACCTGCTCAGTGCGAATGGCACCTTGAGCGAGTACCTGAAGTGTCGATACTGGGATAACCGGAAGATCGACGCCAAAAGCCAGGCCCTGGGCGACACCCATACCTATTCTTAAGCCCGTAAACGAGCCAGGGCCCGCCGTGAGCGCGATTGCATCGAGGGTATTTAACGCGATACCCGTTGAACTGAGCAATCGGTCAATAGCAGGAAGGATGTGCTGGGTATGGCCACGAGGCACGTCGATAACCTCCTCGGCAAGCTCTCCATCGCGATATAGCGCAACGGAACAGAGTTGCGTAGAGGTATCCAGTGCAAGCAAAGCGGGCATACGAAATCCGGCGTTATAGCTGGAGAGAGGTTGCTAAGGTAAGACCTGAAAAAACATGTGTTACGGGCATCAAGGTTCTTATCTAACACCCTTGCCACCTGCAAGACAAGTCAAAAGCAACTAAAACGAAATAACCCCCAAAATGGGGGTTATTTCAGTTACTACATATCGTTATCGAACGATCCCAAGAACTACTTTTTCTTGGCGGGACGACCACGACGTTTCGCAGCTGGCTTCTTGGCCTTAGCTTTAGACTTCGCTTTGGCTTTAGGCTTGGCTTTCGCTTTAGGTTTGGCTTTGGCTTTGGCTTTCGCTTTAGGTTTGGCTTTCGCTTTGGGCTTGGCTTTGGCTTTGGGCTTAGCTTTTGCTTTGGGCTTAGCTTTCGCTTTAGGCTTAGCTTTTGCACCAGCGCCAGCCGCTTTTTTAGCTAAAGCTGCAATTTGAGCAGTAGCTTTTTTCTCGATGGCGCGAGCCTGGGCAGTAGCGCGTTTTTCAGCAGCTTTGACCTTTTTAGCTTCAGTAGCAGCGCGCTTTTTATTCCAACGTTGCTCAAATTTAGCGGCGGCTTTCTTCAAGGCGGCGGCGCGGCCTTTCTCAGCTGCAGCTTTTGCACCTGCAACGCGGGCTTTCGCGTCTGCAGCAGCTTTTTGAACCTTCGCCTGTAATTTCGCTACCTTAGCGTCAGCAACTGCTTTTCTGGCCTTATCTTTAGCTTTAGCCAGTGCGACAGCCTGTTTTTTTGTTTTAGCTCGAGCGCGTACCAGGGCAGCTTTAGCTGCTTTGGTGCCCAGTTTCTGAGCTTTGGTTCGAGCCGCTTTTACATCGTTACGAGCTGAAGCAAGACTTTTGGCCTGATCCTCTGCCGCTTTTTTAGTAGCTTTAATTGCTGCGTCTATTTTTTTCATTTTATCCTTTGCACGTTTTTGTGCTTTGAGTTTAGTTGTGGCCATGTGCTATCTCCTGATTATTGTCATACTACAAACGTGAAATTATGAATAACATTTTTGAGTACATTTTATTCTGCAACAGCAAGATGACAAAATAAAGTCCCAGTTTATCCAAAATAATTTTTATTGTCCACACTTAAAGTGTTTTATTAAGTATTATTTTCAATGAAGAATTCGCGCGAAATGTGTCGGGCCTCACGTTTTCAAAAAGTATTTTCCTTAATTATTTGTTCCATCAACGCGACATGCGCCGGGTGAATATTTAAACACGGGATCATCGAGAAGTTTTTACCGCCAGCATCAATAAAAAAATCCCGGTTCTCAACATCAATTTCTTCCAGTGTTTCTAAACAATCCGCAGAAAACGCGGGACAAATTACATCCACACCAGGAAGCCCCTGCTCGCCCCACTCCTGTAAAGTTTTACTGGTGTAGGGCTGCAACCAACGCTGTCGACCAAAACGGGATTGATAACTTATTTTCCAATCACTTTCTTTAAGATTAAGACGTTTGGCTAAAGCGTTCGCGGTATTTTGACAATGCTCCGGGTAGGGATCACCTTTAGCGGCATAATCTTCAGGAATACCGTGAAAGGACATTAATAACCTGTCGTTGCGACCATATTTCTCCCAATGCTGTTCCGTGCACTGCGCCAGGGCTTCGATATACGCAGGATGCTGGTGGTAATCTTTAACTATGTAAACGTCTGGAACGTTGCGCTCGCGCTTTATTAGATTGGCGACGCTATCGTATACAGCCCCAGTAGTGGTGCTGGAGTATTGCGGGAATAGGGGAATCAGTAGAATTTTATCCATACCTTCGGCAGATAACTCTACTATCCGAGTGGCAATCGAAGGCCCACCGTAAGTCATCGCCCAGGTCACTTTTTTAACCTTAGAGGAGCCGTCAGCTTTGACCTTACAAGAGTCATCAGTCTCTAGACTGGCGTGAACTTTCTCTGCCAGCCCTCGGGTATACACGGTTAGGGGAGAACCTTCTGGCAACCAAATAGAACGGTAAGCCTCGGCGACACGTTTTGCACGCAGGGGTATTACCAGGCCATTTAATAATAGCCACCAGATAAGGCGAGGAATCTCTACCACGCGGCCATCTGCTAAAAACTCACGTAAAAATCGTGCCACACCACGCTTGGTGGGTTCTTCAGGAGAACCCAGGTTAATCAAAATAACGCCAATTTTATGTATCGCCACATCAACCTTCCTGGTGAGCTGGTAAGAATAAGGAATGTAATCGAAGTAAAGCACTATTTTATAGGGCAAGGTGTTTATTTTAATCGATATAGACTTTCATCGATTAACGTCGCAGCACCTGCATTGGCATCAACATCAACATCAACATCAACATCGGAACTCAGTGAATAAAACATCGGATAGCGCGCGTTCGATTGTTGAGTGTAACAAATATAAGTCATAAAAAAGGCCCCGTTACGGAGCCCTTTTTAGAATCAAATAGCCATCAACTCTACCCAAGCGCGTCGACGATACGTTGCTGAATGGTATCGAGGGAACCGATGCCATCGACACGGCGAAATATCGCTGACTTGTCGGGATTAGCCGCGGCAAGCTGCTGATAAAAATTCACCAGGGGTTCAGTTTGCTGATGGTAGACGTCTAAACGATTGCGCACGGTGGCTTCCTGGTCATCCTCACGCTGCACCAGGGCATCTCCGGTTTCATTATCGATACCAGGCTTTAACGGTGGGTTATGCTCAACATGGTAGATACGGCCTGAGGCTTCGTGAACTCGACGACCACTCAGGCGAGCTACGATTTCTTCGTCCTCTACATAGATTTCGACCACATAATCAATCGCGATACCTGCATCCACCAGAGCTTCAGCCTGAGGAATGGTGCGTGGAAAACCATCGAACAAAAAACCCCTGGCGCAATCCGGTTCGGTGATACGCTCGGCAACTAAGGCAATAATTAGATCGTCCGATACCAGCTCACCACTAGCCATAATATCTTTGGCTTTTCGGCCCAACTCACTCCCGGCTTTCACTGCGGCCCGGAGCATATCCCCGGTAGATATCTGGGGTATATCATAGTGATTAGTAATAAATTCGGCCTGCGTACCCTTCCCTGCGCCCGGCGGTCCTAGCAAAATAATCTTCATTGAGGGCTCCTCGCCACTTTTAACTGCAAAAAAGCTGGCACACCTTACACATATTGCCCTGAGGGCTCAAGTTTAGGGTAGTTCAGCATGGTCAAACGAAACTGAGAACCTAAGGGGATTGAGGCGCCAGTAGAGCTCGGAGCAGAGTTTTATTAAGCTGGCAGCCAGCGACATTAAGACTCAGCAGCTTTAACAGCCTCCCAAAGACGATTTTTATGCTCTGGCGTCAATGTTGTAAAAACATCAACATCGGTATCCGTTTGGGTCTCGAGCCCGCCTTCGGCGCCGCTTTCTCTATTAACTCTTTCTCTATCTACCAAAGGCATCATCGCTTCAAACCGACGTTCAAATTTAGTGTTAGCAAGCCGCAAGGCCCGCTCGCTATCGACACCGAGATGGCGCGCAAGGTTAACGCAGGCAAACAGTAGATCGCCCAGCTCCTCTTCTATGGCGGACTTATTGTCCTTTTCTACCTCCGCCAGAACCTCACCCAATTCTTCGTGGACTTTATCCACTACGGCGCGATGATCTGGCCAGTCAAATCGCAGGTTACTAGCACGTTTTTGCAATTTATTAGCTCGCATTAAGGCAGTCAGCGTCCTCGGCACATCCCCCAGGGCTGCAGATTCGCCACGCTGGTTACGCTCGTCTTGCTTGATCGCTTCCCAGCGCTGCTTAATCTCGGTTGTATCCGGAACATCCTTTAATTGTCGAGAACTACCTGAAGCACCTTCCGCCCCGCCACGTAAGGTGCCATCCGGAAACACATGGGAATGCCGAGACAGTAGTTTGTTTACCAGGCTATCGACAATATCGGCAAAATTAAAATGCTGTTGTTCTTCACCCAATTGGCCATAAAACACCACCTGAAATAGTAAATCCCCTAATTCTTCTTTTAAATGGGGGTAATCTTCGCGCTCGATAGCATCGATAACTTCACAGGCCTCCTCCAACGTATGGGGCGTAATAGACTGGAAGTTCTGTTTTCGATCCCAGGGGCAACCGCTGTTCGGATCACGCAGGCGCGCCATTAAATACAGCAGATCATCGATGGTATAGCTTGGCATAGTGTTCATTTTATAATTGCGTCTTATATAGCTGGGTCTGGTGATGACATCAAAGGCTCAAATTATTCTGGGGATTAATTATCTTACTAGGAAACTCGTTGAACGTCGGTAACGTTGGGCAATTGCTCAAGCTGATTAATTAAGAGACTGAGCATTTCAAGACTTTCAACCTCCGTACCCACCGCAATGGATACCATACCGTCACTGGTATCGTTGGTATTCAAACTCAGCACGAAGATACCGGCTTCGTGAATAATCGTAGTGATGTCCTTAAGCAAGCCCGCACGATCGTGGGCGTTAATTTCCAGGCTGGTGACGTAGGCGCGTTCCGGACTGCCGCCCCAACTGACCTGCAGCAGACGCTTGGGTTCGCTTACCTGTAAACGCAGTACCTTACCGCAGTCCGTGCGATGAATCGTCACCCCTCTCCCGGTGGTAAGGTAGCCACAAATATCATCGCCCGGCTGTGGCTTACAACACTGCGCCACGCGAGTCAGTAAATCGCCGACCCCATAAATATAAAACTTCGAATCGGCATAGCGTTCCGCTGATTTACGTTTGGCTTTACGAATCGGTGTAGCATGTCCCGACCGCATTGCCTGAGCGCGCCGAATAACTTGCTCCGGGCGAATATCGGCCAGGCCAAGGGCTTCGTAAAGACCCTCGGCATTGGCGCGATTAAATTGCCCGGCAAGCTCATCGATATTGACTTGATCCAGGCCAACGTGGCGCAATTCTTTTTCGAGCAAGGCCTTGCCGGAAGTAATATTGGCATCTTGCTGCTCCTCGCGAAACCACTGCCGTACTTTGGCGCGGGCGCGGGCGGTTTTAAGGTAACCCAGTGATTCTTGCATCCACGCCCGACTGGGCGAGGCTTGCTTAGCGGTTAAAATTTCAACTCTATCCCCGGTGTTAAGCGCTTTGTTCAAAGGATGGATGGTATCGTTGACTCGCGCGCCCCGGCAACGATGTCCAATTTCGGTGTGAACACGGTAAGCGAAGTCGAGGGGCGTCGCCTCAGGCGGTAAATCGACTACATGGCCATCCCGGGTAAACACGTAAATGCGTTCGGGGGCTGAATCGACCCGCATATAATTTTCAACTTCAACACCGCCGAGCTCTTCGTGCCAATCCAGTATCTGACGCAACCAGCTGATGCGGTTTTCGTAATCAACTGTAGCGTTGCGGTCCGTATCTTTATATTCCCAATGAGAACACACCCCGTATTCGGATTCTGCGTGCATTTCATGGGTGCGAATCTGAATTTCAATTACTCGTTGAGATGGGCCAATCACCGCAGTATGTAAGGAGCGATAACCGTTTTCCTTAGGCGACGCAATGTAGTCGTCAAACTCGTTGGGAATATTGCGCCACAGGCTGTGTACGATACCCAGTACCGCATAGCAATCGCTAACACTGTCAACCAGTATGCGAACCGCCCGCAGGTCGTAAATTTGTGAAAAACCCACGTTCTTACGATGCATTTTTTTCCAGATACTGTAGATGTGCTTAGCCCGACCACTGATATCCGCCGGCTTATTCATTTGTTTCAGCGAGGTGGTCAATATACCGATCACTTCATCAACGAAATGTTCTCGCTCCAGGCGCTTATCGCCGAGCAGACGTGCAATTTGCAGATATTCTTCGGGCTCCAGGTAACGAAAAGCCAGGTCTTCCAATTCCCACTTGAGATGGCCAATACCTAAGCGATGTGCCAGCGGCGCATAGACATCGAAGACTTCCCGCGCCACCCGAAGCTTACGCTCCTTACTCCCGGTTTTTACCGCACGGATAGCACAGGTGCGTTCGGCAAGCTTAATCAATGCCACGCGAACATCGGCGATGATGGAGATGAGCATTTCTCGAACCTTGGCGGCTTGCTCTTCGCTATCCACACCCAACACTGGGCGCACGGAATCACTGCGCAATTCGCCGATTATCGCCATCTGCAAAACCCCATCAACCAGGGTGCCAACCACCTCGCCAAACTGTTGAGCTACCTGCGCCAGGGGAATTTTGTTTTCGCGCACGGCACGATAGAGCAGAGCCGCTTGCAGACCCGGGGTGTCCAAATTTAACGCCGCTAAAATTTCGGTCATTTCAAGACCGATTTTGAGTGCCTGGGAACTCGCGGTACCCCAGTCGGTGGCCGGGAGCGTCGCAACACTGTCTACGGTTTGCTGCAGTGTGCTGACACGCGACTCATCCCATTGATAACGCGCCGCAAGGGTGTTTAACCAGGCGGTGGTATCAATTTCATTATCGATTTGGATGGGATGGCTATCGCGAACTCGAACCATACTAACTAACCTTTGACTCTCTAGGTTTATTGATGCTCAGTTGGTTTCGATATTATTTTTTGAGCATTACCTTTAGCTACTACCTTTAGGTGTTACCTTTAGGATTGTAAAGCCCCGAGGACAAGTAGCGATCGCCTCGATCGGCAATAATGGTGACGATTACCGCATCACTCACTTCAGCCGCAATTTGTAACGCACCCGCGACTGCACCACCGGAAGAAATACCGCAAAAAATACCTTCTTTTTGCGCCAATTGCCGAGTGGTATCTTCGGCATCAAATTGTTCGATATCGAGAGTACGGTCAACTCTCGAAGCTTCAAAAATACCCGGCATATATTCCGCTGGCCAACGTCGAATACCCGCAATACTGGCACCTTCCGCCGGTTGCAAACCAACCACTTGAATATCCGCATTCATATTTTTCAAATAGTGTGAGGTACCCATAATGGTGCCGGTAGTACCCATAGAACTGACGAAATGGCTTACCGTGCCCTCAGTCTGCCGCCAAATCTCCGGGCCGGTGCCCTCTATATGGGCTTGCGGGTTATCCATATTATTAAATTGATCCAACACTCGCCCCTTACCCTCAGCCTGCATACTTAATGCCAGGTCTCTAGCCCCTTCCATACTCTGTTCGCGGGTCACCAAAATCAATTCTGCGCCATAGGCCGACATCGCTGCACGCCGCTCAGCGGTCATGTTATCCGGCATAATCAAAATCATCCGATAACCTTTAATCGCCGCCACCATGGCCAGGGCAATACCAGTATTACCGCTAGTCGCTTCAATCAGCGTATCGCCGGGTTTAATTTCACCGCGAGCTTCGGCATGTTGAATCATGCTCAATGCCGCGCGATCTTTGACCGAACCCGCGGGATTATCACCTTCGAGCTTGACCAAAATGGTGTTGTTAATGCCCGCACTCAAACGTTGCAACCTGACCAGCGGGGTGTTGCCAATACAGGATTCAATAGTGGGGAACTGAATAGTGGATGCAGCCATGGACGTGAATATCTCCCTATGATGGAGGCTTTAGTGAATTCTGCTAATCAAGGCTTTCCGGGCGCCTACTTTAACGGTCTATTTTAACCTGTCGAGAGTCTAAGCGTATCCAGAACTTTGCTGTACAAAGATTATCTGGACATAGGCAACATTGATTCACTTACAGCTCGAGTGCCGATAACCAGGGCAATCCAGCAGAAACAAGGTAATTGGGAGATATTAGGAGGCACTCAGCACCACAAAGGCCAGGGCATGGTCGCGCTCGTCGGAAAGGCTCAGTAGCGCGCCATTTCCTCCCTGCGCTTCTAGCAAGGTGTAGGCCGCACCAGAGAGCGTCAACACGGGCGCGCCATGCTCGTCATTGCTAATCAAAAAATCCTGCCACGATACTTTGCCGATGCCCGTACCCAGGGCCTTACTGGCGGCTTCCTTTGCCGCAAAGCGCTTGGCTAAGTAATGCGCGGGTTGCCTGGAATCCTGGTAAATCGCCAACTCCTCAGGCCGTAAAATTCGCTTAGCTAAACAGTCTCCTGAGCGGGCCATAGCTTGCTCGATACGCTCAATACGCACCAAATCCGTACCGATTCCAATAATCATATTTGCGGTTCACTTGAACCCATCGAAGGGCTAGTAGTTTTGAGCCTCGTTGAGCCTGTGGTTTCGATTAAATTTTTCGCATAGGATTCAAAGAATTCACGACTGCGCAAAGGTTTGTTTCCCAGTTGGTTAGCCAGGGCTAGTCGCAGAAGGCGCTTGGCGCACTTGCGAACTTCATTGTCTTGATAATTTTCCGCCGCCATTGCCAGTAAATGGGCACCAGCAAATAACTCGTGTCGGCTTGCCCCATCGTATGCGGGCACACTCACCAGGCCATCTCCCGGGATTAGGCGATACCAGGTATCAGCCGCCACCGGAGTGCCACTCAGGCTGTCCGTATCTAAGGGTAGAGCGTAACCAATCTCCTCCAGCAGGGATAACTCGAACACCCGTAATAAGGGCTCCAAGTTAGAGGTATTGCTTAAGTCGATATTGCTTAAATCGGCGGTTGCCTGACTGGTCGTTGAAACATTAGAACTCGACAAGCGAATTAGCAACTCGGAGTAGTGTTGATACAGGTATTCGTGGGCATCGTCTTCGGCAAGTAAACGCATCAACAGTTCGTTGACGTAGAAACCGAGATACACAGTGTGTCCCAACAAGGAAGGCTTGGCCTGGGCAGCGGATTCCGCACGCACCAGCGTTTTCAGTCCGCTATTACCACGCCAGGTCACCAACAGAGGAGTAAACGGTTCCAGATGAAGTTTTTTTGCGCCGTGTTTACCGCGCGCCCCGCGAGCAACCGCACGAATGCGACCCTGATCTCTACAAAAGAGGTCTACCAAAACACTGGTTTCACGAAACGGACGCTTATGCAGCACATAGGCGATGTGTTCGGATTCAGTTCTCACAACCTTGGGCGAGTCGCCTGTTCACTAAGCGCCGGAGTTGAAATAAGATGTGAGCTAAGCGTTGAGTTAATAGCCACTACAAACCGTCCCGATAGCCCAGGCTACGCAGCGCGCGTTCGTCGTCCGACCAGCCGCTTTTAACTTTGACCCACAAGGTCAGCATGACTTTTGACTCCAACATGCGTTCGATATCCTGGCGCGCCTGGGTACCAATATGCTTTATCCGCTGACCTTTTTCGCCAATAATGATTTTTTTCTGGCCATCGCGCTCAACCAAAATCAGTGCGCTAATATGGCAGACGTGACCTTTGACTTTAAACTCTTCGATTTCGACCGTTGCCTGATAGGGCAATTCTTCCCCCAACTGTCGAGTAATTTTTTCACGAATCACTTCTGCGGCTAAAAAGCGCTGACTTTTATCGGTGATTTGATCTTCTGAAAAATGGAAGTTGTTGGGCTGTAAATGATCTTTAATCGCAGCTTCAAGCACCTCAAGGTTAGTGCTTCGTAAAGCCGACACCGGCACGCATTGAGCCTCTGGTAACATTTCAGTTAAGCGATTGATATGGGGCAGCAAGGTGTCTCGATCGTCAATACGATCCACTTTGTTAATCGCAATAATAACCGGGCTACTGGTGCGCTGTATCTGTTGCGCGACCACCTCATCGGCCTGGGTCCAGCGATCCCGATCGACCACAAAGACAATGACATCCACATCGCGAATGGCGCCCTCAGCCGAACGATTCATATAGCGATTAATTGCTTTGTCGTCAGCCTGATGAATGCCCGGCGTATCGACAAATATTATTTGGTAATCACCTACGGTTTTAATACCGAGCATATTGTGTCGCGTGGTTTGGGGTTTGCGCGAGGTAATACTTAATTTCTGCCCTAAGAGATGATTAAGCAGTGTCGACTTGCCCACATTGGGACGACCCACGATGGCCGCATAACCGCAATATTGTTTGGTCGAATCGCTCGTCAAGTCAGTCACCGGATCAGTTGTTAAATCGGTCTTTGAATCGGTCATTCAGTCAGGCCTCCAATAACGTTAAAGCTTGAACCGCAGCTTGTTTTTCGGCTTCGCGGCGACTAGTCGCTACCGCAGTGACCTTTGCTGGCAATAACGTCACTTCGCATTCAATCTTAAATTGTTGTTGATGGGCGGCTCCCGAAGTACTCAGTACGGTGTAAATAGGTAGGGGTTCGCCACGTGCCTGTAAGTATTCCTGCAAACGGCTTTTGGAATCCTTAGGTATTTCCTTAAGTGCCGCTTGCTCAACACGGCCAGCAAACCACGTGGTCACCGCTGCCCGACAAGCCTCGATCCCGCCATCAAGGTAGATCGCACCAATAATGGCTTCAACCGTACCCGCCAGGATAGACTTGCGCGATCTACCATCACCCTTATGTTCTCCGGAGCCGAGCTTAAGTAACTCCGGAAGACCTAATTCTACTGCCAACTCCGCGAGACTATCACCACTTACTAACTCAGAACGCAAACGGCTAAGCTCACCTTCAGTTACCTTATCGAATTTCTGGAACAGAATCGCACTGACAATCATCCCCAATAAGGCGTCACCAAGAAATTCCATACGCTCGTTATTAGGGCTTCCGCAACTTCGGTGTGTAAGAGCTAAATCGAATAATTCGGCATCTTTAAACACGTAATTCAGGTTTTGTAGCGCTGACTCGGGATTCACTTTATCACTGCCCGCCAAGTAAGGTTTTTCTATCGCCTGGCGACGGATAATTCACCAACACCATCGTACTTTAATGTTCTGAGCTATCGTATTTATTTGAAAATACGGCGACCACATCGAGGTTACCCATAAAGTTGGCGCGTGTTTCATAGTCGTGGGACACCACAATTTTTGTGCGTTCGCGTTTAATTACAACATCTCTAGCACTAAAATTTCGGACATTGTTAACAATAAAATAACTATCCATCTTACGTCTTATGTCAGAATCTGTCATATCTCGTACGTTTTCCTCAGCCAGGCCGTCAAAAGAACCTTTCACTGCGAAATTATCCAAATACATCGGCCCCACCTTAAACACGATAGTAAGGAAAAATGTAGCCAGTAAGAGTAAAACGACGGCACCTAAGGTTGAAATACCTTGCTGATGGTATCTGGTGTTTATTTTCATCTTTTAGACCCCTGTTTAGTTCAGCATTACCCTATCTTAACTTTTAAACTATTCCCTTACTCGCTCTTTATTTAAGGTGAGTTACAGGCTATAAGCTAATTAATTTTACCCGCGCTTTTAAAACTTGGAATACTTAAAAATTTATCCCAATGCAGCCAGATAACAAACGCTTTACCGACGATATTGGCCTCCGGCACCGGTCCCCAGGCTCGGCTATCGTGACTATTGTCGCGGTTATCACCAATCATATAGTAATGTCCTTCGGGGACAATATCTTTGAAGTTACGTCCAAATTGCCCCGGTGGTACTCGTTTACGCACTAAATGAGTCACGTTACTCTGGCTCTCATTAATCAAGGCCTTGTTAATTAAAGTCTCGTTAACCACTTGATATCCCGGCTCGGTATTATAATCCACTTCGGCCTGCGGCATTTTGTCACCATTAACATACAACACATTGTCAATGATTCGTATTTCGTCGCCCGGTAAACCAATCACCCGCTTGATAAAGTAGCGTTTGTCGTTGGGCGGGAAAAACACCATCACATCGCCGCGCTCGGGCTCTCCAACGGGCATCACCTTGGTTCTCAGTACCGGCAAGTGTAGGCCGTAGGCAAATTTATTGACCAGAATAAAATCACCCACCTTTAAGGTGGGAATCATTGACCCGGACGGAATCTGAAAAGGTTCCACCACAAAAGAACGCAATACCAGGACCACAAATAGTACCGGAAAAAATGGCGCTGTCGCTTCTATATACCAGACGCGCGGCTCACCTTCGACTCTTCGCTTCCGGGCAACCAAGCGGTCGTAAAACCACATGCTTCCCGCGAAAGCAGTCAGGATGATCAGTACTAGAGGGAAGTTAATGTCCATATGCCTACTTATTGTCCACGTTTATTTTGGTTTCGTGTGCTTAGATTAACTATTATCGGTTTTTAACACTGCGAGGAAAGCCTCTTGAGGGATTTCAACATTACCCACCTGCTTCATGCGTTTTTTCCCGGCTTTTTGTTTTTCTAGTAATTTCTTTTTGCGACTAACATCGCCACCATAACATTTTGCAGTTACATTTTTGCGTAAGGCTTTCACCGTAGTCCGCGCTATCACGTGGCCACCCAATGCCGCCTGTATAGCCACATCAAACATTTGCCGAGGAATTAATTCTTTCATTTTGTCGGCAATTTGACGGCCCTTAAACTGAGCGAGGTCGCGATGCACAATAGCCGCCAGAGCATCAACCTTCTCACCATTAATTAGAACGTCCAATTTTACTAATGGTGCTTGTTGAAAGTGCTTAAAATGATAATCCAGGGACGCAAAACCTCTACTAACCGATTTCAAACGATCAAAGAAGTCCATTACCACATCCCCCATCGGTAGCTCATAGGTCAGCGAAACCTGTGAGCCTGCGAATTGCATGTCTTTCTGCACGCCGCGTTTTTCCACACACAGCCCTATTACACCACCCAAATAGTCTTTGGGAACCAAAATATTCGCTTCGCAAATCGGCTCGCGCATTTCGTTAATGGTGCCGGGGTCAGGCAGGCTTGATGGATTGGAAATATGACGAATTTTGCCGTCTGCGGTAAGTACTTCGTACTCAACGGCGGGGGCGGTAGCAATTAAATCTAGATTGTATTCCCGTTCCAGGCGTTGCTGAATAATCTCCATATGCAGCATACCCAGGAAACCACAGCGAAATCCAAAACCCAGAGCATCCGACGTTTCGGGTTCGTAGAATAGCGAGGCGTCGTTAAGCGTTAGTCTTTCTAGAGCTTCACGGAAAGCTTCAAAATCGTCGGCACTTACCGGATACAGGCCCGCATACACTTGCGGATTGACTTTTTCGAAGCCCGGCAAGGCGGCTACTTCAGGGTGTTTGACGTGCACAAAGGTGTCGCCGACCGGCGCACCGTGAATATCTTTAATGCCGGCTACCACAAAGCCCACTTCTCCGGCACGCAACACACCGGTTTCCAGGCGCTTAGGGGTAAACACGCCAACGCTATCAGCCACATGGCTCTTGCCGATGGTTTTTGACATGATTTTATCTTTCGACGACAACACACCATTTTTCACGCGAACCAGCGAGACAACACCAAGATAGTTATCAAACCAGGAATCGATAATGAGCGCCTGTAGGGGCGCATCCAAATCGCCCTCCGGTGCCGGGATATGCAGCACCAACTCTTCAAGAATGTCCGCAACGCCAAGCCCAGTTTTAGCGCTGCATTGCACCGCATCCATAGCCTCAATACCGATAATTTCTTCGATTTCCATACTCACCCGTTCCGGCTCAGCCTGGGGCAGGTCAATTTTGTTCAGTACTGGAATGACTTCCAGGCCCAGAGCGATAGCTGTATAACAATTGGCAACCGACTGCGCTTCCACTCCCTGAGCGGCATCGACTACCAGCAGTGCACCTTCACAGGCCGCGAGCGAACGTGAGACTTCATAGGAGAAATCTACGTGCCCTGGGGTATCAATAAAATTAAGTTGGTAGGTTTGCCCATCTTTGGCGTGGTAATCCAGCGTAACACTTTGGGCTTTGATAGTAATGCCGCGCTCCCGCTCGATGTCCATCGAGTCGAGCACCTGCTCACTCATTTCACGCTCGGTAAGCCCACCACACAACTGAATAAAACGATCAGCCAGCGTTGACTTGCCGTGGTCGATATGAGCGATGATAGAAAAGTTACGGATATTACTTAGATCGGGCACGTCGTCACTCGATGGCCTCCAACTCGGGGCCCGAGCGGGAGATGGGGATTGGAAGGTAAATGCGGCACGCAGTTTAGCGCATTTACCCTTCTCACACCACGAACCGGACCACGAAACCGGTGCCACGAGACCCGTGCCATGGGACCTAAAACCTTACGAAACTTAAATTGTCCTCAAACCAGAGCACAGTAGAGCGCTTCGATACCCCACGACCGAGAGTACGACCTGATATTAGTCTAATTCTATGGTTCGGAAGATGGAGCGCCCGCGGCGGAAAAACCGCAAAGCAACTGGCGTGTTACTCGGTAATTTTGCCAGAACCTGATCGTAGTCACTTAGGTTATTAATCACCTGATAGCCGAGCTGCACCAGCACATCGCCCGGTTGCAGACCCGCCCTCTCCGCTGGCGTCTCGGGCAATACAGTACGCACCATAACGCCGCCCGGCAAACGCCAGTTATCCTTAATGCGTTCTTCTATTTCAACCACTTCCAGACCCAGGCGATCTTGATCAGCCTGTGCACTGGCCCTGTCTTCGTCCCCCGGCCGTACGTCGACCTTAACGCTGACCTCGCGGCGCTGACCGTTGCGAATTAAAGTGCCCGCCGCCGTTGTGCCCGGTTTAATCAAACCGACCGTGTGGGGTAGATCACTGGCGTCAACGATGCTGCGACCATTCAACTTAATCACCACATCGCCAGGCTTCATACCGGCTTTGTCAGCTGGACTATTTTCTTCCACCTGGGCAATTAACGCGCCCTGGGGTTTACTTAAACCTAATGATTTCGCCAGATCTTTATCCACATCCTGAATATAAACACCCAGCCAGCCGCGCTCGACACGACCCTTGTCTTTAAGCTGGTCCACCACTTCAAGTGCTACGCTAACCGGGATAGCAAACGACAGGCCAATCGAACCCCCAGAACGAGTATAAATTTGTGAGTTAATCCCCACCACTTCACCCTTAAGGTTGAACAGTGGTCCGCCGGAATTACCCGGATTAATCGCCACATCGGTCTGAATAAAAGGCACATAATCTTCACCTCGTTCAGTGGGAATACTGCGGCCGATGGCACTGACAATACCCGCACTCGCAGAATAATCGAGACCAAAAGGAGACCCAATCGCCACTACCCATTCACCGACACGAAGATCATCAGACCTGGCAAATTCCACACTGGGTAAGTCCTCCGCATCAACCTTTAATAAGGCCAAATCTGAGCGTCGATCAACGCCGACAACCTCGGCGGCGAATTCCTGCCGGTCATTGAGCCGCACCTGAATTTCGTCAGCACCGTCGACCACATGGTTATTAGTGAGAATATAACCATCCTGAGAAATAATAAAACCCGAACCAATGGCCTGGGATTTACGTTCCGGAGATGACCTTTCCTGAAAAAAGTCCCGGAAGATATCCGGCATATTGGGCGGTAATTCTTGCCGCCGTAAATTGTTGGACACCTTATTAATGGTATTAATTTTTACTACGGCAGGAGAATTTTTTTCAATCAAATCAGTAAAATCTGGTAGCCCCGCCGCTACGCTCAGAGCGGGCATAATTAACGCTGCCGCCACTAACAAAGCACCTAATACACCACCCGATCTAAAACGTTTAATCTTTACCAAACCCGCAGATGCATTAAATTGGCTGAAATTCATTAAACACTCCTCTGTTGACCTAAATCTAAACTGACCTAAATCTAAACTGATCTAAACCTGAGCTAAGCTAAACCTAACACTAAACCGAGTTACCGAACGGCTAGTATTTGTGGTTGCGCGCTATCACTCTCTATTATCTGCGGCTGAATACGCTCGTTACCCGCCAGTAGGCCAGATAGCACACGTACCAACCAGGCGCCAAGCAGTAAACCACCAAAACCAAAAACCATCGCCGCTAACTCTTGCCGCAGCTGCGCTGCCTCTAATAGCCGCGTTGTCTGCAATAATTGTTGATTAAGCTCAACTGAGTCGGCATCAACAGCAAACATCTGATGTCCAGTCCAGGCTGACAGCAACATTGCCAGCAGCGGCAGCATATAAACCAGCAACGAGCCCCGCACTACCACATCTTCGGGAATACCGATTTCCACCGTTTCCCCAAGTCGATAATTATTGAGTGGCCGCTCACCCGGCAATACCCGCAAGCGTAGGGTTTTTCCGGATAATCGCGCCAGTAAACGTTGCCCACAGCCTTTTTGAGCCACACAGGCACCGCAGGTGGAACGTTGCACCGCTTCCACCCACAAGGCGCCTTCGCCAATTGCAGTAATCTGTGCGCTTTCAACAATCACTGCGCCATATCTCCATGGCGGGGCTCACTATGAAGTACCACCGCCTCGGCTACCAGGCGCGCGGTTTGCATCGGCAACTCACCGACCACGCAAATGATATAGCGTTTTTGGTCTTTCATTGACTTGGCCATATAAGCCACCGTGGCCCCGCGACGGGCCTCCATGTTGCTGCGCTGCAAAGTCTCGTCGGGGTCGATAAACACCGAAAACGCGCTTATGCCATCGGTATACATCATTTCCTGAGCATCCCCTGCCGCATCTCTATAAAAGTCAGAAAGCACAAAACCTGGCGGCACCCACGCCGCTTGCCAGGGCGCTTCAATTGCCTGGCCAGGCGGATCGCCGGCCTTGCTTGCCCGTTGATCTTTCACTTGCCCTGCAAATCCGCAAGGTGACAAACCAGCGCGGGCCACGATGTGTTGTTCCATCTTCGGCTGCAAAGCAGATTCGTCGATGACCGCACCGATATCGATGGCAGTAAACTGGAAGCGCTCCATAATATTACCCTTTCTGTTAATCAACATCGATTGTAATAACAGGCCGGTTTTTTTATCCAGCGAGAGCAGATGTCCGTATCGGTAGTGATCCTTGGGTTGCAGAAAAACCTGCACCACTTTACGCCCAGCAACTCGATTATCACCCCGAATCGAGTAATCATAATAATCTTCGAGATGAGCATGGCCTTGCTCGGGGTCCAGCCCCGCCCCCGGCAATATTTCACCTTTTATTAGCAGGTCGCTTACTCGCTCGCAATCCACCGGATTACCTTGCCGAATAATTTCGTGGCGAGGCCCGTCCAAATATTCAAGGCGTTCAACTTCGAGGCCATTGCGTACCGTATGAATGATCTTCACCGAGCGCATAACACCGCTTTGTTCATAGGTCGCCGTACCCACGTAACTCAGAGTGCGGGCCGACACCGCCATTTTTTTGAGCATGGTCTGGGTGGAAGATAACGAGTCCATGGCGTGCACGGGCAGAACAACACATCCCAGAGCAAATGCGGCGCACACAGTAACAAGAAAGCCGCCCAACGAGGCGGCTAAACGGTGAGCTTGGTTAAAGCACTTTAATAACATTGTGTGACGCATCATAAGCAGAGACTAAACTATTAAACGTGATAGATCATTATTATTTATCACCATCGCTCGCCAATCAGTCGCACCGCCAATCCAGTATATACATGGCCGCATTTTATCAAAAACCTCAACTGAAAACGGTCAAGAACCTCAATTACTCCGGATCCTGATCGCTTCGCTTTTGCTCGACACTTTGAGGAATGCGCGCAAACGGCAACATCCCTTGATGGTTAGATAAGGAAATTCGCTCCGTATGGCGCAGCATGCGATCCTCGACATAGGCTCGTAATGCGCGCTCCTGAAACTGGCGTATCTGCGCTTCGGTCGCGCTCTCGGTAACGCCGGTAGCGTATTGTGGATTTACATTTTGACCGGAATCGACACTCACCGTCCGCGCACTTACCTGAGGCAGGTCAAACCCTCTCGGTAATTGGAACTGGGGAGTTTCCGGGAAGAGCGAGCTGGCGTTGTCGAACCCAGCAGCGTTATTGACGGCGTTAGGGGTGGTCGCAGCAGTTTGTACTGTCGATGTACCCGCGCCGGGTATCATGCCAGGAATATCAATACCTACCAGAGGAGCTGCATATTGCACACCCAGTACCGTAAACATTGCCACCGATGCGGCGATCGCAACTCGGCCCAAAGGACCAGCAAGTAGACGTCTTCGGGGTCGCGCCTCGATGTCAATCGCCGAGCGAATACGACTCGATAAATCCACCATTTTACCGGGCAAGTCGTCGCGCATTGCCGACGATGCCAAATGATAGCGATACCATTTGCGCTTTAATTCAGCATCCGCCGCTATTTCTTTAAGAGTGCGACGGGCCTCAAAGTCACCGACCTCGCCATCCATAAATGCCGATATCTTTGCCCTTATGTCTTCTCTCACGTCTTCACTCATTGCGCTATCAACCCCGTAACTGATCATTCATATTTAAACTATTACGCGCATCAGACCCATGTAAACCAAAAAGGTTCCGATTCCCACGGAACAAAGCCCTGCAATCCCACATTAGCGCATATTGCCGCCCATCAAGGCGGTAATTTTTTGGTCCATCGCTTCCCTGGCTCGAAAGATTCGCGAGCGCACCGTACCCACAGGACACTCCATAATTGCCGCAATATCTTCATAGCTAAGACCTTCAAATTCGCGCAAGGTTACTGCCGTGCGCAAATCTTCGGGTAAATTTTTTAATGCTTCGTTAACAACTTCCTGAAGCTCGTCTCGAAACGCCAGATTCTCGGGACTATCGTTGTCCTTAAGTCGATCGCTGCCGGAATAATATTCCGCATCGGCAATATCAACGTCAGACTGAGGTGGGCGACGCTTGCGCGACACCAGAACATTTTTTGCGGTATTGACGGCGATACGATACAACCAGGTATAAAACTGACTATCCCCGCGAAACTTACCCAGTGCGCGATACGCCTTGATAAAAGATTCCTGTACCACGTCATCCACTTCCGATTGGTCGTGAATGTAGCGCGCTACAATGGCGTGTACCTTGTGCTGATACTTCAGTACCAGCAGATCAAATGCGGTCTTATCACCTTTCTGTACGCGCTTAACCAATTGCTGGTCCGTCGCTGGCTCACCCTGGGCCTTCACATAACTCTCCACTGCCGATGATTATCGCACCCCGCTCCATGACGACTTCTCCGCCGCAGCATAAGGCTTTTAACAATGCTATATTATAATGCTATCGAGCAATCAAAACCTCAGTTTTTATGACAAAAAATTTCTATCACGACGTTCTGGTTATTGGCAGCGGCGCTGCTGGTATGTCAACCGCATTGCAACTGGCCGGAAACTACCGAGTTGCATTGCTCAGCAAAGATGTCCTGCAAACCGGTTCTACCCGCTATGCCCAGGGCGGAATTGCTAGCGTATTCGACGCCAACGACAGTATTGAAGCCCATGCCGAGGATACCCGTATCGCTGGCGCAGGCCTATGTCACGATAGGACCGTGCAACAGGTAGTCGAGAATGGCCCCGCTAGTATCGATTGGCTGATAGACCAGGGCGTCGAATTCAGCCGCGACAGTAATGGCGAGTACCATCTCGGTCAAGAAGGGGGACACAGTCAACGCCGCATCCTTCACGCCGCCGACGCCACGGGTAAAGCGATTTCGGAAACCCTGGCCGAACGGGTTATAGAACAAGCCAATATCGAAGTCTTTAGTCAACACGTAGTCGTCGACCTCACCACCCAGGCGGATGCGAACTCCCGCGTCCTCCGTTGCAACGGCGCTTATGTACTCGATGTCGAGACCAGTGAAGTGTGCCTGTTCCAGGCTCGCACCGTGGTACTCGCCACCGGTGGCGCCAGTAAAGCCTATCTCTATACCAGCAACCCGGACGGTGCCAGCGGCGATGGTATTGCCGTCGCCTGGCGACGCGGTTGCCGGGTTGCCAATATGGAGTTCGCGCAATTTCATCCCACTTGCCTGTTCCACCCCA